>NZ_BAABAS010000005.1:650366-904504 GCF_039537545.1 Actinomadura meridiana
GTGTGGGGGGACGACCCCCCACGCCCCCCGGCAGGGGGCCGACCGGCGTATTGCACTCCGCTGGCGCTCCGTTCCATACGCCGCTCAACCTCCCTGGACGGCTGTGAGGACTTCGAGGCGGTCGGCGTCGCGCAGGGGCGTCGCCGCCCAGGCGGAGCGGCGCACGACCTCGTCGTTCACCGCCGCCGCCACGCCGGAACCGGCGGTCGTGACGGACGCGACCACGTCGGCCACGCTCGCGCCGTCCGGCAGCTCGCGGGGCTCACCGTTGACGATCACCTTCATGACAGCACCTCGGGGGAGAAACGGCTGGGGGAGAACGGTTCGGCGACGGCCGGGACGGGGCCGTCCAGCAGCATCGCGGACAGGATGTCGGCGCTCACGGGGGTGAGCAGGACGCCGTTGCGGAAATGACCCGTGCCGACGAACAGGCCGGGCAGGGCGGACGGGCCCATGACGGGCGCGTTGTCCGGAGAGCCGGGACGCAGGCCCGCCGACACCTCGACGAACTCCAGCTCGGTGACGCCGGGCAGCAACTCGCGGGCGTCGCGCAGCAGCTCCCACAGGCCACCGGCCGTGACGCGCGTGTCGAAGCCCAGCTCCTCCTGGGTGGCGCCGACGACGATCTCACCGTCCGCGCGGGGCACCAGGTAGACCGGCGACCCCTTCACGAGCCCGCGCGTGGTCCGGTTGAGGAACGGCGTGCGGGTGTGGAGCCGGATCACCTGCCCCTTCACCGGACGGACGGGTGGAACGGTCCCGGGAGGTAGTCCGTCGAGGTCGCCCGACCAGGAGCCCGCGGCCAGCAGTGTTCGGTCGGCGCGGAGCGTCGTCCCGTCGTCGAGGGTTACGCCGACCGCTGTGTCGTGTTCGATGACGATTCCAGTGGCCCGCTGCCGGACGAGACGCACGCCGAGCCGTTCGCCTGCTGCGAGTAGGGCTGGGGTCAGTCGGCGTGGGTCGATGGAGCCGTCCTCGGGGGCGAGGAGGCCGCCGCGCACGCCGGGCGCGAGCATCGGTTCAAGGCGGCGGCACTCGCGTCCGGTCAGCGCTTGGACGGTGATGCCGACGCTCTCCTGGAAGCGGCGCAGATCGTCCAGGTACGTGAGGTCGTCGGCGTCGAACGCGACCTCGATGATCCCGTCGGTGCGGTAGCCGGTGTCGTGCCCGGTCAGCTCCTCCAACTCGGCCACGAACGCGCCATAGCGGTCGCGGGACGCGAGGCCGAGGCGCAGCAGCGGCTCCTCGCCGTAGGTCAGCTCGCTGACCGGGGTGAGCATGCCCGCCGCGACCGACGACGCGCCGCTCGCGGGCTCCGGGTCGACCAGGGTGACGGTCGCGCCCCCGGCCGCGGCCCGCCAGGCGGTGGCCAGGCCGATGATCCCGGCACCGACGATCACGATCTCCATGCGCGCTCCCTTCGCCGGCATGATCCGGATCAGGTCGTGGCGGTCGGCGGCCCGTTCAGCCGCCCTCTCAGCCCGGTCGCACCGGACTCCCGCGCTTTGTCTCCGGCCCCCACCATACGACCCCTCTGACGCGGGTCGGCGAGGGCCGCCTCACTAGGGTGGACGCCCATGGAGAGAAGGTGATCGTCGTGGGCGGCGGGCTGGCGGGCCTGCGCGCCGTGGAGGCCCTGCGCGGCAACGGTCACGAGGGCGCGCTGACCCTCGTCTCCGCCGAGCCGCATCCGCCCTACGACCGTCCGCCGCTGTCGAAGGCCGTCCTCGCGGGCGAGACCGACGACACCACCGTCGAAGCCGACTGGGACCTGCTGCGCTGCGACCTGCTCCTCGGCCAGCGCGCCACCGGACTGCGGCTGGACGCCCCGGGACGCGGCGGCGTCGTCGCGTCCACGGCGGGCGACCTCCCCTTCGATGGGCTGGTCATCGCGACCGGCGCCGCCCCGATCACGCTGCCGGGGGACGGGCGCCAGCACGTCCTGCGCACCATCGACCAGGCCCGCGAGCTGCGGTCCAGGCTCGTCGACGGGGCCCGGATCGTCATCGTCGGGGCGGGCTGGATCGGCGCCGAGGTCGCGACCGCGGCCGCGAAGCGGGGCTGCGCCGTGACCGTCGTCGAGGCCGCCGACGCCCCGCTGTCCACCGCGCTCGGGCCCGAGGTCGGCGCGTTCACCGCCCCCTGGTACGCGGAGGCGGGCGTCGAACTGCGCACCGGCGTCAAGGTCGCCGAGGTGCGCGACGGCGGTCTCCTCCTCGCCGGGGGCGGCCGGATCGACGCGGACGAGGTCGTCGTCGGCATCGGCGTCCGGCCCGACCTGTCCTGGCTGGACGGGTCCGGGCTGCTGCTGGAGCGCGGCGTCGTCACCGACGGCTCGTTCCGCGCCCTGCTGGACGACGGGGAGCCCGGCTCCACCCGCCCGGACGTCGTCGCGGTCGGCGACTGCGCCGCCTGGTGGTCGGCCCGCTACGGGCGGCCGCTCCTCGTCGAACACTGGGACGTCGCCCTCAACGCCCCGGACGTCGCCGCCGCCGCCCTCCTCGGCGGGAACGCCGTGTACGACGTCGCCCCCTACTTCTGGTCCGAGCAGTTCGGCCGGATGGTGCAGTACGCGGGCAACCACGCAACGTCAGAACGGATCGTGCATCGCGGCGACTCGTCCGGCCGGAAGTGGTCCGTGGCGTGGCTGACCGATGACCGGCTCGACGCGATCCTCACCGTCGACCGTCCCCGCGATCTGGTGCAGGCCAAGCGGGTCATCGCCGCCGGGACACCCGTGGACGCCGCCGCCATCGCCGACCCGGACGTGCCCGTCCGCCAGGCCGTTCGCGGATAGCGATCACTCGCGGAGCGCAACGGCTGCGCGGTGGGTTTGATTGTTCCGAAGGCGTGGTAGCAAGGGGGCGTGACGCAGACGCACGCAACCGTTGACAGCGCACTGGACCCCCGGACGGACGCCCTCGCGGGCGAGTGGCTCGCCCTCAAGGACGCGGCCGCGCTGCTCGGGATCAAGCCCAACCGGATCAAGCAGCTCATCAGCGAGCACCGGCTCCTGGCCGTCCGCCGTGGCGGCGAGCCGATGGTCCCCGCGGCGTTCATCAAGGACGGTCAGGTCATCAAGGGCCTGCCCGGCACGCTGACGCTGCTGTCGGACGCGGGTTTCGACGACATCGAGACGATCCGCTGGCTGTTCACCGCCGACGACACGCTGCCGGGAACGCCCGTGGACGCGCTCGCCGAGAACCGCGGCACGGAGGTCCGCCGCCGCGCCCAGGCGCTCGCCTTCTAGACCGGCAGCGAGCACGGCGGGTGTTGGGCGGCGCGACCCGTGTGACCGCGTCGTGAGGCGTGGAAGGTAGCGTGGCCGCGTGTCCAGCGATCTCCCCACCGAACGCGCCGTCGCGCCGCGCGCCCGGCTCGGCCAGGCCCGCCTCTATCTCTGCACGGACGCGCGGGAGCGGCAGGGCGACCTGGCCGCCTTCCTGGACGCCGTGCTCGCGGGCGGCGTCGATATCGTCCAGCTCCGCCAGAAGGGCCTGGAGGCCCGGCAGGAGCTGGCGTACCTGGAGGTCTTCCGGGCGGCGTGCGACCGGCACGGCGCGCTCCTCGCGGTCAACGACCGGGCGGACGTGGCGTACGCCGCCCGCGCCGACGTCCTGCACCTCGGGCAGGACGACCTGCCGGTGCCGGTGGCCCGCCAGCTCGTCGGCGACGACATGCTGATCGGCCGGTCCACGCACTCGGACGAGCAGGCGTCGGCGGCGGCCGACGAGCCGGGCGTCGACTACTTCTGCGCGGGCCCGGTCTGGCCCACGCCCACCAAGCCCGGCCGCCCAGCGCCCGGCCCGGGGCTCCTGGAGTACGTCGCGGCGCGGCGTCCGGCGCGGCCCTGGTTCGCGATCGGCGGAATCGACCTCGGCAACCTCGACGACGTCCGGGCCGCGGGCGCGGACCGCGTCGTCGTCGTCCGGGCGATCACCGAGGCGGACGACCCCGGCGCCGCCGCGGCCGAGTTCGCCCGTCGCCTGGCCCCTTGAGCCCCCCCGGTTTGACCCTCATCACAGTGCGCGCGGCCGTCCCATCGCCGACAATGGGGATCATGAACGGACCCGACGACGACCGGACGGTCGACCTGGACGAGGACCTGGAGATCCTGCCCGACCAGACGTCCGACGACACCGACACCGGCTGGGGCGAATGGCGCGACGACGGCGACGACGACTCCCGGCTCCTCGAAGACCGCCCGCCGCACTGGTGAGCGTTCAGAACAGCAGGCCCGGTCAGAACAGCATGCCGAGGACGAAGCCGACGATGACGACGGCGCCGAGCGCCACCATCATCCGCCAGCGGTAGCGCGGAATCTGGGTCGGCCGCGGCTTCGGCATCGGTCCCCGCCCTTCGCGCAGCGCCCGGACGATCTGCGGAGCGGTCGGCCGGGCTGCCGGATTCTTGTCGAGGCATCGGGCCGCGAGGTCGCGCAGCGGCCCGTCCAGATCGCCGAGATCGGGGCGGCGGGACGTGACGCGCCGCATGACGGCCGCGCTCGGCCCCGTGCCGAACGGCGGGCGTCCCGTCGCCGCGAAGACCAGGGTCGCGCCCCACGCGAACACGTCGGCGGGCGGGCCCACGGGCTCGTCCTCGATCTGCTCGGGCGCCATGTAGGCGGGCGTCCCGATCGGTCCCGTCGTCACCGGGGTGGCGTCGGCGAGGCGGGCGATGCCGAAGTCGATCACCTTGGCGCCGTCCGGGCCGAGCAGCACGTTCCCGGGCTTGAAGTCGCGGTGCACGATCCCGGCCCGGTGGACGGCGGCGAGCGCGGCCGCCGTCCGCAAGGCGAGCTTGTGCAGCTTCGGCTCGGGCAGCGGGCCCCGATCCTCCACGATCTGCTGGAGCGCGGGGCCTTCGACGTATTCGCTGACGATGTACGGGCGGTCGCCGGTCATGTCGGCGTCCAGGACCCGGGCGGTGTGCCGTCCCGACACCCGCAACGCCGCGTCCGCCTCCTTCACGAACCGCTTGCGTGCCCGTTCCCCGGCGGCACCTCCGCCGCGCAGCAGTTTGACGGTGACGAGTTCGCCGTCGCCGTCGCGCCCCAGGTAGACGACGCCCTGGCCGCCCTCGCCGAGCCGTCCGAGCAGCGTGTACCCGCCGAGCCCGCGCGGATCCTCGGGCCCGAGCGGAGCCCGCACCCGCCGCGCGCCATGGTTGCGTCCGACCCGCGCACGCGCAGGCCCCTGCCCCGCCCGTCCGGAATGGACGGCGGAATGGGGACTCGTCCTCCCTCGGGAGGTGTCATGCGTCACGTGGGGGGCTCCGACTCGGCGGGACGGACGGAAGACTCCCCCATTTCTACCGCGCCCCCGCCCCGCCCGGCACCCAAACCACGATCTTTGCCCACTCCAGCCCCAAGGTCGCTACATGCTGCGGGTCGTGGCCGCCACCGCCAGCTCGGAGAGGGCCTGGTGCGCCTCGGGCGTGACGGGGGCGGACGTGAGGGCCTTCTCCGCGTCGGTGAGGTACTGGTCGATCATCGCCTCGCAGGCGGCCAGGCCGCCGGTCTCGGTGATGATCGTGCGCAGCTCGTCCACGCCGGGACGGTCCAGGTCGGGGTCGCCGAGGCGGCGCTGGATCGCGTCGGCCTGGGCGGACGAGGCGCGTTCGAGTGTGAGGGCGATCAGCACGGTCCGCTTGCCTTCGCGCAGGTCGTCGCCCGCGGGCTTACCGGTCTCGCCGGGGTCGCCGAAGACGCCGAGGACGTCGTCGCGCAGCTGGAAGGCGATGCCGAGCGGCAGGCCGTAGGCGGTGAGGGCGCCGGTCACGTCGGGACGGGCCCCGGCGAGGGCCGCGCCGAGGTGCAGGGGGCGCTCGATCGTGTACTTGGCGCTCTTGTACTCCACCACGCGCAGCGCGGTGTCGGCGGTCGCCTCGCCCCGGGTGCTCTCCAGCATGTCGAGGTACTGGCCGCACATGACCTCGGTGCGCATCATGTCGTACACGTCGCGGGCGTGCCGCCTGCGGTCGCCGCCGAGCCCGCACGTCTCGAACATCTCGCTCGACCAGGCCAGGCACAGGTCGCCGAGCAGGATCGCGGCGCCGGAGCCGAACGCCTCCGCGTCGCCCGGCCAGGACTGCGCGCCGTGCAGGGCCTCGAACCGGCGGTGGACGGACGGCTGCCCGCGCCGGGTGTCGCTGGAGTCCATCACGTCGTCGTGGATCAGCGCGCTCGCCTGGAGCAGCTCCAGCGACGCGGCGGCCTGGACGATCGCCGCGCAGTCGGCGCCGCCCGCCGCCCGCCAGCCCCAGTAGCAGAACGCGGGGCGGAGGCGCTTGCCTCCCGCCAGCAACACGTCCAGGGCGGACAGCAGCGGCGTGAGGTCGTCGCTGATGGCCAGCAGGGTCGGGCGCTGCCGGTCGACGAAGGCCAGGAGCGCCTCGTCGACCTCCTTGCGGATGCGGCTGGTCGACATGCCGAGATGGTATCCACCTGGGAAGATCCAACTGTCCGCCCAAAAAGTGAGAAGTCACTAGATGTTCGGAAATACGGACATAACGCCCGTGCGGTGTGCGGAGCATCACTCGTATCGGCGGACCCCGGCGAGCCTCAATGGCTGCGGAGGGTTCGGGGCGGGCTTCTGTAGGCTTGGGGGATGCCACGCCTGCGCCCCGACCGTCCGCCGGCCGTCCGAGAGCTGCTGGCCTCCGGCGCCCCGTCCTTCTCGTTCGAGTTCTTCCCGCCCAAGACCGAGAAGGGCGCGCGCAACCTCTGGCGTACCATCCGCGAGCTGGAATCGCTGCACCCGACGTTCGTGTCGGTGACCTACGGCGCGGGCGGCGGCACCCGCGACACGACCGTCGACATCGTCGAGCGGATCGCCACCGACACCACGCTCACTCCCGTCGCGCACTTCACCGCCGTGAACCACTCCCAGGCCGAGCTGCGCAACCTGATCGGACGGTTCGCCGCCGCTGGCGTCCGCAACGTCCTCGCGCTGCGCGGCGACCCGCCCGGCGACCCGATGGGGGAGTGGGTCAGGCATCCCGAGGGCGTCGAGTACGCCTCCGACCTCGTCCGGATGATCCGCTCCTACGGCGACTTCAGCGTCGGCGTCGCCGCGTTCCCCTACAAGCATCCGCGCTCGCCCGACATCGAGAGCGACACCCGCTACTTCGTCGAGAAGTGCCGCGCGGGCGCCGACTACGCGATCACGCAGATGTTCTTCCGCGCCGAGGACTACTTCCGCCTCCGCGACCGCGTCGCCGCCACCGGCTGCGACGTGCCGATCCTGCCCGGCATCATGCCGGTCACCCAGATCAGCACGATCGAGCGGTCCGAGCAGCTGTCGGGCGCGCCGTTCCCGCCCGAGGTCAAGGCGCGCTTCGACGCCGTCGCGGACGACCCGGAGGCGGTGCGCCGCCTCGGCGTCGAGCACGCAGCCGAACTGTGCCAGGAACTGCTCGACCAGGACGCGCCCGGCATCCACTTCATCACGTTCAACAAGTCCACGGCGACGCGTGAGGTTTACGGGCTGCTCGACACCGGCGGGTACGGCGTCAGCGGCAGCGTCCCGCCCATGACCGCGTAGCGGGGCCCGCCGCCGGGGAACTCGAAGTCCGTCAGCAGATCGACCATGCCGACGGAGCGGTACAGGATTCTGGCGGGCGTGTCCGGACGCCTGTCCAGCGTCGACAGGACGACGGTCCGCTCCTGCCTGCCCTCGCACAGGGCGTTCAGCAGCGCCCGGCCGAGGCCCCGGCCCTGCGACTCCGGATGGACGTGGAGTTCGGCGACCTCGAAGGCGTCCTCCAGCCACCCCTCCGCGCGCTCGGGGCCCTCCCGCTCGCCGAGCGCGCGGAAGACGACGTCGTGCCACCACTGGCCGCGTGTCCCGTGGAACCCGTACGCGAACCCCTGCACCGGACCGGCCAGGACGGGCAGCGTCCCGCGCCGCTCCGCCACGAACGCGCGGAACCCCGGATACGTGGCGTGGCGCTCCATGATGGTGTGCCGACCCGGGAGCTGCTCGTTCGGCGGTGTCATCGCGGCGGCGTACACGTCCAGCATGGGACTGAGCCTGCGCAGGAAGGCGCGCTCGTCGATCTCCCGCAGCTTCGGGTCCTTCACCCGACAGAGACTAGCCCCGGGCGACGCCCGGCCGCCGGTGATCGTATACGTCCCGGACGGCCTCCGGGGCGTCACCCACGGTGGTCTCAGCCGCCGTCCAGGGCCCGGCGCACCGACGCCTCGTCCCGCGCAACGACGGCGTTCTCCCCGGTCAGGACGATCGGCCGCTGGATCAGCACGGGGTTCGCGACCATGATCTCGATCCACCGCGCCCGGTCGTGCTCAAGATCCTTCAGTCCGAGTTCCTTGGCCACCGGCTCGGTCAGGCGCGCCTCGTCCCAGGGCTCCGCGCCGATCTTGGTGAGGACGGCGTCGAGTTCGTCCGCCGTGGGCGGCTCGTCCAGGTAGCGGCGCTCGGTGTACTCGACGCCCGCCTCGTCCAGCGCGGCCTTGGCGGCGCGGCTCTTCGAACAGCGCGGGTTGTGCCAGATCTCCATGTCGCTCACTCCACCTCCGCCGGGGTGCCCCCGGTGATCCTCAACAGCTCGTCGTACGACGTCGGGAAGACGGTGTGCGGATGCCCCGCCGCCGCCCAGACCTGCTCGTACTTGTCCAGCCAGACGTCCACGAGCGTACGGATCGGCGCCGGATGGCCGAGTGGCGCCACCCCGCCGATCGCCTGCCCGGTCGCCTCCCGGACGAACTCCGGCGACGCCCGCCGCACCTTCGCCGCCCCCACCAGCGCCGCGACCCTGGCCGTGTCGACCCGGTGCGCGCCGCTCGTCATCACCAGCAGCGGCGCCCCGTCCGCGTCGAACACCAGGCTGTTGGCGATCGCGCCGACCTCGCAGCCGAGCTGCTCGGCGGCCGCCTGCGCCGTCCGCGCGGAGTCGGGCAACTCCACCACGCTCCCGGACGCCCCCAGCTCCAACAGGGCCGTTGCCACGATTTCGGTATTCGGATGCATGGGTAGCACTTTAAGGTCGCCTCATGCGAGGGAGACCCAAGAGCGCGGTTCTGCTGGCCGGAGCCGTCCTCCTGACGGCCTGCAACGGCGCGGACAAGGCCGTCGGCCCGCCACCGAGCACGTCCGCGAAACCAACGACCCCCACCCCCACACCGACGCCGACACCAACGCACCCCAAGCTGAAACCAGGCGCGAAGGGTGCCGATGTCGAGAACCTCCAACGCCGCCTCAAGGAACTGAACTACGACCCCGGCAAGGTGGACGGGAAGTACGGACCGTCCACCGAAACAGCCGTATGGGCGTTCCAGGCGGTTAATCACATGAAGCAGAAGGGCACTCTAGGAAAATCCTTCTGGGAAGCCCTGGACCACCCCGAGCAACCGCGCCCGATGGCCAAGAAGCGCGAGAAGGACCGCGTCGACGTCGACCTGAAACGCCAGTACCTCGTCCTCTACAAGGACGGACGGCCGCGTCTCATCTCCCACATCTCCTCGGGCTCCGGCGAGTACTACTGCGCCAAGGACCGCGGCGCCACCGTCCCCCGCTGCCGCTACGCCACCACCGGTACGGGCGACTTCCGCACCGGACGCCGCGCCTCCGGCTGGGAGACCTCGCCGCTGGGCCGCCTCTACAACCCGATCTACTTCAACGGCGGCATCGCGTTCCACGGCGCACTGGACGTGCCCAGGGACCCTGCCTCGCACGGCTGCGTCCGGATGCCGATGCACATCGCCGAGTACTTTCCCGACCTCCTCGGGACGAAAGTCCCCGTGCACGTCAGGCGACCTCGCTGACCTGCGGAAACGGACACGTCTTCGAACACGTTGACGAATCGCCGACTGGGGGGTTTACTGGGTGGTGCGTCGAACTTATGTTCGAGGTGGTGCGGGACTCGCGGCCCGCGCCAGGGCGACGTCTCCGCCGGTCGCCATGTGTCGGCGGGACGGACGGCCGGGCGGAGTGAGGGGAAGCTCTCCGCCCGGCCGGCCCGAGCCCGGAAGGAGGCAGAACATGTCCGGAACGATGACAGCACGCGGGGTGCACGCCGCCGCCGAGGCCGTCCCGCCGCCGAGCCCACGCCACCGTCCGACGCCCGCACCCCGTCCGGCGCACACCGCCGCCGGCCAGCTGGGCGCCGCCCGCATCGGCCTCGCCGAAGCCGCCGAGGCGACCTCACCCGCCGTCCGCTACGTCTGCGCGCACCTGGCCGCGCTACGCGCCGCGGCCGCCGTCCTGGCGTCCAAGGAACCACTGGAGACCCACCGCCGGGGCCGCCCCCGCAGCGTCTGGGTCCTGCTCCCCGAAGCAGAACCCGCCCTCCGCGAATGGGCCGCCTTCTTCGCCGCCGGCGCCGACAAACGCGCCGCCGCCGAAGCGGGCCTCCCACGCGCCGTAACCCCACGCGAGGCCGAAGAACTCCTCCACGACGCCAACGTCTTCGTAACCCTGGTAGAAGACACCCTCGGCATAACCAGCCAACCCACCCTGCCGCTACCCGAGGCCAACTAACCAACCCAGAGGCCGTCCCCTCCCCAGGACCGGCCCCGGCCGGAGGCCGGGCGACCGACCCCACACGTCGCCGCCCGGCCTCCGGGCCCTGTTTATCTGGGGGGCGACCCCCAGACCCCCGGTGCGCGGTTCGGGTCTCCTCGCTTCGGTCGCTGGCGCTCCCTGCGCTGCGGGGACGCGCCCGCGCGCGGGCGTGCCCGCTCCGCTCGCTGGCGCTCGCTCCACGTGCCCGCCCGTACTCCTATGGCCGGGCTTAGAGCCCTGGGCCGGGCTTAGAACGCTGGGGCTGGGCTTGGGGTGCTGGGGCTTTGGTTCGAGCTTTGGGGGGGTTTGGGTGTTGTTGTGATCAGTGGTGGCGGTGGCGGCGGTTGTAGGCGACGGCCAGTGTGGCGAGCATTGGTGCCCAGGCGACCAGGGGGAGGTAGAGGAAGCCGACCAGGGTGTGGCCTGTCGGGGTCATGTCGTCCGCGGGCATCGCCCACCAGGCCAGTAGAGGGGTCCACAGGACCGTCAGGACGGCAACGCCCAGCCAGGCGGGGACCAGCGCCGCCTTCGGTGGGACGCTTCTGCCGCCCATGATCGGGATCCACCGGGGGACCACCTCGCCCCACTGCCGCACCAGGCCGAGCGACAGGAACGCGGCACTCTCGCTGACCACGGCGAGCAGCACCAGATAGGCGGGGCCCCAGAACCCGGGAGGGCAGATCGTCTGGTAGCCGTCCGCGGTGTAGCCGAGCGGAAATCCCATGGCCAGCCCGAGGCGCCAGAGGCCGGACGGCAACGAGATCAGCGTGATCGCATGCGCGACCCGGTGCTCCCAGCGGGAGGCGTGGCGTGCCGGGGGAGCGGTGGAGGTGAGACGCTCGACGGTGGTGCTCATGCCGACGATCATGTCCATCGCGCGGCGAGCACACCTCCCGCCAGCGACCCAACGGCCTCCCCCGCACGGGGGAGCATCCCCGGTTCACGACCCGTCGCGGCCGCGCGGAATCTGCCCGTCACCCGGGCCGGTCCAGCGCGAGGGCTCAGGGCCCCGTGGCTGCCCATGCGGGCCTCCGGACACGGTTCAAGCCTAGTGGTCGTGCTGGGGCCCTGTGGTTGCGCTTCGGGCCTGTGGTTGGGCTGTCTGGTGTTGGGTTGTGGGGTGGCTGGGGCCCTGTTTATCCGGAGGTTGCCCTCCGGATAAACAGGGTTCCAAGCTCAGCCACAGGGTTACGGGTGGGCACGTGGAGCGAGCCCTGCGAGCGCAGCGGGCACGCCCGCGCGCGGGCGTGCCCCCCAGCGCAGGGAGCGCCAGCGACCGGAGCGAGGAGACCCGAACCGCGCAGCCGGGGGGTTTGGGGGGTCGCCCCCCCAATAGAAACCAGCCCCCCGAAACTAGAAAGCTTCGACGGCGCGGCGGGCCTCGGGGTCGAGGACGCCCCAGCCGATGAGCTCTTCGGTCAGTTCGGTCGGGGACTTGTCGTAGATGACCGCGAGTGAACGCAGGTCTTCTTGACGGATGGACAGGACCTTTCCGTTGTAGTCGCCTCGCTGGCTTTGAATCGTCGCGGCGTAGCGGGCGAGAGGACCGGCCTTGTCTTTCGGAAGCTGCTGCAACCGCTCTAGATCGATCACGAGCTTGGGTGTAGGCCCGAGCGGGCTCGGCGCGGCTCCGCCGGGCAGCAACTCGGAAACCGGCACGCCGTAGAAATCGGCGAGCTCGGCCAGCTTCTGAACGGTGACGGCGCGGTCGCCCCGCTCGTACGAACCCACGACGACGGCCTTCCAGCGGCCACGGGACTTCTCTTCCACGCCGTGCAGGGACAGTCCCTGCTGGGTGCGGATGGCGCGCAGGCGCGCGCCCAGAGCCTTTGCGTATTCAGACGGCATTTCTGGCCCCCCAGGCTCACTTTCATCGTCGTCGGACCCCGGCGGTCGCCGGAGGGGGATCGGATTCGTCGGCCTTTGGACCTCGGAATCCGTCCCCAGGGATGGTTACGGACAGTGACGGTAAAACGGGGACGGCCCCAGGTCAAGCTGATTGGAAAAAAGCGGTCGAATCAGCAGGACTCGATGCGGGCTGTCCGGATCGTCCGCAACCCGGGCGGCGGGCCCGTCGCGGTGGCGGGCGCGCTACCCGGCCCACCTCCATTGTGACGCCTCTCACCTGCGTAGACGTCGGTGGGCCCGGGTTCGGGGTGGTGGGGTGCGGCTGCTACCGTGTGGAAGGCAAAGACATCCTTTAAGACCCGTCCAGTGAGGCGGGAAAGGAGGTTTGGCGGTGCATGCTGCCTCGAGGCCGGAACGGCCCGCGGGAGCGCGCGTGGCGGACGGTGACCCACGGTCGAAGGCCGTTCTGGAGGGTCCCGATATCAGGCGCGCGCTGACCCGTATCGCACACGAGATCCTTGAGCGGACCAAGGGCGGGCACGACGTCCTGCTGCTCGGGATCCAGACCCGCGGCGTGACGCTGGCCGAGCGGCTGGCGGGGGCGCTGCGCGAGGTCGAGGGCCGTCCGGTGCCCTGGGGCTCGCTGGACGTGACCATGTACCGGGACGACCTGCGCCTGCGGCCCGCGAGGGCTCTCGGACGCACCGAGTTGCCGCCTGAGGGCGTGGATGACCGGGTCGTCGTGCTCGTTGATGACGTGCTCTTCTCTGGGCGGACTGTCCGTGCCGCTCTCGACGCGTTGAACGACCTTGGGCGGCCGCGTGCCGTGCAGTTGGCCGTGCTCGTCGATCGTGGGCACCGGCAGTTGCCGATCCGGGCCGACTACGTGGGCAAGAACCTGCCGACCTCGATGCGGGAGACCGTGAAGGTGCTGCTGGACGAGAACGACGGGCACGACGCCGTGCTGCTCGGTCCGTCGGGGGGTGCCGAATGAACCGTCATCTGATCTCCGCCGCCGACCTGAGCAGGGACGACGCGCTGCTCGTCCTGGACACGGCCGAGGAGCTCGCGCAGGTCTCGGGGCGGTCCATCAAGAAGCTGCCGACGCTGCGCGGCCGCACGGTCGTGAACCTGTTCTTCGAGGACTCGACGCGTACCCGCATCTCGTTCGAGGCGGCCGCCAAGCGGCTGTCCGCCGATGTGATCAATTTCTCGGCGAAGGGGTCGAGCGTGTCCAAGGGCGAGAGCCTGAAGGACACCGCGCTGACGCTGGAGGCGATGGGCGCGGACGGCGTCGTCGTCAGGCACGGCGCCTCCGGGGCTCCGCATCGGCTCGCGGGGTGGGTCCAGGGCAGTGTGGTCAATGCCGGGGACGGCACGCACGAGCATCCGACGCAGGCCCTCCTGGACGCCTTCACCATGCGCAAGCGGCTCGGTGACCTGGAGGGTCGCAAAGTCACGATCGTGGGTGACGTGCTGCACAGCAGGGTCGCGCGGTCCAATGTGCTGTTGCTCGACACGCTCGGCGCGGACGTGACCGTGGTCGCGCCACCGACGCTGCTGCCCCTCGCCATCGACACGTGGCCGTGTTCGGTGTCGTACGACCTGGACGGGGTCCTGCCCAAGAGCGACGTCATCATGATGCTGCGCGTCCAGCAGGAACGGATGAACGCCGCCTACTTCCCGACCGTGCGGGAGTACAGCCGCCGTTACGGGTTGGACGCCGAGCGGATGGCGCAACTGCCCGAACACGCCATCGTCATGCATCCCGGCCCCATGAACCGGGGTGTCGAGATCGCCGCCGAGGTGGCCGACTCCGTCCGTTCGACGATCGTCGAGCAGGTCGCCAATGGTGTGAGTGCTCGCATGGCCGTCCTGTACCTGTTGCTCGGGGGTTCCGAGCCCGCCATCGGCAAGGAGGTCTCCGAGTGACGTTTCTCATCAAAGGGGCGCGGATCGGTGGCGGGGACGCCGCCGACATCCTCGTCCGGGACGGTGCCATCGCCGAGGTGGGTTCCGGGTTGGACGCCGCTGGTGCGCAGATCGTCGACGCGGACGGGCTCATAGCGCTGCCCGGGCTCGTCGATCTGCACACCCATCTGCGTGAACCCGGCCGCGAGGACGCGGAGACCGTCGAGTCCGGGACGAAGTCCGCCGCGATGGGCGGATACACCGCCGTCCACGCGATGGCCAACACCGACCCGGTCGCAGACACGGCCGGTGTGGTCGAGCAGGTGTGGCGCCTGGGGCGCGAGGCCGGGTACTGCGACGTCCTCCCAGTAGGCGCTGTTACGCGCAGCATCGCGGGCGAGCAGCTCGCGGAGCTTGGCGCCATGGCCGACTCCGCCGCGAGGGTCCGCGTGTTCTCCGACGATGGGCACTGCGTGTCGGACGCGGTCATCATGCGCAGGGCGCTGGAGTACGTGAAGGCGTTCGACGGCGTCGTCGCGCAGCACGCGCAGGAGCCGCGGTTGACCGAGGGCGCGCAGCTGAACGAGGGCGAGATGTCGGCGGCGCTCGGGCTGCGCGGCTGGCCCGCCGTGGCCGAGGAGGCGATCATCGCCCGGGACGTGCTGCTCGCCCAGCACGTCGGGTCGCGGCTGCACGTCTGCCATGTGTCGACCGCCGGGTCCGTGGAGATCATCCGGTGGGCGAAGAGCCGGGGCTGCCCGGTGACCGCCGAGGTCACCCCGCACCATCTGCTGCTGGACGACACCCGCGCCGGGTCCTACGACCCGATCTTCAAGGTGAATCCGCCGCTGCGCACCGCCGACGACGTGGCCGCGCTGCGGCAGGCCCTCGCGGACGGCACGATCGACTGCGTCGCCACCGACCACGCCCCCCATCCGGTGGAGGCGAAGGAGACCGAGTGGGCCGTCGCCGCGATGGGCATGATCGGCCTGGAGACGGCGCTGCCGGTCGTCCAGGAGGCGATGGTCGAGACGGGGTTGCTCGACTGGGCCGGGGTCGCCGACCGCATGTCCGCCGCCCCCGCGCGCATCGGCCGTCTCAGCGGGCAGGGTCGTCGGTTGGAGACCGGTTCGCCCGCCAACATCACGTTGTACGACCCGTCGCCGCGCCGCGCCGTGGACCCGTCGGCGATGACGTCCAAGAGCCGCAACACGCCCTTCGCGGGTTTGGAGCTGCCCGGACGGGTCATCGCCACGTTCCTGCGCGGTAAGCCGACTGTCCTGGAAGGAAAGCTTCAGTGAACCCTGCTCTGCTTGTTCTGGAAGACGGCAGGGTCTTCCAGGGGGTCGCGTACGGGGCCGAGGGGGAGACCTTCGGCGAGATGGTGTTCAACACCGGGATGACCGGTTACCAGGAGACCCTCACCGACCCGTCTTACGCGCGCCAGATCGTGGCCATGACGTCCCCCCACATCGGCAACACCGGAATCAACGACGAGGATCCGGAGTCCAGTCGTATCCAGGTGGCGGGTTATGTGGTTCGTGAACCCGCGCGGGTGGCGTCTAACTGGCGGGCGACTGGTTCGCTGGGGTCCGCGTTGCGTGAGCAGGGTGTGGTGGGTATCGCCGTGCCCGGCACGCGCGCGTTGACGCGGCATCTGCGCGACAGGGGCGCGATGCGTGCGGCCATC
Organism: Actinomadura meridiana; assembly: GCF_039537545.1. Classification (NCBI taxonomy): domain Bacteria; kingdom Bacillati; phylum Actinomycetota; class Actinomycetes; order Streptosporangiales; family Thermomonosporaceae; genus Actinomadura; species Actinomadura meridiana. Next base: position 666,339 of record NZ_BAABAS010000005.1, read on the forward strand.
TTCAGCGGGACGGCGGCCGTCGCCCCCGGTGAGGCGGCCCTACTGGAACGTGTGCGGCAGACCCCGTCGATGGAGGGCGCCGACCTGGCGCGGGACGTTTCCACCACGGAGTCGTACGTCGTTCCCGCGAAGGGGGAGAAGCGCTACACCGTCGCCGCTGTCGACCTGGGTATCAAGGCGATGACGCCCTACCGGATGTCTGAGCGCGGCTGCGAAGTGCATGTGTTGCCCGCTACGAGCACGACAAGCGACATTCTCGCCATCGCTCCGGACGGCGTGTTCTTCTCCAACGGTCCGGGCGACCCCGCTGCGGCTGACTACGCCGTGGACGCGCTGAAGGGCGTCCTCGACGCGGGAGTTCCGTTCTTCGGTATCTGCTTCGGAAACCAGATCTTCGGTCGCGCGCTGGGTCTCGGCACGTACAAGCTGAGGTTCGGCCACCGGGGGATCAACCAGCCCGTCCAGGATCGGACGACGGGCAAGGTCGACGTCTCGGCCCACAACCACGGGTTCGCCGTGGACGCCCCCAAGGACGGTCCGTTCGACACCCCCTACGGCCCGGCCGAGGTCACCCACGTCAACCTGAACGACGGATGCGTGGAAGGGCTGAGGCTGCTGGAGCGGCCCGCGTTCAGCGTCCAGTACCACCCGGAGGCCGCGGCGGGCCCGCACGACGCCTCCGGGCTCTTCGACCGCTTCTGCGACCTGATGGAGGGGCCGAGGTAATGCCACGCCGTGAAGATCTGACGTCCGTCCTGGTCATCGGCTCCGGCCCGATCGTCATCGGGCAGGCGTGCGAGTTCGACTACTCCGGCACGCAGGCGTGCCGCGTCCTCAAGGCCGAGGGGCTGCGGGTGACGCTGGTCAACAGCAACCCGGCCACGATCATGACCGACCCCGAGTTCGCCGACGCCACCTATGTCGAGCCGATCACCCCCGAGGTCGTCGAGAAGATCATCGCCAAGGAGCGACCGGACGCGCTGCTGCCCACGCTCGGCGGCCAGACGGCCCTGAACACCGCCATCGCGCTCTACGAGGGCGGCGTCCTGGACCGGTACGGGGTCGAGCTGATCGGCGCCGACGTGGACGCGATCCAGGCCGGGGAGAACCGGGAGAGGTTCAAGGAGGTCGTCGCCAAGGTCGCGCGCGAGCAGGGCCTGAACGCCGAGTCCGCCCGGTCGGTGATCTGCCACACGATGGACGAGTGCCTGGCCGCCGCCGACGGGCTCGGCTACCCGGTCGTCGTGCGGCCGTCGTTCACGATGGGCGGGCGCGGCTCCGGCTTCGCCCACGACGAGGACGGCCTGCGCCGCATCGCGGGCGCCGGGCTCGACGCGTCCCCGACCAGCGAGGTGCTCCTGGAGGAGTCGATCCTCGGCTGGAAGGAGTACGAGCTGGAGGTCATGCGCGACCGCCACGACAACGTGGTGATCGTGTGCTCGATCGAGAACCTCGACCCGATGGGCGTGCACACCGGCGACTCGATCACCGTCGCGCCCGCGCTGACCCTGACCGACCGCGAGTACCAGAACATGCGGGACGTCGCGATCGCCGTGATCCGCGAGGTCGGCGTCGACACCGGCGGCTGCAACATCCAGTTCGCCGTGCACCCCGGCACCGGGCGCATGATCGTCATCGAGATGAACCCGCGGGTGTCGCGGTCGTCGGCGCTGGCGTCCAAGGCCACCGGCTTCCCCATCGCCAAGATCGCGGCGAAGCTGGCGATCGGGTACACGCTCGACGAGATCCCGAACGACATCACCCGCGAGACGCCCGCGTCGTTCGAGCCCACGCTCGACTACGTCGTGGTGAAGGTGCCGCGGTTCGCGTTCGAGAAGTTCCCCGGCGCCGACGGCACGCTCACCACGCACATGAAGTCCGTGGGCGAGGCCATGGCCATCGGACGCTGCTTCACCGAGGCGTTGCAGAAGGCGCTGCGGTCGCTCGAACAGAAGGGCTCCACGTTCAGCTGGTCCGGTGAGTTCGACGCGGCGGCCCTGGTCGAGTCGGCCGGCCGCCCGCACGACGGACGGTTGAAGGACGTCCAGCGCGCGCTCTGGGCCGGAGCCACCATCGACGAGCTGTACAAGGCGACCGGCATCGACCCGTGGTTCCTGGACCAGATCGTCGCCATCAACGAGGTCGCCCAGGAGATCCGCACCTCCTACGACGCGCTCACCAAGGAGAAGCTTCTGCGCGCCAAGCGGCACGGGTTCTCCGACGCGCAGATCGGTGAACTGCGCGGCCTGTCGGAGGAGGTTGTCCGGGAGGTGCGGCACGCGCTCGGCGTCCGTCCCGTGTACCTGACGGTGGACACCTGCGCCGCCGAGTTCGAGGCGCAGACCCCGTACCTGTACTCGGCCTACGACGAGGAGACCGAAGTACCGCCCGGCGCCAAGCCGAAGGTGCTCATCCTCGGTAGCGGGCCCAACCGCATCGGTCAGGGCGTCGAATTCGACTATTCGTGCGTCCACGCCTCGTTCACGCTGGCCGAGGCGGGCTACGAGACCGTGATGGTCAACTGCAACCCCGAGACGGTCTCCACCGACTACGACACTTCCGACCGGCTCTACTTCGAACCCCTCACGCTGGAGGACGTCCTAGAGGTCGTCTACGCGGAGCAGCAGTCCGGTGAGGTCGCGGGTGTCATCGTCCAGCTCGGCGGCCAGACGCCCCTGGGGCTCGCGCAGAAGCTGAAGGACGCCGGTGTCCCGATCGTGGGCACGTCGCCGGAGAGCATCCACCTCGCGGAGGAGCGCGGCGCGTTCGGACGTGTCCTCCACAAGGCCGGGCTGCTCGCGCCCAAGCACGGCACCGCCATGTCCTACGAGGACGCCCGGGAGATCGCCGCCGAGATCGGCTACCCGGTGCTGGTGCGCCCGTCCTACGTTCTCGGTGGACGCGGCATGGAGATCGTGTACGACGACGTCACGCTGGAGTCGTACATGGCCCGCGCCACGGAGGCGAGCCCCGAACATCCCGTTCTCGTCGACCGCTTCTTGGACGAGGCCATCGAGATCGACGTGGACGCCCTGTTCGACGGCGACGAACTGTACCTGGGCGGCGTCATGGAACACATCGAGGAAGCCGGGATCCACTCCGGCGACTCGGCGTGCGCCCTGCCGCCCATCACCCTCGGGCACGACGACATCCGCCGCATCCGGGAGGCCACCGAGGCGCTCGCACGCGGCGTCGGGGTGCGCGGGCTGATGAACGTCCAGTACGCGATCTCCGCGGGCGTCCTGTACGTCCTGGAGGCCAACCCGCGGGCGTCCCGCACCGTCCCGTTCGTGTCCAAGGCGACGGCCGTGCCGCTCGCCAAGGCCGCCGCCCGCGTCATGATGGGCGCCACCATCGCCGAACTGCGCGCCGAGGGCCTGCTGCCGGAGGCGGGCGACGGCGGGACCCTGCCGCTGGACGCGCCGATCGCGGTGAAGGAGGCCGTCCTGCCGTTCGACCGGTTCCGCAACGAGAACGGGCAGGGCGTCGACATCGTCCTCGGCCCCGAGATGCGCTCCACCGGCGAGGTCATGGGCATCGACGAGGTGTTCGGCACGGCGTTCGCCAAGTCGCAGCAGGCCGCCTACGGCGGGTCGCTCCCGACGAAGGGGCGTGTCTTCGTATCCGTCGCGAACCGCGACAAACGACACATGGTCTTCCCCGTCAAACGGCTGGCTGACCTGGGCTTTGAGATTCTTGCCACGGAAGGGACCGCCGAGGTCCTGCGCCGCAACGGCGTGCGTGCCAAGATCGTGCGCAAGCACAGCGAGGGGCCCGGCCCGTCCGGCGAACCCACGATCGTGCGGCGTGTCCTGGACGGCGAGGTCGACCTCATCGTCAACACCCCCTTCGGCAGCCCCGGCCAGTCCGGGCCCCGGCTCGACGGGTACGAGATCCGTACCGCGGCCGTGCTGCGGGGCGTACCGTGCGTGACGACCGTCCAGGGCCTCGCGGCGGCCGTGCAGGGCATCGAGGCCGTCGCCGGGGGCCAGGTCGGCGTCCGCTCCCTCCAGGAGCACGCCGAGCTGCTCAGCGGCGCGCACGGGCGCGCGGGCGGGCGGTAGCCGGGCCGTTCCGGGGGCGCGGCGTACGCGACGACGAGAGGGAGACGGGTGTCCGACACACCGGTGCAGACGTCGGCGACGGTTCTGACGGTCCGCCAGGTGCAGGACTACCACGCGGTGACGCTGGTGGCCCCGGCCATCGCCGAACGGTTCAGGCCGGGGCAGTTCGTGGCCCTCGCGGTGGGCGGCGAGCACACGTCCCGGCTGATCCGCCGCTGTTTCGGGGTCCACGAGGTCAAGTCGGACTACGGCGGCACCGTCGAGTTGGTGTTCGCCGACACCGAACCGGGGACCGCCTGGCTCGCGGGACGCCGCTCCCGCGACCAGATCGACCTCCTTGGGCCGCTCGGACGCCCGTTCCGTCTGCCCCGTGACCCAGTCACCTGCGTTCTCGTCGGTGGCGGGCCTGGGGGCGCGGCCGTCTTCGCGCTTGCTGACACGTTGCTGCGGCGCGGGTGCCAGGTGCACTTCGTGTTGGGCGGGCCGTCCGCCAAGCAGGTGTTCGGTTCCCGCATGGCGCTCCGCATAGGCGACAGCTCCACCGTCGCCACCGGCGACGGGTCGATGGGGGAGAAGGGCACCGTCCGGGACGTCCTGCCCGGCGTCATCGACGAGACCGGCGCCGACGTCGTCTACGGCTGCGGCCCGACCGACCTGCTGCGTTCCGTCACCCAGGTCGCCACCGACTTCGGACTGCCGTCCCAGGTCTCGGTCGAGGAGTTCCTCCAGCGGACGGGCGCGTGCGGCATCGGCGTGTGCATGACGTGCATGCTGCCCGTCCACGGGGAGGACGGCGTCACCCGGATGGTCCGCGCATGCGCGGACGGACCCGTTCTGCGCGGCGACCTCGTCCGCTGGGGCGACCTCGGCACCATCCCGTTCGACGCGCTCGGCGCGCCGCGCGTCCTGAACGTCACTGAGGGGGGCTCCCTGTGAGCGACCGGCTCAGGACCACGCTCGGCCCACTCGAACTGCCCAACCCCGTCATGACGGCGTCCGGGTGCGGTGGGACGGGACGCGAACTCGCCCCGTTCTTCGATCTGACCCGTCTCGGAGCGTTCGTCACGACCTCCGTGATGCCCCAAGCGCGCGCCGGACGGCCCACTCCTCGCGTGTCCGAAACCCCCAGTGGTCTTCTGACCGCAATGGGCCTACCGGGGCCCGGCATCGAAACTTTTCTCGAACACGAGCTGCCGTGGCTCATCGAGAACGACGTCCGCACGATCGTGTCCGTGGCGGGCAGCAGCGTCCAGGAGTACGGCGATCTGGCGCGGCGGCTGCGCAACGTCCCGGGCGTCGCCGCGATCGAGGTGAACATCGCCTGCCCGAACGTCGAGGACCGCGGCCGCATGTTCGGCTGGCACCCGGCGGCCGCCGCGTCCGTCGTCCGCGCCGTCCGGGCCCAGGCGCGTCCCGGCACCCCCATCTTCGCCAAGCTCGCGCCCGACGTGACCGACATCGTGACCATCGCCCTGGCCTGCGTCGACGCCGGTGCCGACGGCCTCACGTTGATCAACACGATGGAGGCCATGGCGATCGACCCGCACACGCTCAGGCCCGCCCTCAGCGGTGTCTCGGGCGGCCTGTCGGGGCCCGCCATCCGGCCCGTGGCGGTCCGCTGCGTCTACCAGGTGCACGCGGCGCTGCCCAGCACGCCCATCATCGGCGTCGGCGGCGTCGCGACCGGCCTGGACGCCCTGGAGTTCATCCTGGCCGGGGCCTCCGCGGTCGCCGTCGGCACCGCCGTCTTCCACGACCCCGCGGCGGGCCCCCGCGTCCTGCGCGAACTCGACGAGGCCCTCGCGGCCCGCGGCATCGCCCGCCTCGCCGATGCCGTCGGCCTCGCGCACAAGCCCGCCGGGTACGTCCCGCCCCAGGTGCGCCCCGAAGAACCCGTGGAGGAGAGAACGTGACCGCCCCCATCGCCGTCGCCCTGGACGCGCCCGACCTGGACACGGCCGCCCGCTGGGCCGCCCAGGTCGCCCCGCACGTCTCCACCGTCAAGGTCGGCCTTGAGCTCTACCTGCGGTACGGCCCGGACGCCGTCGACGGCGTCCGGGGCGCGAGCGGTGTCCGGGGCGCGAATGGCGTCCGGGGCGCGAATGGCGTCGACGTCTTCCTGGACCTCAAGCTCCACGACATCCCCGCCACCGTGCGCGGCGCCGCCCGCGCCGTCGCCCGCCTCAAGCCCGCCTATCTGACCGTCCACGCCACCGGCGGCCCGGCCATGATCCGCGCCGCCGTCGAGGCCGCCCCCGACACCAAGATCGCCGCCGTGACGGTCCTGACGTCGCTCACGGAGGCCGATCTCGCCGCCGTCGGGCTCACGGGCCCCGCGCCGGACGCCGTCCGCCGCCTGGCCGTCCTGGCCGTCGAGGCGGGCGCCCGGGCCCTGGTCTGCTCCCCCCGGGAGGTCGCCGCCGTCCGCGCCGAGGTCGGCCCGGACATCGCGCTGATCACCCCCGGCGTCCGTCCGGCGGGCGCCGCCACCCAGGACCAGGCCCGCGTGGCCACCCCCGAGGAGGCGCTGGCCGCGGGCGCCGACCTCCTGGTCATCGGCCGCCCCGTCACCGCGGCCGAAGACCCCGGCGCGGCGGCCGCGCGGATTGCCGGGAACCTCGCGAGAACCTGATCGCGACATCCTGATCGCGGCGCGAGTCGGACCATAGGCGTGCCAATAAACAGCGGTCGCACTTTGTGGCTTTAGTCGCGTGCGAATGCGGGGCGGAGTGTTCCGCATTGGCATACGTACCGAACGAGCAACTCGTTCACGCGGAGTGGCGATTCATGCCGGGCGCGTCTCTGGTGTGGTGGACCGTGATTCCGCGTTCATGGGAAGCCCTGGGGGAGGGCCGGGAGCTGGTGCGTCGGTGGTGCCTCCGGGGAGGGGGAGAGCGAGCTTGGCGGGGTGGCGTCTTGTCGAGGATGGCAGTTGCGGTGCCGCCGCGACGTGCGGAACGGCACGGCGTGATGAGCGTCACTCGGTCGGGAGTGGTTGTGGGGAAGCTCACGGAAGCGTGCGGCGGCGGGGGATCGGGCGTCCGGACGAGTCGCCGGGGATCATGGCGACGCGGTCTCTTTCGGGCGCCGAAGGGCGCCTGGAACCCGGTATCTAGTGCCGCATATGGGGTCAGAACGGGGGGATTTTCACGATCATGCGAAAGTCCCAGCAAGGCAAGGGGATGCGCCCCCAGCGGGCTCAAGTTGTGTACACTCTGTATTCAGGACACTCCGAAGAGTGATTTTCATGAATTTGTGGCGGGCTAAACGGCCTTTCACGTTGCCTAATCGGCGGTGAACTCGCTAGTTTCCCAACCCGTCCGACTCCGTCGAGTGGAAACCTGAGGTGACCCGGCGTGGCTCTTCCGCCCCTAACCCCCGAACAGCGCGCCGCAGCCTTGGAGAAGGCTGCCAAGGCTCGCAAGGAGCGGGCCGAGGTTAAGAATCGGCTCAAGCACGGGGGAACCTCGCTCGCCGAGGTTCTCAAAGAGGGTCAGTCCGACGACGTCATCGGAAAGATGAAGGTGTCGGCCCTTCTTGAATCACTGCCCGGCGTGGGCAAGGTTCGTGCGAAGCAGATCATGGAGCGTCTGGGCATCGCCGAATCCCGCCGTGTGCGGGGTCTCGGCGCCAACCAGCGCGCATCCCTGGAGCGTGAGTTCGGCGGAAGTGCGAACCGCTGACGCACGACTCACGGGCGGGCGCGGCGGCCTGGCCGCCGCGGCCGGACCGGGGCGACCCGGGTCCGGCGCCATCTCGTCCGGCTCCGGCGCACCAGGCGAGTACCGTTCGTCCTCCTGGCCGTGTGTACGCGGACAGGCTGGGTGACATGGTCCTCTCCGCGCCGGATGGCTCCGAATCGCATGGCCAGCTCATGCGGCGGCTGACGGTCCTCTCCGGGCCGTCGGGCGTCGGCAAGAGCACGGTCGTCGCCGAGATCCGGCGATCACACCCCCGGGTGTGGCTGTCGGTCTCGGTGACCACCCGGTCCCCCCGGCCGGGTGAAACCCACGGTGTGCAGTACTTCTTCGTCGACGACGCCGGTTTCGACCGGCTCGTCGCCGGAGGGGAGCTCCTCGAATGGGCCGAGTTCGCGGGCAACCGCTACGGAACCCCGCGTCGGCCCGTCGAGGAGCGGCTCGCCCGCGGCGAGCCGGTGCTCCTGGAGATCGACCTCCAGGGCGCCCGCCAGGTCCGGCGATCCATGCCGGACGCGCGCCTGGTGTTCCTCGCCCCTCCCACCTGGGAGGAGCTCGTCCGGCGGCTCACCGGACGCGGCACCGAGGCCCCCGAAGTCATCGAACGCCGCCTCGACGCCGCCCGCGTGGAGCTCGCCGCCGAGAGCGAGTTCGACCTGACGCTCGTCAACACGTCCGTCCAGGACGTGTGCGATGAGCTGGTAACCTTGATGGTTGTTCAATAGCCCGGTTCTAGTGGAAGGCCACCGAGTGGCAGCCAGCAATGAGGGCATCACCAACCCGTCGATCGACGAGCTGCTCGAAGTCGTCGACACCAAGTACGGCCTCGTGAGCATCGCGGCCAAGCGCGCCCGGCAGATCAACGCCTACTACGCCCAGCTGGGCGAGGGCCTGCTCGAGTACGTCGGCCCGCTCGTCGAGACGCAGGTCCAGGAGAAGCCGCTGTCGATCGCCCTGCGCGAGACACGCGAGGGCCTCCTGAACGCCGAGCCCATCGAGGGCTGAGCGAGACCACCCCGGCGCCCGCGCGCCGGTCGCGGGATGCGACAGTGATCGCATGACCTCCCCGAAGCCGCGTGTCGTCCTGGGTGTGAGCGCCGGAATCGCCGCGTACAAGGTGTGCGAGCTGCTCCGGCGGCTCACCGAGTCCGGGCACGACGTCACCGTCGTCCCGACCGACGACGCGCTCCGCTTCGTGGGAGAGCCGACCTGGGCCGCGCTGTCCGGCAGACCGGTCTTCACCCGGGTGTGGGACGGTGTCGCCGACGTCCCGCACGTCCGGCTCGGACAGAACGCCGACCTGGTGTTCGTCGCCCCGGCCACCGCCGACCTGCTCGCCCGGGCGGCGCAGGGCCTCGCGGACGACCTGCTCACCAACACCCTGCTCACCGCGCGGTGCCCCGTCGTGTTCGCGCCCGCGATGCACACCGAGATGTGGGAGCACCCCGCCACCCGCGCGAACGTCGCGACGCTGCGGTCCCGTGGGGCCGTCGTCGTCGAACCGGCCTCCGGACGGCTCACCGGCAAGGACACCGGCCCGGGGCGGCTGCCCGACCCCGCCGAACTGTTCGAGGTCGCCCGGCGCGTCCTGGCCCGCGGCGCCACGGCCCCCGACCTCGCCGGACGGCACGTCGTCGTCTCCGCGGGCGGGACCCGGGAGGCCCTCGACCCCGTCCGCTTCCTCGGGAACCGCTCGTCCGGCCTCCAGGGCCACGCGCTCGCCCGGACGGCCGTGGCCCGCGGCGCGCGCGTGACGCTCGTCGCCGCGAACGTCGCGCTGCCCGACCCGGCGGGCGCCGAGGTCGTCCCCGTCGGGTCCGCGACCGAGTTGCGTGCCGCCGTCCTGGACGCCGCCGCCACCGCCGACGCGGTCGTCATGGCCGCCGCCGTCGCCGACTTCCGTCCCGCCGACTACCGGGAAAGCAAGATCAAGAAGGTGGACGCGGAACCCGAGCCGATCCGCCTGGTCAAGAACCCCGACATCCTCGCCGAACTGGGCGAGACCCGGCGTCCGGGCCAGGTGATCGTCGGCTTCGCCGCCGAGACCCACGATGTGCTGCCGAACGGCCGCGCCAAACTCGCCCGCAAACGCAGCGACCTCCTCGTCGTCAACCAGGTCGGCGACGGCCTCGCGTTCGGCCGTCCCGACAACGCGGCCGTCGTCCTCGGCGCCGACGGCTCCGAGACCGAGGTGCCGCGCGGCGCCAAGGAGGCCCTCGCCGACGCCGTCTGGGACCTGGTCGTCGCACGGCTGGGCCGCCGCCCGCCGGACTGACAAGCGAAGATCCCGCTAGACTGCGACTCTAAGATCTCAGGGGAACTAGCATCCGTGAGGAATAGCGCGAGGGGACGCGCCCTCGCCGGAACTCTTCAGACATATCCGTCCTGCGACATCAGTCAGCAGCCGCTGCAAGGAGTGCCCGTACGTGTCTCGCCGCCTGTTCACCTCCGAGTCGGTCACCGAAGGACACCCGGACAAGATCGCGGACCAGATCAGCGACGCGATCCTCGACTCGATGCTCAAGGACGACCCCAAGTCCCGGGTCGCCGTGGAGACTATGATCACCACCGGTCAGGTGCACGTGGCCGGTGAGGTCACCACCGAGACCTACGTGGACCTCCCGGGTGTGATCCGGGAGAAGATCCTGGAGATCGGCTACGACTCGTCCAAGAAGGGCTTCGACGGCCACTCCTGCGGCGTCTCGGTGTCGATCGGCGCGCAGTCGCCCGACATCGCGCAGGGCGTCGACGACGCCTACGAGACCCGCGAGGGCGAGGGCGTCGACGACCTCGACCGGCAGGGCGCGGGCGACCAGGGCCTGATGTTCGGCTACGCCACCAACGAGACCCCCGAGCTGATGCCGCTGCCGATCACGCTGGCGCACCGGCTGGCGCAGCGGCTGTCGGCGGTCCGCAAGAACGGCGACGTGCCCTACCTGCGTCCCGACGGCAAGACCCAGGTCACCATCGAGTACGACGGCGACCGCGGCATCCGCCTCGACACCGTCGTCGTGTCCAGCCAGCACGCCCCCGACATCGACCTGAAGGAGCTGCTGGCCCCCGACGTCAAGGAGCACGTCGTCGACCCGGTGCTCGCCCAGTTCGACCTGGACATCGACGGCTACCGCCTCCTGGTCAACCCGACCGGCCGCTTCGAGATCGGCGGCCCGATGGGCGACGCGGGCCTCACCGGCCGCAAGATCATCGTGGACACCTACGGGGGTATGGCCCGCCACGGCGGCGGCGCCTTCTCCGGCAAGGACCCGTCCAAGGTCGACCGGTCCGCCGCGTACGCCATGCGCTGGGTCGCCAAGAACATCGTCGCCGCGCACCTCGCCGACCGCGCCGAGGTCCAGGTCGCCTACGCCATCGGCAAGGCCCACCCGGTCGGCGTCTTCGTGGAGACCTTCGGCACCGAGAAGGTCGCCCCCGAGAAGATCGAGAAGGCCATCGAGGACGTCTTCGACCTCCGCCCGGCCGCGATCGTCCGCGACCTCGACCTCCTGCGTCCGATCTACCAGAAGACCGCCGCCTACGGCCACTTCGGCCGTCAGGAGCCGGACTTCTCCTGGGAGTCCACCGACCGCGCCGAGGCCCTGGCCGCCGCCGCCGGTTTGTAGCAGTCCGCTAACTCTGGTCGCCGTGTCCCCGCCTTCGCGGGGGCACGGCGTTCCTGGTTTCCGGTGCGCGCTCGACGTGTGTACCCGGTGCGACGCATTGCTAGGGATGGTCCCCGAATCAGCAGTGGTTTCCGCGGTGGGGGCTGTAGGGCGCCGCTATTTTGTAGCGGGCCGCCTTGTCGGCCTTGAGGCGGACGAAGTCGCCCGCGCGGCTCAGGCACGCGTCGCCGCCGGTGACGCGGAGCCAGGGGGACCAGTAGACCCGGACCAGGACCGACCCCGGGGACGGCATGTCGACGATCAGTTCGCCGGAGTTGAGCTCGTGGACGGACGCCGGGCGGTCGACCAGGGGCGTGGACTGGAGGACGCGGAAGATGCGCCAGTGCTCGTCCCGCCAGACCTGGGTCAGGTAGGGCTGGCCGTCCTCGACGATCGCGGCCTCGTCCCGGGCCGACCAGTCTCGTTCCTGTTCGGGGAGGACGACGTACTGCACCGCCCACTTGTATAGCCAGTCGCGGTAGGACGTGGCCGTGAGGGCGCCTTCCTCGTAGAAGAGTTTGTGGCGTTCGGCGTCGACCTGGCGGTTCCAGCCCCGGGCGAGGACGAAGTGGCGGCTCAGGCCGGACGACTCCCAGTGGGACCGCAGGGGGACGACCTCGATGCGGGCGTCCTCGGCGCCGACGGACTGTAGTTCGGCGATGAGTGCGCTGGCGTGGCCTGCGGCGGCGTCGGCGGGTTCTGTGTGGATGAGGTCGTCGACGGGTTTCACGACCTGCCAGGACGCGGTGACGATGAACGCCAGGGACAGGACGGCGATGCGGACGCGGCCGTGCGCGCGCGCGACGGCCGACAGCAGGAACATGCCGCCGAACAGCAGCGAGAGGCGTTCGACGTTGCTGCCGACCGGTGAGGGGATCAGCCAGGTCAGCGTGATGCCGAGCAGGTAGATGCCCGCGCCGAGGCGAACGAGCGTCCAGCCCCGTGGCGCGCAGGTCAGGATCGCGATGACGGACGCGATGGCGGGCAGCACGATCGCGGTGAGGGAGATCGGCTGGACGCCGCTGAACGGGAACAGCAGGCTCGTCGTCCCGACGACGATGGGCGGGCCCGCGGCGATGCAGATCCCGGCGCGGCGGCGGCCGGTGAGGAACAGCGCGGCGGCCAGCACCATGAGGAACAGGCCCGCGACGGGGCTGGAGAGCGTGGACAGCAGCCCGAGGCCGACCATCCCGGCGGCGCGCAACGCGGGCGTCCCGTGCGGGGTGAACGCCACGATCACGGCCATGAGGGCGAACGTGAGCCCGAGCCCGAACGTGACCCGGCCGGACGCCGAGTTGCAGGACAGCGCGAACGCGGCCCACAGCGACGCGGGTAGGGCGACGGGTGCCCTGAACTGCTTGAGCAGGTATCCGGTGAGGGCGGCGGACAGCGTGCCGGACACGACGGCCACCGTGCGGATGCCGAACAACGCCATCAGGTACGGCGACATGACGCTGTAGGAGGCGGGGTGCATCCCGCCGTACCAGGCGAAGCTGTAGGCGGCGTCCGGGTGCTTCCAGGCGAAGTCGGTCCAGGCCGCCTGGGCGGCCAGGTCGCCGCCCTCCGTCGCCAGGTACAGCGCCCAGATCAGATGGAGGACGGCAGCCGTGACGGTGCCCGCGACCACCGGGTGGCGTGGGTTCGCCCACTTCTTCCAGGCGGGGGCGGAAGGCTTCGGGGAGGGACGTGACGGCGGCCCAGTCGGGGCTTGGGCGTCCGCCCGCTCTGGAGTATGCGCTGTGGTCATCGCCTGCACGGGGCTCGTCGGACGGCGAGGGCGCGATGGGAATCGGGCAATGGGCCAACGGGCGCGCCCCGTTTGATCGGATCAACACTAGCGTGCGCCGTGGGCTGTCGGGTTGATCTGGTAGGACGGGAACGTGACGAAGGACGGTGCGGGAACTGACCAGATCCCGGGGCTGGACGATCTGCCGCGCACGTCCCCGAAGAAGCCCGAAAAGCCGGGTAAGGCCCGGAAGAAGGGGGCGCGTCGTCCGGCGGATGAGCTTCCCGTCGCGCGGGTCGCGGTCGACATGTCGCTTCCGCATCTGGATCGGCCGTTCGATTATCAGGTGCCCGCGGAGTTGTCGGACGGTGTTGTGCCCGGATGCCGGGTGAGGGTGCGGTTTGCCGGGCAGCTTGTCGACGGGTTCGTTTTGGAGCGGGTCGCTGAGAGCGACCATGCGGGGAAGCTTCTTTTTCTTGAGCGGGTCACTTCGTCGGAGCGGGTTCTTACGCCGGAGGTGGCGGCGTTGGTGCGGGAAGTGGCCGATCGTTACGCCGGGACGTTCGCGGACGTGCTTCGGTTGGCCGTTCCTCCACGGCATGCTCGCGTGGAGGCGGAGCCTGCGGCCGTGGTTGATGGTGCTGAATTGTCTGGGGATGGTGGCCCGGGTGTTTGGGGTGAATATCCGGCTGGGGCGTCCTTTCTGAGTGCGTTGGCCGACGGGAGGGCACCGCGAGCCGTGTGGACGGCGTTGCCCGGGCCCGGTTGGACGGAGGCCATAGCGCGGGCCGTCGCGGTGACACTTCGAGCCGGTCGGGGCGCCTTGGTGGTGGTGGCTGACGGGCGTGACGCGGCACGGGTCGATGCGGCGCTGAAGACGGAGCTGGGGGAGGGCCTTCACGTTGTTCTGACGGCCGAGCTCGGCCCTGCTGAGCGGTACCGGAGGTGGCTTGCTCTTCTGCGGGGGACCGCGCGTGCCGTGGTCGGGACGCGTGCCGCCATGTTCGCGCCTGTCGCTGACCTCGGTCTGGTCGTGTTGTGGGATGACGGGGACGACGTCCACGCCGAACCGCATGCGCCGTACCCGCACGCCCGTGACGTTCTCGCCTTGCGCGCGCACCGGGCGGGAGCGGCGGCCATTATCGGGGGGTTCTCCAGGACGACTGACGCGACTCAGCTCGTGGAGTCAGGGTGGGCGCATGCTCTCGCGGCCGATCGTGCGCAGATCCGGGCTGTGATGCCTCGTGTTCGTTACGTGGGTGAGGACGGGCAACTCGCGCGTGACGCGGCCGCGCGTAGCGCGCGTCTGCCGAACCTTGCTTTTGAGGCGGCGCGGCGGGCCTTGGAAGAGGGGCCTGTGCTTGTGCAGGTTCCTCGGCGTGGGTACGTCCCGGCCGTCGCGTGCGCCCGTTGCCGTACGCCCGCGCAGTGCGTCGCTTGTCAGGGGCCGCTGTCGTTGCCGTCGTCCCATGCGGCGCCGTACTGCCGGTGGTGCGGGCGTATCGCGGGTGACTGGAAGTGTCCTGAATGCGGGTTCGTTCATCTGCGGGCGTTGGTGGTGGGCGCCAAACGGACTGCTGAGGAGTTGGGCAGGGCGTTCCCCGGTGTGCCGGTGCGTACTTCTGGTGGTGACGCGGTCCTTGAACGTGTGGGGTCGGAGCGTGCTCTCGTAGTGGCCACCCCTGGGGCCGAACCTCCCGCAGAAGATGGCTACTGCGCGGCGCTGTTGCTGGACGGTTGGGTGCTGCTTGGACGTCCCCATCTGCGCGCCGGTGAGGAGACGTTGCGGCGTTGGATGAACGCGGCGTCGCTCGTCCGCCCGCAGGGGCCCGTGGTGGTCGCGGCGGATGGATCGCTGCCCGTTGTGCAGGCCCTCGTTCGGTGGGATCCGGTCACGTTCGCTGAGCGGGAGCTGGCCGAACGGAGGGAGGTGGGTTTTCCGCCTGCCGCACGGATGGCGTCGCTCACCGCATCGCCGGGCGCTGTTCGGGAACTGCTGGCCGACGTGCGGTTGCCGGAGGGCGCCGAGGTGCTCGGACCGGTGCCGGTCCCGTCCGGCCCTGGTGCTGATGCGCAGGAGAAGGAGCGTGCGTTGGTCCGTGTGCCCAGGGACGGTGGCCACGCGTTGGCGCGTGCGTTGAAGGAAGCGCAGGGTGTGCGGAGTGCGCGGAAGGCGACGGAAACTGTACGGGTCCAGATCGACCCCCTGGAGCTGATCTGACCAATAGGGTTCTCGGGTGGCCGACAACTGGGTGGAGACCACCGCGACCGACCTGCGGCGGTGGGCTGGCGAACGCGGCGAGGCGTTGGACGAGCAGGGTGCGCGCATCCTGCTCGACCTCCTGCGGAACGAGATGGGCCTGGCCGGGCCGGAAGAGCTGACCCCGGAGGGGGTCCGGCGGTTGCTTCTGGACGTGTTCCCGGAACTCGTGGTCGCGGGGAGCGATGACGTTCCCACCGTTCTGGGCGCCCTCCACCGGATCGTCGCCTACCTGGGGGACACCGGCGCTGTGTCTCCGGAGGTCGCCGCCGACCTGACCGAGGAGGTCGACGCGAACGGGCCCGCGTTCTCCGACCTCGTCGCCGAGATGGACAGCGAGGAGCGGCAGGCCGCCGCGGAGGTCATCGGTGGACTGATGCGCGCCGACGGCGTCCCCCTGGATGACGAAGAGGCCGTTGACGCCTGGATCCGTGATTTCGAGGCGTTGCCGGAGGACGAGCGCTACGCCCGCACCGAGGGGTATCTGCGGCAGGCCGAGGAACTGGTCGTTCCGCCGGTCTGGCTCGCGTCCGAGGCGGATGTCGCGGACGCGGCGCGGCGTTCGAGGTTGACGGAGAACATCCTTGGATTGGCTCGCTGGACGGGCGAGCGTGGCCTCACCGAACACGACATGCTCACCGACGCTGACGAGCAGGCCGCCGCGCTCGCGCTCGGGCTGGAGGTTCCCCGCCGCTACGGCCGGATGGAGGACGCGGGCGAACTGGAACGGCTCTGGTGGGCCGCCATAGAGGCGAAGGTCATTACGGCGGAAAACGGTGCCGCTACCCCAGGGCCCGCATTGGACGGTCTCGAATCCGATGATGACGCGGCCTTGCTCGCCGCCTGGTTGCCGTTGTTCGAGGCGCTCGTCGTCCCCGGGCATGACTACGCGGACGGTCTGGACGCGGTCGATCTCGTCCAGAACGAGATGACGGGCGTTCTGATCCACCTGTACGAGCAGGAGGAGCCCACCGAGCCCGAGGTGCTCGTCGGTGCGCTGCTCGACCACGTGGTGGAGGCGTACGACCTCACCGACGCGGAGACCATGCCCGCTCTTGTCACGGACGCCTTCCACTTGGAACTGGCCACGTTGGAGGAATGGGGCATCGTCGAGCCGTCCGGCAAGGGCCGTGCGTTGACGCCGCTGGGTGTGTGGGCCGTGCGTGAACTGTTGCTCGCGGACGGGTTCACCGCGCCCGTCGTCGGTGAGCTGGCCGAGGCCCGGGCGTCCGAGCTCATCGCGGGGCTCGCCTGGTACCGGCCCGAGGCCGCCGACGAGGAGATCGACGGCTGGCTGGCCCGGCACGATTCCAAGGACGCCGCCGCCGACCTCCTGGACGTCATGCGGACGGGCGGTCCCGGCGCGCGCAACCTGGCCGCCGCCGTCCTGCACCGTGTCGGCCCCGAGGCGGCGGCCGTCGTCCGCGCCGCGCAGGAGCACCCGCTGGTGTCGCCCTACGCCGCGCTCTGGCTGAACGCCGCGGGCGACCCGTCCGGACGGGAGCTGGCCCACGAGGAGTACCTGTGGGTGTTCGTCGACACCGTCGCGGGGATGTTGGAGACCGCCGAACCCGAGGAGGCGGTCGAGGCCGCCCTCATCGACGCGCCGCCGGAGGCGGAGATGAAGACCATGGTCGACGACCTGTGGCGCACCGACCATCCCGGGGTGGCCGACGTCCTGGAGGCCCTGGGCGCGCACCATCCGGACAGGGCCACCGCGAAGGCGGCCCGTACCGCCGCCTACAAGGCGCGGTCCGCGGAGCAGGGCGCGTCCCGCCGAGTCTGACGCGGATTGTGAATCCGCCACATGTTGCTCCGTAGACTGGACGCAGCATCCCCACACCGCACGAAACGGAGTTCTCGGTGGCCGTCAAGCCCATCCGCCTCTTCGGCGATCCCGTGCTGCGCACGCCCGCGGAGCCGGTGAAGGACTTCGACAAAGAGCTTCGTCAGCTCGTGAAGGACCTCACCGACACGATGATCGACGCTCCCGGCGTCGGCCTGGCGGCGCCGCAACTCGGTGTGGGCCTGCGGGTGTTCACCTACTACGTCGACGACCGGCTGGGGCACGTGATCAACCCGTCCCTCGACCTGTCCGAGGAGCAGGAGACCGGCGACGAGGGCTGCCTGTCCCTTCCCGGCCTGGCCTTCCCAACGCCGCGGGCGATCAGCGCCGTGGCGAAGGGGTTCAACATGCACGGCGAGCCGATCACGCTGGAGGGGACGCATCTGCTGGCGCGCTGCGTCCAGCACGAGACCGACCACCTCGACGGCGTCATCTTCATCGACCGGATGGACCCCGAGCAGCGCAAGGAGGCCATGAAGGCGATCCGGGAGGCCGAGTGGTTCGGCGACTCGGCCCCCGTCGTCAAGGAGTCGCCGCACCGCACCTTCGGGAAGGCGATCTAGATGCGGCTGGCGTTCGCCGGGACCCCCGAGACCGCCCTGCCGGCCCTGACGGCGCTTCTCGGCTCCTCGCACGAGGTGGCCGCGGTCATTACCCGTCCCGACGGCCGCGCGGGCCGTGGGCGCCATCTCAGCGCCTCTCCGGTGGCGGAGCTGGCCGCCGAGGCGGGCGTCGAGGTGCTCAAGCCCGCCAAGGCCCGCGACCCCGAGTTCCTGGACCGGCTCCGCGAGATCGCGCCCGACTGCTGTCCCGTCGTCGCCTACGGCGCGCTGCTGCCCCGGGAGGCCCTCGACATCCCTCGGCACGGCTGGGTGAACCTGCACTTCTCGCTACTGCCCGCCTGGCGCGGCGCCGCGCCCGTGCAACGCGCGATCCTGCACGGCGACGACATGACCGGCGCGGCCACCTTCCAGATCGAGGAAGGCTTGGACACGGGCCCGGTCTACGGGGTGCTCACCGAGCCGATCCGTCCGGACGACACCACCGGCGACCTCCTGGGCCGCCTCGCCGCCGCCGGGGCGAGCCTGCTGCTGGACACGATGAACGGCATCGAGGCGGGCGTCCTCGAACCCCGGCCCCAGCCCACGGAAGGCGTGTCTCACGCCGCCAAGCTGACGTCAGAGGACGGACACGTCGACTGGCGAAGCCCCGCCTTGCACATCGACCGTCTCGTCCGTGCCTACACCCCCGCGCCGAGCGCCTGGACCCACTTCCGTGAGACGCGCCTCAAGCTCGGCCCCGTCCGGCTCATGCCCAACGCGGACAAGCTGTCGCCCGGCGAACTACGCGCGGGAAGGAACGAGGTACTGGTGGGGACGGCCACACATCCCGTCGCGCTGGGGGACGTCCAACCGCAGGGCAAGCGCCCCATGGCCGGGGCCGACTGGGCTCGCGGCATCAACCTCATCGGCAAGGACGCTCTGCACTGATGCCGCCAGCCCGTGACCGACGACGCACCCAGAACCGCAGGCCGGGCGGCCCCCGCAAGACGGGTCGTCCACAGGATCTCGTCCGTCGCACCGCGTTCGATGTCATCCGCGCCGTCGAAACCCGCGACGCCTACGCAAACCTGCTGCTGCCCAGCCGTCTGCGCGACCGCGCCCTCACTGGACGCGACGCCGCCCTCGCCACCGAACTGACCTACGGCACCCTCCGTGGCCGCGGCACTTACGACGCGGTCCTCGCGCTGTGCAGCGACCGCGAACTGCGCCGCATCGACGGGCCGCTTCTGGACGTGCTGCGCCTAGGCGCCCACCAGATCCTCGGAACCCGCATCCCGCCACACGCCGCCGTGGGTACGGCGGTCGAACTGGCCCGCTCCGTGGCTGGCCCCGGCCAGTCCAGGTTCGCCAACGCGGTGCTCCGCAAGGTCGCCACGCGAGACCTGGACGCCTGGCTGGAAATCGTGGCGCCCGCAGACGCCGAGACCACCACCCGTCTGTCCGTGCTGCACAGCCACCCCAAATGGATCGTCTCCGCACTGCGTGACGCAGTAGGCGACGGCGAAATCGAAGCGTTGCTCGCCGCCGACAACGCGCGCCCCCGCGTGACGCTGGTCGCGCGCCCGGGACGGGCCGCCGTCCAAGAGCTGATCGACGCGGGCGCCGAACCCGCCCCCTACTCGCCCTACGGCGCCGTCTTGCCCGAGGGCGATCCAGCCGCTGTCGAGGCCGTCCGTGATGGTCGCGGAGCCGTCCAGGACGAGGCCAGCCAAATGGTCGCGCTCGCCTTGGCCGAAGCGCCCCTGAACGGCGGTCCCGACGCGCGCTGGGCCGACCTCTGCGCGGGCCCCGGCGGCAAGGCGGGGCTCCTCGCCGCCCTCGCCGCCCAGCGGGACGCGCGGCTCCTGGCGTCCGACGTCCAGCCGCACCGCGCCGGTCTCGTCCGGCGCGCGGTCGACGACCGCGCCGGGGTGATCGCGGCCGACGGCACGGCGCCCGCGTGGCGGCCCGCGTCCTTCGACCGCGTCATGGTGGACGCGCCGTGCACCGGCCTCGGCGCCCTCCGCCGCCGCCCGGAGGCCCGCTGGCGACGCGGCCCCGAATCGGTCGCGGACCTGGGCCCCTTGCAGCGAAACCTGCTCGCCGCCGCACTGAACTCCGTCCGCCCAGGCGGCGTCGTCGCCTACGTCACGTGCTCACCGCACCTGGCCGAAACAAGGGTCGTCGTGGACGACGTCCTACGTGGGCGCGACGACATCGAACGCCTCGACGCCCCGGCAGCACTGACGTCCGTGGCCAAGGACCTCACCGGCCTCGGAGACGGCCCATACGCGCAGTTCTGGCCACACCGCCATGGCACCGACGCCATGTTCCTGGCCCTCCTACGCCGCACCTGACGCCGCATGAACTAACCCAGGGAGACGGATGCTGACCAGCTTCATGCAGGTCATGTCCTTCCTGGGCAGTGCGGCGTTCTACGTCCCGTTGCTCATGGTCCTCTTCTGGTGCGTCGCCCCGCGCCTGGTAGCGCGGGCGACGGTCATCCTCCTGTTCAGCGCGTACCTCAACACGCTCCTCAAACTGGTCTTCCACGACCCCCGCCCCTACTGGACGGACCCCTCCGTCGAGGGCAAACAGTCGTACTCCTCGTTCGGAATGCCGTCCGGCCACGCCCAGAACGCCCCGGTCGCCTGGGGCTTCTTCGCCACGCAGACCAGGCGAAGGGCCCTGTGGGCGGCCGCACTCGTCGTGATCGCCTTGATCGGCGTGTCCCGCGTCCAGCTAGGAGTGCACTCGACCGGTCAGGTCCTGGCGGGCTGGGCCATCGGCGCAGGACTCCTGGTAGCCGCACTGGGCCTCGAACCCATCATCGTCCCCTGGTGGACCCGCCTCCCACTGGCCGTACAGATGACCCTCGCCCTCGTCATCTCCCTACTCCTCCTGACAGCGGCCTGGGGCGCCCTACAGCCGCTCCAGGGCTGGACTTGGCCGGACGCCTGGGCCCGCGCCGTTCGAGCGGCCGGGGGAAGGACAGACCCCGTCACCCTCATCGAGTCGGCCAAGGCGACGGGCGGATTCTGCGGAGCCGTAGCGGGGCTGTCCCTACTCGCGTTTCGCGGCTGGTTCGACCCTGGCGGCGAACCCTGGCGCCGCCTGTCCCGTATCCCGGTCGGCCTGGCCGGAGCCGCAGCCATCCACCCGCTCGGCGGCTCTCACGTGATCCAGGCGTTCGCCGTCCAAACGTTGCTCGCCCTGTGGGTCACGGCCGGTGCGCCGGAGGTGTTCGTCCGGCTCCGCCTCGCCCGCCGTCCCGTGCGCGCGATCACAAGGTCAGACGGCGATCGGGAGGAACTGCCCCAATAGACTCGGGGCATCATGGCTCCTCAGATCGCACCCAGCATCCTGTCCGCCGACTTCGCCCGTCTGGCCGAGGACGTCGAGCGCATCGCCGACTCCGCCGACTGGGTCCACGTCGACGTCATGGACAACCACTTCGTCCCGAACCTCACCCTGGGACTGCCCGTCGTCCAGGCGTTGCTCAGGACCAGCGCGCTGCCACTCGACTGCCACCTGATGATCGAGGACCCCGACCGCTGGGCGCCGGAGTACGCCGAGGCCGGTGCGAAGAGCGTCACCATCCACGCCGAAGCAGCAAAGGCACCCATCCGCACCCTGCGCGCCATCCGCTCCGCAGGCGCGCGCGCGGGCCTCGGCGTCAATCCAGCCACCCCCGTGGACGGCTTCGAAGACCTCCTGGGCGAAATCGACATGCTCCTTCTCATGACCGTCGAGCCCGGATTCGGCGGCCAGAAGTTCCTGGACGTCGTCCTGCCGAAGGTCCGCCGCGCCCGCGAGCTCATCAAGGGCCGCGACCTCCCCGTCTGGCTCCAGGTGGACGGCGGCGTCAGCGCGGAGACCATCGAACGTTGCGCGGAGGCGGGAGCCGACGTGTTCGTCGCGGGCAGCGCCGTCTACGGTGCCGACGACCCCGCCAAAGCAGTCCAGGGCCTCCGGGCCCAGGCCGAAGAAGCGACCCGGAAGGCCGACTGGTGATCCTCCCCTGCGAAGCCGTCCTGTTCGACGTGGACGGCACCCTCGTCGACTCCACACCCCTCGTAGAACGGGCGGCCCGCGAATGGGCCGTCGAATACGGCATCGACGCGGACGAGTTCCTGTCCGACGCCCACGGCCGCCGCACCATGGACCGCGTAGCGGACTTCCTCCCACCCGACCAGGTCCAAGAAGCCACCGCCCGCTTGGACGCCTTAGAGTCGACCGGATCCGACGGCATCACCGCCCTACCCGGCGCCCTGGACCTCCTGACGACCATGAACGGCCTGCCCTACGCGTTCGTGACGTCCATGGACAGAAAGCAGCTAAAGGTCCGCACGGCCGTAGCAGCCATACCCCTCCCACCCATCGTCGTGACCGCCGACGACGTCCCAGCAGGCAAACCAGACCCATCCGGCTACCTCCAGGCAGCCGCGCACCTGGGCGTAGACCCCACCACCTGCGTAGTCATAGAAGACGCCCCCGCAGGCATCGCAGCAGGCCGTGCCGCTGGCGCAACCGTCCTGGCCGTAACCACCAGCCACGACCCCGCCGTCCTAACGAACGCCCACCGAACCATCCCCGACCTCACCCACGTCACAACAACCCCAACCGGCCTACACCTAACCAACGCCTGACCGACGCCCGCTTAACCCTCCAGCGACGTCCGAGACTGGCCGATATCCGCTTCTCCAGTTCTGGCAGGAACGGATTTTCTAGGGTTGATGCTTCGGATGCCGGGCTCGCCGGGCCGGGCCGTGCCTGAGGGGTGGGACGTCTTGGAGATCGGACTGGCGGACGCGGTGGCGGCGGTGCGGTCCGAGCTGATGGAGGCCGCCGCAAGAGGCGCCGGTGAGGACGTCGCGTTCGTCGTCGGCCCGATCGAGTTGGAGTTCGCGGTCGAACTGCGGGTGGACGCCAAGGCCAAGTTCGGCGTCAAGGCATGGGTAGTGTCGGGCGGCGCCGAAGCCGGGGTGGCACGGGCACAGACGCATCGGGTGAAAGTGTCGCTGAACCCCAAGGGACCCAATGGCGGTGACCTCCTAATCGCAGGACAACCAGAACGCGCCCCAGGCCCAGGGCCAGTGCAAGGCCACATCGGCCGCTGAGATCCGCACGAGCCATGTGAAGGGCAGCCATGGATCTAAGGCGTGTGGTCGGGGTGACCGGCCCAGGCGGACCCGGTTCGGGATACGCGCTCGGCGGCCGCCTGCTTCTCGCCTCGGCGCATGTGACCGGCGAGGTCGGCAGCGCCGCCCAGGTGTTCTTCCCAGGCCGCGAGGGTGTGTTCGACGCGACGGTGGTCTGGAGGGGAACACCCGGCGGTCGCAATGACGCCGCCCTCCTACGGGTGGACGATACGTCCTGGCAGGCGCCCGCAGGGGCAGGTGTCCGATGGGGCCGAACGGTGACCCACCGGACGGAGATCGAGTGCACCACCGCCGGGGTGCCCGAGGTCGTCCAACGGACAGGGCAACCGGTGGACATGCTGCAACCGTCAGGGACGTTCAACCCTGGGGATCGATACGTCGCCGACCGGTACCTGGTGAGCTTGACCCAGCCTGCCCCATCCAACGCCAGGGATGATTCACCATGGGGCGGGTTGTCGGGCGCCGGGCTGTTCAGCGGAGACCGAGCCGATCTCCTGATCGGGGTGATGGCCACCGACCCGGTGGGCTGGGGGCACGCACGGCTGGAGGCGGTACCGGCGTATGTGCTGCACCAAGACGAGAAGTTCCGTGCGGCGCTGGTCGAGCACGCCGGTCAGCGGGCGGCTGTGGTGCTGGAGCCGGTGGAGTGGACCGGCCTTGCTGATGCCGGTGAGGTTGTTCCACCAGGCGGGTTGAGCGGATCACCGGCGGAGCTACTGCGCGCACGCCGCGAGGCGACGCCGTTCCGAGGCCGCGCCGAGCTGATGCGCCAGCTACGGGCGTGGGCCCAGCAGGGGAGCGGGACGGCGGCGCGGCTCGTGCACGGCCCAGGCGGCCAGGGCAAAACGCGCCTGGCGGCTCGGTTGGCGGGCGAACTATCAGCGGCAGGCTGGGCGGTGATGTGGCTGAGCGGCCAGGCCGCCGATCTACGCGATCTGGCGGACGCCGCTGTGCCGCTACTGCTGATCATTGACTATGCCGAGACTCGTCCAGCCCAGGTGGCGGCGGTAGCCGAGGCGCTCGCCCGCCACTCGGGTGCCAGCCCCGTCCGGATCCTGCTGCTCGCCCGGACCGCCGACGGATGGTGGCAGCAGGCCCAGGACGCCTCACCCTCCGCTGAGCAGGTGTTGGGTGTAGCGCAGGTGACCCGGCTGCCCGCATTGGACACCGCCGCCGAAGGGCGACGCGACGCTTACCGGGAAGCGGTGACCGCGTTCGCTGCCCTCCTCCGTGACATGCCTGGCTCCATAGGTCCCCAAGACAACAACTGGGGCGCTCTGGCGGAACGGCTGGACCCGCCGCCAATGGCTCAGGCGGCGACGGCGTTGGCAGTACAGATGCGGGCCTTGGCCGACCTGCTGGACACCGCTACCGCTCAACGGACAGACGAACAATCTGAGGCGGCTGCTGATGACGCCATGGAGGTGGAGGATCGCCTGCTGGTCCATGAGCGACGCTATTGGCGGACGGTGGCAGCGGCGCAGGGGCTGAGCGAGGTCCTCGGCTGGGAGACTCTCACCGATGCGGTTGCCGCCAGTGTCCTCGTCGGCGCCGACGACCACGGTGAAGCGGATGAACTGCTGTGCCGTGTTCCGGGGTTGGCCGACCAGAGTCGTGACATACGTGACCGAGTCCGCCGGTGGATCGCCGCGCTGTACCCGCCGTCCCCGTCGCGACCATGGGACACCCTGCAACCGGACCGGCTGGCGGAACGCTTCATCGGCCGTCGACTCCGCGACGCCCCTGGCCTCGCCGATCTGTTGGCGACCGGGTGCGGCCCCGAACAAGCCATGCGATTGCTGACGGTGTACGCCAGAGCCGCCGCGCACCCCGCCTTTGGCGGCGCCTTGAACGCGGACCTGACCCGATTGTGCACCAGCCGCCCCGACGAACTAGCGCCAGCAGCCACCCATGTGGCCACTCAGGTGGAAGAGCCCACACCGCTACTGCAAGCTCTCCACCAGATAACCGACGACCCCGCAACCTCCATCGACCGACTCACTGCACTGGCTGACCAGCTTCCTTACCCCAGCCAAACCCTGGCCGACTATGCCGCCCAACTGGCAGCTCGAATGACCGATCATTATCGCGCCCAAGCCAATAGGGATCCGGATGTGTTCTTGCCCTCCCTGGCGGCGTGCTTGAACAATTTGTCGATTCGGCTTGGGGAGTTGGGGCGTTGGGAGGAGGGTTTGGAGGCTGTTGCTGAGGCTGTGGGGGTGTATCGGCGGTTGGCTGAGGGGCGTCCGGATGCGTTCTTGCCCTCCCTGGCGGCGAGTTTGAATAATTTGTCGGTTGACCTTGGGGAGTTGGGGCGTCGGGAGGAGGGTTTGGAGGCTGTTGTGGAGGCGGTGGAGATTCGGCGGCGGTTGGCTGAGGTGCGCCCTGATGCGTTCTTGCCCTCCCTGGCGACGAGTTTGAATAACCTGTCGGTCCGGCTCAGGGAGTTGGGGCGTCAGGAGGAGGGATTGGAGACTATTGCTGAGGCGGTGGGGATTTGGCAGCAGTTGGTCGAGAGGCGTCCGGTAGTTCATCAGGCGGAGCTTGAACGATCCCAGCGGGTAATGGCATGGCTGAAGGGGCTTCCAGATTTGTAGCCGAGGCTGCTGCTTGCATGCAGTGGGCGGTTGACTCGCTGGCAGCGAACTCCGAGCCGTGCTTGACCCTATCCGCCGAGCCCGGGCCGTCGTCACGTCGTTGACTTGTGGCTAGTCGGGTCACCCGGACTGCCATGACGCCGACCCGCCGCAAGTCAATGTGTGCTTTGCGTCTACGAGTCGAGGCCGCCGCTCTTGACCAGGTGGGCCAAGATGCGGAACGCTTCCGGGGTGATCATGTGTAGGGGGCCTGTCGCGTCCTTGCTGTCCCTGATGAGTACAGCATTGGGAACGCTGGCCAGCTCGACGCAGTTCTGGTAGCCACCGCTAGACCTGCTGCTCTTGCGCCAGGTCGCGGCGATCTCGACACACTCCTGGCCGCCAGCGCTTGATCTGCTGCTCTTCCGCCAGATCATCATTGAAAGATCCATATAAGTCACTCAATCAATCTTGTGAGGTATGCGCCAGTGGCAGCATTGTCCGGCGCCACTGCCCGCAGGCGGTCGAACCTGTCCATGTAGCGTTCCAGCTCGTCTTCTTCCTCCATCATGCGGTCATCGATGGTGGTCTCGAGGTAGACGATGTCTCGATCGGTGGGTTCAGGGAACTTCAGGTAGACGAAGGGTTCGCTGGTGCCGGGGTAGACGCCATCGGCGATCTTGAGGACCTGTACGTCGATGTTGACTCTTGACGAGACGCTGATGAGATGGCGAATCTGTTCCGACCGAACTAGGGGATCGTTGATCCGCAACAGCGCATTTTCATCGACCAGCGCGTGGAGTCGGCAAGGATTTGGCCGTCTCGTAAGGATCTTCTGGCGTTGTGTTCGGGCATCCACGTGCCGATTCAGCTCGGCGCTGTCGTGCATGCCCGCGTTGTTGTTGATCAACCTCACGTACCCTGGTGTTTGCAGCAGGCCGGGCACGAGCGTGGTCTGGAACGTGTAGATCTCGGAAGCGCCTGCCTCCAGCCCCACGTAGTCGTCACGGAAGACGTCGTTGTACTTGCGCCACCAGCCGCGTTGGCGGGCCTCGCGGGTGAGCTTGATCAGGGCCTCGGTGTCCGTAGGGCCGACGCCGTACAGCTCGCAGAGGTCGGTGACCGAGTCGCTGTTCGGGTCGACCCACTTCGCCTTCTCGATGTAGTTGAGCTTGGACGGGCTCCAGCGGAGGCGCTTGCAGACCTCGCTGGTCGTCATGCCGCATTGATCTCGCAACTCCACGAGTTTTCGGCTGAGCGCGCGCTTCTTGATCGTTGGGCTGTAGCCGCTTGCCTGGATCGAGGGCATATGTCTACCTCTTCAGTATGATCGAATACTGAATTTTCGAGAATCTAAGTCAAACCGCTTGATGTGTCGAACTGCCGAGAGCAGTATCTAGGCCGTAACGCAGCGTTCGCAGGCGATTACTGAAACTGATCTTCGATCAGTACGAACCCTCACGTGGAGGCGGCCCCATGGCTGAGAACGGCCATCTTCCTGACCTGGCGCTCGGCGGGTGTTCGGCGTGGGCGCTGCCCGCTGATGAGACGTGCGCCGGTATCGCTCGTGCGCATCTGCGAGGGGCGTTGACGGCGGTCAAGGTTCCGGGCGAACTCGTCGATGACGTCACCCTCGCTGTGTCCGAGCTGGCGACGAATGGGCTGCGGCACGGTGTCGGCGGCGCATCCGGCTCGCGGAGTTCAGCGGTGCCTGGACGGGCCGTCCTGGAGCTGTGGGCGTATCACCGGATCACGCCGGAGAGTCAGTTCGTGTTCAAGGTCTTCGACCCCGGGCCCGTGTGGACGAGTCCCGCGATGGCGGCCGGGAACTGGGCGGAGCATGGGCGCGGCTCGCGCTCGTTGAGGCCCTCTCGTCGCAGTGGGGCTGGCATCGGACGCGGTCCAGGCTGCTGCCCCGGCCGGTGTCAGGCAAGGCGACCTGGTTCGCCGTGCCGGTGACGCCGGTGTGTGTGCCGCCGCGTGATCATCGTCCGCTTCCGTGGGAGGCGGCCGTGGTGTTGTGCAGGCTGCTGATCGCGCGTGGGCTGGACGGTACGCATTGCCACCACGGGTCCGACCGTTCCGTGGTCACGTTGCGCGGGCTGACGGTCTGGTCCGAGCCGCCCGGGGTGTTCCGATGGCGCGTCCGACCGGGGGTACGGAACGCCTATGCGTGTCGTCCGTACGCCGATCTACACGATGTCGCCGACGAGGTCGTCTGCCATCACGAGCGCGGCGCTGTCTCCGGAGAGGACGTCCGATGACACCCCCATCCTCATGATCTTCATGGAGACTTGCAGGTACGTGATTGCCCCCGCTTCGGGGGAGGGGAGGCGCGGTGCACTCGATGTCGGCGAGTGAGTTCCACTCGAAGATGGCGGCGGCGCTGGACCGTGTCACCGAGGATCTCG
This sequence comes from Actinomadura meridiana, assembly GCF_039537545.1. Lineage (NCBI taxonomy): Bacteria > Bacillati > Actinomycetota > Actinomycetes > Streptosporangiales > Thermomonosporaceae > Actinomadura > Actinomadura meridiana. The sequence continues at coordinate 694,283 of NZ_BAABAS010000005.1, forward strand.
ACGAGATCATCGTGACCCGGGCCAACCGCGAACCCGCCGTCATGGTGAGCCTGCGCGAGTACGAGTCTCTGAAAGAGACGGCGTTCCTGCTCGGCATCCCCGCCAACTCCTCCCATCTCGCAGCCTCGATCCAGAGCCTGCGTGACGGTCAAGCTCGGCCGCGTGAACTCGTCGAAGATCCGACTACCTCTGGTGGCAGCGGAACTTGAACCGGCTGATCGAAGGCATCGGTAAGCCTGAGCCCCTTCGGCCGAACCTGGCGGGCTTCTGCTCACGGCGCATCACCACCGAACACCGCGTCGTCTATGTCGTCGCCTGCCGGGCTCACTGCGAGTGATCGGACGGAGACTCGCGCCTCTCGATGAGCTCCGGGATGGCGCCTGTGACGGGCGGCCCCCAGGGTCGCCGACAGTCGTTCTGTCACGGCTGGACCGGTCGTTGGGTTGCCTGAAGTCGTGGCGATGGTCACAGGGGTGGGGAATGAGTTGCATGGCACACTGGTTGGTGACCATTGAACGCGCGCTCCGGGGTCGGTGAAATTCCGAACCGGCGGTAAAAGTCCGCGACCCGGCCGAAGCCATCGGCCGGTTGACCCGGTGGAACTCCGGGACCGACGGTTAAAGTCCGGATGGGAGGCAGTGCGCGGTACGTCCCTGTCCAGGGGCGTGCGTCGGCGTATCGACGTCCCCCGGAGCCTTGATCTAGGAGGCCCGGGAGATGTTCACCGGCATCGTCGAGGAGCTCGGCGAGATCGCGGCGATCGAGCCCGACGAGGACGCTGTCACGCTCGCCGTCCGTGGCCCGCTGGTCACGCAGGACGCCGTGCACGGGGCGTCGATCGCCGTTAACGGCGTCTGTCTCACTGTGGTTGACGTCAAGGGCGAGGTTTTCACCGCCGACGTCATCAAGGAGACCCTCGACAAGTCGAGCCTGGGCGCGTTGGAGCCCGGGTCCAAGGTCAATCTTGAGCGGCCCGTGCGGCTGTCCGATCGGCTTGGCGGGCATCTCGTTCAGGGCCATGTTGATGGCGTTGGCGAGATCCTCTCCAGGGAGCCGGGGGAGCGGTGGGACGTTGTCACCGTGTCGCTGCCAGGCGAACTGAGCCGTTATCTGGTGGACAAGGGTTCCATCACTGTTGATGGCATCAGCCTGACGGTTGTCGAGGCGGGCGCCGACCGGTTCAGTGTGGCGCTCATTCCTACGACGCTCGCGCTTACCACGCTTGGTCACAAGCGTCCGGGTGACCCTGTGAACCTGGAGGTCGATGTCGTCGCCAAGTATGTCGAGCGCATGCTCGGTGATCGCGCATGAGCTGGCTCGACGCGGGCTTCGAGGTGTTCGGTGAGCACATCCTTTGGACCGACCTCACCGGCAACGTGCTGTCGCTCGCCGTCGTCTGGCTCGCCATGCGCAAGACCCTCTGGACGTGGCCCGTGCAGCTTGTCGGGGCCCTTCTGCTGCTCGCCGCGTCGCTGAACGCGAACGTCCCCGGGAATGCTCTTAAGCAGGTGCTCTTCTGTGGCCTCGCCCTATACGGGTGGACGGCCTGGGCCCGCGGACGACGCGATGCGCAAGGCATCGCCGTCCGGCAGGCAACGCTCAAAGAACGCGCGGCCCTCGCCGGTGCCCTGCTGCTGGGCACGGCGGTGGTCGCGGAACTGTTCGTCCACCTGGACTGGCTGAAAGTGGCCTGGTCGCCATGGGCGAACGCCTACATCTTCGTCGGCAGCGCGGTCGCGACGTTCGCGCAGAGTCGTGCGTTGGTCGACTTCTGGATCGTCTGGGTGCTGGTCGACCTGGTCGGGGTGCCGGTGGCGCTCAAGTCCGGGCTGTACGTCTCCGGGGCGGTCTACGGGATCTTCTTCGTGATGGTGATGGTCGGCTTCAGGAACTGGCTCCGGGAGTCCGGGGCCGCACATTCCCCCAGGCAGGAGGCGGTGTCCGCATGCTGAGCGGCATTGATGGTGACGGGATCGGTGACGGGATTTTCGACCCCATCGAGGAGGCGATCGCCGACATCGCGGCGGGACGCCCCGTCGTGGTCGTCGACGACGAGGACCGTGAGAACGAGGGCGACATCATCTTCGCGGCGGCCAAGGCCACGCCGGAGCTGTTGACGTTCACGATCCGCTACACCAGCGGCGTCGTCTGCGTCCCGATGGAGGGCGCCGACCTCGACCGGTTGCAGATCCCCCTGATGACCTCGCAGAACAGCGAGCGGTTGCGCACCGCGTACACGGTCAGTGTGGACGCCCGTCTCGGCGTCACCACCGGCATCTCCGCCGCCGACCGGGCCCGGACGATCACGACGCTGTGCGACCCGGCGTCCGAGCCGGGCGACCTTGTCCGGCCGGGCCACATCTTCCCGCTGCGCGCCCGGGAGGGCGGCGTCCTGCGCAGGCGCGGCCACACCGAGGCCGCCGTCGACCTCGCCAGGCTGGCAGGGCTCGCCCCCGCGGGCGTCGTCGCCGAGGTCGTCAACGAGGACGGAACCATGGCGCGCCTGCCCGAACTCCAGGTCTTCGCCAAGGAGCACCGGCTGAAGCTCGTCTCCATCGAGCAGCTCGCCGAGTACCGCAGGCGGCACGAGCCGATGGTCACCCGCGTCGTCGAGACCGGCCTGCCCAACCGGTACGGGACGTGGCGCGCGGTCGGCTTCTCCAGCACCGTCGACGGCGGCGAACACCTAGCGCTCGTGCTCGGCGACATCGGCGACGGTGAGGACCTCCTTGTCCGCGCCCACTCGGAATGCCTCACCGGGGACGTCCTGCATTCCGAACGCTGCGACTGTGGCACTCAGCTCGACGCCGCCATGGAACGCATCGCGGAAGAGGGTCGCGGCGTCGTCCTGTACCTGCGCGGGCACGAGGGGCGCGGCATCGGCCTACTCGCCAAGCTCAAGGCGTACGCGCTCCAGGACAACGGGTCCGACACCGTCGACGCGAACCTGGAGTTGGGGCTGCCCGCCGACGCGCGCGAGTACTCCAACGCCGCGCATATGCTGCTTGACCTGGGCGTACACTCGATCCGGGTGCTGACCAACAACCCGGACAAGCTCACCGGCCTGGACGGCTTCGGCCTCCAGGTGCGGGGACGCGAGGCCATGCCCGTCGTCGTCACCGAGCACAACCGGCGCTACCTGACGGTCAAGCGGGACCGTCTCGGACACCAGATCGAAGGACTCGCATGAGCGGCGCGGGACGCCCCGAGGACACCGCCGTCGACGCCGTCGGCGTCACGCTCGGCATCGTCTGCACCCGCTGGCACGAGCCGATCACCGACGTGCTCCTGGAGCGGGCCCTCGCGGCGGCCAAGGCGTGCGGCGTCGACGAGGCCGTCGTCGCCCGCGTCTCCGGAGCCCTGGAACTGCCCGTGGTGGCCCAGCAGATGGCGCGCGACCTCGACGCGGTGGTGTGCCTCGGCGCGGTCATCCGGGGCGAGACGGCCCATTTCGACTACGTCTGCGACTCGGTCACCGCCGGTGTGACCCGCGTCGCGCTCGACGAGTCGACTCCGGTGGGCAACGGGGTCCTCACATGTGACACCATTGAGCAGGCGATGGAACGCAGCGGGCTGCCCGGCAGCCGCGAGGACAAGGGATGGGAGGCGACTGTGGCCGCACTCGACACGGCACTGACCCTGCGAGGTCTGCGGCATCACGGTCACGCCGGGCACGGCTCGGAGCATATGTAGCGACGTCGCTCATACGCATGAGGGTTCGGGGGGCCGCCCCTGAACGGCCCTCGTCCGGGCTCCTGAGCTTCCCGGGTCCCGCATCTCATCCCATCGAAAGGCTTGTTCCGTGCTGTCACTCGTCCTGCCCAAGGGGTCGCTGGAGAAAGCGACCATGCAGCTGTTCGACGCCGCCGACCTCACCGTCCGGCGCGGCTCGGACCGCGACTACCGGGCGTCCATCGACGACCCCCGAATCGACCGGGTCCGGGTCCTGCGCCCGCAGGAGATCCCGACCTACCTGGAGCAGGGGCTGTTCGACCTCGGCATCACCGGCCGCGACTGGATCACCGAGACCGGCGCCGACGTCGTCAGCCTCGGCGAGCTGACCTACTCCAAGGCCACCTCCAACCCGGTCCGCGTGATCATGGCGGTGCCGGAGGGCGCGCCGTGGCAGAGCGTGTCCGACCTGCCGGAGGGCGTCCGGATCTCCACCGAGTTCCCCGCGATGACGCGCCGGTTCCTGGAGAAGCACGGCGTGAAGGCGACGGTCGTCCCGTCCTACGGCGCGACCGAGGCGAAGGTGCCCGACATCGTGGACGCGATCGTCGACCTCACCGAGACCGGTTCGTCGCTGCGCAAGAACGGCCTGCGCATCCTCGACACGCTCCTCACCAGCTACACCGAACTGGTCGCCAACCGCGACGCCTACGAGGACCCCGAGAAGCGCGCCGCCATGGAGGACGTCTCCCTCCTCCTCCAGGGCGCGATCCGGGCTCGCGGCAACGTCCTGCTCAAGCTGAACGTCGCGCAGGCCGACCTCCAGGCCGTCCTGGACATCATGCCGTCTATGTCGTCGCCCACCGTCACCTCCCTCGCGGGTGGCGAGTCGAGCGCGGTGGAGTCGGTAGTGGCCAAGCGCGGCGTGAACACCCTGATCCCGGCGCTGAAGGCCGCCGGAGCCCACGACATCCTTGAGATCCCCATCGCGAAGATCGTTGACTGAGACACCGGCACTGCCGACCGTGTGGCGCCCCCGCACCACCCGGCTCGTCGCCTACCTCACGGCGGGCGTGATCATGCTCGGCATGATCGTGCTCGCCGTGGTGGTGGCGCCCCAGTTCACCACCTTCGACCGGATCCTGATGATCCTCTTCGGGCTGGTGGTCGCCTGGGTCCTGCACATGCTGGCCCGCTGCCGCGTCGCCGCCGACGAGTCGGGCCTCACCATCGTCAACGCCTTCAACACCCGCCGCCTCGAATGGCCCGAGGTCGTGGACGTCACCATGACCGTCGGCGAACCCTGGCCCACCCTCGACCTCGCCGACGGCACGTCCATCGGCGCGATGGGCATCAACGGCGCCGAGAAGACCCTCGCCGCCCACCAACTGGCCGAACTCCGCGCCCTCCTCCACACCCGAGGCGAAACCCCCGACCCCACCTGACTTAGTCAAGGGTTTCGGTACTAAGTTCTAGACTGTTGCCAGGACCAGGGGAGCGTTCGTGTGCGACAGTGTGTTCATGAGCGCTCAGAGTGTCGAGGCATTTGCAGAAAGTAGCGACATGGATGCTGCGCCACTGCCAGACTGGGTGATCCCCCCGCCGGACGGATTCACTGCGGACGACTTCCTGAGCATGCGTGGTCTGCCCCGGCACACGGAGCTGATCGACGGGAGCCTGGTCTTCGTGAGCCCGCAGCGCAAGTGGCACGTCAGGGTGATCGATCTCCTCAAGTATGAGCTCAACCGGCAGGCGCCCGGCCACCTGTGCGCAGATCGGGAGATGTCGGTAAAGCTTGCCGTGTCGCAGGTGCCGGAACCCGACGTTCTCATCGTGACGGCCGACGCATACGAGCGCGACGAACCGTCCACCTACTACTTCCCAGAAGACGTCGTGCTCGCGGTCGAGGCGGTCTCGCCGGATTCCCGGATTCGTGATCGCGATATCAAGCCGCGCCGGTACGCGGCCGCCGGGATTCAGCACTTCTGGCGGGTGGAAGAAGACGAAGGCCGGACGGTCGTGTACATCTACGAACTCGATCCGGCGACCGGCGTGTACGTCCCAACAGGGATCCATCACGACCGGCTCAAACTGACTGTGCCGTACGACATTGATATCGACCTCGGCGACCTCGGCAGGCGCCGCCGATAGTCTGCGGTTCTTGCCGTCTTCGGTTCAGAGGGCGGTGACGACGGTTAGGGTGCCTGCCGTAATGAGAGCGGCGGCCCAGAGGCGGTCCAGGTTGAACCAGGCTCGGCGGAGGATGGCCAGGCCGACGACCTCGTAGACGACGACGGCGATCACGCCCGCGACGGCGAACATCGACAGGGTGTGGACGGCCGTGACGAATACGCCCGTCGAGACCGCGTTGCCGGATGAGGATGCCAGGCCGTGGTCGTGGCCCGCCGGGGCCGTGCCGGACGCGGTCAGCACCGGCAGCAGCATTAGGCCTGCGCCGTGGGCCGATGACATCAGGAACGACCATCCGGCGAGCTGTCGCAGCGAGATTCGCATGCCGACCCAGCGGAAGTGGCGTTGCGAGAGCAGTCGCCACAGGCCGAAGCCGACGAGGACGGCGCCGCCGCCGATCGCGAGGGCCCGTGTCGCGATGACGGATTGGGTGAGCGCGACGAGGATCGCGACCGTGCCGACCGAGGCTGCGTGGCCCGCGGCGATCGCCGGGAGCGACTGCAGCACGAGGGAACGGCTGCGCTCCTGGAGGCCGCGGGCCACCGCGAACAGCCAGCCCATGGCGGGGTTGACGCCGTGAAAGGCACCGAGCGCCACGAGCGCGGCCAGCGAACCGTCGTTCACGGGTAGCAGTACGAGTCCGAGGAGGCGTCGCCGCCCTGGAGTCGCGTCTGGTGCGGGCGGAGCCCGCGGAAGGCGTCGCCGTTGGGGAAGAAGCGCTCGTCGAAGGCGAAACCGTCGGGGGTCGAGTCGAGCTTGGCCATCCAGGCGCCGACGCCGTCCGGGTAGAACTGGTCGTCCCAGGAGCCGTAGAGCGAGTTGGTGATGTAGACGCGTTTGCCGTCGCGGCTGACCTCCACCATCTGCGGGCCGCCCGCCAGGGGCTGGTCGGGGGCCGCCGGGTGCGGCGTCCGGTCGACGATGCCGCCGACGCGGACCGAGCCCGCCTCGACCGGGTTGAACGGGTCGCTGACGTCGTAGCGCTTCAGTTCGCCGGTGCCCCAGCACGAGACGTACAGCCACTGGTCGTCCACGGACAGGTCGATGTCGGTGATCAGCGGCGGGACCGCGCCGAACGGCTGGATGACCGGCGGCAGGGACTCGGGGTCGGCGGGTTCGGCGGGGATGGTGATGACCTTGCGCGCCGCCCAGGAATCGCCGTCGCGGTGCCAGAGCCATACGGAGGCCGACAGGTCTTCCACGCTGACGACGACGCCCGCGAACCCATAGAGCTTGGTCGGGTCGTGTGCCGGACGTAGTTCGAGGACCATCTGGTGTTGGTCGCCGAGGTCCACTGTTTGGACGTGTTTGCGCGTGCGCAGGTCGAAGAAGTGCAGCGAGTGCCCGTACTTGCGGCTGAGCAGGAGTTCGGCGACGACGCCGTCCTCCACCATGGACGGGGTGCCCCACTCGGACGTGACGAGCACGTCGTGCGCGAGGTGCCACCAGGCGTCGTAGGCGAGGTACTGTGGCCCGCGCTCGACCTCCCAGCGTCCGACCACGTCGAACGAGGTGTGGTCGAGCAGCGCGATCCCGCCGGGGCCGTCCTCGCCGTTGGCGCCGCCGAGCGCCGTCAGGTACAGCCCCTCCGGGCCGCAGTGGACGGTGTGCGGCCGCGAGTACCCGGCGCGTTCGGCCAGCTCGTCCGGCTCGATCACCTTGATGATCTTCGGCGCGACGGGGTCGTCCTTGGTGTCGATGACGTACACGCGCGACGAGCGCAGCCCGGGGACGATCAGATGGCGGCGTTCGACGTGCGGGTGCGGCGACCCGGGGCACAGGGCGCTGCTGCACGCGTTCCACCCGAAGTGGTGCAGTTCGTCGCCGAGGAACGGTAGATCGGTCCAGCCGACGACGGAGCCGTAGGTGGGGGAGTCGGTGTCGACGTCGAGGACGGCGATGGCGTCGGGTTTCTCGGCGGCGCGGTCGAACGCGGCCACGTAGGCGAGCCGCTCGGCCGGCGCGGAGGCGGCGTCGCGCGGTGAGGCGTAGAAGGTCGGATCTGGTGTCCAGAGTGCCATGGTGTCCTCTCGGGCAAGGCGGCCGGTTCCACGACAGGCCAAGCGTCCAACCGGACGGGCGCGATGTCCAACACCTGTCACCTGACGGCAAGGCCAATACCGCCCTCGAAACAATGCTTTCCCTACTGATTTACCATAGAAATGCCCTGGCGGGGGAGGAGAGTAGCCTGGGGGCCGTGGGGGGACGGCGCCGATGACCGCGGACCTGGTGGAATCGCCCGGCGAACTCGGGCGGCTGCTCGACCGGCACGACTATCTGTGCGATGAGGGCCTCGCGACGGCGTGCTTCCTCGCGCTGCGCATGCGGCGGCCGCTGTTCCTCGAAGGCGAGGCGGGCGTCGGCAAGACCGAGCTGGCCAAGGCGCTCGCGCGCGGGCTCGGCGCGCCGCTGATCCGGCTTCAGTGCTACGAGGGGCTCGACGCCTCCCAGGCCCTGTACGACTGGGACTTCCCCCGCCAGCTGCTGCACCTGCGCGCCGCCGAGGCCGCGGGCGCCCGCGACGTCGACCGGCTGGAGGGCGAGCTGTACGACCGCCGGTTCCTGCTGGCCAGGCCGCTGCTCCAGGCCCTGGAGACGGCGCCGAGCGTGCTGCTGGTGGACGAGATCGACCGCGCCGACGACGAGTTCGAGGCGTTCCTGCTCGAGGTGCTCAGCGACTTCACGATCACGGTCCCGGAGCTCGGCACGATCCGGGCGGAGCGGCCGCCGGTCGTGGTGGTCACGTCCAACCGCACCCGCGAGGTGCACGACGCGCTGAAGCGGCGCTGCCTGTACCACTGGCTGGAGCACCCGTCGTTCGACCGCGAGGTCGCGATCATCAGACGGCGGCTGCCCGGCGCGGCGGAGCGGCTCGCCGGGCAGGTCGCCCGCGCGGCGCAGCGGATGCGCGGCGCCGACCTGCTGAAACCGCCCGGCGTGGCGGAGACGCTCGACTGGACGGAGGCGCTCGTCGCGCTCGGCGTCCGCGACCTCGACCCCGGCGCGGCGGCGGTGACGCTCGGCGCCGTCCTCAAATACCGGGAGGACCAACAGCGCGTCCTCGGCGGTGCGCTTGAGGCCCTGCTCGAAGGGGGGTGAGCGGGGCGTGGAACGGGATGTCGTCGAGACGATGGTCGGGTTCGCGCGGACGCTGCGCGCGGCGGGCGGCGCCGCCGATCCCGAACGGGTGCAGGCGATGCTGGCGGTGCTCGACCATCTCGACGTGCTCGACCCGTCCGAGGTGTACTGGGCGGGACGGCTGACGTTGTGCGCGGGCCCCGACGACCTGGCTCGCTACGACCGGTGCTTCGCCGCGTACTTCTCCGGCACGACCGTCCGGCCGGGAAGGCGGATGCCGCAGGTGGTCGTCCGCCGGATGGCGAGCCCTGCCCAAGGTGGCGGCGGGGACGGCGGCGAACGGGCCGGTGGTGTGCGGGCCGCCAACGCCAGCGCGGCCGAGGTTCTGCGCGACCGTGACGTGGCCCGACTAACCGCCGCTGAGCGCGCCGAAGTCGCCCGCCTGATCGCCGTGCTGGACGCGGGCGCCGAGCGCCGCAGGTCGCGCAGGTTCGCGCCCGCGTCGACCGGCAGGCTCGACCCGGCCAGGACCATCAGGGAGACGCTGCGGCGCGGCGGCGAGACGGCGCTGCCACGGCACCGCGCGCACCGCACCCGTCCGCGCCGCGTCGTGCTGATCGTGGACGTCAGCGGTTCGATGAGCCCGTACGCCGACGCCCTGCTGCGGTTCGCGCACGCCGCCACCCGTGCCGGTGGACGCGGCGTGGAGGTGTTCAGCGCCGGGACGCGCCTGACCCGCCTCACCCGCGAGCTGAGGCACCGCGACCCGGACGCGGCGATGGCGGCGGCGTCGGCGGCGATCCCGGACTGGAGCGGCGGCACCCGGCTCGGCGCGGAGCTGAAGGAGTTCCTGGACCGGTTCGGGCAGCGGGGCTTGGCACGCGGCGCGATCGTGGTGATCGCGTCGGACGGCTGGGAGCGCGGCGACGCGGCCCTGCTCGGCGAGCAGATGGCGCGGCTGCACCGGCTGGCGCACCGGGTCGTGTGGGCGAACCCGCACAAGGCGCGTCCCGGCTACGAGCCGCTGACGGCCGGGATGGCGGCGGCGCTCCCGTACGTCGACGACTTCACGTCCGGGCACAGCCTCGGGGCGCTGGAGGAGCTGGCCCGCCTCGTCGCGGGCGCCGGAGGGCGTGCCGGTGCGACATCCGGGAAGGGGACGAACATGAGCGAAGCGAACCGGGGGGTGCGGGGGGTCGTTCCCCCGCAGGGGAGCGCGCATGCGTGACGTGTTGGACGACATCGCCGACTGGTACGCGGCCGGGCGGACGTTCGGGCTCGCGACCGTGGTGAACACCTTCCGCAGCGCGCCGCGTCCGCCGGGCGCTGCGATGGCTGTGTCGCCGGACGGCGAGGTGGCGGGCAGCGTGTCCGGCGGCTGCGTCGAGGGCGCCGTGTACGAGCTGGCGCAGTCGGTGCTGGACAGCGGCGAGCCGGTCGTGCAGCGCTACGGGGTCAGCGACGACGACGCCTTCGCGGTCGGGCTGACCTGCGGAGGGATCCTAGACGTGCTGGTCGAGCCGGTCGGGCCCGCGACGTTCCCGCAGTTCCCGGAGGTCGCCGCGGCGATCGGGGCGCACGAGCCGGTAGCCGTCGCGACCGTCGTCGCGGGGCCCGGCCGGATCGGCGCCCGCCGCCTCGTCTGGCCGGACCGCGCCGACGGTTCGCTCGCGCCCGGCGCCCCGCACGCCGCGCGGCTCGACGCCGCCGTCGACGACGACGCGCGCGGCATGCTCGCGCAGGGACTCACCGGCCAGCGCCACTACGGCCGTGAGGGGGAGCGGCGGCTCGACGACCTGACCGTCTTCGTGCACTCGTTCGCGCCGCCGCCGCGCCTGCTGGTGTTCGGCGCGATCGACTTCGCCGCCGCCGTCGCGCGGATCGGAGCGTTCCTCGGCTACCGCGTGACGGTGTGCGACGCGCGTCCGGTGTTCGCGACGGCCAAGCGGTTCCCGGACGCCGACGAGGTCGTGGTGCAGTGGCCGCACAAGTTCCTCCAGGAGGCGGCGGACGGCATCGACGAGCGGACCGCGATCTGCGTCCTGACCCACGACCCGAAGTTCGACGTCCCGCTGCTGGAGGTCGCGTTGCGCACCGGCGCCGGGTACGTCGGCGCGATGGGGTCGCGCCGCACCCATGCCGACCGTCTCGCCCGGCTCCGTGAGGCGGGCCTGACCGAGGCCGAACTGGGACGGCTGCGCTCCCCGGTGGGGCTCGACCTCGGCGCCCGCACCCCCGAGGAGACGGCGGTGTCGATCGCGGCGGAGCTGGTCCAGTTGCGGTGGGGCGGGTCGGGGCGTCCGCTCACCGACACCACCGGCAGGATCCACGGCGACGCGCCCTGACGCACTACCCTCACAAGATGACATTGCACGGTCAAGAACCCCCGGCGGGCCTGCTGCTCGCGGCGGGGGAGGGCCGCCGGCTGGGCCGTCCGAAGGCAGCGCTGGAGCTGGACGGTGAACGTCTCGTCGACCGCGGCGTCCGGATGCTGCGGGACGCGGGCTGTTCCCCGGTCATCGTGGTGGTCGGGGCGGAGCCGGTCGAGGTGATCGGCGCGGTCGTCGTCCCGAACGCGGACTGGCGGTCGGGCATGGGCTCCTCGCTGCGCGCCGGGTTGGCCGCGCTGCCGCCCGCGTGTCCCGCCGTGGTCGTCGCGCTCGTCGACCAGCCGCTGGTCACCGCAGACGCCGTCCGGCGGCTGATCGCCGCGTACGAGGCGGGCGCCGGGATCGCGGTCGCGACATATGGGGGAGCGCGACGAAATCCCGTCTTGCTGCGGGCCGAGCACTTCGCCGGGGCTGCGGAGGCCGCGGTCGGCGACCTGGGGGCGCGCGAGTTCCTGCGCGCGAACCTCGGGCTGGTCACGCCCGTCCCGTGCGACGACGTCGCCGCGCCCGACGACGTCGACACCCCGGACGACCTCGCCGCCCTGACCAGGAAGGAAAGGCGTTAGGACGGGAAGGCGTCAGGCCAGGAAGGCGTCAGGGCGGGAAGGCGTCAGGGCGCGGGCAGGACGCTCTCGTCCAGCGCCCCGCAGTCGACGGCGCGGCGGAGGCGGGCCGTGAGCGCACTGATGACGGGAGGCTCGTCCACGGCGCCGTTCGCGCCGCCGCCCGCCTGCTCGTGCCACGCCCGTACCCGTCCGATGACGTCGTCGACGCCGGTCAGGTGGAAGGCGTACACGGCGGCGTACCGGCTCGGCAGGTGCGCGGGGTGCAGGTCCCAGCCCTGGTAGAAGCCGTGCCGCAACGAATGCCCGACGTGCGCCGCGTGCGCCGCCCACGCCGCGTTGACCTCGTCGGGGCCGTCGTTGCGGGGCATGACGTTGGACGCGCCGTCCGCCAGCCGCACCCCGGTCCCGGCGAGCGACACCTGCATGACGTGGCGCGCGAAGTCGCAGGACGGGTGGTCGAGGTGCTGTTCGTGCGGCGGCAGCCCGAGCGCGGCCGTGTAGTCGTGCGCGCCGAAGTGCGCGGTGGTGAGGCGGCCCGCGGCGGCGTCCGCGACGGCGCGCAGCCCGATCCGGCCGTCGCCGTCGATGATCGCCTCCGGCGTCTGGACCTGCACCTCGAACCGCAGGATGCCGGACGGCAGGCCGAGCGCGCTCTCCAGCCGGTCCAGCCACTCGGTGAACAGCGCGACCTGCTCGACCGTGACCACCTTCGGGAACGTGATCGTGAACCCGCCGGGGAGCCGTCCGAGCCGGTCGCGCAGCGTGGTGAGGAACCCGTCGAGCGTCCGCATCGACCGTTCGTGCCCGCCGTCCGCGAACGACTTGACCCGCACACCCCAGTAGTGGGGCAGGCCCTTGACCTGGTACGCGGCGGCGACGGCCTCCACAACCTGCTCGACGTGCGCGTCCTCCTCGGCGCCGGGCCGGTCGCCGTAGCCGTCCTCGAAGTCGATCCGCACGTCCTCGACCGGCTCGGTCGCCAGCTTCGCCGCGACCCGCTCGCGGACCGGTCCGGCGATCTCCGGGTCGAGCCCGAACGCAGCGCCGAACGACCCGTCCCCCGGCGTGTGCGTGTTCAGCAGCCGCAGCGCCTCGGCGCCGAAGTCGGCGGGCGTCGAGCGGGAGAACCTGTCGGCCGGCACGAACACCGTGTGCACCGGCTGCCTGCCCTCGGCGCCGCCGCCGGGGCGGCGCCCGCCGTGCTCGTCGCGGGCGGCGGCGATGCGCGCGGACAGGTCGTCGAACGAGGGGACGCTGAGATTCACCCCGATATGATCCCGCACACCCCGCCGGTTGGGGAACCCGTGGCGGCTCAGGTCACGGCCTCGATTCCCCAGGATCCGGTGACCTCGGCGCCCGGTTCGAGGACAGTGACGCCCTCCCCGGACGCGAACGCGTTCGGCGGGCACGTCATCGGTTCGACGCCGAGGCCCGCGCGGGGGTGCGGGGTGTCGTCGGCGGTGTAGATCTCCATCCAGGGGTGCGTCTCGTCCGCCCAGAACCGGACGGTACGGGACCCGCCGGACAGGACGACCCACGCGCGGCCGTCGCCGTCGCGGTTCAGGTCCGTGAAGGCGTTGTCGATCCGGCGGTCGCTGAGCAGCGGGCCCTGCCGCAGGTCGTACTTCGTGCCGGTGACGTCGAGCGACGGCCCGGACGGGATCTTCCGCGCGTCCACCGGCAGGTAGCGGTCGGCGCCGAGCGTGACCGCGCAGGAGTCGATGGGCTGCCCGACCGTGAGGTAGGGGTGCGTGCCGTGACCGTACGGGGCGGGTTCCGTGCCCGTGTTCCGGGCGGTGACGCGGACGCGCAGGCCGTCCGCCGCGTCCAGGACGTACTCGGCCGCCAGGTCGAGCCGGAACGGGTACCCGGCCGAGCCGAGGAGCCGGTGCGCCAGCCGCACCCGGTCGGGGTGCTGCTCGGCGGCCCGCCACGGCGCCCACCGGACCAGCCCGTGGATCGCGCAGTCCCGCTCCGGCTCGGACACGTCGAGCTGGTGCGCGGCGCCGCCGTACTCGTAGCGGCCGCGGTCGACCCGGTTCGGCCACGGGATCAGCAACTGCCCGAACGCGGCGGGCGCGGGCTCGTCGGCGCCGTACGACAGCACCACCGGCCGACCGTCGTGGGTCAGCTCGCGCAGGCCCGCGCCCGCCTCGGTGACGACGGCCTGGTACGGGCCCGCGGCCAGGGCGTACTGCTCCCCGGTGATCGACTCGCTCATGGCCGGACGGTACCCGCGCCCGCGCCGCCTATCCGCGCCCCTGTTCGATCTCGGCGAGGGCGGTGAGGGCGGCGGTGAAGACGGCCCGGGGCGGCTCGACCAGCCCGGCGCCGACCTGGCCCGTCCCGGCCGCGCGTCCGGCGATGCCGGTGTCGATGACCGGCGGGATCCCGGTGCGGACGACGCGGGCGACGTCCACGCCGACCGGGGTGCCGCGGAACGACAGCAGCGGGATCTGGAGCAGCGGATGCTCGGCGAGCGTGATCTCGTACATCCGGTGGGTGGCGGCGAGGGCGCCCGGGACGTCGCCGCCGACGGACCGGACGACCGCTGGCGCGGCGGCGAGCGCGAACCCGCCCATCCCGGCCGTCTCGACGATCGCCGCGTCGCCGAGGTCGGGGTTGGCGTCGTCCGGGCCGTGCCCGCCCAGGTAGCGCCCCTCGGGGACGCTCGCGGGCACGGTGAACCAGCGGTCGCCCGTCCCCGACACCTGGACGCCGAAGTCCGTGCCGTTGGCGGCCATCGCGACGACCAGGCTGGAGCCGGGGACGTTCCGCGCCGCGTCCGCGCACGCCTTCGCCGCCGCCATGCCCACGTTCAGGAAGAACTGGTCGTTGCCCGCCGTGAACCGCAGCGCCGCCGCGGCCCGGTCGCGCGGGACGTCCTCGGCGGCGAGCAGGGCGGGCGCCAGCTCGCGCAGCAGCAGCGACGTCGCCGCCCGGTTCCGGCCGTGCAGCTCGTCGCCCATCCGCAGCGCCTCCGCGATGAGCGCCGTCAGGTCCAGCGGCCCGCGGGTCCGCACCGCCGCCTGGAGGACGGGGCCGAGGACCTCGCCCATCCAGTCCAGCCGGTCGATCACGTCCGGCCCGTACGACCCGAACCGCAGGACCTTCCCGAGGCCCTCGTTGAGTGGGCAGTACGCGGTGCCGCCGTACTCGGCGTCCTCCACGACCAGCATCCACATGGACGGGCTGACGACCCCCGCCATCGGCCCGACCGTGGCGTGCGCGTGGCACGATTCGAGCGTCGCGGCGCCGCGTTCCAGCGCGTGTTCGGCGCCGAGCGGCGTCTCCGCGAGCCCTTCGAGGAGCATCGCGCCGATGAGCGCGCCGCGCATCGGGCCGGACGCGCGTTCCCAGTCCAGGGGTGGGCCCGCATGCAGAAACGTTCCGGCGTCCAGGTCGAGGACGTCTCGGGCGGGCCGCACGTCCACCAGCTGCGGACGGGCCGTGACCAGGCGCTCCACCGCGCGGGCGTTGGCGTCCACGTGGCCCGGGTCGCTCAGGACGGCGGTGAGCGCCGCCTCGGTCTCGCTGGGCGGCGGCCGCCAGTCGACCGGCCGCACCGGCACGCCCTGCGCCGCGAGCGCGTCGGCGAAGACGCCCTCCCCGGCGGTGACCACGACGGGGTCGCGGGCGAGCAACCCGCCGAGTGGACGCGCACGGTCGGCCACGGTCACAGCCCCTCGGATCTCGTCAGGGCGTGCCGGGCCGCCTGGGCGTTGGAGACGAACACGTCGGCGCCCGCGTCGCGCAGCGCCGCCGCCTGCCGATCACGGTCCTGCGGGTCGGCACGCGTGCCGCACAGCGACACGACGACGGCCAAGTCGTCGCGGTCGCGCACCGCGTCCGCGATGGCCGGGGCGAGGGAGGCCGCCGGGTCGGGGTCGGCGCCGTGGCCGAGCACCACGTCGAGTAACAGCACACCGCACGCGGGGTCGGACGCCTCCGCCCGGACGGCCTCCACCCGCGGCGCCGGGTCAGGGCGGGCGCGGACGACGTCGTCGAAGCCGGTGAACCGGTGGCCGCGTTCCGCCAGGTCGGGGCCGAGGGCGTCGCACGCGATCAGCTCGGCCTCGTCGCGGAGGGCCCCGCCCGCGAACAGCCCGCGCAGCGCCGACCCGGCGGCGGGACGCGGGCGCCGTGCCGCCGTCCAGCGCGGCCATTCGGGGACCGTCCGGTGCAGCGACTTCAGCACCTTCTCCGCCGCCGTCGTGAAGTCGTCCTCGCCGGTCGCGAACACCACTGGCGTGTCCAGCCGGCGCGCCGCCTCCCGGATCAGGTCCGCGACGCGCGGCGCGGGCGGCCCGGACACCAGCGCGATCAGCTCGGTGCCGGGATCGGCGTCCAGTGCCGCGAGCGCCGCCAGCGTCGACCGGCCGCTGACCCGTGCCGACAGGTCCCGGGCACCGACGCCGAGGACGTGCCGGACGCCCACGCCAGCCACGTCCAGCAGGCACATCAGCTGCTGCGCGCCCGTCCCGGACGCCGCGACGACCCCGACCGGGCCGGGACGCACCGCGTTGGCGACCCCGAGAGCCGCGCCGCCGACGACGGCCGTCCGGCAGCCGGGGCCCATCACGATCAGGCCGCGCCGCGCCGCCGCCTCCTTCAACGCGATCTCCTGGTCGAGCGGCACGTCGGCGCTGACGATCATGACGTTGAGCCCGGCGGCCAGCGCGTCCATCGCCTCGGGCAGCACATGCGGACCCGGCAGCGACAGCAGCGCGACGGTCGCGGCGCCGCCGGTGCGGACCGCCGCCGCGCCCGTCGTCCGGGGCGGTGCCGCGAACGCGGCCACATCCGGCCGCCGCGACCCCGGATCGCGACGGTCGCGCCGCCGCGCCTCGTCCCGGTCGCTCACGCAGTCGCCCTCGGGGCGTCCCGCCCCGCCGTGAGGGACAGCGCGGCGCGGCAACCCGCGAGGACGCCGTGGGCCAGGTCGGTGCCCGACGTGTGACCCACCGCCAGCAGGCGGCGGACGGCCGCGTCCGGTGCCTCACCACCAACCACGCAGCGCAGCACGGACGTGACCTCGGCGCACGCCCCGCCCGCCGCCGCGCAGTGCAGCAGCGTGGCGGCCAGCGCCGTCGTCCTGGTGCTCGCGTCGGCGGTGACGGCGGCACCCAACCAGTCGGCCATCCAGACAGACCCATGAGCGGAGCGAACCGGGGGGCGCGGGGGGTCGTCCCCCCGCAGGAGGTACGCGGTCTCGCCGTGCTGGAGGACGGCGTCGCCGACCAGCCGCAGCGACACCAGCAGCCCGCACAGGATGTCGTCGCCGCTCGGCGTCAGGCCGGGGCCGAGGCCCACGATCCGTTCGGCCGCCTCCACGGCGCCCGCCAGGTCACCGGCGGCGCAGCGGTCGGCGAGGACGGCGGGGTCCGGGTGGTCGCCGAGGCCGCCGCCCGTCATCCCCGCGTCGGCCAGCGCCGCCTCCAGGTCCCGGACGCCGTCGGCGAGCGCGGACGGCCGCATCCGGCCGAGCGTCGGCGACGGGTCCCACCAGCGGCGGACGCGCACGCTCAGCGGACCCGCCTCCACACGGCCGTCCCCGACCCACGCCTCACCGCCCTCGCCGATCCCGCGGAACGGCTGCTCCCGGCGCGCCGGGACGACCACCACCGCGTTCGGCAGCCGGTGCGCGTCGGACGTGACGACGGCGAGCACCCGCGGCTCGGGCCCGCCCCGCAGCTCCAGGTACAGGGCCGACGGGAACACGGCGATGACGCGTGCGGACCGGCGCGGCGGATCGAGCACCGGCCGCAGCGCCAGGCTCGCGGCCCCCGCGGCGGGCGGCCTCCGTCCGGGACGAGCCGGGAGCGGGATCGGTTCGCGGACGAGTGCGGTCACGGCGCTCCACCTTTCTGGGGGGCGACCCCCAGCCCCCGCGACAGGTGCGACGAACCTCGCGTCGCCGCGGTCATCGCACCTCCGGGCCGGCCTCGGTTGCCATCCGGCGCATGGACGGCCCGGCCTCTGCCGAGACGGTAGAACGGCCTCTCCATCGGACGTATGGAGAAAGCTGCCAAGGATGCTTGTCATCGTTCGTCTGAGTTGTCACTGTTGATCAGGAACCGGTAGCGATCACGCCGTAACAGGCGATGTACGCACCAAAAGGCGAGGTGACCCCTGGCATGAGTTACACCACAGCGGACCCGGGCCCACCGGCCCTCAGGCTCGCCAGCACCGGAACGCTGACCTACGGCCTGTCCGTCGGTGAGGTTCTGGGCGTCAGCACCCTGAACGGCGCCCGCCTCATCGCGGGCCGCGCCGGACTCGAGCGCGTCGTCCAGCGCCTCAACGTGATGGAGGTCCCCGACGTCCTGTCGTGGGTGAAGCCGAACGAACTGCTCCTGACGACCGGCTACCCCCTCCGCAACACCCCCCAGTCGCTCGACAACCTGGTCGCCGATCTCGACGACCGCGGCCTCGCCGCATTGGCGATCAAGCTCGGTCGCTATCTCGACTCGCTCCCCGCGGAGATGATCGCGCAAGCCGACCGGCGCGGATTCCCGCTGATACTGCTCCCCAACGACGTCGGCTTCGACGACATCCTGAACCAGGTCCTGACAGACATCCTCAACCGCCAAGCGTCCGTGCTCGCCCGCACCGAGGAGGTGCACCGCGCGCTCGTCCAGATCGTGCTGTGCGGCGGCGGCCTCAAGGAGGTCGTGGACGAGGTCGCGTCCCTGCTCGACGTCGCCGTCGTCGTCGTGGACGGCGAACAGCGGGTGCTGGCCGCCGCCGGGCCGGACGAGCACGTGCAGGCCATGCGCGGCTTCGACGCGGGCCGGCACGCGGCCTGCGGGCGCGGCGGCTGCGGCATCATCGGCGCCCACGGCACCGGCGACCACCTGGTCGTGCCCGTGATGGCGGGCGGCTTCGACCACGGCCGCATCATCGCGTTCAGCCCCGGCGGCGCTCTGCGCGGCACCGATCTCGGCATCCTGGAACGCGCCGCGACCGTCGCCGCGCTCGTGGTGACCAAGCAGCAGGCGGTCGCCGCCGTCGAGAGCAAGTACCGTGCCGACTTCCTCCGCGACATCCTCGCGGGACGCGCGGGCGACGACGACCGTGTCATCGCCCACTGCGCGGGATTCGGCTGGGATCTCGACCGTCCCGTCATGGTGGTCGTCGCCGAACTCGACGGCCGCCCGCGCGGCAACCCGTCCGTCCCCGAAACGGACGGGAAGGGCCGCGTGCGGGGAGCCGAACCCGACGGCGGCACCCGCGGCGGCCGGGGCGCCGAGGAACGCACGGCGCAGGAACGCCTCGCCGCGGCCTGGATGTCGGCGGTCCGCCGCCACGACCGGGGCGCGGCCGTCGCGAGCTTCGCGCACGAGGTCGTCGCGGTCATCGGCGCGGACGGCACCGACTCCGCCGAGCTGGCGGACGGTCCCGTCCAGGCGATGCTGAAGGAGGCGTCGTCGATCTTCGCCGAGCATCTGCCCGTGCGGCGGACGTTCTCCACCGGCATCAGCCGGACGGTGACGTCCCCGGCCGCGCTACCCGAGGCGTACGAGCAGGCCGTCAAGGCCGTGCGCGTCGGGCGGCAGCTCAACGGCGCGGGCGCGCGGGCGCACTTCGACCAGCTCGGCGTGTACCGGCTGCTGAGCCTGGTGTCCGACCCGGAGGAACTGCACGCCTTCGTCCGCGAGACGCTCGGCGACCTCGCCTCCGACGACGAACCGGAACTGGTCGACCTCCGGCGCACCCTCCAGGTGCTGCTGGAGACCAACCTCAACGTCGCCGAGACCGCCCGCCGACTCCACTTCCACTACAACACGCTTCGCTACCGGATCGGGAAGCTGGAAAGGATGCTCGGGGCGTTCACCGAGGACGCGCACCTGCGGCTCAACCTCACCCTCGCCCTTCACGTGCTGCGCATGCGCGGGATCTGAGGGTAGTCTCACCGTCCCGGTGACGCGGCGTACGGGACGGTGAGAGGCGGGTCCGATGGTGTTCGGCTGGAAGCTGCACGGCGACGGCCGGACGCCGCCGCCGGGCGAGGTCGTCCCGCCGGGCGAGCGGCTGTCCTGGCCGCGCACCGCGGGCATCGGCGCCCAGCACGTGGTGGCGATGTTCGGCGCGACGTTCGTGTTCCCCGTCGTGATGGGCCTGGACCCCAACCTGGCGATCATGATGTCCGGGGTCGCGACGATCCTGTTCCTGCTGATCGTCGGCGGCCGCGTCCCGAGCTACCTCGGCAGCAGCGCCTCGTTCGTGGGCGCGGTCGCCGCGATCCGCGCGGCGGGCGGCGACACCGCGACGGTGACCGGCGCGATCCTCGTCGCGGGCGCCGTGCTGACGGTGGTCGGTGTGCTCGTCCACGTCGTCGGCGGCGACGTCGTCCACCGGGTGTTCCCACCGGTCGTGACGGGCGCGGTCGTGATGCTGATCGGGTTCAACCTGGCCCCGGTGGTCGCGACCGTCTACTGGCCGCAGGACCAGTGGGTCGCGCTCGCCACGCTCGGGTTCGCGGTGTTCTGCACGGTGCTGCCGCGCGGATTCTGGTCGCGGATCGCGGTGCTGCTCGCGCTCGTCTTCGGGTTTGTCCTGTCATGGCTGCTGGACAGCACCGCGGGCAAGGTCACCTCCGTCCTGCCCGGTCAGAACCTCCTGAACGCGGCGGGCAAACCCTGCCCCACAGAGGGGACCTACTGCGTCGCGACAGCGTTCCCGCACGACCGGATCGACTTCGGGGGCGTCGACGCGGCCGACTGGTTCGGGTTCCCGAGCCTGCACGGCCCCGACTTCACGACCTCGGCGATCCTGCTGGCGCTGCCGCCCGTCATCGCGCTGATCGCGGAGAACACCGGGCACGTCAAGGCCGTCGCCGCGATGACCGGCGACGACCTCGACCCCGTCCTCGGCCGCGCCATCACCGCCGACGGGATCGGCACCGTCCTCGCCACCGCGGTCGGCGGATCGCCCACCACCACCTACGCCGAGAACATCGGCGTCATGGCCGCCACCCGCATCTACTCGACCGCCGCGTACTACGTCGCGGCGGTCGTCGCGGTCCTGTTCGGGCTGTGCCCGAAGTTCGGCGCGCTCGTCGCCGCGACGCCCGGCGGCGTCCTCGGCGGCATCACCGTCGTGCTGTACGGGATGATCGGGCTGCTCGGCGCCAAGATCTGGATCGAGAACCGGGTGGACTTCGGCGACCCCGTCAACCTCGTCCCGGTCGCGGCCGGGATCATCCTCGCCGTCGGGAACGTGACACTGGACATCACCGACGACTTCCCGTTGCAGGGCATCGCGCTCGGCACCGTCGCCGTCCTGCTCGGCTACCACCTGCTGAACGCGCTCCGGCGGCCGGACGGCGCGGGCGGCGGCGTCATCGCCCCGGCGGAACGGGAGATCGGCGGCCCCGTCCGGCCGTCGAACGCCGACGGAAGTTGAGGCTGGCGGGGTCGGCTCGGGTAGCGGGGGACCTCAACCCCGCCAGCGTGTTGACCCTAATAAAAGAGAAGGTCAGCGCTCCGCGTAACCGTGATTCCTCCGGGAAGGTCGGGTTTCACCCGTGCGACGGTTCCGGCTGGTCGGGCACCGTCCCGCCAAGGGAGCGCGGCAGGTAGTTCTGGACGGCGGCGGGCCGGAACCCGGCCTGCCTGATCCAGCCCAGCATGGTCTGGAACTGACCGGCCAGACCCTTGCGGTAGTGCATCAGGATGATGTCCCCGGGCTTGAAGCCCTTGCCGCCGTCCCCGCGCGCGAAACCGTTGAACCCGACCCCGGGCCCGGTCGTCCCGTTGTAGAACTCCGCCGACCACAACAGCAGCGACTTGATGCCGCACTCCTTCGCGACCTGCCGCGTCGTGTGGTTGAAACTCCCGAACGGCGGACGGAAGACCTCGGGCCGCCGCCCGTACTGCTTCTCGATCCTGTCGGAAGCGTCACAGATCTGCCGCTTCTGCGCGTCGGCCCCGAGCGACGCCATGTTGGGATGGTCAACGGTGTGGTTCTCCATGGGAGACCCCGCGTTGCGCATGGCCCAGAAGTACTGTCCTTGGCCTCGGATGTAGGTCGACGTCAGGAACGTCATGATGGGGACCTTGTTCTTGCGGACGAGGTTCACGAACTCGGAGTCGTAGGTGTAGCCGTCGTCGATGGTGAGGAAGACGACCCGATCCTGCGTCTCGATGCGGCTGATCGTGGGGGGAAGCCCGTCTTTGTCCGGTTTTGGCATCGTCCAGGAGCCGGGTTTCGGTTTCTCCCACGCCTGGTCGCCCAGGACGGAGGCGAGCTGCGTCCGCATGGACGGTCCCGAGTCACCCGCCTGCGCGGTCAGGACGGGCCAGCCGCCCGCGGCCACGCCGACCACACCGGCGGCGACCATGGTGATCACGGGCGTCTTACCTCGCATGTGCCGCGTACTCCGTTCACTTGTCGACCGGGAGTGTCGCATCGGTTGACGCGCCGGTGACGAGGGGAGTTCGCGTCCGGCGGGAACCTGCCGGACATATCTGATCATTTATCGCTATCGGACGTGCGCATCTGCCCGTTCGTCGGCGTGTACTGCCCTTTCGGGCAACGCCGTCGTCCCCGAAGACCCCACCCAAGCGGAACGCGCGGCCCCCACCCGCCGAAGCGAACAGGACCCGCGCGTCCGAGTGCTCAGTTGACCGCGACTAGGTCGACGACGAAGATGAGCGTCTCGCCGGGCTTGATGGCCGGGCTCGGGCTCCGGTCGCCGTAGGCGAGGTGCGCCGGGATGACGAGCTTGCGCCGCCCCCCGACCTTCATCCCGACGATCCCCATGTCCCACCCCTTGATGACGCGCCCGCCGCCGAGGTCGAAGTCGAACGTCTCACCCCGGTTCCAGGAGGCGTCGAACTCCTCCCCGGTCGACCACGACACGCCGACATAGTGCATCGACACCTTCGAGCCCTTGGCGGCCTCGGCGCCGTCGCCCTCGGTGATGTCGGTGATGTCGAGGTACGTGGGCGGCTGTCCCTCGGGGAAGTCGATCTCGGGGCGTTCCAGCGCCATGAAGAGGCTCCATCGCTCTCGTCGAATACGGAACCGCCCAGCCTAGCCCCCACCCCCACACACCCATGGCAGACCGTCGACACTGAGCACGACGGCGGTCCACCCGAGTACTTCAGAATAAGATCTGATATTCTGCGGCTATGAGCACCACGACCCGTCCGGACTCGGTCACCTTCTCTGACCTGTCCCGCAACCCCCGCGCCGTCGCGGAGCGGGCGTCGAGGCTGGGACGGGTACGCGTGACCCATCGTGACGCGCCGGACTTCTATCTCACGGCCGCCGACCGTGAAGAGCAGCGTGACGAAACACTGGCCACAGCCTCACGGCTCTTCATGGCGCTCATGAAGCAGGACGAGGGCGCCCGCGATCTGCTGCTCGCCATGCCCGACGTCTTTCCCTGGGTCCGTCACCTCAGCGTCTCCGAAGTCCGCGCGTTCACCGTGGAACTCGTCGAGGCGCTCTCGGACGCGGCGGAGCTCGACCTGGACGTGTCGATCCACGAGGTCATCATCGGATGGCGCGCCACCGCGCGCATCAAGGCGGACCCGCAGCAACACGCGGACGCGACGCGGCCCACCAGCGGTGACTTCGGCCCGGTCGAAGTCAATCCATGAGCCCCAAACGAGGCGACCGGGTCACCGTCCCCCTCCAACCGACGAATGGGATCTGCGCTTCGGAACAAGCGAGGCGGTGCGCGGTTGGGAAGATCTGTGCCGCCTCGCTCTGGCCAACACCCGGCGATGCTTCGAGATCCTCCGAAGCGAGCCGCGCTCCCGCGCCACCACAACGGCAGCATCGGCTCCGCGGTGACCTCGCCACTCGCCGCCACAACGGCCACGAGCTGGAGCAGTGGGAGTACGAGGTCACCAGCGGAGGCCGCGTGCGCTACGTCATCGACGACGATGCCCGCGTCGTGTGGGTCATCTACGCCTCGCCTCGCCTCGCCACCCCAAGGACACCGACAGCTGATTCGGGCTACCCCAGGGCTGTCCGTCAACCCGGGTAGAGGGTGGTGAAGTGGTGGGGGGTGAAGGTTGTGCCGTTTATGTGGAGGTTGGCGTGGGTGCGGGTGGCGTCGGTGGTGAAGTGGGCTTGTTCGCGGGTTGTCCAGGTTTCCCAGGCGGTGGCGTATTCGGGGCCGTCGCGGTCGAGGGCTCGGGCGCGGCGGAGGGGGAGTGGGGCGTCGATCCAGATGCGGTAGGCGGCGGGTGAGCCCGTCCAGGCGGCGCCTACGCCTTCGATGATGATGAGTGGTGCGGGTGGGATTTCTTCTTCGAGGGCGTAGCGGTCGTGGTGCCAGTCGTAGCGGCGGAGGTGGGCGGGGCGGCCTTCGCCGAGTGGGGTCAGGACGGTTTCCTGGAGTGGTTTCCACCAGGTGAGGATTTCTGCGTCCCAGGGGACGCGGAAATCGTCGGAGCGGATGATGGGTGCTCCGACCAGGGCGGCGGCCAGGTAGGTGGTGAAGGTTGATTTTCCGGCGCCGCTCGGGCCGTCCACCGCGATGAGGCGTGCCGGGCCGCAGGACGGGGGCAGTGTGAGCAGGCGCGTGGCGAGCGCGGGGTAGGTCGCGGTGGTGTCCGGCACGGACGGCATACTTCCAGGACCACAGGGAGAGGGGCCAACGATGGATCTGCTCGGTGCGGCGGGCGGGCCGGTGCGGGTCGCGGGACGGGAACTGCCTCGTGAGGAGTTGTTCGACTGGGCGTCGGCTGTCGCGGCGGAGATCCGGGGCGCCGATGTCGTTGCGGTGCAGGCGACCGCGTCGATGGAGACTGTGGTCGCTGTTGTGGGGGGTCTGCTCGCGGGCGTTCCTGTTGTGCCGTTGCCGCCGGATTCTGGGCCTGACGAGCGCGCCCATATTCTTGGTGATTCCGGTGCGAGTTTGTTGCTCGGGGTTAGTGGTGGGGGGCGGCAGAAGGAGCCGCCTCTGGTTCCGGTGGACGGAGTGCCTCGGGGGCGGAGTTTTCGGGGTGAGGTTTCGGCGGATGCCACGGCGCTGATTCTTTATACGAGCGGGACGACCGGGGCGCCGAAGGGTGTGCTCGTTTCACGGGGTGCGATCGCGGCTGGGTTGGACGCGCTTGCCGAGGCCTGGGCGTGGACGGCCGATGACGTTCTCGTTCATGGGTTGCCGCTGTTTCATGTGCATGGACTTGTGCTTGGGGTGCTCGGGGCGTTGCGGGTTGGGTCGCCGCTTGTTCATACAGGGCGTGCGAAGCCGGACGGGTATGCGGCGGCGGCTGAGGGTGGCGGGTCTTTGTTCTTCGGGGTCCCGACTGTGTGGTCGCGGGTGGTGGCGGACGCGGGTGCAGCGCGGGCTCTTCGTGGGGCGCGGTTGTTGGTGTCCGGTAGCGCGCCCCTTCCTGTGCCCGTGTTCGAGCGGCTTGTCGCGCTCACTGGGCATCGGCCGGTCGAGCGGTACGGCATGACCGAGACGCTCATCACGGTCAGCGCCCGCGCGGACGGCGACCGGCGGCCCGGATACGTCGGCCTGCCGCTGCCCGGCGTGGAGACCCGGCTGGTCGCCGAGGACGGCGGTCCCGGGCCGGTGGACGGCGAGACGCCCGGTGAGCTGCACGTCCGGGCGCCGCTGCTGTTCCAGGGGTATCTCAACCGTCCCGAGGCGACCGCGGCGTCGTTCGCGGACGGCGGTTGGTTCCGCACCGGCGACATCGCGACCATCGGGCAGGCCGGGTGGCACCGGATCGTCGGCCGCGCGTCCACCGACCTGATCAAGAGCGGCGGCTACCGGATCGGCGCGGGCGAGGTCGAGAACGCGCTGCTCGCGCACCCGGGCGTCCGGGAGGCCGCCGTCGTCGGCACCCGGCACGACGATCTCGGCGAGCAGGTCACCGCCTATGTCGTCGCGGACGGGGTCGCGGAACCGCAGCTCATCGAGTTCGTCGCCGAGCGGCTGTCGGTCCACAAGCGCCCCCGCGTGGTGCACCTGGTCGACGCGCTGCCGCGCAACGCGATGGGCAAGGTCGTCAAGACCCGTCTGGGCGAACCGGCCTAGGGGAGCAGCTCGGCCAGGACGGGCCGGACGAACTCCCGCGCCGCCGACTCCTCCGGGGCAGGTCCGTCGGAGCCCACGGAGAAGTAGCGCAGGAACCCCTGCTGGAAGCAGGTGCCCATCAGCAGGGCGGCGACGGCTGCGGTGTCGGCGTCCGCCAGGATGCGGCCGAGGTCGCGTTCGGCGTCCAGGTAGCGGGTGAGCGCGGCGACCGGTTCGTGCGGCCCGGCGCCGTACTTGCGGAGCGAGTCGCGGGCCGCTCGCATCAGCCGGGGCTGCGCCGCCGCCGAGTCCAGGCGGACGTCATGGACGCCGACGCCATCGAGGAGACCGTCAAGGGGCGCCACGCCGTCATCTCCGCGCTCGGCTCCCGCGAGGGCCGCGTCCCCACGCGCGTCTGCCAGGACGGCACGCGCGCCATCACGGCCGCCATGTTCGCGGCGGGGACGGAGCGGTTCGTGCTGGTCAGCGCGTCCGGGCTCCACTCGGGACGCGGCGACGACCCGGTCACCCGGTTCGTCGCCAAGCCGATCCTGCAGCGCGTCCTGAAGCACGCCTTCGACGACATGCGGGTCGCCGAGCGCGTCACACGCGACTCCGGGCTCGGCTGGACGATCGTCCGCCCGCCCCGTCTCACCGACGGCACCGGCAAGACCGGCTACCGCAAGGCCGTCGACCGCAACGTCCTCGGCGGCGTGTCGATCACCCGCTCCGCCCTCGCCGCCGCACTTCTCGACGCGGCGGCCGACCCGTCCACCATCGGGCACGTCGTCTCCGTCGCGGGCTGAGCACCCGCATGACACCTGTCACGCCGATCCGCTGACAGGCGCCGCCGGAACCGGTGACACGCGCTTCTACCCGCGCGCCCGCCCGATCGCGACGCTGGACGCATGGACATCGCCGGGCTCGCCGACAAGGCCGGGGTGCGGGTGCGGCAACTGTCCGGCGGCCAGAAACGCCGCCTCGACCTCGCGCTCGCGCTGCTCGGGCGTCCCGCCGTCCTGTTCCTGGACGAGCCCACCACCGGCATGGACCCCGAGGCCCGCCGCGCCACCTGGACGATCGTCCGGGACCTGGTCGCCGACGGCACCACCGTCCTGCTGACCACCCACTACCTGGAGGAGGCCGAGCACCTCGCCGACCGGCTCGCGATCCTGCACCGGGGCCGGATCGAGACGTCAGGGACCGTCGCCGACGTCGTCGCCGGGCACGGCGACCGCATCGGCTTCCGCCTCCCCGGCGACCTCCAGGCCGCCGACCTGCCGAACCTGCGCGTCGTCCCCGCCGACATCTCCGTGGACGGTGGCCGCGCCGTCGCCACCTACACCGTCACCGGCCCCGGGCTCCAGGCCGCCCTGTACGACCTGCTGCGCTGGGCCGACGACGAGCACGTCCGGCTGGACGGCCTGGAGGCGCGCGGCGCGTCCCTCGAAGACGTCTTCCTCCGCACCGCCGAAGGAGCCACCCGATGAACCTGCCGATGAACCTGACGCCCATGCTCCGCGTCGCCCGGCTCGACCTCACGCTGCTGTGGCGCAACAGGACGGCCGTGTTCACCGTGTTCGGCCTGCCCGTGCTGTTCGCCGGGATGCTCGTCCCGATGCGGGGCACCGACATCGGCGGCGTGGACGGCGCGCTGTTCCAGGGCACCGGCCACCTCGGCTTCTTCCTTCTGTTCGCGGTGTTCATGAACCTTGTCACCGTGTTCACCGCCCGCCGCGAGGACCGCACCCTCAAACGGCTGCGCGGCACCGCGCTGACGGACGCGCAGATCACCGGCGGCAGCGTCGGCACCGCGGCCGCGATGTACGCCGTCCAGACGCTGGCGCTGCTGGTCGTCCTCGGCGTCGTCCTCGGCGGCCGGTTCCCCGCCGACCCGGTGCTGGTCCTGGCCGGGCTCGCGGGCGGCGTCGCCGTCTTCGCGACGCTGGCGTTCGCGGTGTCCGGCATCACCCCGAACGCCGAACTGGCGCAGCTCGTCGTCCTGCCGGTCATGTTCGGCTGCCTGCTCGGCGCCGGGGTCATGTTCCCGCTGGACGGCCTGCCGGGATGGCTGGAGCAGATCTGCCGGTTCGTCCCCCTCAGCCCCGTCGTGGAGATCACCAGGACCGGCTACTTCGGCCAGGACTTCTACGACCACGGCGCGCACCCGTCCGTCGGGATCCTGGAGGGGTGGCGGACGTGCCTGTCGTCGTTCTGCGTCCTCGTCTTCTGGGGCGCGCTCGGCCGCGGGCTCGCCACCCGCTGGTTCCGCTGGGAGCCCCGGCATGCCTGATCGGCCGCGCGCCACGGGTTACAGTGCGGGACGAGGAGGAAACGGCACATGACGGTCGCGACGACGGCGGACCTCGAAGCCCGCGACACCCGCAGGCTGGAACGCTACCGGCGGGTCACGTACCGCTCGTTCCTGTGCGCCGCCGCGGGATTCCTCGCGCCGGGCATCGCCGGGCTCGCCGCCGCCTACGCCGACGACCGGATCGGCATCCCCATCGTCGTCGCGGCGGTCGTGGGTTTCGCTCTGCTGACCTGGTGTTACGCGCGGCTCGTCCGGACGGGCCTGGAGGGCGGGGCGTCCCGCCGCGACTTCGTGCTCAGCGGTGCCGTGGCGGCCGCGCTGAGCCTGATGATCCTGGCGAACCCGCTGTTCAACATCGTCCCGATCTTCTGGCTGTCCGCGGTCGTGCTGTCGCCGCTCAGCCGCAGGCAACTGGTCGGTCTGTGCTTCGGCACCGGGACGTTCTGCGCGATCGTCACGACCTTCGCCGCGAAACGCCTCTTCCCGGACGGCGACCTGCCCTGGTACGGCCTCCTGCCGATGATGCTCGCGCTCTATGTCGCGATCTGCGGCGTCGTCGTGTACGTCAGCCTGTACCAGCGCCGCATGTGGGACATGCACCAGGAGACCCACGCCGCCCGCGACGCCCTCGCCCGTCTCGCGGTCACCGAGGAGCGGCTCCGCTTCTCCCGCGACCTGCACGACCTGCTTGGCCACAGCCTGTCGCTCATCGCGGTGAAGAGCGAGCTGGCCATGCGGATGGCGAGCACCGACCCCGACCGCGCGGGCGCCGAGATGGCCGACGTCCGGCGCACCGCCCGGGAGGCGCTGCGCGAGGTGCGCTCCGCCGTCAGCGGATACCGCGCCGTGGAGTTGGACGCCGAGTTGGCCGGGGCCCGCGCCGTGCTGGAGGCCGCCGGGATCCGCTGCGAGATCGGGGACCTGCCGGACGCGCTGCCGTCCGAGGTCCGCTCGGTGCTGGCCTGGGTCATCCGGGAGGGCACCACCAACGTGATCAAACACAGCGAGGCGCGGCGCTGCGCCGTGACGCTCACGCCGTTCGACGGGTCGGTGGTCCTGGAGATGCGCAACGACGGCGTCCGCGACGGGCAGGTCGAGAGCGGCGGAGACACCGGCGGCTCCGGCCTCACCGGTCTCGCCGAACGGGTCGCCGTCCTGGGCGGCGAGATCACGTCCGGACGCCACGGCCGCGACGCCTTCCTCCTGCGCGCGGCCGTCCCGCTCCCACCGCCCGGCCTCGCCGAGAGCGTGCCCGGCACCGCGCCCGAAACCGTGGCGGAGGTCCCGGCCGGGAGGAGCGCGTGATCCGCGTCCTGCTGGCCGACGACGAGCACCTCATCCGCGGCGCCGTCGCCGCGTTGCTCGGCCTGGAACCCGACCTGGAGGTCGTCGCCGAGGTCGGCCGCGGCGACGAGGTCCCCGCCGCGGTCGCCGCGCACGACCCGGACGTCGCCGTCCTCGACATCGAGATGCCCGGCATGGACGGCCTCACCGTCGCCGAACGGCTGAGCGCGTCCGGAGCCCGCTGCTCGATCTGCATCCTGACCAGCTTCGGCCGTCCCGGATACCTGCGCCGCGCCATGGCGTCGGGCGTCCGCGGCTTCGTCGCCAAGGACGCCCCAACGCAGGAACTGGCCGCCGCCATCCGCAAGGTCCACGGCGGCGGCCGCTACCTGGACGCCGAACTCGCCGCCAGCGCCATGGCCGCGGGCGACAACCCCCTCACCGACCGCGAACGCGAGATCCTCCGCCTCACCGGCACCGGCACGGAGACCGCCCGCATCGCGACACAGCTGCACCTGTCGGAGGGCACCGTCCGCAACTACCTCTCCACCGCCATGACCAAACTCGGCGCCACGACCCGCGTCGCCGCGGCCCGCACCGCGAAGGAAATGGGCTGGATCTGACGCCGTAGTCTGGTCGGCGTGACTGAGCCCCTCGTTGATCGCATGCGGGAATTCGGCGAGACGATCTTCGCGGAGATGTCCGCGTTGGCCGTCCGGACCGGGTCCATCAACCTAGGCCAGGGCTTTCCCGACTCCGGGCCCGCGCAGGGGGTCCTGGACGCGGCGATCGAGGCCATCCGGTCGGGCGCGAACCAGTATCCGCCGGGGCCCGGGTTGCCGGAGTTGCGGGAGGCGGTCGCGGCGCAGCGGCTGGAGCGGTACGGGCTCTCGTACGACCCGGCGACCGAGGTGTTCGTGACCGTGGGGGCCACCGAGGGCATCGCGTCGGCCGTGCTGGCGCTGGTGGAGCCCGGCGACGAGGTGCTCGTCTTCGAGCCCTACTACGACTCTTATGCCGCCGTGATCGCGCTGGCCGGGGCGGTGCGCAGGCCCGTCACGCTGCGTCCGGTGGAGGGACGGTTCACGTTCGACCCCGACGAGCTGCGCGCGGCGGTCGGGCCCCGGACGCGGGCGATCCTGGTGAACTCGCCGCACAACCCGGCGGGCACCGTGTTCACCCGCGCCGAGCTGGAGACCATCGCGGCCGTGTGCCGCGAGCACGACCTCGTCGCGATCACCGACGAGGTCTACGAGTACCTGACGTTCGACGACGCCGAGCACATCCCCCTCGCCACTCTCGACGGGATGCGCGAGCGGACGGTGTCGATCTCGTCCGCTGGCAAGTCGTTCTCCGTCACCGGCTGGAAGACCGGCTGGGTCACCGCGCCCGCCCCCTACGTCCGGGCCGTGCAGACGGTGAAGCAGTTCCTCACGTTCACCGTCAGCGCCCCCTACCAGCGGGCCGTCGCGTACGCGCTCGCCAACGAGGCCCAGTGGGTCGAGGAGCTGCGCAAGTCGCTCCAGGCCAAGCGCGACCGGCTCGTGACCGGGCTGGAGGCCGCCGGGTTCGTCGCGTACCGGCCGCAGGGCACGTACTTCGTGCAGGTCGACATCCGGCCGCTCGGGTTCACCGACGGGATCGAGCTGGCGCGGGCGCTGCCGGAGAAGGCGGGCGTCGTCGCGATCCCGACGCAGGTGTTCTACGACAACGCCGAGACGGGCGCGCACTTCGTCCGGTTCGCGTTCTGCAAGAAGGACGAGGTCATCGACGAGGCCGTGGAGCGCCTCGCCCGCCTCCGCTGAGGTACCGGGCGACACGGAGAGTAATGTAATTGTGGCCCGTGGTGGTCGCCGGACGTTATAGCCTTCCTGCCGTGTCCGGACTGACCATTCCCGAACCGCAGTTCCCCGGGGACGACGGAAGCGCCGACCCCCGGTTGTGCGAGGCCCTCACCGGGTACGCGGCCGGCCGCGTCGGTACGCACGTGGTGCTGCGGCGACTGCGGGACACGCGGTTGCTGGTGCCGATCGTCGCCGTCCTCACCGAGGAGGAGACCTCTCCCGGTGGGCTCCGCCGGGAGAAGTCGAGCGACATGGCGTTGCCCACCCTGCTCGGCGACGACGGGCGGCGCGGCGTGCTCGGCTTCACCTGCGTGGAGACGATGCGGGCGTGGCGGGCCGACGCGCGACCCGTCGCGGTCCGCGCCGGGGAGGCGTGCCGCGCCGCCCTGGACGAGGGCGCCGACGCCCTGGTCGTGGACGTCGCGGGCCCCGTCCCGTTCGCCGTGGACGGGATGCGGTTGCAGCTGCTGGCCGAGGGCGGCCCCGTCCCGCTCCCGCACGAGGACCCCGACGTCCTCGCCGCCGTCGAGGCCGCGTTCGGCTCCGACGAGGCGGTCAGCGGGGTCCGGGTCAGCGCGGGGGAGTCCACCGAGCTGGCCGTCCGGTTCGCGGTCGTCGACGGCCACGACGAGCGCCGCACCGTCCAGCGGGTGTCGGACCGGCTCGCCGAACTGCTGCGCGGCCGGATCGTCGGCGGCGTCGAGCTGAGCGTGACGCGCCGCACCTGACCGGCGCCGCCGCCGACCAACCCACGTCCTACGGCAGGGCGCCTTTTCGCTTCGCGGCCCGGACTCAATAGGATTCAGGGCATGCTGCGCTGGTTGACCGCGGGGGAGTCCCATGGACCTGCCCTGACCGCGATCGTGGAGGGGCTGCCGGCCGGTGTCCACGTGACGTCCGGGGACATCGCCGAGGAGCTGCGGCGCCGCCGCCTCGGCCACGGCCGGGGCGCCCGGATGAAGTTCGAGCAGGACAAGGTCACGATCGTCGGCGGCGTCCGGCACGGGACGACG
Source organism: Actinomadura meridiana (assembly GCF_039537545.1). NCBI lineage: Bacteria > Bacillati > Actinomycetota > Actinomycetes > Streptosporangiales > Thermomonosporaceae > Actinomadura > Actinomadura meridiana. The sequence continues at coordinate 726,627 of NZ_BAABAS010000005.1, forward strand.
CAGGGCGGGCCGGTCGCGATCGAGGTCGGCAACACCGAGTGGCCCAAGTGGGAGACGGTGATGTCCGCCGACCCCGTCGACGCCGCCGTGCTGGAGGCGCTGAGCCGGGGGCAGAGTGGGAGAAACGCGCCGCTGTCGCAGCCGCGTCCCGGGCACGCCGACCTCGTCGGCATCCAGAAGTACGGCTTCGACGACGCGCGGCCCGTCCTGGAGCGGGCGAGCGCGCGGGAGACGGCGGCGCGGGTCGCGCTCGGCACCGTCGCCAAGGCGTTCCTCAAGCAGGTCCTCGGCGTGGACGTGCTGAGCCACGTGATCGCGCTCGGCGAGGTCGAGGCGCCGGTGGACGTCCTGCCCGAGCCGGGCGACCTGGCGCGGGTGGACGAGAGCCCGGTGCGCTGCTTCGACGAGGCCGCGTCCGCCGCGATGGTCGCGCACGTCGACGACATGAAGAGGGCCGGGGACACGCTCGGCGGCGTCGTGGAGGTCCTCGCCTACGGGCTCCCGCCGGGGCTCGGCAGCCACGTCCACTGGGACCGGCGGCTCGACTCCCGGCTCGCGGGCGCGCTGATGGGCATCCAGGCGATCAAGGGGGTGGAGCTCGGCGACGGGTTCACCACCGCGCGGCGCCCCGGCTCGCGCGCCCACGACGAGATCGACGCCACCCCGGACGGCGTCCGGCGGCGGACGAACCGCGCGGGCGGCGTCGAGGGCGGCATGACGACCGGCGAGGCGCTGCGGGTCCGTGCCGCGATGAAGCCGATCTCGACCGTGCCGCGTCGGCTCGACACCATCGACGTGCGGACCGGCGAGCCCGCCAAGGCCATCAACCAGCGCAGCGACGTCACCGCCGTGCCCGCCGCCGGGGTCGTCGCGGAGGCGATGGTCGCGCTCGTCCTCGCGGACGCGGCGCTGGAGAAGTTCGGCGGCGACTCCGCGGAGGAGACCGCCCGCAACGTGCGGGGATACCTGTCCTCGCTGACCGTCAAGTGAACGCTGTTCGTCAAGGGAACGAGGTCCGCCGACCATGCGACCGAAGGCCGTCATCATCGGCCCGCCCGGCTCCGGCAAGTCCACGGTCGGCGCCGCGCTCGCCGACCGGCTCGGGGTGCCGCTGCGCGACACCGACGCCGACGTCGAGGCGGCGGCGGGCAAGCCGATCGGCGAGATCTTCATCGACGACGGCGAGGAGCGATTCCGCGAGCTGGAACGCGCGGCCGTCGCGGCGGCGCTGACCGGGCATCAGGGTGTCGTCGCGCTCGGCGGCGGCGCCGTCCTCGCGGCGGAGACGCAGGAGTTGCTCGCCGGGCACACCGTCGTCTACCTGCGGGTCGGCCTGTCGGAGGCGATCAAGCGGGTGGGGCTCGCGTCGGCGCGGCCGCTGCTCGTGCTGAACCCGCGCAGCCAGATGCGCAAGCTGCTGGAGGAGCGCCTCCCGATCTACGAGCGGCTCGGCACCGTCCAGGTCGACACCGACGGCCGCGAGCCCGCCGACGTCGTCGACGAGGTCGTCAAGGCGCTGGAGGGTTCGTGACGCGGTCGCGGGTCCGGGTCGGCGGCGCCGACCCGTACGAGGTCGTCATCGGCACCGGCGTGCTCGGCGAGCTGCCAGGCATGGTCGGCGAACGCGCCAGGACCGTCGCCGTCGTCCACGCCGAGGGCCTCCCCGAGATCGCGCGGCCCGTGTGCGGTGCGCTGGAACAGGCCGGGTACGTCGTGCACGCGCTGCCCGTCCCGGACGGCGAGGCCGCCAAGGAGGCCGGTGTCCTCGCCGGGCTCTGGTCGTCGTTCGCCGAGTTCGGTATGACCCGGACGGACGTCGTCGTCGGCGTCGGCGGTGGCGCGACCACCGACCTCGCCGGGTTCGCGGCGGCGTCGTGGCTGCGCGGCGTGCCGGTCGTGCTCGTCCCGACGACGCTGCTCGGCATGGTGGACGCGGCCGTCGGCGGCAAGACCGGCATCAACATCCCCGAGGGCAAGAACCTCGTCGGCGCGTTCCACCCGCCCGCCGGGGTGCTGTGCGACCTGACGACGCTGGTCACGATGCCGCACGAGGACTACATCAGCGGCCTCGCCGAGATCATCAAGGCCGGTTTCATCGCCGACCCCGCGATCCTGGACCTCGTCGAGGACGACCCGAAGGGCGCCGCGTCCCCGGACGGCCCGCACACCCGCGAGCTGGTGGAACGCGCCGTCCAGGTTAAGGCGGACGTCGTGTCCGCCGACCTGAAGGAGAGCGGGCCGCGGGAGATCCTCAACTACGGGCACACGCTCGCGCACGCCATCGAGAAGGCCGAGGACTACCGGTTCCGGCACGGCCACGCCGTCGCCATCGGCATGGTGTACGCGGCCGAGTTGTCCCGCCTCGCCGGACGCCTGCCCGCCGACGTCGTCCGGCGGCACCGCGACGTCCTCGCCTCCGTCGGCCTGCCGATCTCCTACGCCGCCGACTGGCCGGGCCTGCGCGCCACGATGACCATCGACAAGAAGGCGCGCGGCTCCACGCTCCGCTTCGTCGTCCTGGACGCCATAGCCCAACCCGGCCGCCTCGAAGGCCCCGACGAAGACCTGCTCGCCGCCGCATACCGAGAGGTCTCCCGATGACCGCAGTGGAGCGCCAGCGGAATGAGGATCATCGGGAGACCCCGCGGGGGTCCGGGGGTCGCCCCCCAGGAAGGAACAGCCGATGACGCGTGTGCTGGTTCTGAACGGGCCGAACCTGGGGCGGCTCGGGGTTCGCGAACCCGACGTGTACGGGACGACGACCCTCGGCGATCTGGCCGCGCTGTGCCGTGACACCGGTCGGCGTCTCGACCTGGCCGTCGAGGTGCGGCAGACCGACGACGAGGCCGAGATGTTGCGTTGGGTGCATGAGGCCGCCGACGAGCGTGTTCCGATCGTCCTGAACCCGGCGGCGTTCACGCACTACTCGTACTCGCTGCGGGACGCCCTCGCTCAGCGCACGGCGCCGCTCATCGAGGTCCACATCAGCAACCCGGCCGCCCGCGAGGAGTTCCGTCACACGTCGGTAGTCGCGGGAGTCGCCACCGGCACGATCGCGGGCTTCGGCATGATGTCGTACGTCCTCGCCCTCCAGGCCGTCGCGGAGCTGGTCGCCGAAGGCCAGGCGGCCGACTAGGTCTCCTGGACGGCCCCGCGGATCAGGTCCTTGAGTTCGGTGACGATGTCGTCCAGCGGGGCGACGTCGCGGTGGGCGCGGCACAGGATCGTCGCGCCCTCGACGGCGGCGACGATGAGGCGGGCCAGCCGTCCGGCGCGGTCGTCGGGGACGCCCGCGTTGCCGAGCCCGGTCGCGAGGGTGTCCTGCCAGCGGTCGAACGCCGCCGCCGCGGCCGCCGCGAGTTGCGGCGCGTCGTCGTGGCACTCCACTGAGACGGCCACGACCGGGCAGCCCGCCCGGAACTGGCTCTTGATCAGGACCTGCCGCCACCAGCCGACGAACGCGTCCACGGCGGACGCGGCGTCGCCGCCCTCGGTGGCGGCGAGGATGCCCGCGTTGAGGAACTCACCGGCGTAGCGGACGGCCTCCTCGGCGAGCTGCGCCTTGCCGTCGGGGAAGTGGTGGTAGATCGACCCGCGCGGCGCGCCGCTGTGCGCGATGACGTCGCGGAACCCGGTGCCGCTGTACCCGCGCTCGCGGAAGAGCGTCGCGGCGCTCCGGACCATGCGCTCCCGGCTGTCGGTCCCCATGCCTCGATTATGACATTCATCATATGGGTCGCGCAGTGCCCATGACGATAGTCATGGAAAACCATATGGCACCATGACGAACGTCATATACCGGGCATAGGCGAAGGGAAGCCCTCGTGATCGACCTCCAGCGCGACGGGGACGTGCACGTCCTGCGGTTCGACGCGGGCGAGAACCGCTTCGGGCCGGACTTCCTCGACACCGTGCGGGACGCGCTCGACACCGTGGCGGAGGCCGCCGCGAAGGACGGCGGGCCGCGCGCCCTCGTCACCGTGGGCACCGGCAAGTTCTACTCCAACGGCCTCGACCTCGAATGGCTCGGCGCCAACCCCGACCAGTTCGAGGACTACCTGCGCCGCGTCCACGCCCTGTACGCACGCGTCCTGTCGCTGCCGATGCCCACGATCGCCGCGCTGAACGGGCACGCCTTCGCGGGCGGCGCCATGCTCGCCCTCGCCCACGACTTCGCCGTCATGCGGACCGACCGCGGCTACTTCTGCCTGCCCGAGGTCGATCTCGGGCTGAGCTTCACGCCCGGGATGGCCGCACTCGTCCGGTCGCGCTTGCCGGGGGCCACCGCGCACGAGGCGATGCTCACCGGCCGCCGGTACCCGGCGGAGGAGGCGCTGGCGGCCGGGATCGTCCAGCGCACGGCCGCCGAGGACGAGGTCCTGCCCGCCGCCGTCGCGTGGGCCGCGTCGCTGGCGGGCAAGGCCGGCAAGGCCGTCGCGGAGATCCGCGCCGAACTGCGCCGGGACGCGCTCGACGCGTTGAACGGCCCCGTCCTGCGCTGACGTCCCGCGCGGTAGGTTACGGTCGACTGGAATCAGATTCGGTTCATGGAGGGACGCCGATGCGCATCGGGATGGCGCTCACCTACTCCGACGGCGGCTTCAAGCAGACCGTCGAGGAGCTGGCCGACTACGAGAAGGCCGGACTCGACATCGTCTACGTCGCGGAGGCCTACAGCTTCGACGCCGTCAGCCAGCTCGGGTACATCGCCGCCAAGACGGAACGGCTGGAGATCGCGTCCGGCATCCTCCAGCTCTACACCCGGACCCCGACGCTGATGGCGATGACCGCCGCCGGGCTCGACTTCGTGTCGGACGGACGGTTCACGCTCGGCATCGGCGCGTCCGGGCCGCAGGTCATCGAGGGCTTCCACGGCGTCCCCTACACCGCGCCGCTCGGCCGCACCCGCGAGATCATCGAGATCTGCCGGAAGGTGTGGCGGCGCGAGCGGCTCCGCCACGACGGGAAGCACTACAAGCTGCCACTGCCCGCCGACCAGGGCACCGGCCTCGGCAAGCCGCTCAAGCTCGTCAACCATCCGGTGCGGCCCGACATCCCGATCATGGTGGCCGCGATCGGGCCGAAGAACGTCGAGCTGACCGCCGAGATCGCCGACGCCTGGGAACCGATCTTCTACATGCCGGAGCGGGCCGCCGACGTGTGGGGCGCCGCCCTCGCCGCGGGCAGGACGCGTCGCGACCCGGGCCTGCGCGAGCTGGACGTCGTCGCGCAGGCCGCCCTCGCCATCGGCGACGACGTGGACGGCTTCCTGGAGTTCGGACGGCCGATGGCCGCGCTCTACCTCGGCGGCATGGGTGCCAAGGGCGCCAACTTCTACAACGACCTGGCCCGCCGCTACGGCTTCGAGAAGGAGGCCGTGGAGATCCAGGACCTCTACCTGGACGGCAAGAAGGACGAGGCCGCCGCGAAGGTCCCGCGCGAACTGCTGGAGAAGATCTCGCTCGTCGGCTCCGAGGGCCACGTCCGCGAACGGCTCGCCGCGCTGAAGGAGTCCGGGGTCACCACGCTGAACGTGACGCCGATCGCGGGCGACCACAAGGGCCGCCTCGCCCTCATCGAGAAGGTCAAGGCCATGGCCGCCGACGCGTGAAGGACGGGCGGCGCTGAGGGACGGCGACGCGTGCGGGCGGCGGCCAGTGAGGGGCGGGCGGCGTGCCGCGGGCGCCCCGGCACGCCGCCCGCCCCAATATGGGGCCTACACCGCGGATCACGCTAGACCGCACGCGCCCGCGCGTCCTTGCCCGTCCGTGCCACATCGCGGTCGGGACGGCCTCCCCACCCGCCCGGACGGTGATCTACAGTCGGCTCATGGGGGAGACGCACCTCGCGCGACGCCGCGCGCTCGCCGCGCTCGTCGCCGCACACGACGCCGACGCTCTGCTGGTGACCCGGCTGGTCAACGTCCGCTACCTGACCGGGCTCGACAGTTCCCGGGCCGCGCTGCTCGTCCCCGCCGACGGGCCCGCCGTGCTCGCGACCGACGGGCGCTACGCCGGGACGGCCGAACGGGTCTGCCCCGACGTCGAACTCGTCGTCGACCGGCAGGTGACGGGGAAACTCGTGGCGCGGGCCGCCGCCGAGGGCAACCGCAGGCTCGGCTTCGAGGCCCACGACATGACCGTCGAACAGCACACGGCCCTGACCGAGCGGATCCGCGCCGACCAGATCCGGGTCGAGCTGGTGCCGCTCGGACGGCTCGTCGAGGAACTCCGCGTCGTCAAGGACGAGGAGGAGATCGGCCTTCTGCGGGAGGCGTGCGCCATCAGCTGCCGCGCGTTCGAGACCGTCCTGCCCGAGATCCGTGCCGGGGTCACCGAACGGGCCGTCGCCGTCGCGCTCGAACGGGCCATGGTCGACCACGGCGCCGAGCGCGCCGCGTTCGAGTCGATCGTCGCGTCCGGGCCGAACGGCGCCGTCCCGCACCACCATCCGGGCGGCCGCGAACTCCAGGGCGGCGACCTCGTCACCATCGACTTCGGCGCCCTGTACGAGGGCTACCACGCCGACATGACCCGAACCGTCGCGATCGGCGAGCCCGCCGGATGGCAGCGCGACGTCTACGACCTCGTCCTGCGCGCCCAGCTCGCGGGGATCGCCACCGCCGCCCCCGGCGTGCCGGTCGGCGCCGTCGACGCCGCCGCCCGCGACGTCATCAAGGACGCCGGGCACGGCGACGCGTTCGTGCACGGGCTCGGACACGGCGTCGGCCTGGAGGTCCACGAGGATCCGTTCCTGGGGTACGACAAGACCGGTAAGCTGAGCAACCGGGTTCCGATCACGGCGGAGCCGGGGGTCTACCTCACGGGCCGGGGCGGGGTCCGCATCGAGGACACGCTCGTGGTCCGCTCCGACGGTCCCGAGATCCTCACCACGACCACCAAGGATCTGCTCGTCCTCTAGACGCGCGGTCCGGCGACCAGGAGAACAACCAAGTGGCGACGACGAACGACCTGAAGAACGGCATGACGCTGAACCTGGACGGCCAGCTGTGGACCGTCCTTGAGTTCCAGCACGTCAAGCCCGGCAAGGGCGGCGCGTTCGTCCGTACCAAGCTCAAGAACGTGCTGTCCGGCAAGGTGGTCGACAAGACCTTCAACGCGGGCACCAAGGTCGACGTGGCCAGCGTGGACAAGCGCGAGATGCAGTACCTGTACCGCGAGGGCGAGGACTTCGTCTTCATGGACACCGAGACCTACGACCAGCCGCACATCCCGGAGGCCGTCGTCGGCGCCGCCGCGAACTACCTGCTCCCCGAGCAGAACGCCGTGATCGCGTTCAACGACGACAACCCGCTGTACATCGAGCTGCCCGCCGCCGTCGTGCTGGAGATCACCGAGACCGAGCCCGGGTTGCAGGGCGACCGCTCCACCGGCGGCAGCAAGCCCGCCACCCTGGAGACGGGCGCGCAGGTCCAGGTGCCGCTGTTCATCACCACCGGCGAGAAGGTCAAGGTCGACACCCGCTCCGGCGAGTACCTCGGCCGCGGCTGATGGCCGCTCGCACCAAGGCCAGAAAACTCGCCCTGGACATCCTGTTCGCGGCGGAGTTGCGGGAGGAGGAGCCGACGGCGGTACTCGCGGGCCGGGGCCGTCCGAACCAGGACGAGCTGGCCGAGTACCCGCACGCCGTCCGGCTGATCGAGGGCGTCCAGGGGCACCGCGAGCGCATCGACGAGCTGATCTCCACCTACGCGACCGGCTGGACGCTGGAACGGATGCCCGTCGTCGACCGCAACGTCCTGCGGATGGGCGCCTACGAGCTGCTGTGGGTGGACGACGTCCCCGACGGCGTCGCCATCGCCGAGGCCGTGGGCCTGGCCACGGAGCTGTCCACCGACGAGTCCCCGCGCTTCGTCAACGGTCTCCTTTCACGCCTCCAACAACTGAAACCGTCCCTCTCCCTGTAGCCTGACGACGGAACCGGTACCTGGGGCCTCGGCCATCGCGAACACGCGACGACCTGGAGCGTCGTGATCGCGTCCGAAGGCAGTTTCGAGCTCGCACCGCGTTTCTCGACGATGGAGGGCCCTCGGGCCCGAAGAAGGAGAGAAATGCCGATCAAGGGAAGCCGTGTCCGCAGCGCGGTTATGTGGAATGCGCTGCGGGGCGTGCTGGACCGTATCGCGCCCGAGGCGGGGCAGAGCGACGTCGTGGACGTCGGCGGCGGCACCGGCGGCTTCGCCGTCCCGCTCGCCGAGCTCGGGCACCGGGTCACCGTCGTCGACGCCAACCCCGACGCGCTCGCCGCGCTGGAACGCCGCGCCGCCGAGTCCGGGGTGTCGGTGCGGGCGGTCCAGGGCGACGCCGTCGACCTGCCCGACCTCCTCGGCCCCGACGCCGCCGACCTCGTGCTGTGCCACAGCGTCCTGGAGTACGTGGACGATCCGGGCGCCGCGATGGCCGCGCTCGCCGGGACGGTCCGCCCCGGCGGTTCGGTCAGCGTCCTCGTCGCCGGACAGGTCGCCGCCGCGCTGCACCGCGCGCTGTCCGGCCACTTCGACGACGCCCGGATGGTGCTGACCGGGACGTCCGGGCGGTGGGGCGAGGGCGACCGCATGCCCCGCCGGTTCACCCGCGAGACGCTGTCGGAGCTCGTGCGCGGGTCCGGGCTGCGCGTCGCGGAGCTGCACGGCGTCCGGATCTTCGCCGACCTGGTGCCGAACGGGTTGCAGGAGGGCGACGCCGGGTCCGCCGACGCGCTGCTCGCGCTGGAGTCGGTCGCGGCCGTCCACCCCGTCCTGCGCGACCTCGCCACCCAGCTGCATCTGGTGGCCGATCGCCTCCCCTCGGCGGAGGGTCTGGGGGGTCGTCCCCCCAGAGGCAGCAAGCCATGAGTCGCAAGCAGCAGCTGCATCGGCCGGGGCCGCAGCCCGGGCCGCCCGCCGACGACACCGGCTGCCATGTCCTGCACGTGGACATGGACGCCTTCTTCGTCAGCGTCGAGCTGCTGGAGCGTCCGGAGCTGCGGGGACGTCCCGTCATCGTCGGCGGGGCCGGGCCGCGCGGCGTGGTGTCCGCGGCGTCCTACGAGGCCCGCACGTTCGGGGTGCACTCGGCGATGCCGATGACGCGGGCGCGGCGGCTGTGCCCGCAGGCGGTCGTCCTCCCGGTGAGCCACGGCAAGTACTCGCGCGTCTCGGCGGCCGTGTTCGAGATCTTCCGGTCGATCACGCCGCTGGTGGAGGGCCTGTCGCTGGACGAGGCGTTCCTGGACGTCGCGGGCGCCGGGCGGCGGCTCGGCCGTCCCGCCGAGATCGCGCAGCTCATCCGCGACCAGGTCCGCGACCAGCAGGGCATCACCTGCTCGGTCGGGGTAGCGACCACCAAGTTCGTCGCGAAGCTGGCCTCGACCCGGTGCAAACCGGACGGCCTGCTCGTCGTCCCCGCCGACGGCGTCGTCGACTTCCTGCATCCGCTGCCGGTCGCGTCCCTGTGGGGCGTCGGCGAGCGGACGGAGCAGGCGCTGGCCAGGCTCGGGCTGCGGACCGTCGGGCAGCTCGCCCAGGTGCCGCCCGCCACGCTGCGCCGCGAGCTCGGCAACGCCCTGGGCGCGCACCTGCACGAGCTGGCCTGGGGCCGCGACCCCCGCGAGGTCGTCGCGCACACGCCCGACAAGAGCATCGGCGCCGAGGAGACGTTCGACACCGACGTCGACGACCCGGACGTCATCCGCCGGGAGCTGCTGCGGCTGGCGGAGAAGGTCGGCGCCCGGTTGCGCGCGAGCGGAAACGCCGGGCGGACGGTCAGCGTCAAACTGCGGATGGCCTCCTTCAAGACGATCACGCGGGCGCGGACGCTCGCCGAGCCCACCGATCTGGCGCGTGTGATCTATATCACAGCGTGTGAGCTCTATGAGGGGGCCGGTCTGGAACGGGTACGACTGAGGTTGGTCGGTGTCCGGGTGGAGAACCTGGGCCCCGCCGGCGAGGCCCCCCGCCAGCTCGCCTTCGACGAGCCGGAACGCGGTTGGCGTGAGGCCGAGCGAGCCATGGACCAGGTAGCGCACCGGTTCGGCCACGGCACGGTGCGCCCCGCCGCGCTGGTCCGGGACGCGACCGACGGTGACGCACGTGACGGCAGGGACGGAACATAATGGAAGAAGGCTGTGAGGCGACCGGCACCGAGCCCTCAGGGGGCGGTCCGCTTTCGTGCGCGGCACAGTGCTCGTATTCTGGGCATATCACCGTTGGCGTTCGCGTCCTGCATCGGATTCCCCGCCGCGGGGCTGTCGTTGGGAGGTGCCGTGCCGCTCTCTGAGCACGAGCAGCGCATGCTCGAACAGATCGAATCGGCCTTGTACGCCGAGGATCCGAAGTTCGCTCACGCGGTTCGCTCGACCAGCCCGCAGGTCCACTACAAACGCCGGATCGTCAAGGCGGCGTTCGGCTTCGTCGTCGGCGTCGGCGCCCTGATGGCCGGCCTGGTGATCAACCAGGGCACGGTCACGATCGCGGTCAGCGTCACCGGCTTCCTGCTCATGGTGGTGTGCTGCGTCTGGGCGTTGACGAGCTGGAAGCGGATGACCGGGATCGGCAACGAACCCGCGCGTCGCGGCGGCAGGCAGTCCCGCCAGTCCGCCAGGTCGTCGCGGCCCAAGGCCGGTTTCATGGAACGCATGGAAGAACGCTGGCGCCGCAGAACCGAAGGCGACGACCGCTGACGGACGCCCGCAACGAAGCGCTAGCGGAGTGGAGGGTGTCCGTCAGCGCGCGGGGGGTGTGGGGGGTCGTCCCCCCACAGGAAGAAGGGCCGTCCGCAACGAAGCGCTAGTGGGGTGGAGGGTGTCCGTCAGCGCGCGGGGGGTGTGGGGGGTCGTCCCCCCACAGGAGAAACGTCCCGGCCGCGCGCTTGATTGGTGCGGGCCGGGACGTCGCCTTTCTTGGGTCCGGTCGTTGGGTTAGTGGCGGGTGAAGCGGGTGGGGATGCGGTTCAGGCGGGTTCGGACGTCCAGCGCGCGGTTGCCCGCCGCCTGGAAGGTGGTGCGGGTCTGCTCGACCGTGGACGGCGGCAGCAGCCGGGCCCGCCACCGGGTGCCGGGTCCCACGGACGCGGCGAACGCCTCCCTGACCGTCCGGACGTCGGCGCGGAGCCGCTCCGGCGGTTCGGTCGACGGCGACAGCGAATAGCGGGCGAGTTCCTCGGCGCGGGCGATGCGGCCGAGGGCCAGCGCGCCCTCCGCGTCCAGCTTCAGCGTCGCCTCCAGGCGCCGGGCGGTGGCGCGCGGCGAGTCGCTGGACCGCCATTCGAGGCCGTGGTCGAGCGCGTCGGCGCGCATCTCCCGCCAGGCCGCGTGCGCGGCGCCCGCCGGATCCCCGCCGCGCGGTGAACCGGACGGGGCCCGGGGCCGGGGCGGCGCTCCGGGCGGCGGCGGTGCAAGCCCCGCCCAGCGGCGCCGCCGGGTGAGCTCCCGCAGCGCCATCGGCGCGGCCACCAGCAGCAGGACCAGCGTCCCGCCCGCCAGCCAGGGCGTGAGGGAGAACTCGTGGCCCTCGTCCTGGCCCGCCCCGTCGCCGCGTCCCGTGTCGAGGTCGTTGCGGTGCGGGGCGGACGGCTGCGCCGTGGGGGCGCCGTCGTCGGTGGGCGTCGAGTCGTCCTGCTCGGGCGCGGTCTCGCCCTCCTCGCCGTCGCCGTCGGTGACCGCGGGCAGGCTGTAGCGGGGGGCGTCGGCGGTGCCCTGCCCGCCCGCGCCGGACGGCGTCGGCTCGAACCGCACCCATCCGGTGCCCTCGAAGTACAGCTCGGGCCAGGCGTGCGCGTCCCGCGACCGGACGACCCACTCGCCCGGCCTGACCTCGCTGCCCGAGGTGTACCCCATCGCCACGCGGGACGGGATGCCGAGGATCCGCGCCATCAGCGCCATCGACGCGGCGTACTGCTCGCAGTAGCCGCGCTTGCTGCGCAGCAGGAAGTCGACCAGGTCGCTGCCGTGCTTGGGCGCCGGGGCGGACAGGTCATAGGTGAACCCGCCCGACAGCGTGAACCAGCGCTGCAACCGCACGGCCTGCGACAGTGCCGTCGCCGACCCGGCCGTCACGTCCTGCGCGAGCTGCCTGACCTCCGTCGGGACGTTCTTCGGCACCTCGGTGTACCGGGAGACGATCTCGGCCGGGTAGTTGCCCGCGGCGGCGAGCTGCCCGGTCGTCGGCTCCGCGCGGCGGCTTCTGACGGTGAAGTCGCGCCCGCCCGCCGAGTCGCGCAGCGAGTAGATCATCAGCGATCGTTCGTCCACCCGCCAGTCGCCGCCGATCGACACCTTGGACGGCGCGTACGGCACCGGCAGGAACGTCATGTTCCTGACCTCGGGCCGCACATGGATCTTCGTCATGACCTCGCGGGACGAGACGGCCGACAGTCCGGGCGGCGGCGGGATGTCCCGCTCGTCGAGGCGGTCCTTCGGCTGGCTGTCCAGGTCGGTGTAGGTCCAGCGGTCGCCCTCGAACTTGTCGAGGGCGTACAGGCGCAGGTAGTCGGGGGCCTGCGTGTCGTTCGACTCGTAGGTGAGGACGATCGAGTCGTCCAGCCGGGTCAGCTCCCGCTTCAGGCTGACCAGCGGGTCGGGCGTCGTCACGGTCTGCGTGGCGCCGCCGCCGTCGCCGCCGATGCCGAACATGCCGCGCGGCTGGAGCCCCGGCACGGCCGCCGGGACCAGCACCGCGACGGCGATCGCGCCGACCGCGATGCGGCGGCCCGACGCCGCCAGCGCCGCCGCGTCCAGTTGGGGGGCCTGCCGGTCCCGTTCGTCCCGGTCGGGCTCCGCGCCCGCCAGCGGCACCTCCGACTGGCGGCGGCCGGTGACCGCGCGTCCCCAGCCGCCGACCTGGTCGCGGGCGTCGGTCATCAGCAGGCCGAGGAAGCCGAGCGCGCCGATGCCGAACGCCAGCCAACTGACGCCGTCGTCGCGGACCGCCGCGGGCACGCTGTACATCGCGAGGAGCGGCAGCCCGGCCGGTGCGGTCCGGCGCAGCCGCACCGCCAGCAGGTCGACCAGGACGGCGACGAGCCCGACCCCGGCGGCGGTCATCAGCTCGATCCCCGGCAGGACGGGGACGGGCGCCGCGTACCGGTTCGCCGACTGCCAGCCGCCGTTCGCCAGGTCGGCGAGATGGCGCAGCGACTCCGGCGTCGGGATGAGCAGCCACGAGTCGCGGCCCGCGTACATCAGGTTCAGGTACAGCAGCAGCCCGGCCAGCCCGAACACCAGGTTGACCACGGCGGGGAGCCGCAGCCGCCGCGCCAGCAGGCCCCCGCCGGAGACCGCCAGCACCGCGCCGACGCTCGCCCAGAACCAGGAGCCCTTCTCGAACAGCGGGTAGAGGCCGACCGACCCGGTGAGCGTCGCCACCGCCGCCATGATCGTCATCCGGGTTCTCATGAGCCGTCCCTGACCAGGTCGTCGCCGCTCTGCCCGGCCCGCGTCCACGCCGCGGGCAGCTCCGCCGCCGACCGCACCGTCACCACCCGCCAGCCGCCCGCCCGCAACGGGGCCACGGCCGGTTCCACCGCGCCGCCCCCGACGACCAGCACGGCCACGCGGGTCCCGGTGCCGCGCCGCACGGCCGCGAGGGAGCGCGCCTCGTCGGCGGACAGGGCGCCGAGGACCGCGACGACCAGGCCGTCGCCCTCCCGCGCCGTGCCCATCCCGCCGCGCAGCGCCGACAGGCCCGTCGACAGCGATCGTGCCGTGGACACGCGCGCCACCGCCAGCGCGTCGAGCAACGCGCCCTCGAACGCCCCGTCGACCGACACGGGAGGCACCGTCTCGCCCGCGTCGGTGACGTACCGCAGGTTCATGCCCGTCCGGGCCAGGTGCACCCCGATCGACGCGGCCGCCGACACGGCGTGCTCGAATGTGCCGCCGGGGCCGTCGCCCCAGTGCGCGGAGCGGCGGGTGTCGAGGAACAGCGTCCCGCTGCTCTGGAGGTGCTGCTCCTCGCGCCGCACCATCAGCTCCCCGTGCCGGGCCGTGGACCGCCAGTGGACGCGGCGCAGGTCGTCGCCGTGCCGGTACTCGCGCGGGGTCACATCGTCCTCGCCCGCGGCCGACACCGCCCGGGCGACGCTGTCCCCGCCGCCCGCCCACGCGCCGGACACGCGTCCCGGCGGCAGCGGGACGATCGTCGGCGTCACCGTGAGCGTGTCGGACAGGCTGAACGACCGGACCAGCTCCACCATCCCGAACGGGTCGGCCAGCCGGACGGTCAGCGGGCCCACCCGGAACCGGCCGCGCACGTCCGACCGGATCCGGTATCCCAGCTGGCGCTTGCCGTGCGACTCGATCCGGTCGAGGACGAACCGGGCCCGCCCGCCGAGCGCGTACGGCACCCGGTCCTCCACCATGAGCAGGCCGCTCGGCAGCCGCGACACGTTCTCCAACCGCAGGTCGACGCGAGCCTCACGGCCGACGGGCAGCCGGCCCGGGTCGAGCCGCCGCGCGCACGCCAGCCGGTACCGCGTCCGCGACACCGCGAGCGTGCACAGCAGCGGCAGCGCCAGCACGAGCACCCCCGCGCGCAGCAGGTCGCGCTCGCCGAGGACGAACGCGCACACGATCGCGGTCGCCCCGGCGGCGACGAAGGACCGCCCACGGGTGGTGAGGCCGGCCAGCGCTCGTCTCAACGGTCACTTCCCGGGGGAGGGCACCGGCAGCCGGTTCACCAGGTCGGCGACGACCTGCTCGGGACGGCGCCGGTCCATCTGCGCCTCCGCGGACGGCAGCAGCCGGTGCGCGAGGACGGGGACGGCGAGGTCCTGGACGTCGTCGGGCAGCACGTAGTCGCGCTCGTCGAGCGCCGCGTACGCACGCGCCGCCCGCACCAGGTGCAGCGTCGCCCGCGGCGAGGCCCCGAGCCGCAGCTCGGGGTGCGCGCGGGTCGCGGCGACCAGGTCGATCGCGTACTGCCGCACCCCGGCGGACACGTGCTGGCGGCGCACCACCTCGATGAGGCCGCGGACGTCGGCGGCGTGCGCGACCGGGCTGAGCCGGTCGAGCGGGGACGCCTCGCCGTGGTTCTCCAGCATCTCCAGCTCGGCGGCCGGGTCGGGGTAGCCCATCGAGATGCGGGCGGTGAACCGGTCGCGCTGCGCCTCGGGCAGCGGGTAGGTGCCCTCCATCTCCACGGGATTCTGCGTGGAGATCACCATGAACGGCGGCTCCAGGGAGTAGGTGGTGCCGTCCACCGTGACCTGGCGTTCCTCCATGCACTCCAGCAACGCGGACTGCGTCTTCGGGGACGCCCGGTTGATCTCGTCGCCGACCACGATGTTGGCGAACACCGGGCCCGGCTTGAACTCGAACTCGCGCAGCTCCTGGTTGTAGGCGCTGACGCCGGTGATGTCGCTGGGCAGCAGGTCGGGGGTGAACTGGACGCGCCGCACCGAGCAGTCGACGGACCGCGCGAGCGCCTTGGCGAGCATCGTCTTGCCGACCCCGGGGACGTCCTCGATCAGCAGGTGCCCCTCGGCCAGCAGCACGGTCAGCGCGAGGCGCACGACGGCGGGCTTGCCCTCGATCACCGACTCCATCGCGTCCCGGATCTTGTTCGCGACCTGGGCGAGGCCGTCCAGTCCAGGATCGGTCCCGTCACCTCCCGAGGCGCCGTGTCGGGCCGGGTGGGATGCCGGGGGGTCGGTCTCCATGAACGACTCGCCGTGCGTGCCTACTGCCACCAAACCCTCCTCGTGCGGCGCTCTCTGCGTCCGCCCAAACGACAGTACGTCGTCGGGCGGCCCGCCGCGATGTTCATGGTGAACGCGAGCCCATTGTGCTCCACGGGATCGCCGCGCTGAGCCGCCCGCCGCGCACCACTTCTCTCCACCCGCCACTTCACGCGCGAATTGGATGTCCCGGGTCTTGTCCCGTGCAAGGCCCACCGGGTTCGGGACGGCGATTCCGGTGGCGCGGCACGCGGAGGGGGCGTCGTGCCGCCCCACTCCGCACCACCCCCTCTGAACTGGGGATTCGTCCGGCGAATCGCGTGCTGGAACGTGTTTTTATTGTTGACGGTGGGGAAGAGTGGAGTACAGTGGAGCGCCGTGGGGGGCATGTGCGCCCCATGCGGCGCGGGAGGTGGGGCCGGTGTTCCTCGGCACCCATTCGCCGCGCCTCGACGACAAGGGACGACTGTTCCTGCCGGCGAAGTATCGCGAGGAGCTGTCGGGGGGACTGGTGATCACGAAGGGCCAGGAACGCTGCCTGTACGTCTTCCCTATGGCGGAGTTCCAGCGGATCACCGAGGCCCTGCGTGCCGCACCGGTCACCGAGAAGGCCGTCCGCGGCTACAGCCGGGTCTTCTTCGCCAGCGCCTCCGACGAGGTCCCCGACAAGCAGGGCCGCGTCACGATACCTCCACCGCTCCGCACGTACGCGGGCCTCACCCGCGACTGCACGGTCATCGGCGCCAACACGCGGCTGGAGATCTGGGACGCGCAGGCCTGGGAGTCCTACCTGGAGCAGGAGGAGCAGACGTTCTCCGAGGTCTCGGAGGAGGTGTTGCCAGGGATCCTCTGAGTCAACGACCCGTCGGTCCGACGACCGGCTATGGCCCACGTTCGGCCAGGTCTCCAGCCGCTCTCCGAGCCAACTGGCGCAGCTTCCCCGGCGCCAGACGGCGACCCCCCGCGTATCGCACGCGGCGAACTTCCCTTAGGGCAGCGGATGGGGACCTGGCCGGGCGAGGCCGCCGCCGGGGGGTTGGAACGGTCGTCCGGCCCGGCGACGCCACGCAGTCCGCGAGCGAAGTGGCACCACAGGGGGTGGAACCATGGACGTGGGAGACCACGCGGCCAAGGCCGGTCACGTACCGGTCATGCTCGGTCGCGTCCTGGAGATCCTCACCCCCGCGCTGACCCGTCCGGGGGTGGGCGACACGGGCCGCGCCCCCGTCTACCTCGACGCCACGCTCGGCATGGGCGGGCACGCCGAGGCCCTGCTCGGGGCCGTCCCCGGGCTCCGCCTCATCGGCCTCGACCGCGACACCACCGCGCTGGAGCGCTCCGCGCGCAGGCTCGCCCCGTTCGGCGACCGGGTGACGCTCGAGCACGCCGTCTACGACCAGATCCCGGACGTCCTGGCGCGGCTCGGCGTTCCCACCGTCGACGCCGTCCTGTTCGACCTCGGTGTCTCCTCCCCGCAGCTCGACGAGGCCGACCGCGGCTTCGCCTACTCCTACGACGCGCCCCTCGACATGCGGATGGACCGCACCCAGAGCCTCACCGCGGCGGAGGTCGTCAACGGCTACCCGCCCGCCGAGCTCGCCCGGATCCTGCGCGAGTACGGCGAGGAGCGCTTCGCCCAGCGCATCGCGGCGGCGATCGTCCGCGAGCGCGGGCGCGCGCCGCTCGACTCGACCCGACGTCTCGCCGACCTGGTGCGCACATCCATCCCGGCCGCGACCCGCCGCACCGGCGGCAACCCGGCCAAGCGCACCTTCCAGGCGCTGCGCATCGAGGTCAACGACGAACTCGACAGCTGGCGCCGGGCCCTGCCCGCCGCCCTGGCCGCGCTGCCGCTCGGCGGCCGCGTCGCCGTGCTCAGTTACCACTCGCTGGAGGACCGCGTCACCAAGCAGGTCCTCGCCGCCCAGGCGGCCGACACCACCCCGCCGGATCTGCCCGTCCCGCTGCCCGAACACGAGCCGAGGTTCCGGCTTCTAACACGCGGGGCGGAACTGCCGTCCGACGAGGAGACCACGACCAACCCAAGGGCCGGATCGGTGCGGATGCGCGCCGCCGAGCGGGTCCGGGAGGCGACATGACCACGACGACGAAGCGACCGCCGGTCAGGGCACCGAAGAAGGCGCCCGCGCGGCGCACGCCCGCGCGTCCCGCGCCGCGCGTGACCACGCCCGCACCCGCGCCCGCCAAGAAGGCGAGCGCCCCGGCGAAGACCGGCGCGGGCAAGGCCGCCGCCGCCAAGGCCGCGACCAGGACCGCCGCCACCAGGACCACCGCGAAGGCCACCGCCAAGACGACCGCGGCGAAGGGCACCGTCCGGCGGGCGGCGCCCCGCACGCCGCCGCGCGCGCCGTTCGTGCTGCTCATCATCGGGCTGCTCGGCGGCGCCCTGGTCAGCCTGCTGCTGCTCAACACCGTCCTGGCGAAGGACGCCTTCACGCTGACGCGGCTCCAGCAGAGCAACGCGCGGCTCGACCAGCAGCGCGAGGGCCTGGAGTGGGACCTCGCGCGCGGCAGCTCCCCGGAGCAGCTGTCGAAGATGGCCAAGGAGCTGGGCCAGCGCGAGTCCGACGGCGCGTGGTACTTCAGCTCGGCCACCGGCCGGGCGAGCGGCGGCGGGCTGCGGCCCGTCCCGTCCGAGGCCGTCGCGTCGGCGGGCGCCGCCGGTGTGATCGGCGTGCCCGGCACGGTGGTCCCCGGTGACGGGATCCCGCCGGTCGGCACCGGCCAGGGTCCGCGGTGACGGAACGGCAGGGCACCAGGGGCGGCACCGCCCGGCGCCCCGCCCGCGGCGGCACGGCCCCGGCCCCGCCCAAGGAGCCCCGCCCGAAGGAAGCGCGCCCTAAGGAGACGCGGCCCAAGGAAACGCCGCGCAAGAAGGCTCCCGCCCAGAAGAAGCCCGCCGCGCAGAACAAGGCTCCCGCCCAGAAGAAGGCTCCTGCGCAGAAGAAGGCGCCTGCCAAGGGCGCGCCCGCCAAAGGGCGGGCGGGTGGCGCGACGCGTGACGCCGCCGCCAGGGCCAGGAACGGTTCTGGTGGTGGCGGCGGGAGTGGAGGGCCGGGGGACGGCGGTCCCCGCAGGCCCCGTCCCGGGCCGGGGACGGGACGGCGCCCGCCGCCCCGCCCACCGCGGCCCCGGGTCACCTTCCACCGCCGCGACCCCCTCAAGCGGCTGAACATCGGGCTCCTCGTCATCGCGTTCGTGCTGTCGCTGTTCGCCGGACGGCTCGTCCAGCTCCAGACGATCGAGTCGAACAAGTACACGGCGCAGGCGATGCAGCAGCGGCTCCAGCGGATCGAGCTGCCCGCGCGGCGCGGCGACATCACCGACGCGCAGGGCCATCCGCTCGCCATGACGGTGGAGGCGCGCGCGATCTACGCCGACCCGTCCCTGATCGAGCCGGACGACCGGCAGCCCATCGTCAGCGCGCTCGCCCCGACTCTCGGCCTCGACCCCGCGACGCTGATGAAGCGGATCAGCAGGCCCAACACCCGGTTCGTGTACCTCGCGCACGGCGTCCGGCCCGACCAGGCCCGGCTGATCACGTCCTGGAACTTCCTGGGAATCGCTACATTGCCGGAATACCGCCGCGAGTACCCCAACGATTCGCTGGGCGCGAGCGTCATAGGTTTCGTGAACGCCACCGGGAAGGGCGCCTCCGGCCTGGAGAGCTCGATGAACGGCGTGCTCGCCGGGCGCGACGGTCGCCAGCGGGTGGAGATCAGCCCCGAGGGGCAGCACATCCCCATGGGAGAGGACCAGAAGGTCCCGCCCGTGCCCGGCCGCGGCGTGCGGCTGACGTTGCAGCGCGACCTCCAGTTCAAGGCGCAGCAGGCGATCGAGGCGCAGGTCAAGGCGACCAAGGCGAAGGGCGGCACCGTCACCGTCATGGACCCGCGCACCGGCGGGCTGCTCGCCATGGCCTCGGCGCCCGGGTTCGACCCCAACCACTACGGCCAGTCCGACCCGGACCTGTGGGGGAGCCCGCTGGTGCAGGACGCCTACGAGCCCGGCAGCACCGGCAAGGTCGTCACGGCCGCCGCCGTCATGGAGCACGGCGGCATCACCCCGACGACGTCCTTCACCGTCCCCGACCGGATCAGGAAGTACGACGTCACCTTCAGGGACTCGCATCCCCACGCGCCCGAGTCGCTCACGTTCGCCGGGGTCCTCGCCAAGTCCAGCAACGTCGGCACGATCATGGCCAGCGAGAGCATCAGCCAGCAGCGGCTCTACCAGACGCTGCGCGACTTCGGGTTCGGGCAGAAGACCGGGCTGCCGCTGCCCGGTGAGACCGCCGGGCTGCTCAAGCCGCCGAACCAGTGGTCGGGCACCGACCGGTACCCGATCGCGTTCGGGCAGACGGTGTCGGTGAACGCGGTGCAGATGGCGAGCGTCTACTCGACCATCGCCAACGGCGGCGTCCGTGTCGCGCCGACCCTGGTCGAGGGCACCGTCGGCGAGGACGGCAGGTTCACCCCAGCCCCGGCGCCCAAACGCGCGCAGGTGATCAGCGCGGCCACCGCCCGGCAGATCAGCGCCATGCTGGAGGGCGTGACGACCGCCGAGGGCACCGCGCCCAAGGCGCAGATCAAGGGATACCGGGTCGCGGGCAAGACCGGCACCGCGCAGACGGTCAACCCGCGCTGCGGCTGCTACCGCGGCGGCGGGTACATCGCGTCGTTCGCGGGGTTCGCCCCGGCGGACGACCCACGGCTGGTCGTCCAGGTGGTCCTGCGGGATCCCAAGCGGGGCAGCCACTATGGTGGCGATGCGGCCGCGCCGGTGTTCAAGGACGTGATGAGCTTCGCCCTGCAGTCCGCGAAGATCCCGCCGACGGGGAGCCGGCCGCCGACCATCCAGATTCACGCCCGAGACTGATCGCAGCGAGTACTCTCCTCGCCTGTGAGTCCACCACGACCCGTGTACCAGCAGTCCCGTTCCGTTCGCAGCGAAAGAAACGTCATGCGTCCCACCACCAATCCGGCCCGCCCGCTGAGCGGGCTCGCGGCCCTTCTCGGGATCGAGCGGCGCGGCTGGGACGAGGTGTCGGCGACGGGCATCACGCACGACTCGCGGGCGGTGCTGCCCGGCGACATCTACGCCGCGCTGCCCGGCGCCCGCGCCCACGGCGCCCAGTTCGCGGCGCAGGCGGCGGAGGCGGGCGCGGCGGCGGTCCTCACCGACCCCGACGGCTACGACCAGGCCGCCGCGACGGGCCTGCCCGTCCTGGTGGTGGCGGACGTCCGGGCGCGGCTCGGCGACGCGGCGTCCTGGGTGTACGGGGAGCCGGGACGCGACATCACGCTGATCGGCGTCACCGGCACCAGCGGCAAGACGACCACCGTGTTCCTGGTGGAGGCGGGCCTGCGCGCCGCCGGGATCGAGCCCGGCCTGGTCGGCGGCGTCGAGATCCGGGTGGGCGGCGACCGGGTGCCGAGCGCGCTGACCACACCGGAGGCGACCGACCTGCACGCGCTGCTGGCGATGATGCGCGAGCGCGCCGTGGGCGCCGCCGCGATGGAGGTGTCCAGCCACGCGCTGAAGCAGGGCCGGGTCGGCGGCGTCACCTACGAGGTCGCGGTGTTCACGAACCTGTCCCAGGACCACCTGGACTACCACCCGACCATGCAGGACTACTTCCTCACCAAGGCCGCGCTGTTCACGCCCGAGTACTCGCGCGTCGGCGTCGTCAACCTCGACGACCACTACGGCCGTGAGCTGCTGGAGATCGCCACGGTCCCGACGACGACGTTCTCGGCGACCGGTGACCCGGCGGCCGACTGGCGGGCCGAGGGCGTCCGCGTCGGCGCCGACGGCGGCATCTTCCGCGTCGTCGGGCCGGGGGGCGTCGAGGCCGACGGGGAGGTCCGGCTCGCCGGGCCGTTCAACGTCGCCAACGCGCTCGCCGCGATCGTGGCGCTGGTCGAGGCGGGCATCCCGCTCCAGGTCGCGGTGCGCGGGGTGGCGTCGCTGCCCGGCGTGCCCGGCAGGCTGGAGCGGGTGGACGAGGGCCAGGAGTTCATCACCCTCGTCGACTACTCGCACAAACCGGGCGCGGTGGAGGCGGTGCTGACCGCGCTGCGGCCCGTCACCGAAGGCGAGCTGACGGTGGTGCTCGGCTGCGGCGGCGACCGCGACCGGGGCAAGCGCCCGCTGATGGGCGAGGCCGCCGCGCGGCTCGCCGACACGGCGTTCTTCACCGACGACAACCCGAGGTCGGAAGATCCACTGTCCATCCTCGCCGCTATGGTCGAGGGCGGGCTCAAGGTGCCGCAGCGCGAGCGGGCGCACATCGTGGTCGAGCCCGACCGCGCCGCCGCGATCTCGCTGGCCGTCGGCCGGGCCCGGCGCGGCGACGTTCTCGTGGTCGCGGGCAAGGGCCACGAGCAGGGCCAGAACGTGGCGGGCACGGTGCACCCGTTCGACGACCGCGAGGTCGTCCGGGAGGCGCTCAGACACCGTGCGAAGGGACCAAGAGGGGACGGGGCGCAGGCGTGATCCCACTTCCGCTGTCGACGATCGCGGAGATCACGGGAGGGGCCCTCCACGGGCCTCCGGACGTCATGGTGAGCGGTCCCGTGGTGATCGACTCCCGTGCCGTGGAGCCGGGGGCGCTGTTCGCGGCGCTGAAGGGCGACCGTGTCGACGGGCACGACTTCGTGTCCGCGGCCCGCGCGGCCGGGGCCGTCGCGGTACTGGCGCAGCGCACGGTCGACGACGGTCCGGCCGTCGTCGTGGCCGACGTCAAGGAGGCGCTCGGACGGCTCGCCAGGGGCGTCCTGGAACGTCTGCCGGACGTGACCGTCGTCGCCGTCACCGGCTCGGCGGGCAAGACGTCCACCAAGGACTTCATCGGGCAGGTCGCGGGCCGTGCCGGGCCGACCGTGTTCCCTCCCGGCTCGTTCAACAACGAACTCGGGCTGCCGCTCACGGTGTTGCGCGCGGACGCATCCACCCGTCATCTCGTCCTGGAGATGGGCGCGCGGGGCATCGGCCACATCGCCTACCTGACGGGCATCGCGCGTCCCGGCGTCGGGGTGGTGCTGAACGTCGGCACCGCGCACGTCGGCGAGTTCGGGAGCCGCGAGAACATCGCCCGCGCCAAGGGCGAGATGGTCGAGGCGGTCCCGCCGGGCGGCGCCGCCGTGCTCAACGCCGACGACGACCTGGTCGCCGCGATGGCGTCCCGCACCGAGGCCGAGGTGGTCACCTTCGGCCGGTCGCCGGACGCGACCGTCCGCGCCGAGGGCGAGTCCCTCGACGACCTGGGCCGCGCGAGGTTCACCCTCGTGACGCCGGAAGGGTCCGCGCCCGTCGCGCTCCGCCTGCACGGGGCGCACGCCGTGCCCAACGCCCTGGCCGCCGCCGCCGCGCTCCGCGCGACCGGGATGGCGCTCTCCGACATCGCCACGGGCCTGTCGGAGGCCGGGCCCGTGAGCCGGTGGCGGATGGAGGTCACCGAGCGGGCCGACGGCGTGACCGTGGTGAACGACGCCTACAACGCCAACCCCGACTCGATGCGTGCCGCGCTCGACGTCCTCGCGCACATGGCCCGCGGGCGCCGCGCCTACGCGGTCCTGGGAGAAATGGGCGAACTTGGCGCCTTGTCCACAGCGGAACATGCCAAGATCGGTGAGCATGCCGCGCGGAGCGGGGTCGCCGGCCTCGTCGTGGTCGGCGCGAACGCGGCGGCGATGGCGGACGGGGCACGGCGGGTGAGGTCATGGACGGGAGAATGCGTGCAGGTGGATGACGTCGGCGCGGCGGTGACCGCGGTCGGCGGGCGGCTCGCGCCGCCGGACGTGGTGCTGGTGAAGGCCTCCCGGATCGCCGGGCTGGAACGGGTCGCCGAGGCGCTCCTCCTGGAGGACGCCCGATGACCGCAGCGGAGCGAGGATCTTCGGGCGTCCGCCGCGGGGGTCTGGGGGGCGCCCCCCAGAAGGGCAGGACCCGATGACCAACATCATCATCGCGGCCGGGGTCGCGCTGATCTTCGTGATGGTCGGCACACCGGTGTGGATCCGGATCGTGAACCGGCTCGGCTACGGCCAGATGATCCGGGACGAGGGCCCGGAGGCGCACGTCGCCAAGCGCGGCACCCCCACGATGGGCGGGACGGTCTTCATCGTCGGCTCGCTCGTCGGCTACGCGGCGGCGCACCTGTTCACCGGGACCGAGCCGACCATCTCCGGCGTCCTGGTGCTGTTCCTGATGACCGGGCTCGGCTTCGTCGGGTTCGTCGACGACTACATCAAGGTGTTCAAGCAGCGCAGCCTCGGCCTGCGCAGCGGCGCCAAGATGATCGGCATCATCCTGGTCGGGGTGGTGTTCGCGGTCGGGTCCCTCAACTTCCCCAACGGGTACGACATCACCCCCGCCGACCCCCACCTGTCCTTCCTGCGCGACTTCGGCCCCTCGATCGGCCCGTACCTGTTCGTGGTGTGGGCGCTGATCCTGATCGCGGCCATGTCCAACGGCGTCAACCTGACCGACGGCCTGGACGGGCTCGCGGCGGGCCCGGCCGGGATGGTGCTGGCCGCCTACGTGATCATCGGTAACTGGCAGCTGCGCAACAGCTGCACCGACTTCGCCCTCGCCCCGAACTGCTACAGCGTCCGCGACCCCCTCGACCTCGCGGTCGTCGCGGCGGGCGTGCTCGGCGGCGTGTTCGGCTTCCTGTGGTGGAACGCGCCGCCCGCGAAGATCTTCATGGGCGACACCGGCTCGCTGGCCCTCGGCGGCGTGCTGGTCGGCCTCGCGATCCTCACCCGCACCCAGTTCCTGCTCGCGATCCTCTGCGGGCTGATCGTCATGATCACCCTCTCGGTGATCATCCAGGTGGGCGGGTTCAAGCTCACGAAGAAACGTGTGTTCAAGATGGCCCCGTTGCAGCACCATTTCGAGCTGTCCGGCTGGGCCGAGACCACGATCGTCGTGCGGTTCTGGCTGATGTCGGCGCTGTTCGTCGCGATCGGCATCGGGCTGTTCTACCTGGAATGGATGCCGAAGAAATGAGCGAACGCCGCTGGGACGGCCTGTCGGTGTGCGTCGCGGGCCTCGGCGTGTCCGGCCGGGCCGCCGCCCGCGTGCTGGCCGCGCACGGCGCCCGCGTCACCGGCGTCGACGCCCGCGACGACGAGGCGCAGCGCGCGCACGCCGCCGAGCTGGAGGCGCACGGGGTCACGGTCCGGCTCGGCGACGGCGAGACCCTGCCCGGCGGCGTCGACCTGGTCGTGACGTCCCCGGGCTGGCGGCCGGACGTCCCCCTGCTCGCCGCGGCCGCCGAGGCGGGCATCGAGATCATCGGCGAGGTCGAGCTGGCGTGGCGGCTGCGTCCCGACAACGCCGCGCCGTGGCTCGCCATCACCGGGACGGACGGCAAGACGACCGTCGTCCGGATGCTCGCGTCCATCCTCACCTCCGCCGGTCACAAGGCCCTCGCCGTGGGGAACGTCGGCACCCCCATCGTGGAGGCCATAGGGGGTTCCGGGGGGTCTGGGGGGTCGCCCCCCCAGGGGCAGCAGGCCGAGCCGTATGACGTGCTGGCCGTGGAGCTGTCGAGTTACCAGCTGCACTGGTCGAGTTCCCTCGCGCCCTTCGCGGCGACGGTGCTGAACATCGCGCCCGACCACCTCGACTGGCACGGCACCATGGACGCCTACGTCGACGCCAAGGCGAAGATCTTCGCGCCGGGCTGCCTCGCCGTCTACAACGCCGACGACGAGACGTCCACGGCCCTCGCCGAACGCGCCGACGGCGTCGACCGGCGGGCCGGGTTCACGCTCAAGGTGCCGCGTCCCGGCGAGCTGGGCGTCGTCGAGGACCTGCTCGTCGACCGGGCGTTCACCGGCTCCCCGACCGAGGCCGCCGAACTGGCGGAACTCGGCGACGTCCACCCGTTCGCGCCGCACAACGTCGCCAACGCCCTGGCCGCCGCCGCCCTGGCCCGCGCCTACGGGGTGCCGCCCGAGGCCGTCCGGGACGGGCTGCGCGCGTTCGTGCCCGAACCGCACCGCATTCAGCACGTCGCGGACATCGCGGGCGTCGCCTACGTCAACGACTCCAAGGCCACCCAGCCGCACGCCGCCGCCGCGTCCCTGGCCGCCTACGACCCCGTCGTGTGGATCGCGGGCGGCCTCCTCAAGGGCCTCGACGTCGACGACCTGGTCCGGTCGTGCGCCCCGCGGCTGCGCGGCGCCGTGCTGATGGGACGCGACCGGCACCGGCTCGCCGAGGCACTCGCGCGACACGCGCCGGATGTCCCCGTCGTGGACGTCCCCGACACCGACACTGGGGCCATGGACCGCGTCGTCAACGAAGCCTCCGCGCTCGCCCGCCCCGGGGACACCGTGCTGCTCGCCCCCGTCGGGGCCTCCTTCGACATGTTCACCGACTACCCCGCGCGCGGCGCCGCCTTCATCGCCGCCGTCGAGCGCCTGCCGAGGCCCGCCGGACGGGACGCCGCGCAGCGGTGACCGCCGCGGCCGAGGAGAAGGGCGGCCGCCGGTCGGGGCCGCGCGAGCAGGTGGTCGCCGCCGTCGGGCTGCTCGACCGTCCGCTCACGTCCTACTACCTGGTGCTGGGCTGCTCGGTGATGCTGCTCGCGCTCGGGTTGACGATGGTGCTGTCGGCGTCCAGCGTGAAGCAGCTCCAGGCGACCGGGTCCGCGTACACGCTGTTCCAGAAGCAGGCCATGTGGATGGCGATCGGGCTGCCCGGCATGTGGCTGGCGTCCCGGCTGCCGGTGCGGACGTTCCGCGCGCTCGCCTACCCGCTGCTGCTGCTGTCGATCGTCTCGCTGGCGATGGTGCTGGTCCCCGGGCTCGGCCGCAGCGCGGGCGGCGCGACCCGCTGGGTCGACCTCGGCCCGGTGCAGGTGCAGCCGTCCGAGATCGCCAAGCTGGCGCTGGTGCTGTGGGGCGCCGACCTGCTGGCCCGCAAGGACCGGCTCGGGCAGCTCACCGAGTGGCGGCCGCTGCTCGTCCCCCTGATGCCGGGCGCGGGCGTGCTGGTCCTGCTGGTCATGCTGGGCAGCGACCTCGGGACCACGCTGGTGCTCCTCACCATCTTCCTGGCGCTGCTGTGGGTCGTCGGCGCGCCCGGACGGCTGTTCGTCGGCATGGCCGGGCTCGTGTGCCTGCTGGTGGCGATCCTCATCGTCGTCGAGCCGTACCGGATGCAGCGGATCACCGGGTTCCTCGACTCGTCCGGCAACCAGCTCACCACCAACTACCAGGGCACGCAGGGCCTGTTCGCGGTGGCGTCCGGCGGCCTGTTCGGCACCGGCCTCGGCGAGGGACGCGCCAAGTGGGACTACCTTCCCCACGCCGAGACCGACTTCATCTTCGCGATCGTGGGGGAGGAGCTCGGGCTCGTCGGCACCCTCGTCGTCCTCGGGCTGTTCGGTCTCCTCGCCTACGCGGGCCTGCGGATCGCGCGGCGCGTGCACGACCCGTTCGCCCGGCTGGCCGCCGCGGGCGCCACGGCCTGGCTTGTCGTGCAGGCGGTGGTGAACATCGGCGCCGTGATCCGCGTGCTGCCCATCACCGGTATCCCGCTGCCGCTCGTCTCCTACGGCGGTTCGGCGCTCATTCCGACGCTTTTCGTCCTCGGGATGCTGCTCGCCTTCGCCAAACGTGAGCCCGGCGCACGGCAGGCACTCTCCGCACGGGGCCCCGGACCAGTCGTGAGGGCTCTAAGCTGGCTTGGTCTGGCACGGCGTTGAATCCCCCCTTCGAACCATGCTGAGGAGTTGTCAAGGAGCATGAGGGTTGTCCTGGCCGGCGGCGGCACCGCCGGACACATCGAGCCCGCCCTGGCGCTCGCCGACGCGCTGCGCCGCGACGACCCCACCGTGGGGATCGTCTGCCTCGGGACGGAGCGGGGGCTGGAGACCCGTCTCGTCCCGCAGCGCGGCTACGAGCTCGCCCTGATCCCGCCGGTGCCGCTGCCGCGCACGCTGACCCCGCAGCTGCTGTCGGTCCCCGGCCGGCTGCGCGGCGCGATCAACGCGGCGGCGGCCGTCCTGGACCAGGCCCAGGCCGACGTCCTGGTCGGGTTCGGCGGCTACGTCGCCACCCCCGGCTACCTGGCGGCACGCAAGCGCAAGGTCCCGATCATCGTGCACGAGGCCAACCCCAAGCCGGGCCTCGCCAACAAGCTCGGCGCCCGCTTCACCGACCACGTCGCCGTCTCGCACGCCGACTCGCCGCTGCCGAACCCCACGTTCGTCGGCATCCCGCTGCGCCGCGACATCGCCACGCTCGACCGGCTCGCGATGGGCGACAAGGCCCGCTCGTACTTCGGGCTGCTGCCCGACCTGCCCACGCTGCTGATCTTCGGCGGCTCGCAGGGCGCCCGGTCGCTGAACCAGGCCGCGGTCGCGTCCGCTCCCTACTTCCGGCAGGCGGGCATCCAGGTCCTGCACATCGTCGGGCCGAAGAACACCGAGGAGCCCGAGCCCGCGGCGGGCGGCCCGCAGTACGTCACGATCCCGTACTGCGACCGGATGGACCTCGCCTACGCCGCCGCCGACATGGCGATGTGCCGGGCGGGCGCGATGACGTGCGCGGAGCTGGCCGCGGTCGGGCTGCCCGCGGTGTACGTGCCGCTGCCGATCGGCAACGGCGAGCAGAAGCTGAACGCCCTGCCGATCGTCGAGGCGGGCGGCGGCCTGGTCGTCGACAACGCCGAGCTGTCGCCCGACTGGATCGCGCAGCACCTGCTGCCGGTGCTGGCCGACCCGGGCCGCGTCGCGCACATGTCGGAGGCCGCGGGCCGGATGGGACGCCGCGACGCCGACATCGCCCTCGCGCGGATGGTGCACGACGTGGTCCGCTCGGCGGGCGCCGCCCGATGAGCCTGATCGATCCCCGAGACGTCGTGTCCGCCGAAGACCTCGGCCGGGTCCACTTCATCGCGATCGGGGGCGCGGGCATGTCCGGCATCGCCCGCATCATGCTGCGCCGCGGTCTCACCGTGACCGGCAGCGACGCCCGCGACTCCGAGCTGCTCACCCAGCTCGGCGGTCTCGGCGCCAAGGTGTTCGTCGGCCACGACGCCGCGCACGTCGGCGACGCCGACACGGTGGTGGTGTCCACCGCGATCCGCGACACCAACCCCGAACTGGTCGCCGCCCGCGAGCGCGGGCTGCGCGTCCTGCACCGCTCGGCGGCGCTCGCGTCGCTGATGGCGGGCCGCCGCGCGGTCGCGGTCGCCGGGACGCACGGCAAGACCACCACGACGTCGATGCTGACGGTCGCGCTCCAGCACGCCGGGGCCGACCCGTCCTACTGCATCGGCGGGCAGCTCGTCACCACCGGTCTCGGCGCCGACGAGGGCACCGGCGACGTGTTCGTCGCCGAGGCCGACGAGAGCGACGGCTCGTTCCTCATGTACAGCCCGCACGTCGCGGTCGTCACCAACGTCGAGGCCGACCATCTCGACAACTACGGCGGCTTCGACCGGGTGAAGGAGAACTTCGCCAAGTTCGTCGACCGCGTGGAGCCCGGCGGGACGCTCGTCGCGGGCGCCGACGACCCCGTCGCCATGGACCTGGCCGACCGGGGGCGGGCCCGGGGCCTGACCGTCCGGACCTACGGCACGGCCGAGGGCGCCGACCTGCGCGTGACGGGATTCACCCCGCGCGGGCTCGGCTCCCGGTTCGAGATCGCGGGGATCGGCGAGTTCACGCTGGCCGTCCCCGGACGGCACAACGCGCTCAACGCCGCTGCCGTCGTCGCGGTCACCCGCGCCCTCGGCGTCGACGACGCTGCCGTCCGCACCGGCCTCGCCGCGTTCGGCGGCGCGATGCGGCGGCTGGAGCGCAAGGGCGAGGCGGGCGGCGTCGAGGTGTTCGACAGCTACGCCCACCACCCGACCGAGCTGACCGCCGACCTGGCCGCCACCCGCGACTACCTCGGCGAGAAGGGCGGCGACGGGCGGATCGTCGCGGTGTTCCAGCCGCATCTGTACAGCCGCACCCGGTTCTTCGCCACCGAGTTCGGCGTGGCGCTCGGCCTCGCCGACACCGCCGTCGTGCTCGACGTCTACGGTGCCCGGGAGGACCCCGAGCCCGGGGTGACGGGCGCGCTGGTCGCCGACGCGGTCCCGGCCGGGACGGCCTCGGTGTACGTGCCCGTCCGCGACGAGGCGCCGGACGTCGCGGCCTCCCTCGCCCGGCCCGGCGACGTCGTGATCACGCTCGGCGCCGGTGACGTGACGCAGCTCGGGCCCATTGTTCTGGACCGCCTGACCGCGCGCTGAGCCCGCGGGCCGGTCCGTGACACGCCGCCCCCGGCGCGGTCGGCGGCGCGCGGCGGGAACACTGCCAAGCTTGGGTCATGACCGAGGCGCAGGCGGACCAACGCGCTCAGACCGACCCGCCCGGAGAGGGAGACTCTTCGGGCGGCCGCCGGTCGAACCGGTGGAAGGTGGTGTTCGTCACCCTGCTCGTGCTGGGCGCGGTCGGCGCGGTCACCTGGGTCCTGCTCGGGTCGCGGCTGCTGGTCGTCCGGCACGTCGAGGTGTCGGGCGCCGGGCTCGCGCCCCGCGACCGGATCGTCGGCGCCGCCGGGATCGATCTCGGCACGCCGATGGTGCGGCTCGGGACGGGCGCCGTCCGCGGCCGCGTCGAGCGGCTCCGGGAGGTCGAGTCCGCCCGGGTCGAGCGGGACTGGCCGGGGACGGTCCGTATCGTCGTCCACGAAAGGGTGCCCGTCGCGGTGTTCGAGAGCGGTGGGCGTTATCACCGGATCGACCGGCACGGCGTCGTCGTGGCCGACGACGAGTCCCGGCCGCCCGGGCTTCCGACGTTGACGGTCGCCTCGCCGGGGCCGTCCGACGGGGCGTCCATCGCGGCCCTCACCGTGCTGTCCGACCTGCCCGAACGGGTGCGCGGGAAGGTGGGCGAGGTCGAGGCGACCGCGCCCGACGCCGTCACGCTGCACATGAAAGGTGGGCAGACGGTGGTGTGGGGCGCCGCCGATCGGGCAGAGCAGAAGATCCGGCTCCTGGACGCGCTGTGGCGCACCCCGGAGGGGCGTGCGGTCGGCACCGCCGACATCAGTTCGCCCGAGATCCTCAAGACGAAGTGAGCGATCGTTCGGGTCCGGTGCGTGTGTCGCGACGATTCCGGCCGTCCGATGGGGCACGCTTGAACGGTCGGCCGGGACGACCCGGCCGGTACGCCGGGGAACTGCCCGGTGAAACGACTGATGGGACGGCCGATGGCGATGAACAGAGGCAGATGTCCTTCGCCAACCTGGGCAAATCCGTGCCCAGTGCGACACGCCGGGAGGTTAGTTGACCCTGGCCGTAAGGCCGCCCTACTGTCCGTATCAGTTCCAGGTTGACATAACTGTAAGCCTCAGGTTGAGGGTGAGGGTTCGGAAGGGGATCGGTCTTCGCGACCGGATCCAATTCGGACTCGGCCCAGAAACGCACACAGGTCAGGTAATACCGCGGCGGCACGGTCGGCAGACCGGGCAGGGCGGTCGGAGAGAGCGGAAAGGCCCCTCGTCGTGGCAGCACCGCAGAACTACCTCGCGGTCATCAAGGTCGTCGGCATCGGCGGCGGCGGCGTCAACGCCGTCAACCGGATGATCGAAGAGGGACTCAAGGGCGTCGAGTTCATCGCGATCAACACGGACGCCCAGGCGCTGCTGATGAGTGACGCCGACGTGAAACTGGACGTGGGCCGCGAGCTCACCCGGGGTCTCGGCGCGGGCGCCAACCCCGACGTCGGCCGCAAGGCCGCCGAGGACCACCGCGAGGAGATCGAAGAGGTCATCAAGGGCGCCGACATGGTGTTCGTCACCGCCGGAGAGGGCGGCGGCACCGGCACCGGCGGCGCGCCCGTCGTCGCCAACATCGCCCGCACGCTCGGCGCCCTGACGATCGGCGTGGTCACCCGCCCGTTCAGCTTCGAGGGCAAGCGCCGCGCCATGCAGGCCGAGGCGGGCATCGAGACCCTGCGCGACGAGGTCGACACCCTCATCGTCATCCCGAACGACCGGCTGCTGTCGATCTCCGACCGGCAGGTCAGCGTGCTGGACGCCTTCAAGGCCGCCGACCAGGTGCTCCTGTCCGGTGTCCAGGGCATCACCGACCTCATCACCACGCCCGGCCTGATCAACCTCGACTTCGCCGACGTCAAGTCCGTCATGTCCGGCGCCGGGTCGGCGCTGATGGGCATCGGCTCCGCGCGCGGCGACGACCGCTCGGTCGCGGCGGCCGAGATGGCGATCTCCAGCCCGCTGCTGGAGGCCAGCATCGACGGCGCCCACGGCGTGCTGCTGTCCATCTCCGGCGGCTCCGACCTCGGCCTGTTCGAGATCAACGAGGCGGCGCAGCTGGTGTCCAACGCCGCCGCGCCCGACGCCAACATCATCTTCGGCGCGGTCATCGACGACGCGCTCGGCGACGAGGTCCGGGTCACCGTGATCGCGGCCGGGTTCGACGAGGGGCGACCGGCCCGGCCCGGCCCCGAGCCGGAGACCAAGCGGATGCCGCCGCCGCCGCGTCCCGCGCCGCCGCCCGTGTCCGCGCCCGCCACCCCGACAGCGCCGCAGGCCAACCCGATCCCGAGCCGCGTCGGCCGGTCGGACGCCGTGCACCAGGCCGCGCCGCGGCCGGGGGGTCAGCCGTCGGTGGCGCAGGCCGCCGCCGCGCCGCCGCCCTCCGCGACCTCGCCGCCGCAACGGCCCGAGCACGGCGCACAGCCGCCCGCCCCCGGCCACCAGCAGGGGCAGGGCGGGCATGGAACGCAGCACGGGCAGGACGACCGGGTCGTCGCCGGGCGCGAGGAGCCCGCACGGCCGGAGAACGCCCCGGCCGCGCAGCCGGGCCAGCCCGGCGACCACGACCCGGCGCCCGCCGACCCCGGTGGTTCGCGCACGCCCGGCCCTCGCCCGCCTTCCGAGCAGACCCCCTCCCGCGTGCACGCGGGCGAGAGCGACGGCGGGCCCGCCTCCGGGCAGCGCCGCCGTCCCGTCGTGTTCGACGAGGACGACGACCTCGACGTCCCCGACTTCCTGAAGTGATCACCGCCGTCGCCCTGGGCGACGGCGTCGGCGCCGCCTTCACCGGCCGCGCCGGCGGCGTGAGCACCGCCCCCCTCGACTCCCTCAACCTCGGCGGCGCGGTCGACGACGACCCCGCGGCCGTGCTGACCAACCGGCGCCGCGCCGCCGCCGCGCTCGGCCTCGACCCCGGCCGCGTCGTCTGGATGCGGCAGGTGCACGGCGCCGAGGTCGCGTTCGCGACGTCCCCCGACCTCCCCGGCCCCGTCGACGCGGTCGTCACGACCGCGCCCGGCCTCGCGCTCGGCGTTCTCGTCGCCGACTGCGCGCCCGTCCTGCTCGCCGACCCCGTCGCCGGGGTCGTCGGCGCCGCCCACTCGGGCCGTCCCGGCACCGCCGCCGGCGTCGTCCCCGCCCTGCTGAAGGCGATGTGCGAGCGCGGCGCCGACCCGGCCAGGACGACCGCCGCGATCGGCCCCGCCGCGTGCGGCCACTGCTACGAGGTCCCGGCGGAGATGCGCGCCGACGTCGCCGCCGCCGTGCCCGCCGCGTACGCGACCACGTCCAAGGGCACGCCGGGTCTCGACATCCGCGCGGGCGTCGTCGAGCAGCTCGCCGCGGGCGGCGTCACCGCCGTGCACGTCGACCCGCGCTGCACCATCGAGGACCCCGGCCTCTTCTCCTACCGCCGTGACGGCCGCACCGGCCGCTTCGCCGGGTTCGTCTGGCTCAAGGAAGACGTGTGACCCACGAGGAGCGCCCCATCTCCGAGACCCCCGAGAGTTCGCGGCGCCGCGCCGAGATCGCCGAGGGCGTCGCCGCCGTCCGCGCCCGCGTCGCCGCCGCCTGCGCCGCCGCCGGACGGGACGAGAGCGAGATCACCCTCATCGCGGTGACCAAGACGTTCCCCGCGTCCGACGTGCGGCTGCTGGCCGGACTCGGCCTCACCGAGGTCGGCGAGAACCGCGACCAGGAGGCCAGGCCGAAGGCCGCCGAATGCGCCGACCTGCCGCTCACCTGGCATTTCGTCGGACGCCTCCAGACCAACAAGGCGCGCGCCGTGGCCGGATACTCCGACGTGATCCATTCCGTGGACCGCTCCAGACTGGTGTCCGCGCTGTCGGAAGCCGCCGTCCGCGCGGACCGCACGCCGCGCTGCCTCGTCCAGGTCTCACTGGACGAGGAGGAGCAGGAGGGGGGACGCGGTGGCGCGGTGCCCGACGACGTGCCGCGGCTCGCCGACGAGATCGCCGCGGCCGGGGGCCTGGAGCTCGGCGGCGTGATGGCGGTCGCCCCGCTCGGCGCCGACCCGCTGCCCGCCTTCACCCGACTCGCTGCGATCGCGGCGGATCTGCGAGGGAACCATCCGGACGCCCGGATCGTCTCTGCGGGTATGAGCGGCGATCTGGAACAGGCGATCGCGTGCGGCGCGACACACCTTCGGGTCGGTACGGCGTTGCTCGGCGGCCGACGGGCAATCGTCAGGTAATGTCCCCCCAGTGGTACCAGCCGCGACGCGGCGGGACACCACGACGGACCAGTCCAAACGACGGCGCCGGACGCGCCCGGCGCCGCGGCCACAGGACACGGAGGGGCGTATGGCCAGCGCGATGCGCAAGATGGCGGTCTACCTCGGCCTTGTGGAGGACGACCGGTACGACGACAAGTACGGCGACTACGACGAGTACGACGCCTACGACGAAGAGTCCGACACCGGGCAGAGCCGTCGCCGCGAGGACGAATCCGGCGGTCAGCTTACCCGAGCCGAGGACACCCCGGACCGCGAACGCGATCATCACGCGGCGCCCACGATCGAGCGACGCTCCGTGGCGCTGTACGAGACCGGTACCACCGACCTCGCTCGTATCACTACGCTGCACCCAAGGACCTACAACGAAGCGAGGACCATCGGGGAGCACTTCAGGGACGGCACTCCGGTCATCATGAACCTGACCGAGATGGTCGACAGCGACGCCAAGCGTCTGGTCGACTTCGCGGCGGGTCTCGTGTTCGGCCTCCATGGGAGCATCGAGCGTGTTACGAACAAGGTGTTCCTGCTGTCGCCCGCCAACGTGGAGGTGACGGCGGAGGACAAGGCCCGGATGGCAGAACGAGGGTTCTTCAACCAAAGCTGAGATCCACATGCGAGAGTATCCGTGAACATCGTTGGAACCGTGCTACAGGCGATCCTGTACTTCTTCCTCCTGTTCCTCATCGGGAGGTTGATCCTGGAGGTCCTGCAGTCGTTCGCCCGGCAGTGGAAGCCGACCGGGGTTGTTCTGGTGATCGCCGAGGCGACGTACACCGTCACCGATCCGCCACTGAAATTCCTGAGGCGCTTCATCCCGCCCATACGACTCGGTAACGTGGCGCTGGACCTCAGCTTCACCGTGCTCATCCTTGTGGTCTGGATCTTGATCATCTTCGTGCAGAAGCTCTGATCGGATACCGTCCTTTGGACAGACTCCAAGCGCGCCGAGGAGACGAACATGCCGCTGACACCCGCCGACGTGCGGAACAAGCAGTTCAGTACCACCAGGCTGAGGCCGGGGTACGACGAGGAGGAGGTGGACGCGTTCCTCGACGAGGTCGAGGCCGAGCTCGACCGCCTCATCCAGGAGAACGAGGAGCTGCGGGCCAAGCTCGCCGAGTGCCTGCGCGGCAAGGTTCCGGCCATGGCCGCGCCGATCGTCGAGCCGAAGCCCGACGTGCAGAAGATCCCCGAGCCTCCCCGTCCCGAGCCGCAGCACCAGCCTGAGCCGGAGCCCGTCCTCGGCGCCCTCGGTGGGATGACGCCCTCGGCGCCCACCGGCGAGGACAACATGGACACCGCCGCCCGCGTCCTCGCGCTCGCGCAGCAGACCGCCGACCAGGCGATCGCCGACGCCCGCCGGGAGGCCGACGAGACGCTCGGCCGCGCCCGCCGCGAGGCCGAGGAGATCCTCGGCAAGGCCCGCCGGCAGGCCGACCAGATCGTCAGCGAGGCCCGGTCCCGCGCCGAGGCCCTCGACCGCGACGCGCAGGAGCGGCACCGTCAGGTGATGGGCTCGCTCGTGCAGCAGCGCGAGGAGCTCGAACGCGAGGTCGACAACCTGCGCGCCTTCGAGCGCGAGTACCGCAGCCGCCTCAAGGTCTACCTGGAGGGTCAGCTGCGCGACCTGGAGGCGGGCAGCACCGAGACCGGCGCCTTCGCCGCCGTCCCTGGCGCGGCCCCCGTCCCGTCGCAGCCGTCCTCCCCCCAGACCGGCCCGCAGGCGACCCTGCACGAGAACCGCAACGGCGCCCCCGGCTCCGCCCCCGCGAGCCCCGGCCCGTTCCCGGCGCCCGCCGAGCACGCCCAGCAGGTGCAGCACTCCGCGACCGGCGCGTTCCACGCGGGCGGCGGCGACAACCCGCCGCACGACCGGCGCTGACGCCGGCGCCGGGCGAGAAGTGTCTTCCCGATCGCCGCGCCGAGGATGGCACCGCCGCCATCCCGGCGGCGCGGGGAGTCCGGCCGGGGCCGGTCGGCGAGGACGCCGGTCGGCCTGAACGAGTGGGAGAGACCCTGTGATCATCCTGAGTGGCGTTCTCGTGGTGGTGGCGATCGCCATACTGGTAGCGGGAATCGTCGCCAGTAACGGAGACAGCGCCCAGGTGTTCGGCTACAACGCGCTCGACGTGATCTACGTCTCGATCGCCGTCAGTATCGCCGCCGCGCTGTGCCTGGCCGTCGGGGTGTTCCTGCGTCGCAGGGAGCTGTTCGGCCCGGGCGCCGCCACGGCGCCCGCCCGCAAGAGCAAGAAGGGCAAGCGCACCGAGCCCGCACCGCCGGTCCGCGTCCCCAATGACGCGAAGTCCACGGCACCGGGCCCCGGCGAGATGACGATCCCGTCCCCGCCGGTGGACGTCCCCGCCGACGCGCTGGTGTTCGTCGTGCGCGGCCGCAAGCGCTACCACCTCGACACGTGCCGCCAACTCGCCGGGCGCGACACCGAGGAGCTCACCTACGCCGAGGCCAAGGAGGAGGGGTTCAGCCCCTGTACCGCCTGTTTGCCCGACACCGCACTGGCGGCGCGCGCCGCGGCGTCGGCACCCGCGTCACCCGGCGCGGGCAAGGCGGCGGGAGACAAGCCCATCCCTCCACGGCCCGGCGCGGAGCCCCCCAAGAACGCCCTGGCGGGCCTCGCGAACCCGGCGCCGGAACGCTCCGCGCCCGGCCCCCTCGACAAGACGGCCGAGATCCCGCGGGCCGACAAGAAGCCCGCCGACCCCAAGCCGGTCGATTCCGGGCCCGCCGCTCCCAAGCCCGAGCCAGCAGGTCCCACGCTCACTGACATGCCCGTCGCGGGCCTGGCGCCCAAGGAGGCCGCCAAACCCGCGGAGAAGGCCGAGCCCGCCGAACCCGAGCCGGAGTCACCCTCCACCGGCGACCAGCCCGCTCAGGCCGCGTCCGAGGGCGAGAAGCCGTCCGACGAGGGCCCGCAGGTCCGCATCCTGAGCGGCACCAAGCGGTACCACCGGGTCGACTGCGCCCTCATCCAGGACATCGGCGACGACGCCGACGACCTGGAGGGCCTGTCCCGCGCCGAGGCCAAGTCACGCGGCTGCACGCCGTGCCTGGTGTGCGAGCCCGACCGCGAACACGCCCGCGACTGACACCGCTCAGTCGCGCCGCCGCCGCTCCCGCCGCTCCCGCTGCCGCTCGCGACGTTCCTCCCGCAGTTCGCGCCGCTCGTCCCGCACGTCGTCGCGGTGTGCCCGGTGCAGCCGTTGCCGCTCCCGATGCCAGTCGCGGTTGCGGCCCTTCTCGCCGACCGCCCGCCGCTTGACCGACACACCGCCGAACAGCAGCGTCCCGGTGATCCGGATCACGGGCGCGTCCGGGTCGGTCGTGTCGTCCTCCGGCAGGTCGTTCCCACTGAAGATCGCCGTGTTGGACGCGACGACCCGCACCCCCGGCGGCACCACGATGTTCAACCCGCCGAACACGCACGTGACGTTGACCGTCACCTCGCCCCGGCTGAGGACCGCCTGCCGGAAGTCCAGATCCGCGCCGCCGAACACGCACGTCACGTTCGTGGTCGACTCGACAAGCCAGCGCCCCCTCCGCTCGACGCCGCTGAAAATCGCCACGAGGTTGGGCGACTGCGCGTCCGGCGGCGGCGCCTGCACCTCCGCGTCCTTGCGCAACTCCACCCGCGGCCGCGGCGCCTGCGCCGACGGCAGATCGCGGAGCACCGGCTCCAACTCGGCGTACGTCTTCGCGTTGTACACCGCGTCGATGCGCTCGGCATGCTCCTCCGGCGTGATCCGCCCCTCCGCCAGCGCCTCACGCAACCGATCGGCGACCTGATCACGATCAGCGTCCGAAGCACGCATACGCGCGGCGGCCGACGACTCCTCGGGAACCCCAGACTGAGAAGAACTCACAAGAGAGATTCTTCCCTATCTGTCCAGGGGGGCGACCCCCTGGAACCCCCGTCAGCAACTGCGGATCGGGCTGAGGCACACGACCACCTCAACCCCGCCCGCTGTATCTGTCTAGGGGGCGAGCCCTAGAACCCCCGTCAGCGACCGCGGGTCGGGTTGAGGCGCACGACCACCTCAACCCCGCCCGCAACCACGCAGGGGGTCAACCGTTGCGATCGCGTCCGAAGGCAGGTTTCGAGCTCGCGAGAAACCTGATCGCGCAGCGAGCCGCTAGGCGAGTCGAAGCGATGCAGCGATCGCACCGCGGTTCACGACGATGGAGGGCCCCATAAGTGCCATGCTGTGAATCCCCAGGTCAACGGGGGTTCACAAGTGGATATGACCTCTAGGGAGCCATGAGGGGAGCCCCGATCGCAGGGCGCCCCGGAACCCATTCGTCCGAATAGACGTTCGAATACATGAGGTCAAGGCGGGAAGGCCAGACGCCACTAACGTCCGGCCTCCCCTTCGTCCACCACTCGACAACGGCGAGAGGCGAACGCAATGGCAAGGGTAGTCGTCAACGGGTACAAGGGCAGCATCTACCGTGAGGGCAAGGGCTACACGGGCGTGCTGGACCTCGGATACCACCCCAACGGCAAGCGGAACCGTCCAAAGCGCAAAGCGACGACAAAGGCAGCCGTCGAAACCAAGCTTGAAAAGCTGACGGAAGACTTGGCCAAAGGCCGCACTGTCAAGGCAGACAAAACCGTTTCGGCAGTCGTCACCGACTACATTGACGACTTGGAGCGGCAGGGGCGTGCACCGAAGACCATCGAGGGTCTACGGTCGTGGAACCGGAATCACATCACGAGAATCGGTTCACTCAAAGTGCGGGACGAACTGACCCCCACGCACGTATCAGAATGGCTGATCGTCCTTGCCGAGGATCACGCGACAACGACCCTCACGAACATTCACGGTCTGCTTTCCAGCGCGCTCGACCGTGCGATCATTCACAACGTGACGGACCGGAACGTGTCCCGAATGGTTCCCAACATTCAGGGCAAGAACGACGGACGCGAAAGCAAGAGCTTCACGCCCGACCAGGTACACGCGATTCTAGGACGTGCGAGCGCGGAGGTTCCCTCTCGGTTGCGCTTTGGCGCGTCGGTGATCCTCGCTCTGACGAGCGGATTGCGCGGGGACGAGTTGAACGGCCTGAAATGGTACGGGCTTGACCTGGACGCGGGAACGGTATCGGTCGTGCGTGCCGACCGCTACCAAGGAAAGACGAAAACGAAACAATCGGTCCGGTCACTGGAATTGGCCGATATCGCCATTACGGCACTCAAAGCGTGGCGAGAAATGCAGGCCAAAGAGTTCGAAGCGTTCGGCGGGAAGGTCACCGACGACACGGCGGTATTCACGCGCCCGGACGGTACCGCCTACACGCAACGCACGGCGCGTTACGAGTTCCGTAACGTACTCAAAGCGGCAGGGATCACCGACCCGGAATCGTGGGCGGTGCGAGAAACACGGACGACATTCGTCAGCGTCATGTCCTACAACGGCGTACCGCGTGAGGTCATCGCCGATTTGTGCGGTCACACGGTGCGCACGCTGGAAAAGCACTACCGCAAGGTATTGCGCCCGGTTCACCGGCAAAGCGCCGACGTGATCAATAGCGTGTTCCACGCCGCCTGATCACCCCACCCACCCGGAAGCCCCTGACGGTCCCCGTCAGGGGCTTCCGCGTTCCCGCCCCTTCCCGGCTACTCCGGCGAGTCGTTGGCCCGTCTGCGTGCCTCTCAGAGCCATAGACGACCTCTCCCCCGTTTCCGGCACACGCACCCCGCCCGACAGGCCACAACGAACCGTGCAGGCCACGAGCGCAGCCAGGGGCACACACACCCGCCGCCCGCAGTACACGCCCGCATCCCGCCGCGAACGATAGAGATCCCGCACGAGCAGCGGACCGAGTACCCCCGTTGACCAGGGAAGACGTGAACCACCGGCGCACCCCGAAGGGCGCGCCCAAAGGTGCGCGGAAAGCCACACCGGGCGACGCGCCGAAGGGCGCGCCGAGAGTAACACCGAGCGGTGCGCCGAAAGGCACGGCGAACAAGAATCCCCCAAGGGGAAAGGCGGACGAGAGAGTGGCACGGAATTGAGAGAGAAGGGGGACAGGGGTAGCCGAGGAGCAGGGCCGGAGGCCCCGACGCCGGATTTCTGTAAGAA
Organism: Actinomadura meridiana; assembly: GCF_039537545.1. Classification (NCBI taxonomy): domain Bacteria; kingdom Bacillati; phylum Actinomycetota; class Actinomycetes; order Streptosporangiales; family Thermomonosporaceae; genus Actinomadura; species Actinomadura meridiana. The sequence goes on from NZ_BAABAS010000005.1 coordinate 766,975, forward strand.
ATTTAGCCAGCCCTTTGGGTCCGCTCGATACCACCGACCAGGACATACACCGCCGTGCCGTTTTCGCTTTCGTGAAGCCGGACGCGAAACCAGACGCGATAGCCGACGCGCAGACCGATAGGAACTAAACTGTGGCCGTTATCGTACGGATTTCACGCGCCTCCGGCAAAGCCCGATCCTTTGGCGGAAGAATGGAGAGCACAGAGCTAGCCAATAGGCGGCCCCCGGCACTTGTCCGCCCTTGCCCTTCAAGCGCGGTCAACGCCAATTGAAGTCCTTCCCCGACCTCTCGCCCTCTGACCAGAGACACCGATTCCATCAGCGTCAGATTCACATGCGGAGCAAGCGCATTCGCAGGATACAACGAACGAGCCTGAGACAAGGACGCTTCAGCGCGTTCGTCTCCAACATGGACATAAGCGAATGACTCACTCCAGAGCCGCTGTGTCTCCCGATACTCGAAAACCGATTGGGTGCCCCCGGAATCGGATATCTGCTCACACGTACGGTTCACGTCCGCGAGCCTCGCGTAGACATTTGCCTTGTCGCACTCCTGAACCGCAAGCCAGGCACGCGCATCATAAGCGCGCGCCAATCCAGGCGAAGAATCCCCGCCTGCTATTTGCTCCGCTTCATTAGCGAGTTTCGCCACCACAACCGGCGCGCGTCCCGTCCAAAAAGCGTCTTGAGCAGCGCGCCCCCGCGTCCATACCTGCATTTTCTGGTCGCCGGACGCATCCGCCGCCTTAATGGCGCTGTTCCATGCGATACGCGCGGAACGCCGGTCATCAGCGTCCCCGAACTCAATCGCCAGAAGCCCAGAAAGCGCCGCACACACACGCGACAAACTAGCTTGCTGCAACGGCGGAAGGCGGCGTTTGAAAAGTTCGCCAATCGCAACGATATCGGTGGTCAGGTCACCGATAAGCGCGCCAGCGGGAGAACTGTGAAGCTGGTAATCGTAATCGGCGACGAGGCGTTCCCATTCAGCGATGTCGAGTGGATTTCCGAACGCATCTTCAATTCCCGACAACGCTGTCTCAAGGGCTTGTGGCGGAACCGCGATCCCCGCACTTATCGCGGCGATCACCTGTAGCGCGGCGCGACGTCTCACGTCGTCCTCCCGGTTGGGGGTATGACTCTCTTGCACCATACCCACCAAAGGCGCGTTTCGATCTTTGGTCCGCTCCCGCTTGGGGATGAGCGCTACCAGCTCCCCACCGGCGTCCAGCGCGGCGTCAAGAGCCTTCCCCAGCTCCTCGGACGGATACCGGTGACCATTGCGGATCTTGGACACGTGGCTAGCGTCGCAATAGACCTGCTTGGCCATCCGCCGCAGTGACAGACCACGCGCAGCCATCAACTCAGTCAGCTTCTGACCGAACGTCATCGCTCCGACTGGTTCCACCCGTCCGCCCTCCCGGTTGATCGCTATGACCCGACCCGTACGGCGCTTTTGTCCGACTGTTACCCACAGGCCGACAATCCCTTACAAGGTAACCCCCAGCACGCCCACATGCCGGGGGTTAGCGAACATCACGCAAAGCGAATCTCAACGCTCCCGACCGTCTGTCGCCCGGCGGACGGCTACCGTTCGGCGAGCCCCACCACGCCGACCCGGGGGGAGCCAGGGAGCCACACCGGGAGCCAGCCCCCGCAGATTCGACGCGGCCGCCCCTGACTCAGAGGGAAGCAAGACCGGCATTTCACCAGGTCAACCGCTATGCATCATGCCCCGTCAGACTGCGTGTCGGGTGTGCTTGACTGAGGGCCCCCAGGGCCCGAAGGAGGAGTGGACTGCAATAGATACAGCGTTAGGCCTAGGTCGTTGTCTCTGGTTGCTTGGAGGGATTCTGGGCGGCCTTCGGTGATTGTGGCGGCCAGGACTTCGGTGGCGAATTCTTCGGTGTGGGCGCGGAGGGCCTCGGCGAGGTCGGTGCCGGTGGCCTCCCACCACAGGTCGATGCGGTCGGTGACCTCCAGGCCGGCGGCCTTGCGGGCCTCCTGGACGAGGCGGACGGCCTCGCGGACGAGGCCCGCGCGGCGCAGTTCCGGGGTGACGGTGAGGTCCAGGGCGATTGTTTCGCCCGCGGCGCTCTCGACGGCCCAGCCGGAGCGGGGGCGTTCGGTGACGATCACGTCGTTGGGGGTGAGGGAGACCGGCCCGACGCCTGGGGCGTCGACGTCGGCGGTGCCCGCGCGGAGGGCCTGGACGAGGGCCGCCGGGTCCGTCGACGTGATGGCCTTGGCGACCTTCGGGGTGTCCTTGGCGTGGCGCTTGCCGAGTTCGCGGAAGTTGGGCTTCACCTCGTACTCGACGAGGTCGCCGCCGATGGACGACAGTTCCTCGAAGCCGAGGACGTTGAGTTCCTCGGAGATCTGCGCGCGAAGTTGGTCGGGCAGGGTCGACCAGTGGGCGGCGCCGACCAGGGCGCGGCCGAGGGGCTGGCGGGTGCGGACGCCGCTGGCGGCACGGGCGGAGCGGCCGAGTTCGACCAGGCGGCGGACGAGCGCCATCTGGGCGGTGAGGCCGGCGTCCAGGAGGGTCTCGTCGACGGTCGGCCAGTCGGTGAGGTGCACCGACTCGGGGGCGTCGGACGGGCGGATGACGTCCCAGACGTGGTCGGTGATGAACGGCACCATCGGGGCCATCAGCCGGGTGAGGGTCTCCAGGCACTCGTAGAGGGTGGCGAACGCGGACGAGCCGTCCGAGGTGTGCGGGCCGTCCCAGAAGCGGCGGCGGGAGCGGCGGACGTACCAGTTGGACAGGTTGTCGACGAACTGCGCGAGGGCGCGTCCCGCCTTGGCGGTGTCGTACTCCTCCAGTGCCGCGTCGACCTCGCGGACGGTGCGGTGCAGTTCGGCGAGGGCCCAGCGGTCCAGGAGGGGACGGTCGGCGGGCGCGGGCGCCTCGGCCCGGCGGTCGGGCGTCCAGGCCTGGCCCTGTGCCTGGGCGGCGTTGGCGTACAGGACGAAGAACGACGCCGTGTTCCAGTAGGTGAGCAGGACCTTGCGGACGATCTCCTCCAGGGCGGTGTGCCCGACGCGGCGGGACGCCCAGGGGAGGCCGTTCGCGGCCATGAACCAGCGGACGGCGTCGGCACCGTGCTCGTCCATGAGCGGGATGGGCCGCAGCACGTTGCCGAGGTGCTTGCTCATTTTGCGGCCGTCCTCGGCGAGGATCAGCCCGAGGCACACGACGTCCTCGTAGGACGACCTGTCGAAGACGAGCGTCCCGACGGCCATGAGGGAGTAGAACCAGCCACGGGTCTGGTCCTGGGCCTCGCAGATGTACTGCGCGGGGTAGGAGTTCTCGAAGATGTCGTTGTTGCGGTGGGGGGCGCCCCACTGCGCGAACGGCATCGAGCCGGAGTCGTACCAGGCGTCGATGACGTCGGGGACGCGGCGGGCCTCCGCCCCACACCTGTCCGATTTCGCGTCTCCGACACGGGCTGGACAAGGGAAGGTGACATCGTCGACGTAAGGGCGGTGGGGGTCGAGCCCCGTCATGTCCTTGCCGGTGAGGTCGCCGAGTTCCTTGAGGGAGCCGACGCAGGTGATGTGGCTTTCGTCTTCTGAGCAGACCCACAGGGGGAGGGGCGTGCCCCAGTAGCGGCTGCGGGACAGTGACCAGTCGACGTTGTTGCGCAGCCACTCCCCGTACCGGCCGTGCTTGACCGTCTTGGGGTACCAGTTGGTCTTCTCGTTCTCCTCCAGCAGCCGGTCCTTGATCTGGGTGGTGCGGATGTACCAGGCGGGCAGCGCGTAGTAGAGCAGGGCGGTGTGGCAGCGCCAGCAGTGCGGGTAGCTGTGCTCGAAGTGGCCGCCGCGGAACAGCAGCCCGCGCGCGCGCAGGTCGTCGGTGAGGGGTTCGTCGGCGTCCTTGAAGAACTTGGTGCCGACCATGGGGACTTCGCGGAGGAACCGGCCGTCCGGCCCGATGGGGTTGACGACCGGCATGTCGTACCGTCGGCAGACGGTCATGTCGTCGGCGCCGAACGCGGGGGCCTGGTGGACGAGGCCCGTCCCGTCCTCGACGGTGACGTAGTCGCCCAGGACGACGTAGTGCGCGTCCGGGATGTCGACCAGCTCGAACGGACGCTGGTAGGTGGTGCGTTCGAGTTCGGTGCCCTGGTAGGTGGCGAGCCGTTCGGCGTCCTCTCCGAGAACCTGGTCGAGGAGGGGTTCGGCCACGACGAGGACCTCGTCGGACCCCGCCGGACGGGCCGCCACATAGGTGACGTCCGGGTGGACGGCCACGGCGGTGTTGGACACCAGCGTCCACGGCGTCGTCGTCCAGATGAGCAGGGCCGCGCCCATCTCGGCGAGCGGACCGGACGTGACGGGCATCCGCACGTACACCGACGGGCTGGAGACCGTCTCGTACGCGCCGGGCTGTCCCAGCTCATGGTCGGACAGGCCCGTCCCGCAGCGCGGGCAGTAGGGCGTGATGCGGAAGTCGCGGAACAGCAGGCCCTTGTCGAACACCTGCTTCAGGGACCACCAGACGGCCTCGACGTACTCGGGGTCCATCGTCCGGTAGGCCTGGTCGGTGTTGACCCAGTAGCCCATGCGTTCGGTCATCTCTTCGAACGCGTCCACGTGGCGCAGGACCGACTCGCGGCAGCGGGCGTTGAACTCCGCGACGCCGTACTCCTCGATGTCCTTCTTGCCGGTGAGCCCGAGCTCCTTCTCCACGGCCACCTCGACGGGCAGCCCGTGGCAGTCCCAGCCCGCCTTGCGGGGGACGTGGTAGCCCTTCATGGTCTTGAAGCGCGGGAAGACGTCCTTGAACACGCGCGCCTCGACGTGGTGGACGCCCGGCATCCCGTTCGCGGTCGGCGGGCCTTCGTAGAACACCCAGCTGGGGCCGGACGCGGTGCGCTCCAGCGACCGCTCGAAGACCTTGCTCTCCCGCCAGCGGCGCAGCATGTCGCGCTCGAGGGCGGGCAGATCGACCTGCGCGGGCAGCGGGCGGAATCCCGGCCGGGAAGCGGGGCTCACGATGGCGGACCTCCGGAACGTCGTGACGTTGACCGGAGGGACGAGGCGAGTGCCCCGCGGTACCACCCTCCTTGACCACGCCCAGGGCGCGGTCCGCTTCGTTCGAGTCTCGGCTGCCGGTTCTACTGGGCCCGCGGGCATCGCGGACGGTTCCTCCGGCGGCTCCGGGGTGATCAGACCGCCGGGCTCGCCCCCGGGCTCGCACCGTCCCCGGGTCGCTCATGGCTGCGTGCGGCGGCAGGTGTTCCCATCGCGGCCTGCCGATACGACTTCTAGCTGTGACTCAGAATTCAAGTATGCACCATGACTTAACCGGATTAGGCGCTGGCGTCGCACCGCCGCTTTCCGTCCCGCCCGGGGTGAGGGACGTGCCCGTTCCTTTGCGATGTCGTGCGTCGCGCTGGGGTTTCCGGGCGTTCGGCGGCGGGGCATAAGCGGTCGGTAACGCGGCCCAGGTTGTTTGCCGCGTATCGGAGAGGGGACCTATGCTGCCCGCACTGCCCGTCGAGGCGATCAGCGCGAGGGGGGCCGACATGGCCGGCGCGAAGAGGGGCGTTCTGCCCGCTGAGAAGAAGCCCGCTGAAAACGCGAAACCGACCAGGCGCGGGTCCGCCGCGTCCAAGGGCGGGGCGGGAGTGGCGACCAAGCCCAGCGGCGCGCGGGCGCGGCTGGACGGCCGGGCCCCGGTGCGGGCGGCGGAGCTGCCGGTCCGCGAGGGCGAGCACCAGTGGACGGCCGCCGAACTCGCCGAGGTCAGGACCGGGCTCCAGGAGCAGGTCGAGGCGCTGCGCACGGAGATCGCGGCGTCGGCGAGCCAGATCGCGGAGGGCGACACCAGCGACGGCGCGGGCGACGACCAGGCCGACGCGGGCGCCAAGACCTACGAGCGCGAGCACGAGCTGGCGTTGTCCTACAATTCACAGGACCTGCTCGCCCAGATAGAGCGGGCCGTCCAGCGGATGGACACCGGGACGTACGGGACCTGCGAGTCGTGCGCCAGGCCGATCGGCAAGGCGCGCCTCCAGGTCTTCCCCCGTGCGACCCTGTGTGTGACATGCAAACAACGCGAGGAACGTCGCTGAGCGACTCAACGAACCCAGAGGGCGGGGCCGAGGAATCCACGGGATCTCCTCGGCCGCGCCGCGTCGGCGTGCTGGTCGCCGTGGCGCTGACCGCGCTGATCGCCGACATCGTGTCCAAGTCGGTCATCGTCGCGACGTTGCGGGACGAGGAGCCGATCCGGCTGCTCGGCGGCCTGCTGACGCTGCGCGAGACCCGTAACAGCGGTGCCGCGTTCTCGATCGGCACCGGCTACACGATCATCTTCACGGTGATCGCCATCGGCGTGGTGGTCGCGATCCTGCGCACGGCCCGCAACTTGCGCAGCGTCCCATGGGCGATCTGCCTGGGCCTGCTGCTCGGCGGCGCCTGCGGCAACCTGATCGACCGGATGTTCCGCGAGCCGGGACCGCTGAAGGGCCATGTCGTCGACTGGATCCAGGTGCCCGACTTCCCGGTGTTCAACCTGGCCGACTCGGCGATCGTGTGCGGCGGGATCCTCGCCGTCCTGCTGGCGGCGCGGGGTCTCCAGGTGGACGGGACGCGCCTCACCAACGAGAAGAACGACGGCGCGGGGGAGTCGGCGGGCGAGTCAGAGGCCGGGGAGAAGTGCTGATGGGCGAGGCGCGGATGGGCGTGGTGCGGAGCCTCCCCGTCCCGGACGGGCTTGAGGGCGAGCGGATCGACGCCGCCCTGTCCCGGCTGTTCGGGTTGTCGCGCGGCAGCGCCGCCGACATCATCGCGGCGGGCGACGTCCTGCTGGACGGGGCCGCGGTCGCGACCAAGTCGGAGCGGCTGCACGCGGGCGCCTGGCTCGAGGTGACGCTTCCGCCGCCGCCCGCCCCGCCCGTGCCGGTCGCCGAGCCGGTCCCCGGAATGGGCGTCCTGTACGAGGACGCCGACATCCTCGTGGTGAACAAGCCGATCGGCGTCGCCGCGCACCCCACGACCGGCTGGACGGGCCCGACCGTCCTCGGCGGGCTGCTCGGCGCCGGGCACACGATCGCGACGAGCGGCGCGTCCGAGCGGCAGGGCATCGTGCACCGGCTGGACGCCAACACCACCGGAGCGATGGTGGTGGCGAAGAGCGAGGTCGCCTACTCGCGGCTCAAGCGGGCGTTCAAGGAACGCCGGGTCGGTAAGCGTTATCAGGCGCTCGTGCAGGGGCATCCCGACCCGTTCCGCGGGACGGTCGACGCGCCCCTCGACCGGCATCCGTCCGGCGACGGGCGGTTCGCGGTCGTGGCGGGCGGCAGGCCGTCGGTGACGCACTACGACACCGTGGAGGCGTTCCGCGCGGCGTCGCTGCTCGACATCGACCTGGAGACGGGCCGCACCCACCAGATCCGGGTGCACATGTCGGCGATCCGGCATCCGTGCGTCGGCGACCTGCTGTACGGGGCCGACCCGACCCTGGCGGAGCGGCTCGGGCTGCGGCGGCAGTGGCTGCACGCCGTGCGGCTCGGGTTCGAGCACCCGGCCACCGGCGAGTGGGTGGAGTTCGAGAGCCCGTACCCGGACGACCTGGCGCGCGTGCTGGAGATCGTCCGGGACGAGTCCTGACGGTCCGACCCCGAATCCTGGTCAGACCCCCTGTCCCGGCAGTCAGACCCCGAGGAGCCGCAGCCCGGCGGCGACGCCCGCCGCGACGGCCAGCACCACCAGGAACGGGGCCCGCAGCAGCAGCGCCACGACGGCCCCGGCGAGGCCCGCCATGCGGGCGGCGTCGAACTCCAGGGCCCTGCCGTCGGCGAGCGCCTGAACGGCGATCAGCGCCGTCAGCAGCGCCACGGGCACGAGTTCGGTGAACCGCCGGACCCGGGGGTCGGCGAGGACGCGCTGCGGCGTGACGAGCCCGGCGATCTTCAGCGCGTAGCAGCCGAGGCCGGTGGCGATCACCGCGATCCAGACGTTCACGCGGTCCTCCCCGGCGGCGTCCTCCTGAGCATGGCGGGCAGCGCGGCGGTGGCGGCGAGCATGACGGGCACGCCGGGCGGCAGCAGCGGCGTCGCCGCGACCGCGATCACGACGGCGGCGAGGGCGACCTTCACCTCGGTCCGTCCGGCGGTGAGCCGCGGCCACACCAGGCCGAGGAACGCGGCGGGGCCGAGGACGTCCAGGCCGACGGCGTCCGGATCGCCGAGCCGGGCCGCGCCCGCGGCGCCGAGCAGCGTCGTGAGGTTCCAGAGCAGGTAGAGGGTCAGGCCGGTGGCGTAGAACCCGGCCCGGGCCGCGTCGCGTCCGCGCTGCGCGGTCGCGACGGCGGTGGTCTCGTCGATCACGACCTGCGCGGTGACGAGCCGCCGCCAGCCGCGCACGTCCAGCGTGTGCGCGAGCCGCATCCCGTACAGGGCGTTGCGCCCGCCGAGCAGCACCGCGCCGAGCGACCCGGCGACGAGCCCGCCGCCCCCGCCGATCACTCCGATCAGCGCGAACTGGGACGCTCCCGTGAACGCGAGCAGGCTCAGCGCGCACGTCTGCGCGACGGTCAGGCCCGCCGTGACGCCCGCCGCGCCGAACGCGACCCCGGACACGCCCACGGCGATCCCGACGCCGACTCCGTCCCGGACGGCGGACCGCCGCGTGCCGGAACCGGGCGCGTCTACCTCCTCCACCTCGGTGACGCTCATGCCGCCGACGGTAGGCCCGGGCGCGCCCCCGGATCTTGAACGTTCTTGCACGGGCTCACCGCGGGGCCTCGGCGGCGTCGGCGGCGGCGTCCAGCCCGGCCTCGATCACGGCGGTCATGATGCGGGCGAGACGGTCGGCGCCGAGGGACGGGGCCCGCGCCGCCATCGCCTCGACGATCTGCCGTTCGCGGCCCGGGTCGCGTCCGGCGTGGCCGCCGACCGGCTTGAGCCGCTGGACGACGGCGGCGATCTCGGCGCGGCGCTCCAGCAGGGTGGCGAGCGCGGCGTCGAGGCCGTCGATCGCGGTCCTGGCCTCGCCGAGCGTGCCGACCGACGCGGCGGACGGCAGCGGGACGCGCAGCTCGTCCGCCGCGTGCGCCCGGCCGCAGGCCGGGCAGGACGCGGTGGGCTCCGTCGGGTCGATGACCTGGTCGTGCATGGCGGTTCCCTCTCGTGCGGCGGCCGCTCGCGCAGGGGGAGCCCGTGCCCGGGGCCGCTTCGATCAACAGAAAAGGCAGAGCCCGAGGGCTCTGCCTGGCCGGCTCCGGGGCGTCGCTCAGGTCATGGCGACGGTCGGCTCACCCGGAGCCGGCCGCGTAAACCTGAAATGGCGACGTTCCACGGTTCCGATGGTATGTCGGGACGGCGGGTGCCCGTCAATCACCGGAGCGATCATCTCGGAGATTGAGACGTTCCAACTACCATGTGCCCCATGGGGGATCGCCATGGGGGATGAGGTCGCGCACCACTACCGCCATCCGGCGGTGCCGGACGTCGATCTGCTGCGGGCCCGCTTCGTGACGCACCGCTTCACCAGGCACACGCACGAGGGGTACGTGTTCGGCGTCATCGACGCTGGCGTGGAGGAGTTCGAGCACGCGGGCGGCGTGCACCGCGCCGGTCCGGGCTCGGTCGTCCTGGTCAACCCCGACGTCGTCCACGGCGGGCACGCGGGCACGCCCGAGGGCTGGGCCTACCAGGTGATCTACCCGCCGGTGGACGTCGTGACGGGCGTCGCCGCCGACCTGGGCGCGCGGCCCGGCACGCCCGCGTTCCCCGACCCCGTCGTGACCGATCCGGCCGCCGCCCGGCTGCTGCACGCCCTGCACCGGGCGGGGGAGAAGGGCGACGCGCTGGCGGCGTCCACCCTGCTCAAGGCGACGGTGGCGCGGCTGCTGGCCCGGCACGCCCGCGGTTTCCAGCCGCGCGACGAGCCCGCCGGGATGCCGCGCGCCGTCCGCGAGGCCCGCGACATCCTGCACGCCAGCCTCGTCGAACCACCGTCGCTGGACGAGCTGGCCGCCGCCGTCGGAGCCCGCCCGTTCCCGCTACTGCGGGCGTTCCGCGACACCGTCGGCCTGCCGCCGCACGCCTACCTCAACCAGGTGCGCGTCCGGGAGGCGCGGGCCCTGCTGGACGAGGGCCTGCGCCCCGCCGAGGCCGCCGTCCGCACCGGGTTCGCCGACCAGGCCCATCTGACCCGGCACTTCAAGCGCACCCTCGGTGTTCCGCCGGGCGCCTACCGTAGTGCCCGCACGATTGGGCGCGTCGGGGCGCGTGGGACGGAAGAAGCGAGTTAGGCTCTGAGCACCGCGTCGGCCCGGCCCCCACCGAGTTGACGATCTTCCCCCGGGACCACGAGAGCGACACGTACCGCGAGGTACGTGCGCGGTCGCATGCGACGAGCAGCAGGAGGCGCAGCAGGCATGGCCGACTCTTTCGTTCACCTGCACGTTCATACCGAGTACTCCATGCTCGACGGAGCCGCCCGGTTGAAGCAGATGTTCGAGGAGGTCGGGCGGCAGAAGATGCCGGCGATCGCCATGACCGACCACGGCAACATGCACGGCGCCTACGACTTCCACAAGCAGGCCATGGGTGCCGGGGTCACGCCGATCATCGGCATCGAGGCGTACATGGCGCCGGAGTCGCGCTACCACAAGAAGAAGATCCAGTGGGGCGAGCCGAGCCAGAAGCGCGACGACGTCTCCGGCGGCGGTCTGATCAACCACATGACGCTGTGGGCGCGTGACGCGACCGGCCTGCACAACCTGTTCAAGCTGTCCAGCCGCGGCTACACCGAGGGCTTCGTCTTCAAGTACGCCCGGATGGACGAGGAACTCCTCGCCGAGCACGCCGCCGGGATCATGGGCACGACCGGCTGCCCGTCCGGCAAGGTGCAGACCCGGCTGCGGCTCGGCCAGTTCGACGAGGCGCTCAAGGCCGCCGCGACCTTCCAGGAGATCCTCGGCAAGGAGAACTACTTCCTTGAGCTGATGGACCACGGGCTGGACATCGAGCGCCGCGTCCGCGACGGGCTCATCGAGATCAGCAAACGGCTGAACATCCCGCCGGTCGTCACCAACGACTCCCACTACACGCACGAGTCGGAGTCCACCGCGCACGACGCGCTGCTGTGCGTGCAGGTCGGCAAGCAGCTCGCCGACCCCGACCGGTTCCGGTTCGACGGCAGCGGCTACTACCTCAAGACCGCCGACGAGATGCGCGCCATCGACTCGTCCGACATCTGGGCGGAGGGCTGCCGCAACACGCTGCTCATCGCCGAGCGGGTCGAGCCCGAGGGCATGTTCGAGCACCGCGACCTCAGCCCCCGCTTCCCCGTCCCCGAGGGCGAGACGGAGGAGAGCTGGTTCCGCAAGGAGGTCTGGCAGGGCCTGGAGCGCCGCTTCCCCGACGGCCTGCCCGAGGGGTACAGGGAGCAGGCCGATTACGAGATGGGCGTCATCCTCGGCAAGGGGTACCCGTCGTACTTCCTCGTCGTCGCCGACTTCATCATGTGGGCCAAGAACAACGGCATCCTGGTCGGCCCCGGCCGAGGCAGCGCCGCCGGGTCGCTGATCGCGTACGCGATGGGCATCACCGACCTCGACCCGATCCCGCACGGGCTGATCTTCGAGCGGTTCCTTAACCCCGAACGCGCGTCGATGCCCGACATCGACATCGACTTCCCTGAAGATCGCCGCGCCGAGGTAATCCGGTACACGACGGAGAAGTGGGGCGCCGACAAGGTCTCCTACATCGCCACGTTCGGCACCATCAAGGCGAAGGCCGCCATCAAGGACGCGGGCCGCGTCCTCGGCTTCCCCTACGCGCTCGGCGACCGCATCTCCAAGGCGTTCCCGCCCGCCGTCATGGGCAAGGACATCCCGCTGTCGGGCATCTTCGACGACAAGCACCCCCGCCACGGCGAGGCGGGCGAGTTGCGCAAGCTGTACGACGAAGAGACCGACGTCAAGCAGATCATGGACCTGGCGCAGGGCCTGGAGGGCCTGATCCGCCAGACCGGCGTGCACGCCGCCGGGGTGATCATGTCCGGTGAGACGATCACCGACCATGTCCCGATCATGCGCCGGGACGCCGACGGCGCGATCATCACGCAGTTCGACTACCCGACCTGCGAGACGCTCGGCCTGTTGAAGATGGACTTCCTGGGCCTGCGCAACCTGACGATCATCGACGACGCGCTGCGCGGCATCGAGAAGAACAAGGGCGTCAAGCTCGAACTGCTGGAACTGTCCTTCGACGACAAGAAGACCTACGAGCTGCTCGGCCGCGGCGACACGCTCGGCGTGTTCCAGCTGGACGGCGGGCCGCTGCGGTCGCTGCTGCGGCTGATGAAGCCGGACAACTTCGAGGACATCTCCGCCGTCATCGCCCTGTACCGGCCGGGCCCGATGGGCGCCAACTCGCACACCAACTACGCGCTCCGCAAGAACGCCCAGCAGGAGATCACCCCGATCCATCCCGAGTTGGAGGACCCGCTCAGGGACGTCCTCGACACGACCTACGGCCTGATCATCTATCAGGAGCAGGTCATGGCGATCGCGCAGAAGGTGGCCGGCTACTCGCTCGGACAAGCGGACCTTCTCCGCCGCGCGATGGGCAAGAAGAAGAAGGAGGTCCTCGACAAGGAGTACAAGCCGTTCTCCGAGGGCATGCGCGAACGCGGCTACTCCGACGCGGCCATCAAGACGCTGTGGGAAATCCTCGTCCCGTTCTCCGACTACGCTTTCAACAAGGCGCACTCCGCCGCGTACGGGCTGGTCTCCTACTGGACGGCCTATCTCAAGGCGAACTATCCGGCCGAGTACATGGCGGGGCTGCTGACGTCCGTCGGCGACGACAAGGACAAGAGCGCGCTCTACCTGTCGGAGTGCCGCCGGATGGGGCTGACGGTGCTGCCGCCGGACGTCAACACGTCCGAGGCCGACTTCACCCCGCTGGGCGACACCGAGATCCGGTTCGGCCTGTCGGCGGTCCGCAACGTCGGCACGAACGTGGTGGACGGCATCGTCGCCGCCCGCAAGGAGAAGGGCGCCTACACCGACTTCAACGACTTCCTCAACAAGGTCCCGCCGATCGTCTGCAACAAGCGGGTCGTGGAGTCGCTCATCAAGGCGGGCGCGTTCGACGAGCTGGACCACCAGCGCAAGGCGCTGCTGATGGTGCACGAGCAGGCCATCGACTCCGTCATCGACATCAAGCGCAAGGAGGCCGTCGGCCAGGACTCCCTCTTCGGCGCCCTGGAGAACGACGGCGGCGAGGACGCCTTCGCCGTCGCGATCCCCGAGGGCGAGGAGTGGGACAAGACGACCCTCCTCGCGTTCGAGCGCGAGATGCTCGGCCTGTACGTCTCCGACCACCCGCTGCTCGGCGTGGAGCACATCCTGGAGCGCGAGGCCGACTGCACGATCGCCGTCCTGAACGAGGGCGAGCGTCCGGACGGCCAGATCGTGGTCCTCGCCGGGCTGCTGTCGGGCCTCCAGCGCAAGGTGACCAAGCAGGGCAACTCGTGGGCGATGTTCCAGCTGGAGGACCTCGGCGGCTCGATCGAGGTGCTGTGCTTCCCGTCGGCCTACCAGCTGTGCTCGACGCTGCTCGCCGAGGACGCGATCCTCATCGTCAAGGGCAAGCTGGACCGCCGCGAGGACGTCGCGAAGATCATCGCGATGGAGGTCACCCAGCCCGACCTGACCATCACCGACGCGACCGGCCCGTTCTCGGTCACGATGCCGCTCGGCCGCTGCACCCCGCCGACCGTCTCGCGCCTGAAGGAGGTGCTGGTCACCCATCCCGGGAGGTCGGAGGTGCACCTCCACGTCCAGAACGGTCCGCGTACCACGGTCGTCCGGCTGGACGACAGGCTTCGCGTGGCGCCGTCCCCGGCGTTGATGGGCGACCTGAAGCAGCTTCTCGGCCCGTCGTGCCTGGGCTGACCCGATGCCGTCCCGCTGCTGCGCCGCCCCCGAACTGACGCGCCTGCTCGTCCTGGCGAACGAGGCCGCGTGGCGGTACTCGGTCAGCGCCTGCGCCGCCTGTGGCGGCGCGGTGGTCGAGTACTACTCGTTCGACGACTGGGACACCGGCAACCCCGCCGACTTCGAGAAGTACTGGTGGTGGCGGATGAACGCGCCCGACACCGCCGCCTTCCGCGACGCGATCGCCGCCTGCCCCGCTCCGCTGGACCCGGGCTGCGGTTGCGCGGTCCACCAGGCGATCAAGTGGCGGACGCCGAACACGCTGCCGCCGTCGTCGGAGACCCCGTACGACCACGCCCAGGTCCCCACGACGAGCTTCGTCCTGGACGAGGCGGGCGCCATCCGCTGGCGCAGCCCCGACTGATCGGCGGCGGGTTCACCACCCCGGTGACGGCACCGGGACGGGCGTGCCCGACGCCTCCACGCGCCAGTTGACGCAGCGTCCGAGTCCGTCGAAACGGGCCTGCGCGGTGCCGCCGTCCGAGAGGAACGCCTCGGTCAGCAGGTCGGTCTGACGGTAGGGGACGCGGTGGTGGGACAGGTATCCGGCCAGCGTCAGGCGCGGCTCGTGCGGGAACAGGCTCGTCGCGTTCGTCAGGATGCGGGGCAGGGGGATCGGGTCCCAGCGGGCGGGCGGTGCCTGCGGGTCGTCGACGTGCAGGTACGCGGAGCCGCCCTCGTAGCCCGCCCCGATGTAGCCCGCGCCGCCGAGGACACCGCCCGCCGCCATCGCGATCAGTTCGCCGCCGTGCCCGGCCGGGCCCTCGTACCAGGACAGATCGACCTCGGGGGTGGTGAACTCGGTGATGCCGAGCCGCTCGCCGACCGTCCGCAGGACGAGCGTGGGCCGGACGGCGGGGTGCGCGTCGCCGAACTGGGGGTTGGCCCAGCCCCACAGCCAGGTGCGCTCGCGGCTCGCGTAGCTGCCGAGCAGCGAGACCCGGACGGTGACGCCGCCGCTGGAGTAGGTGCGGGCGGTCAGGTCGGCGCTCCAGTCCTCACGCGGCAGGAACTCGGCGAGCGTCTCCTGCTGCTGCAGGACGACGGCCGCCAGGGCGGCGCCGAGGCGTTCGAACGCGGGACTGAATCCGGACATGTCGGGCACATTATCCCTTGGTCGAGGCGATCGTGGGCCTTGTCTGACAGGCTAGGCTTTCGCTGTCAGAGGACTTCCAACGAGGAGCGTACGTGGTGCGGGAACCCCCCGGCAGGCTCTCGGCGGCGAGGTTCTTGATGACCTGGGCGGTGACCGCCGTCGCTGTGGCGCTGCTCGGTCCGCTCGCTGGACTGCTGTGGGCGAAGACCGCTCCCGAGGTCACCTACCTGATCGTCCAGGGTGAGCCGCTGCTCGCCGATCCTGAGGGCCAGGGGCCCATCGGGGTGGACGCGCGCTTCGCCCTGATCGCCTTGGCCGCCGGCGCTCTGTGCGGAATCGCCGCCTACATCGCGGGCGGCCGTGTCGGCCACGACATCGCGTTGCTGCTCGGGCTGGCCATGGGCGGTGTCGCCGCCGCCTACCTCGCCTGGAGGACCGGGCACATGATCGGCCTCGGCGACTTCCAGGACAAGGTCCGCGACGCCCGCGACGGCGCCACCGTGACCGGCGTCGCCGACCTGCGGGCCAAGGGCGTCCTCGTCTTCTGGGCGGTGGCCGCCGTCGCCGTCTACGCGCTGCTGGAACTGGTCGTGCGCAGGCTACCCGCGGGCGATCGCGGCAAGCCGGGCGTCGGTGAGGCGGACGAGGTCGGCGGGGACGAGTTCGATCTGGAGTCCGCGCCGTCCGGCGGAGACGTAGACGGTCGCGAGCGCTGACACCGACTCGTCGATCACGGTCGGCAGTCGCCTGCGCTGCCCGAGCGGGCTGATGCCGCCGACGACGTACCCGGTGGCGCGTTCGGCGTCGCGCGGCTCGGCCATCCGCGCCTTCTTGCCGCCCGCCGCGCCCGCGAGGGCCTTGAGGTCCAGGGAGGCCGACACCGGCACGACGCCGACGGTGAGCCGCCCGTCGACGTCGGCGAGCAGCGTCTTGAAGATCTGGTCGGGCGAGATGCCGAGGGCGTCGGCGGCGGCCTGCCCGTAGGAGTCGGCGTCCGGGTCCGGCTCGTAGGGGTGCAGCGTGAACTCGATCTTCGCCTTGGCCGCCACGACCGTCGCCGGGGTGCCCGTGCCGCCCCGGCCCTTGCCTGTGCTCATGGGAGAAGTGTGCCGTGCCCGCCAAGCTTGTGCCCGCTCAGTGCGTGCTCGCTCAGTTGGGGTTGAACGACCCGTCCAGGAACTGCCCGGCGGGGATCATGGGCAGGACGTCCAGGATGCGGTTCTCCCTGGCGAGCAGGTGGCCCTCGGTCTCCAGCCGCAGCGCCGCGTCCTCGCATTCGAGCAGGCGCTGCTTCTCGTGGCCGTCCAGGACGAGCGACGCCGCGATCACGTAGGACAGCGAGACCGGGTCGTCGGGCGGCTCGCCCTTCTCGAACGAGCCCGCGCCCGACGTGGCCAGCCGGTGCCGGTAGAGGCGGAACAGCCGCCGGACGCGCAGCGCCGCGGGCTCGGGGTCGGTGCCGGGCTCCTCGGGCAGGTACTCGACCTCGCCCTGGAGGTAGGGGCGTGAGCGGTCCAGCTCCTTCAGCCGGAAGCGGCGGGCGCCCACCGTCACGATGTCGTAGCGGCCGTCGGGATGCTCCCGGGCGTCGCGCAGCTCGGCGACGCAGCCGATCTCGGCGAGCCGGTGCGCGGCGCTCTCGCCGACCTCGTGGCCGAGCTCGATCCCGACGACGCCGAAGCCGCGCGGCTCCGGCCGGTCCAGCAGGTCGCCGATCATGCTGAGATAGCGGTCCTCGAACAGGTGCAGCGGCAGCATCAGGCCGGGGAACAGGACGGTGCCCAGGGGGAACAGGGCCAGCCGCTCGGTCACTGTCTCTCCCACGTTCTGGGCGCCGCCGGGAAGCGCCTTCGGCGCCAGCCTACGTCCTGTCTGATGATCTTGGTAAGGGGCGATTTTTCACAGTGTGAAGCGGATGTCATCGTCACGGTAACGTCGTCGCATGAGGATGCTCGTGGTGGACGCCTTCACCGACCGACCGTTCGCGGGGAACCCCGCCGGGGTGTGCCTGCTGCCGGACGCCGGTGACCCGGGCTGGATGCAGCGGGTCGCCACCGAGATGCGGCATTCCGAGACCGCGTTCGTCCGCCCGGACGACGCTGACGGCGGCGCCGACTTCGAGCTGCGCTGGTTCACGCCCGTCATGGAGGTGGCACTGTGCGGCCACGCCACCATGGCCTCCGCGCACGCTTTGTACGAGACGGACGCCGTGCCGTCCGGCCGTCCGATCCGGTTCCGGACGCTCAGGAGCGGGGTCCTCACCGTCACCCGGGACGAGACCGGGCGGCTGTCGATGGACTTCCCGGCCTGTCCCGCCAAGCCCGCCGACGTCCCGGACGGCCTCGCCGACGCGCTCGACGCACCCGTGGGCGGCGTCGCCCGCAACGCTCAGAACGACCTCGTCGTCGACGTCGCCTCCGAGGACGTCGTGCGCGGCCTCGTCCCCGACACGCGGGCGCTGGCCGAGATCGACGCACGCGGCGTGATCGTCACCGCAGCGGCCGACCCGGGCCGTGACCACGACTTCGTGTCCCGCTTCTTCGCCCCGCGCGTCCTGCCCGGCGACGCCGAGGACCCGGTGACCGGCTCGGCCCACTGCGCCCTGGCCCCGCACTGGGCGGCGCGCCTCGGCCGCGACACCCTGACCGGCTACCAGGCGTCCGCACGCGGCGGCCACGTCCACGTCACACTGCGCGGCGACCGAGTCATCCTGTCCGGCACGGCCATCACCATCCTGGACGGCGACCTGAGCGTCTGACCCCCGGACCCGAACCCCAGCCACCGTCACCCGCCGACGCGGGCGACCGCAGCGACGCGCAAAACCGCGACATGCAAAGGAACCGCAACAGCGGCGTGAGGATCGCCTGCGTCGTGACGGGGGTTCCAGGGGGTCGCCCCCCTGGATCAACATAGACTGGAGGGGTGATCTCCCGTATTGACCTGCGCGGCTCGCTGCCCGGCGAGCTGCGCTCCGTGCTGCCCCGCGCCGAACTCGACGTCGAGGCCGCCCTGGACAAGGTGCGGCCCATCTGCGACGACGTGCGCCATCGTGGCTCGGCGGCGGTGCGGGAGCACACGAAGGCGTTCGACGGGGTCGAGCTGGAGACCACCCGTGTCCCGGTCGCCGAGCTCGACCGGGCGCTCGCCGAGCTCGACCCCGCCGTCCGGGACGCGCTGGAGGAGAGCATCCGGCGGGCCCGCGTGGTCCACCGCGCCCAGCGTCGCGCCGACGTCACCACGCAGGTGGTGCCCGGCGGCACCGTCACCGAGCGGTGGATTCCGGTCGGGCGCGTCGGCCTGTACGTGCCGGGCGGGCGGGCCGTGTACCCGTCCAGCGTGGTCATGAACGTCGTGCCCGCGCAGGAGGCGGGCGTCGAATCGCTCGCGGTCACCTCGCCGCCGCAGCGCGAGTTCGGGGGCCTGCCGCACCCGACGATCCTGGCGGCGTGCGCGATGCTCGGCGTGGACGAGGTCCACGCGGCGGGCGGCGCCCAGGCGATCGCGATGTTCGCGCACGGCACCGAGGAGTGCCCGCGCGCCGACCTCGTCACCGGGCCGGGCAACGTCTATGTCGCGGCCGCGAAACGGCTGCTCAAGGGCGTGATCGGCATCGACGCCGAGGCCGGTCCGACCGAGATCGCGATCCTCGCCGACGCGACCGCGAGCCCGGTGGAGGTCGCCGCCGACCTGATCAGCCAGGCCGAGCACGACACGCTCGCCGCCGCCGTCCTGGTCACCGACTCGGCGCGGCTCGCCGACGAGGTCGAGACCGAGTTGAAGGCGCAGGTCGCCCGCACCCGGCACAGCGAACGGATCACCGAGGCCCTCGCCGGGCGGCAGTCCGGCATCGTGCTGGTCGACTCCGTCGACGACGGCCTCAAGGTCGTGGACGCCTACGCCGCCGAGCACCTGGAGATCCACACCGCCGACGCGGGGTCCGTCGCGGCCCGCGTCCGCAACGCGGGGGCGATCTTCGTGGGGCCGCACGCGCCGGTGTCGCTCGGCGACTACTTGGCCGGGTCCAACCACGTGTTGCCGACCGGCGGGTGCGCCTGCCACTCGTCCGGGCTGTCG
Source organism: Actinomadura meridiana (assembly GCF_039537545.1). NCBI lineage: Bacteria > Bacillati > Actinomycetota > Actinomycetes > Streptosporangiales > Thermomonosporaceae > Actinomadura > Actinomadura meridiana. The sequence goes on from NZ_BAABAS010000005.1 coordinate 786,117, forward strand.
GTGCAGTCGTTCCTCCGGGGCGTCCACGTCGTCGAGTACGACCGCGACGCCCTCGCCGAGGCCACCGGCCGCGTCGTCGCGCTCTCCGAGGCCGAGGATCTGCCCGCCCACGGCGCGGCTCTGAAGGCGCGCTTCGACTGGGAGGTCCCGTCGTGACGTCGCTCAACGATCTGCCGTTGCGTGACGACCTGCGCGGCCGCGAACCCTATGGCGCGCCGCAGCTGGACGTCCCATACGCACTGAACACGAACGAGAACCCGTATCCGCCGTCCGAACGCCTCGTGAAAGCCCTCGGCGAAGCCGTCATGGACGTCGCCGGGACGCTCAACCGTTACCCCGACCGGAACGCGGTCGCGCTCCGCGAAGACCTTGCGGCTTTCCTGAACACTGACACGCCTGGCGCGGGTCTGACGGCTGAGCGGGTGTGGGCCGCGAACGGGTCCAACGAGGTCCTTCAGCAGACCCTGTTGGCGTTCGGTGGGCCGGGGCGCTCGGCGCTGGGTTTCGAACCGTCCTACTCGATGCACCCGATCATCACGGGGGTGTCCGGGACGCGGTGGGTGAACGCCTCCCGTGACGAGGACTTCGGCCTCGAACCCGCGCGGGCCGTCGCCGCCGTCGAGGAGCACCGTCCCGACATCGTGTTCCTCACCTCGCCGAACAACCCGACCGGCACCGCGCTGCCGCTGCCCGCGATCGAGGCGGTGCTCGCCGCCGCGCCCGGGATGGTCGTCGTCGACGAGGCGTACGCGGAGTTCCGCCGCGCGGAGACGCCGTCCGCGCTGACGCTGCTGGACGGCCACCCCCGCCTTATCGTCACCCGGACGATGTCCAAGGCGTTCGCCATGGCCGGGACGCGGCTCGGCTACCTCGCCGCCGACCCCGCCGTGGTCGACGCGCTGCTGCTCGTCCGGCTGCCGTACCACCTGTCGGCCGTCACCCAGGCCGTCGCACGCACCGCCCTCGCGTACGGTGAGGAACTGCTCGGCGGCGTCGACGCGCTGCGCGGGGAACGCGACAACCTCGTCGCGTGGCTGCGCGGCGAGGGGCTCAGGGTCGCCGACTCCGACGCCAACTTCGTCCTGTTCGGGACGTTCCCCGACCGCCGCGCGGTCTGGCAGGGCCTGCTCGACCGCGGCGTGCTGATCCGGGAGGTGGGGCCGCCCGAGTGGCTGCGGGTCAGCGTCGGCACCCCCCGCGAGATGGCGGCCTTCCGTGCCGCCCTGAACGACGTACTGAAGGAGAGTCTGTGACGCGCAAGGGACGAGTCGAGCGCGGGACCGGGGAGACCCAGGTCCTCGTCGAGATCGACCTGGACGGCACCGGGCAGGTCGACGTGGCGACCGGCGTGGGGTTCTTCGACCACATGCTGACCCAGCTCGGCAAGCACGGATCGTTCGACCTGACCGTCAAGACCGCCGGTGACCTGCACATCGACAGCCACCACACCATCGAGGACACCGCGATCGCGCTCGGCCAGGCGTTCCGCGACGCGCTCGGCGACAAGTCCGGGATCCACCGCTTCGCCAGCGCGTCCGTCCCGCTGGACGAGGCGCTCGCGCACGTGACCGTCGACGTGTCGGGCCGCCCGTACCTGGTGCACACCGAGCCCGACGGCATGGCCCCGATGATCGGCCCCGAGTACGACGTCACGATGACCCGGCACGTGTTCGAGTCGTTCGTGTCGAACGCGCGGGTGGCGCTGCACGTCAACGTCCCGTACGGGCGCAACGCGCACCACATCGTCGAGGCCCAGTTCAAGGCCCTCGCCCGGGCGCTGCGCGACGCCGTGGCGCTCGACCCGAAGGTGCACGGCATCCCGTCCACCAAGGGGGCCCTCTAAAGGTGCACATCGGCGACCTGCACTTCACCTACGGCAACGTCGTGATCCTCGCGGTCGGGGTGTTCCTGCTGGCGGGCGTGTACAGCTTCGTCAAGCAGGGCCTGAAGATCGCGGCGGTGGTCGTGTTCGTGCTGGCCGCGGCCGTCCTCACCGGGGGCGTGCTGTGGCTGTGACCTCGATCGTCATCCTGGACTACGGGTCCGGCAACCTGCGCTCCGCCGAACGGGCCGTCGCCCGCGCGGGCGCGGACGTGACCGTCACCGCCGACTGGGACGCCGCCCTCGCCGCCGACGGCCTGGTCGTCCCGGGCGTCGGCGCGTTCGCGGCGTGCATGGCGGGCCTGCGCTCGGTCCGCGGCGACCAGATCATCGGCCGCCGCCTCGCCGGGGGGCGTCCCGTCCTCGGCATCTGCGTCGGCATGCAGATCCTGTTCGCCAAGGGCATCGAGCACGGCGTCACCACCGAGGGCTGCGCGGAATGGCCCGGCACGGTCGACCGCCTCGACGCGCCCGTCGTCCCCCACATGGGCTGGAACACCATCGACGCCCCCGCCGACTCGACCCTGTTCCAGGGCCTGGGCGACGCGCGGTTCTACTTCGTCCACTCCTACGCCGCGCGCAGCTGGGACCTCGAACCCGACCCGACCGGCCTCATCCCGCCACCGCGCGTCACGTGGTCCGAACACGGCGACCGCTTCGTCGCCGCCGTCGAGAACGGCCCCCTGTGCGCCACCCAGTTCCACCCGGAGAAGTCCGGCGACGCCGGAGCCACCCTCCTCCACAACTGGCTGACCACCCTCAGCTGAGCATCCCGTCCCTTCTGCCTCGATAGGGTTTTCGCATGTCCTTGACGCTCCTTCCCGCTGTAGATGTCGCGGATGGGCGGGCCGTCCGCCTGGTTCAGGGCGAGGCCGGTACCGAGACCTCCTACGGTGAGCCGCTGGAGGCGGCGCTGGCCTGGCAGGACGCGGGCGCGGAGTGGATCCATCTCGTCGACCTGGACGCCGCGTTCGGGCGTGGGTCCAACCGTGAGCTGCTCGCCGAGGTGACCGGGCGGCTGGACGTGAAGGTGGAGCTGTCCGGCGGCATCCGCGACGACGCCTCGCTGGACGCGGCCCTGTCCACCGGCTGCGCCCGCGTCAACATCGGCACCGCCGCGCTGGAGGACCCCGCCTGGTGCCGCAAGATCATCGCCTCGCACGGCGACCGGATCGCGGTGGGGCTGGACGTGCGCGGCACGACGCTCGCCGCGCGCGGCTGGACGCGGGAGGGCGGCGACCTGTGGGAGGTCCTCGCGCGTCTGGAGGACGACGGCTGCCCCCGTTACGTGGTCACCGACGTCACCAAGGACGGCACGTTGCGCGGCCCCAACACCGAGCTGCTCCGCGAGGTCTGCACCCGCACGGACAAGCCGGTCATCGCGTCCGGCGGCGTCTCGTCCCTGGACGACCTGCGGGCCCTGACCGGGCTCGTGAAGGATGGCGTCGAGGGCGCCATTGTCGGCAAGGCGCTCTACGCGGGCGCGTTCACGCTGGAAGAGGCCCTGGAGGCCGTGCGGTGACGGTCGCCGTGCGAGTGATCCCGTGCCTGGACGTCGACGCCGGGCGCGTGGTCAAGGGCGTCAACTTCCAGAACCTGCGCGACGCCGGTGATCCCGTCGAGTTGGCCCGCCGCTATGACGCCGAGGGCGCCGACGAGCTGACGTTCCTCGACATCACCGCGTCCAGCGCCGACCGCGCCACCACCTACGACGTCGTCCGCCGCACCGCCGAGGAGGTGTTCATCCCGCTGACGGTCGGCGGCGGCGTCCGCACCGTCGACGACATCGACCGGCTGCTGCGCGCGGGCGCCGACAAGGTGTCGGTGAACACCGCCGCGATCGCGCTCCCGGAGTTCCTGCGGGAGGCCGCGCACCGGTTCGGGTCGCAGTGCGTCGTGCTGTCGGTGGACGCGCGCCGCGCCGACGGGACGGAGTCGGGCTTCGAGGTCACCACGCACGGCGGCCGCCGGGGCACCGGCATCGACGCGGTCGACTGGGCCCGTCAGGGCGCCGAACTCGGCGTCGGCGAGATCCTGCTGAACTCGATGGACGCCGACGGCACCAAGGCGGGCTTCGACCTGGACATGCTGCGTCGGATCCGGGCCGCGGTGACCGTCCCGGTGATCGCCAGCGGCGGCGCCGGGGCCGTGGAGCACTTCCCGCCCGCCGTGGCGGCGGGCGCCGACGCCGTTCTCGCCGCCAGCGTCTTCCACTTCGGTGAGATCAAGGTCTCCGAGGTCAAGGACGCGCTGCGCGCCTCCGGCAGCCCCGTCCGCTGAGGTCAGGCTCTTTCCTCGTCCGGGGCGGGCACGGTCGCCTCGGCGGAGCGTTCCACGATCGGGAGGATGATCGCCGAGGGGTGGTCGGGGTCGTGGAACACCTCCTGGTGGGCCGTGACCCTCCGGGACGCCGTCGCGAGCGGCTCGCCCGTGCCGGGGTTCGCGGCGACCTTCGGGTGGGCGCCGCTGGTGACGTGCACGCGGACGCGGTGCCCGCGCGCGAACCGGTGCCCGGTGGGCCACAGGTCGACCGTGACGCGGCGGACGCCGCGCGTCCCGACGGGCCGGTCGGTGGCGGCGGGCAGGCGCAGGCCGCCCTCGCACACGTTGCGGGACGCCCCGTCCGGCGCGACGTCGCACAGCCGCACGATGAAGTCGGTGTGCTCCCGGTCGGACCGGACGAACAGGTCGGCGGACACGGGCCCGACGACGTCCAGGTCGGCGGTGAGGGCGGGGGAGGTGAACACCAGGACGTCGGGCCGCCGCTCCAGCGGCCGGTTGTCGACCGGCCGTGAGCTGCCGAGCAGCGTCGGACCGCCGAGCGCGGGCGTCGGCCGGGCCGGGTCGAAGCGGTAGGTGCTCGCGGGCGCGTCGGCCGGGCCGTCCTCGCCGAGCCCGCGGCCCGCGTGCAGGTGCCACCGGGCCCGGCGGGTCCCCGGCGGCGGCCAGTCGCGGTAGTGCCGCCACTCACCGGCGCCGGTCACGTAGACGCGGACGGGGTCGCGCCGCAGTCCGGACGGGTCGCCCAGCAGATGCGCGCGGAACCACGCGAGCGACTCGCGGATCGTCACCAGGCCGTGCCGGGCGTCGGTGTGCCACCAGGGCCCGATCGTCAGGTACGGGACGTGCCCGGCGGCGCGTAGCGCGAGATAGTCCCTGACCTGCCAGGGCAGGAACACGTCGTACCAGCCGCCGAGGAGGGTGGCGGGCGCGGTGACGTTCCCGACCGTGCCGCTGAAGTCGCGGTCGTCCCAGTAACCGTTCCCGGTGGCCCTGTCAGCGAGGGAGACGGCGGTGTGGTTGGCGAGGAGGTCCTGGTAGAAGCGCATCGGTTCGCCGCCCGCCAGCACGTCCAGCTCGGAGAGGGGGCGGCCGGACCGGGCGGCGCGGACGGCGTGCCGCCGGGCCGTCAGCGGCGCGGTCAGCATGCCGAACGGCCCCCGCTGCCGGTGCGTGAGGTCGGTCCAGGTGAGCGTCGACTCCAGCGCGAACGACCCGCCGACGTACGCGGCGTCCCGGAACGACGACGCGGTGATCTGCAACGACATCGCCTTCAGCTCCGGGCCCGCCTCCGCCGCGACCGCCCACGCCGCGTAGCCGAGGTAGCTCGGGCCGAACACGCCGAACGAGCCGTGGAACCAGGGCTGCCGCTTCAGCCACTCGACCGTCGCCAGCCCGTCGTCGCGTTCCCGTCCGAGCGGGTCGAACTCGCCGCCGGACCCGCCCGTCCCGCGCACGCTCTGCACGACCAGCTGGAACCCGAACGGCACGAACAGGAGCCCGTTGGCGAGGGCCGCCGGGCCGCGCCGCCCGTACGGGGTCCTGACCAGGAGCGTGGGCGGGCGTTCCACCCCGGATGGGACGTACCGGTCGGTGAGCAGCGTCACCCCGTCCGGCATGGTCACCGGCAGGTCGCGCTCGACGCTGTACCGGGCCAGCCCACGGGGATGCGGAAGCCTGATCGGCGGGGCGCCGAGCCGGTCCCGAAGTGCCATGGCGCCTCCGTCTCCACCGCGTTGACTACTACTTAGTAAGGTAACCGTTCACGCTCCGTGCAACCGCCGCGGTGCGACCGGCGGGGCCCAGCAGGGCTCTCTGGCGGGGGCAGGGGTTCTCTGGGATCGTTGCGTTCGCACTGTCTTCCCCGTGGAGGGACACATGTGGCCCGGGTCGAACCCGCCGATGGGACCGCCCCCCATGGGGCCCGGTCAGGCGGGCTCGTCGTGGACCGCACCGCCGCCCATCAGGCCTTCCGCCAGGTGGTACGCGCTGCCCGCCGTGCTGGTCGTGGTGGCGGTCGCCGGGCTCCTCGCGCTGGTCGCCGCCCTCTGGGACGACGCGCAGGCGGCTGACGGCCCGTCGGCGGCGGGGAGCCCCGAGACCGGGGTGACGATCCAGCTTTCCCGGGCCCACGGTTACTTTCTGTATGTGCGGACGGGCGGACTGTCGCCGTTCGCGTGCTCGGTCAAGGTGGGGGAGCGGTCCGGGCCGATCCGGCTGACGCGGCAGAACTCCTGGAGCGCCTCCGAGCACCCGGAGTACCGCTACACCGCGTCGTTCGAGGCGCCGGTCTCCGGGAGGGCGCTGCTCACGTGCCGTGGCACCGAGGGCCCCATTCTGGTGACGCCGGACGACACCGTCCACGGGTACATCGGCCTCGCCGTCATGGTCGCGCTGGGGCTCGGCGGCGTCGCGGTCATCGCGTTCGTCGTCATCATCGTGCGGCGCGGCGGCGCCAAGCGCGGGGCCGCCCACCTCTCCGGACCCTACGGCCGCTGACCCGCCGGGCCCGCTGGGCTCAGGACGTGAGTTCGCGTTCCAGCGGCGTGCGGAAACGGGGGATCGCGCGGACGTCGCCGTACCAGGCCGCCATCCGCGCCGCCTCCCGGTCGATCGCGGCCACGGCGTCGGCGCCGACGTCCTCCAGGACGCGGACGACGATCTCGCCGTCCGCGCGCTGCGCCCAGCCCCCGACGATCCGGCCGTCCCACCACACCGACGGGCCGACGTTGCCGTTGCGGTCGAACAGGCGGGGCCCGTGGTCGCCGAGGAACCAGCCGCGCTCGCGCCACCCCATCGGCGTCGGGTCGAGGGCGGGCAGCAGCGCCGCCCACGGTTGCGGCGCGGGCACCGGGTCGAGGTCGTCGGACAGGACGACGCCGGTGGCGCCGCCGAGGTCGACCTCGGTCACGTCGAGGAGGGCGAGGGCCTTGGTGACGTCGCCCGCCGTCCAGCCCGTCCACCACTTCAGGTCGGCGACCGGGGCGGGCCCGAACGCGCGCAGCCAGTGGCGGACGAGGTCGGCGCGAGCGGTGGCGGCGGGGACGTCCGCGATGCCGCCGGGCAGCCACGCCTCGACCGGCGACCACCGGTACTGGCTGCTGGTCCACGACCCGTTGGGGCGGCCCCGGACGATGCGTCCCTCGCAGCCGAGCGTCACGAGAACCCAGGTGGTGATGCCCGTCGGCCGGGAGTACGACTTGCCGGGGGCGGGGTCGACCTGCGTTCGCAGCAGCGGCACGTCCGTGCTGAGCTGCGCGCCCGTCGCCTCCCCGCGCGCCAGCAGCGCCTCGTGCGCGGCCCGCTCGGCCTCCGCGAACAGGGCGGGCACGTCCTTGACGTCGCTGCCCCGCTCGATCAGCCGGGAGTAGGTGGCGCGCTGCTTGGCGGCCATCGCGTTGGCCGTGGACGCCTGGAGGACCGGGACGAGCTCGACGGGCGCGACGAACATCGTCCGGCGCATCGCGAGCATCCGCAGCAGCGTCCGGTCGTCGTACAGGGCGCGCTCCACCGCGGCGGGGACGGCGTCGACGCTGCGGGCCGCGATCGACAGGAACACGGTGGCCGGGTCGGTGGCGTGCAGCACCACCATGGACCGCGCGATGTCGGCGACGTCGTCGGTCCTGACACCGGGGGACAGCCGGTGGCGAACGCCCAGCCTGGCGCGCCGCTCGGCCACACTCATCGAACGCATGAGCGAATCCTAGCCGACCGGACGCGCGGCCCGGACCGGCCGGACGGGACGGACCGGAGGTCAGCCGCCTCCGCCGGAGATCTTGACGACGACCTTGTCGTCGGTGACCGACTGGACCGAGACGTCGAACCCGTCGGCCTGCTGGCCGTCGCCGGCCGGCACGGTCACCGTCTGCCCGGCGACCTTGAGGGTGACCATCTGGCCCTGCACCTTCACCAGCTCGGCCTTGATGCCGAGGATCGAGGCGCTGGCCTCGACCCCCCGGTCGAACGTCACCGTGCACGAGTTCACGCCGCAGTCGGTGGAGCTGTTGGTGCCTTCGCCGCCGCACGCGGTCATGGCGCCGAACGGCAGCGCGACGAAGGGGAGGACGGCCAGCTTCCGCCGAACGGGAAAGGAGGTCATGTCGGGGAGTCTAGATGCCCGCTTCCGCCCGTGGCGCCGTCCGGAAGGCTGATCTGTCCGCCTCGGATGTCGTACCGCGCGGTGACGCGGCTGGATCTTCCGCCGCCGCCGTGTTTCGCTGGTCCGGTGACCAGTGATCCGGTGACCGGCGCGGAGCCGGGGGAGTCCCGGGCGATGGTGGGGCCGGTGGTGTGCGCCGCGCTGGGCGTGGAGGCCCGCGCCGTCCGCCGGGGTCTCGCCCGCACACCCGTCGTGGTGGTCGGCTACCGGGCCCGCCGTGCCGACCGGCTGCCCGGGTCATGCGCCGCGCTCGTCGTCGTCGGCTTCGGCGGCGCGCTCGACGGACGACTGCGGCCGGGTGACATCCTCGTCGCCGACCAGATCCACGGCACCGGGCCTGACACCGACCCGGTGGCGTGCTCCGCGCCGCGCCTGCTCGCCGAGGAGCTTGGTCGCGACGGCCTTAGCGTGCAGGTCGGGTCGCTCGTCACCACCGACCACGTCGTGCGCGGCAAGGAGCGGGCGCTGCGGGCCGCGGGCGGTGCGCGGGTGGCGGACATGGAGTCCGCCGTGATCGCCGCGCGGGCCGGGAACCGTCCCGTCGCGGCCCTGCGGGTCGTCGTGGACGGGCCCGGACACCCGCTGTTTCATCCGGGCGTGATCGGACGCGGTCTGGCCGCGCGCCGCGTCCTGGCCCGCACCGGCCCCGCGATCGAACGCTGGAGCCTTCTGCTGGTGCGCGGCGAGGACGAGCGGGGCACCGAGGCCCGCACGCCCTGACGGACCGGCGCTCAGCCGTGACCGATGCCGTGACTCGCGCCGCCGTGACCGCCACCGTGACTCTCACCGTGGCCGTCGCCGTGGACGATCTCGCCGCCCAGGTCCTTGCGGAGCGACTCCAGGGTCGTGTCCGTGCTGACCGCGACCCAGCGGGCCCCGACCAGGTACGTCCCGCCCCACGGTTTCGCCTCGTGCAGCCAGGCGTTCATGCCCGTGTCGGTGGTGAAGCTGAGCAGGACGTACCGTCCACGGGCGTTCTTGCAGTTGCCCTGCTCCAGGTCGGCCACTTTCCGCGTGCCGGTCGGCGAGCAGCCCGTCCGCTCGGCGAGCTGCTGGAGGCTGGCCGGTTTCGCGGCCGTGCCGCCGCCGTCGGACGAGGCGTCCGACTTCGCCGAGCAGCCCGCCGCCAACGGCAGCGTCGCGACGGCGCACAGCAGGGCGGGTTTGGTGAGGCCGGAAACGAGGCCGGAAAGGTGTCGGGAACCCATCGCTCTTCCTCCGGGGCGTGAGACGCGATTCGGGTGGTGAATACGCGCCACGCCCCGGCGGGGTTCATCGGGTTCGTTTCCGTCGGGCTCTCAGGCGGCCAGCCGCGCCCCGGCGGCGGCGCGGACGTCCGCCTCCTCCGACGTGTCGTGGTGCAGGCGTTGCAGCCGGATCCGGGTGTCCGAGGTGATCGGCGCGAACTGCGCCGCCTCCAGCCGGACGCCCTCCTCGCAGTCCCACAGGCCCTCGACGGTGTAGGCCTCGGCCGTGTGCGGGGCCGTTCTCGTCAGCGCGGTCAGGATGCGGGGTCTCAGATAGGCGTACGTTGACTCGGTCCAAGCGGACTTCAACAGGGGGACGGCCTCACCAGCGCGCAGCCGTCCGAGCCCCTCGATCGGGCTGGCGGCGGACGCCCACTCGCGCCGGTCGACGGCGTCGTGCAGCTCCGTCATCAGCAGCGGGACGTCCTCGCGGGTGCCGTACCTGGCGAGGATGCTGAGCCCCATGTCGGCGCAGACGCCCCGTTGCGCGGCCCACGCCCGCGCCCGTGGCAGCGCCTCGGTGCCGTACTCCCGCAGCGCCCGGCACACCGCCCCGCCGTACCGGCTCGGGCCCGGGTCCGGGTCCGTGCCGTCACATGGCAGCAGCTCCTCCGCCAGGTCGAGCAGCGCGAGCGTGCGGCGGCGGCCCAGCTCGAAGATCGCCGAGATGGCTCCCTCGCCCCGGCGCCGGGCGAGGTCCAGCAGTTCGGCCTCGCTCTGCGCGTCCCGTCCCGGCGCCGTCGCCATCGCCCGGCGCGCCGCCCGTCCCGCCTCCCGCTGGCGCGCCAGGGCCGCGGCGATGCTCGGCTGCCGGGCCGCCCACGCCTCGATCACCGGGTTGCGGTGCGCCGGGATCAGCAGCGCGAGATCCGAGGCGTCGCACCGGGCGGCGACGAGCTCGTCCAGGCCGAGGGTCAGCGCCGGGTCCTCAAGGTCGATCAGCTCCACGACCGCGTCGAACCACTGCCCGCCCTCCTCCGCGTACTGGCGCAGCGGCTCGGCCGCCTCCCGCCTGCTCAACCGGACCAGGTCCGCCAGCACGCCCAACGCCAGATCGACCCGCCACTCGTCGCCGTCGGCGCTGGAGTCGGACGGATCGAACAAATGAGCCGCGACCGGCCCCGTCGGCATCTCAAGGTCGACCATCAACCGGGCGTAGTACAGGCGCCGTGACTCGCACTGGCGGTCCCACCTCGGATCCCGCCGGATGCAGTCGTACACGTACTCGCCCGCACCTGGCCTGTCCGCCGCGCGCCGCGCGGCCCTCCCGAGCCCACGCTGTAGCTGACCGTGCAGCGTGCTCGCCGATTCCAACACGACCTCGTTATTCACCCCAGCAGAATGCGCACGAGACCAGATATCGGGCAAGTGTTTTAGGTGGTCGTGGTTTCGATCACAGGGTTCGATCACAGGGCGCGCTGCGCCGTCCAGGACGTGTGGAGGTTCGCGTAGACGCCCGGCCGCGTCACCAGATCGGCGTGCGGGCCGCGTTGGACGATCCGTCCGGCGTCGAACACGATGACCTCGTCGGCCGCCTCCGCCGTGGAGAGCCGGTGGGCGATGGAGATTGCGGTGCGGCCCCGCGTGACGCCGTCCAGGGCGCGCTGGATGCGCACCTCCGTGGCGGGGTCCACGGCCGAGGTCGCCTCGTCCAGGACGAGCAGGTCCGGGTCGGCGATGTACGCGCGGGCCAGCGCCACCAGCTGCCGCTCGCCCGCCGACAGCGACTCGCCGCGCTGGCCGACGGGGGTGGCCAGACCGTCCGGGAGGCCGTCGAGCCAGTCCGCGAGGCCGAGTTCGGTCAGGGCGAGGACGAGGTCGTCGTCGGTCGCGTCCGGGCGGCCGTACCGGATGTTGTCGGCCAGGGACGCGTCGAACAGGAAACCGTCCTGCGGCACCATGACGATCCGTTCCCGCAACGACGAGAACCGGACGCGGTCGAGCGGCACCCCGTCCACGAGGACCTGGCCGGACGCGGGGTCCATGAGACGGGTGAGGATCTTGGCGAACGTCGTCTTGCCGGAACCGGTCTCGCCGACGACCGCGACGCGGCTGCGCGGCGCGATGTCCACCGTCACGTCGTGCAGGACGGGCGGCCCGCCCGGATACGCGAACCCGACCGACTCGAACCGCACCTCGATCGGGCCGCGCGGCAGCGTCTCGCCGTCGTCGCCGGGGTCGGCGACGTCCGGGACGGTGTCCAGCACGCCGAGCACCCGCCGCCACCCGGCGATCGCGTTCTGCGCCTGATTGAACACCTCGGTCGCGGTCTGCATCGGGCTGACGAACAGCGTGACCAGGAACAGGAACGCGACCAGCTCACCGGCCGACAGGTGGCCGTCCACGCCGAGCAGGGTCCCGGCGATGACGACCCCGGCGGTGGCGACGGCCGCGACCAGCTCGCTGACCGGGAAGGTGAGCGCCACCATGGCCTGGGCGCGGGTCTGGGCGTCGCGGTGCGCGTCGACGGTCTCGTCCACGCGCCGCCCGGTCCGCTCCTCGGAGGCGTAGGCGCGGATCACGGGGGCGCCCACGACGGACTCGCTGACCGCGGCCAGCAGGTCGCCCATCTTCTCCCGCACCAGCATGTAGGACGCGGACAGGATCCGCTGGAAGTGCCGCAGCGCCCACCCGAGCGGCAGGAACGCCAGCCACACCAGCAGGGCCAACTGCCACGAGTAGACGAGCATCAGCACGCTCGCGACGACCAACTGGCCGATCGACACGATGAACATCAGCCCGCCCGACTGCATGAACTGGCTGATCTGGTCGACGTCCCCGGTCACCCGTGACACCAGCGCGCCGCGCTTCTCCCCGCTCTGCGTCAGCATCGACAGGTCGTGCACGTGCCGGAACGCCTTGGTCCGCAGCCCGGCGAGGCCGCCCTCGGACGTCTTGTACAGCCGGACGTTCATCAGATACGCGCACACGGCCGTGACCAGCACCGCCACCGCGCACAGCGCCACCGCCGCGCGGATGAAGCCGATGTCGGGGCCGTCCGTGCCGCTGAGGCCCTTGTCGATCGTCTGCTGGACCGCGATCGGCACCACCACGCGGCCCGCCGTCGACAGCAGCGCCAGCACCAGCGTCCCGGCGAGCCCGGCGCGGAACTCCGGGCTCAGCAGGACACCGCGTTTGAGCGTGCTGAAGGCGCCCTCCGTGGTGGCGGCGGTGTCGCTCAGCCCCGTCCCAGTCGCGACCGTCATGCCAGAGCCCCTTCGCCGCCTTCGACCGTTTCCCGTTCCGCGCCAGCCTGTTTCGACTGCCCCGCGTCCTCCTGCTCCGCCTTCTCGGCGTCGGCCTGCTCGTAGGCGTTGACCAGGTTGCGGTAGCCCTCAGACCGTTCCAGAAGGTCCGCGTGGGCGCCGCGCCCGGTGACGCGGCCGTGCTCCAGGTAGACGACCTCGTCGGCCAGCGCGATCGTCGCCTTGCGGTACGCCACGACCACGACGGTCGCGCCGCCCGCCTCGCCGGTCTGCGCGTCCCGCAGGTTCTGCAGGATGCGCGCCTCCACCTGCGGGTCGACGCTGGACGTCGCGTCGTCCAGCACGAGCAACCGGGGCCGCCTGACCAGCGCCCGCGCGAGCGCCAGCCGTTGCCGCTGCCCGCCCGACAGCGTCGCCCCGCGCTCCCCGACCCGGGTGTCGAGCCCCTCGGTGAGCGCCGCGACGAAGCCCTCCGCCTGCGCGAGGCGCAGCGCCTCCCAGACCCGCTCGTCCGGGACGTCCAGGCCCAGGGTCACGTTGCCGCGGACGGTGTCGTCGAACAGGAACGTCTGCTGCGGGACGAGCGAGGCCGTCTCGGCGACCCCGCCGCGCCGCACGTCCCGCAGGTCGGCGCCGTCCAGCAGCACCGACCCGTCGGCCGGGTCGACGAGCCGGACCAGCAGCGACGTCAGCGTCGACTTGCCGGAGCCCGTGGGCCCGACGACCGCGATGGTCCGGCCGGGGGAGGCGGCGAACGACACGTCGTGCAGGACGCGCCGCCCCGTGGCGTTCCCGGGGGCGTGGGGGGTCGTCCCCTCACCAGAGCCCGACTCGGCGGCCTCGTAGGAGAAGCGGACCTCCTTGACCTCCAGTTTCGCCGCCTTCCCGGCCTCGGCGGGCGCGCCGTCCCCGTACGGGAGGGAACCGGTCGCGTCCAGGACGGCCCGGACCCGCTCCCAGCCGACGACGCTGCGCGGCACCTCTCCGAGCACCCAGCCCAGCGCCCTGATCGGCCAGGACAGCAGCGTGAACAGGTACGCGACGTTCACCAGGTCGCCCGCCGTCATCGCGCCCGAGTCCAGCCGCACCGACCCGATCAGCAGGACGGCGAGGACGCCGAGGTTCGGCAGCGCCTCCAGCACCGGGTCGAACAGACCGCGGATGCGGCCGACCGCGATGTTCGCGTCCCGCAGCGCCTCCGCCCGCTCGGTGAACCGCTCGGTCTCGGCCTCCTCGCGGCCGAGGGTCTTGACGACCAGGCCGCCCTCGAAGCTCTCGTGCGCGACCTCGCTGACCTCCGCGCGCAGCTGCTGCGCGCGGGTCGCCACTGGCGCCAGCTTCCGCTGGTAGACGACGTTGATCAGCGCGATGGCGGGGAACACCAGGAACCCGACCCCGGCCACGACCACGTCGGTGAGCAGGATCGACACGGCCGCGATCAGCAGCATGAACACGACGCCGACCGCCATCGGCAGCGGCGCGATCGGCGCCCACACCGCCTCGACGTCCGCGTTGGCGTTCGACAGCAGCTGCCCGGTCGGATGCCGGTGGTGCCAGGCGAGCGGCAGCCGCAGGTACTGCCGGGTCACCGCGCGCCGGTACCCGGCCTGGAGCCGGTACTGCATGACGCCCGCGTAGTAGCGGCGGCTCGCGACGCCGATCGCCTTGAGCAGCGCCACCGCGAAGATCGCGAGGGACGCCCCGGCCAGCGCCCCGGCCGTGGTGTGCCCGGACTCGAACGCCGGGAGCACGACCTCCTGCGTCGCCCAGCCGAGCACCTGCGCCGTCGCCACGGTCATCGCCGCGTACAGCGCGCTGCCGAGGACCGAGAGGGTGAAGATCCGGGGCTCGGCCCGGACCGCGACCGAGAGCACCCCCATCCCCTCCCGGAGGACATGCGGGTCGACCCGTTTGGACGCAGGTGGCACAGCGACTCCTATCGCGCGAAGGCAGCCCGAGATGTGCCCCCTGGCCGGGGTTGTGGGGGTATGTGGGCCCGGATATTCCTTACCATCCAGGCCACGTGCTTATTCCCGCCCCACCCGCCCCGGCTTACGATCATGTGATGAGCAGCACCGACGACGGCCCGGTCTCCGGCGGGGGGACGACGCCCCACGCCCCCCGGATCGACCCGGTCCGGCACGAGCGGCGGGCACTGGCGGACGCCCTCGCGGCCGCGGGTCCCGACGCGGCCACCGAGTGCGCCGGGTGGGACGCCCGCGACCTGGCCGCCCATCTCGTCATCCGGGAAGGACGCCCGGACGCCGCCCTGGGAATACTCCTGGGCCCGCTGTCCTTCTACACCGAGCGCGTGCGACGCCGGACGGCGCGGGCCGTGCCGTTCGACCGCCTGCTGGAACGGTTTCGGCAGGGACCGCCGAAGTTCTCGCCGTACGCGCTTCCCGGTGTGGACAAAATCGCCAACGGCGTGGAGTTCTTTGTTCACCATGAGGACGTCCGGCGCGCGCGCTCGGACTGGGAGCCTCGAGAGATCTCCCCGGAACTAGAGGAACTGCTCTGGCGACGCATAAAAATTGCCCGCTTTGTCCTAAGAAAAGTTCACGTTCGGGTAACGCTCGTACAGCCGGACGGGCGGACCGTCCAGGTGTCACGGCGCGGTCGCGGTGACGTCCGCGTCCACGGGCCCGTGGGCGAACTCGTCCTGTGGGCCCTGGGACGGGGGGACGTCGCGAACGTCCGGCTCACGGGGGCGACGGACGCTGTCAAGACCCTGACCGAGACCGGTTGGAGTCTTTAACGGCCAGGTAACGGCGCGGTTCGCGGAGAGGAGAATCGCAAGCGATGCGGCTCCTCCGCTTTACGCGGAACCGGTGATACGGTGGTGCGGTCGGTTGCAGTCGTGGTTCTCGATCGTTCAAGACGCCCGCGGACTGATGGCAGCGGGCGTTTTGGCTTTTCCGGGACCGTACCGGGGGCGAGGGCGTTCCGCAGCGACCGCACGGGCCCGCGAGGTGTGGGCCCAGGTTTTGCCGCAAGGAGAAAGACATGCCCCAGCAGGGCACCGTGAAGTGGTTCAACGCCGAGAAGGGCTTCGGTTTCATCGCCGTGGACGGTGGCGGGCCGGACGTCTTCGTCCACTACTCGGCTATCCAGTCCTCCGGGTACCGCACTCTGGACGAGAATCAGCGCGTCCAGTTTGAGGTGACGCAGGGTAACCGGGGTCCGCAGGCTGACCAGGTCGTCCCCCTGTAAAGCCCGTAGTCGTACGTCTGGGCCCGTCCCCCCGACCGGGGAGGCGGGCCTTTTCGCGTGTGTTCGCGCAAGCCGGGGTGTTCGCGCGCGCCCCGTGCCGGGTCATCGGGCGGCAGGCGGCACAATGGAGCCCATGTCCGTTCGACCGTCCAATCTGGACCCCAAGATCGCCGACCGTCTGAAGCGCGACCCCAACGGGCTCGTGCCCGCCATCGCCCAGCAGTACGACACCGGCGAGGTGCTCATGCTCGGCTGGATGGACGACGAGGCCCTGCACCGCACCCTCACCACCGGCCGCTGCACCTACTGGTCGCGCAGCCGCCAGGAGTACTGGGTGAAGGGCGAGACGTCCGGTCACCAGCAGTGGGTCAAGTCGGTCGCGCTGGACTGCGACGCCGACGCGATCCTGGTGCAGGTCGACCAGATCGGCGCCGCCTGCCACACCGGCGACCGCACCTGCTGGGACGCCGACGTCCTGACCGCCGTGGTCGGGGAGCGCCCCGAGCCGGACGCGTCATGACCCCCGGGCGTGAACGCGGCCTCACGGCGCTCGGGTGCGCCGCCGGAGCCGGTCTCGCCCTTCTCGCCGCGAGCCGCGCCTGGGCCACCGTCAAGGCCGAGGACGCCATCACCCCGTTCACGCAGACCCTGACCGGCGGCGACCTCGGCGGTGCGCCGGGCGCCCTCGGCTGGGCGGGCCTCGCGGGCCTCGCCGCCCTGTTCGCGACGCGCGGGCGCGTGCGCGCGGGGGTCGGCGTCCTCCTCGCGCTGTTCGGCGCCGGGATCGTCTACGCCTCGGCCGTCGCCGTCCGGCACTCCGCCGTCCTGTCGGCCGCCGGGGACAAGAGCGCCCTGCTGAAGCTCGGCTCGGACCCCGCCGTGCACGTCAACCTCTGGTGGACGGTCTCCGTCGCCGGGGGAGTCCTGCTGGTCGCCGCCGGGACCGTCACCGCCGTGCGAGGCGCCCGCTGGCCCGGCATGTCCGCCCGCTACGACCGCGCGACCCCGCGCAAGGCGGCCGCCGTGCCGGACGACGACCCGTCCGCCCTCTGGAAGTCCCTCGACCGGGGCGAGGACCCGACCGTCCAGACGAACGGGCGGTCGTGAGCACCGACGGCGGCGGGCTCGTCCTCGTCGTCGAGCACGACCCCGCCGTCGCCGAACTGCAACGCCGCTACCTGGCCCGCGAGGGCTTCGACGTCGAGATCGAGGGCGACCCCGCGCGGGCGCCCGGCGCCGCCGAACGGGGCCGTCCCGACGTGGTCGTCCTCGACCTGTCGGTCAGCGCCCTGCCCGCCGACCTGTACCGCCGCGTCGCCGAGGCCGCGCGCCCGGCGCCCGTCGTGGCGGTGACCGGGCCGATCGACCCGTCCGTCGCCCGCGCTCTCGGCGACCATCACGTGGGCCGCCCGTTCAGCCCCCGCGCCCTGGCCCGCGCCGTCGCCGACGCCCTGCGCGGCGCCGCCCCCACCGAATCGCCGGGCCTGCTGCGCGCCGGGGCCGTCGCGCTCGATCCCGCGAGCCGCTCCGCCGCCATCGACGACCGCCGCGTCGCCCTCACCGTCACCGAGTTCGACCTCCTCGAGTTCCTGATGGCCAACCCCGGCCGCGTCTTCACCCGCGAACAGCTCCTGGACGCCGCCTGGGGTCCGGGCGCGGGCGCCGGAAGCCGCACGGTGGACGTCCACGTGGCCCAGCTCCGCGCCAAGCTCGGCCAGGGCAACCCCATCAGGACGGTTCGCGGCGTCGGCTACGTCCTCGATCTCTGATCTCCGCACCTCGCGGCCAGTGCCCGAGGCTCAAGCCTGTGGGCGGGCCTACCCTGGAGTCGTGACTCAAGCGTCGGTGCGGGTGCGGGGACGGGGGCTTCTCGCGCCGGGCGCCGTCCTCGCGGGCGTCGCCGCGGCGGCGCTGGTGGTGGCGGTTCGAGATCCCAACGAGTCCGGGCATTACCCGACGTGTCCGTTCCTCGCGATCACGGGCTACTACTGCCCCGGCTGCGGGTTGATGCGGCTTGTGCATGCGCTCACGCACGGGGACGTGGGGGCCGCGTTCGGGTTCAATCCGCTGGTCTTCCTGCTGTTGCCCGTGCTCGGCTACCTGTTCGCGCGCTGGACGGTGTTGCGGACGCGGGGGATGCCCATGCACAGCGCGATCCTGCGGCCCGTGGTGGCGTACTCGTTCGTCGGGGTGGTCCTGGTGTTCTGGGTGGTGCGCAATCTGCCGTTCGCGCAGGCGCTGGCGCCCTAGACATCCCGGATGCCGAACCGTCCGACGGGGCGGCTACGATCGGTGGACGGAACGACTTGGGAAGAGGGGGCCTGCGACCTTGAGCGTTTTGGACGAGATCGTTGACGGCGTCCGGGCCGATCTCGCCGAACGGCAGCGTGAGGTCCCGCTCGACGTCCTGAAGCAGAAGGCGGCGGACGCCCCGGCCCCACGGGACGCGCTGGCCGCGCTGCGCGCGCCGGGGGTCTCGGTCATCGCCGAGGTCAAGCGCAGCAGCCCGTCCAAGGGCGCGCTCGCCGCGATCGCCGACCCCGCCGCCCTCGCCCGCGACTACGAGTCCGGCGGCGCGAAGGTGATCAGCGTGCTGACCGAGCGGCGCCGCTTCGGCGGCAGCCTGGACGATCTCGCCGAGGTCCGCGCCAACGTCGACGTCTGTGTCCTGCGCAAGGACTTCATCGTCACCTCCTACCAGTTGTGGGAGGCACGGGCGCACGGCGCCGACATGGCCCTGCTGATCGTCGCGGCGCTGGCGCAGGACGCCCTGGTCTCGCTGGTCGAGCGGGCCGAGTCGATCGGCCTGGTCCCGCTCGTGGAGGCCCACACCGAGGAGGAGGCCGCCCGCGCCGTCGACGCGGGCGCCAAGGTCATCGGCGTGAACGCGCGCGACCTGCGCACCCTCCAGGTCGACCGCGGCGTGTTCGCGCGGGTCGCGCCGACCATCCCCAAGAACGTCGTCAAGATCGCCGAGTCGGGGGTGCGGGGGCCGCACGACCTGCTCGCCTACGCCTCCAGCGGCGCCGACGCGGTGCTGGTCGGCGAGAGCCTGGTCATCGGCAAGGACCCGCGCACCGCCGTCGCCGACCTCGTCGCCGCGGGCGCGCACCCGGCCCTGCGGCAGAGCGGATAGGGTACGGGCATGCAGGTCGAGCCGCTCAGGGAGCGATGGCGGGGCTATCACCTTTCGTGACAGAGCCCCTTCTCGTATGACAGGACCCGTTTTCTCATGACCATCGACTCTGCGTTGCCCGACGTCTCGGGCCATTTCGGCGCGTTCGGCGGCCGCTTCGCCCCCGAGGCGCTGATGGCCGCGCTCGACGAGCTGACCCGCGAGTTCGAGACCGCCAAGCACGATCCCGCCTTCACCGCCGAGCTGGACGATCTCCTCGCGAACTACGCGGGCCGTCCCAGCCTGCTGACGGAGGCGAAGCGGTTCTCCGAGCACGCGGGCGTCCGCGTGCTCCTCAAGCGCGAGGACCTCAACCACACCGGCTCCCACAAGATCAACAATGTACTCGGGCAGGCGCTGCTGACCCGGCGGATGGGCAAGACCCGCGTGATCGCCGAGACGGGCGCGGGCCAGCACGGCGTCGCGACCGCCACGGCCGCCGCGCTGCTCGGCCTCGACTGCACCGTCTACATGGGCGAGGTCGACACCAAGCGGCAGGCGCTCAACGTCGCGCGGATGCGGATGCTCGGCGCGGAGGTCGTCCCGGTGCGGACCGGCAGCCGCACCCTCAAGGACGCCTGCAACGAGGCGTTCCGCGACTGGGTCGCCACCGTCGAGAACACCCACTACTGCATCGGGTCCGTGATGGGGCCGCACCCGTTCCCGATGATGGTCCGCGACTTCCAGCGGATCATCGGCGTGGAGGCGCGGCGGCAGTGCCTCGACCTGATCGGGGCCCTGCCGGACGCCGTCATCGCGTGCGTCGGCGGCGGTTCCAACGCGATCGGCGCGTTCCACGCCTTCGTCCCGGACGAGTCCGTCCGGCTGTTCGGGTTCGAGGCGGGCGGCGACGGCGTCGCGACCGGCCGGCACGCCGCCACGCTCGTCGGCGGCTCCCTCGGCGTCATCCACGGCATGCGCACGTACCTGTTGCAGGACGCCGACGGCCAGACCCAGGAGACCCATTCGATCTCCGCGGGCCTCGACTATCCCGGCGTCGGCCCCGAGCACTCCTGGCTGCGCGACTCCGGCCGCGCCGAGTACCGCGAGATCACCGACGCCGAGGCGATGGACGCGTTCTCGCTGCTGTGCCGCACCGAGGGGATCATCCCGGCCATCGAGTCCGCGCACGCGCTCGCGGGCGCGCTGAAGGTCGGCCCCGAGCTCGGGCCGGACGCCACCGTCGTCGTGTGCCTGTCCGGGCGCGGCGACAAGGACATGCACACCGCCGCCGGGTTCTTCGGCCTGATCTCCGAGGAGGGGCAGTGACCGCGAGGACCGCCTACGACAAGGCCAAAGCGGAGAACCGCGCCGCGCTGGTCGGCTACCTTCCCGCCGGGTTCCCGAGCGTCCAGGGCTCCATCGACGCGGCGCTGACGATGGTCGACGCGGGCTGCGACGTGATCGAGATCGGCCTCCCCTACACCGACCCGATGATGGACGGCCCGACGATCCAGGACGCCGTGCACCAGGCGCTCGTCGGTGGCGTGCGCGTCGCCGACGTCTTCCGGATGGTCGAGGCCGTCGCCGCCACCGGCGTCCCCACCCTCGTCATGACGTACTGGAACCCCGTCGACCACTACGGCGTCGACCGGTTCGCCCGCGACCTGGTCTCGGCCGGGGGCTCGGGGCTGATCACGCCCGACCTCACGCCCGAAGAGGGCGGCGACTGGCTGGAGGCGTCCGACGCACATGACCTCGACCGGGTGTTCCTCGTCGCGCTCAGCTCCACCGACGAGCGCATCGAGACGATCACCACGGCGTCCCGGGGCTTTGTGTACGCGGCGTCGCTGATGGGCGTCACCGGCGCCAGGACCGCCGTCGACACCGGCGCGCCGCGCCTGGTCGAACGCACCCGCACGGTCATCGACAAGGCGGGCACGAACCTGCCGGTCGGGCTCGGCCTCGGGGTCGGCAACGGCGCGCAGGCCGCCGAGGTCGCCGGGTTCGCCGACGGCGTGATCGTCGGTTCGGCGTTCGTCCGCCGCCTGCTGGACGCGCCCGACGCGGCGTCCGGCCTGGCGAGCCTCCGGGCGCTCACCGAGGAGCTGGCCGCCGGAGTCCGCGCGGGCCGCTGACCTCCGGGGCACCGAGCCCTGGGGCGCTGTGTTCGGAGCGCTGTCTTCGGGCCCTTGATCCGCTCCATCGGCGGATTTCGGGAACTCGCGGACGGTGCCTCCGAGTTGTGCTTGTGGTTCCGCCGCTCTCCCGTAAGGTGTGTTCGCCGGGTGAGGCGGTCCGGAAAGGATCACGATGACGCAAGAGATGACGGCGAACGAGCGGGCCGGGACGGTCGCGCCGCCGTTGCCGCCCGCATGGTCGCAGGTCGCGGCCTGGATCCTGACGCTCGTCGGGTTCGGGATCTCCGTGTACCTGACGATCGCGCACTACAACGACGGGGCACTGGTGTGCTCGGCGACCAAGACCGTCGACTGCCACGCGGTCACGACCAGCGAGTACTCGACGCTGGTCGGGGTTCCCATGCCGCTGCTCGGCCTGGCGTTCTTCGTGGCGTTCGCCGCGCTGATGACGCCGTGGGCGCTGCGGTCGACCTGGCCGCCCCTGCGGTGGGGACGGGTGGTGAGCGTGTCGATCGGCATGCTCTTCGTCGTCTACCTCGTCACCGTCGAACTGGCGATCCTGCACAAGATCTGCCTGTGGTGCAGCGGGGTCCACACCGTGACCGTCCTGCTCTTCATCCTCGTTCTGATCGACGAATTCCGGCGAATCGGTCAAGTCGACTAGTCTCGCCGTGACCGCGCCGCACCGTGGCGGTGCGGCGCCCTCGCAATAGGAGAAACCCCATGAGCAAGGCCGCACGTGAGCGGTCCGCCCGGGAGCGTCTGGCCTCCGAGCGCAAGCGGCAGGCGGCGCGTGCGAAGCAGCGGCGGCTGCTCGCCATCGTCCTCGGGTCCGTGGTCGCGGTCGCGGTCATCGTGGTCGGGACCGTGCTGATCATCGACCGCCAGGGCAAGAACGGCCGGGCCGAGCCGCATACCGGCGCGGTCGCCCCGCTCAGCCGCCAGCAGGACGGCTCGATCGTGATGGCCAACGCGGGCGTGGCCAAGCCGACCCTGGAGATCTTCGAGGACTTCCAGTGCCCGATCTGCAAGCAGTTCGAGGGGACCAGCGGCGACACGATCGTGAAGCTGGCGGCGGAGGGCAAGGTCAAGGTCGTCTACCGGCCGTTCCATCTGTTCGGCCAGATGGAGGACCCGGTGAAGATCAACTCGCTGCGCTCGGCGGAGGCAGCGTTGTGCGTCCCGGCGCCGCAGTGGCTCTCCTACCATGACGCGCTGTACAAGTACCAGCCTCGCGAGGGCGACAAGGGCTTCTCGCCCGACGACCTGGTCAAGTGGGGCAAGGACGTCGGTGTCAAGGACGCCAACTTCGAGAAGTGCGTCCGGGACGAGCAGAAGAAGCCGCAGGTCGACGCGATGACCAAGTACGCGCAGCAGCGCGGCGTCGACAGCACGCCGTCCGTCTTCCTGGACGGCAAGCAGCTCCAGGGCGGCGAGATCATGAACCCGGGTGCGCTGCGCGCCGCCATCGAGGGCGCCCGCGCCGCCGGGAAGTAGCCCGCCCCGCTACATCGCCACACCGCCACACCGCACCAGGCTGACCGCGCCGCGCCGATCCCGACGATCGGCGCGGCGCGTCGCGTTCCCGCTTCGCCGGACTCAGCCCCGGCTCACCGCTACCCTCATGCGTAAACGAGCGACTACGCACAGTGTCTGGTTGACCACGGTGCCTAAGCGGGCACGGTGTCTGGTCGGGCACGGTGTCTGCTCGGGTCCGGCGTTGATCTGGGTACGGCGATCGGGGGATCGGGATGAGCCAGCAACAGTGGGAGCCGCCCACGGGGGAACGGGCGCGGATCGCGGTCCGGCAGCGGCGGCAGCGGCTGCTGCTGGTCGTCCTCGGCGGTGTCGCGATGGCGGCCGTGGTGATCGTGGCGGTGGTGGTGGCCGTGTCCCGTGGCGGTGGCGACGAGGTCGTGGTCGACTCCTACGAGGGCCCGCTCGCCCCCACGGCCCGGGAGCCGGACGGCGCCGTCGCGATGGCGCGGCCGGGCGTGACCACTCCCGTCCTGGACGTCTACGAGGACTTCCAGTGCCCCGCGTGCCGGGCGATGGAGGCCAGGGTCGGCGGGACGATCAAGCGGCTCGCCGCCGAGGGCAGGGTCAAGGTCGTCTACCGGCCGTTCCAGCTCTTCCAGCAGGAGCCGCTGATGTCGAACTCGCGGCGGGCCGCGAACGCCGCCGCGTGCCTGCCCGCCGACCGGTGGGTGCAGTACCACGACCGGCTCTTCAACGAGCAGCCCGCGGAAGGCGATCTCGGGTTCACCAACGAGAACCTGACCGCGTGGGCCGCCGAACTGGGCGTCACCGGTCCGGACTTCGCCACGTGCGTCACCGGGTCCCAGCGGATCGACCAGGTCGACCAGGCGAGTGCCCGGGCCGGGCGGGTCGGGGTCGACGCCACGCCGTACCTGGCGTTGAACGGCGCGAAGGTCGACCATGACCTGCTCGGCTCGCCGGACGGGCTGCGCGACGCCGTCGCCGAGGCGGGCGGCGGGCGGGCCCCGGCGTCCGGTGGGGCGCGGTCGAGCGTCGGGGCGACCGGCGGCGACGCGGCGACGCCGTAGACGGCGCGGATCGCGTCCCGGAGGGGGTAACGTCTGCGGTCATGGAGCCGCTGGCTTATATACCGAGTCCCTCGCAGGGCGTCTGGCACCTTGGGCCGATCCCGATCCGCGCCTACGCCGTCATGATCATTCTTGGCATCGTCGTCGCGGTCTGGCTGGGCGAACGCCGCTGGGCGGCCAAGGGCGGCACGTCCGGCGTGATCATCGACGTGGCCGTGTGGGCGGTGCCGTTCGGCCTCGTGGGGGGGCGGCTCTACCACGTCGTCACCGACTACCAGCGTTATTTCGGCGAGGGCGGCGACACGCTCCGCGCGCTGGAGATCTGGAAGGGCGGCCTCGGCATCTGGGGCGCGGTCGCGGCGGGCGGGCTCGGTGCCGTGATCGCGTGCCGCCGGCGCGGAATCTCCGCGCTCGCGCTCGCCGACGCCGTCGCGCCGGGCATCGTCCTCGCGCAGGCCATCGGCCGTTGGGGCAACTACTGGAACCAGGAGCTGTACGGTAGGCCGCTGGACGCCTTCTGGGCCGTCGACATCGACGAGAGCCACCGTCCGGTGCTGGACGGCGGGCCCGCGCTCGACCCGAAGTACGCCGACATCGCCCACTACCATCCGACGTTCCTGTACGAGTCGTTGTGGTGCGTGGGCGTCGCGATTCTGATCCTCTGGGCTGACCGGCGCTACAAGCTCACGCACGGCCGCGCGTTCGCGCTCTACGTCGCCGCCTACACGGTGGGACGGGCCTGGATCGAGGCGCTGCGCATCGACGACGCGCACGAGATCCTCGGCCTGCGGCTGAACGACTGGACGTCGTTCCTCCTGTTCGTCGCCG
Organism: Actinomadura meridiana; assembly: GCF_039537545.1. Classification (NCBI taxonomy): domain Bacteria; kingdom Bacillati; phylum Actinomycetota; class Actinomycetes; order Streptosporangiales; family Thermomonosporaceae; genus Actinomadura; species Actinomadura meridiana. Next base: position 810,754 of record NZ_BAABAS010000005.1, read on the forward strand.
CCGTCGCCTACATGTACCAGGCCCGTGGCCGCACCGACCCGGAGATCGTCGTCGTGCCGGGCGCGGAGCCGGTGTCCGACACCCCGGCCACCGCCGAACCGGAGTCCGAGTCCGAGACAGAGGCCAGGGCGAAGGACGACGCGGCGGACGCGGCCGAGGAGCCCGCCGACGAGCAGGACGATCCCGCGCCCACGGACGCTGAGGCCGACGAGCCCGAGAAGCCCGAGCGGCCGGAGGACGCGGACCAGGCGGAGGACGCCGAGGAAGCCGAAGACGCCGTGGAGCTGGAGAAGGGCGAGCCCGTCAAGGACGGGAAGTAACGCTTGACCGACCGGACCTCGGAACGCCATCACCAGCACCGCGACGTCACCGGCGGCTGGCTGCGGCCCGCCGTGTTCGGCGCGATGGACGGACTGGTGTCCAACTTCGCGCTGATCGCCGGTGTGGCGGGCGGCCACGCGACCCAGCGGGTCGTCCTGCTGGCGGGTCTCGCGGGCCTGGCGGCGGGCGCGTTCTCGATGGCGGCGGGGGAGTACATCTCGGTCGCGTCCCAGTCGGAGCTGGCGGAGGCGGAGATCGAGGTCGAGCGGCGCGAGCTCGCCCGGCATCCGGGCGCCGAGGAGCGGGAGCTGGCGGGCGTGTTCGAGGCGCGCGGCGTCGACCCGGAGACCGCGGCTGAGGTCGCGCGGCAGCTGTCGCGCGACCCGGACGAGGCCCTGCTGGTGCACACCCGGGAGGAGCTCGGGGTGACACCTGGCGACCTGCCGTCCCCGGTGCTGGCGGCGGGTTCGTCGTTCCTGTCGTTCGGGATCGGGGCGGTCCTGCCGGTGCTTCCGTACCTGCTGGGCGCGTCGTCGCTGTGGCCCGCCGCGGGCGTCGCGGCGGCGGGGCTGTTCGCGGCGGGCGCCCTGGTGTCACGGGTCACGACCCGCGCCTGGTGGTTCGGCGGGACGCGGCAGTTGCTGTTCGGCGCCGCCGCCGCGGGGATCACCTACGGGGTCGGCGCGCTGATCGGCACCGGCTGATAGGACGGTTCGTCCTTCCCCAAAGGAATCTGGATGAAACGCCCTTTTGGCCACGCGGGGAGCGCCGGGGCCGCTAAGCTCCGGGGCGTGATCGAGGCTCGTGACACAGGCTCCCCGCAGGCCGGGCGCAAGGGCCGCGGCCGGGACTTCTGGCCGGACGACGACAAGAAACCGGGCCGCCGGCTTCCCGGCCCGAAGCTCCTGTTCGGCGGCGCCGCCGCGCTGGTCGCGGTCGCCGTCGCGATCGTGGCGGTGACGATGCTGACCGGCGGCGGGACGGAGAAGGCGCCCCCGCGCAAGGTCCTGCCGACCGCGTACACGCCGGACTACGACGGCGAGGGCTTCGGCTCGATCGCGGCCAGGTCCGCCGACGGCCGCGCCATCACCGAGGGCGAGGCGTTCTCCGCCAAGAACCTGAAGTCGGGCGGCCAGACCTACGCGCTCGCCGCGTCCGACCTGACGTCGGACTGCAAGGCCGCGACCTGGGGCGCCCGGTTGCAGGGCGACCTCGCCAAGTTCGGCTGCACCCAGATCGTCCGGTCCGCCTACGTGAGCGCCGACAAGCAGCACGTCGGCCAGTTCATCGTGATCAACCTGAACGGCGAGGAGGGCGTCAAGCAGGTCCTCCGCGACCTCGACCCGCGCACCGACGCGGGCTGGCCGACCCTGCTGAAGGCGCCCGGGGTGCCCGCGTCCGGGGCCGGGTTCAGCGCCGCCTACGCCAAGACCTACGGCCACTACGCGGTGATCACGCTGGTGGAGCGGGCCGGCGGGGCGCAGCCCAGCTCGCTCAACGAGATGATCGACGTGAGTTTGGTCATCGAGAACGCGGCCGACTTCCTGTACGGACGGCTCGACCTGGCCGCCACGGGCAAGCCCGGCCAGTAGTCTGCGCGTTCGTGGATCCCGATGAACCGCGTCGCGGCGGCCCCCGGCGGGCGCCGGTGAGCCGTCAGGGCAGGCCGTCCGGCATGGGACGGCCCGGCCCGCGACGGTCGGCGCCGGGCCGCTCGGGCGCCCCGCGCTCCCGTACCCCGGCCCGCCGCCCGCCCCGCCAGGAACGCCCCGCCCCGCCGCCGCCCGCCCCGGTCGGCGACGGGTCGTCCGAGTACGGCGCCGACTACGACGACGCCCACGAGACCGTCCCGCCGCCGCGCGCTGGCAAGAAGCGCTCTGGCAAGAAACGGCGCGGCGGGAAGCAGCACGGGCCGAAGCTGTACTTCGGCGCGGCGGCCGTGCTCGGCGTGCTGGTGCTCGTCGGGCTGGGCGTCCTGGTCCTGCGGGACGGCGGCGACGCCGCCCACGGGGGCGTCACTGCCCACGCGAAGATCGGGAAACCGGCCGGGACGGGCCCGTCGCCCGACTCCTACTCCAGTTCCCCGACGACGGAGGCGTACGCGGGCATCGCGTCCCGCTCCACGGACTCGGCGCCGCTGACCATCGCGGAGGCGTTCCCGTCCAGCGCCACCGAGTTGGCGGTCCCCGACAGCGACGTGAAGGTGAAGCTGCGGGCCAAGCGGCTGGACGGCGACTGCGCCGCCGCCGTGTGGGGCGGCACCGTCGGTGACGTGCTGGGCGAGGGCGGCTGCACGCAGGCGGTCCGCGGGATCTACGCCGACGACGACCACGCCCTGGCCGTCGCGGTGTTCAACCTGGCCCAGTCGGCCGACGCCGACCGGTTCGTCGAGACGCTGGAGAAGACCCGTGGCGCGGGTTTCGTCCGGCCGCTGGAGGCGCCCGCCCCGCTGGACGGGTTCGGACGCGGCTTCGGCATGGCGCGCGGTCTCGCCATGGGCCATTTCGCCGTCGTCACGTGGGCGGAGCGCGTGGACGGCAAGGGCGACGAGAAGGACGAGACGTTGCTGTCGTTGCTGATCGCGGGCGGGCAGGCCCCGGCCGTTCTGGGCAGGGCCGCCCGCGCTTCAAACTGATCGACCCGGGTAGACTGGTCTAAACCACTGTGAGATGACGCACGGTCGGATCCACGCTCGGAAGTTTCGCGATCTGGGGCAGCCGGGCATGATCCCGGCAGTGCTGTAATGTCATCTCACCGCAGCAGGGCCAACGCCGTCCCGTGCCTGCACTGACTCCGAAGCAGTGACACGACGACGACGGGAGGGTTGATGGCCGCTGCCGCCTTCACACCTGCTGCCCGCACGCCCGGCGCGACGGCCGCTGGCCGCGCCCAGGGCCTCTACGACCCCGCGAACGAGCACGACGCCTGTGGCGTCGGCATCGTCGCCGACCTGCATGGCCGCACGAGCCACGACATCGTGCAGAACGCCCTGACCGTCCTGAAGAACCTCGACCACCGGGGCGCCGTCGGCGCCGAGCCGGACGACGGCGACGGCGTCGGCATCCTCGTCCAGCTTCCGGACGCGTTCTTCCGCGAGGTCTGCGACTTCCCGCTGCCCGAGCCGGGTGCATACGCGGCGGGCATCGCGTTCCTGCCGAGCGACGTCGACGAGCGCGCCGCCGTGACCGCGCACGTCGCGGCGCTGTGCGCCGAGGAGGGCCTGACGGTCCTCGGGTGGCGTGAGCTTCCCCACGATCCCGACTTCACCGGCCCCGCCGCCCGCCGGGTCATGCCGCACTTCGCGCAGCTGTTCGTCGCCGCCGAGCCCGGCGGCCCGCACGACGGCACGACGGGCCTGGAGCTGGATCGCGTCGTGTTCTGCATGCGCGAACGCGCCGAGCAGGACGTGGCGGTCTACTTCCCGAGCCTGTCCAGCCGGACGATCGTCTACAAGGGGATGCTGACGACCCCGCAGCTGGAGCCGTTCTTCCCCGACCTGTCGGACCGCCGGTTCACCAGCGCGATCGCCCTCGTCCACTCGCGGTTCTCGACCAACACGTTCCCCGCCTGGGAGCTGGCCCACCCGTACCGGTTCATCGCCCACAACGGCGAGATCAACACGGTGAAGGGCAACCGGAACTGGATGCGGGCCCGCGAGGCGCTGCTGGAGTCGGACCTGATCCCGGGCGACCTGTCCCGGATCTATCCGGTGATCGACATCGAGGCCAGCGACACCGCGTCGTTCGACGAGTGCCTGGAGCTGCTGCACCTCGGCGGCCGGTCGCTGCCGCACGCCGTGCTGATGATGATCCCGGAGGCGTGGGAGAACCACGCCGAGATGGACGCCGAGCGCCGCGCGTTCTACGAGTTCCACTCGACGCTGATGGAGGCGTGGGACGGCCCCGCCAGCGTCAGCTTCACCGATGGAACGGTCGCGGGCGCCGTCCTGGACCGTAACGGCCTGCGGCCCGGCCGGTACTGGGTGACCGACGACGGCCTGGTCGTGTTGGCCAGCGAGGCGGGCGTGCTCGACATCCCGGCGGCCAAGGTCGTCCGGAAGGGCCGCCTCCAGCCCGGCAAGATCTTCCTGGTGGACACCGCCGCCGGGCGGATCGTCGAGGACGACGAGGTCAAGGCCGAGCTGGCCGCCGCGCACCCGTACGGCGAGTGGCTGCACGAGGGCCTGGTCCGGTTCGAGGAGCTGCCGCGCCGCGAGCGGGAGATCCCGACGCACGAGACGCTGGTGAAGCGCCAGCAGTCGTTCGGCTACACGCTCGAAGAGCAGCGGATCATCCTGACGCCGATGGCGCGGACCGGCGCCGAGCCGATCGGGTCGATGGGCACCGACACGCCGATCGCGGTGCTGTCGGAGCGTCCGCGGCTGCTGTTCGACTACTTCAAGCAGCTGTTCGCGCAGGTCACGAACCCGCCGCTGGACGCGATCCGCGAGGAGCTCGTCACCTCGTTGCAGTCGACGCTCGGCCCGGAGGGCAACCTGCTGGAGCCGGGGCCCGAGTCGTGCCGCAGGCTCGTGCTGCCGACCCCGATCCTCGACAACGACGAGCTCTCGAAGATCATCCACATTGACGACGAGGGGTCGCTGCCGCACCTGCGCGCCCACGTCGTGCACGGCCTGTACGACGTGGCCGGTGGGGGAGAGGCACTCCAGTCCCGTCTTGAGGAGATCAACGCCGAGGTCACCCGGGCGATCGAGGACGGCGCGCGGATCATCGTCCTGTCCGACCGCGGCGCCGACTCCGCGCATGCCGCGATCCCGTCGCTGCTGCTGACCGGCGCCGTCCACCACCACCTGATCCGCGAGAAGACCCGCACGCGCGTCGGCCTCATCATCGAGACCGGGGAGGCCCGCGAGTGCCACCACATGGCGCTGCTCATCGGATACGGCGCGTCCGCGATCAACCCGTACCTGGCGATCGAGACCGTCGAGGACCTCGTCCGCAGCGGGGCCATCGAGGGCGGCGACGCGGCGCGTGACGTGAACGGGGCCGTCCGGAACCTGGTCAAGGCGTACGGCAAGGGCGTCCTGAAGGTCATGTCGAAGATGGGCGTGTCCACGGTCGCGTCCTACACCGGCGCGCAGATCTTCGAGGCGATCGGGCTCGGCGAGCAGGTCGTGTCCCGCTGCTTCACCGGGACCACGTCCCGGCTCGGCGGCGTCGGCTTCGACGTGCTGGCCCGCGAGGCCGCCCAGCGGCACGCCCGCGCCTACCCGCCGGGCGGCAACGACCTCGCGCACCGGACGCTGGAGGTCGGCGGCGAGTACCAGTGGCGCCGCGAGGGCGAGCCGCACCTGTTCAACCCGGACACGGTGTTCAAGCTCCAGCACGCCACCCGCACCCGCCGGTACGAGATCTTCAAGGAGTACACCGCCTCCGTCGACTCGCAGGCCGAGAGGCTGATGACGCTGCGCGGCCTGTTCCGGTTGAAGGAGGGCGAGCGGGCGCCGGTGCCGCTGGACGAGGTCGAGTCCGTCGCGGAGATCGTCAAGCGGTTCTCCACCGGCGCGATGTCGTACGGGTCCATCTCCGCCGAGGCGCACGAGACCCTCGCGATCGCGATGAACCGGCTCGGCGGCAAGTCCAACACCGGCGAGGGCGGCGAGGACTCGGCCCGCTTCGTCCCGGACGCCAACGGCGACCTGCGCCGCAGCGCGATCAAGCAGGTCGCGTCCGGCCGGTTCGGCGTCACCTCCGAGTACCTCACCAACGCCGACGACATCCAGATCAAGATGGCGCAGGGCGCCAAGCCCGGCGAGGGCGGCCAGCTGCCAGGCCACAAGGTGTACCCGTGGATCGCCAAGACCCGGCACTCCACGCCGGGCGTCGGCCTCATCTCGCCGCCGCCGCACCACGACATCTACTCCATCGAGGACCTGGCGCAGCTCATCCACGACCTGAAGAACGCCAACCCGGCGGCGCGCGTCCACGTCAAGCTGGTCGCTGAGGTCGGGGTCGGCACGGTCGCGGCCGGGGTGTCCAAGGCGCACGCCGACGTGGTGCTGATCTCCGGGCACGACGGCGGCACCGGCGCGTCCCCGCTGACGTCGCTGAAGCACGCGGGCGCGCCGTGGGAGCTGGGCCTCGCCGAGACGCAGCAGACGCTGCTGCTGAACGGCCTGCGCGACCGCATCGTCGTGCAGACCGACGGGCAGATGAAGACCGGCCGCGACGTCGTCGTCGCCGCGCTGCTCGGCGCGGAGGAGTACGGCTTCGCGACCGCGCCGCTCGTGGTGTCGGGCTGCGTCATGATGCGGGTCTGCCACCTCGACACCTGCCCGGTCGGCGTCGCCACGCAGAACCCGGTTCTGCGGCAGCGGTTCTCGGGCAAGCCCGAGTTCGTCGTGAACTTCTTCGAGTTCATCGCCGAGGAGGTCCGCGAGTACCTGGCGGCCCTCGGGTTCCGGACGCTCGACGAGGCGATCGGGCATGTCGAGCTGATCGACACCCGCGAGGCCGTCGAGCACTGGAAGGCGTCCGGGCTCGACCTCGCGCCGATCCTGCACGCGCCCGACGTCCCGGACGGCGCCGCGTTGCGCCGCACCACCGTCCAGGACCACGGCCTGGAGAAGGCGCTCGACAACACGCTGATGCAGCTGTCGGAGGGCGCCGTCGAGCACGGCACCCGCGTCAACCTGGAACTGCCCATCCGCAACATCAACCGCACGGTCGGGACGATGCTCGGGCACGAGCTGACCCGGGAGCGCGGCGCGGACGGCCTGCCCGACGACACGATCAACATCACGTTCACCGGGTCGGCGGGCAACTCGTTCGGCGCGTTCCTGCCGCGGGGCATCACGCTGCGGCTCGTCGGCGACGCCAACGACTACGTCGGCAAGGGCCTGTCCGGGGGGCGGCTGACGCTGCGTCCCCCGGCGGACGCCGGGTTCGCCGCCGAGGAGCAGATCATCGGCGGGAACGTCATCCTGTACGGCGCGACCTCGGGCGAGCTGTTCGCCCGCGGGATCGTCGGCGAGCGGTTCTGCGTCCGCAACTCCGGCGCCACCGCCGTCGTCGAGGGCGTCGGCGACCACGCCTGCGAGTACATGACCGGCGGCCGCGCCGTCATCCTCGGTGCGACGGGACGCAACCTCGCGGCGGGCATGTCCGGCGGCATCGCCTACGTCCTGGACCTGGTGCCCGACCGCGTCAACGGCGACATGGTCGACCTGGAACCGCTCGACTCCGGCGACGTGGACGACGTCCGGACGCTGGTCGAACGGCACCTGGCCGAGACGGGCTCCGCCGTCGCGCGCCGCCTGCTGGACGACTGGGCGACCGCCGCGACCCGCTTCACCAAGATCATGCCGCGGGACTTCCGGCGCGTGCTGACCGCCATGGCCGAGGCCGAGGCCGAGGGCCGCGACGTCGACGAGGCCGTCATGGCCGCCGCGCAGAGCTGAGAGAGGGGGACTCCTTCACATGGCCGACCCGAAGGGTTTTCTGACCGTCCGGCGGGAGCTCCCGAAGCGCCGCCCGGTCGACGTGCGGATCCGGAGCTGGTCCGAGGTCTACGAGGACTTCGGCCACGACCGGCTGGAGAAGCAGGCGAGCCGCTGCATGGACTGCGGCATCCCGTTCTGCCACCAGGGCTGCCCGCTCGGCAACCTCATCCCCGAGTGGAACGACCTCGTCCACCGCTCGGACTGGCGTGAGGCGATCGAGCGGCTGCACGCGACCAACAACTTCCCCGAGTTCACCGGGCGGCTGTGCCCCGCCCCGTGCGAGAGCGCCTGCGTCCTCGGCATCAACCAGGACCCGGTGACGATCAAGCGGGTCGAGGTCGAGATCATCGACCGGGCGTTCGCCGAGGGCTGGGTGCGTCCGCAGCCGCCGACCACCAGGACGGGAAAGAGCGTCGCGGTCGTCGGTTCCGGGCCCGCGGGCCTCGCCGCCGCGCAGCAGCTCACCCGCGCCGGACACGACGTCACCGTGTACGAGCGCGCCGACCGCGTCGGCGGCCTGCTGCGCTACGGCATCCCCGAGTTCAAGATGGAGAAGCGGCACCTCGACCGGCGTCTCGACCAGATGCGCGCCGAGGGCACCGTGTTCGTCACGTCGGTGGACGTCGGCGTCGACATCACGGCCGACGAGCTGCGCGCGCGCCACGACGCCGTCGTCCTCGCGGGCGGCGCGACCGTGTGGCGCGACCTGCCCGCCCCCGGACGCGAGCTGAACGGCGTGCACCAGGCGATGGAGTACCTGCCGCCGTCCAACCGCGTGCAGGAGGGCGACTTCGAGGAGTCGCCGATCTCCGCGCAGGGCAAGCACGTCGTGGTCATCGGCGGCGGCGACACCGGCGCCGACTGCCTCGGCACCGCGATCCGGCAGGGCGCCGCGTCCGTCACCCAGCTGGAGATCATGCCGCGCCCGCCGGAGACCCGTCCGGACGCGCAGCCGTGGCCGACGTACCCGATGCTGTTCAAGGTCGAGAGCGCCCACGAGGAACTCGCCGACCTGGGCGGCGACCGCGTGTACGCCGTGTCCACCACCGAGTTCGTCGGCGACGACGAGGGGAATCTCCGCGCGCTGCGGCTCGTGGAGGTCGGCGGCCCGCAGACCCGGTTCCAGCCGGTCGAGGGCACCGAGCGGGAGATCCCCGCCGAGCTGGTCACGCTCGCGATGGGCTTCCTCGGCCCGCAGCGCGAGGGCCTGCTCGACCAGCTCGGCGTCGAGTTGGACGAGCGCGGCAACGTCGCCCGCGACCGCGACTACCGGACGTCCGTGGACGGCGTGTTCGCCGCGGGCGACATGGGCCGCGGCCAGTCCCTCATCGTGTGGGCCATCGCCGAGGGCCGCGCCACCGCGCACGCCGTCGACGCCCACCTCACCGGTGAGACGTCGCTGCCGTATCCCATCCCGCCGACCGCCCGTCCCATCGCCTGACCGCACCGCCTGACCCTGACGGCCCGGGGCCCGAAAGCGTTCGCTTCTCGGGACCCGGGTCGTCGCGCGCGCCCTGGAACGACTGCGCGACCTGACCGGTCAGCCGGTCATGGGCGCGCCGAGTTCCCGGAGGACGTCCACCAGGAGTTCCACGTCGGCCTTGGTCGTCCTCCAGTTCAGCGGCGCGGGCCGGAAGACCGTCATGCCCCGGTACGTGCTCGTCCCCGCGAAGACGCGGCCGTCCGCGAGGAGCGCCTCACCGAGCCGCGCGTTCAGCTCGTTCAGGCGCTCCTCCGGGACGCCGTCCGGACGGTACCGGAAGCACACGACGCACAGCCGCACCGGCGCGAGCAGCTCCAGGTCGGGCGCCTTCTCGACGAGGTCGCCCAGGTGCAGGGAGACGTCCAGGTGCCGTTCCACCATCGCGCGGTAGCCGTCGCGCCCGTACGCGCGCAGCGTCGCCCAGATCGGCAGGGCCCGCGCCCGCCGCGACGACTCCGGGCCCAGCGTGTTGTAGTTGATCCGCTCGTCGTCCTCGTCCGGCAGGTACGCCGCGCCCCACGCGCCGAACGTCCGCGTCATCAGCTCCGGGTCGCGGACGAACGAGAATCCGCTCTCGTACGGCACGTTCAGCCACTTGTGCCCGTCCGCCGTCACCGAATCGGCACGTTCCAATCCGGCCGCGAGATGAGCGGTCCGGGGCGACAGGGCGGCGAAGACGCCGAACGCGCCGTCCACGTGCAGCCACGCGCCGTGCCGTTCCGCCAGGTCGGCCAGCTCGGGAATCGGGTCGGAGTCGCCCGTGTTGACGTCCCCGAGGTTCGCCACGATCACGGCGCGGCCGTCGACGCGCGCCAGCTCCGCGTCCATCGCCGCGAGGTCGAGCCGTCCGGCGTCGTCCTTCGCGAACGTCCGGACCGTGTCGCGTCCGCAGCCCAGGATCTGCAACGCCTTCCGGGTGCTCACATGCACCAGGCCGCTGCTGAACACCGGCATCGGCGGGAGACCCGCCAGGCCACGGGACGTCACGTCCACGCCGTACTGGTCGGCCCACCAGTAGCGGGCGCACGCCAGGCCCGTCACGTGCGCCAGTGTCGCACTCGGCGTCAGCACGCCGCCGAACGACGCGGGCAGCCCGAACAGCTCCTTCAGCCAGCCCAGGACGACGGTCTCCGCCTTCGTCGCGAGCGGTGACAGCACCCACAGGCCCGCGCCCTGGTCCAGGAGCGAGGTCGTCCAGTCGCCCGCCATCGCCGCCGGGGTCGCCCCGCCCACCACGAAATGGAAGCAGCGCGGGCCGGACGAGTGCGTCGCCGCCTGAGTCCCCAGCCTGACCAGGTGTTCCACGGCCGCGACCGCTCCGTCGCCCCGTTCTGGCAGCGGCCCGCCCAACTCGTCCAGCAGGGTGTCCTGTGACCGATCGTGCACGGGGCGCTCCGCGAGCCCGTCCAGATACGGTCCCGCCGCCCCCGCCACCACGGCGAGCGGCTCACCTGCCACGTCACGTTCGTCAAGCGGATCACTCATGACGCACAGCAGACCACGAACGCACCCCTCACCGGAACAGCCCACGTCCCCCGAGCGACCGCCGGACCGCCCGCACCGGGCGCCCACTTGTAGTCTCCCGGCCCGTCGGCTACCGTCCCGCCCAGGTTCACCACGCGGCGTCCGGACGGCCCGAGACCCGGCGCGCCGCCGCGAACCGCCCGCTCCCGCAACCCCCCGCGCGCGGGACCTCAGGGGCCCGGCCACCCACCGCTGGGGTGGCCGGGCCCACCCGTGCCCGCTCGTGTCGCATCCGCTTCGTGTGGTGTCCGTTTCCTACAAGACGGCCGGATCCGGCCGCCCCTAGCGTTGGCGGCATGAAGGTTCTCACCCGCATCGGCCTCGACCGCGCGGCCGCGTTCATGCGCGTCAACGGCCGTCTCATCGACCGGCACCGGTTCGCCCTCCATTTCGGCGGCGGGCCCGCCGGACCCGTCCTCGCCGCCCTGCGCGCCTACGAGAACCCCGACGGCGGCTACGGCCACGCCCTCGAACCCGACCTGCGCGGCGAGGGCAGCCAACCCGTCCCCGCGCAGCACGCCCTTGACGTCCTTCACCAGTGCGGCGCCGACGACGACCCCGCCGCGACCCGCATCGGCGACTACCTGTCGTCGATCACCAAGCATGGTGGGGGAGCCCCGTTCGTGTTGCCCAGCGTCCGTGACACACCGCACGCACCGTGGTGGCAGACGCAGGACGACCCGCCCGGCGCCATCAACCCCACGGGAAGCCTCGCCGGGATGCTGCACCGCGCCGGGTCGCGCCACCCCTGGCTCGGCCCCGCCACCGACTTCTGCTGGCGCCACCTGGAGGACGGCGCCGACGAACCGGGCGCGTACGACGCGCTGTCCATCCTCACGTTCCTCGACCACGTCCCCGACCGGGACCGCGCCGAGGCCGCCTTCATCCGCGTCCGGGACGCCCTCGCCGCGGCCCTCGATCCCGACGCGGAGGGCGCGCACCACACCCCGCTCGACTTCGCCCCCACCCCGGACGGGTACGGACGCCGACTCTTCACCGCCGACACCATCGACGCCCATCTCGACGCCCTCGTCGACGCGCAGGACGACGACGGCGGGTGGAATGTCGCCTTCCCGATCTGGACGCCGATCACCCGACCCGAGTGGCGCGGCCACATCACCGTCGAACGGCTCAGGACCCTGCGCGCCTACGGCCGTCTCAAGCCCTGAACCACATCAGGTTCGGGTCACAGCAGGTTGCGGACGGGCTCGCCCGCCAGGTCCCGCACCTCGTGCGCGAGGTGCGCCTGGTCGGCGTAGCCCGCCGCGAACGCCGCCCCGGCCAGCGGCTCGCCCGCCCGCGCCAGGCTCAGCGCCCGCTGGAACCGCAACACCCGCTGCAACGTCTTCGGCCCGTAGCCGAACGCCGCCAGTGAACGCCGTCGCAGGTGCCGTTCGCTGATGCCGAGATCGTCGGCGACGTCCCGCACCGAACGCTCCACGACGCCCGCCAGCACCGCCCCGACCAGCGGATCCACGGGCCGTATCCGCGCTTGGACCGCCGCGACCAGCGCCGCGCGTGGGTCGGGCGCCGTCGCCACAGTCGCGGCCAGCCGGTCGGCGTCGCCGCCCCACAGCTCGCGCAACGGGAGCCGCCCGTCGCGGATCGCGTCCGCCGGGACGCCCAGCACCGGCGGCGCCGTGCCCGGCCCGAACCGCACCGCCGCCACCGCGTCGCCCGGCCGCATGACCGCCGGGATCGGCCCGGTGTCCGGCCCCGCCACCAGGAGCCCGTCCGCCGACCAGATGAGATCGACGCACCCGTCGGGCACGACGCGCTGCGTGAACGGCTCGGCGTCCGGCGGCAGCGCCGCCGTCCACGAGCACGCCAGCCCCGGCGCCGGATACTCCCGATACGCGGTCGGATTCACCCTTCCTGCATACCATCCGCGCGCACGGGCAGGGGCAGAGGAAATCCATCCAAACCAGGAGCTTTCACCATGTCGAACCATGATCTCCAGGGCCGGACCATCGCGTTCCTCTGCGCGCCCGAGGGCACCGAGCAGGTCGAACTCGTCGAGCCCTGGACGGCCGTCCAGCAGGCCGGGGGCACGCCCCGGCTGATCTCCACCTCCTCCGGTGAGATCCAGGCGTTCAACCATCTCGACAAGGGCGACACCTTCCCCGTCGACGCCACGGTCGCCGCGTCCGATCCGGGGGAGTTCGACGGGCTCGTCCTGCCCGGCGGTGTCGCCAACCCCGACTTCCTGCGCATGGACCCGAAGGCCGTCGCCTTCGCCAAGGCGTTCTTCGACGCCGGCAAGCCCGTGGCGGTCATCTGCCACGGCCCGTGGACGCTCGTCGAGGCGGACGTCGTCCGGGGCCGCACCATCACCTCGTGGCCGAGTCTCCGGACCGACCTGCGCAACGCCGGGGCGACGTGGGTCGACGAGGAGGTCGAGATCTGCGAGGACGGCCCGAACGTCCTCGTGAGCAGCCGCAAGCCCGATGATCTCAAGGCGTTCGGCCAGGCCGCGGTGGAGGTGTTCCAGCGCTGACCCCTGTGGTCTAGACCTCTGACCTAGACCACTGGGTGAACCGCGGGAGACCATATCCTGCATGAACATACCTACCGGCGGGTAACTAAGTACGGTTATGGCGTGACCCGTCGAGCGAAGATTGTCAGCACCATCGGCCCCGCCTGCTCCAGCACCGAGCAGATCACCGCCCTCGTCGAGGCCGGGATCGACGTCGCCCGGCTCAACATGAGCCATGGCGACTACCCCGACCACGAGGCGGTGTTCCACCGGATCCGGGCCGCCGCCGACGCCACCGGGCGCGGCGTCGGCATCCTCGCGGACCTACAGGGCCCCAAGATCCGCATCGGGCGCTTCCCCGACGGCCCCGTCCGGCTCACGGTCGGCGACGAGTTCACCGTCACCACCGACGACGTCCCCGGCTCCCGCCGTGAGGTGTCCACCACCTACAAGGGCCTGCCCGGCGACGTCAGCCCGGGCGACAGCGTCCTGATCGACGACGGCCGCGTCGCCCTCAAGGTCACCGGCGTCGACGGCAACCACGTCCGCACCACCGTCACCGTCGGCGGCATGATCTCCGACAACAAGGGACTGAACCTGCCCGGCGTCCCGGTCAGCGTTCCCGCGCTCACCGACAAGGACGAGCGCGACCTGCGCTGGGCGCTGCGCCTCGGCGTCGACCTCGTCGCGCTGTCCTTCGTCCGCACTCCCGCCGACGCCGACATCTGCTACCAGATCATGGAGGAGGAGGGCGTCCGGGTCCCGCTGATCGGCAAGATCGAGAAGCCGCAGGCCGTGGAGCGCCTCCCCGAGATCGTCGCCGCCTTCGACGGCATCATGGTCGCCCGCGGCGACCTCGGCGTCGAGCTGCCGCTCGAACAGGTCCCGATCGTCCAGAAGCGCGCCATCGAGCTGTGCCGCGAGAAGGCCCGGCCGGTCATCGTCGCCACCCAGATGCTCGAATCCATGATCTCCGCGCCGCGTCCCACCCGCGCCGAGACCTCCGACGTCGCCAACGCCGTCTTCGAGGGCGCCGACGCCGTCATGCTCTCCGGCGAGACCAGCGTCGGGCAGTACCCGATCGAGTCGGTGCTGACGATGAGCCGCATCGTGCAGACCGCCGAGGAGGCCGCCCTCCAGGCCACCCACACCCTGCACCGGATGCCCGAGACGGTCGGCGGCGCCATCGCCCGCGCGGCCGCCGAGGTCGGCGCGATCGTGCACGCCGAGGCGCTGGCCGCGTTCACGATGTCCGGCGAGACGGCCCGCCGCCTGTCGCGCTACCGGTCCCCGATCCCGCTGCTGGCGTTCACGTCGGTGCCCGCCGTCCGGGGGCGCCTCGCGCACGTCTGGGGTGTCGAGACCTTCGTCGTCCCGCACGCCGACCACACCGACGCCATGTTCGCGCAGGTCGAGCAGGCCCTCTTGGAGCTGGGCCGCTGTCAGAAGGGCGACAAGGTGGTCGTCGTCGCCGGTTCGCCCCCCGGCACCCATGGATCGACGAACGCGCTGCGCGTCCACATCATCGGCGACGCCATCACCGTCCAGCACTGACCCGCCACTGGCTCCTCACCGGTCACCGCGCGCCTCGACCCGCGCGGTGCCCGGCCCGGCGGCACCGTCGCCGATCACCGCCTGATCTCATTTCCACGACGCTCCGGAAACGCGACGCCTGCCCCGTCACACCCCGCTACCGCGACGTCCAGGGCGCGCGGGACGCCGGACATGGCAAAGCCGCCGTCCTGGTCGGGCGGCGGCTCCGTCGGTGTGCCCCGAGTGGGATTCGAACCCACACTTGATGTGGTTTGAGCACATTTCCTCTGCCGTTGGGATATCGGGGCCTATGTCCGGAAAAACCGGACATGAAGGTTGGTGATAACCGGGCAGTGCCCTGACGGGGGCTCCTCAGGTCAGGGTAGCGGGTTTCGGTAGGGTCAGGGGTGTGGAGAGCGCTCGGCGAGTTGTGATCGCGGAAGACGAGGCCCTGATCCGGCTGGACCTGAAGGAGATGCTTCAGGAGGACGGATACGAGGTCGTCGGGGAGGCCGGTGACGGCGAGGCCGCCGTGCGGCTGGCCGTGGAGCACCGGCCAGACCTGGTGATCCTGGACGTCAAGATGCCTGTCCTCGACGGCATCTCCGCCGCGGAGCGCATCTCGGCGGAGCGGATCGCCCCGGTGGTGATCCTGACCGCGTTCTCGCAACGCGAACTCGTCCAGCGGGCGACGGAGGCGGGGGCGATGGCCTACCTCGTCAAGCCGTTCTCCAAGACCGACCTCGCGCCCGCCATCGAGATGGCGGTGAGCCGGTACACCGAGCTGCGCGCGCTGGAGGCGGAGGTCTCGGGTCTGAAGGAGCAGCTGGAGACGCGCAAGGTCGTCGACCGCGCGAAGGGCCTCCTGCAACAGGCCCACGGGTGGTCGGAGCCCGACGCCTTCCGCTGGATCCAGAAGACGTCCATGGACCGGCGCCTCACGATGCGGGCCGTCGCGGAGGCGGTCGTCGAGGGCGCGACGGGCGGTCCGCGCGAGGGCGGCTCGGGCGACAACGGGCCGCAGGGCGGCGAGTCCGCCACGGGTTGACTCCTTATCGCTGTCAGTGCGGGCGTTGTCAAGGGCCAATGGCGAAGTTCCGGACCGGGCCCGAATGGTCGCTGTGCGTAATCATCCCTGTTAATGCAGGGTGTCCGATGAGCACGGGGCTGTAACGAACGAGTAACCCTTCTATCCGGGGGTCCTGTTCTGGGGCGGGTCCACGGTGTACGACATATCTGGTCCCCGAGTGACCGATTTCTCCAACCGAGCATCGGCGCCCGGGGCTGACTCGTACCCGTTCCTCTCCCGGATCCGGATGGAAAGGTTGGGCACCTTGCGGCGCAACAAGATGAGGATCGCCGGCGCGGTGGTGGTGAGCGCGACGCTCGCGCTCAGCGCCGTGGCCTGCGGTGGCGATGACGATAAGGGTGGCAGTGGCGGCGGCGACGAGGTCACGATCGGGTTCATGGGTGACCTGACCGGTGAGAACTCGGGTCTGGTGATTCCGCCCAAGCAGGGCGCGCAGCTGGCGATCGACCAGTACAACGCCACCAACCCCAAGGTCAAGATCAAGCTCAAGACGTATGACAGCCAGGGCAAGGCGGAGCAGGCCACGACCCAGGCGCAGGGCGCGGTCAAGGAGGACAAGATCGTGGGCCTGATCGGGCCCGCCTTCTCCGGTGAGTCCGAGAGCGTCGACCCGATCCTTGAAGAGGCGAAGATCCCGAGCGTGTCGCCGTCGGCGACGAGCATCGAGCTTGCCGAGAAGGGCCGGAAGTTCTGGCACCGGGTGGTCGCCGACGACGCCGTGCAGAGCGCGGGCGCCGCGAACTTCCTGGTGAACTCGGGGGCGAAGAAGCTGTACCTGGTCTCCGACAACCAGGCCTACGGCAAGGGCCTCACCGACGCCATCGCGAAGGCCGCGGGCGCCAAGAGCGTGGAGACCAAGTCGGACGCCGTGGACGACAAGGCGACGGACTACTCCTCCACCGTCAACAAGATCAACCAGTACAAGCCCGACGCGGTCTACTTCGGTGGCTACTACGCGGTCGCCGGACGGCTGTTCAAGCAGCTCCGCGAGGGCGGCTACAAGGGCAAGATGATGTCGGGCGACGGTTCGGTCGCCGCCGGGTTGATCGAGGGCGCGGGCGAGGCGAACGCGAAGGGCGCGCTGCTGAGCTGTGGCTGCCTCATCGACGCCTCCGGCAAGACGAACGCCAAGGCCAAGAAGTTCGCCGACGACTACAAGGCGAAGTACAACTCCGAGGTCGCGATCTACTCGACCGAGGGCTTCGACGCGGCGACCGCGTTCATCGAGGCGATCAAGGCCGGCAAGACCAAGCCCGAGGAGATCAACGAGTTCCTCAAGACCGAGGACTTCCAGGGCGTCGGAAAGCAGATCAAGTTCGACGCCAAGGGCGAGCTGGCCGCGCAGGACATCTTCATCTACGAGGTGCAGGGCAACAAGATCGTGCTCCTCGGCAACAGCGGTGAGGCGAAGGCCACTTCCTAGGCGTCACCACGCCTGGCCTGAGCACTTTCATGCGGGGCCGGTCGGCGCGGGCGATGGGTCCGCGCGACCGGTCCGATGAAAGGTTCACCGATCGCCCCCCGTTCCGGGGGCCCCTGATGGCGCGGGAGCGGGAGCGCTACAGCGCTCCCGCTCCTTTCGACGAAGGCGACCGAAGGTGCTCGACGACTTCATCAATCAATTCTGGCCGTCGACCATCGACGGGCTGGCGCTGGGCGCGATCTACGCGCTGCTGGCGCTCGGCTACACGATGGTCTACGGCGTGCTCCGGCTCATCAACTTCGCGCATGCCGACGTCTTCATGGTCGGTACTTTCGCCGCGCTGTGGACGGCGCGCACCATGGGCGTCTCCGACGTGGGCGGTTTCGCCCTGATCGGCGTCGTGGTGCTGATGGCCGTCGTGGCGGGCGCGGTCGCGGGCGGCGGCGCGATGCTGCTGGAAGTGACGGCCTACCGGCCGCTGCGCAAGAGAGGGGCGTCGCGGCTGGCGGCGCTGATCTCCGCGATCGGCGCGTCGATCTTCATCCAGCAGCTGATGGGCACGGTGGGGGTCCGCTGGATCTTCGGCACGTCGAAGGAGGGCGGCAAGCTCGACGTCAACGAGCACTTCAAACACCTCACGAACGTGGTGGACACCGGCGGGATCGTGATCCGCAACGACCAACTGATCATCTTCGTCGGCGCGGTGCTGATGATGGTCGCGCTGGACCAGTTCGTGAACCGGACGAAGCTCGGCCGCGGCATCCGTTCCACGGCGCAGGACCCGGAGACCGCGGTCCTGATGGGCGTCAACATCGACCGGGTCGTCTCGGTGACGTTCCTGGTCGGCGGGATCATGGCCGGGGTCGCCGCGGCGCTGTACTTCCTGCGGTTCGAGACCACGAACTACTTCGTCGGGTTCCTGCTCGGCATCAAGGCGTTCACCGCGGCGGTGCTCGGCGGTATCGGCAACATCCGCGGAGCGCTCGCCGGCGGCTTCACTTTGGGGTTGCTGGAGATGTACGGGTCGAGTCTGTTCGGATCGGAGTGGCGCGACGTCGTCGCGTTCACCCTGCTGATCCTGGTCCTGATGTTCCGTCCCACCGGCATCCTCGGTGAGTCCCTCCAGCAGGCGCGCGCATGAACCTCTCCAAGAACGGAAACGGAACCGGCGGACTGGCCCAGGTCCGCGGCATGCTCTCATTCGATCCGCTCCGCGACGCCTGGGCCGACGCGCCGGGCCTGGTGCGCTGGCTCGTCTACGGCCTGCTGATCATCGGTGGCCTGCTGCTGCCGAGCGAGTCGATCGGCGGGTTCATGGCGCCGAGCGGTGTCGACTGGCCCGGGATGCTCAGCACCCAGATCGCGATCTACGTGCTCCTGGCGATCGGCCTGAACGTCGTGGTCGGCATGGCCGGCCTGCTCGACCTCGGATACGTGGCGTTCTACGCCGTCGGCGCGTACACGATGGCGATCTTCGCGACGAAGTACCACTGGACGTTCTGGGAGTCGCTCGGTCTGGCGATCGGCTTCTCGGCCTTGGCGGGCGTGATCCTGGGCGCCCCGACGCTGCGGCTGCGCGGCGACTATCTGGCGATCGTCACGCTCGGCTTCGGTGAGATCGTCAAACGGACGGCCAACAACCTCGACTACGTCAACGGCCCACGTGGCGTGCAGGGCATCCCGCACCCGCCGTCGCTGTCGGAGTGGGAGATCTTCGGCGTGCAGCCCCTGAAGTACGGGCTGCTGGACTCCCGGCCGTACTACTACCTGCTGCTCCTGTTCATCATCGTCGCGATCATCTTCGTGAAGCGACTGGAGCGGTCGCGCGTCGGCCGCGCGTGGGCGTCGATCCGCGAGGACGAGGACGCCGCCGAGCTGATGGGCGTCCCGACGTTCAAGTTCAAGCTGGCCGCGTTCGCGATCGGCGCCGCGATCGGCGGCAGCGGCGGCGTGGTGTTCGCGTCGCAGCAGACGTCGATCACCCCGCTGAACTTCGAGTTCCTGGTGTCGGCGCTGATCCTGGCCGGTGTGGTGCTCGGCGGT
Source organism: Actinomadura meridiana (assembly GCF_039537545.1). Taxonomy (NCBI): domain Bacteria; kingdom Bacillati; phylum Actinomycetota; class Actinomycetes; order Streptosporangiales; family Thermomonosporaceae; genus Actinomadura; species Actinomadura meridiana. The sequence continues at coordinate 830,109 of NZ_BAABAS010000005.1, forward strand.
TCCGGCAACCTGCCCGGCGCGATGCTGGGCGCGGCGGTGCTGGCGTGGCTGCCCGAGCGCTTCCGGTTCCTGCACGACTACCGGATGCTGATCTTCGGTGCCGCGCTGGTGGCCATGATGATCTTCCGTCCGGAGGGGCTGTGGCCGTCCCGGCAACGGAAGGCCGAACTGGCCGAGGGCACCGGCGGCATGGGCAGCATGGGGGCCGAGGTGGCCGGACCGGTCGGGTCCGACTTCGGTCCGACCGACACGCTGGAGGAGGGCAAGTGAGCGAGACGAAGAGCGCCACGCCCGTCCTCGAGCTGCGCGACATCGTCATGCGGTTCGGCGGCGTGGTCGCGCTCAACAAGGTGAACATCACGATCGGCGAGGGCGAGATCTTCGCGCTGATCGGCCCGAACGGCGCCGGGAAGACGACGGTCTTCAACGTGACGACCGGTGTGTACCGGCCGTCCGAGGGCCGCGTGGTGTTCCGTGGGAAGCGCATCGACGGCAAGAAGCGCTACGCCGTCACAAAGCTGGGTGTGGCGCGGACGTTCCAGAACGTGCGCCTCTTCCACAACATGTCGGCGATCGAGAACGTCCTCGTGGGAACCGACGCGCACCACCGGACGGGCTTCGTCGGCGCCGCCCTCGGCCTGCCCTGGCACCGCCGGGAGGAACGCGGTGGCCGGGCACGGGCCCGCGAACTGCTGGAACTGGTCGGCATTCCGCACCGCGGCGAGGAGGCGGCGAAGAACCTCCCGTACGGCGACCAGCGGCGGCTGGAGATCGCGCGGGCCCTCGCGACCGAGCCGAAGCTGCTGCTGCTCGACGAGCCCGCCGCGGGCATGAACCCGGCGGAGAAGGTCGCGCTCCAGGAGCTGATCCGCAGGATCCGCGACACCGGGGTCACGGTGCTGCTCATCGAGCACGACATGAGCCTGGTGATGGGCATCAGCGACCGGGTCGCGGTCCTGGACTTCGGGCAGAAGATCGCCGACGGCCTGCCGGCCGAGGTGCAGAACGATCCGCGCGTCATCGAGGCGTATCTGGGGGCACCGGCCGATGCTTCTTGAGATCGACGACATTCACGTCCACTACGGGAAGATCGCGGCCCTGAAGGGCATCTCGGTGTCCGTCGAACAGGGCGAGATCGTCACGCTGATCGGCGCGAACGGCGCCGGGAAGACGACGACGCTGAAGACGGTGTCGGGCCTGCGCAGTCTGTCGTCGGGCGCGGTGCGCTTCGACGGCAGGGACATCAGCCGGATGCCCGGTCACAAGCGGGTGCTGGCGGGCATCGGGCAGGCCCCCGAAGGGCGCGGGATCTTCCCCGGCATGACGGTGGAGGAGAACCTCCTGATGGGCGCCTACGCCCGGAAGGACGACTCGTCCAAGGAACTGGCGGAGGCGTACGAGCTGTTCCCCCGGCTCGCCGAACGGCGCACCCAGGCGGGCGGCACGATGTCCGGCGGCGAGCAGCAGATGCTCGCGATCGGGCGCGCGCTGATGGCCAAGCCGAAGGTGCTGTTGCTCGACGAGCCGTCGATGGGTCTCGCGCCGATGCTCGTCCAGCAGATCTTCTCGATCATCCAGGAGATCAACCGGCGCGGCACCACGGTGCTGCTGGTGGAGCAGAACGCCCAGCAGGCGCTTCAGGTCGCGCACCGCGCGTACGTGCTGGAGACGGGCCGGGTCGTGAAGTCGGCCCCGGCGGGCGAGCTGCTCGACGACCCGCAGGTCCGCGCGGCGTACCTCGGCGGCGCGTCGGGGGAGAACCTGGCCCCGGCACCGGACGTCGCGTCCGCGGATTCCGACACAGCGTCCGCGGATTCCGACACAGCGTCCGCGGATTCCGATGCGGCGTCCGCGAAATCCGACGTCGCGACAGCGGAGACCACCGAGGAGTCCGAGGAAGACTGACCCCGCCGACGGCTCAGTTCGCGATACGCGCCCGTCCAGTCCGGTTCGCCGGTTCTGGGCGGGCGCGTCGCCGTTCACGGCACCCCGCCGTGCTGAGGCCCGGGATCAGGGCAACGCGATCTCGGCGGGATCGGGATCGCTGACGGCGCCCACCGGCGGCGACCCGTACAGCCGGACGGCCCCCACCTTCGCACCGCGCGGCACGTCGAACCACAGATCGAACTCGACGCGCATGGCCGCCCCGACCGACAACCGCTCCGGCTGCCGTTTGATCATGGTCGCGTTGACGTCGGGCGACAGCACCTTCCCTCCGGTGATGACCAGACGCTGCTGCCAGACGTCGAAAACCTGAATGTCGCGCCCGGCGTTCACGGCCAGAAGCCGAATCCGGGTGAACGTCCCTCGGGACTCCATCGCGGCGTGGGTTCCCATGACCTCGGTCATGCCCTCGCGGAAGCCGATGACGGTGTACAGCATGTCGGCGCTGCGTCCCGTCTTACCTTCCGGGACGGCCTCGCTCTCCCGGACCTTCTCGGCGGGGAGATGGTAGGTGGGCGTCGTCGTGGCGTGCTCGGACCCGGAGCCGCCCGGCAGCGCGACGGCGGCGGCGACGACGGCGGAGCCGAGCACGATCGCGGCGGGTGCCCACGGACGTGTGTCACGGAGGCGCATATGTCGGACGCTACGACCGAACGGCGCGCACCTGAACGGCCTGGGACGTTTCGCAACGCAACCGCAACCACCAACGGACCTACACCGGTGTCGCACCGGGTGTGGCTCGAATGTCCCCGGACATGCGTTGACCCGGGGTCACCTTTGGGGCCGTACGAACCTTCCCCGGGCGCGTACGTTGTCTACTCGGTGACCCCGGGCCGTTCCGATCCACGCTACAGACCCCGGGCCGCGCACCGCAAAGAAAGACTGGATCACGACTTGGGAGCGTCCCGGAGCATGCACGTCAGGCGAGCCGTGCAGACCCGCCGATCGCGGTCGTCGCTGATGACGATGTCGTAGGTGGCGAGGGTCCGCCCACCGTGCACCCGCGTCGCCACGCCCGTGACATGCCCCTCACTCACCGCCCGGTGATGGGTGGCGTTGATCTCGATCCCGACGGCGATCCGTCCCGCCCCCGCGTACAGCGCGGCGCCGATCGACCCGAGCGACTCGGCGAGCACGCACGACGCGCCGCCGTGCAACAGCCCGTACGGCTGGGTGTTGCCCGCGACGGGCATTCGGCCCACCAACCGCTCCGCCGAAGCCTCGATGAACTCGATGCCCATCGTCTTCGCCAGGTCGCCCTGCGTTCCCCCGGTGAGGATCTCCACCCCCGTGTCAGTCACCGCGTCCACCTTCCCGTCACCGCGTCGGAGCTCCACAAAAGTGTCGTCGACGCAGACTAGAGTCCTGGTGTGGCGAAGAAAGCAGCGACCCCTGACAAGCGTGACCGGCTCCTCCTGCTCGACGGGCACTCCCTGGCCTACCGGGCGTTCTTCGCGCTGCCCGTGGAGAACTTCTCCACGACCGACGGGCAGCCGACGAACGCGGTGTACGGCTTCACGTCGATGCTCATCAACGTCCTGCGCGACGAGGAACCGACCCACATCGCCGTGGCGTTCGACCGCTCCGAGCCGACGTTCCGGCACGAGCAGTACGTCGAGTACAAGGCGGGTCGGCAGAAGACGCCGGACGAGTTCCGCAGCCAGGTCAGCCTGATCTTCGAGGTGCTGGACGCGCTGCGCGTCCCGCGGATGTCCGTCGCCGGGTTCGAGGCGGACGACATCATCGCCACCCTGTCCGTCCAGGCCGTGAACGCGGGTATGCGCACGCTGATCGTCACCGGCGACCGGGACGCGTTCCAGCTCGTCAACGACGACGTCACCGTCCTGTACCCGATCCGCGGCGTGTCCGAGCTGTCCCGGATGGACCCGGCCGCCGTCGAGACCAAGTACGGCGTCCCGCCCGAGCGCTACCGCGAACTGGCCGCGTTGGTGGGGGAGAGCAGCGACAACCTGCCCGGCGTGCCCGGCGTGGGCCCGAAGACCGCCGCCAAGTGGCTCACCAAGTACGGCGACCTGGGCACCCTCGTTGACCGCGTCGACGAGATCAAGGGCAAGGCGGGCGAGAGCCTCCGCGAACACCTGTCCGGTGTGCTCCGCAACCACCAGATCAACAAGCTCGACACCGAGGTCGGCCTCGAACTGACCCCGCCCCAGCTCAGCATGGGCCAGTGGGACCGCGACGAGATCCACACCCTGTTCGACTCGCTCCAGTTCCGCGTCCTGCGCGAACGCCTGTACGCCACCCTCTCCACGGCCGAGCCGGAGGCCGACGAGGGTTTCGACGTCCAACTCGACGCCCTGGAGCCCGGCGCCCTCGCCACCTGGCTGGACGCGAACTCTGCCGACCGCCTGGGCGTCGCCGTCACCGGCACCTGGGGCCGAGGCACCGGCGAGATCACCGCCCTGGCCCTCGCATCGGCGAAGGGCCCCGCCGTCCACCTCGACCCGGCCGAGCTGATCGAGGCCGACGAACGCGCCCTGGCGGCCTACCTGGCCGACCCCGACCGTCCCAAAGCGATCCACGACGCCAAGGGCCCGACGCTGGCCCTGGCCGCCCGAGGCATCACCCTCACCGGCCTCACCAGCGACACCGCGCTCGCCGCCTACCTGGCCCTCCCCGGCCAGCGCACCTTCGACCTCGCCGACCTGGCCCTCCGCTACCTCCACCGCGAACTGCGCAGCGAAACCGAAGACAACGGCCAGCTCACCCTCGACGGCTCCGGCGAGGAAGAAGCGGCAGAAGCCCTGGCCGTCCGAGCCCGCGCGGTAACCGAACTGGCAGACGTCCTGGACAAAGACCTCGACAAACGCGGCGCGACCCGCCTCCTCCGCGAGGTCGAACTGCCCCTGACCGCCGTCCTGGCCGACATGGAACGCGCGGGCATCGCCGTGGACAACGACCACCTGGCGAACCTCTCCGCCTCCCTCGGCGGCCAGGTCAAGGAGCAAGAGCAAGAGGCGCACAACGCCGTCGGCCACGAGTTCAACCTGGGCTCCCCGAAACAGGTCCAGCAGGTCCTGTTCGACGAGCTGAACCTCCCGAAGACCAAGCGCACGAAGACGGGCTACACCACCGACTCCGAGGCCCTCACCAACCTCCTGGAGAAGGACCCGCACCCCGTCCTCGAACACATCCTGCGCTGGCGCGAGGTCGCCAAGCTCAAGAGCATCGTCGACTCCCTCATCCCCATGGCCGACGACGCCGGACGCATCCACACCACCTTCAACCAACTGATCGCCGCCACGGGCCGCCTCTCCTCCACGGACCCGAACCTCCAGAACATCCCGATCCGCACCGCCGAGGGCCGCCAGATCCGCGAGGCGTTCGTCGTCTCCCCGGACTACGAGTCCCTCCTCACGGCCGACTACTCGCAGATCGAGTTGCGCATCATGGCGCACCTCTCCGAGGACGAGGCCCTCCTTGAGGCCTTCAACTCCGGCGCCGACTTCCACACCATCACCGCGTCCCGAGTGTTCGGCCTCCCACCCGAACAAATAGATTCCGAACTACGCGCCCGCATCAAGGCCATGAACTACGGCCTCGCCTACGGCCTGTCCGCCTACGGCCTCTCCCAACAACTCCGCATCGCCCCCGACGAGGCCCGCGGCTTGATGGAGGAGTACTTCGAACAGTTCGGCGGCGTCCGCGACTACCTCCGCCACATCGTCGACAAGGCCCGCAAGGACGGCTACACCGAAACCATCCTCGGCCGCCGCCGCTACCTCCCGGACCTCAACTCCGACAACCGCCAACGCCGCGAAATGGCCGAACGCATGGCCCTGAACGCCCCCATCCAGGGCTCCGCCGCAGACATCATCAAGGTAGCCAGCCTCAACGTAGACAGAGCCCTCCGCTCCGCGAAGCTCACATCCCGCATGCTCCTCCAAGTCCACGACGAATTGGTCTTCGAAGTAGCCCCAGGCGAACTAGAGACCCTGAAAACCCTGGTAACCACAGAAATGGCCACCGCCTACGACCTAAGAGCCCCCCTGAGCATCTCCATAGGCACCGGCCAAACCTGGCAAGACGCAGCCCACTAACCACCCACCGTTGAGTTCACAGCGGCAGCCCGGAAGGCTGCCGCCATGAGCTCTCGACGCTTCGTCTTCCTCGACCCCGACGGCACCAGTGGTGGCGGCTGGTTGCACGTAGTGGTCCAGGCGAACACTGGAGTCTTCTACCAGCAGCAGTACGGCGGAACCGCCTGTCGGCAGGGTCAGGCGGAGGGCTTTCTCGTACCGCTGTCCGCCCCTGACGAGCTGGACGCCCTACGCGACCTGTTCGAGACGGGCTTCCGTGGTGCCGGCACCTGGAACCACACGTGGTCGGACGACGAACGCGCCAGGCTCCGCGGCATCATCGGAACCGTCCGCTACTGGGCGTGCGACGGTACCACCGAGGAACCGCATGGCCTGCGGTTGGACGAGAGCCGGATCCAAGAGGCCGACGAGGCGTGGGTCCCGGTCATCACACCGGACGGCCCCGGCATCCTGATGTGGTTCAACTCGGACTGAGCAGCGGTCATTCGACCGGCAGCAGCCCCCGCTCGGCAAAGACCTTCTTCGCAGTGAAAGTGGCGTTGAGCGCACGCGGGAACCCGCAATAAACAGCCGAGTGCAGAAGCGCCTCAATGATCTGTTGCGGGGTGAGCCCCACGTTGAGCGAAGCGTTGACGTGGACTTCCAACTGCGGCTCGCAACCACCGAGAGCGGTGAGCATCCCAAGCGTCACAAGTTGCCGATCACGCGGTTCCAGGCCGGGCCGAGAGTAGATCTCCCCAAAGCCCCAGGCGACGACCTGCTGACCAAGCTCTGGCGAGATGTCACCGAGCGCCTCGATGACGTTCGCCCCGGCCTCCCCGTCGATCGCGTCCAGAACCGCCTTGCCCTCGTCAAACCGCCGCTGCCGCTCCGTCGCCTCAATCATCTTCAGACCCCTTCTCTTGCTTTCCCTGGAGCGCCGCGAGATCGCCCCGATAGATCGCGATCTTCTCGGCCAACGCCTTCTCAGGCGCGCGCAGCCGATCGATCTGCTCCCGCAGCCCTGTCTGATGGGGCTTCAAGCAAACGCAAACGGTAGTGCCCGCCCCGCGTGCTCGGAGTTCCGCGTACTCATGCATCCGCGCGATCGGCGTCCCCGTCTCCCGCAGCCGGAGCAGAAACTTCACCCACTCCACATCCGCCGACGAGTACCGACGCTGATTCCCCGAGTTCCGGACGAATCAGCTCCGCCTCGTCCTCAGCCACACAAGCAGCCTAAAAGTTAGAGCGCACTCTAAGTCAAACCAGAACACACCCACCCGACCTGCACAACCAAGTGCCCATACGGCACCCCTTCGCCCCAGCAGCGCCCACAAGCAACCCCACGCGGCGCCAGCCCCGTCCAAGCCCACGATTCGTTGCCCCAGCTGTGATGGTCCTGGACGAGGCCGACTTGTACCCATCCCGGCGTTGGCCTCCTCCTCCCAGGTAGTGGCCAGACCATCGCAGGGCAAGTTGCGAACCCTCGTAGGGGTGATGAGGGCCCCATGGTAAAGCTGCTGGTACGTGGAGGGGAGAAGCTCTTGCTGGAGGCAGATTCTGCAGCGATCCGCCGGTTGTGTTGTTGGCCCGGCGTGTTGCTGAAACTTGTTCGACCAACTTTCGTCCGGGCTCGTGATGGTTGAAGGCCTCAGCGGCTACTGGTCGCTCGGACTTATCCAACGTAGAGCCCCGATCTGCCGAGGTAAGTCGGGGCTCCGCGTGTGGTGCTCGTGCGTTGTTAGGGCAGGTCGTGGTTTCCCTGCTTGATCGCGGTTACCAGTTTGTGGAAGCTTGTGCAGGGGAGTGTGAGCTTGGGGCCGTGTGGGTCCTTGCTGTCTCGCATGCCGATGTCTCCCGCGAGGCTTGCAACCTCCACGCAGTCACCGCCAGAGGTTCCGCTGCGGCTCGACTTGCGCCACTCGCTCATGTATAGCTCTCCAATGCTTGCTCTAGCAGGGTCCGAGATGGCCCCACTGGGGCGGCGATGTCGCTTATCAGGTCGTACCTTACTGCGACTTCCTGGAGGTCGTAGGGGTCCATCAGGAACCGCCCGCGCGTTGCTGCCTCCACGTAGGCGAGTTCCCGGTCATCGACCGTGACGATCTTGAATGAGCCGTCAAGACCGGGGTGTGCACCGGCGGTTCTCTCCACCACGCGCAGGCTGACGTGCGGAAGGTCGCTCATCTCGATCAGGTGTGCAATCTGCTTGCGCATTACCTCAGGCGGCCCTACGGGCTGCGCTAGGACCGTCCAGTTCAAGAATGCGGTAAAGCGTGGGGGCTTGTCCTTGTCGAACACGTCCGCCCGCCGTTGCATGCGAACCCGCAGCGTCTCCTCTGGGTCCTCCGCTACGCCGCGCAAGATCGCGGCCCTTGCGTAGTCCTCCGTTTGCAGCAGCCCTGGTATTAGCAGAGCCTCCCACAGACGGATGCGTGTTGCGCGCTTCTCGTACTCAGCTAGACCGATCAACCAGTCTCCGTCAGCTGCCTGCTCTGCGAACCTGATCAACGCTGTGAACATGCCCTCTGTTTGCCATACGCGGTCAACGATCTTGGCGTGCTTCCGGGGGATCTTGAGGAGCCCCGATTCATAACGCGAAACAGTGGAACGGTCACAGTCAAGTAGGTCACCAAGTGCCTGCCCGGAAAGTCCGTTTGCCTCTCGGTAACGGCGCAGGTGGACGGCGATGAAGTGCCAGATCGAGCGGTCTGGGTCGAGAGCGTCACGGAGGGCCATTGCTGATCTCCCTTGTTGCGGTTGCTTCTAGAACGTAGCGAACGTACCTCGCTGTGGCCCATGCTGTTCGCTGTTCGGCAAAAAGAAACTGTGCTGGGAGGTGATATCGGGCATGGGCGAGCATGTGCGACAAAAGCGGACTCATCAGGCGTTTACGGCGGAGGCGCCCGCACCCCTTATGAAGGGACTGCTTCTGAGGTGCTGCCCGGAGGAAGTGTTGTTGGCGCGTCGGACGATCCGACAGACTCTTTCCGGTTATCGGCGAGATGTCGTAGAGCTTGTAGAACAGTGCGCAAGTGAGACGGTCACGAATGCGATCGTTCACTCGGATTCGAAGAGTGATGGCGAGACCGGGACCATCATGCTCGTTATCGTGGAACTGCCGGAAAAGATTCGCATCGAGGTCATCGACGACGGGGCGAAGGACAGTGCGCCACAGATTGACGCACGAGAGGATATAGAGAAGGAAGGCGGGCGGGGGCTGTTCATCGTTGAAACGCTGGCGGATGGGTGGGGAACGCACGTGGATGAGCATGGACGCAACGTCTGGTTCGAAGTCCACGTTTGACGGTCGGCGCCAGGATCAAGTCAGGAGGGAGCTTTGAATGCGCGTTTTCCGTATCGCCTGGATGTGCTGGCAACTGGAAGTCTTGCGCATCCGGTTTCCGGATTGGGACATCATCCGCACCGAACGTGATGTCTGGAGTGTCAGGAAACCGCCCGTGAATCGGGTCATCGTTGGGGAGTTCGAAACAGTGCGGAACGAGCTGGAGTGGTTTGAGAAGCTCTTTGAGGACGGGGTTGTTCCGGTTCATCGGCTTCGTTCGTTAGGTCACCTGGCGGTGGGGGCTCGAAAGATGGAGGACGGGTAGTGGTGCACTGGCATTTCTGGCGGATGGAGTGTGAGTTCTCGGGTCTTGCTGGTGGTCGCTCTTTTAGTGTCGACCTTTTCTGTGTTCTCCGTCGCTATCCTGACACTGGGGCGGCCTGGGAGGCGGTTGGTGAGAATGTCGTTGAGAGGTTTCCGGACGCCGGGGTGAACGTTCCACCGAGTGCTTCGGCAGACTCGAAGGTTGTGTACGAGATCAGTTCCACTCACTTCGTCATGTGGCGGCTTATTGAGTGCTTGGGTGACTGTGGGGGTGTCGGGGATCTGATTGAGTCGGGAGTTCGTGATTATCTGGTCGAAAAATTCGGTGACTTGATCAGTGTCGTTCGGAGGAACGTCGGGAGGTAGGTGAGGGCCCGCCGCGAGCCTCTTCGGCGGTGGGCCCTCCGGTGATCAGGGTGTGAATTGGCTTGCGTGCCAGGGTTGCGGTGCCTAGGAGTAGGGCTGTGCAGGTTAGGGCTGCGCTTACCAGGATTGGGGCGCGGTAGCCGAGGGCCGTGTTGAGGGTTAGGCCGCCGAGGATGGGGCCGATCACTGTGCCTACGTTGAGGGCCGCGACCGAGAAGCCGCCTGCGAGCGTTGGGGCGTCCGCCGCCTTGTAGAGGACTTGGGACAACAAGGTGGAACCTACCGCGAATGAGAACACGCCTTGGATGAAAACGAAGACGAATGTTGTGGTCGGGTCGGTCGGGTTCATTGCGAACAGGAGCCAACCGACTGCTAGGACTGTTGTGCCTCCCGCCAGGAGTTGTGTGGGTCTGGTGTCGGCTAGGCGACCAGCGATGGTGACGCCGGTGAAAGCGCCGATTCCGAATGCCACCAGGGCGGCGGGTATCCAGGACGCGCTGAGTGCGGTGAGGTCGGTGATCACAGGAGCCAAATAGGTCAGCGTGCAGAACGTCGCGCCATTGACCAGTGCCCCAAGGAGGAGCAGGACGACCGGGCCAGGGCGGGTCAGCGCGTGAAGTTCGTGGCGTGTGCTTCGTTCACTCGGCTGTGTGGTGTCGGCGGGTACTGCCCGCAGGATGGCGATGGTGGGCGGAATGGAGATGGCCGCCACCGTCCAGAACACCGCGCGCCAGCCCCAGTGGGCCCCGATGAGCGCGCCGAGTGGCACGCCCGCGATCAGGGAGACGGTCACGCCGCTGAGCAGTACCGATGTGGCGCGGCCCTTGGAGTTCTCGTCCACCATGGCCGTTACCGTCGTTAGGGCGACGGCGATGAAGCCCGCGTTGGCGAGGGCGGCGATCAGCCGGGTGATCAGTAGCACGGGGAAACTGCTCGTTGTGGCGCCCAGGACGTGCATCAGCTCGAAGGTGACGAGGAATGCCGGTAGAGCGACTCGCCTGGGCCAGCGGCGGCCCAGGAGTGCCACCAGTGGGGCGCCGACGGCTATTCCGATGGCGAACGCCGATGTCAACGAGCCCGCGGTCGCGACGGACACGTTGAGGCTGTCGGCGATGTCCGGCAGCAGACCGGACAGCATGAATTCTGATGTTCCCTGGGCGAATACTGCGAGCCCGAGAACATAGATGACGAAGGGCACGAGAAGACTCCACGACTGTGGCGAAAGGATAGTTGGAAACTTCCGCGGGACAGTCGCGAGGGAGCGACTGAACACGGCGATTCCTGAGGCATGGGGCTCAGGTGAATGAGGTGGAATGTCGTGCGGTGGCTGATCAGTCGCTGATGTGGCGTGGCCAGAGGAATTGGGTCATCTCATGGCGCGAGTGCGCACGCGACTGGGAAGGGCGCCACCGGTCGTCCGGTGGCTAGCTTCTGGATGCCTCGGGACTCGACATGTGGAGGACGCTACCAGCGGTGATTGTGCGTCCTCAACTCGTTGGTCGGCGCGGGTCATGGGTTTGTCTGGGTGGTTGTGGGGCTCGCCATGGGGAGTTCAGGGTTTGATCTTCTGGGTCAAGGTGTTGGGGGAGTGGGTTAAAAGCGTGGGGGGTGGTGGGTGCGTAGGGATCATGCGGGTATCCGGGCGGGTGTCCGTAGATGTCTGGGGGGCCGTACGCTGTCCCCGGGTCCTGTTCGGGTCGACCGGCGGGGGGTAGCGTGCCTCTGCTTCACAAGATCGCTGGCGTTGTGGTCGTCTGCGCGGTGGTGCTCGGGTTGACGCTTCCCGCGCATCGGCGGGGGGCCGAGAAGGAGAGTCCAGCGGGGCGGGTCGGGAACTCGTCCTCGGCGGCTCCGGCGGCCAAGGTGAGCGGGTCGCCTGCGCCGAGTGGGTCTCCGACGGCGTCCGCTACGCCCCTCAAGCCGATTCCGGCGGCGGCGCCTGGGGCGGCCGCCGTCAAGGCGAACGAGTTGGGGCAGATCCCGGTGTTGATGTACCACCGGATCGTGCCGAAGCCCGAGATGTCGCTCGACCGGTCGACCAAGGAGCTCTACGACGAGCTGACGCGGCTCGCCAAGGGCGGGTACGTGCCGATCACGGCGGCGGAGTTCGTCAGCGGGTGGATCAATGTTCCGGCGGGCAAGCACCCCGTGGTGTTGACGTTCGACGACAGCACGCCCGGGCACTTCGCGCTCGACGCGGCCGGGCGGCCGAAAGCGGACACGGCGGTGGCGATCATCCAGCGGGTCGCGGCGGAGAACCCGGGGTTCCGGCCGGTGGCGACGTTCTACCTGAACAAGGAGCTGTTCGGGATGGCGGACGCGCAGGCAGCCGCCGGGCTGAGGTGGCTTGTTCAGAACGGGTTCGAGCTTGGCAACCACACGGTGACGCACCCTGATCTGTCCGGCATGTCAGAGGACGGCGTGCACAAGGAGATCGGTGGGATGGAGGACCGAATCGTCCAGCTCGCCGGGCGGCACACGACGACGTTCGCCTACCCCTTCGGGGCCGTCCCGCGTAAGGGGAAGTGGGCTCGGAAGGACGGCTCGCGGTATTCCTTCCAGGGGATCTTCCTCGCGGGGTGGCGGCCGTCGGTGTCGCCGTTCGCGGACGAGTTCGACCGGTGGAACATCGACCGGGTGCGGTCCGAGGGCAAGATCAAGGAGAACGACTGCACGAAGTACTGCTCGACCGCTTGGCTGGAGTACCTGGACAAGAACCCCGATGAGCGGTACACATCTGACGGGGATCCGAACACCGTGACGTTTCCCAAGACGGCCGAGGACCGGCTGGCCAAGGAGTACCGGCGCCGGGCGCGGACATACTGATCGCCGCCGCCCCGCTGCGGATTGACCCCGCGAGCCTGGTCCCATATCCTGATCGCTGCGCTGTGGGCCTGCGCGAGCTTCGGACGGAGCAGGCTCGCGCTCGGTCAGGTCGGCGACAACGGTTCGGTTCACTGACGCGGCAGCGACCGCGTTCCTTCCGGTCTTCGGCAGGGCGGATAACGGCCCTCCGCGCAACGCCCATCACGACTTCCATGTCCGTACCGGAGCCAGCCGACACATGACGAGCAGCACCGAGGCCACCTCGACCATCCCGCAGGTAGCGGTCAATGACATCGGGTCCGAGGAAGCCTTCCTCGCGGCGATCGATGAGACCATCAAGTACTTCAACGACGGCGACATTGTCGAGGGCACTGTCGTCAAGGTCGATCGTGACGAGGTCCTCCTCGACATCGGCTACAAGACCGAGGGCGTCATTCCCTCGCGTGAGCTGTCCATCAAGCACGACGTCGACCCGAACGAGGTCGTGACCGTCGGCGACCACGTCGAGGCCCTCGTCCTCCAGAAGGAGGACAAGGAGGGTCGGCTGATCCTGTCCAAGAAGCGCGCCCAGTACGAGCGCGCCTGGGGCACGATCGAGAAGATCAAGGACGAGGACGGCATCGTCACCGGTGTCGTCATCGAGGTCGTCAAGGGCGGCCTCATCCTCGACATCGGCCTGCGCGGCTTCCTGCCCGCGTCGCTGGTCGAGATGCGTCGGGTCCGCGACCTTCAGCCGTACGTCGGACGCGAGCTCGAAGCCAAGATCATCGAGCTGGACAAGAACCGCAACAACGTGGTGTTGTCGCGGCGCGCGTGGCTGGAGCAGACGCAGAGCGAGGTCCGCCAGACCTTCCTCAACACCCTCCAGAAGGGTCAGGTCCGCAAGGGCGTCGTGTCGTCCATCGTCAACTTCGGGGCGTTCGTCGACCTCGGTGGGGTCGACGGTCTGGTGCACGTCTCGGAGCTGTCCTGGAAGCACATCGACCACCCGTCCGAGGTGGTCGAGGTCGGCCAGGAGGTCACGGTCGAGGTCCTGGACGTCGACATGGAGCGCGAGCGGGTCTCGCTGTCGCTCAAGGCGACGCAGGAAGACCCGTGGCAGCAGTTCGCCCGCACCCACCAGATCGGGCAGGTCGTGCCGGGCCGCGTCACCAAGCTGGTGCCGTTCGGCGCGTTCGTCCGCGTCGAGGAGGGCATCGAGGGCCTGGTGCACATCTCCGAGCTGGCCGAGCGCCACGTGGAGATCCCCGAGCAGGTCGTCCAGGTCGGCGACGAGATCTTTGTGAAGATCATCGACATCGACCTCGACCGGCGCCGGATCAGCCTGTCGCTCAAGCAGGCCAACGAGGGTGCCGCGGGCATCGAGGAAGAGGACTTCGACCCGACGCTGTACGGCATGCCCGCCGAGTACGACGAGCAGGGGAACTACAAGTACCCCGAGGGCTTCGACGCCGACACGGGCGAGTGGCTCGACGGCTTCGACGAGCAGCGTGAGACCTGGGAGCGGCAGTACGCCGAGGCCAGGTCCCGGTTCGACGCGCACCGCAAGCAGATCGAAGAGGCCCGCAAGGCCGAGGCCGAGGCCGGCGGCGAGCCCGCGGGCGGCAGCGGCGGCGGCGGTGGTGGCGAGACCTCCTACTCCGGTGGCGGGGAGAGCGAGTCCGGCGGTGGCGCACTCGCCACCGACGAGGCGCTCGCCGCGCTGCGGGAGAAGCTGTCCGGCGGTCAGTGACACCCGTTCGGTGACGTTCTGAGTACGGCCGGAGGCCGATCCGAAAGGATCGGCCTCTTGCCGTCCCCGGCCGTGCCGTTTTCGATAGCCTCGCCGTCGTCCCGTAGGTCCGCTCGTCCCCCGGGAGCATCGTTCAATTGGCCAGCACAGACGCCGACACCGCCGCGGATGTCAGGACCGGCGGTCCCGCCCCGGCCGGGCCGCCGATCGTCCCGCGGGGCCCCGCCAGGCTCGCGCTGATCGCGGTGACCGTCGCGGTGCTCGCGCAGACGCTGCGGTTCTCGCTTCCCCAACTCGACCGGTTCGCGGACGACGCCGGTACCGGCGCGGCAGCCGCGGGTGTGCTGGCCGTGTACCTCGCGGGTTTCGTGGCGCCGCTGATCCGTCGCTACGCGGGGCCGCGCGCCCTGATGCTCAGCGGGGTCGGGGGGCTGCTCGCCGTCCGGCTCCTCGCGCAGGCGATCGATCCGCGCATCTGGCTGGCGTTCGCCGGGACGGCCATCGGCATGGTCGCCGTCGCCGCACTGTACGAGGGTGCGCGTGGGTTGTCGGGGGTCGGGTTCGCCACCGCTACCGTGGCGGGTTTGTCGATCGACACCGCTGTGCGCATGTGCTTCGCCACCTGGGACCCGGTGTGGCGGTCGGGTGTGGGTCCGTGGCTGGCGTGCCTGGCGTTCGTCGGGCTGGGTGCCGCCGCGCTGTACCGGGAGGTGTCGTCCGGGCCGGTCGCCGCGCCCGGGATCTCCTGGCGGGACGCGCTCGGCGCCGCCGCGTTCGGGCCGTTCCTTGCGTTGCAGGTGCTCGTGCTGTCCAGTCCCGCGTTCGTGGCGTCGTCGGGGTGGCGGTCGCTGGCCGTCGCGCATGTCGTGATCGTCGTTGGGCAGGGGCTCGCGTTGGCGTTCCTCGCGTCCGGGCTCGCGGTGCGGGCCGTGCCGGGCGGTGTGTGCGTGCTGGGCGGGACCGTCCTCGGGGTTGGGGCGGGCGCCGTCGCCGGGACGTACGCGGTCTCCGGCGTCGAGGTCGTCGCCATCGTGATCCTCGGGCAGGTGCTGTCGGCGTGGCTGCTGGCGGTCGCGTGCCGGGCGCCGCTGCGGCGTGCCGGGACCGGCGGCCCCGTGTGGCGGATCGACGTTGGGGCGGCGCTCGGTGGGCTGCTCATTGTTGTGGTGCTTGTTCCCTACCAGGTCAGTGCCATTTCGCCGTTGCCGTTCCCGAATAATGTGCTTCCCGGTCTGGCCGGGATCCTGCTTGGTGCGCTTGCGGCGATCGCCGCCGCGCGGGGCGGTCCGCTGCCCGCGCGCGCGCCGTTGCGGGCCCTGACGGCGGGTGTCGCCGCGCTTGGTCTGCTGCTCGGGACGGTCGTGTTCACCGTGGCCGCGCCGGACGGCAAGGCGCAGGCGTCCGCCGTTCCCGGACAGGTGCGGGTGCTCAGCTACAACATTCACGACGCCGTTGACCAGTCCGGGCGCCTTGACCCGGAGGGCGTCGCGCGTGTCATTGAAGGGCAGCGGGCGCAGGTTGTCCTGTTGCAGGAGGCCGGGCGTGGGTCGTTGCTGTCCGGTACCGCCGACGTGGGTGTGTGGTTGTCGCGGCGGCTTGGCATGACGTTGATCTGGGGTCCCGCCGCTGACGGTCAGTTCGGCAACGCCATCCTGACGTCCCTTCCGGTGCGCAGTTCCGGGACGGGTCGGATGTCACGCGGCGACTGGTCGGAGATCCGTGGTTACGTGTGGGCGCGGCTCGGCGTAGGCCGTACGACCATGGACGTGTGGTCGACACACCTGGAGGGCGGCGACGACAAGGTCGACGAGCGGCGCCGGTCGATCGTGACGCTGCTGCGGGCCTGGGGCGGCGCGCCCCGCACGGTCATCGGCGGCGACCTCAACGCCGAGCCCGGCAGCCCGGAGTTGGCCGCGATGACCGACGGCACCGACCTGCGCAGCGCCGTGATCGGGGGCGACTCGTCCCCGACCAGGTCGGACGGCGCGCACGTCGACTGGATCTTCGGGTCGGACGGCATTCTCGTCACCGAGTACGACGTGCCGGTGTCGGACGCCTCGAACCACTATCCCGTCGCGGTGACCGTCCGGATCGGCGGCTGACCGGACCCGCCCTCCGCTCCGCCGCTAGGGTCGTCCCCATGAGCGAAGCGACGGTCGAGATCGAACGGGCGGGCCCGCAGGACGCCGGAGAGCTGATGACCGTCCAGCGCGCCGCGTACGTGGCGGAGGCGCAGTTGTACGGCGACCCGTTCATTCCCCCGCTGGTCGAGTCCGTCGAGCAGTTCAGGAAGGTTCTGACCGGCGACGCGGTCGTGCTGAAGGCCGTGCTGGACGGACGCCTCGTCGGCGGCGTCCGCGCCCAGTTCAGCGACCACACGTGTCTGGTGGGGCGGCTCGTCGTCGTTCCCGACCTCCAGGGTCAGGGGATCGGGGGACGGCTCCTGGGCGCGCTGGAGGCGGAGGTGGGCGGACGCGCCGACTCCTGCGTGCTGTTCACGGGGCATCTCAGTGAAGCGAATCTGCGCCTGTATCGCCGTCTCGGTTACAGCGAGACACACCGTGAGCGCGTGGCGGCGCATCTGACGCTCGTTCACATGCGCAAACCCCTCGTCCCCGCTGGAACCGCCTGACCAAATAGGGTGAGCGCGTGCTGAAAGTGGGGCTGACCGGGGGAATCGGGTCCGGTAAGAGCGAGGTGTCGGCGCAGCTGCGCGAGCTTGGTGCCGTCGTCATCGACGCCGACCGGATCGCCCGTGACGTGGTGGAGCCG
Source organism: Actinomadura meridiana (assembly GCF_039537545.1). Taxonomy (NCBI): domain Bacteria; kingdom Bacillati; phylum Actinomycetota; class Actinomycetes; order Streptosporangiales; family Thermomonosporaceae; genus Actinomadura; species Actinomadura meridiana. The sequence continues at coordinate 847,399 of NZ_BAABAS010000005.1, forward strand.
GGAACGCCGGGCCTCGCGGCCGTGGTCGCGGAGTTCGGCGCGGACGTTTTGTTGCCGTCCGGTGGGCTCGACCGTCCGAAGCTGGGCCGGATCGTGTTCGGTGACCCGGAGCGGCTCGCCGCGCTGAACGCGATCGTCCATCCGCTGGTGGGGGAGCGGACGAAGCAGTTGATGGACGCCGCTCCCGCCGACGCGGTGGTCGTCTACGACGTCCCGCTGCTGGCGGAGAACAGGCTGGAGTCGCAGTACGACGAGGTCGTCGTGGTGGACGCGCCCGAGGAGGTCCAGCTCGACCGGCTCGTCGCCCGTCGCGGCATGACCGAGGAGGACGCCCGCGCCCGCATGGCCAGCCAGGCGTCCCGCGAGACCCGCCGCGCCGTCGCGACCCACATCATCGACAACTCCGGAACCCTCGACGCTCTGAGAGCCCAAACCGACGCCCTCTGGGACGCTCTCACCCGCCGTCCCGCCCCCTGAGACCCAGGTTTCGCAGAGGGCGGGCCGTTTCAACTGTTCAGGTCACCAGAGTCTGGCCGCGACGCCTTCGTACTTGTAGCCGCCGCGTACTGCGCTGTCGCGTTCGGCGGCACTCGCCGTGTAGAAGTGGTCGCTGTGCGAGCCGCCGATGTAGAGGCGGTACAGGGGCGTACCGGATTTGGATGAGGCCGGGTAGACGTAACCGGCGATTCCTTCGTATCGGTAGCCGTATTTCTTGACGGCGTTGTTCTTTTCTGTGGCGCTGGTGGTGTAGAAGTGGTCGTAGATCGCGGCTCGATAGAGTCGGTAAAGGGGGACTAGCGCCGAGTCAGGCGACGATAATACGTCGCCTGTTATCCCCTCGTATCGGTAGCCGTATTTCTTGACGGCGTTGTCCTTCTCGGCGGCGCTGGCGGTGTAGAAGTGGTCGTAGCTCGGCGCGCCCTTGTAGAGGCGGTACAGCGGTTCGACGACCTGTTGCTGGGCTGAGGCCGGGGCGGCCAGGCCCACTGTGGTGATCACGAGGATGATCGCGACCAGGAGCGTCCACGGTTTGCTGAATGATCTGACTCGTGTCATGGCGGAACCTTGGCACGGTGGGTGGACCGTGTCCAGATTCATTGAGCGGTCGCGGCCGACGTACGTAACGGTGCACGCTGCGCGGTCGTGCTTGTTCGTTGGGTGATCACTGGAAGGGGGTCGGATGTTATATCCGGAGCTTCCGTGTGTGGTCAGAAATTCTCAGTGGCTGACCAGGGCTTCCGGGCGGTCGACGGAAAATGCGGAAATGGTCATGGAGCGTCCGAACATGGCCGGTTTCGGACGGGGGAGAGTTTCTAGTCGGTGGTGTAATTGCTTTGTTCGCTCTAGCGGTGAGGAGTTGTCATGACGCGCGCCGCGCTTCGGATGATTCTGGGATTGAGCCTGGTCGCGGGCGGTGTCGCCGCCCTGGCGCCCGCTGCGGCGGCTGACGTGGCGCCTGCCGAGCCGGGCACCGTGATCAAGATCAGTGTGGTGCCCCATCCCCAACGACGCCTGCGCCAGGATCGCGCACGGGCATGTCCTGGACTTCTGATGGTGCGGGTGCGTCAGAACGGGGCGTCCAGGGGGAGTTGGTGGACGTCGCGTAGGTAGGGGTCCAGTTCGCCGGGTTCGAAACGGCACATGGCCACGGCGTACCAGAATTCGGCGGTGGAGTTGCCTTCCGACTTGTAGCGGCCGTCTGGGGCGAGCGCGGCCCAGCCTTCGGCCAGGCCGAGCAGGGTGGCGCGGTGCGTGGGCGTTGTCTTGTCTGTGACGTCCCACAGGATGATGGCGCCGTCGTCGCCTGCTGTGGCAAGGACGGTTCCGTCCGGGCTGAACGCGACCGACCAGATGCGGCGAGTGTGGCCGGTGAGGGCGTGGAGGGCTTCGCCGGTGGACGGATCCCACAGGCGGACGATCATGTCGTCGCCCGCCGTGGCGAGGAGCGTGCCGGACGGGTGGAACGCGGTCGTCCACAGGCGGCCCGTGTGTCCGGTGAGGGTGTGCAGGGTCTCGCCGGTCGACGGGTCCCACACACGGGTGGTGCCGTCGTTGCTGGCGCTGGCGATGGTCTCGCCAGACGGGGAGAACGCCACACGGTAGACGCGGTCGGTGTGGCCGCTGAGGGTGGTGGTGAGTTCGGCCGTGCGGGGGTGCCACAGGCGGACGAGGCCGTCATCGCAGCCGGTCGCGACCATGTCGCCGCCCGGGTGGAAGTCGATGGAACGGACGCGGCCCCGGTGGTCCGCCAGGTTGACGGTCTCGCGGCCGGTCGTCCAGTACCAGAGTCGGACGGTGTCGTCGTCGTTGGCGGTGGCGAGGACGGTCCCGTTGGGGGAGAACGCCTGCGCCCACACGTGGTCGGTCTCGGCGTTGAGTTCCCGTTCGAACGTGCCGGTCCCGGCCTGCCAAAGGTGGACGCCGCCGTCGTTGGTGGCGGTGGCGAGCTGGGAGTCGCCGGTGTTGAACGCGGCGGACGTGAGGTTGTCGGCGACTCCGCGTAGTTCGCGGATCATGCGGCCGGTGCGCGGGTCCCAGAGTCGGACGAGTCCGTCGTTGCCGCTGCTTGCGAGCATGCCGCCGTCAGGGCTGAACGTGACGCCGGTGACCCGCCGACCGTGCCCGCGTAGGACGACTCGGCACTGTCCGGTCTCGGCATCCCAGATGCGGGCCGTGCCGTCGTTGCCGCTGGTGGCGAGTTGGGCGCCGTCCGGGCGGAACGTGAACGGCCATACTGCGCCACGGTGTCCGGTGAGTTCGAGGCGTTGCCGTCCGGTGCGCGGGTCCCACAGGCGGATGGATCCGGAGCTGTCGGCGGTGGCTAGGCGGCCGCCGTCGGGGCTGAACGTGGCCTGGTAGATGGCGCCGCCGTGGCCGTTCAGGAGCTTGTCGTTGCCTTCGTCGTCCCAGACGCGGACGGACCCGGCCGTGTCGCCGGTGACGAGCATGTTTCCTTCGGGGTGGAACGCGATGGCGTAGACACGGCCGGTGTGGCCTAGGAGTTCCTTGTTGATTTCGCCGGTGCGGATGTCCCAGAGCCTGACGACGCCCGCGGCGTCTCCTGCGGCCAGGAGGGCGCCGTTGGGGTGGAAAACGGCCCGGTACACGGCGCCACGGTGGCCGGTCAGTTCCTGGCGTAGCTCGCCTGTGGTGAGGTCCCACACGCGGACGGTACCGGCGCTGTCGCCGGTCACCATCAGGGGTGCCGCCGGGTCGAACACCGCCGTGTAGACGGGCGCGGTGTGTCCGGACAGTTCGTGCAGTAGGGCGCCGGACTCGGCGTCCCAGATGCGGATGGTGCCGTCGGCCGCGCCCGCCGCGATGAGTTCGGCGCCGGAGGGGGAGCGTCCTCCGACGACTACGGGCCACACGCCCTCCGGGTGGATGGTGAAGGTGTGCGTGGTGTGGCCGGTGGCAAGGTCCCACAGGCGGACGGTTCCGTCCGCCGCGCCGGTGACGAGAAGGCTGCCTGACGAGTTGAACACGACCGCGTAGGCGCGGTCTGTGTGGCCTTGGAGCGTGCGCAGGGGAGTGCCGGTGATGGCGTCGCACACCAGGACGCCGCCGTCCTCGTTGCCCACAGCAAGGACGGAACCACCCGGGCTGTAGGCGAGTGGCTGCGGGAGGCGGCTGGTCTGGAAGTGGAACCCGTACGGGACGCCCACTGCCGCTGGGCGCACCTGGAGGTCGATGGGTCGTCCGGGGGCGATCGCGGCCTCGCGCAACTCGGGCCTGTCGGCGATTCGGTCGGGCAGGATGGCGTCCACCAGGGCGGCGCGCGTCCACGTGCTGCCGTCGACGGTGATGTCCCGCAGGTCGGCGCGGGCGAGACGGGCCCGTGACAGGTCCGCGCCGCGCAGGTCGGCTCCCGTGAGGACGGCCTCGTCCAAGCGGGCCCCGGCCAAGGACGCGTCCCGCAGGATGGCGCGCGACAGGTTGGCGCCGACGAGTTGCGCGTCGCTGAGGTCGGCTCCCGTCAGGTCGACCTCCTGTAGGTCGCGGTAGGACAGGTCCTCGCCCTGGAGGCGCGCGCCGCGCAGATCGGTGTGGGCCGGTGTGCGCAGACGTGTGGTGACGCGGATGGCGTTCGCGCGGGCGATGTCGTCGGCGTCAGGGTCGGCGAGGATCGTGGCGGCCCAGTCCTGGCAGGAGCGGGCGTCGGCGAGGTCGCACAGGAAGTCGACGGCGAGCTGGGTCAACGCGCGTCGGCCCAGCGCGTCGGGTGCCGTGCCCTTGGCGAACTCGTCCGCGATGTGCCGCGCGACGAGCCACTCCATGACGGACGTGTGGATGAACCCGAACAGGCCCTCGTCGGTGCGGACGAGCAGACTTCCGGCACCGACCGCGTGCGTCACCTGCTGCGGTGACATGCGGCCCCCGGCGAGGCCGGTGAGCGTGTCGCCGACGTCGGTCAGCTCGGCGAGGCGCAGGAACTGCTCGTTGCCTTCCCACAGGCGCAGGGCGAGCGTGCCGACCGCGCGCCACATGTCGTCGACCTTCAGCCCGGACGGGCCGCCCGCGCCGCCGACACGGTCGGCCTCGTACGCCAGCCACGACGACAGGATCTCCTGGTACAGGTCGGCGGGGCTGACGGCCCGGCGGGCCTGCGCGACAGCGCGGAGACGTTCCGCGGGCAGGTCGGCGATGAACGACAGCATCCGCGGGTTGGACGTCAGAGCCAGCAGTTCCTCGATGCCGGACAGCAGGGTCAGGCGGGCCTCCGCCGTGTCCTCGTCCCCGTAGCGGTTCACCAGGTACGAACGGACTTGCGTGGGTGCGAAGTCCTCCAGGCCCAGGACGCGCCGGTGTGGCAGGACGCCGACCTTCTCGCCGAGGGCGGTGAGCACCTGCGCCTGGGACTTGAAGTGCTGAGTGCGGCTCGCCACCACGATTTTGGCCTTGTCCTGGGCGGCCTGCAGAAGCGTGTCGAGGTGGTCGGCGGCGCGGTCGTAGGTCATCCGCGTCACCAGCTCGTCGAACCCGTCGAACAGCAGGACGATGCGCCCTTGCCGGAGCATGTAGTGGAACGCCTTGAGGTCGATGAGCTCCTCGCCGTGGTTGGCGAGGTGCGCGGCGACGAGTCCGTCCACGGAGTGCGCCTTGTCCAGGGCGCGCAACTCGATCAGGATCGGGACGACGTGCGGCAGGTCCTCGGGGATGCGACGGGCCAGTTCCCGCAGGGCGAACGTCTTGCCGCGCCCGAAGTCACCGAGGAGCAACAGGAACCGGCCGTGGTCGGCGGCCAGAAGGCGCAACATCTCGCCGACCACGTCGTCGTGGACGTCGCCGTTCGCCGAGTTGGACGGGGCGTCCGGGCGGAGACGGTCGAGTTCCCGGTAGCGCTGCGGGACGTACAGGGTCGGCGGGTACAGGCCCCCTGCGGAGAGACGTCCGGTCTGGGCCGTCACGTACTCCGACAGGTCGACGAGGCCCTGGAACTCGGTGAGGCTGCGCACGCGGATGCCGCGCCGGAGGGCGTCCTCCCGGAGTGACCGCGCGGGTGCCGGACCCAGGTACACCAGTTCGGAACCATGGTCGGTGCCGTCGGCGTGCACATGCCGGACGAACGCCTCCACATCCGCCTCGGTCACCTGACCCACGTGGGCGCCGATGCGGTACTGGCGGACGAACCCGTCCTCCAGGTGGGTCAGCAGCAGGTGCGGCGGGTCGGAACGGCCGCCCTCACCCGGGGACGGGACGATGCGCCGGATAGTGGCGCGTTCGAAGCGCGTCTCGCACGCCTCCGTCAGACGGTCGAGAAGCTGCGCCGTGGGGTCGGGCACCGGGTCAAGGGTCCTGTTGGTCTCCGGGCCGAGTTCAGGCACGGGCGGCGCGGGCGGAGTCTCGGCGGCGGCCGGGGCCGGGAACGTTCCGTGGACGCTCGACCAGGGCACATCGAGACGCTCGGACCCTCGCCGCGCGGCGTCCTCGGGGATCCACCGGTCCAGACCGTCGCGGCGTAGGACGACGATCTGGTGGCGTCCGGGCCCGAGCGCCGGGACGGACGGGACACCGCTGTCCAGTAGGGGAATCGCGCCGAATTCCGACTGCGCCCCCTGGAAGAACAGGTTGACGTGCCCACTCAGCAGCATCTCGACGGTCTCGGGGTCACGCAGCGCACCCGGTTCACCTGGGACGGGCGTGTGTTCGACCGCTCCCAGCCGGAGCCACCCCTCCTCCTCGAAGTGCCGCAGGCGCTCGTTGAACCACGCGGCCTGGGCCCGACCCACGTGCCCGTACCGGTCGGACTCGCGGTGGGTCTGCGGCAATGTTGAGTTGAGCCCGGCCACGGCGACCCGCAGATCCGGGATGGGGAACAGCGTCCACGGCTGCGCGCTGTCGAAGATGAGCGCGTCGATGCCCTGGTAGAACTCCTTGAACAAGCCCGCGAAGTGCCGCCACTTGGGCCAGTACGGCGGCTGGGGCTGGATGTCGTCGGCCTCGCAACTGGAGAAGTACGCCTGGCACGCCGCCCGGGTCACGTCGTGGGTGCCAGGCACCACCACGACGCGTTGCGCCTCCAAGCCCAGGAGCGCGCGCAGGCTCGTCAGGAACGACAACGCCTCGGCGAACTCCCGGCGGCTGCCCGAATGGGTGAGGTTGCCGGTGACGACCAGCAGATCGGGACGCGGCACACCGGAATCGGCCAGCCGCGTCACGTCGCTCCAGATGCGGTCCTGCAACTCGGTGGCGGTGGTCGGTTCGCCGGGCTCGGCGAGCGTCCGGCCGAACCGGGGGCCGGAGACGTGCAGGACGCTGAGGTGGTCGCGCGGCCCGTCGCCGCCATCCACGACGGGAAACGGCGGCGCCGCCACGGGCGCCCGCCGGACGGCCCGCTCCCCGGTCGCCTCGGGCCCCGGCGCCCCCTCCGGTTGCCCCTCAGCGCTCTCCAGCCTCCCCGGGAGCGGCGCCCGGCTACTCGGGAGCCCCCGGTCCGGTCCGGGGAAGCCTGGGCCGTTCTGAGGCCGCGCATGGCCCGCGAGGGCCTGGTCGATCCGCCGCATCAGCAGCCCGCGCGCCTCGTCGGGGTCGTCGATCCCGACCAGGTCCACGTAGGTGATCGTGGACAGCAGCCCGTCGATCGGGCAGTCCTCGATACGGACCGTCACCAGCTTGCGGGCCGGGTCGTCCGGGTCGGCCCGCAGCGCCGCCATCCACTCCAGCCGCCCGTACCGGGAGCGCAGGTAGTTGCTGGACAGCACCGCCACCACTGCCTTGGCCTCCGACAGACCGCGGTCCATGAAGTCGATGAAGTTGGTGCCGGGTACGAAATCCCACGCCTGCATCATCGTCCGGTGCCCCGCGGCCTCCAGCTGCCAGGCGATCCACGACGCCCACCGCTCGTCGGCGGGGGAGTAGCTGATGAAGAAGTCGGTCGGACGCTCCTGCCTGGACTGGCCACCGGGGGGTGTCATGCCGCCAGTATCGCGCGGCGGGACCGCCAAAGCAGGTCGCCGTGCCGCCTATGGGATCATGTCGCGGGTGTCACCCCGGATCGAGACCGTGCGCCATGCGGCGCGCTCTTTGGGTGTCCTCGACTGGATCCGGATCACCGTCCTCGTTCTCGGCGTCATGTTCGTCGCCACCGGGGCGCTGCCCACCGACACGGCGCGTTCCAGCGTCGGACGGATCGCGCCTCTGCTCCTCTTCCTGTTCAGCGTCATCATCCTGGCTGAACTGACCAAGGAAGCGGGGGTCTTCGACGCCATCGCGCAACGGCTGGCACGGGCCGGACGTGGCAACTACGGCGCCTTGTTCTTGTTGTGTGTGGCGTTCGCGTCGGCCACGACCATCTTCCTGAATCTCGACACCACGGCCGTGCTGCTGACACCCGTCATGCTGGCGTTGGCGGCGCGCGCGCGAATCGCGACCCTCCCATTGGCCATGACTACGGTGTGGTTGGCCAACACCGCGAGTCTCCTGCTGCCGGTGTCGAACCTGACGAACCTGCTCGCCGCCGACAGGATCGCGTTGGAGACCCGCGCGTTCGCCGCACGCATGTGGGCGCCGCAACTGGCCGTGCTGGCCGTCACCATGGCGCTCCTGTGGGCGTTCTACTGGCGCCGCCGGATGCGCGGCGCCGACTCCTACGACCCTCCGGAACCCGCGCCCATCCGGGACCGCGTGCTGTTCTCCGCCACCGGGTTCGCAAGCCTGATCTTCATCGGCGCGATCCTCGCGGGCGTGCACACAGGCATCCAGCTCGGTATCGCCGCGACCGTCCCAGCCGTGATCGCCGTGGCGGCCTTCGCCGTCCGCGACAGGGGGGCTCTGCGGCTCGCCCTGATCCCATGGCAGCTGATGGTGTTCGTCACGGGTCTTTTTCTGGTCGTCCCTACCCTTGAACGATTCGGGTTGGACGACGCCATGCGCGCGCTGGTCGGCGAGGACGATGGTCTTGGCGGGGCGTTCCGGGCGGCGTTCTCCGGTGCCGGGCTCTCCAACGTCCTGAACAACCTGCCCGCGTACGTGGCTGGAGAGTCGGCCGTCCCGGTGTCGAACAAGGACCAGCTTCTGTCACTGCTGATCGGGACGAACGTGGGGCCCGTCATCACTCCGTGGGGGTCGCTGGCCACGCTGCTGTGGTTCGAATGGTGCCGCCGCTGGGACGTGCGCGTCCCCATGCGCAAATTCGTCCTGACTGGAACGGTTCTTGCTGTGGCGGGGTGTGCGGCGACCGTTCCCGTTCTGCTGGTCGCCGGGTGACGGCTCAGTACTTCGCCGTGGTCTCCAGGAGTTGGTCGAGCAGTTCGGGGCGTGCGGCGACGAAACCCAGGTCGGCTGGGGAACGGTCGATGCTCAGGTCGTAGGGCCGTCCGTCCAGGCGGCGTAGCTCGGCGCCCGCCTCGGCGGCCAGGATCGCCCCGGCGGGCAGATCCACGATCTCGGGCTGGTAGCCGACGATCCCGTCGATGTCACCGCGTGCGAGCATCGTCCACGCCACCAACGGCGCCCACAGCTGGAGCAGCCGCGTGCACCGGGCCTCCAGCGCGGACCGGAGCCCGCACGCGACCGGGTCGGACGCCGTCACCTGATGCCCCTGCGTCCACGCCAGGACGGGGTTGCCTTTTCGTTCCGGCCGTGGACGGTCGGCCAACGCCAGCGGCGCACCGTCCGGCCCCAGAGCGCCCTTGCCCCGCACCGCCGACCACGTCCGTCCGGACGCCGGGTCGTGGACGACTCCCAAGACGGGCTCGGCGCGCGCACACAACGCCAGGCCCACCGCGTACACCTGCATGCCGATCGCCACGTTGTTGGTGCCGTCCAGGGGGTCGACGAGCCAGACCATCTCCTCGCCCGGAGCCCCGTCGAGAACCCCGGACTCCTCGGCGATGACGCGGTGACCCGGATACGCCGCCCGCAACCGCTCCAGGATCAGCTTCTCGGCCGCCAGGTCGAGATCGGTCACCACATCGCCGTCCGAGCCCTTCGCACGGATACCCAAGGGCCCGCCCACACTAGCGCTGAGCAACGCGCCCGCGGCCTCAGCCGCGGCCACGGCCACGCTGCGCGCCGCGAAGAGATCAACCGGAAGTGCCGCTGACGGGCTCATAGATCTCATCGAACTCTGCCTTTCCTATCGGTCCGGCAAGCCGTCTACCGGCGCGCTGAGCGGTGGTGCCGCTCGCAGGGGTCGGAATGGTGGTCGGACGGTGAGTCTGGTCCGGACTGTGCATGGGTGGGGTGTGCGTCGGCTATCTGTTGGGCGGATCGGCGGAGGGCGCGCACGGCGTCGGCGTGCTCGGACGGTGAACGATGCACCCGGTGCGTGGGCGTGTCCAGGGGGCCTAGGGACAGATCACCGCCGCCGGGCGTCTGGCGGCCCAGCGCGACCGTCGCCGCCTCTGGGCCGTCCTCGATGAGGGTGGCGTGGAAGACGCCCGCCGGAAGCGTGTACGACTCGCCGGTCCGGTGCGTGCTGGAACCGCCAGGAGAGTGACGGACGACGCGCCCAGTGGCCCTCAACTCGTCCACGTCCCCCTGGCTGACGACCTCGAAGATCTGCTGGGCCGTTTCCCGGGGAGCCGTGTCGGGGCCCGACTGGATGTCCATCCGCACGTTTCGGACCGTCCCGTACAAGACGAAACTGAGCAGATCCCAGCTGTGGCAGTGCACCGGCGACGTGGTGGACGGTGCCGGACGTATCTCCGGTGTCCAGATGTGCAGGCACACCCCGAAATCGCCGTCGCGTTCCACTGGCAGGCACACGAACCCGAGCGGGTGGCGTACAGCCGGGACGCAGGAGCGGCCCGCCGCGACATCCTCTAACACACGCCCTGCCCATACCGGCAGCGTCCGCGCCGCCGTACCCGCGTCGATCTCCTTGCGGATCTGCTCGTACCTCACCCGGTCACCAGTTCACGGTCACGTGCACGGTCACTCGTAGGGGTCCTTGGGCCGCAGCGCCTTCCGGATGATCTCGATCACGTCGCGGTCGGTGTACCCCGGCGCGAGATCGATCCCGATCACCTCGAACAGCTTGCGGACCTCCTCGACGGTGGGCTCGTCGTCCAGCGGCGCGAGCCTCGCCTGTTCGATGGGGACGCGGCGGGCCTGGTCCAGGCTGGTCTGGAGCTCCGCGCTCACCCAGCTGTAATAGAACTTGTTGTGGTCGACGACCAGCGCCTCACCGCGCGGGTCGTCGCGCGTGACCACGACCCGCGACGCCGCCAGGTCGTAGCGCAGCGTCGTCATCGTCCGCGCGAGACCGATGTCGATGTCGAGCATCGCGAACCGCTGCTTGTGCCAGCAGGCCGCCAGGATCGTGGCGTACGCCTCCTTGCGGGTGCGTTCCAGCGTCCATGGTTCGCCCGTCGCGTCAGGGCCATCCGACACCGAACGCCGGTGACGCGCGTACGCCTCGCACACCTCCACATTGGTGGGGTCGAGGATCTCCATGCGGAACAGCAGCGTCCGGCGCTCCCTGCGCGCCGTCGCGACGCATTCGGGGAGGGTCCGCGCCCGGATGTAGGTGCCCGTCCCGCCCTTGAAGAACCACCGGTCGGTGTCGCGGCGGGCCTCTTCGAGGACGTGGGCCACCTGTACGCCACTGATGACCCGCACGACGGTGCTCTCGTCCAGGGCCCGCTTGGTGTCGGACAGGACGTTCTCGAACCCCTCGATGTGCGTGAGCTTGCCGCTCAGGTCGTCGAGGGTCGCCGAGGACGCCCGCAGCGTGTCGCGCACCTCCGCCTCGACGGGGAGGCGGCGGCCGCGGTCCCGCAGTACCGACGTCGCGAGCAGGCCGATCACGGCGAGGATCGCGCTGTTGGTGATCTCTGACTCGTTGTCGAACTGCACCCCGAGGCCGACCACCGCGACGACGACCGCCAACACGAGTGCGATCACGGCGTCGGCGTTCTTCCCGAGCCAATTGGCGAAGCGGCCCATGTTCAGTAATCGTCCCGTCCTACTCGGAGGCGTCGTCATCGTAACCACAGGGGCGGGAGGGCGGGAAAGTCCCGTGGGCGAGGGGATTCCCGTGTCCTGCGAGAACGTCCCCCGTGGCCTTCGCCACCAGGACGTCCGTGGCTCCCCAGAGGTCGCTATAGGCTCATCGCATGCAGGCGCGGGGCTGGTGGTCGTCGGCGTGGCCCGAGCGGCGGTCACGCATTCTCGACGTCATCATCGCCGTGACGCTGGCCGCGGGCGACGGCTGTTTCATGTGGTTCGCCGAGCAGGACTTCTGGCTTCCGCCGCCCGTCACGTCGGGGTGCAGCGTCATCCTCGGCCTGGCCCTCGTCGTGCGGCGCACCCACCCGGTCCAGCTCGCCGTGTTCGCGCTCGTCTTCGGCGCGGTCACCGGCGGGGGCGCGTTCGCCTCGCTCGTCATCCTGTACTCGCTCGCCGCCTACACCGCGTCCCGCCGGACGGTCCTGACCGTGGCGGTGCTCGGCTACATCGTTCTGCTCGCCTTTCCCTCGCCGACCACGTCGACGGACTCGTTCGTCGTGCAGGCCATCAGCGGCATCGCGTTCGTCGGGGTCCCGATCCTGCTCGGCCTGTACATGGGCGCGCGCAAGCAACTCGTGATCTCGCTCCGGGAAAGGGCCGCGCGCCTCGAAAGGGAACAGCACCTCCTTGCGGAGCGCGCGCGGGGAGAGGAACGCACCCGTATCGCCCGGGAAATGCACGACGTCGTCGCCAACAGGATCAGCGTCATGGTCGTGCACGCGGGGGCGCTCAAGGCGATCGCCGTCCGCGACCCGTCCCGGGCCGCCGAGACCGCCACCGTCATCGGGGACATGGGGCGGCAGGCGCTGGAGGAACTCCGGCACGTGATCGGGGTCCTGCGGCAGGGCGAGGAAGCTTTGCCGCAGGAGGCCGTGACCCTCGCGCACGTCCGCGAACTGGTCGGGCAGTCCGGCGCGGCGGGCCTGCGCGTCGACCTGTCCATCCGCGGGGACGAGCGCCCCATGCCCGCCGCCGTCGGACGGACGGTCTACCGTCTCGTCCAGGAGGCGCTCACCAACGTCCACAAGCACGCGGGCGCCGCCGACACCCGCGTGGGTCTCGACCTGCTGCCCGAGGCGATCGAGGTGGAGGTCGCCAACGACCGGCCCACCGCCGCCCCCGAGCACCGGCTGCCGAGCGGCGGCAACGGCCTGGTCGGTCTCCGCGAGCGCGTCACCGCCCTCGGCGGCAGCTTCGAGGCCGGGCCCCGCAAGGGCGGCTACTCCGTCCGGGCGAGGATCCCGCTGCCCGCGTCCTGACCGCCGAATATCGGGGCTGAGCTGGGCGGATTCGGAATGTCGGTGGGCTTGCGTACTGTTGGGGAAGCTGAAAACCGCCGGAGCAGGGGAGGGGCGACGATGCGGCCGATCACGGATCTGCGACGGCGCGTGGCGCCGTTCGAGGTCGTCACCGAGATGACGCCGTCGGGCGACCAGCCGCAGGCGATCGCCGAGCTCGCCACCCGCGTCGATGGCGGCGTCAAGGACGCCGTGCTGCTCGGCGCCACCGGCACCGGCAAGACCGCCACGATCGCGTGGCTGGTGGAGAAGGTGCAGCGGCCCCTGCTGGTCATGCAGCCGAACAAGACGCTCGCCGCCCAGTTCGCCAACGAGCTGCGCGAGATGCTGCCGCACAACGCCGTCGAGTACTTCGTGTCGTACTACGACTACTACCAGCCAGAGGCGTACATCCCGCAGACCGACACCTACATCGAGAAGGACTCCTCGATCAACGACGAGGTCGACCGGCTGCGGCACTCGGCCACCAATTCGCTCCTCACCCGCCGTGACACGGTCGTCGTGGCGTCCGTGTCCTGCATCTACGGCCTCGGCACCCCGCAGGAGTACGTCGACCGCATGGTCCGGCTCAGCGTCGGCCAGGAGATCGAGCGCGACGACCTGCTCCGGCAGCTCGTCGGCATGCAGTACACGCGCAACGACCTGGCGTTCACGCGCGGGACGTTCCGCGTCCGCGGCGACACCATCGAGATCATCCCCCAGTACGAGGAACTCGCCGTCCGCATCGAGATGTTCGGCGACGAGATCGAGAAGCTCGCCACCCTGCACCCGCTCACCGGCGAGCTGATCACCGAGGACGACGAGCTGTACGTCTTCCCCGCGTCCCACTACGTCGCCGGGCCCGAACGGATGGAGCGGGCCATCGGCGGCATCGAGGCCGAACTGGCCGAGACCCTCGCCGTGATGGAGCGGCAGGGCAAGATGCTGGAGGCGCAGCGGCTGCGCATGCGCACCACCTACGACATCGAGATGATGCGGCAGGTCGGCACCTGCTCCGGCATCGAGAACTACTCCCGGCACATCGACGGCCGTGGCCCCGGCACCGCGCCCAACACCCTTCTCGACTACTTCCCCGAAGACTTCCTCCTGGTGATCGACGAGTCCCACCAGACGGTCCCGCAGATCGGCGCGATGTACGAGGGCGACGCGTCCCGCAAGCGGATGCTGGTCGAGCACGGGTTCCGGCTGCCGTCCGCGATGGACAACCGTCCCCTCAAGTGGGAGGAGTTCCTCGACCGCATCGGCCAGACGGTGTACCTGTCCGCGACGCCCGGCCCCTACGAGATGAACCGCGTCAAGGGCGACGTCGTGGAGCAGGTCATCCGCCCCACCGGCCTCATCGACCCCGAGATCGTCGTCAAGCCCACCAAGGGCCAGATCGACGACCTCATCCACGAGATCCGGGAGCGCACCGAGCGGGACGAGCGCGTCCTCGTCACCACCCTCACCAAGAAGATGTCCGAGGACCTCACCGACTACCTCCTCGAACTCGGCATCCAGGTCCGCTACCTGCACAGCGAGGTCGACACGCTGCGCCGCATCGAGCTGCTGCGCGAGCTGCGCGCCGGTGAGTTCGACGTCCTGGTCGGCATCAACCTGCTGCGCGAGGGCCTCGACCTGCCCGAGGTGTCCCTCGTCGCGATCCTGGACGCCGACAAGGAGGGATTCCTGCGCTCCGAGACGTCCCTGATCCAGACCATCGGCCGCGCGGCCCGCAACGTGTCCGGCCAGGTCCACATGTACGCCGACTCGGTCACCCCGTCCATGGAGCGCGCGATCGACGAGACGAGCCGCCGCCGCGCCAAGCAGAAGGCCTACAACGAGGAGCACGGCATCGAACCGCGTGCCCTCCGCAAGCGCATCGCCGACATCCTCGACTCCCTCGCCCGCGAGGACGCCGACACCGAGACCCTGATCGGCGGCGCGGGCCGCCAGCAGAGCCGCGGCAAGGCCCCCGTTCCCGGCCTCGCGTCCCGCACGTCGGCGCGCACCGGAGAGGTCGGCAGGCACGCCGCCGACCTCGTCGGAGACCGCCCCCGCGAGGAGATGGAGGCCATCATCGACCAGATGACCGCCCAGATGCACCAGGCCGCCGCCGACCTCCAGTTCGAACTGGCCGCCCGCCTCCGCGACGAGGTCAAGGAACTGAAACGCGAACTCCGCGAAATGAAGGAAGCGGGCGTCAAGTAACCCCGCCCACCGAAGCCCGAGCGTCAAACGAACGCGCCCACACGAGGGGCCGGGGGTCGGGTGGCTGCGGGTGGCCGTGGGGTGGGCGGCGGGGGGTTCGTGGCCGTCTTGGGGTGGGTTCTAGGTGAAAGCGATGACGACTCGGTCTTCGACCGGGTGGTAGCCGAGGCGTTGGTAGATGCCGTTGCTGGTGGGGTTGGCGAGGTCGGTGAACAGGACGACGTGTGCGGCGCCCGCGTCCTGCGCCGCGCGTGTGGCCGCGGTGGTGACGGCGGCTCCGTAACCTCGGTTGCGATGTCGGGTCGGTGTGTACACGGGTGCCACCCGCGCCATTTCGGCGACGACGGGCGTTCGCCCCGCCAGGGCCACCGGGCGGCCCTCCACCTCCCACAGCATGAGGCAGCCTTCAGCGAGCTTGCCCTCGACGACCTTCCGGTTCATCTCGCCGTGCCCCCCGGCGTCGCGGTGGAACGCGGCGTGCAGGTCCAGCACCAGGTCGCGGTCGGCGGCGCCCGCGACGCGCGCGGCGCCCTCCGGTGGCGGGTCGGGGGCGGCCAGCCGGGTCAGCCGGTAGAGGCGTTCGCGCAGCGCCACGCGGCTCGCGGCGCCCGTCGCGTCCGTCCACGCCCGCGCGAAGGTCTCGGCGATCCCCCAGGCCGCCTCGATGCCGGGGACGGCCGCCCCGTCGCGCCCGGCCAGGACGCCCGCCAGTTCACGTGCGGCCTGCTCCGGCATGGCGCTCAGCAGGGGCGGGTAACCGGACGTCCAGAGCATCGCGGCGCCGACCCGCCCGCCGTCCGTCCACCAGCCGAAGAGAGCGGAGTCGTAGAGGCCGGGGCCGCGGGCGCGCATGGCCTGGGTCACGGTGAGGGGCACGGTGTTGGCGACGGGGTCGTCGCGCAGGAAATCGCCCGCCCGGTCGAGGAACACGTCGAGATCGTCGGTCAGCGTCCATCCCATGCCCCAGGATGATCACGGCCGGGGCCCGCCCGCATCTGGTTTTCCGCCCCGCGATGACGGCCGATGACGGCGCGGCGGCGGGACGGGCGACCTACGATCATGGGGTGGACTATCGGGTTCGGGCGGCGGGGCCGGGGGAGCTGGCGGGGCTGGCGGCGATCGAGAATTCGGGCGACGCGATGTTCGCCGAGGTCGGGATCGTGTTCCCACCCGGACCGACCGTGGTGGAGGACATGATCGACAAGGGCGCGGAGATTCTGGTGGCCGGTGATCCGCCGGTTGGTTTCGCGGCCCTGGACGAGGTCGACGGGGCCGCGCACCTGGAGCAGATCTCGGTACGTGCCGACCTGGTCGGGCGCGGGATCGGCGTCCGGTTGCTGGACGCCGTGAGGGCGCGGGCCGGGGCGCGGGGAGTGAGTCTGCTGACGTTCCGGGACGTCCCGTGGAACGGACCCTGGTACGCCAGACACGGGTTCGTCGAGCTGTCGAAGGAGCGGTGGGGGCCGGGGATCAGGGCTCACTGGGACGCCGAGATCGGGGCCGGGCTGCACCGGTCGGGGGCGCGGCTCGTGATGTGGGCACCACCTCTCACGTGATCTACAACGTAAAGGCGGGAACCGGGAGAGCGCCGCGAGCGTCCCGCTCATGGAACGAGGGAGGACGATGATCAACCCGGTGGCATGGCTGCGCGACCGCCTCGGCGAACGGCGTTTCGGGATCGTCCTGCTGGTGGGGCTGCTGGCGCTGGCCCTCCTGCCGCTGGTGGCGCTGCCCGCGGCACGCTGCGAGATGTTCGGCAGCGGCTGCCGCGAGCCCCAGCCGATGGAGGCGCGCGCCGATCCGGTCGCGGCCGAGCAGCCGCCGACGCCGGTCGAGGCGGCGACCTGGGGTTCCTACGTGGCCCTCGGCGACTCGTACTCGGCGGGGCTCGGCGCGGAGGCGACCGTGGGGGACAAGAACCCTCTCGACCGGTGTCACCGCACGTCGAAGGCGTACTACCACGAGGTGTCGCGGGCGTTCCGGTTCGCGAAGGGCAGCTCGTTCTGGGCCTGCTCCGGCGCGACCATCCCCGACTTCCTGAACGGGCGGGGCGGGGAGCCGTCGCAGCTCGGCCGCATCGGCGCCGACACCAGCCTGGTCACGCTGAGCATCGGCGGCAACGACGTCGGGTTCTCCAGGGTCCTCGCCGGGTGTGTGATCAAGTTGCCGTGGAGCCGGAGCTGCACCCGGCAGGGGGACGACGTCGCCCGGCAGATGGCCGCGCTGCGGCAGAACCTGCCCGGCCTGCTCGACAAGATCACCACGCGGGCGCCGCGGGCGCGGGTGATCCTGATGGGGTATCCGAAGGCGTTCTCCGAGGTCGACGGCGTGGGCGGCGACAACATCAGCGTGTCCGACCAGCGGTGGCTGAACGCGCGGGCCTACGACCTCGGACAGCTCATCCGCCAGTCGGCGGCGGAGACCGACGCACGGATCGCCGCCCGGCACGGCACCGGCAGCGTCGAGTTCGTCGACGCCTACAGCGCGTTCGCGGGCCACGAGGTGGGCAGCGGCAACGCCTACATGAACGGCCTGCTGCTGAACCTGCCGGAGTTCGCGGCGGAACCGCGCAGCTACCACCCGACCATCGCGGGGCAGCACGCCCTCGCCGCCCTGTTCGCCGAGCAGATCAAGAAGGGACCCGGCCGCCCGCTGTCCTGACCGCTGGATCGCCGACCGCTTCACCCGCGCCTGCGCCGCCCTCGGCACCAGGGCCGAGACCCGGGGCGACCGCCTGGTCATCAACGCGCCACCGCAGCTACGCGCTCTGGACGGAGAAGTTCTGGGCCGAGTGGCACGGCGGCCCGTCCGCACTGGAATCGTTCAAGCAGATCTACGCCGACCCGCCGCAGATGCCGGAACCGCGCCCGGAGGTTCTGGGACGTCGTCATCGCCGACCCGACCCGCGACCAGATCTTCCACCGCGCGATCTACTTCCGCGGCGGCATGGCCCTGGAGGCCCTCCGCGACAGGATCGGTACGGACCGTTTCCTCCACCTGACCCGCACCTGGCTCGCGGACCACAGGTACGGCAATGCCACCACCGAGGAGTACGAGGCCCTCGCCGAGAAGATCTCCGGCCAGGACCTCGACGCCTTCTTCAACGTCTGGCTCCACACCCCGGGCAAGCCCGCGCCCTGGTGGTGACCGCTCCGGGACTGGCGTGGTGACCCCTCCGGGATCGGCTGGTCGGCCGTCCGGGGCCTAGGAGCTCCGGACGGCCACCGCCCGATCGGTGCCGTGCAGTGCCGTCCAGTAGTCGACGACCCGTTCCGCGTTGTCGGTGACCAGCCCGAGGTAGCCGTCCGGGCGGACGAGCACGAACGTGCCGTCGTCCGCCGCGTAGCCCTCCGAAACATGTCCGTTGACGTCGAGCACGGCATCGTCCCCGACCGGCTCGCCCGGGCGGACGACGGTGTACCCGCGCAGCGCCCCGCCGAGCCGGTCACCGAGGGCCGCGACCGCACCGGAACGCGCGGCGCCGAAGCCCAGCAGCGTCCAGTGGGGGCCGCGGAACAGGTCGAACAGCCGTGACGCGCGGCCGTCGGCCGTGGTCACCGGGGCGTCCGGAGCCCGGTCGCCCGCCGTGACCGGTCCGGGCCGGTCGCGGTCGTCGCGGGAGAGCGGCCCGCCCCGGTAGTTCAGCGTCAGCCCGTACACCTCGGGGCCGCGCACGTGCGCGTCGTCGTCACCGCGCTTGTGCTTTTCCAGGAGGGCCGAGCTGATGTCCAGCGCGGCGCGCGCCGCCGCCATCCGCTCGGGCTCGTAACTGTCCAGAAGGCTGTCGGGGGCGCCGGACAGGACGGCGGCGAGCTTCCAGGCGAGGTTGTACGCGTCCTGGATGCCGGTGTTCATGCCCTGGCCGCCGGTCGGCGGGTGCACGTGCCCGGCGTCTCCGGCGAGGAAGACCCGGCCGTCGCGGAACCGCTCGGCCAGGCGGGTGTTCTCCCGCCAGACGGTGTGCCAGGTCACCTCGCGGACCAGGATGTCCTGGCGTCCGGACGCCGTGGTGATGTGGTGTTGCAGGTGGTCGTGGATCGACGCGGTGGGCGACTCGGGCGGCGGCGCGGTCACGACGAACAGGTCGGTCCCGGCGAGCGGCGTCGCCATCACCAGGGTGCCGCCGGAGGGCCAGATCCGCCCGTGGTCGTGGGTGATCCCGTCCACCCGGGCGTCCGCGAACAGCATCGTGGTGTTCTCGTCGGTCTCGCCGGGAAACGCGATGCCGAGGCGCTTGCGCACGGTGCTCGATCCGCCGTCCGCGCCCACCAGGTACGTGGCGCGGACGGTCTCCGGCGTCCCGTCGACGGAGAGCGTGGCGGTCACGCCGTCCGCGTCCTGGGCGAGGTCGGTCAGTTCGGTGGACGGCTCCACGCGCCCGCCGAGGTCGGCGAGCCGCTCGCGGAGGATCTCCTCGGTGCGGAACTGCGGGACGAACCAGACGTTCGGGTACGGCACGGACGGGGCCGGGTCGGCGGGTTCGGTCATCCGTCCCTCCCAGACGACCTCGTCGCCCTGGTAGGCGCGCATGACCATGCCCAGGTCCCCGGCGGACAGGATCGGGTCGAGCACGCCGAGGTCGCCGAAGACCTCCAGCGTGCGCGGCTGGATGCCGTCGGCGCGCGACCCGCCCGCGAACCGCTCCGCCCGGTCGACGACGCGGCACGTGACGCCCCGCGCCGCGAGACAGCAGGCCAGCGTCAGCCCGGTCGGCCCCGCTCCGACGACCAGCACGTCGACATCCGTCATGGCACTCTCCTTCGTACAATGTACCAACTTCTAGTACGGCGTACGAATAACGCTAGCGGTACGGTGTACGAATGGCAAGCGTTGAGGACGGGGCGCTGATCTGGACCCGCCCGGAGCCCGGCACTCGGCGGCCGAAGTTCACCCGCGACCAGCTCGCGGCGGCCGCGCTGGCGATCGCCGACGCCGAGGGGTTCGCCGCGGTGTCCATGCGTCGGATCGCCGCCGACCTCGGCGCCGGGACGATGACCCTGTACCACTACGTCCGCACGAAGGACGAGCTCGTCGCGCTGATGGACGACGCGATCATGGCCGAGGTGCTGATCCCGCCGGGGGAGCTGCCGCCCGGCTGGTACGACGGGCTCACCGCGATCGCGACGCGCACCTGGGACGTCCTGATGCGCCATCCGTGGGCGCCGCACCATCTGCGGAACGCCCCGACCGGGCCGAACGCGATGCGGCACTTCGAGCAGTCGCTGGCCGCCGTCGCCGGGACCGGGCTGGACGCGCCCTCGCGATTCGCGCTGCTCGGCATGGTCGACGACTACGTCCAGGGCAGCGCCCTGCGCGCCGACGAAGCGCGTTCAGGGGGAGAGCCCACGGCCGACACCGCCGCGGCCCGGTTCGCCCAGGCGCAGATCGCCACCGGCGACTACCCGCACATCCAGGCGCTGTTCAGCGGTGCCGACGACCCCGCGACGGTCTGGTCGCACCTGACCGGCGGCGTGTCCGGACGCGACCGCTTCCAGCGCGGCCTGTCCGCCCTCCTGCACGGCGCCGCGACCCGCATGAACCTCACCCTCCCCGACCGCTGAGGCCGGGGGCCAGCCGAAACACGGGCCCATCGGCGTCCAGACGAAACACGATCCGCCCGCGTCCAGGTGAAACGCGAGCCGCCCGCGTCCCGTGGGGGGACGCGGGCGGCTCGTGGTCGTCGGGGCGGTTCGTCTAGGAGGCGAGGACGGCCTGGAGGAAGTCCCGGGTGCGTTGTTCGGAGGGTTCGCCGAAGATCTGGTCGGGGTGACCCTCCTCGACGATCTGGCCCTCGTCGAACATCAGGACGCGGTTGGAGATGTCCCTGGCGAAGGTCATCTCGTGGGTGACGCACAGCATGGTCAGGTCGCTCTGCCGGGCGATGTCGCGCAGCAGGTCCTGGACGCCGACGACGAGCTCGGGGTCCAGGGCGGAGGTGACCTCGTCCAGCAGCAGCACCCGCGGCTGCATGGCGAGCGCCCGCGCGATCGCCACCCGCTGCTGCTGGCCGCCCGACAGCTGGGTCGGATGCGAGTTGATCTTGTCGGCGAGCCCGACCATGTCGAGCAGGCCCTTGGCGCGTTCGACCGCCTCGTCCTTGGACACGCCCAGCACCCGCACCGGCCCCTCGGTGAGGTTGCGCAGCACGTTCATGTTGGGGAACAGGTTGAACTGCTGGAAGACCATGCCGACCTGCTTGCGCATCTCGTGCAGGTGCTTCTGGCTGGCAGGGAGGCGTCTGCCGCCCTTGTCCATGTGCCACAGCATCTCGTCGCCGATCCAGATGACGCCCTCGTCGAGCTTCTCCAGCGTCATCAGCAGCCGCAGGATCGTGGTCTTGCCCGATCCGCTCGGCCCGATCAGCGTCACCCGCTCGCCCGGCGCCACGGTGAAGTCGAGCTCGCGGAGCACCACGTTCTGGCCGAAGCGCTTGACCACCTTCTCGAAGCGGATGCCCGGCGCCTCGCCGTGCGGCAGGTCGGCGGCGGCCCCGCTCTTCGCCGGATCGCTCTTCGCCGGGACG
Organism: Actinomadura meridiana; assembly: GCF_039537545.1. Taxonomy (NCBI): domain Bacteria; kingdom Bacillati; phylum Actinomycetota; class Actinomycetes; order Streptosporangiales; family Thermomonosporaceae; genus Actinomadura; species Actinomadura meridiana. The sequence goes on from NZ_BAABAS010000005.1 coordinate 868,864, forward strand.
CCCTTGGCCGGGTCGCCCTTCGTCAGGTCGCTCTTCGCCGGGTCGTCCTTGCGCGTGGGCACGTCCTTGCCGGTGCCCGCATCCTCCGCCGAGGTCGCGCCCTGAGGGTCATTGGGCGTGGGGTCGTCGGGTGTCGTGTCAGTTGGTGGCATAGCGCCTCTCCAGGCGGCGGACGAGTATCGAGGATATGACGCTGACCACGATGAACAGGAGACCGACCATCGTGATCGGCTCCAGGAACTGGAGCGTCTTCGCGCCCACCTTGTTGGCGGAGAAGAGCAGTTCCGCGACGTTGATCGCCATCAGGTACGGCGAGTCCTTGAACATCGCGATCAGGTAGTTGCCGAGCGTCGGGATGACCCGGCGGATCGCCTGCGGCAGGACGACGTCCAGCCAGACCCGCGACCGCGGCAGGTTCAGCGCCGTGGCCGCCTCCCACTGGCCCTTCGGGACGTCGGAGATCCCGGCCCGGTACACCTCGGCGGTGTAGGTCGAGTAGTGGACGCCGAGCGTGATGATCCCGGCCGTGAGCGATCCGATCGTCAGGCCCCAGGCGGGCAGGACGAAGAACACGAAGTACAGCTGGGGGATCAGCGGCGTGCACCGGATGAACTCGGTGATCCACCGGACGGTCTGGTTGAGGATCCGGCTGGGGGAGCGGCGCAGCAGCGTCCACACGAGCCCCAGCACCAGCGCGATCACGTAGCCAGCGAGCGTGGCGATGACCGTGTAGCGCAGGCCGTCGAGCAGGTCGGGCAGGATGTCCCACGAGTAGGACCAGTCCCATTCGACGTTCATCAGCCGCCCACCCCCGCTCCGGGCGCGCCCGCGGCGATCGTCCCGAGGGACGGTTCACGGGACGGTCGGCGTCCGAGCATGCGGTCCACGCGCCGCTCGGCGTACCGGACGAACAACAGAAGGATCTGTGCGATGACGAAGTACAGCACGAGCACCATCGAGAACGCCGCGACGGTCTGGCCGGTGCTGCCCTGGATGTTCTTCGACACGCGGGTCAGGTCGACCAGGCCGACGAGCGACACGATGGCCGTGCCCTTCATCAGCTCGATGATCAGGTTGCCGAACGGGGGCAGCATCAGCGCGATGCCCTGGGGCAGGATGACGCGGCGCATGCGCTGGTAGGGCGTGAAGTTCAGCGCCACCGTGGCCTCGTACTGGGCCTTCGGCACGGCGTTGATGGAGCCGCGCACGACCTCCGCGCCGTAGGCGCCGACGTTGAGGCCGAGCGCGAGGATCGCCGCGAACATGGTGGTGAACCGCAGGCCGAGCAGCGGCAGCGCGTAGAAGAACCAGAACAGCAGCACCAGCGTCGCGTTGCCGCGGAAGAACTCCACGTACACCCGGTTCAGCACCCGCACCCAGGAGTGTCGCGACGTGCCCGCCAGCCCGAAGATCAGGGCGAGGCCCAGCGCCAGCGCGCCGCCGAGCAGGGTGAGCTTGATCGTGACCCACGCGCCGTCCAGCCACTGTTGGTAGCTGTCGAGGACGTCAGCCACCGGCTCAGCCCTTGCAGAACTTGGCGGCGGTGTCGTCCGCGGTGGGCATCTCCGCCTGGGTGAACCCGAAGGGTTGCAGGACCGGCAGCAGCTTGTTCTGCTGCTTCAGCTTGTCGAGTTCGGTGTTCCAGGCGGTCAGCAGGTCGGAGTCGGCCTTGCGGAACGCGAACGCGCCCGCGCCGAACTGCTCCTTGCCGTCGATCACGGGGGTGAACGGCTCGGTCACCTCGAAGCCCTCGTTCTCGTGCTTGGACAGCAGGTCGGCCAGCGAGATGCGGGTCAGCCAGATGCAGTCGATGCGGCCCGCCTTGAGCCCCTCGAACGCGCTCGGCTGGTCGGCGAACGTCTTGATGTTCCCCTTGGAGACCCCGGTCTTCTCGGCATAGGTGGCCTCGACCGCGCCGGTCATCACCCCGACCTTGACGCCCTTCGCGGCCGGGTCCTTGGCGCCCTTGAGGCCCTTCGGGTTGCCCTTGCGGACCATGAAGGCGCTCTTGGCGACGTACTCCGGGTTGGCGAACGCCGCCGAGGCGCAGCGTTCCGGCGTGATGAACATCCCCGCGGCGATCGCGTCGAAGCGCTTGGCGTTGAGCCCGCCGATCAGCCCGCCGAAGTCGACCTGGACGCCCTTGACCTCGTCGATCCCGAGCGTCTTGAAGATGGCGCGGGCCAGTTCCGGCGCCTCCCCGGTCAGCTTGCCGGACTTGTCGGTGTAGCCGTACGGCGCCTCGTTGGCGAAGCCGACCGTGATCGACCCCGCGTCCTTCGCCTTCTGCAACGTTCCCCCGCCGGAACGCTCCTCTTCCGGATCCGTCGTGGAGCAGCCCGCCGCGGCCAGCGGTACCGCGGCGGACAGCAGCACGGCGGTGCGCAGGAAGTCGCGTCTCGAGGAAGTCATCATCGATCTCCTGGATGTGTGAACTCCGCGCCCGCCCAGAGGACCGAACGGTCCCCCGGGCGGGCGCGGGGTTGATGTGTCGGGTTATTGAATTGTTGTCTTCATTCAGCCGCCCACTGGGGTGAAGTCGCGGGCGCCGATGAACTCCGGACGCGGTGCGGGAGCCGAGAACGGTTCGACGCACGTGTTCTCGACGCTGTTGAACACGATGAACACGTTCGAGCGGGGGAACGGGGTGATGTTCCCGTTCGACCCGTGCATGCAGTTGCAGTCGAACATGGTGGCAGAACCCGCGGGCCCTGTGAACAGTTCGATGCCGTGTTTGTCGGCGAGTATCGACAGGCTGGCCGGGTCGGGCGTCCCGATCTCCTGGCCGCGCAGGGACTCCTTGTAGTGGTCGTCCGGGGTCTCACCGACACAGGCCACGAAGGTCCGGTGCGAACCAGGCATGATCATTAGTCCGCCATTGTGCACGAAGTTCTCGGTGAGCGCGATGGATATGCTCACCGCGCGCATCCGGGGCATGCCGTCCTCCGCGTGCCAGGTCTCGAAATCCGAGTGCCAGTAGAAGTCCTTGCCAGTGAATCCTGGCTTGTAGTTGACCCGGCTCTGGTGGACGTAAACCTCCGAGCCGAGAATCTGCCGGGCCCGGCCGACGACGCGCGGGTCGCGCACGAGGCTCGCGAACACCTCACTGATCTTGTGAACCTCGAAGATCGAACGGACCTCGTCGGAACCCCGCTCGGTGACCGTTCGCTCGTCCGCCAGGATCTGTGGGTCGCGTGACAGTCGCCGCAGTTCGGCGCGGAAATCCTCGACCTCCTCGGGGGCGAGCAACTGGTCCACGGTGAGGAAGCCGTTCGCCTCGAATCCGTCGAGGTCGGCCTCGTCGACCGGGCCGTCGGCGGGGCCGCCGCGCACCACCGGGTCCTGCCGGTACAGCAGCGCCGCCTCGGCGCACTTGCGGGTGGGGTAGGCGTCGTCGATGGTCGGGTGGGACTCGATGATGCTCACGCGTCCTCCTCGGTCAGCAGCGGATACACCCCGTTCTCGTCGTGGACCTCCCGGCCGGTGCAGGGCGGGTTGAACACGCAGACCGTGCGCAGATCCGTGTGGGCGCGCAGGGTGTGGTGCTCGTGACCGTCCAGCAGGTACATGACGCCCGGCTCGATCTTGTGCTTCTCACCGGTCTCGTCGTTGGTGAGCTCCCCCGTGCCGCCGATGCAGTAGACGGCCTCGATGTGGTTCGCGTACCACATCTTCGTCTCGGTGCCCGCGTACAAGATCGTTTCATGTAGCGAGAATCCGACGCCCTCCTTGGCGAGCACGAAGCGGCGGCTGCACCAGGTCGGGGCCTGCACGTCGCGGTCGGTGCCGATGATCTCGTCAAGGGAACGAACGATCATGAATCTCCTCTTTCCGGGTGTGCCCGGGCGGGGCCCCGCGCCGGGGCCCCGGCACGCCGGGCGGACGTGGACCGCGGATCGCGGACGGGTCAGACGGTGACCTTCTGGCGGACGGCCTCCAGCGAGTCCGCGATGATCTCCAGCCCGCGGTCCAGCTCGGCCTCGGTCGTGGTGAGCGGCGGCAGCAGCTTGACCACCTCGCCCTCCGGACCGGAGGTCTCCATCAGCAGTCCGCGCGCGAACGCCTCGCCGCACACCTTCGGCGCCATCTCGGCGTCGTTCATCACCAGGCCCCACGCGAGGCCCCGGCCGCGGACGGAGTCGACGGCGCCCGCGTGCGACAGCGCGATCGACTCGAGCGCCGCCTGGACCTGCCGGCCCTTGGCGACGGTCTGCTTCTCCAGGTCCTCGTCGCGCCAGTAGTCCTCCAGGGCGGCGACGGCGGTGACGAACGCGGGGTTGAAGCCGCGGAAGGTGCCGTTGTGCTCGCCCGGGTCCCACACGTCCAGGTCCCGCTTCATCAGCGTGACCGCGAACGGCAGCCCGTAGCCGCTGAGGGACTTGGACAGGCAGACGATGTCCGGGACGATCCCCGCCTCCTCGAAGGAGAAGAACGCGCCGGTGCGGCCGCAGCCCATCTGCACGTCGTCGACGATGAGCAGGATGTCGTGGCGGCGGCACAGGTCCTGGAGGCCGCGCAGCCACTCGGCGGTGGCGACGTTGATGCCGCCCTCGCCCTGCACCGTCTCCACGATGACGGCGGCGGGCTTGTCGAGGCCGCTGCCGCTGTCGTCCAGCATCGTCTCGAACAGCAGGAAGTCGGGCGTCCTGCCGTCCAGGTAGTTGTCGTAGGGCATCGCGACGCTGTTGCCCAGCGGGACGCCCGCGCCGGTGCGCTTCATCGAGTTGCCGGTGACGGCGAGCGCGCCGAGCGTCATCCCGTGGAAGGCGTTGGTGAAGCTGACGACGGTCTCGCGGCCGGTGTACTTGCGGGCGAGCTTCAGCGCCGCCTCGACGGAGTTGTTGCCCGCGGGGCCGGGGAACTGGACCTTGTAGTCGAGACCGCGGGGCCGCAGAACGATGTCGTTGAATCGTTCCAGGAAGTCTTGTTTGGCCGTGGTGTACATGTCGAGACTGTGAACGACGGAGTCGCCCGCGAGATAGTCGAGCAGCCTGCGTTTCAGTTGCGGGTTGTTGTGCCCGTAGTTGAGCGTTCCCGCGCCGGCGAAGAAGTCCAGGTAGGTCTTGCCGTTCTCATCGGTCATGTGGCTTCCGCTGGCGGTGTTGAACACCGTGGGCCAGCTTCGGCAGTAGCCGCGGACTTCGGATTCCAGGCGGGCGAAGACGTCCATTTCTGCCTCCAAGGCAGGGTAGGCGGTGGGCGACGGACGGGGCATGACGTGTCATCAGTTCGCGCCGGCGATCGGGCCGATCCTGAACAGCACCTCGGGAGCGTGTCCCGTCTCGGGAAAGTGCTCTGAGCCGAACAACGGGCTGCGGGCGAGTCGACACCCGCGGCCGCGGGCGAACGCCTCGAACATCGCGGTCGACGCGGCGTTGTCCGGTGTGACAGTGGCCTCCATGAACCGGTGCCCGCGCGGGGCGAGCCGGTCGGCGAGGCGGTCGAGCATGCGGCGGGCGAGCCCGCGGCCGCGGTGGGTGCGGCCGACGGCCACCTGCCACACGAAGAACGTGTCCGGACGTGATGGGCGGACGTATCCGGTGACGAATCCGCAGGGGACGCCGTCATCGTCGCGCGCCACCACGGAAGTCTCGGCGAAATCGCGGCACCAAAGGGTGTAGCTGTATGGCGAGTTGACGTCCAGGACCCGTGAGTCCCGGGCCAGTCGCCACAGCTCCGGGCCGTCGGCGGGGCTCGGCTCCTGGAGTAGCACGGCCGCGTTCGTCTCGCTTGCGCCGGGGCGCCGGGTCGGTGATTCCAGGGGTTGCGTTGCCATGTCCAGGCAACTTAGCGAATCTCGCGCCGTGATCGCAGAGTAATGTTATCGGCAGGATGTTTACCGCCCTACCGCGGTGGGTAGGGTTAAGGGCTTTGCCGAATTCGGTGCAATTCCGTGAGCGTTCACACTGACGATTGTCCGCTTTTCCCCGTGATACGCAGGAGGTACTGCCGCCTTCGGCGGCGACTGCGCCCGGACGCTTCCTGAACGCCACCTTAATGTTCTGTCGCGACATGGGGAGCGGATTTGTGTATCGGTTGTGTGAGGTAAGTCACTTTGATTTCATGTCAACGGCTCGGGTGCGGCGAGCGTCACGTCGTATCGGACGAGGTCGTCCGGTCGCGGGTGCCCTGGGACGGGTGTGGGACAGGGCGCCACGGCGTGTCCCCGGGATCGGTTCGGCTCACCATCACGTGGCATCTTTACCGGCAAAACGGTAATAGGTGGATGGCGAAATAGTAAGAATTGCGGCAATTTGGACGGTTTGCGGGGCCTCCAAAACCTGGTTCCGGAGGCCCCCTCCGGCCGGTGATTCCGGTCTCGCCGTCCGAGACTTTCCGACTGGTCCGTTTCACGCCGCGACGGGGCGTCGACCCGTCCGAGGAAGAGACTCAGAGTTTCCCGGCGAACCGATCGGTCGCCTCGATCAGACGGTGCAGGATGCCCGGCTCGGTGAAGGCGTGCCCGGCGTCGTCCACGAGATGGAACTCCGCCTCCGGCCACGCGCGGTGCAGATCCCACGCCGTCGCGGGCGGCGTGCACACGTCATAACGTCCCTGCACGATCACGGCCGGGATGTCGCGGATCTTGGCGACGTCCCGGATCAGCTGCTCGTCCTCAAGGAAGCCCTCGTTGACGAAGTAGTGGTTCTCGATGCGGGCGAACGCCACCGCGTAGTCGGGCTCGCCGAAGTCGGCGACCATCTCCGGGTTGGGCCGCAGCGTGATCGTCGCGCCCTCCCAGGTCGACCACGCCTTGGCCGCCGCGATCCGCACGTCCCGGTCGGGGGACTCCAACTGCTCGTGGAACGCCGAGATGAGGTCCTCACGCTCGTCCTCGGGGATCGGCGCGACGTACTTCTCCCACAGATCGGGGAACAGCAGCGACGCGCCCTCCTGGTAGAACCAGTACAGCTCGAACGGCCGCAGCGTGAAGATCCCGCGCAGCACCAGCTCCGACACCCGCTCCGGATGCGTCTGCGCGTAGGCCAGCGCCAGCGCGCTGCCCCAGCTCCCGCCGAACACCAGCCACCGGTCGACGCCCAGATGCTCGCGCAGCCGCTCCATGTCGGCGACGAGGTGCCAGGTGGTGTTCGCCTCCAGCGACACCTCCGGGTCCTTCGCGTGCGGCAGGCTGCGCCCGCAGTTGCGCTGGTCGAACAGGACGATCCGGTACGCCTCCGGGTCGAACTGGCGGCGGTGGTCCGGGGTGCAACCGGCACCGGGGCCGCCGTGCAGCATCACGGCGGGCTTGCCGTCCGGGTTGCCGCACACCTCCCAGTAGATCCGGTTGCCGTCGCCGACGTCGAGTGTCCCGGAGTCGTAGGGCTCGATCGACGGGTACAGGGTGCGAAGCCTCATGGGGCTCGATTCTCCCACCCGGCCGATGTGACCCACGGCACCGCCGCGCGGGCCGTCCGCACCCCGACCAGGCCTCCGGCGTGCGCGAACACCGCGCGGAGGCCGAGAAAGTAAACCCCAATCTGGGCAAACGTTCCGCTGGTCGGGGCTAGAGTGCCTTCAGTGAGCGACGCGACGGGTCGACGAGCCGGAGGCGGAGCGAACATGAAGTGCACACCCACCCCCGCGAACGCGGCCGCGCGCCGCCGGGCGAGGAGACACGTGAGCGAGATGACGAGCCGTCGGGCGAGGAACGCGGTCACCGCGTTGGGCAGAGCCATGCCGCTTCAGTGTGGACGGCTCCGAGCCGCGAGGCGGGGAGAGCGGTGAGCGAGCTGAACGGATCGGGCGGTTCCCGCGGGATCCCGGACGCCGCGTCCCCCTGGCCCGCCATGGGACGCGACCCCGGCCGCCCGGCGGAGACCAACGTGCCCGCCGCCCAGCAGCCGATCCAGCTGGGCAAACCCGGTCAACCCGGGCAGCCGGGGCTGCCGCCCGGCCGTCCTCGCGAGTCCGTGCGTCCCGAGGTCGAGCAGCCCGAGGCGCAGCCGTGGGACATCGTCGAGCGGCTCCGCCAGATGGCCGACCTCATCGGCGACGCCCTCGCCGCGGGCGAGCGCAAGGTCACCGAGGCGCATAGCGAGATCGCCACGCAGGTCGCGGCTGTCACGGCCGAGAAGGAGTCCGCGCAGCGCGACGCCGCGGCCGCCTGGGGTGAGGTGCAGCGCGCCCGTGGTCAGGCCGAGCAGGCCGAGCGCCGCGCCGTCGAGGCGCAGAACGAGAGCGCCGCGCAGATCGCCGGGGTCACGGCCGAGAAGGAGTCCGCGCAGCGCGACGCCGCGGCCGCCTGGGGTGAGGTGCAGCGCGCCCGTGGTCAGGCCGAGCAGGCCGAGCGCCGCGCCGTCGAGGCCGAGCGGCAGTACGCCGACGCCGACCGCCGCGCCGCCGACGTGCAGAAGGAGGCCGTCGCGCAGATCGCCGCGCTCCAGACCGAGCGCGAGAACTCGCAGCGCGACGCGGCCGCCGCCTGGAACCAGGCCCAGCAGGGGCGTGTCCAGGCCGACCAGGCCCGCGCCCAGGCCGACCAGGCGCGCGCACAGCTGGAACAGGTGCAGGCGCAGGTCGAGCAGGCCGAACGCCGCGTCGCCGAGACCGAGGCCACCGTCCGGCAGGCCATCCAGCAGCGCGACGCCATGAGCGAGGCCCGCGACGACGCGTTGCGCGCCGTCGAGGACGCCGTCGGCGGGCGCCGCTCCGCCGAGTCCGAACGCGACCGCGTCGCCGAGCAGGCCGCGGAGCTGTCGCGCGGGCTGGAGGGCGCGCACACCGAGATGGCCAAGCTGCGCTCCAAGGTCACCGACGCCGAGATGACCGCGCAGAACCTCCAGCACGCCGTCGTCGCCGCGGGCAAGGAGGCCGACGAGTCCCGCCGCCGCGCCGAGGTCGCCGAGCGCCGCGCCCAGGAGAACGAGCGCCGTGCCCAGGACGCCGACCGCCGGGCGCAGGACTCCGACCGCCGCGCCCAGGACGCCACCGGACGCGCCGACGTCGCCGAGTCCGAGCGCCAGCAGGCCCTCGACACGGCCGCGCAGTCGCTGGAGGCCGCAAAGAAGGCCGAACGCGAACGCGACGGCAACGCCAAGGCGCGCGAGACCGCCGAACGGGCCCGCGAGGGCGCCGTCCAGGCGCAGGCGCGCGCCGAGTCCGAGCTGACCCTGGCCCGCGGCCGCGCCGACCAGGCCGGTCGCGAACGCGACAAGACCGTCGCCGCGATGCGCCAGCTCGCCGCCGAACGCGACGCCGTCGCCGAGAAGCTCGCCGAACGCGACCAGTGGGTCGACCAACTGGCCCAGGCCGTCACCGAGCAGCGCGCCCAGATCGCCGAGCTGTCCCAGGAACGCGACGCGGCCCGCCAGGCCGCCGACCAGGCCCGCTCCCTGATCGACGAACTCACTCGCCAACTACGCACGATCATGCCCGCGGGCTCGAACGCCCTCCCCTCCTCCTTCGGCCCGTGAGGGGAGCCGTGTACTCGTGCGTTAGCAGGGCTGTTATCCTGGTGGCCCGTGGACAAGTGAGATTCGTCCGCCTCGCAACGACCACGGGAGCGCCTTCTTGCCTTCGGCAGCCACCGGTAGATCACGGCCTACCAAGCATCTGTTCGTCACCGGCGGTGTCGCCTCCAGCCTCGGCAAGGGGCTGACGGCGTCCAGCCTGGGACGGCTTCTCACCCTCCGCGGCCTCCGCGTCACCATGCAGAAGCTCGACCCCTACCTGAACGTCGACCCCGGGACGATGAACCCGTTCCAGCACGGCGAGGTGTTCGTCACCGACGACGGCGCCGAGACCGACCTGGACATCGGACACTACGAACGGTTCCTCGACACCGAACTGCACGGGTCCGCGAACGTCACGACCGGTCAGGTGTACTCCAACGTGATCGCCAAGGAGCGGCGCGGGGAGTACCTCGGCGACACCGTCCAGGTGATCCCGCACATCACCAACGAGATCAAGGACCGGATCCGGGCCATGGCGGTCGACGCCGACGCCGAGGTGGACGTCGTCATCACCGAGGTCGGCGGGACGGTCGGCGACATCGAGTCCCTGCCGTTCCTGGAGTCGGTGCGGCAGATCCGGCACGAGATCGGCCGGGAGAACTGCTTCTTCCTGCACGTGTCGCTGCTGCCCTACATCGGGCCGTCCGGGGAGCTGAAGACCAAGCCGACGCAGCACTCGGTCGCCGCGCTGCGCTCCATCGGCATCCAGCCCGACGCGATCGTGTGCCGGTCCGACCGGCCGATCACCGACGGGCTCAAGCACAAGATCAGCCTGATGTGCGACGTCGACCGGGAGGCCGTGGTGTCCGCGGTCGACGCCGCGAGCATCTACGACATCCCGCGCGTGCTGCACTCCGAGGGCCTGGACGCCTACGTGGTGCGGCGGCTCGGCCTGCCGTTCCGCGACGTCGACTGGGGCGCCTGGGACGAACTGCTGCGCCGCGTCCACAAGCCCGCCCGCGAGGTCACGATCGCCCTGGTCGGCAAGTACATCGACCTGCCCGACGCCTACCTGTCGGTCACCGAGGCGCTGCGGCACGGCGGGTTCGGCAACGACGCCAAGGTGCACATCCGCTGGGTGAAGAGCGACGACTGCGAGACCCCCGAGGGCGCCGAGCGGGAGTTGGACGGCGTCGACGGCGTCCTCATCCCCGGCGGGTTCGGGGTCCGCGGCATCGAGGGGAAGATCGGCGCGGTGCGGCACGCCCGCGAGAACCGGGTGCCGCTGCTCGGCATCTGCCTCGGGTTGCAGTGCATGGTCATCGAGGCGGCGCGGACGCTCGGCGGCCTCGCGGGCGCGGGCAGCGCCGAGTTCGACGACACCACCGCCGACCCGGTGGTCGCGACGATGGCCGAGCAGCTCGACGTCGTCGCCGGGGAGCGCGACATGGGCGGCACGATGCGGCTCGGCCTGTACCCGGCCGACCTCGCGGACGGCTCGGTCGTCCAAGAGCTGTACGGGGAGCCGAAGGTGTCCGAGCGGCACCGGCACCGGTACGAGGTCAACAACGCCTACCGCGACCGGCTGGAGCGGGCCGGGCTCCGGTTCTCCGGCCTGTCGCCGGACGGGCGTCTCGTCGAGTACGCGGAACTGCCGCGCGAACAGCATCCCTTCTTCGTGGGGACGCAGGCGCACCCGGAGTTCCGGTCCCGCCCGACGCGCCCGCACCCGCTGTTCACGGGGCTGGTCTCCGCCGCGCTCGACTACGCGCAGGCCCGCGCCGGGGGCGCCGCCCCCGAGGCCGCCGAGAGCGGCGTCTCCGGGAACGTGACGGCGCCGTGACGCCCGACGACGTCCGCGACCTGCCCGAACGCTGGACGGTCGTGGCGGCGGCCCCGGTCTTCCAGGGCAAGGTGTTCGGCGTTCGCAGGGACCGGGTCGAGATGCCGCGCGGCGACGGCACCGAGATCGTCGACCGCGACGTGCTCGAACACCTCGGGTCCGTCGCCGTCCTCGCCCTGGACGACCGCGACCGGGTGCTGCTGCTGCGGCAGTACCGGCACCCGGTGGAGCGGCTGCTGTGGGAGATCCCCGCCGGGCTGCGGGACGTGGCCGGCGAGCCCCTCCCCAAGCTCGCCGAGCGGGAACTGCTGGAGGAGGCCGGGTACCGCGCCGACCGCTGGGACACCCTCCTCGACATGTTCACCTCGCCCGGCATGTCGAGCGAGCGCGTCCGGGTCTTCCTGGCCCGCGACCTCACCGAGGTGCCGGTGGAGCAGATCGACTTCGAGCGCGTCCATGAGGAGGCCGACATGCCGGTCGTGTGGGTGCCGTTGGACGAGGCCGTCCACAAGGTCCTGTCGGGTGAGGTGCACAACGGGCTCGCCTGCATGGGCGTCCTCGCGGCGTACGCGGCGCGCGCCTCCGGGTTCGTCGACCTGCGTCCGGCCGACGCGCCGGAGGGCTGAGCCCGGGGAAGCCCCCTCCGGGCGACCGGAGGGGGCATGATGGGCGGGTCCCCGGAGCCCACGGCCGGAAGAGGTGCCGCACTGTCCCCGACCCCCCGGAGCACCGCGACGTCCCCCGTCCTCGACTCCGACCCCGGTTCCGCGCTCGGCTCGACCGTGCGCACCTACCTGGGGCATCTGGCCGTCGAGCGGGGGCTGGCCGCCAACACGCTCAGCTCCTACCGCCGTGACCTGCGCCGGTACACGCAGGTCCAGGACGGACGGGGCCGCGCCGCGATCGGCGACATCACCGAGGACGACGTCCGCGCGTTCCTGGTGGCGCTCCGCGAGGGCGACGACGACCATCCGCCGCTGTCGGCGGGGTCGGCTGCGCGCGCTCTCGTCGCCGTCCGGGGCCTGCACCGGTTCGCGGTCCGCGAGGGCCTGTCGGCGCGCGACCCGGCGCACGAGGTGAAGCCGCCGACGCCGCCCCGCCGTCTCCCCAAGGCGATCTCGCTGGACCAGGTCGAGCGGCTCCTCGCCGCGGCGGCCGGACCGTCCGGCGAGTCCGGCGCCGCCCGCGCCCTGCGCGACCGGGCGCTGCTGGAGTTGCTGTACGGGTCGGGCGCCCGGATCTCCGAGGCCGTCGGTCTCGACGTCGACGATCTCGACGCGCGGGACGGGTTCGTCCGCGTCGCGGGCAAGGGCGGCAAGGGCCGGGTCGTGCCGATCGGTGACTACGCCCGCGAGGCCGTGGACGCCTACCTGGTGCGGGCCCGCCCCGAGCTGGCGGCGGCCGGGCGCGGCGGCCCCGCCCTGTTCCTGAACGCGCGCGGCGGGCGGCTGTCGCGGCAGGGCGCGTGGATGGTGCTGCGCGCCGCCGCCGACCGGGCGCACCTGTCGGAGGTGTCGCCGCACACGCTGCGGCATTCGTTCGCGACGCATCTGCTGGACGGGGGAGCGGACGTCCGCGTCGTCCAGGAGCTTCTGGGCCACGCCTCGGTGACCACGACGCAGGTGTACACGCTGGTGACGGTGCAGATGCTGCGGGAGGTTTATGCCACCTCACACCCTCGTGCCCGGACTTGACAAATCGCGACGATCGGCGCGCGTCGGCTTGAGGTGTGGCAGAGACGGCCCTAGAGTCCGCGTTCGGATGGCATTTCCGCGCCACCTGGAGGGATCTGGTGACCAGCACTGACGGTGCGGATGGAGTCCTGTCCTCCGCCACCATAGAGAGCGACCCTAGACGGGCCCTCGGGCCCACCCAGCGGCCGGTGCCGGTCTTTCCGGAGCCGGAACCGCTGGACGAGCACGGGCCCGCACGGATCGTGGCCGTCTGCAACCAGAAGGGCGGCGTCGGCAAGACCACCACGACGATCAACTTGGGCGCGGCGCTCGCCGAGGCAGGCCGCCGCATCCTGCTCGTCGACTTCGATCCGCAGGGCGCCCTGTCGGTCGGCCTCGGCAAGGGCGACCCGCGCCAGCTCGACGTCACGGTCCACAACATGCTGCTCGAACGCGACACCGAGTGGGAGGACGTCGTCATCGAAACCGGCGTCGACGGGATGGACCTGCTGCCGAGCAACATCGACCTGTCCGGCGCCGAGGTCCAGCTCGTCCACGAGGTCGGCCGCGAGTACATCTTGCAGGGCGCGCTGAAGTCGGCCGTCGCGGACTACGACTACATCCTCATCGACTGCCAGCCGTCGCTCGGCCTGCTCACCATCAACGCGCTGGCCGCCAGCGAGGGCGTGCTGATCCCGCTGGAGTGCGAGTACTTCGCGATGCGGGGCGTGGCGCTGCTGATGGAGACCATCGAGAAGGTGCAGGGCCGCATCAACCCGGACCTGGTGATCGACGGCGTCCTCGGCACCATGTACGACTCGCGGACCCTGCACACCCGCGAGGTCCTCGGACGCATCGTCGAGGCGTTCGGCGACAACGTGTTCCACACCGTCATCAACCGCACCGTCCGGTTCCCGGACGCGACCGTCGCGGGGGAGCCGATCACGTTCTTCGACCCGAACTCGATGGGCGCGAACGCCTACCGGTCCCTGGCCCGGGAGGTGCTGGCCCGGTGGGCCGAGTTGGCGTGAGCTCCCGTGGGCTGCCACCGGGCCGCCCCTGACGAACGGACGCATCGTGAGCCAGCCCCCGGGCTCCCCGTACGCGCCGCCGCCCACGGCCGTCCCGCCGCCCCCACCGGGACGGAACGGGAAACCGCTCGCCATCGCGGTGGCGGCGGCCGTCGCCGTGATCGCGCTGATTGTGGCGGTGGCGGTCGTCGCCCTCCTCGTGCTGCCGGACGACGACTCGTCCGAGCCGCTGTCGTCCGGCCCGGTCGACCTGCGTCAGCCGCTGACGTTCACGTTGGTCGCCCAGCAGTCGGCGCCGCCCTGCACGGGCGGTGCGCTGCCCGACCCCGCCAAGTCCGCCTGCTACGTGTTCGGGACGGACGCACTGACGGTGCGCCGCCTCGAACGGGTCGAGGCGATGCGGCCCGACCCGGCGCGGGGCCGCACCGCCTGGGGGGTGGCGCTGACGCTGACGTCCACCGACGCCACCGGCTTCGCGACCCTGACCGGGAAGGCCGCGGAGGCGTCCCGGGGCGGGCTTCCGGCCAAGACCATGGGCATGCTTGTCGGCGGCGCCCTGGTGTCGGAGCCCGCGCAGGTGGCCGAGGCCATCTCGGGCGGGCAGGTGGAGATCAACGGGCCGCCGACGACGTTCACCCAGTCGTACGTGGAGGGCATCGTCCGCCGCCTCATCGGCGAGTGACCACCCGGCCCGCTCCCACCCTCACCCCCGTGTTCGGTGCCGGGTCCGGCCTGGGCGCGAGCACGCGCCGCGCGTGGGACGATAGGACCGGTGAGCACAGTGCGGGAGACCGCCTCCGCTACCGTGAGCGACGTGGACGAGACGTCGCCGGAGCCCGGTCAGGAGGCAGAGCCCGGTCAGGAGGCCGGGGACGAGCAGGGCTTCCACGTCCACCTGGACAACTTCGACGGCCCGTTCGACCTGCTGCTCGGCCTGATCTCCAAACACAAGCTCGACATCACCGAGGTGTCCCTGCACAAGGTCACCGACGACTTCATCGCGCACATCCACGCGCACGGCAAGGACTGGGACCTCGACCAGGCCAGCCACTTCCTGCTGGTCGCCGCGACCCTCCTGGACCTCAAGGCCGCCCGGCTGCTGCCGTCCGGCGAGGTCGACGACGAGGACGACCTGGCCTTGCTGGACGCCCGCGACCTTCTGTTCGCGCGGCTCCTCCAGTACCGCGCCTACAAGGAGGTCGCGCGGGTGATCGCCGCGCGGATCGCCGACGCGAGCCGCCGGTTCCCGCGCCTGGTGCCGATGGAGCCGAAGTTCGCCAACGTCCTGCCGGAGGTGCTGCTCGGCCTCGGCCCCGACGAGTTCGCCCGGCTGGCCGCCAAGGCGCTCACGCCGAGGGAGCCGCCCGCGGTCTCCGTCGAGCACATGTACCAGCCGAAGGCCAGCGTCAAGGAACAGGCCGAGATCGTCGTGGAACGGCTGCGGCGGCTGCGCCGGACGACGTTCCGCGTCCTCGCGTCCGACGCGGAGGGCACCTACGAGGTCGTCGCCCGGTTCCTGGCCCTGCTGGAGTTGTACCGCGACAAGAACGTCACGTTCGAGCAGGACGAGCCGCTCGGCGAGCTGCACGTCGAGTGGGTCGGCACGGACGAGGGCGACGTGGAGGTCGGCGACGACTACGAGGGCGCCCCCGAAAAGCCAGGCGACAAGCCAGCCAACAGGGCCCCGGACGGAGCAGGGAAGGACCGGAAGGACGAGGGAGACGATGACTGAGGAACCCGGCGCGGACGCGCCGGACGCTCCGGACCTGCCGGGGCTGCGCGCCTCGATCGAGGCGATCCTGCTGGTGGTGGACGAGCCCGTCCCCGAGCTGACGCTCGCGCAGCTGCTGGAACGCCCACGCGGCGAGGTCGCGGAGACGCTGCGGGAGCTCGCCGCGGAATATACCGAGCAGGGCCGGGGGTTCGATCTCAGGGAGGTCGCCGGCGGCTGGCGGTTCTACACCCGCGACGTGTGCGCCCCGGTCGTCGAGCGGTTCGTCACCGACGGGCAGCAGGCGCGGCTCACCCAGGCCGCGCTGGAGACGCTCGCCGTCGTCGCCTACCGGCAGCCGGTGAGCCGGGCCCGGGTGTCGGCGATCCGCGGCGTCAACAGCGACGGGGTGATGCGCACGCTGACCCTGCGCGGCCTGATCGAGAACGCCGGGCAGGACCCCGAGTCGCAGGCGCACCTGTACCGCACCACCGGGTACTTCCTGGAACGGCTCGGGCTCCGTGACCTGGACGAGCTGCCCGAGCTGGCCCCCTACCTGCCCGACGACCTGCCAGAAGACATAGTTGAGGGAACGTGACCGAGAACGAGGGCGTGCGGCTGCAGAAGGTCCTGGCCGAGGCCGGGATCGGCAGCCGCCGCCACTGCGAGGAACTGATCGGCGAGGGCCGCGTCACCGTCGACGGGAAGAAGGTGTTCCGGTTCGGTGAGCGCGTCGACCCGCAGCGCGCCGTCATCCACGTCGACGGCAAGCGGGTCGAGACCCGTGCCGAGATGCGCTACTACGCGATCAACAAGCCGCGCGGGGTGGTGTCCACGATGTCGGACGAGCGGGGCCGCAAGTCCCTCGCCGACTACGTGGAGGTGCCCGAGCGGCTGTTCCATGTCGGCCGTCTCGACACCGACACCGAGGGCCTGATCCTGCTGACCAACGACGGGGAGCTGTCGCACCGGCTCACGCACCCGTCCTACGGGGTCAGCAAGACGTATCTGGCGGAGATCCACGGCCCGATCCCGCGCGACCTCGGCAAGCGGCTGCGGGCCGGGGTGACGCTGGACGACGGGCCCGCCAAGGCCGACAAGTTCCGGATCTTCGACCAGGTCGGCAGGCGCGTCCTGGTCGAGATCACCCTGCACGAGGGACGCAAGCACATCGTGCGGCGGCTGCTGAAGGAGGTCGGGTTCCCCGTCCAGCAGCTGGCGCGGATCGAGTTCGGGCCGATCAGGCTGGCGTCGCTGCATCCGGGCACGATGCGGGCGCTGACGGTGCACGAGATCGGCGAGCTGTACAAGGCCGTCGGGCTGTAGGACAGGACCACGAGAAGGGGGATCGGCTGTGGCGGTACGCGCGGTCCGGGGGGCGACGCAGATCGACGCCGACGACCGGGACCAGATCCTGGAGGCGACGACGGAGCTGGTCGCGGCGGTGATGGCCCGCAACGGGCTGACCACCGACGACGTGATCAGCGTGATCTTCACGGTGACGCCGGACCTGACGGCGGAGTTCCCGGCGCTCGCCGCCCGCAAGCTCGGCTTCCACGAGGTGCCGCTGCTGTGCGCGACGGAGATCGGCGTCCCGGGCGCCCTGCCCCACGTGATCAGGCTGATGGCCCACATCGAGACCGACGCCCCGCGCGCCGAGATCCAGCACGTGTACCTTCGGGGCGCTTCTGCGCTTCGGCTGGATATCGCGCAGTAGCGCCCGAACGGAGTGAGGCATGTGCCGGGTGCAGTAGCGCCCGAACGGAGTGAGGCATGTGCCGGGTGCAGTAGCGCCCGAACGGAGTGAGGCATGGGTAGGGCGCAGTAGGGTTTTGGCCGTGGATGAGGACGTGGAGCCGCGGCGCATCGTCGTCGTCGGGACGGGACTGATCGGCACGTCGATCGCCCTGGCCATGCGGGAGCGCGGCGCCGAGGTGCTGCTGACCGACCGGGACGCGGCGGCGCTGCGCCTGGCCGTGGAGTTGGGCGCCGGGACGGCGCTCCCCGACGGCGCGAGTACGGAGCCCGCCGACCTGGCCGTGCTGGCGGTGCCGCCCGCTGCGGTCGCGGTGACATTGCTGGACGCGCAGAAACGCCGTCTGGCCACCGCCTACACCGATGTGGCGAGCGTGAAGGCGCTGCCGCTGGCGCAGGCGACGCACCTCGGCTGCGATCTGTCGACGTACGTGGCGGGCCATCCCCTGGCGGGCAGCGAACGGTCGGGGCCGAGCGCGGCCCGCGCCGACCTGTTCCTGGGCCGCCCCTGGGCGCTGTGCGCGACCCCGGCGGCGTCGCCGGAGGCCGTGGCGGCCGTCCGGGCCCTGGCGACGGCGTGCGGCGCGATGCCCGTCGAGGTGGACGCCGACGAGCACGACCGGGCCGTCGCACTCGTCTCGCACGGTCCGCACGTGGTGTCGGCCGCCGTCGCGGCCCGGCTCACCGGCGCCGACGACGTGGCTCTCGGCCTGTCCGGACAGGGCGTGCGGGACGTCACCCGCATCGCGGCCAGTGACCCACGGCTGTGGATCGGCATTCTGTCGGCGAACTCCCAGCCCGTCGCGGACGTGCTGGAGGCCGTCGCGACCGACCTGGCGGTGGCCGCGTCGCTGCTGCGCGACGGCAGCGAGGAGGCCGCCACCCACGTCGCCGACCTGCTGCTGCGCGGGAACGCGGGCCGGTCCCGCATCCCCGGCAAGCATGGCGGCGACCAGCCTTCGTACGCGACCGTCCAGGTCGTGATCCCGGACCGTCCCGGCGAACTCGCGATGATCTTCCAGGCGGCGGGGGTCGCGGGCGTCAACATCGAGGAAGTGACGATCGAGCACTCCCCGGGCCGCCCGCTGGGCGTGCTGGAGCTGGCGGTGGAGCCGGAGGCGGCCGTGCTGCTCGCGGACGAGCTGCGCGCCCGCGGCTGGTCGGTGCCGTCTCCTTCCCCGTCTGTGCCGCCGTCCCAGGCTCCGGGCGGGCCGTGACGGTGCCGCGCGGCCGGTAGCCTGGTCCGACGAACTAGAGAGGGATCGATCGTGTCGCTCGTCATCGCCATGGACGGACCCTCCGGGTCGGGCAAGTCAAGCGCGTCCAAGGGCGTCGCCCGCGCGCTCGGGCTCCGCTACCTCGACACGGGCGCCATGTACCGCGCCATGACGTGGTGGATGCTGGAGAGCGGGGTGCCGGTCGAGGACGCGGCCGCCGTAGCGGCCCGCGCGGGGGAGCCCGTCATCGCGTCCGGCACCGACCCGGACGCGCCGACGATCACGGTGGACGGGACGGACGTGTCCGGCCCGATCCGCACCCGCGACGTCACCAACGCGGTGAGCGCCGTCAGCTCCGTCCCGGCGGTCCGCGCCCGGCTCGTCGAACTCCAGCGGGAGATCATCGGCGCCGGGGGGATCGTGGTGGAGGGCCGCGACATCGGCACGGTCGTCGTGCCGGACGCGCCGGTCAAGGTGTACCTGACCGCCAGCGAGCAGGTCCGGGCGGCGCGCCGCGCGAAGGACCTGGCGGCCGACCCGGGCGCGACGGTGTCGGTCACCCAGGCCGAGCAGGCGCGGCGCGACCGGCTCGACTCGACCCGGAAGGCGTCGCCGCTGACGAGGGCGGGCGACGCGCACGAGATCGACTCGACGGAGCTGGGCCTCGCCGAGGTCATCGAGGCGGTCGTCCGCCTCGCCAAAGAGCATGAGTAGAACGGGCGGCCTGGCGGCCTCCCGTGGGGACATATGACTGTGAGCGATAACGAGATCGAGACCGTCGACGTCGGGTTCGACGTCGACGAGCAGGAGGGCCCGGCGCCGGTCGTGGCCGTGGTGGGGCGGCCGAACGTCGGCAAGTCCACCCTGGTCAACCGGATCCTGGGCCGCCGTGAGGCCGTCGTGGAGGACGTCCCGGGCGTGACCCGCGACCGGGTCGCCTACGACGCGGCGTGGAGCGGCCGCCGGTTCACCGTCGTCGACACCGGCGGCTGGCTGCCCGACTCGGCGGGCCTCGCCGCGGCGATCGCCGAGCAGGCCCGTCTCGCGGTGGACCTGGCCGACGTCGTGATGTTCGTGGTGGACGCCACCGTCGGCGCCACCGACGTCGACGAGGCCGTCGTGGAGATCCTGCGCCGGTCCGGCAAGCCGGTGGTGCTGGTCGCCAACAAGGTCGACAACGCCGCGACCGAGGCGGACGCGGCGGCGCTGTGGTCGCTCGGCATCGGCGAGCCGCACCCGGTGAGCGCGCTGCACGGCCGCGCCAGCGGCGACCTGCTCGACGCGGTCCTCGCGGCCCTGCCGGAGGAGGCGCCGCCGGAGACGTTCCTGGAGCTGGGCGGGCCGCGCCGGATCGCGCTGCTGGGCCGTCCGAACGTCGGCAAGTCGAGCCTGCTGAACCAGCTGGCGGGGGAGACCCGCGCGGTCGTGGACTCGGTGGCGGGCACCACCCGCGACCCCGTCGACGAGCTGATCGACCTCGGCGGCCGGACGTGGCGGTTCATCGACACGGCGGGGATCAGGCGGCGGCACCGCGAGAACCAGGGCGCCGACTTCTACGCCACGCTGCGGACCCGGTCGGCGCTGGAACGCGCCGAGGTCGCGGTCGTGCTGGTGGACGGGTCCGAGCAGCTCGCCGAGCAGGACCTGCGGATCATCTCCATGGTGGTCGAGTCGGGCCGGGCGCTGGTCATCGCCTACAACAAGTGGGACCTGCTGGACGAGGAGCGCCGCCACTACCTGGAACGGGAGATCGAGCGGCAGCTGCACCACGTCCGGTGGGCGCCGCGCGTGAACGTCTCCGCCAAGACCGGGCGGCACATGGACCGGTTCGTCCCGGCGATCGACACGGCCCTGGACGGCTGGGGGACCCGCGTCCCGACGTCCAAGCTCAACCAGTTCTTCGCCGACCTGGTCAGCTCGCACCCGCACCCGGTCCGCGGCGGCAAGCAGCCCCGCGTGCTGTTCGCGACGCAGGCGGGCGTGCGGCCGCCGCGGTTCGTGCTGTTCACCTCCGGGTTCCTTGAGGAGGGCTACCGCCGGTTCATCGAGCGGCGGCTCCGGGAGGAGTTCGGATTTCCCGGAGCGCCGCTCGACATCGCCATGAAGATCCGCGAGAAGCGGTCCAAGGGCGGCCGGAAGTAGCCGGACGGGTTACGGGTCGTCCCGCCGCTCGCCCGCGATGTGCCGGTCACCGGCGGCGCGGGCGTGCGCGGGCGGCCGGTTCTCCTGGGAGTACCGTCCGAAGACCAGCGGCTGTGTCTTGCCCGACCCGGTCTGTCCGGGTTCGTCGGACGCCGCCGCGCCCCGCCTCTCCCGGACGCCGATCACGGCGAACCGGCCGAGCGCGAGGCCCGCGAGGAACGCGATGACGACGCCGAGTCCGAGGAAGCCGGACAGGTTCTCGGCGACCCGCTGCCCTTCGTCGGAGCCGAGCGGGGAGCCGACCCCGTTGACGTCCCAGAGTGCGGCGACGGTCGTGCCGACGACGAACCAGGCGCCGCCGAGCGCGGCGAGCCAGCCGCCGAGCATGGCGAACGCGCGGTTGGCGGCGGCGAGCACGATCAGCCCGCCCAGCACCACGGCCACGGCGGGCGCGATGACGAGCTGGAGCCGGTCGGTGTCGTACACCCAGGTGTCGTCTGGACTGAAGCCGAACCCGAAGTAGGGCCCGACGAAGGGGAGCAGCCCGCCCCAAAGGCCGAGCAGCACCAGCAGCAGGCCGCTGAGGCCGCCTCGGGAGCGTGGTGCGCGCATGGTCCCAGTCATGATCATTCCTCCTGACCGGGCTTTGTTGTGTCTGGTGTCTGGTTTAAGACCACCCCTACCCTCCCAAACCCACTCCACACGGCAAGCCCCGCGGCATCGGTGCCCGGCTCGCATCTACGACACAACATGCAGATATCAACTAGCAGATACTGTCTCTGCATCGTTATTCGCCTCGCATTTGCGGACGGATAAGCTGTCGGGCGTGACGACGTTCAGGATCAGTGAGGCGGCCGCGCTGCTCGGGGTCAGCGCGGACACCGTCCGGCGCTGGGTGGACGGCGGGCGGCTCCCGGCGGCGCGCGACGAGCACGGACACCGCCGCGTGCCGGGCGCCGACCTCGCCTCGTTCGTCCGCGACCAGGCGCGGGGGACGGCGCCGTCCGAGCACGGCGAACGGTTCTCCTCGGCGCGCAACCGGATGCGGGGCATCGTGACCGACGTCGTCCGCGACGGCGTGATGGCGCAGGTCGAGATCCAGGCGGGCCCGTTCCGGGTCGTGTCGCTGATGAGCCGCGAGGCCGCCGACGACCTCGGGCTGAGGGTCGGCGTGGTCGCCGAGGCGGTCGTGAAGTCCACCACCGTCATCGTCGAACTGCCGGACCGTGACTGAACCTCCCGACAGAGCCTGAGCCCGAGACCGAGGAGAATCCGTGCGCACGTGGATCGCCGGGGCCGCCGCACTGTTCGCCCTGACCCTGCCCCTCTCGCTCACCGCCTGCGGCGACGTGGACGACGAGCCCGCCAAGGCGGGTGACGGCGGCGGGACGCTCACGGTGTTCGCCGCCGCGTCCCTCACCGAGACGTTCACCTCCCTCAGTAAGACGTTCGAGGCGTCCCATCCCGGCGTGAAGGTCAGGCTCAACTTCGGCGCCAGTTCGACCCTCGCGCAGCAGATCACGCAGGGCGCCCCGGCGGACGTGTTCGCGTCCGCGAGCCCCGCCACGATGAAGACGGTCACGGACGCCGGTGACGCCACCGGGACACCCCAGGTGTTCATCAGGAACCGCCTGGTCATCGCCGTCCCCAAGGACAACCCGGGCAAGGTCGGCAAGGTCGGCGACCTGTCCCGGCCGGGGCTCAAGGTCGTGCTGTGCGCTGTGCAGGTGCCGTGCGGGGCCGCGGCGACGAAGGCGCTCGGCGCGGCCGGGGTCGAGGTGAAGCCCGCGTCGCGGGAGAAGGACGTCAAGGCCGTCCTCACCAAGGTCGGCCTCGGGGAGGCGGACGCCGGGCTCGTCTACCGCACCGACGTCAGGGCGGCCGGGGCGAAGGTCACGGGCATCGAGTTCCCCGAGGCGGCGCGGGCCATCAACGACTACCCGATCGTCGAGGTGGCCAAGGCGCCGAAACCCGCGCTGGCGAAGGAGTTCATCGGGCTCGTGCTGGGCTCGCGGGGCAAGGCGGCGCTCAGCGGGGCGGGCTTCGAGGCTCCGTGAGGGGCTCCGTGAGGGGCTCGGGGACGCGCGCCGACGCGCCGGTCGGGCGGCCACCGTGGATCCTGCTGCTGCCCGCCCTCGCCGGGCTCGTGTTCCTGGTGCTGCCGCTCGCCGGGCTGCTCGTCCGGGCCCCGTGGTCGACGCTCGGCACCCGGCTCGCGCAGGGCGAGGTGCTCGACGCGCTGCGCCTGTCGCTGCTGACCGCGACGCTCGCCACCGGGCTGTGCGTGCTGTTCGGCGTGCCGTTGGCCTGGACGCTGGCGCGGGTCCCGTTCCCGGGCGTCGGAGTCGTCCGAGCCCTGGTGACGGTGCCGCTGGTGCTGCCGCCCGTGGTCGGCGGCGTCGCGTTGCTGCTGGTCCTCGGACGGCGCGGGCTGGTCGGTGAGTGGCTCGACTCCGCGTTCGGGATCACGCTGCCGTTCACCACCGCCGGGGTCGTGCTCGCCGAGGCGTTCGTGGCCATGCCGTTCCTGGTGATCAGCGTGGAGGGCGCGCTGCGCGCCGCCGACCTGCGCTACGAGGAGGCCGCCGCCACCCTCGGCGCGGGCCGCTGGACGATCTTCCGCCGGGTCACGCTGCCGCTGGTCGCCCCGGGCGTCGCGGCCGGTGCGGTGCTGTGCTGGGCGCGGGCGCTCGGCGAGTTCGGCGCGACGATCACGTTCGCGGGCAACTTCCCGGGCCGGACGCAGACGATGCCGCTGGCCGTCTACCTGGCGCTGGAGACCGATCCGCAGGCCGCGATCGTGCTCAGCGTCGTCCTGCTGGCGGTGTCGGTCGTCGTCCTCGCCGCGCTACGGGGCCGCTGGCTGGACACGACCTCATGAGCCGACCGGAAGCGGGGAAGGCGGGGCTGGACGCGCGGCTCGTGGTGCGGCGCGGCACGTTCGACCTCGATCTCGCGCTGACCGCCGCGCCCGGCGAGGTCGTCGCGCTGCTCGGGCCGAACGGGGCGGGCAAGAGCACCGCGCTGCGCGCTTTGGCCGGGCTCGTCCCGATGTCCGGCGGGCACCTCGTGCTGGACGGCGACGACCTGCGCCCGCTGCCGCCCGACCGCCGGGGCATCGGCATGGTCTTCCAGGACTACCTCCTGTTCCCGCACCTCAGCGCCCTGGAGAACGTCGCGTTCGGGCCGCGCTGCCAGGGCGCGAGCCGCCGCGCCGCCCGCCACCTGGCCGCCGACTGGCTGGACCGCGTGGGGCTCGCCGGGTTCGCGTCCGCCCGGCCCCGGGCGCTGTCGGGCGGACAGGCGCAGCGGGTCGCGCTCGCCCGCGCGCTGGCCGTCGACCCGGGGCTGCTCCTGCTGGACGAGCCGCTCGCCGCCCTCGACGTCCACACGCGGATGGAGATCAGGGCCGCGCTGCGCCGTCACCTCGCCGGGTTCGCGGGCGCGGCCGTGCTGGTCACCCACGACCCGCTGGACGCGATGGTGCTGGCCGACCGCATCGTCGTCGTCGAGGAGGGACGGCTCGTCCAGGAGGGGACGCCCGCCGAGGTCGCCCGCCGTCCCCGCACCGACTACGTCGCGCGCCTGGTCGGACTGAACCTGTACCGGGGACGCGCCGAGGCGGGCACGGTCACCATCGCGGACGGCGCGACGCTCGACACCGTCGACTCGCTGGACGGCGAGGTGTTCCTGGCGTTCGCGCCATCCTCGGTGGCGCTGTACCGGACCCGTCCCGACGGAAGCCCCCGCAATTTGTGGCGCGCCCGGATCGCGGCGGTCGAGCGGCACGGCGACAGGGTTCGGGTCCGCTTGTCCGGGCCGCCTTTCGACGCCGTCGCGGACGTGACACCGGCCGCCGTCGCCGAACTCGAACTGTCGGAGGGCAGCGCGGTCTGGGCGGCCGTGAAGGCCACCGAGACCCACGTTTACCCAGCTTGATCGACCGCCGCCCCGCGCTTGATCGACCGCGCGCCCCGCGCTTGATCGACTGTGCGCGCCGTGGTGGGCCGTCTGAGCGTTCGGTCGGTATCCCAGTGATATCAATCACAAAACCGGGCAGGAAGGCCCAAACGCGGACGGGATTGGTCCAGACCAAATGGCAAAAACGGCCGGTCTTGTTCATCATGCAAAGATCTGCGAACAGCTGAAGGAGTTGCCCGTGTCCAACCAGGTCCCCGGGGCCGACCAGGCCCCCACCGGCCACGCCGAACTGAGTGAGTGGGTACGCGGGATCGCCGAGCTGACCAAGCCGGACCGCGTCGAATGGTGCGACGGCTCGGACGCCGAATGGGAGCGGCTGACCGGGCTGCTCGTGGAGCAGGGCACGCTGACGCGACTCGACCCCGCGAAACGTCCGAACAGCTTCCACGCCGCGTCCGACCCCACCGACGTGGCGCGCGTCGAGGACCGCACGTTCATCTGCTCCGAGAAGGAGGAGGACGCCGGTCCGACCAACAACTGGATCGCTCCCGCCGAGATGAAGCAGACCCTCAACGGGCTCTTCGACGGCTGCATGAAGGGCCGCGTCATGTACGTGGTGCCGTTCTGCATGGGCCCGCTCGGCGGCGAGATCTCCCAGCTCGGCGTGGAGATCACCGACTCCGCCTACGTCGCGGTGTCCATGCGGGTCATGACGCGGATGGGGACCCCCGCACTCCGTCTGATCGAGGAGCGCGGATCGTTCGTCAAGGCCGTCCACTCGGTGGGCGCGCCGCTGGAGCCGGGCCAGGCCGACGTCTCGTGGCCCTGTAGCGACACCAAGTACATCACCCACTTCCCCGAGACCCGGGAGATCTGGTCGTACGGGTCCGGATACGGCGGCAACGCGCTCCTCGGCAAGAAGTGCTACGCGCTGCGCATCGCGTCCACGATGGCGCGCGACGAGGGCTGGATGGCCGAGCACATGCTCATCCTGAAGCTGACGCCGCCGGAGGGGGAGACCCGCTACGTCGCCGCCGCGTTCCCGTCGGCGTGCGGCAAGACCAACCTCGCCATGCTGGAGCCGACCGTCCCCGGGTGGACCGTCGAGACCATCGGCGACGACATCGCCTGGATGCGGTACGGCGACGACGGCCGCCTCTACGCGATCAACCCGGAGGCCGGGTTCTTCGGCGTCGCGCCCGGGACCGGCGCGAGCACAAACGCCAACGCCGTGAAGACGCTCTGGGGCAACAGCATCTTCACCAACGTCGCGCTCACCGACGACGGCGACGTGTGGTGGGAGGGCCTCACCGACGAGCCGCCCGCGCACCTGACCGACTGGCGCGGCAACGACTGGACGCCGGAGTCGCAGACCCCGGCCGCCCACCCGAACGCTCGCTTCACCACCCCGGCCGGGCAGTGCCCGATCATCGCGGACGAGTGGGAGGACCCGAAGGGCGTCCCGATCTCGGCGATCCTGTTCGGCGGGCGCCGCGCGTCGGCCGTCCCGCTCGTCACCGAGTCGTTCGACTGGCAGCACGGCGTGTTCCTCGGCGCGAACGTCGCGTCGGAGAAGACCGCCGCCGCCGAGGGCAGGGTCGGCGAGCTGCGCCGCGACCCGTTCGCCATGCTGCCGTTCTGCGGTTACAACATGGGCGACTACTTCGGCCACTGGCTCGACATCGGCAACGCGACCGACGCCGAGAAGCTGCCGCGGATCTACTACGTCAACTGGTTCCGCAAGAACGCCGACGGCAAGTTCGTCTGGCCGGGGTTCGGCGAGAACAGCCGCGTCCTGAAGTGGATCGTCGAGCGGCTCAACGGGCAGGCCGACGCCGTCAAGTCCCCGATCGGGCACCTGCCGACCCGGGAGGCGCTCGACACCGAGGGCCTGTCCATCGACGACGCCGACCTGGACATGCTGCTGTCGGTCGACACCGAGGTGTGGAAGCAGGAGGCCGCCCTCGTCCCCGAGCACTTCGAGAAGTTCGGTGACCACATGCCGCAGGCGCTGTGGGACGAGTACCACGACCTCGTCCGCCGCCTGGAGCACTGACCCATCCAGGGTTTCGCGCCCGTCCGCCGGTGGTTCCGGTGGGCGGGCGTCTCCCGGTGAACCTCGACCGTGGTTGAGCTCGCATAGGATTCGGTCATGACGCGGCTAGAGCACCGGTTGCACGAACTGACCGTCGGGCAGCTCGCCGAACGGAGCGGCGTGGCCGTCTCGGCGCTGCACTTCTACGAGGCCAAGGGCCTGATCAGCAGCCGCCGCACGGCGGGCAACCAGCGGCGCTTCAGCCGCGACACCCTCCGCCGCGTGTCGTTCATCAAGGTCTCGCAGCGCGTCGGCATCCCGCTCAGCGACATCCGCGACGCCCTCAGCACCCTCCCGGAGGGGCGCACCCCCACGGTGGACGACTGGGCGCACCTGTCGGAGACCTGGCGCGGCACCCTGGACGACCGGATCCGCCAGCTCGAACGGCTCCGCGACGACCTCACCGACTGCATCGGCTGCGGCTGCCTGTCGATCAACAAGTGCGCCCTCGCGAACCCCTTCGACCGGCTCGGCGACGAGGGGCCGGGGCCGCGCCGGCTTCTGGTCCGGCGCGGCGCGTCCCGCCCACGGGGGGACGCGCCCGAGGCACGCGACCTGCCGGACTCCTGCGCACCCGTCTGCCGCGCCGCATCCGGCTCTTGACCGGGGCGGGGCCTGACGGAAACGCGGGGCCTGGCTGTGGGGCCCTGACCGAGGCAGGGCCCTCACTGCGGCCCGGCCCTAGCGGCGGCGCGGGTCCCTTCCGTGCGGGTCGATGCGGCGCGGCATCGGCTCCCGTCCGGGCGGCTGCGTCACCGCCGGACGCGCCGGGATCGGCTCGATCGGCAACTCGATCGGCTCGTCCCCCAGCGTGAACTGCTCGCCGTGGTGCCACAGCTTGAGGCCGGGGCCGTCCAGCAGCTCGTAGTTCGCCGTCTCCGCCGTCACGTTGACCTTGATCAGGCTGCCCCGGTACCGCATCCGGAACGCCAGCCTGCTGATCCCGCCCGGCAGCCGCGGCGCGAACCGCAGCTCACCGCCGCCCGCCCGCATCCCGCCGAACCCGGCGACCAGACCGCTCCAGCCGCCCGCCATCGAGGCGATGTGCAGGCCGTCGCGGGTGTTGCGGTTCAGGTCGTGCAGGTCGAGCAGCGCGGTCTCGCCGAGGTAGTCGTGGGCCAGTTCCAGCTGCCCGACCTCCGCCGCCACGACCGCCTGCGTCTGCGCCGACAGCGAGGAGTCACGGACCGTCAGCCCCTCGTAGTAGGCGAAGTTGCGGACCTTCTCCTCCTCGGTGAACGTCTCCCCGCACAGATGCATCGCCAGCACCAGGTCGGCCTGCTTGATGACCTGCTTGCGGTACAGGTCGAAGTACGGGAAGTTCAGCAGCAGCGGGTAGTGGTCGGGTTTGGTGGCCGCGAAGTCCCAGCGGGCGTGGTTCGTGAACCCCTCGCTCTGCGGATGCACGCCGAGCCGGTCGTCGTAGGGAATCAGCATCGCCGCCGCCGCGTCCCGCCACGACGCGGCCTCCTCGGCGTCCACGCCCAGCCGGTCGGCCACGTCCGGATGGCGCATCGCCATCTCCGCGGCCTCCTGGAGATTACGGCGCGCCATGAGGTTGGTGTAGACGTTGTTGTCCACGACCGCGCTGTACTCGTCGGGGCCCGTGACACCGTCGATGCGGAACACGCCGCCCACGTCGTGGTGGCCGAGGCTGCGCCACAGCCGGGCGGTCTGCACCAGGATGTCCAGGCCGATCTCCCGCTCGAACTGCTCGTCGCGGGTGGCGTCCACATACCGGACGACCGCGTCGGCGATGTCGGCGTTGATGTGGAACGCGGCGGTGCCCGCGGGCCAGTAGCCCGAACACTCGTGGCCCCGGATCGTCCGCCACGGGAACGCGGCGCCGTCCAGGCCGAGCTGTGTGGCGCGCTCCACCGCGAGCGGCAGCGTCATGTGCCGCCACGCCAGCGCGTCCGCCGCCGCGCCCGGCGACGTGTACGTCAGGACCGGCATGACAAACGTCTCGGTGTCCCAGAAGGTGTGACCGTCGTACCCGGGGCCCGTCAGGCCCTTCGCCGGGATCATGCGACGTTCCGCGCGGGCGCCCGCCTGCATGACGTGGAACAGCCCGAACCGGACGGCCTGCTGGATCTCCGCGTCGCCCTCGACCTCGACGTCCGCGCCCTCCCAGAACTCGTCCAGGTACTGGCGCTGCTCGGCGAGCAGCCCGTCCCAGCCGGTCTGCCGCGCGCCCGCCAACGCCCCGACCACCTGGTCGTGCAGCGCCGGACGCGACCGGCGGCTCGACCACCCGTACGCTATGTACTTGACGATCCGCAACTTCTGCCCCGGCTCAAGCCGGGTCGCGACCGTCAGCCGCCCGACGTCCCGGGAGCTCTCGGTGTCGATCGCCATCGACTCCGGGCCCTCGATGTGGTGCGACATGCCCGCCGCCATCCGCAGCCCGCTGTGGCGCGTGCGGTGCAGCAGCAGGACCTTGGTGCCGTTGGCGACGTGCTCCTCGCTGACGAGCGGGCTCTCCAGGATCGCCGACGAGCGCGGGTCCTTGCCGCCGCCCGGCAGCGCCTCGTTGGCCACCAGCTCCGACTGCGCGACCACACGGACGGCGCCGTCCACCGGCTCGACCTCGTAGCAGACCGCCGCGACGGCCCGCTGCGTCAGCGACACGATCCGGACCGACGTCACCCTGATCGTCTTGTCGGCCGGGGACGTCCACTCGACCTGCCGGGTGAGCGTGCCCTCCCGCATGTCCAGGACCCGCTCGTGATGCAGGACGCGGCCGTACCGCACGTCCAGCGGCTCGTCGTCCACCAGCAGCCGGATCACCTTGCCGTTGGTGACGTTGATGACCGTCTGCCCCGACTCCGGGTAGCCGTAGGCCGCCTCGGCGTGCGGCAGCGGCCGCTGCTCGTAGAACGAGTTCAGATACGTGCCCGGCAACCCGTGCGGCTCGCCCTCGTCGAGGTTGCCGCGCATCCCCACATGCCCGTTGGACAGCGCGAACACCGACTCGGTCTGCGCCAGCCTGTCGAGCCGGAGCTCAGGCTCCCGCACGCACCAGGGTTCCACCGTGAACACGGGCCGGTCGGCCGCGTTCAACCCATCCGCCTCTGTCACTTGCCCTCCATCAGTTCGGACAGGTCGGACACCACGATGTCCGCGCCGTGCTCGGCGAGACCCTTGGCGTGCGCGTCGTCGACCCGGTTCACGCCCACAACGTAGGCGAACCCGCCGGCCCGCCCCGCCTGGACGCCCGCGAGCGCGTCCTCGAACACCACGGCCCGCTCCGCCGGGACGCCCAACTCACGCGCCCCTTCGAGGAACATGTCGGGCGCGGGCTTGCCGGGCAGGTGCCGCTCGGCCGCGACCACCCCGTCGACCCGCGCGTCGAACAGGTCGGTGATGCCGACCGTCCGCAGCACCTGGACGGTGTTGGCGCTGGACGACACCACGGCCGTCCGCAACCCCGCCTCCCGCGCCGCGCGAACATAGTCGATCGAGCCGTCGAACGTCTCGACGCCCCGCTCCTCGATGATCTTGAGGATGAGGGTGTTCTTCCGGTTGCCGAGCCCCCGGATCGTCTCCCGTTCCGGGGGATCGTCCGGGTCGCCCTCCGGCAGCTCGATGCCGCGCGACTCCAGGAACGACCGTGTCCCGTCCTCGCGCTTCTTGCCGTCGACGTACCGACCGTAGTCCTTCACCGCGTCGAACTCGACGAACGCCTCACCGGCAGGGTCTCCTGTGGGGGGACGACCCCCCACACCCCCCGGGACCGCCCGTGCCGCACGGTCCCGCAGAAACCCGTCGAACATCTCCTTCCAGGCGGCGGCGTGCACGGCCGCGGTCCTGGTCAGCACACCGTCGAGATCGAACAGACACGCCGCTGCCTCGTCCGGCAGTCCTAGCATCCGCACCCCCAGAAGAATGTCACCATTGAAGAGATCCTCGACGCGCGTCCCGCTCCATGCCCGCGTGCGGGCATGCCAAAGCCGACGCTCGAACGAGGGGATCGGGAATCCGCGTACAACCCCTTGATCAGGGTGGCATACGAGAAGGAGCGAGCCAATGGAAACGGCGCGTATCGGCGTCACGGGACTGGCGGTGATGGGCCGCAACCTGGCCCGCAACCTCGCCCGCCACGGACATTCCGTCGCCGTCCACAACCGCACCTCGGCGCGGACCAAGTCCTTGATGGACGAGTTCGGCGACGAGGGCACGTTCGTCCCGGCCGAGACGCCCGAGCAGTTCGTGGCGTCCCTCGAACGCCCCCGACGCCTGGTCATCATGGTGAAGGCGGGCGGCCCGACCGACGCCGTGATCGACGAGTTCGCCCCGCTGCTGGAGCCCGGCGACATGATCGTCGACGGCGGCAACGCCAACTTCGTCGACACCCGCCGCCGCGAGGCCGCGCTCCGCGAACGCGGCATCCACTTCGTCGGGACCGGCGTCTCCGGCGGCGAGGAGGGCGCGCTGCACGGCCCGAGCATCATGCCGGGCGGCTCACCCGAGTCCTATGAGGCACTGGGCCCGCTGTTGGAGGACATTTCCGCCAAAGTAGACGGAACGCCGTGTTGTACTCATGTCGGCCCTGATGGCGCCGGACATTTCGTGAAGATGGTGCACAACGGCATTGAATACGCCGATATGCAGCTGATCGCGGAGTCCTACGACCTGCTCAGGCACGCCGCCGGGCTGGCCCCCGCCGAGATCGCCGAGGTCTTCCGCACCTGGAACACCGGCCGCCTGGAGTCCTACCTGATCGAGATCACCGCCGAGGTCCTCGCGCACACCGACGCCGCCACCGGCAAGCCGTTCGTGGACGTCGTCCTCGACCAGGCCGAACAGAAGGGCACCGGCCGCTGGACCGTGCAAACGGCCCTCGACCTCGGCGTCCCCGTCGGCGGCATCGCCGAGGCGGTCTTCGCCCGCGCCGTCTCCGGCCACGCCGCCCTCCGCGAGGCCTCACAGCACCTTCCGGGCCCGTCCCGCACGGGTGCCGTCTCGTCGTCCGGCCTCCCCGACGCGGTGGAGAAGGCCCTCTACGCGTCCAAGATCGTCGCGTACGCGCAGGGCTTCCACGAGATCCAGGCGGGCAGCGCCGAATACGGCTGGAACATCGACCTCGGCGCCATGGCCACCATCTGGCGCGGCGGCTGCATCATCCGCGCCCGCTTCCTCGACCGCATCCGCGCCGCCTACGAGGCCGACCCGCAGACCCCGACCCTCCTCACCGACCCGCACTTCGCCGAGGCGGTCGGCGACGCCCAGGATGCCTGGCGCGACGTCGTCGCCATCGCCGCGAAGCTCGGCATTCCGGCCCCGGGCTTCTCCACCGCGCTCGCCTACTACGACTCACTGAGAGCACCACGCCTCCCGGCGGCCCTGACCCAGGGCCAACGCGACTTCTTCGGCGCCCACACCTACCGCCGAGTCGACCGCGACGGCACCTTCCACACCCTCTGGGGCGGCGACCGAACCGAAGTGACCTCCTGACCGAACCCCCAGCCCTCGTCCCGCGAGGGCTGGGGACCGGGCTCAGGCGGCCGTGCAGTTCTTGTTGGTGTCGCGGTTCACCTTGGCGCCGGTGAACTCCTCGATGATGGCGATGTTCGCCGCGGAGTAGTTCGACGCGGTGATCCGGTCGGCATCTGGGCTGCCAAGTTTGTCGGCGTACGGCGCGGACTTTTCGAGCCAGTAGGCCGTGCGCAGGAACTGCGTCAGAGCGAGTTCCCGCAGTTTCGGCTCGTTCTTGATCTGCGCCCAGTAGTCCGGGTGCTTGTCCTTGGCGACGCGCAGGTAGAGCAGCAGGTACCGCAGATTGGTGGCGGCGATGTCCCGCGCGTTGCTGGCCCCGATTCCCTTGATGTACTCCTGCACAACGGTGACGGCGGGGAGCCCCGTCAGCCCGGCGTTCTGCTCCGCGAGCACACCTTGCAGCTTGTACGCGCCCTGCTGGGAGTCACGCAGGTAGATGCCGTCCATGCTGTCGCTGTACTTGTCGGTGATCAGCGGCAGGATCTCCTTGCGCGCGAAGCCACCGTGCAGCGGCACGTTCGTGTCCTGCCGCGAGGCGTTGATCCAGGCGGCGGTGTGGTCGTCCCACTGGGTCCTGGACGCGTCCAGGTCCCACATATGGGTCTCCTCGTGGATCGCCACCATCATCGACTCGGCGAACGCCTCGAAGCTCCCGGTCTGCACGAACTGTTCCCAGTACTTGTCATTCGCCTGCGCTATGGCCAGCTTCTGCCCGCTGGGCCAGCGCCGCTTGTACATTTCCTGGAGAGTCGGCATCCAGTTCGACCGGGTGAAGCGAGATTTGAGATCGCTGATGTCGGCCCCCGGCGTCGACGGCTCGTCATAACAGACGGGCGCCCGCACGACGGGGCTGCTCGGCACGGGTGCGGCCGCGGCCAGGGGGCCGGGCACCAGTGCCAGGGCGACGGATGCGGTCAGCAGGGTCAGGCGGCCGGTACGTTTCACGGGGGACCTCGCTCGGGCGGAGCCATGTCGGCATGACGCGACCTAATGTCTGATCTGCGGATGGTAATTCCCTTCGCCCTCCGACGCCTCCGTCGAACGCCGCCAGGACCGTTCGAATGACGTCGAAGCCACAGGTCGCCCTACGATCCGCGATTGCGGAAAACCTGGAAAACCCGATTTCAGCAACCCACTTTTCGACGGCGCCCGGCGGCTTGCCCTGTCCAGCGGGTCCTTGCCGGGCCCCTGTCCCCAACTGGCCGATGGGTGGTTCTGGCGGCCCGCTTGCGAGCGTCGCGTAGGGCCGGGATGAGCGTTCGGGACGCCGCGGAGCGGTTGCGGTGGCTGGCGATGGACGTGCCGGACGTTGATGAGAGCGTCGCGGAGGCTCTGCGGAGGGCGCCCGCGAACATAGGCTTGTGTGGTGCGGGTTCCGAGAGAAGACGAGATCCGGGTGTTGCACGAGCGGTATGCGCCAAGCCCAGAGGTGTTCGACGTCGTCTGGAAACACTGCGCGATCGTGTGCGAGATCGCCGAGCGGATCATGGACGGTGCGGGGCTCGACCTTGACCGGGATCTTGTCCGGGCCGGGTGCCTGCTGCACGACATCGGCGTCTACGAACTCTACGACGCAACCGGACAACTCGACCACACGAGTTACATCCTCCACGGTGTACTGGGGCACGAGATCCTTCGCCATGAGGGCCTACCCGAAGTCATCCGCCGATTCTGTTCTCGCCATACGGGTGTGGGGCTGACACGGGACGACATCGAGAGGCAGCGGCTTCCGCTGCCTCTCGATGATTATGTCGCCGAGTCGCTGGAAGAGTGGCTTGTGATGTACGCCGACAAGTTTCACAGCAAGACGAATCCGCCGGTGTTCGTCAGCGCGGAGTCCTACGCCGCCCACGTGCGGCGATTCGGCGAGGACAAGGTCACGATCTTCAAGTCAATGCGCGAGTACTTCGGGGAGCCCGAACTCGGGCCGATCGCGGACCGGCACGGCCACGCGCTGGTGTGACGCCAGGCCAATCGGAAACGGCGCGTGATCGGGACGGGTCGATTGCACGTTCGAACAATATGTCCTAGTGTAGTCGATCGGTTACGTCATTGAGTCGGGGTTGCTCAAAGTGGACACGGGAGGCTGGGTGCGTTCGTTCGCTCCGCCGTTCGTGGCGGCCGGGCCGTCGGGGGTGACGGTGCGCGACCGATTGAAAGGCCTCTCGCTGGAAGATGATCGGGTGCTGCGGTTGGTTGGCGCGCAGTTGGGGTCGCTGGCCAGCCGTGATCTGAAGATCCGGTGTACCGATGCGCTGGATCACGATGCGGATCGTTGGGCGGCCCGTAAGCGTGAGTTGACGGCGGAGTCGTCGGCGCGGTGGGCCGGGTCGATCACCAAAGCCAGCCATGATCAGTGGGTGCTGTCTCGACGTTGTCAACTCGCGCACATCCGTTCCCTTGAAGCCGGTGTGCGGATTCTGAAGCAGCGCCTGTCGTTACCCATCGGGGGAAAGGGCACCAAACGGGCACCCGGTGGGTACAGATCCCGGCGCGAGTGGTTCTGTAAATCTCGGCGTCTGTCGATCCTGGAACACCGCCTGGCCGTGGCACGTACCGAGTGTGAAGCGGGTGTAGTCCACGTCGTGCGTGGTGGGCGACGGATGCTCAACAGCCGCAACAACCTCCAAGCCGCCGAACTCACCCCAGAGCGATGGCGGCAGCGCTGGGAGGCATCGCGCTGGTTCCTGGCCGCTGACGGTGAATCGGGGAAACTTTTCGGGAACGAAACATCCGCGTCACGCTGGACGGCGACGTCTCGATCAGATTGCCCGCGTCGCTGCGGCACCTGGCCAACACCAAGCATGACCGGTACGTTCTGACCTGCAGGGTGCGATTCCAGCACCGGGGTGCTCAGTGGCGAGACCGCGTTTCGGTGAACCGGGCGGTGGCCTACCGCATCCACCTGGATGTTGAGCGAAACCGCTGGTACTTGACCGCATCGTGGACCTGCCCCACGCTGAAGACAATCCCGCTGGAAGCCGCACGTACCAAGGGTGTTGTTGGTGTGGACACCAACGCTGATCATTTCGCCGCTTACCGGCTCGACGGTCACGGCAATCCTGTCGGCGACCCGCGCCAATTCTTCTTTGACCTTTCCGGGGGCACCACCCACCGGGACGCGCAGATACGGCATGCCATCACCCGACTGCTGCACTGGGTCAAGCGGTGCCAGGTTCAGGCCATCGGTATCGAGGATTTAGATTTCGCACAGGCTAAGACTCGCGAGAAGCACGGCGGTAGGAAGCGGTTTCGGCGGATCGTCTCCGGAATGCCTACTGGCAAGCTCAGGACCCAATGCCATTTAGTTAAGCCGCTGGGCTGAAGAGGTGGATTTCTGGTGGGTTTGGGTGCTGCAT
>NZ_BAABAS010000006.1:0-1088856 GCF_039537545.1 Actinomadura meridiana
GGGTATTGGTGGAGCGTTTCTCTAATCTCCACTCGGTTGTGCAGCGCCTCGTGGCGCACCGGCCAACTGAACCAGATCGGAACCGGGTGGCCGTCCCTGTTGAGGTCCTCCCACAAGCTGATGAGCGCGCCGCCCGCCTCCAGGTAGTTGTCCACAAGTTCAACGAACGTGCGCGTGGCACGCTTCTTTCCGCTCTCGATCCGGCTCACCTGGGCGGGGCTGACTTTCGTCAGGTGAGCGATGGTCTCCTGCTTGATGTCCTTGGCCTCCCGTAGCCTCCGCATCTGGCGACCGAAAGCCACGAGGGCGGGGGAGTCATCGGGACGCTGGCGCCGTACAGCCATGGCGACTTACCTCTCTCGGTAACTTGCTCATGCATCTCTTCCCTTGCTGATGCGATCCACCTAAGGACTGCATGCCCACGCCACTCATGAATATGGCTGAATGTGTGCTGTTCGCCACACACGGTGAGGAGAGATCATGGGTGAGGCGGTGCAGAGCGAGATGGTGGTCAAGAGAGATCTGCGGGCGGTGGCGGAGGTACGGACGTTCGTCCGGCTGGTGGCGGGCGGGTGGGAGGTGGACGACTTCGTTCCGTGCCTCATCGCCAGCGAGCTCGTCACGAACGCGCTGCGGTACGCGACCACGGCCGACGACGAGGTGGTCTTCCGTATCGGCCACACCGACGCGGGTGTGGTGTGGGTGGAGGTTCAGGACTCCACCTGCGACATGCCGCGCCTGGAGCGCGCGGACCTCAACGGCGAGTCGGGCCGTGGGCTGTTCGTCGTCGAGCAGTTCACCCGGTGTTGGGGAGCCCGTCCGCTGGCGGGCAACGTCGGCAAGGTCGTCTTCGCCGTCCTCAACCCCACTTGAAGACCAGCGGAGGGACAGTCGAGGGGGCTGTCCCTCCGCACCACCGGGCCCATGCCCGTCCGGCCCTGCCGCCTCGAAAGTTCCAGGTTCTCCCCTGCGGCGACACGGCCACAGCCACAGACAAAACCCCGCCCGGGAAAGGACGGGGCTCAGCTCATCGACACGATGAAAGGCAAAGGCAGTTGTCGTTACTCAGTGCCGAAGAGCAGCGTCAACGGGAGCGTTGGGGCTGGATCGCCGTCATTCACCTCGAAAGCGGTGGGCCATGGGTTCCCGCCAGGGACGCGGCGCGAATGAGCGGAGTCTCCACGGCCAACCTGCGTCGATGGGCCCGGCGGGGCGTCGTCTCCGTCATCCACGATCCGGGCCACCACCGCCACTACTACCTCGACGAGATGAGACTCATCACCCAGCTTGCCGAAGCCCGAGGCGAACCCCCGGGCCTCACCATGCTGACCGACCACCTCGCCGCCGTGCTTGCCCCCATCCACGACTCCGCTTGATCAACCGTCCGACATCGCCACGAGGACGCGGCGGGGCCCCTCGAACGGGCGGCGGCCGTGGGCGACCGCGACGTTGTCGATGAGCAGCACGTCTCCGGCCCGCCACTCGACGTTGACCGCGCTCTCCAGCCCGCGGTTCTGGATCTGCTCGACGTGGGCGTCGGGGATCGGGGTGCCGTCGGCGAACGTCACGTACTGCGGGAACTCCTCGGGCGACAGGATGTCGTACAGCTCCGCCGAGGTCTCGTCGCCGAGCCCGGCCGGGTGCCACTGGTCGGCCTGGTTGAACCAGACCTCGGTGCCGGTGACCGGGTGCTTCACGGTCGCGGGCCGCAGCTGGCTGACGCGTAGACCGTCGTCGCCCCATTCCCAGTCGGCGTGCGAGTCCTTGAGAAACGCCTCGACCGCGTTCCGGTCATCGGTTTCGAAAGTGTCCTGCCAGCTCTTTCCGAACCCGAGCCCGTCGTGCAGGTTCTGGACGTAGCGGAGGCCGCCGGAGAACGCTTGGCGCACCTCGGCGTCGAGCGAGTTCAACCACAGTTCACCGTCGAGAACGGTGGTCGCGCCGCCGCTGTCGGGCGCCGTCTCGCAATAGAACGCGAGCCGGGCGGGCCAACGGTGCGCGAAGCTCAACTCGTTGTGCATCGAAATGGTGTACTGCTGCGGGTACTCGGTGGAGGTGTAGAGGTTTCCGCGGACGCGGGTGCGCGGCGAATTGCCGTGGACGTACGGCAGCCGGTCCGGGACGAGCCGTTCCAGCGCCGCGTCGATGGTGTCCGGCGTGACGCCGAACCCCCGAAAGACGAGCGCCTTGTGCTCGACCAGCAGCTCGGTCAGCCGCTCCGGGCCCAGGTCGTCGAGGTGACGGACCAGGTCCGGTGGGCCGGTGGCGGCGCCGGTGATCTCATGGGGTCGCCAGGCGAGGCCCGGCTGGGCGATGTCCATCACGTCCTCCAGCTCCCGCGCCACCGCGCGGGAGGATCGGCACGGGTCTGCCTGTGACAAAGGCCGACGGCTGGCGCGCCGTCGGCCTTCGGGAACGTCGCGGTGGTGTGCCCGCCGCTATTTCCCTTCCATGGCCTCGATGAGGCTCTTGGGTCGCATGTCGGTCCACGACTTCTCGATGTACTGAAGGCATTCGTCGCGCGAAGCCTCCCCGAAAACCGTGTTCCAACCGTCGGGCACGTCCACGAAGACGGGCCACAGCGAATGCTGATTCTCGTCGTTGACCAGGACCAGATAGCTAGCGTCGGGATCCTCGAACGGATTTGGCACCGGGACCGCCCTCACTTGTCGACGATAGGAGATGGCGCAGACGGCAACCGAGACGCCGCACGCACCTCGGTATCGGAGTGGCACCACCCTCGCACAGGCGCCAACGCCCATCAAGGTTTGACGAAGGTGCACGTCGGGAGGCGTTCAAGTGTGTGGGCACTTCGGTCGAACACCATTGAGTCGGGTCGCCGTTGACGTGTCTCGGCGCCCTGTGATGCCTTTAGCCCGAGCGCATGGAGCAAGCCAATTCCGAACGGGAGAGACCGGATGCCCGACAGTCAAGAGCGGGTTTTTCTCCGCTCGAATGCGATCATCGAACCGTTGGTCGACAGATTCTATGCGTGGATGCACATCGTGGCTCCCGCCCAGGCGTCGATGAACCTGGCGAACGTGCAGGTGCCGCTGCTGGAGTCCTACCTGCACTCGCCGCAGGTGCACATCGCGGCCAGCGGCAACCCCGCCCTGCGCGGCGGCTACTTCGTCAACGTCGAGGAGGACCGCGCGGCCGAGGTCGGCGAGCTGCTCGACACCATCAAGCGTGACCGCGCGGACATGCTGGCGTTCGCCGCCGCGATCGCCGAGGCCGACGACCTGCTCCGCCAGAACGCGACCGGGTTCGACCTGACCCCGCTGTACCCGAAGCTGCCGTCCGCGCTCAACGGGCTGGTGGAACTGGCGTACGACACCAGCAACCAGGCGTCCCTGCACCTCATCGAGCCGCTGCTCTACCACAGCCCCGTGTTCGACCGGGGGCGCCAGTCCGTCCAGCTGTCGCTGGAGGACGGCATCGAGCGGCCGTTCATCCTCAGCACCCCCCGGCTGCCGAAGCCCGGCATCCTGGAACTGCCGATCACGTTCGACCACCCGGGACTGGACGCGCTGTTCGCCGCCCGCGTCGAGGGCACGACCGCGGCCAGGCTGCACGAGGCCCTCGGGCTCGACGGCGCGCAGGCGGCGCAGCTCGACCGGCTGCTCAGCCCCGAACCCAGCCTCTCCCCGGACCGGCACATCGAGGGCGGCGGGCGGATCCGCTACTTCGGGCACGCCTGTCTGGTCATGCAGACCCCCGAGGCCGCAGTCGTCGTCGACCCGTTCATCAGCGCCGACAACCGGCACGGCGACCGGTACACGCTCGACGACCTGCCCGACCACATCGACCTCGCGCTGATCACGCACGGGCACCAGGACCACATCGTCCTGGAGACCCTGCTCCAGCTGCGGTCCCGCACCGACGCGATCGTGGTGCCGCGCTCGTCCCGGGGCAACCTGTGCGACCCGTCGATCGGCCTCTACCTGAAGTCGATGGGCTTCAACGTCATCGACGTCGACGACTTCGACGAGATCCCGCTGCCCGGCGGCAACCGGGTCGTCGCCACCCCGTTCCTCGGCGAGCACTCCGACCTGGACATCCGCTCCAAGTCCACCTACATGGTGCGGATGGCCGACAAGACGATCTTCGTCGGCGCCGACTCGTCCGGCATCGACCCGGTGCTGTACAAGTACATGCGCTCGCACCTGGGCGAGGTCGACTACGCGTTCCTCGGCATGGAGTGCGACGGCGCGCCGCTGACCTGGCTCTACCAGGGGCTGCTGACCCGGCCGGTCACCAAGAAGATGAGCGACTCGCGCAAGCTGTCCGGCTCGAACGCCGAGCAGGCCGCCGCCATCATGACCGAACTCGGCTCGCGCGAGGCGTTCGTGTACGCGATGGGCGAGGAGAGCTGGCAGGGCCACGTCATGGCGACGACGTACACGCCCGACACGTACCAGATCAAGCAGATCGAAGAGTTCATGACCTGGTGCAAGGACAACAACGTGGCGTCGGAGCACCTGTTCAACCAGCGCGAGTGGCGTTGGTGAGAGAGCGCTGAGGATGCCGCACCTGCGCACCAACGGGATCAGGCTCGCCTACAACCGGCAGGGGAAGGGCGAGCCGGTCCTGTTCATCATGGGTTCGGGGGCCGCCGGCCACCAGTGGGACCCGCACCAGACCCCGGCGCTGCGCCGGGCGGGCTACGAGACGGTCACCTTCGACAACCGGGGTGTGCCGCCGTCGGATGTCCCGCCCGGCCGGTACACGCTGGAGGATCTGGTCGCCGACACCAGGGGGCTGATCGAGGCGCTCCGCCTTGGGCCCTGCCGGATCGTCGGCACCTCGCTGGGGTCGCTGATCGCGCAGCAGCTGGCGATCGGCGCCCCCGGACTGGTGCGCTCGGCGGTGCTCATCGCCACCCGGGCCCGCGCGGACGCGCTCCGCCAGGCACAGACGGCGGCCGAACGCGCGCTCCGGCGCAGCGGCGTCCGGCCGCCGCCGGAGTTCGCGGCCGTCGACGCGGTGGTGCACATGCTGTCCCCGGCGACACTCAACGACGACGAGGCGGTGGCCTCCTGGCTCCAGATCTTCGAGCTGGCCGGTGCCGGTGCCCCCGTCGCCGCCGGCCAGACCTGGATCGACACCGACCGGGACCGCCGCGCCGACCTCCGGAAGATCACCGCGCCCTGCCGGGTCATCACCTTCTCCGACGACCTGGTGACCCCACCCCACCTCGGCGCCGAGGTGGCCGACGCGATCCCCGGCTGCGACCTGGTCGAGATCCCCGACTGCGGTCACCTCGGACATCTCGAACGGCCGGGGCCGGTCAACGAGGCGATCGTCGAGTTCTTCGCGAAGTACTGAGCAAACGGATCGAAACGTCGGTCACAGCACAAGGAGTAGCGGTAAATGATCCCGTTGTCGTTCGCTCAGCGCCGGTTGTGGTTCCTGGCCCAGCTGGAGGGATCGGGCCCGATCTACAACACCGTCATCGCCCTCGCGCTGCGCGGGCGGGTGGACGTGGCCGCGCTGGACGCGGCGCTGCGGGATGTGCTGGACCGCCACGAGTCGCTGCGCACGGTCTTTCCGACGGACCAGGGCGAGCCGTACCAGCGGATCCTGGGCCTGGACGAGACCGGATGGCGGCTGGACGTCCAGCAGACGGCGCCCGGCGACGTCGCCGCGGCCGTCGCGGAGGCCGGGGGACACGAGTTCGACCTCGCCACCGAG
This sequence comes from Actinomadura meridiana, assembly GCF_039537545.1. NCBI lineage: Bacteria > Bacillati > Actinomycetota > Actinomycetes > Streptosporangiales > Thermomonosporaceae > Actinomadura > Actinomadura meridiana. The sequence goes on from NZ_BAABAS010000006.1 coordinate 5,695, forward strand.
ATCCCGATCCGCGCGACGCTCCTGGAGACCGGGGCGGACGAGCACGTCCTGATCCTGGTCCTGCACCACATCGCCACCGACGCCTGGTCGCACCGCCCCTTGGGCCGTGACCTGTCGGAGGCGTACGCGGCGCGGTTGCACGGCGACGCCCCGGCATGGGAGCCGCTGCCGGTTCAGTACACCGACTACACGTTGTGGCAGCGGGAACTGCTCGGCGAGGAGTCGGACCCCGGAAGCCGGTACGCGACCCAGGTCGGCTACTGGCGGGAGGCGCTGGCCGGGGCACCGGAGGAGCTGACGCTTCCGGTGGACCGTCCGCGTCCGGCGGTGGCGAGCTATCGCGGTCACCGGGTGCCGTTCGAGGTCCCGGCGGAGGTGCACAGGCGCCTGGTCGAGCTGGCGCGGGCCGAGGGCGTCACGGCGTTCATGGTGGTGCAGGCCGCGCTGGCGGTCACGCTGTCGCGGCTGGGCGCCGGGCCCGACATCCCGATCGGCTCGGCAGTTGCCGGACGCACCGACGAGGCACTGGACGACCTGGTCGGCTTCTTCGTCAACACGCTGGTGGTCCGCACGGATCTGTCGGGAGACCCGGAGTTCCGCCAGGTGCTGGCCCGCGTGCGGGAAACGAGCCTCGGTGGGCTGGCGCACCAGGACGTGCCGTTCGAGCGCTTGGTGGAGGAGCTGGCCCCGACCAGGTCACTGGCTCGCCACCCCCTCTTCCAGGTGATGCTCGTCCAGCGGGACACCGGAACGGCTGGGCTGCGCCTCCCGGACGTGACGGCCACCCCGCTTCCGGCGAACAGGCCGGTGGCCAAGTTCGACATCGAGATCGCCATCGAGGAGACCTTCGACGACCAGGGCCGCCCGGCCGGGCTGGACGGCGCACTCGTCGGCGCCGAGGACCTCTTCGACCAGGAGACGGCCGCCCGCCTCGCGCGCTGGTTCACACGGGTGCTGGACCAGGTGACGGGTCGACCGGACGTGTCGTTGCGCGGTGTGGCCGTTCTCGACGCGGCCGAGCGCGTTGAAGTGTTGAACGTCTGGAACGACACTGCGGCGGAGGTCGCCCCGGGAACGTTGCCGGGGTTGTTCGAGACGCAGGTGGCGCGGACGCCCGATGCGGTCGCGGTGGTGTTCGAGGGCACGGAGCTGTCGTACGCGGAGCTGAACGCGCGGGCGGACGCGGTCGCGAGCCGGTTGGTGGAACGGGGCGTGGTCCCGGGTTCCGCGGTCGCGGTCGTCTTGGACCGCAGCGTCGAACTGGTGGTGGCGTTGCTGGGCGTGGTGAAGGCGGGCGCGGCCTATGTGCCCGTGGATCCCGGCTATCCGGCAGAGCGGGTGGCGATGCTGCTGGACGACGCCTCGCCGGTATTGGTGCTGGACGATCAGGCGGTGGTGGCGGAATGGTCGGAATCGGCCACCAAGGCCGTTCTGGTGCGGGTCGACGACCGGTCGGCGGCGTATGTGATTTACACGTCGGGATCGACAGGCCGTCCCAAGGGCGTGGCGGTATCGCATCGAAGCATCGTGAACCGGCTTCGGTGGATGCTGGACTATCAAAATGTGGGCGTGGGCGACCGGGTGTTGCAGAAAACCCCGGTTGTTTTCGACGTCTCGGTGTGGGAATTCTTCGGAACATTGGCGTCGGGCGCGGCATTGGTGCTGGCACGCCCCGAAGGTCACCGGGACCCGGAATATGTGGCGGAGTTGGTAGCCGACAGTGGCGTCACCGTAGCGCATTTCGTGCCGTCAATGCTTGAGGTGTTTCTGGAAGAGGTCGGTACTTCAGGCGGGGCGACCCTACGTGAAGCCGGGTTGCGGCAGATCGTGTGCAGTGGCGAGGCTCTGTCGGCCGGTGCGGTAGAGCGTTTCGCCGAGGTTTTCGGTACGGACGTGGAACTGCTGAACCTGTACGGGCCGACCGAAGCCGCCGTGGACGTGACGGCCTGGCGGCGCGGGGCCGAGTTCGACGGAGTCGTGCCGATCGGCCGCCCGGTGTGGAACACGCGGGTGTTCGTCCTGGACGAGTTCTTGGATGCCGTAGGCCCCGGCGTGGCAGGCGAGTTGTATCTCGCCGGTGCGCAGTTGGCGCAGGGGTATGTAGGCCGGGCCGCGTTGACGGGCGAGCGGTTCGTGGCCTGCCCGTTCGGCGCCGGTGAGCGGATGTACCGGACGGGTGACCTGGTCAAGTGGACGGCCGACGGCGAATTGGTGTTCGTCGGTCGCGCGGACGACCAGGTGAAGGTGCGCGGTTTCCGGGTGGAGCCCGGCGAGATCGAGGCGGTGTTGCGCGCCCGGGACGACGTGGCACAGGCGGTCGTGATCGCCCGCGAGGGCGCGTTGGCGGCCTATGTAGTGCCCGCTGATGGCGCCCCGGTTGACGCCCAAGTGCTGCGCGGATGGGTGGCGGCCCGGCTACCGGAATACATGGTCCCGGCCGCGATAGTGGAACTGGCCGGGTTGCCGCTGACGGTGAACGGCAAGCTCGACCGCAAGGCACTGCCGGCCCCAGATTTCACGGTCGACGCGGGCACAGGCCGTGGACCCACCACAGTGCACCAAGAATTGTTGTGCGGGCTGTTCGCCGACGTGCTGGGAGTCGAGTCGGTCGGCGTTGACGACGGCTTCTTCGACCTGGGCGGACATTCGCTGCTGGCGGCCCGGTTGGTGTCCCGGGTGCGGAACGTCCTGGGCGTCGAGTTGCCGCTGCGCGCATTGTTCGAGGCGCCAACGGTGGCGGGCTTGGCGGCGCGCCTTTCGGGCCCGGGGCTCGACGACGTCCGGGCGGCGCTGCGTGCGACGTCCCGCCCCGACCAGATTCCGCTGTCGTCCGCGCAACGGCGGCTGTGGTTCCTGGACCAGTTGGAAGGCCCCAGCCCCACCTACAACATTTCTGCGGCACTGCACCTGACCGGCGAGCTGGACAAGACGGCCCTCGCGGCCGCGCTAAAGGACGTGATCGGCCGCCACGAGTCACTCCGCACGCTCTTCCGGTCGGCGGACGGCGAGCCCTATCAGCAAATCCTTGACCCGGCCGACGTGGACTGGGAATTGGAGGAACGCCAGGTCGACCCCGGCGACCTGGTCGAGGAGGTGGCGCGGGCGGGCCGTCACCCGTTCGACCTGGCGACGGAACTGCCGATCCGGGCGTGGCTGTTCGAGACCGCGCCCGACGACCACGTGCTGACGCTCGTCCTGCACCACATCGCCGGTGACGGCTGGTCGATGACTCCGCTGGGACGTGACGTGTCGGCCGCCTACGCCGCGCGGGTGAACGACCAGCCGCCGGTGTGGGAGCCACTGCCCGTCCAGTACGCCGACTACGCCCTCTGGCAGAACGAACTACTCGGCGAGGAGTCCAACCCGGGCAGCCTGCTGTCCGTCCAGATCGAGTACTGGCGGCAGGCGCTCGCGGGCGCACCGGAAGAGCTGGCGCTGCCGACGGACCGGCCGCGTCCCGCGACGGCCAGCCATCGCGGGCACAAGGTGCCGTTCCGAGTCTCCGCCGAAACGCATCGGCGGCTCGTGGACCTAGCGCGAGCCGAGGGCGTCACCGTGTCCATGGCGCTGCACGCGGCCACGGCGGTCCTGCTGTCCCGGATCGGCGGCGGGCTGGACGTCCCGATCGGGATTCCCGTCGCCGGACGCGCCGACGAGGCGCTGGACGACCTGGTCGGCTCGTTCGTCAACACGCTGGTGATCCGCACCGACCTGTCCGGCGACCCGGAGTTCCGGCAGGTGCTCGGACGGGTCAGGGAGGCGAGCCTGGGCGCGCTCCAGCACCAGGACGTCCCCTTCGAGCGGCTCGTCGAGGAACTGGCCGTGACCCGGACGCTCGGCAGGCATCCCCTGTTCCAGGTCATGCTCACGACGCAGAACCTCGACCCCGCCGGGTTGGACCTGCCGGGAGTGGAGGTCGAGACCGGCACCCCGGCGACCGAGGCGGTCGGCTCCCGGTCGGCGCGCTACGACCTGCACGTCACGGTCGGTGAGACGTTCGACGACCAGGGCCGCCCGGACGGTCTGCGCGCTTTCGTCACCCTGGCCGAGGACCTGTTCGACGCCGCGACGGCGGACCGCGTCGCCGCCTGGTTCGTGCGGGTGCTGGACGAGGTCACCGAGTCCGCCGACACGCGACTCCACGCGGTGGACGTCCTCGACGCCCAGGAGCGAGACCGGGTCCTGCACCGCTGGAACGACACGGCCGAGCCGGGCGACCGCCCGTCCGTCATCCGCCTGTTCGAGGGTCAGGCGGCCAAGGCTCCGGACGCGACGGCCCTGGTGACACCCGACGGCGAAGTGACCTACCGGGACCTGAACGCGGCCGCTGACCGGCTGGCCCGGCGATTGACGGCGGCGGGCGTCGGCCCGGAGTCGGTGGTGGGCCTGTGCCTCCCGCACGGCCTCCAGGTGATCACGTCGATCCTGGCGGTGTGGAAGGCGGGAGCCGCGTACCTGCCGATCGACGGCCGCCTCCCGGCCGAGCGGATCTCGTTCATGCTGGCCGATGGCAACGCAAGCGTCGTCGTGGCCGACCAGGACCAGGACCTGGACGGGGCCGCGGACGTCCCCCTACTCCGGTTCGACGACCCGGAGACACCAGCCGGGAACCACGCCCTTCCGGCGGACGGGCCGGATCCGCGCGGCCTCGCGTACGTCATCTTCACTTCCGGGTCGACCGGCACGCCGAAGGGTGTGGCGGTCACGCAAGGCTCGCTCGCCAACTATGTGGCGTCGGTGTCGAAACGCCTGGGATGGTCCGGGGCCGGAGCGCGGTACGCGCTGCTCCAGCCGCAGGCGACCGACCTGGGCAACACGGTGGTGTTCATCAGCCTCGCCACCGGCGGACAACTGCACGTCCTGGACCCGGCGTCCGTCGTGGACGCCGCCGCCGTCACCGAATATCTGCGTGCGCACCAGATCGACTTCGTGAAGGCCGTGCCGTCGCACCTGGCGGCCCTGTCCGCCGAGTCGGGGCCGGTCTCTCGTGGGGGGACGACCCCCCACACCCCCCGGAACGGCCTGGACGGCGTCCTGCCCGCCAAGTCGGTGGTGCTCGGCGGGGAGGCGGCACCCGTGGCCTGGCTGGGCGACCTCGTCCGGGCAGCAGGGGACAGGCGCGTCTTCAACCACTACGGGCCGACCGAGACGACCATCGGTGTGGCCACAGCCGAACTGTCGGCGTCCGCCGCCGCCACGGGTGTGGTGCCGATCGGAACGCCGATCGCCAACACCCGGCTGCTGGTGCTGGACGACGCCCTCGCGGCCGTGCCGGTCGGCGTGCCGGGCGAACTGTATGTAGCGGGCGCGGGAGTGGCGCGCGGCTATGTGGGACGCCGCGGGTTGACCGGCGCGCGGTTCGTCGCCTGCCCGTTCGGCGCGGGCGAACGGATGTACCGGACCGGGGACCTGGTCAGGTGGGCGCCCGACGGGCAGTTGGTGTTCGTCGGCCGGTCCGACGAGCAGGTGAAGCTTCGCGGATACCGGGTCGAGCCCGGCGAGGTCGAGTCGGTGCTGCTGTCGCATCCGGCGGTGTCACGGGCGGCGGTGGTGGTCCGGGACGACGGTCCGAGCGAGCGGCGCCTCGTCGCCTACGTCGTGTTCGGCGACGCCGAACCGGCGAACGGCGAGCTGCGGGAGTACATGGCCCAGCGGCTACCCGAGTACATGCTCCCCGACGCCGAAGTAGTGCTCCCCGAACTGCCGCTGACAGCCAACGGAAAACTGGACCGCAACGCACTTCCCGCCCCCGACGACGCCGCGACTCCGTCCGGCGGCCGGGCGCCCGCCACCGAGACGGAGGCCGTGCTCTGCGAGATCTTCGCGCAGGTCCTGGGCGTGGAGTCGGTCGGCGTGGACGACGGCTTCTTCGACCTCGGCGGCCATTCGCTGCTCGCGATCCGGCTGCTGTCGCGGATCCGGGCCGGGCTCGGCACGGAGGTCAGGATCCGGGCGCTGTTCGAGGCGCCCACCCCGGCGGCGCTGGCGGCACGGCTCGCCGGACCGGAGCGTGACCGGGCCAGGGCGTCGTTGCGGGCGGGCACGCGTCCGGACCGGGTGCCGCTCTCGTTCGAGCAACGACGCCTCTGGTTCCTTGACCAGTTGGAAGGCCCCGCCGCCACCTACAACATTCCTCTCGTCGTCCGGCTGAACGGCGAGGTCGACGTGGCCGCGCTGGGCGCGGCGTTGCGGGACGTGGTCGCCCGCCACGAAACGCTGCGGACGGTGTTCCCCGCCGTGGACGGCGAGCCGTACCAGCACGTCCTCGACCCCCAGGAATTCGACTGGGACCTGGACGTCTCCCGAGTCGAGCCCGACGATCTGACCCGCGCCGTAGAGGAGGCGTCGCGCCACGCGTTCGACCTGGCCCGGGAGATCCCCATCCGCGCGCGGCTGTTCGAGGCCGGGACGGACGAGCGCGTGCTGCTGGTCGTCGTGCACCACATCGCCAGCGACGGCTGGTCCCGGGGCCCGCTGAGCCGGGACCTGTCGACCGCGTACGCGGCGCGCCTGCGCGGCGAGGCCCCGGAGTGGGCGCCGCTGCCCGTCCAGTACGCCGACTACGCGCTGTGGCAGCGGGAGTTGCTGGGAGACGAGTCAGATCCCAGCAGCGTCCTGTCCACGCAGGTGGAGTACTGGCGCGGGGTGCTCGCGGGGGCGCCGGAGGAACTGCCGCTGCCCGTGGACCGGCCGCGTCCCGCCACGGCAGGGCACCTCGGTCACCGCGTGCCGTTCCGGGTCCCCGCAGAGTTGCACGCGCGGCTGGTGGAGGTCGCCCGCGCCGAGGACGCGACCACGTTCATGGTGTTGCAGGCCGCGTTGGCGGTGCTGCTGTCGCGGCTCGGCGCCGGAACCGATATCCCGATCGGGTCCGGTCTCGCGGGACGGTCCGACGAGGCCCTGGACGACCTGGTCGGCTTCTTCGTCAACTCGCTGGTGATCCGCACGGACCTGTCGGGAGACCCGAGGTTCCGCCAGGTCCTGGCGCGGGTTCGTGAGGCGGGCATCGGGGCGCTGGCGCACCAGGACGTCCCGTTCGACCGGCTGGTCGAGGAACTGGCGCCCGAGCGCTCGATGGCGAGGCACCCGCTGTTCCAGGTGGTGCTGACCGTACGGAACGTCGAACGGACCGGGCTGCGGCTGCCCGGAGTGGACGCCGAGCCCGTCACCGGCACCGATTCCGGGGTGTCAACGTCGTTGAAGTGCGACGTGGACGTCATGGTCGGCGAGGAGTTCGACGACGGCCGTCCCGCCGGGCTGACCGGATCGCTGAGCGCCTCCGCGGCGCTGTTCGACCCGGACTCGGTCGACGCGATGACGCGGCGCTGGCTCCGTGTGCTGGACGCGGTGACCGCCGACCCGGACATCGCCGTCCGCGACGTCGACGTCCTCGGCCCCGACGAACGCGAACTGCTCCTGCGCGGCTGGAACGACACCGCCGTGGACCTCCCGCCCGCCTCCGTGGTCGACCTGTTCGAGCGGCGACGCGACGAGACCCCGGACGCCCTCGCCGTCGTCGGGGACGGCGTCGAACTCACCTACCGCGACCTCGACGCCGCCGCGAACCGGCTGGCCCGCCACCTGCGCGACCTCGGGGTGGGCCCGGAGTCGGTGGTGGCGCTGTGCCTGCCGCGCGGCCCGCGCCTGGTCACCGCCGTCCTCGGGGTGTGGAAGGCCGGAGCGGCGTACGTCCCGATCGACGTGCGCCACCCGGCCGACCGGATCCAGTTCGTGATCGAGGACGTTCGGGCCCTGATCGTGCTGAGCGTCGAGGAGGTGCTCGACGAGCTGCCGCTGCGCGGCGTCCTCCCGGTGGCGCTGGACGAACCGGCCGTCGAACAACGGATCGCGGCCGCCCCGGACACGCCCCTGAACGTGCGCGTCCACCCCGGCCAGTTGGCGTCGGTCATCTACACCTCGGGTTCGACGGGTGTCCCGAAGGGCGTGGCGGTTCCGCACGGCGGCGCCGCGAACCTGGCCGTCGCGCAGCTGCGGCACTTCGGTGTCGGACCGGACTCCCGCGTGTTGCAGTTCGCGTCGATCGGATTCGACGCGGCGACTTCGGAAATTCTGATCGCGCTGTGCTCCGGCGGGACGCTCGTCGTGGCGTCCGCCGACGAGCTGGTGGCCGGGCCGGGGCTGGCGGAGACAGTCGCGCGGTACTCCGTGACGCACGCGACGCTGCCGCCCGCCGTGCTGAGCGCGATGGACGCCGACGACCTCGCGCCGCTGTCGACCGTGATCTCCGCCGGGGAGGCCCTGGACGCCGGACTCGTGGAGCGCTGGGCGCCGGGCCGTCGCCTGATCAACGCCTACGGTCCGACGGAGATCACGGTGTGCGCGTCGATGTCGGCGCCCCTCGCGGCGGGCGCGGATCCGACGATCGGGACGCCCATCGCCAACGCCCGACTGCTCGTCCTGGACGACGCGCTGAGCCCGGTGCCGGTGGGTGTGCCCGGTGAACTGTACGTCGCCGGTGCCGGAGTGACGCGCGGCTATGTGGGCCGTCCCGGCCTGACCGGCGAACGGTTCGTGCCGTGCCCGTTCGGCTCGTCCGGCGAACGGATGTACCGCACCGGCGACCTGGTCCGCTGGACCGCCGACGGACGGCTGATGTTCATCGGGCGGGCCGACGCGCAGGTGAAGGTCCGCGGGTTCCGGATCGAACCCGCCGAGATCGAGGCCGCGCTGCGCGCCCACCCCGGCGTGACGCGCGCCGCCGTCATCGCCCGGGAGGACGAGCCGGGCGACAAACGACTCGTCGCCTACGTCGTGCCCTCCGCGTCTTTTGACGACGGGGGCGTCGACGCGGGCGTCCTGCGGGAGTTCGTGGCGGAGCGGTTGCCGGACTACATGGTCCCGGCCGCGGTCGTGGAGTTGCCCGAGTTGCCGATGACGGTGAACGGCAAGCTCGACCGCAAGGCGCTGCCCGCCCCCGACTACGCGGCGGGCGCGGGCGGGGGCACCGGCCGGGGCCCGGCCACGCCCCGGGAGGAGGCCCTCTGCGCGATCTTCGCCGACGTGCTGGGACTGGAGTCGGTCGGGGTCGACGACAGCCTGTTCGACCTCGGCGGGCACTCGCTGCTCGCGGTCCGGCTGGTGTCGCGGATCCGCGCCGTGCTGGGCCTGGAGGTCGAGGTCCGGACGCTGTTCGAGACGCCGACGGTCGCGGGACTCGCCGCCCGGCTGTCGGACGGCGCCGCCGACCCGGCCCGTCGTCCGGCGCTGCGGGCGGAGGACCGTCCGGAGCGGCTGCCGCTGTCGTTCGCGCAGCGGCGGCTGTGGTTCCTCGGCCAGATGGACGGACCGAGCCCGACCTACAACATCCCCGTCGCGATCCGCCTGACCGGCGAGCTGGACGTGGCCGCCCTGGACGCGGCCTGGCACGACGTCCTGGCCCGCCACGAGTCGCTGCGCACTGTCTTCCCGTCCGACGAGGGCGAGCCGTACCAGCGCGTCCTCACCCCGGCCGAACTGGACTGGGACCTCCAGGTCTCCTCGCTGGCCTCAGCGGACCCGGCGGCCTCGGCGGACTTGGCGGCGACCATCGAGGAGACCGCCCGGCATGCCTTCGACCTGTCGGCCGAGGCGCCGGTCCGGGCCTGGCTGTTCGAGACGGGACCGTCCTCCAGCCCCCACCCGCCGCCATTCAACGGACGAGCTCCGCTCGACGGTCCCGCTGAGCGCGTCCTCGTGGTGGTGATGCACCACATCGCCGGTGACGGCTGGTCGATGGCCCCGCTGGGCCGGGACCTTTCGACGGCCTACGCTGCCCGTGCCCGCGGTGAGGCTCCGGCATGGGAGCCGCTGCCCGTGCAGTACGCGGACTACGCGTTGTGGCAGCGGCGGCTGCTGGGCGACGACACCGACCCCGACAGCGTCCTGTCGACGCAGGTCGAGTACTGGCGGCGGACCCTCGCGGGCGCGCCGGAAGAACTGGCACTGCCCGTGGACCGGCCTCGTCCGGCGGTGGCCGGTCATCGCGGGCACCGGGTGCCGCTGCGGTTGTCGTCCGAGGTCCACGCGCGGCTGGCGGAGCTGGCGCTGGCCGAGAACGCGACGACGTTCATGGTCGTCCAGGCCGCCCTCGCCATAACGCTGTCGCGGCTCGGCGCGGGCACCGACATCCCGATCGGGTCGGCGGTGGCGGGCCGCACCGACGAGGCGGTGGACGACCTCGTCGGCTTCTTCGTCAACAACCTCGTGATCCGCACCGACCTGTCGGGCGACCCCGACTTCCGTCAGGTGCTGGCCCGGGTGCGGGAGACGAGCCTCGGCGCGCTCGCGCACCAGGACGTCCCGTTCGAGCGCCTGGTGGAGGACCTGGCTCCCGTACGTTCCCTGGCCCGGCACCCGCTGTTCCAGGTGATGCTGACCGTTCAGAACACCGAACGCGCGATGGTCGACCTGCCCGGCGTGGACGCCGAGATCATGCGCCCGGACGGCACCACGTCGGTCGCCAAGTTCGACGTGGACGTGTCCCTGGGCGAGACCTTCGATGACGCGGGCCGCCCGGCGGGCCTGAACGGCGCGGTCGTCGCCGCCACCGACCTGTTCGACCGGGCGACCGCCGAACGCCTCACAGGCTGGTTCACCCGCGTGCTGGAGTCGGTGCTCGAAGACCCGTCCGCGCCGGTCCGCACGGTGCGGACGCTCACCGACGACGAACGTTCCCGCGTCCTCACCGAGTGGAGCGACGACGCCACGGCGGCCGCGACCGGGCCCGGCGCGACCATCACCGAACTGTTCCAGCGGCAGGTCGCGGCCACCCCGGACGCCGTCGCGCTGGTCGCCGACGACGCCCGGTGGACGTACGCCGAACTCGACGCCGCCGCCAACCGGCTGGCCCACCACCTGCGCGGCTCCGGAGTGGGCGCCGAATCGGTCGTCGCGGTGATGATGGAACGCGGTCTCGACATCGTCGTGGCGCTGCTGGCGATCCTGAAGGCGGGCGGCGCCTACCTGCCGATCGACCCGCGATACCCGGCCGACCGCGTCGGCTACGTGCTGACCGACGCCCGCGCCGTCACCGTCCTGACCTCGACGGCGTGCCTCCCGCGCGTCACCGACCAGGCCCCCGCCGGAACGACCGTGACCGTCCTGGACGACCCGGACGTCGCGGCGACCCTGGCCACGCTCGACGACACGGTGCTCGACGACACGGTGCCCGCGTCGTCGGCCTCGTCCGACCACCCCGCCTACGTGATCTACACCTCGGGTTCGACCGGGCGTCCCAAGGGCGTTCTTGTCAGCCACCGCAATGTCGTGGGGTTGTTCGCGTCCACCCGTGACCTGTTCGACCTGGGACCCGGCGACGTCTGGAGCTGCTTCCACTCCTTCGCGTTCGACTTCTCCGTCTGGGAACTCTGGGGCGCGTTCCTGCACGGCGCGTGCGTTGTGGTCGTCCCGTATGAGGTGTCCCGGTCGCCGCAACGGTTCGCCGAACTGCTGACCCGCGAGCGTGTGACCGTCCTCAGCCAGACCCCGTCCGCGATGTACCAGCTGCTCGCCGTGGACGAGTTCACGCCCGGCGCGCTCCGCCTCATCGTGTTCGGCGGCGAGGCCCTGGACCCCGCCCGCCTGGACGCCTGGTGGACGCGGCCCGGCGCGGGCGAGGCCACACGACTGATCAACATGTACGGCATCACCGAGACGACCGTCCACGTCACGCACCGGCAGCTCGGCCGGGGAGACGCGGACGCGGGCAGCGTGGTCGGCCGCGGCATCCCCGGCGTGTCCACCTACGTGCTCGACGAGTCGCTCGACCCGGTGCCCGTGGGCGTCGCCGGTGAACTGTACGTCGCGGGCCTCGGCGTGACGCGCGGCTACGCGGGCCGCGCCGCCCTGACCGGCGAACGGTTCGTCGCCTGCCCGCACGGCCCGGCCGGACGGCGCATGTACCGGACCGGCGATTTGGCGAAATGGACCGCCGACGGGCAACTCGTCTACCTCGGACGGGCCGACCAGCAGGTGAAGATCCGCGGCTTCCGGATCGAGCCAGGCGAGATCGAGGCCGCGCTGCTGACCAGCCCCGACGTCGCCCAGGCCACCGTGATCGCACGCGAGGACGTCCCCGGCGACAAGCGGCTCGTGGCCTACGTGGTGCCAGCAGGCCCCGACCTCGTCCCGGACGGTCTGCGCGAGTTCCTCGCGCAGAGGCTGCCCGACTACATGGTCCCGTCCGCGGTGATGCCGCTGCCCGCGCTGCCGCTCACCGCCAACGGCAAACTCGACGGCAAAGCGCTGCCCGCCCCCGACTACACGGCGGGCGCCGGGACGGGCCGCGGGCCCTCCACGGTGCACGAGGAACTGCTGTGCCAGGTCTTCGCCGACGTACTCGGACTGGAGTCGGTCGGCGTCGACGACGGCTTCTTCGACCTCGGCGGACACTCGCTGCTCGCCGTCCGGCTCGTGTCGCGGGTGCGGGCCGTCCTGGATGTCGAACTGCCGCTGCGGGTCCTGTTCGAGGCGCCAACGGTGGTCGGGCTGGCGGCGCGCCTGCCCGGCCTGGGCGCGGACGGGGTGCGGGTCGCGGTGCGGGCGGCGGAACGTCCGGAACGGGTGCCACTGTCGTACGCGCAACGCCGGTTGTGGTTCCTGGGCGAGCTGGAAGGCCCCAGCCCCACCTACAACATCCCCGTGGTGCTGCGCCTGACCGGCGACGTGGACACCGCCACCCTGGACGCGGCGCTCCGGGACGTGATCGGACGCCACGAGTCACTGCGAACGATCTTCCCCACGCTGGACGGCGAGCCGTACCAGCACGTGGTGGACGTCCCCGATTTGGACTGGGCCCTGCTCATCACCCAGGTGACCCCCGACGACCTGGCCGAAGCGGTGGGGAACGCCGCACGATACGCCTTCGACCTGTCCGTGGAGGTGCCGATCCGGGCCTGGCTCTTCGAGGCGGGACCGGACGAGCGCGTCCTCACAGTGGTGACCCACCACATCGCAAGCGACGGCTGGTCGTTCGGCCCGCTGGGCCGCGACCTGTCGACGGCGTACGCGGCCCGGCTGCACGGCGAGGCCCCGGCCTGGGAGCCCCTGCCGGTGCAGTACGCGGACTACGCGGTATGGCAGCGCGAACTGCTCGGCGACGAGTCCGACCCGAACAGCCTGCTGTCGGCGCAGGTCGAGTACTGGCGGGACGCATTGGCCGAGGCACCGGAGGAGCTGACGCTTCCAGCGGACCGTCCGCGCCCCGCCACGGCCAGCCACCAAGGCCACCGGGTGCCGTTCGAGATCCCGGCAGACGTGCACCAGCGGCTGATGGACCTAGCGTGGGCCGAGGGCGTCACGGCGTTCATGGTGTTGCAGGCCGCACTCGCCGTCATGCTGTCGCGGTCGGGCGCCGGAAGGGACATCCCGATCGGGTCACCCGTCGCGGGCCGCACGGATGAGGCACTGGACGACCTGGTCGGGTTTTTCGTCAACACGCTCGTGATCCGCACAGACCTCTCAGGTGACCCCGGGTTCCGCGAAGTTCTGGCGCGGGTGCGCGAGACGAGCCTGGGCGCGCTGGCGCACCAGGACGTGCCGTTCGAACGCCTCGTGGAAGAACTCGCTCCCGGGCGTTCCATGGCCCGGCATCCGCTGTTCCAGGTGATGCTGACCGTCCAGAACACCGAGCGCGCGGCACTGGATCTGCCCGGGGTCCAGGGCGTGGCCGCCCGGCTCGACGAGTCCACGTCGGTGGCGAAGTTCGACCTGGACGTGGCGCTCACCGAGGCCTTCGACGACAACGGCCGCCCGGCGGGCCTGCTCGGCGCCGTGATCGCGGCCGGTGACCTGTTCGACCTCACGACCACCGAGCGGCTCACGCGCTGGTTCGTCCGGGTGCTGGACCAGGTGACGGCCCGTCCGGACGTGTCGTTGCGCGGCGTGACGATGCTCGACGCCGACGAACGCGAAGAGGTCCTGAACGGCTGGAACGACACCGTCGTGGATGTGGCCCCGGCAACGTTGCCGGGCTTGTTCGAGGCGCAGGTGGCGCGGACCCCCGACGCCGTGGCGGTCGTGTTCGAGGGCGCGGAACTGTCGTACGCGGAGCTGAACGCGCGGGCGGACGGCGTCGCCCGACGGCTGGTGGAACGGGGCGTGGTCCCAGGTTCCGCGGTCGCGGTGATGTTGGAGCGCGGCGTCGAACTGGTGGTGGCGCTGCTAGGTGTGGTCAAGGCGGGCGCGGCATATGTGCCCGTGGACCCGGGCTATCCCGCCGAGCGGGTGGCGATGCTACTGGCGGACGCCTCGCCAGCGCTGGTGCTCGACGATCCGGAGACGGTCGCGGAGTGGTCGGAATCGGCGACCGGCGGCGGTGTCGCGGTAGCGGTGGACGATCAGTCGGCCGCGTATGTGCTTTACACGTCGGGCTCCACCGGGCGTCCGAAGGGCGTGGTGGTGTCGCATCGCAGCATCGTGAACCGGTTGCTGTGGTTGGTGGATTACCACGGAATGGGCGAGGGCGACCGGGTGTTGCAGAAAACCCCGGTGGTCTTCGACGTGTCGGTGTGGGAGTTCTTCGGAACATTGGTGTCCGGCGCGGCACTGGTGGTGGCGCGCCCGGACGGCCACCGGGACCCGGAATATGTGGCGCGGCTGATGGTCGACACGGGCGTCACCGTCCTGCATTTCGTGCCCTCAATGCTCGAGGTGTTCCTGGCGGAGATCGGCGCCGAGGGCGGGGCGGCGCTGCGAGCCGCCGGGCTGCGGCAGGTCATGTGCGGCGGCGAGGCCCTGACGGCAGACGCCGTAGAACGCTTCGCCGGGGTCTTCGGCGAAGGCGTGGAACTGCTGAACCTGTACGGCCCGACAGAGGCAGCGGTGGACGTGACGGCGCATCGCTGCACAACCGGCGGCGCGGGCGCGGTCCCGATCGGCCGTCCGGTGTGGAACACGCGGGCATTCGTGCTGGACGAGTTCTTGGGTGCGGTGGGCCCGGGTGTGGTGGGCGAGCTGTACCTGGCGGGCGTCCAGCTGGCGCGGGGCTATGTGGGCCGTCCCGGCCTGACCGGTGAGCGGTTCGTGCCGTGCCCGTTCGGGTCGTCCGGTGAGCGCATGTACCGGACCGGTGACCTCGTCAAATGGAACGCCGACGGCGAGCTGGTGTTCGCCGGACGGGTGGACGAGCAGGTGAAGGTCCGCGGGTTCCGCGTGGAGCCCGGCGAGATCGAGGCGGTGCTGCGGGCCCGGGACGAGGTGGCGCAGACGGTCGTGACCGTCCGCGAGGGCGTGCTGGTGGCGTACGTGGTGCCCACAGCCGGTGCCGTGATTGATCGTCAGGGGCTTCGGAACTGGGTCGCGGGCCAACTGCCGGAATACATGGTCCCGGCGGCGGTAGTGGAATTGGCCGGGCTGCCGTTGACGGTGAACGGCAAACTCGACCGCAAGGCACTGCCCGCCCCGGATTACGCGGGGACGGGCCGAAGCCCGGCGACCGTGCGCGAGGAATTGCTGTGCGGGGTGTTCGCCGACGTGCTGGGGGTCGAGTCGGTCGGCGTGGACGACGGCTTCTTCGACCTGGGCGGCCATTCGCTGCTGGCGGCCCGACTGGTGTCGCGGGTACGGAAAGTCCTGCGCGTGGAATTGCCGCTGCGCGCGCTGTTCGAGGCCCCAACGGTCGCTGGCCTGGCGGCCCGCCTCTCGGGCCCCGGGCTGGACGACGTCCGGGTGGCGCTGCGTGCGGCCCCACGCCCCGACCGGATACCGCTGTCATTCGCCCAACGGCGCCTGTGGTTCCTGGGCCAGATGGAGGGCCGGACCGCCAACCACAACATCCCCGTGGTGATCCGGCTGACCGGCGACCTGGACGTCGCGGCACTGGCCGCAGCGGTCCGCGATGTGGTCGGGCGCCACGAGTCGTTGCGCACGGTCTTCCCCTCGGTGGACGGCGAACCGTACCAGCGAATCCTCGACCCGGAACAGCTCGACTGGGCCCTCCAGGTCGTGGCGGTCGAACCCGGAGACCTGGCCGAAGCCGTCGCGGAGGCGTCGCGCTATCCGTTCGACCTGTCCACGGACCTGCCGATCCGTGCGTCGCTGTTCGAGGCCGGTCCGGACGAACGTGTCCTGGTGGTGGTGACACATCACATCGCCAGCGACGCCTGGTCTCGTACCGCCCTGGGACGTGACGTGTCGGTGGCGTACGCCGCACGGGTCGAGCACGAGGCGCCAACGTGGGAGCCGCTGCCCGTCCAGTACGCCGACTACGCGCTGTGGCAGCGCGAACTGCTCGGCGACGAATCCGACCCGGACAGTCTGCTGTCGGCTCAGGTCGATTACTGGCGCCAGACCCTCGCCGGTGCGCCGGAGGAGCTTGAGCTGCCGGTGGATCGCCCGCGTCCGGCCGTGGCCAGTCACCGTGGCCACAAGGTCCCGCTGCGCGTCCCCGCCGAGATCCACGCCCAACTGGCGGAAGTGGCGCGCGCCGAGGGCGTGACCCCGTTCATGGTGTTGCAGGCCGCGCTCGCGGTGATGCTGTCGCGGCTGGGCGGGGGGACTGACGTTCCGATCGGTTCGGGCGTGGCCGGTCGTACCGACGAGGCGTTGAACGACCTGGTCGGGTTCTTCGTCAACACCCTGGTCATCCGCACC
Source organism: Actinomadura meridiana (assembly GCF_039537545.1). Taxonomy (NCBI): domain Bacteria; kingdom Bacillati; phylum Actinomycetota; class Actinomycetes; order Streptosporangiales; family Thermomonosporaceae; genus Actinomadura; species Actinomadura meridiana. Next base: position 22,285 of record NZ_BAABAS010000006.1, read on the forward strand.
GACCTGTCAGGCGACCCGGAGTTCCGGCAGGTGCTCGGCCGGGTCCGCGAGGCGAGCCTGGGCGCACTCCAGCACCAGGACGTCCCCTTCGAACGACTGGTTGAGGAACTGGCGCCTTCGCGCTCGATGGCCCGGCACCCGCTGTTCCAGGTGGTACTGACCCTTCAGAACGTCGAACGAGCCGGACTACGCCTACCTGGCCTCCAGACGGGCGCCTACGAGACAGAATCCGCACAGGACGCATCCGTCAACTGCGATCTGGACGTGATGGTCGGGGAGGTGTTCGACGAGCAAGGCCGCCCGGCCGGTCTACGCGGCTCGATCACGGCGGCAGCCGACCTGTTCGACCTCGGTTCGGTCGAAGCCTTCGTCCGGCGATGGATCAGCGTCTTGGACCAGGTAACCGCAGCCCCCGAAACCCCGCTGCACGCCGTACGGGTCTTTGATTCGGAGGAGCGGGACCGAGTCGTCGTCGACTGGAACGACACCGCCGCCGAGGTGGACGCGGCGTCGGTGGTCGAGCTGTTCGACCGCCAGGTGGCGTCCACTCCGGGTGCCGTGGCCGTGGTGGGTGACGGTGTCGAGCTGACCTACGCCGACCTGAACGCGGCCGCCAACCGTCTGGCGCACCACCTGCGCGGCCTGGGCGTAGGCGCCGAATCGGTGGTTGGCCTTTGCCTGCCGCGCGGCCCGCAATTGATAACGGCGATTGTGGGCGTGGCGAAGGCGGGCGCGGCGTACCTGCCGATCGACGTCCGGTATCCGGCTGAGCGGATCAGTTTCATGGTCGCCGACAGCCGCGCGCTCGTGGTGGTGGGTACCAGCGAAGTACTAGATGAGCTGCCGCTACGAGGCGTGCTGCCGGTGGCTATCGACGACCCGCAGATCGCGGCGTCCCCGGACACGGCCGTAGGGGCGACCGTGCGCCCGGACGGGTTGGCGTATGTGATCTACACGTCTGGGTCGACTGGCGTGCCCAAGGGCGTGGCGGTCGCCCACGGTGGTGTGGTCAATCTGGTTGCGGCGCAGTCGGCGCGGTTCGCGGTCGAGCCTGGTTCGCGGGTGTTGCAGTTCGCGTCGGCGGGGTTCGACGCCGCGGTGTCGGAGATCTGGGTGACGTTGAGCGTGGGCGCGACGTTGGTCGTGGCCGCCCAAGACGATCTCGTGGGTGCGATCGGGCGTCACGAGGCGACGCATGCCACGCTGCCGCCCGCTCTGCTCGGTGCGGTGCAGGCCGAGGAGTTGGCTTCCCTGAAGACGCTCGTGTCGGCGGGCGAGGCCTTGGACACCGGATTGGTGGAGCGGTGGGCTCCAGGCCGCCGGATGATCAACGCCTATGGCCCGACTGAGGCCACGGTGTGCGTGTCCATGTCGGGGCCGTTGGCGCCCGGCGAGGTTCCGGCGATCGGAACGCCCAACACGAACACGCGAGTCTTCGTGCTCGATGAACGACTAGACCCGGTGCCGGTGGGTGTCGCGGGTGAACTGTATTCCGCCGGGGTTGGCTTGGCGCGCGGGTATGTGGGGCGTCCCGGCCTGACCGGTGAGCGGTTCGTGCCGTGCCCGTTCGGGTCGTCCGGAGAGCGGATGTACCGGACCGGTGACCTCGTCAGGTGGACGCCTGATGGTGAGTTGATGTTCGTCGGCAGGGTGGACGAGCAGGTGAAGGTTCGTGGGTTCCGGGTGGAGCCGGGCGAGATCGAAGCCGTCCTGCGGACCCACGCTGGTGTGGATCAGGCTGTGGTGGTCGCCCGGGACGAGCGGCTTGTGGCCTACGTCGTGCCCGCCGACTCCGACACCGAAGCGCTGCGGGAACTGGTGGCCGAACGGCTACCGGACTACATGGTCCCGGCCGCAATCGTCGCGCTGGCCGAATTGCCGCTGACCCCGAACGGGAAGCTCGACCGCAAGGCGCTGCCCAGCCCGGACTTCTCGGTAGCGAGCAGGAGCGACCGAGGCCCGGCGACAGCCGAAGAAGAGGCACTGTGCGCGGCGTTCGCTGAAGTGCTGGGCCTGGAGTCGGTCGGCGTCGACGACAGCTTCTTCGAACTCGGCGGACACTCCCTCCTCGCAGTGCGGCTCGTCTCCCGAATCCGGGTCGTCCTTGGCGTGGAGATCGAGGTCCGGACTCTGTTCGAGGCGCCGACGGTGGCCGAGTTGGCTTCGTGGCTGGCCGACGTGGGCGCCGACCAGGCCCGTACGCCGTTGCGGGCAGGAGAGCGTCCCGAGCGGGTGCCGCTGTCGTTCGCGCAGCGGCGGCTCTGGTTCCTGGGCCAGTTGGACGGGCCCAACCCCATCTACAACCTGCCTGCCGTCATCCGCCTGACCGGCGACGTGGACACGGAGGCGTTGGACGCCGCACTGCGTGATGTGATCGGGCGGCACGAATCTCTGCGCACGGTCTTCCCGTCCATTGACGGCGAGCCGTACCAGCAAGTGCTTGACCCGCAGGACCTGGACTGGCACCTCCAGATCAGCCAGGTCCAGCCGGAAGACCTGCCGCAGGCGGTTGAACAAGCCGCGCACTACGCATTCGACCTCTCGGCCGAGACGGCGTTCCGGGCATGGCTGTTCCAGACGCAAGCCCAGGCCCAGGCCCAGGCCCAGGCCCAGGAAAGCGTCTTGGTGGTGGTGCTGCATCACATCGCCAGCGACGGATGGTCGATGGCACCGCTCGGCCGAGACGTGTCGGCGGCGTACGCGGCGCGCCTGCGCGGTGAGGATCCGGCCTGGGAGCCGCTGCCCGTCCAGTACGCGGACTACGCGCTGTGGGAGCGCGAGCTGCTCACGGAAGACCTGCTGTCGGACCAGGTCGACTACTGGCGGCAGGCGCTGGCCGACGCCCCCGAGGAACTGGCGCTACCGGCGGACCGATCTCGTCCGGCCGTAGCGAGCCATCGCGGCCACGGGGTGCCGCTGCAAATCCCCGCCGAGGTGCACCAACGCTTGGTGGATCTCGCGCGTGGTGAGGGTGTGACGGTCTTCATGGCATTGCAGGCCGCGCTGGCCGTGACGCTTTCACGGCTCGGAGCTGGCACGGACATACCGATCGGAGCGGCCGTCGCCGGGCGCGACGACGAGGCGTTGAACGACCTGGTCGGGTTCTTCGTCAACACGCTGGTGATCCGCACCGATCTGTCGGGTGACCCGGAGTTCAGGCAGGTGCTCGGACGGGTCCGTGAGGCGAGTCTCGGCGCGCTGGCGCATCAGGACGTACCGTTCGAGCGACTGGTGGAAGAACTGGCCCCTGACCGTTCGTTGGTGCGCCACCCCCTCTTCCAGGTGATGCTGACCGTCCAGAACACCGACCGCGCCTTGCTGGACCTGCCGGGCGCCGACGCTCGGACCGCCCGCATGAACGGGTCTGACGCGGTGGCCAAGTTCGACCTGGACGTGTCGCTGTCGGAGTCCTACGACCACCAGGGCCGCCCCGCCGGACTGCGCGGCACCCTGGTCGCCGCCATGGACCTGTTCGACCTGGCGACCACCGAACGTGTCGCGACCTGGTTCACGCGGGCACTCCACGCGCTGACCACCAACCCGGACGTCGTGATCGGCGCCGTGGACATCCTCGATTCCGCTGAGCGGGAGTTGGTGACGCGCGTTTGGAATGACACGGCGGTGGAGGTGTCGGGGGGGTCGGTTGTGGGGTTGTTCGAGCGGCAGGTGGCGGCTGCTCCGGACGTGGTGGCGGTGGTGGCGAATGGTGTCGAGTTGACGTATGCCGAGGTGGACGCGGCGGCGAATCGTTTGGCGCGCCAGTTGCGTGGCGTAGGTGTGGGTGCTGAGTCGGTGGTGGGTTTGTGCTTGCCGCGTGGCGTGGAGATCGTGGTGGCGATTGTGGGGGTGTGGAAGGCGGGCGCGGCGTATGTGCCGCTTGACGTGGACCTGCCGACTGAGCGCGTGGAGTTCATGCTGTCGGACAGTGGCGCCGAATTGGTGCTGGGCCTGGACGACATCGACCTGACCGGTGGCGTGGATTCAGGCCCGGCAATGAACGCGCCCTCGAATGGTCTGGCCTACGTGATTTATACGTCGGGGTCGACGGGTGTGCCGAAGGGCGTGGCGGTCGGTCATGGCTCGTTGGTGAATTTGGTGTCGGTGTTCGGGCCGGTGATGGGTGCTGGCCGGGGCGTGGGTGTTCTTCAGTTCGCGTCGTTCAGTTTCGATGCGTCGGTGCTGGACGTGGCGGTGGCGTTGTCGTCCGGTTCGACGCTGTGGGTCGCGGGTGAGCGGGAACGGTCGGAGCCGCGGTTGCTGGGTGAGTTGGACGGGGTGCGGGCGGCCAGCGTGGTCCCGTCGTTGCTGGGGGTCGTGGAGCCGGACGATCTGAGCCAGGTCGAAACGCTGCTGGTCGGCGCGGAAGCGATCAGCGAACCCGTAGCGCGAGCGTGGTCGGCGGGCCGTCGCCTGGTGAACACCTACGGGCCGACCGAGGCGACGGTCATGGTGGCCGCGAGTGACGTGGACGCCGACCGTCCAGGGCCGGTGCCGTTCGGACGTCCGATCGCCAACACCCAACTGTTCGTGCTCGATGAACGTCTCAATCCCGCGCCGGTCGGGGTAGCGGGCGAGCTGTACGTGGCGGGCGCCGGATTGGCGCGTGGTTACGTGAGTCGCCCGGGGCTGACGGGTGAACGGTTCGTGGCTTGCCCGTTCGGGTCTTCGGGTGGCCGGATGTATCGGACCGGTGACCTGGCACGGTGGACGCCGGACGGGCAGTTGCTGTTCGCCGGTCGGGCCGACGATCAGGTGAAGGTGCGCGGGTTCCGCATCGAACCCGGCGAGATCCAGTCCGCGTTGCTGGCGCACCCGCAGGTCCGCCAAGCAGCGGTGATCGTCCGCGAGGACACTCCGGATGACAAACGCCTGGTCGCCTACGTCGTCGGTTCCGATGGCGACGGTGTGCGGGAGTTCGTGGCGACCCGTCTTCCTGACTACATGGTGCCGACCGCCGTTGTCGCCCTTCCCGAGCTACCGCTGACATCCAACGGGAAGCTCGACCGCCGCAGACTGCCTGCTCCGGAGTACGAGGCTGGCGCGGGCCGCGACCCGTCCACCCCCCGAGAGCGGGTCCTGTGCGAAGTCTTCGCCCAAGTTCTGGGCCTGGAGTCGGTCGGCGTCGGCGATGACTTCTTCCGGCTGGGCGGACACTCGCTGCTGGCGGTCACGCTGGTGGAGCGGCTCCGTGAGCGCGGCGTCTCGGTGTCCGTCCGGGCGCTGTTCGAGACGCCCACCCCAGCAGGGCTTGCACGGGCCACCGGGGTCGACTCGGTGGTGGTGCCGGAGAACCTGATCCCGGACGGCGCGGAGCAGATCACGCCGGAGATGCTGCCGCTGGTGAGCCTGTCGGTGGCCGAGGTGGAGCAGGTCGTCGCGGGCGTGGAGGGCGGCGCGCGCAACGTCGCGGACGTCTACCCGCTGGCACCGCTCCAGGAAGGCATGCTCTTCCACCACCTCTTGGCCGACCACGGCGAAGACGTGTACCTCACCGTCCGCGCCGTGGAGTTCGATTCGCGCGAACGTTTTGAGGCGTTCGCCGGGGCGTTGCAGCAGGTAGTAGACCGGCACGACATTTACCGGACGTCGGTCGCGTGGGAAGCGCTGCGTGAGCCAGTCCAGGTGGTGTGGCGCCAGGCAACGCTGCCGACCGTCGAACACGCGCTCTCCAACACCTCCCAGCCAATGGACGCGCTACTGGCCGCCGCCGGATCGGCGATGGACCTGACACAGGCCCCACTGATGGACTTGCACGTCACCGAGTTGCCTGACGGGCGCTGGCTCGGCTTGGTCCGCATGCATCACATGGTCCAGGACCACCTGGGAATGGACGTGGTGCTTCAGGAACTGCGTGCCGTTCTGTCGGGCCGGACGGATCAGCTGGCCCCCGTGTTGCCGTTCCGCAATTTCGTGGCCGAATCACGCGATGGCGTTTCCCGGTCCGAGCACGAGCGGTTCTTCGCCGAACTGTTGGGTGATGTAACCGAGCCGACCGCCCCCTATGGCGTGATGAACGTGCGAGGCGACAGCGCCGAAGCGGTCGTGAGCGCACGGGAACCGATCCCCGCGGAAGTGGTCGCGCAGCTGCGGCAGGTGGCGCGGGATCTGGGTGTCAGCGCCGCGACGGTGCTCCATGTGGCATGGGCCCGCCTGCTGGCCACGCTGTCGGGACGCGACGACGTGGTGTTCGGGACCGTGCTGTTCGGACGGATGAACGCGGGCGAAGGCTCGGACCGCGTGCTGGGCCCGTTCATCAACACGCTGCCGGTGCGGGTGACGACCGGCCAGGTCGGAGTCCGCGCCGCCATTGAGGAAATGCAGGCGCGGTTGGCGGCGCTACTGGAGCACGAACACGCCCCATTGGCGGTCGCGCAGCGGGCCAGCGGAATCGTCGGCAACATGCCGCTCTTCACCTCACTGTTCAACTACCGGCACGCCGACCAGGGAAACGTCAGCGCCGAGGAACAGCCGATCGAGGGCATCCGGCTGGTCTCCGTCCGAGAGCGGACCAACTACCCGTTGACGGTCGCGGTGAATGACCTGGGACCGGAAAACGTGAGCCTCAGCGTCGAGGCCGTGGGCTCGATCGACCCTCACGAGGTGGGTCGGATGCTGTCCACCACGCTCTCCAATCTCCTGAGCGCGTTGACCACCAACGCCGACGTCACGCTCGGCGCCGTCGATGTCCTCGACCCTGGCGGCCGCGAGCTGGTGACGCGCGTTTGGAATGACACGGCGGTGGAGGTGTCGGGGGGGTCGGTTGTGGGGTTGTTCGAGCGGCACGTGGCGGCTGCTCCGGACGTGGTGGCGGTGGTGGCGAATGGTGTCGAGTTGACGTATGCCGAGGTGGACGCGGCGGCGAATCGTTTGGCGCATCAGTTGCGTGGTGTAGGTGTGGGTGCTGAGTCGGTGGTGGGTTTGTGCTTGCCGCGCGGTGTGGAGATCGTGGTGGCGATTGTGGGGGTGTGGAAGGCGGGCGCGGCGTATGTGCCGATTGACGTGGACCTGCCGACTGAGCGCGTGGAGTTCATGCTGGCGGACAGTGGCGCCGAATTGGTGCTGGGCCTGGACGACATCGACCTGACCGCCAGCACGGAACAGGCGCCGGTGGTGGGCGTTGGTCCGAATGGTTTGGCGTATGTGATTTATACGTCGGGGTCGACGGGTGTGCCGAAGGGCGTGGCGGTCGGTCATGGCTCGTTGGTGAATTTGGTGTCGGTGTTCGGGCCGGTGATGGGTGCTGGCCGGGGCGTGGGTGTTCTTCAGTTCGCGTCGTTCAGTTTCGATGCGTCGGTGCTGGACGTGGCGGTGGCGTTGTCGTCCGGTTCGACGCTGTGGGTCGCGGGTGAGCGGGAACGGTCGGAGCCGCGGTTGCTGGGTGAGTTGGACGGGGTGCGGGCGGCCAGCGTGGTCCCGTCGTTGCTGGGGGTCGTGGAGCCGGGCGATTTGAGCCAGGTCGAAACGCTGCTGGTCGGCGCGGAAGCAATTAGCGAACCGGTGGCACGAACGTGGTCAGCAGATCGGCGTCTGGTGAACACCTATGGACCGACCGAGGCGACGGTCATGGTGGCCGCGAGTGACGTGGACGCCGACCGTCCAGGCCCGGTGCCATTCGGACGTCCCATCGCCAACACCCAGTTGTTCGTCTTGGACGAGCGACTGGCCCCGGTTCCGGTCGGCGTGGCGGGTGAGCTGTATGTGGCGGGCGCCGGATTGGCGCGCGGTTACGTGAGTCGGCCAGGGCTGACGGGTGAACGGTTCGTGGCCTGTCCGTTCGGTGCCGGACAACGGATGTACCGGACCGGAGACCTGGCGAGGTGGACGCCGGACGGGCAGTTGCTGTTCGCCGGTCGAGTCGACGATCAGGTGAAGGTGCGCGGGTTCCGGATCGAACCCGGCGAGATCGAGGCCGCGCTGTTGGCCCATCCGCAGGTGCGACAGGCGGCCGTGATCGTCCGTGAGGACACTCCGGACGACAAGCGCCTGGTCGCCTATGTCGTCGGTTCCGATGGCGACGGCGTGCGGGAATTCGTGGCGACCCGTCTCCCGGACTACATGGTGCCGACCGCCGTCGTCGCCCTTCCCGAGCTACCGCTGACACCCAACGGGAAGCTCAATCGTCGCGAGCTGCCCGCACCGGAGTACGAGGCTGGCGCGGGCCGCGACCCGTCCACCCCCCGAGAGCGGATCCTCTGCGAGGTCTTCGCCGAGGTGTTGGGCCTGGAGTCGGTGGGCGTCGACGATGACTTCTTCCGGCTGGGTGGGCATTCGCTGCTTGCGGTGTCGCTGGTCGAGCGCCTGCGCGCGGCTGGGGTCTCGGTGTCGGTGCGGGCGCTGTTCGAGTCGCCGACCCCGGCCGGGCTCGCACGGGCCGCTGCGGCTGACTCGGTGGTCGTGCCGGAGAACCTGATTCCGGACGGCGCGGAGCAGATCACGCCGGAGATGCTGCCGCTGGTGAGCCTGTCGGTGGCCGAAGTGGAGCAGGTCGTCGCGGGCGTGGAAGGCGGCGCGCGCAACGTCGCGGACGTCTACCCGCTGGCACCGCTCCAGGAAGGCATGCTCTTCCACCACCTCCTCGCCGACCACGGCGAAGACGTCTACGTCACCGTCCGGGGGCTGGAGTTCGACGACCGGGCACGGCTGGATGGGTTCGCCACCGCGTTGCAGCGGGTCGTGAACCGGCATGACATCTACCGGACCGCCGTCGTCTGGGAAGGGTTGCGCGAGCCGGTCCAGGTGGTGTGGCGTCAGGCGACACTGCCGACCGTCGAGCACGCGCTCTTCGACACGTCCCGCCCCATGGACGCACTGGTCGCCGCCGCCGGATCGGCGATGGACCTGACGCAAGCCCCACTGATGGACCTGCACGTCGCCGAACTGCCCGACGGGCAATGGCTCGGCCTGGTCCGCATGCATCACATGCTGCAAGACCACATGGGCATGGACGTCGTGCTCCGCGAGATGCGGGCGGTGCTGGCCGGTCAAGAGGAGCGGCTCGCCCCGGCCCTGCCGTTCCGGAACTTCGTGGCCGCGTCCCGTGGTGGCGCGTCCCGGTCCGAGCACGAGCGGTTCTTCGCCGAGCTGCTGCGCGACGTGACGGAGCCGACCGCGCCATACGGTCTGCTGGACGTTCGCGGCGACGGCACCGACGTGGGCTCCGAGGTTCTGCCGGTTCCCCACGAGACGGCGGCCGCGCTGAGGGTGGCGGCGCGGCGGCTCGGAGCCAGCCCCGCCACGGTCCTGCACGTGGCGTGGGCCCGGGTGCTGGCCACACTGTCCGGCCGGGACGACGTGGTGTTCGGGACCGTGCTGTTCGGACGGATGAACGCGGGCGAAGGCGCCGACCGCGTGCTGGGCCCGTTCATCAACACCCTCCCCGTCCGCGTCCCCACGGGCCGAGTCGGGGTGAGCGCCGCCGTCGAGGAGATGCGCGCCCAGCTCGCGGCGTTGCTGGAACACGAGCACGCCCCGTTGGCGGTCGCGCAGCGGGCAAGCGGCATCACCGGCAACACGCCGCTGTTCACCTCCCTCTTCAACTACGTCCACGTCGACCAGCAAGCGGACACCGAACGGGAACAGCCGATCGAGGGCATCCGCGGCGTCATCGCCCGCGACCGCACCAACTACCCGCTGACCGTGGGCGCCAACGACGAGGGCGACGCCGGGCTGAGCGTGAACGTGCAGGCGGTGGGCTCAATCGACGCGCGGGGCGTGGGACGGCTGCTACGCACCGCGATAGTGAACGTGGTCGCCGCGTTGGACGCCGTCGCACAGGGCGGTCCCGACACCCCGCTGAACACGATCGAGGTGCTCGACGCGGAGGGACGCGAACAAGTACTCACCTCCTGGAACAACACCGCGACCCGTCTGGGAGAGGCATCCGTCGTCGAGCTGTTCGAGCGCTGGGCGGCGGCGACACCGGACGCGACGGCCGTCCTGGCCAACGGCGAAGAACTCTCCTACGGCGAGCTGAACGCGCGAGCGAACCGGCTGGCGCGCTGGCTGATCGCGCAGGGCGCGGGCCCGGAGCGGTTCGTCGTCGTCGCGTTGCCCCGTTCGGCGGACCTGCTGGTGGCGTTGCTGGCGGTGGCGAAGTCCGGCGCGGCGTATCTGCCGCTGGACATGGACTACCCGGCCGAGCGGCTCGCGTACATGCTGGCCGAGTCCGCCCCGGTCGCGGTGGTGACGACGACGCGGCTCGGTGACCTGCTGCCGGAGACCGGAGTCCGGGTCGTCGTGGACGATCCGGACACCGCCTCGGCGATCGCGGCCCGTCCGGCGGCCGACGTGACCGACGCGGAACGTCCCGGACGGCCGGTGGCGCCCGACCACCCGATGTATGTGATCTTCACGTCCGGGTCGACGGGACGGCCCAAGGGCGTGGTGGTCCCACGGGTGGCGCTGGCGAACCTCCTGGCCGGGATGCAGGCTCAGGTCGGCCTGCGGGCGGGCGACAGGCTGCTGGCGGTCACGACGGTCGGGTTCGACATCGCCGGGCTGGAACTGTTCCTGCCGCTGGTGGAGGGCGCCGCCGTGGTGGTGGCCGACAAGGACGTCGTCTACGACCCGGCCGAACTGGGACGGCTGGTCGAGAGCACCGGGGCGAGCGTCGTCCAGGCGACACCGAGTCTGTGGCGGTCGGTGACGTCCGGCGGCGGGGCGGACCTGAGCGGCGTCCGCGTGCTGGTCGGTGGCGAGGCACTACCAGCCGACCTGGCGGACACACTGGCCCGTGCCTCCGCCGGAGTGCTCAACGTGTACGGGCCGACCGAGACGACGATCTGGTCCACCGCCGGGCCGGTCTCCTGTGGGGGGACGACCCCCCACACCCCCCGAAACGAACTGGTGGGTCCCGGGGACGGCGAGGAGCCGTCGATCGGCCGTCCGATCGCCAACACCCAGGTGTACGTGCTGGACGACACGCTGAGCCCGGTCCCCGCCGGGGTGGCCGGTGAGCTGTACATCGCCGGAACCGGCCTGGCCCGCGGCTACCTGTCCCAACCGGGACTGACCGGGCAACGGTTCGTCGCCTGCCCGTTCGGCCCGTCCGGGACGCGGATGTACCGGACCGGCGACCTGGTCAGCTGGGCGTCCGACGGAAGCCTGTCGTTCATCGGCCGGGCCGACGAGCAGGTGAAGCTGCGCGGGTTCCGGATCGAACCCGGCGAGATCGAGGCCGTCCTGCTGACCCATCCCGAGGTCGCGCGGGCCGTGGTCGTGGCGCGCGAGGACGTCCCCGGCGACAAACGCCTGGTCGCCTACGTCGTCCCCGCGGACACAGCGGTGGACGATGCGTCGGACGACCTGCGCGCGTTCGTGGCGCGTTGGCTTCCGGAGTACATGGTCCCGGCCGCCGTCGTGTCCCTCGCCGAGCTGCCGTTGACGGCGAACGGGAAGCTGAACCGCCGCGCGCTGCCCGCCCCGGAATACACCGTCGGCGAAGGCCGTGGGCCGGTCACGGTGCGGGAGGAACTCCTCTGCACGGTGTTCGCCGACGTGCTCGGACTGGAGACGGTCGGCGTGAACGACGGCTTCTTCGACCTGGGCGGGCATTCGCTGCTGGCGGTCCGGTTGGTGTCGCGCCTGCGTGCCGTGCTGGGCGTGGAAGTGCCGCTGCGGGTGCTGTTCGAGACCTCGACGGTCGCGGGACTGGCGGCGTGGCTCGCGGACGCCGACACAGGTCAGACTCGCACGCCGCTCCAGGCCGGGGCTCGTCCGGAACGGGTGCCGCTGTCGTTCGCCCAGCAGCGGTTGTGGTTCCTCGGCCAGTTGGAAGGGCCCAGCCCGACCTACGACATCCCCGTCGTCCTCCGGCTGACGGGAGACGCGGACACCTCCGCCCTGGACGCGGCGCTCAAGGACGTGATCGGACGGCACGAGTCGCTGCGGACCGTCTTCCCCTCGGTGTCCGGCGAGCCGTACCAGCACATCCTCGACCCCCACGAGCTCGACTGGGCGTTGCGGGTCGTCCAGGTCGAGCCGGATGACCTTGCCGAGGCCGTGCGCAACGCCGTCCAGTACGAGTTCGACCTCGTGACCGAGATCCCGATCCAGGCCCGGCTGTTCGTGGCCGCGCCGGATCAGCGCGTGCTCGTCGTGGTGACCCACCACATCGCCGGTGACGGCTGGTCGCGCGGGCCGCTCGGACGGGACCTGTCCGCCGCGTACACGGCGCGGCTGCGCGGCGAGGCCCCGGTGTGGGAGCCGCTGCCCGTCCAGTACGCCGACTACGCCCTGTGGCAGCGGAACCTGCTCGGCGACGCCACCGACCCGGACAGCCTGCTCTCCACACAGGTCGACTACTGGCGGCGCACGCTGGCCGGTGCGCCCGAGGAACTGGCGTTGCCGGTGGACCGGCCGCGTCCCGCCGTGCCCGGCCATCGCGGGCACGCGGTTCCGTTGCGAGTGCCCGTCGAAGTGCACGAACGGCTGGCGGACCTGGCGCGGACGGAGGGCGTGACACCGTTCATGGTCGTGCAGGCCGCCCTCGCGGTGCTGCTGTCGCGGCTCGGCGCCGGTCATGACGTCCCGATCGGGTCGCCGACCGCCGGACGCACCGACGAGGCCCTGGACGACCTGGTCGGCTTCTTCGTCAACACGGTCGTGATCCGGACGGACCTGTCCGGCGACCCCGAATTCCGGCAGGTGCTGGCGCGCGTCCGTGAGGCGAGCCTCGGAGCCCTGGCACACCAGGACGTGCCGTTCGAACGCCTCGTGGAGGAACTCGCTCCCGCGCGGTCGATGGCGCGGCACCCGCTGTTCCAGGTGACGCTGACACTCCAGAACACCGACCCGGCGGCGCTGGACCTGCCCGACGTGGACGCCGGAACGTGGGCGGACGCGGACGGCTCGTCGTCCATGGCGAGGTTCGACCTGGACGTGACGCTGTCGGAGGCCCGCGACGAACGGGGCCGTCCCGGGGGCCTGCGCGGCGTGCTCATCGCGTCCGACGACCTTTTCGAGGCGGCGACGGCCACCACGATCGCGGAACGGTTCGTCCGCGTCCTGGAGACGGTGACTCGAACCCCCGAGGTCCGGCTGCGTTCCGTGGACGTCCTCGACGCCGACGAACGACACCTCGTCCTCACGCACTGGAACGACACCGCGTCGACCGCGCCGACCACGTCCGTCCCCGCACTGTTCGATCGTCAGGCAACGGCCACACCAGACGCGGCGGCCGTGATCGCGGGCGACCTGACGGTGTCGTACCGGGACCTGGAAGCCCGGGCGAACGACCTGGCCCGCCGCCTGCGCGACGCGGGCGTGGGCCCGAGGTCCGTGGTCGGGCTGTGCCTCCCGAGGGGCGTGGACGCCGTGGCGGGCATCCTCGGCGTGTGGAAGGCCGGGGCCGTCTACCTCCCGATCGACCCGGCCAACCCGCCCGAACGTGTCGCGTTCATGCTGGCCGACAGCGGCGCCGTGGCGCTCGTCGGAACCGGCGGCCCGCAAAGCGCCGTCCCCGACGTCGGCCTCCCCCTGATCGAGTTCGACGACGACACACCGACACACCCCTTCGACGAGCAGACCGTCCCGCCCCCAGCGAACGGCGCAGAGCTGGCGTACGTCATGTACACCTCCGGATCGACGGGACGGCCGAAGGGCGTCGAGATCACCCACGGCGGGCTGGCTAACTACGTGACCTGGGCCGCCCAGGCATACGCGGCGACGGGCGGCGGCGGTGCGGCCCTGCACTCGTCCCTGGGCTTCGACCTGACGGTGACCAGCGTGATGGTGCCGCTGGTGACGGGCACGCCGATCCGGATCAGCGCGGACGGCGGCGTAGACGGGCTGGCCGAACTGCTGCGTGCGGGCGGCGGGTTCGACCTGCTGAAGGTGGTCCCGGCGCACCTGCTGATGCTCGCCGAGGCCCTATCCGCCGAACGGGTCGCGGACGCGGCGCGCCGCTGGATCGTCGGGGGAGAGGCACTGCTAGGCCCGGACGTGGCTTCCTGGCTGGAACTCGCCCCCGACACCGTGGTGGTGAACGAGTACGGTCCGACCGAGACGGTCGTGGGCTGCTCGGCGTACGAGATCAGGGCCGGAGACCATCTCGACGGCGTCGTGCCGATCGGCAGGCCGATCGCGAACACGCGGCTGTACGTGCTGGACGACGCTCTCGACGCGCTCCCCGTGGGCGTCGTCGGTGAACTGTACGTCGCGGGCACCGGACTGGCGCGCGGCTACGCCGGTCGGCCCGAGCTGACGGCGGAACGGTTCGTGGCGTGCCCGTTCGGGACGTCCGGCGAGCGGATGTACCGCACGGGCGACCTCGCCAAGTGGACCGCCGACGGGCAACTCGTGTTCATGGGCCGCGCGGACGAACAGGTCAAGGTGCGCGGGTTCCGGATCGAGCCCGCCGAGATCGAGTCCGCCCTGCTGGCCCACCCGGACCTGGGCCAGGCGACGGTGATCGTCCGCGAGGACGCACCGGGCGACAAACGCCTCGTCGCCTACGTCGTCCCAACCCCGGACACCGATCCCGGCACCGACCCGAACACCGGCTCGGACACGGACCCGGACGTGGACGCGCTTCGAGCCTTCGTCGCGGCCCGCCTACCGGACTACATGGTGCCCACCGTCGTCGTCGCACTCCCTGAGCTGCCGCTGACCCCGAACGGAAAGGTGGACCGGCGGGCCCTGCCCGCGCCGGAGTACACGGCGGGCGCGGGCGGCGCCCCCACCACCGTCCAAGAGGAGATCCTGTGCGAGGTGTTCGCGCAGGTCCTGGGCCTGGAGTCGGTCGGCGTCGGCGACGACTTCTTCCGGCTGGGCGGACACTCGCTGCTGGCGGTCACCCTCGTGGAGCGGCTCCGTGAACGCGGCGTCTCGGTGTCCGTCCGGGCCCTGTTCGAGACCCCCACCCCGGTGGGGCTGGCGCGGTCGTCCGGGGCCGAGACGGTGGCGGTTCCGGAGAACCTGATCCCGGACGGCGCCGAACAGATCACGCCGGACATGCTCCCGCTCGTCGACCTGACGGATGCCGAAGTCGAACAGGTCGTCGCGGGCGTGGAGGGCGGCGCGGCCAACGTCGCGGACGTCTACCCGCTGGCCCCACTCCAGGAAGGCATGCTCTTTCACCACCTCCTCGCGGGCGGCGGCGCCGACGCCTACGTGACGGTCTGGGTGGTGGAGTTCGACTCCTGGACCCGGCTGGACGGCTTCGGACGCGCCTTGCAGCAGATCGTCGACCGGCACGACGTCTACCGCACCGCCGTGGTGTGGGAAGGCCTGCGCGAGCCGGTCCAGGTCGTGTGGCGCCACGCGACCCTGCCCGTCGTCGAGCACGAGATCGACGCCGCGCACCCCGACCCGGCGGACGCGCTGCAAGCCCTGGCGGGTCAGTCGATGGACCTCGGCCGCGCGCCCCTGATGGACCTGCACGTGGCCGGACTGCCGGACGGCCGCTGGCTCGGCCTGGTGCGGATGCACCACATGGTCCAGGACCACCAGGGCCTGGACGTGCTGATGCAGGAACTCCGAACCGTCCTGTCCGGGAACGCCGACCAGCTGGCACCGGCGTTGCCGTTCCGCACCTTCGTCGCGCAGGCCCGCGGCGCCGTCTCCCGCGCCGACCACGAGGAGTTCTTCCGCGAGTTGCTGGGCGACGTGACGGAGCCGACCGCGCCGTACGGGCTGCTGGACGTCCACGGCGACGGCAGCGGCCTGGCGTCCGAGCTGACCCCGATCCCCGGCGAGACGGTCACGGCCCTGCGCCGCGTGGCGCGGGACCTGGCGGTCAGCCCGGCGACGCTCCTGCACGTGGCGTGGGCGCGGGTCCTGGCGACCCTCTCGGGCCGGGACGACGTCGTGTTCGGGACCGTGCTGTTCGGTCGGATGAACGCCGGTGCGGGCTCCGACCGCGTCCTCGGCCCGTTCTTCAACACGCTCCCGGTGCGGATGCCGACCGGCCGGATGGGAGTACGCGACGCCGTCGAACGGATGCGCACCCAACTCGCCGCGCTGCTGGAACACGAACACGCCCCCCTGGCCATCGCCCAGCAGGCCAGCGGGCTCGCGGGCAACGTCCCGCTGTTCACCTCCCTGTTCAACTACCGGCACGCGGGACAGGAGGCCGACACCGCCCCGGACCGGACGATCGAGGGAATCAGGCAGCTCCACCTCAGCGTGCAGAACAACTATCCGCTGACCGTCTCCGTGAACGACTGGGGCGACGACGAGCTCAGCCTGAGCGTGCTCGCCGTCAGCCCCATCGACGCTCGCGCGGTCGGACGGCTCATGCGCACCGCTGTTCAGAACACGGTCGCCGCGCTCACCAGCATTCTGAA
Organism: Actinomadura meridiana; assembly: GCF_039537545.1. NCBI lineage: Bacteria > Bacillati > Actinomycetota > Actinomycetes > Streptosporangiales > Thermomonosporaceae > Actinomadura > Actinomadura meridiana. Next base: position 38,571 of record NZ_BAABAS010000006.1, read on the forward strand.
CGGTGGTCCGGAAACCGCCCTGCGGTCTGTCGACATCCTCGATCCCGACGTCCGCGACCTGGTGCTCGACCAGTGGAACGACACCGCGACCGAAGGCGGCGCCACCAGCGTCGTGGAGCCTTTCATCCGGATCGCGGCCTCCATGCCGGACGCCGCCGCCCTGGTCGCGGACGGCGCCACGATCACGTACGGCGACCTGGACGCCGAGACCGACCGGCTCGCGCACGCCCTGCGCGGCGAGGGCGTCGGCCCCGAGTCCGTCGTCGGGCTGAGCCTCCCGGCCGGGGCACAGATGATCACCGCGATGCTGGCCGTCTGGAAGGCCGGAGCCGCCTACCTGCCCATCGACGCGGCGCTGCCGTCCGAACGGATCGCGTTCATGCTCGCCGACAGCGGCGCGCGACTGATGCTGACGGCCCAGTCCGCGACAGCGGAGCCGACCGACCAGCCCGGCCTCCGCGTGCTCACCCTGGACGACCTGCGCGGAACGGCCAAGCGCACCAAACGCGCCCGACGGGCGGCGGCACCGACACCGGCACCGGACCCGGCGACCCTGGCGTACGTGATCTACACGTCCGGCTCGACCGGAACCCCGAAGGGCGTCGCGATCACCCACGGATCGCTGGCGAACTACGTGGCCTCGGTATCGGACCGCCTTGGCTGGGCGGGCGAGGGGGCTCGGTACGGGCTGCTGCAACCGCAGGTCACCGACCTGGGCAACACGGTCGTGTTCACCAGCCTGAGCACGGGCGGGCAACTGCACGTCCTCGACCCCACGGCGGTGACCGACGCCGAAGCGGTCGCCGGATACCTCGCCGAGAACCGGATCGACTTCGTCAAGGCCGTCCCGTCGCACCTGGCCGCCCTGGCGTCCGGCGCGGGCCTGGACCGGGTCCTGCCCGCCCGGTCGATGGTCCTCGGCGGCGAGGAGGCCCCCGCCGACTGGGTGGGCGACCTGGTCGACGCGGCGGCCGGTCGCCGCGTGTTCAACCACTACGGCCCGACGGAGACCACCATCGGGATCGCGACCGCCGAACTGACCCCGGAGACCCTCGCGTCCGGCCCCGCGCCGATCGGCACACCGATCGCCAACACCCGCCTGTACGTGCTGGACGACGCGCTGGCGCCCGTCCCGGTCGGCGTCGTCGGCGAGCTGTACGCCTCCGGGGCGTCCCTCGCCCGCGGCTATGTCAGCCGCCCGGGCCTGACCGGCGAACGGTTCGTCGCCTGCCCGTTCGGGACGACCGGCGAACGCATGTACCGGACCGGCGACCTCGTCCGGTGGACCCGCGACGGGCGGCTGGTGTTCGCCGGACGCGCCGACGCCCAGGTCAAGATCCGCGGGTTCCGCGTCGAACCCGGCGAGATCGAAACGGCCGTCCGCGCCTACCCGGGCATCGCCCAGGCCGCCGTCATCGCCCGCGACGACACCGCCGGGAAACGCCTCGTCGCCTACATCGTCCCCGGCGACGGAACCGTCGACCAGGACGGGCTGCGGGCCCACCTCGCCGACCACCTGCCCGACCACATGGTGCCCGCCGCCATGGTCCAGCTCCCGGAACTACCGCTCACCTCGAACGGAAAACTCGACCGGGGCGCCCTGCCCGCCCCCGAACAGGCCACGACCAAGGCCGCCGCCCGCGAACCGGCCAACGAACGGGAGACGGTCCTCTGCGAAGTGTTCGCCGAGGTCCTGGAACTCGACTCGGTCGGCGTGGACGACAGCTTCTTCGACCTGGGCGGGCACTCCCTGCTCGCGATCAGGCTGCTGTCCCGCATCCGGGCGAGGCTCAGCCTGGAAGTCAAGATCAGGTCACTCTTCGAAGCACCGACTCCGGCCACGCTCGCGGCCAAGCTGGGAAGCAGGAAGTCGGCCCGACCGGCACTGCGTCCGATACGTAAGGAGAATCAGTGATGATCCCGTTGTCGTTCGCGCAGCGACGGCTGTGGTTCCTCGGGCAGTTGGACGGGCCGAGCCCGACCTACAACATCCCACTGATGATCTCCCTGAGCGGGAGCGTGGACGTCTCCGCGCTGAACGCCGCTCTACGAGATGTGATCGGCCGCCACGAGTCGTTGCGCACCATCTTCAAGGTCGAGGACGGCGAGCCCTACCAGCACGTCGTCGATGCGGACGACCTCGACTGGGAACTCCAGGTCCGGCATGTCGAACCCGAGGAGTTGTCGGCGGGCGCGGAGGAGGCCGCCTGGTACGCCTTCGACCTGTCGTCCGAGGTGCCGATCCGGGCCTGGGTCTTCCTGACCGACCGCGAGGGCGGCTCCGGATCCGACGAGTTCCTGCTCGCCGTCCTGGTGCACCACATCGCCGGTGACGGTTGGTCGATGGCACCGCTCGCCCGCGACGTGTCGACGGCGTACGCGGCGCGGCTGCGCGGTGAGGCTCCGGTGTGGGAACCGTTGCCCGTCCAGTACACCGACTACACCATGTGGCAGCGGGAGCTTCTGGGCGAGGAGTCCGACCCCGACAGCCTTCTTGCCGAGCAACTCGCCTACTGGCGCCGAACTCTGGCCGGGTCACCCGAGGAACTGCCGTTGCCGGTGGACCGGCCGCGTCCGCCTGTAGCCACCCACCGCGGGCACAGGGTCCCGTTGCAGCTGCCGGTGGACGTCCACGAACGGCTGACGGAACTGGCCCGCGCCGAGGGTGCCACCACATTCATGGTCATGCAGGCCGCGCTCGCCGTCCTCCTCAACCGTCTCGGCGCGGGCACCGACATCCCGGTCGGCGCGGTCGTCGCGGGCCGCACCGACGACGCGCTGAACGACCTGGTCGGATTCTTCATCAACAGCCTGGTCATCCGCACCGACCTGACCGGCGACCCGGACTTCCGCCAGATCCTGTCGCGCGTGCGCGACGCCAGCCTCGACGCCTTCGAGTATCAGGACGTGCCGTTCGAGCGTGTAGTGGAGGAGTTGGCCCCGGCCCGTTCCCTGAGCCGCAGCCCACTGTTCCAGGTCGCGCTGACCGTCCAGAACGTCCGACGTTCCGGACTGGACCTCCCCGAGGTCCGCACCAGTGGAGCCGGAGCGTCCCTCGCCCACGAGCCGACCCTTGTACCGGTCAAGTTCGACCTCGACATGGTCATCTGGGAAGTCTTCGACGAACACGGCAACCCGGCCGGACTACGCGGCTCGATCACCGCGGCCGCCGACCTGTTCGACCTCACCACGGTAGAAGCACTCGCCCGACGCTGGGCCCAACTCCTGGAGTCGGTCTCCAAGGCCCCGAACATCGCGCTGCACGCGATGAACGTCCTGGAACCGGGAGAACGGGCCCGAGTCGTCACCGACTGGAACGACACCAGCGCCGAGGTTGACGCGGCTTCAGCGGTCGAGCTGTTCGACCGCCAGGTGGCGTCCGCCCCGAACGCGGTCGCCGTGGTGGGCGACGGCGTCGAGTTGACCTACGCTGCCCTGGATGCAGCCGCCAACCGCCTGGCACACCATCTGCGCGGCTTGGGCGTGGGCACCGAATCGGTGGTGGGTCTGTGCCTGCCTCGTGGCCCGCAATTGATAACGGCGGTTCTTGGTGTGGCTAAAGCTGGTGCCGCGTACTTGCCGATCGACGTCCGCTACCCGGCTGAGCGGATCAGTTTCATGGTCGCAGACAGCCGCGTGCTCGTAGTGGTGGGCACCAGTGAGGTTCTGGACGAGCTGCCGCTACGAGGCGTGCTGCCGGTAGCGGTCGACGACCCGCAGATCGCGGCGTCCCCGGACACACCTGTCGGGGCGGTCGTGCGGCCGAACGGGTTGGCGTATGTGATCTACACGTCTGGGTCGACGGGTGTGCCCAAGGGCGTGGCGGCCGCTCACAGCGGAGTGGTCAATCTGGTTGCGGCGCAGTCGGCGCGTTTCGCGGTCGAGCCTGGTTCGCGGGTGTTGCAGTTCGCCTCGGCGGGGTTCGATGCGGCGGTGTCGGAGATCTGGGTGACGCTCTGCGTTGGCGCGACGTTGGTCGTGGCAGATCAGGACGATCTGGTGGCTGCGATCGGGCGTCACGAGGCGACCCATGCCACGTTGCCGCCAGCGCTCCTGGGAGCGGTCGAGGCCGAGGAGTTGGCGTCGCTGAAGACGCTTGTGTCGGCGGGTGAGGCGTTGGACGTCGGGCTGGTGGAGCGGTGGGCTCCAGGGCGCCGGATGATCAACGCTTACGGTCCCACCGAGGTCACGGTCTGCGCTTCGATGTCGGCGCCGTTGGCGGCGGGAGACGCGCCCTCGATCGGCACGCCGATCAGCAACGCGCGGACGTTCGTGCTGGATGAGCGTCTGGACCCGGTGCCCGTTGGGGTGGCCGGGGAGCTGTACGTGGCTGGCGCCGGGCTGGCTCGCGGGTATGTGGGGCGCGCGGAGCTGACCGGTGAACGGTTCGTGGCGTGCCCGTTCGGGTCGTCCGGCGAACGGATGTACCGGACCGGGGACCTCGTCAGATGGACCTCCAGCGGGGACTTGCTGTTCCTGGGACGGGTGGACGAGCAGGTCAAGGTCCGTGGGTTCCGAGTTGAGCCAGGCGAGATCGAAGCCGTTCTACGCGCCCGCGCAGAGGTGGCGCAGGTAGCGGTGGTCGCGCGAGATGAGCGGCTGGTGGCCTATGTCGTCCCCGAGGCCGATGGCGAGATCGACGCCGAAGCGCTACGGGCGTTGGTGGCGGATCGGCTGCCGGAGTACATGGTCCCGGCCGCCGTCGTCGCGCTTGCCGAGTTGCCGCTGACTCCGAACGGAAAACTGGACCGCAAGTCGCTGCCCGCTCCCGATTACTCGATGGGCGGCGGCGCCGGTCGGGGTCCCGTAACGATCCAAGAGGAATTGCTGTGTGGGACGTTCGCCGACGTCCTGGGCCTGGACTCGGTGGGCGCCGACGACAGCTTCTTCGAGTTGGGCGGTCATTCCCTCCTCGCGGTGAGGCTGGTGTCCCGGATCCGGGCAGTGTTGGGCGTGGAGGTGGAAGTCCGGACGCTGTTCGGGGCGCCGACGGCCGCTGAGCTGGCCGCCCACATCGCATTGGCGGGCCAGGAGCAGGCGCGAGTCGCGCTCCGTCCCGCAGAACGTCCGGAGCGCGTGCCGTTGTCGTTCGCGCAGCGGCGGCTCTGGTTCCTGGCGCAGTTGGAGGGCCCGAACCCCACATACAACAACGCACTGCCGCTGCGCCTGACGGGAGTCGATGGCGCCGTACTGGGCGCGGCGCTCCGCGATGTGCTCGGCCGACACGAGTCGCTGCGCACGGTCTTCCCGTCCGCTGACGGCGAGCCCTACCAGCAGATCCTTGACCTGGCGGACCTGGACTGGAGGCTACAGGTCGTGCCCGTGGCCTCCGATGATCTGGCCGGGGCCGTCGCGGAAGCATCGCGCTATCCATTCGACCTCTCTACGGACCTGCCGATTCGGGCGTCTTTGTTCGAGGTCGGGCCGGACGAGCAAGTGCTGCTCCTGGTGATGCACCACATCGCCAGCGACGGTTGGTCGATGGCTCCGCTCGGCCGTGACTTGTCGGTTGCGTACGCGGCCCGCCTGCGCGGTGAGACTCCGGCCTGGGAGCCGCTGCCCATTCAGTACGCCGACTACGCGCTCTGGCAGCGCGAATTGCTCGGCGACGAGACCGACCCGGACAGTCTGCTGTCCGCGCAGGTCGACTACTGGCGCCAGACCCTCGCCGGAGCACCCGAAGAACTTGCGCTGCCGGTGGACTATCCGCGTCCGGCGACGGCCAGTCACCGTGGTCACAAGGTGCCGCTGCGCGTCCCGGCAGAGACTCACGCGCGCCTGGCGGAACTGGCCCGCGCCGAAGGCGTGACCCCGTTCATGGTGTTGCAGGCGGCCTTGGCCGTGACGCTGTCGCGGCTGGGCGCGGGGACGGATGTCCCGATCGGTTCCGGTGTGGCCGGTCGTACCGACGAGGCGCTGAACGACCTGGTCGGCTTCTTTGTCAACACCCTGGTGATCCGCACCGATCTTTCCGGTGACCCGCAGTTCCGGCAGGTACTCGGCCGGGTCCGTGAGGCGAGCCTGGGCGCGCTCCAGCACCAGGACGTCCCGTTCGAACGACTGGTGGAGGAGCTGGCGCCGTCGCGGTCGATGGCCCGGCACCCGCTGTTCCAAGTGGTTCTGACCCTCCAGAACGTCGAGCGGGCCGGACTACGCCTGCCGGGCGTGAAGGCGGGCGCGGTCTCGGGTCTGGACGCCGCCGCGGTGGCGTCGGTGAAGTGCGACCTGGAGCTGATGATCGGCGAGGCCTTCGACGAGGAGGGCGCGCCCACCGGCCTGTACGGGGCCGTGACAGTGGCCGCGGACCTCTTCACCGCCTCCTCCGCCAGCCGGTTCGCCGACTGGTTCGTACGGGTGTTGGACGCGGTGACCGAGGCGCCCGACACCTCGGTGCACGCGGTGGATCTCATCGACTCGCAGGAACGCGAGCGCGTCCTGGCGGAGTGGAACGACACGGCCCAGAGCGGATCGGACTCGACCATCGTCGAGCTGTTCGAGCGCCAGGTGGCGTCCGCTCCGGATGCGGCGGCCGTTGTGGGCGACGGCGTCGAGCTGTCCTACGCCGAGCTGGACGCGGCCGCCAACCGCCTGGCGCACCACCTGCGCGGCCTGGGCGTGGGCGCCGAGTCGGTAGTGGGGCTGTGCCTGCCGCGCGGCCCGCAACTGGTGACGGCCATTCTTGGTGTGACCAAAGCGGGTGCCGCGTATCTGCCGATCGACGTCCGCTACCCGGCCGAGCGGATCAGTTTCATGGTCGCCGACAGCCGCGCGCTGGTGGTCGTCGGCACCAGCGAGGTACTGGACGAGCTGCCGCTCCGAGGCGTGCTGCCTGTAGCGATCGACGACCCGCAGGTAGCAGCATGCCCGGACACCGCCCCCGGGGTGGCGATTGGCGCACAGGATCTGGCGTACGTGATCTACACGTCCGGATCCACCGGAGTGCCCAAGGGTGTGGCGGTCGCTCACGGTGGTGTGGCCAACCTCGTCGCCTCGCACGCGGAGTGGTTCGCGGTCGAGCCGGGGTCACGGATGTTGCAGTTCGCCTCGGTCGGCTTTGACGCGGCCGTGTCGGAGATCTGGGTGACGCTCTGCGTGGGCGCGACCTTGGTGGTGGCGGACCAGGACGAGCTCATGGCCGCGATCCCGCGTCACGGGGTGACGCATGCGACGTTGCCGCCCGCGTTGCTCGGCGCGGTCGACGTCGACGAACTGGCGTCGGTCCAGACGTTGGTGTCGGCGGGCGAGGCGCTGGACGCGGGGCTGGTGGAACGGTGGGCCCCCGGCCGTCGGATGATCAACGGGTACGGCCCGACCGAGGCGACGGTCTGCGTCTCGATGTCGCAGCCGCTGACCCCTGGCGACGTTCCGACGATCGGAACACCCAGCACGAACACGCGAGTCTTCGTCCTCGACGAACGGCTCAGCCCGGTGCCTGTAGGTGTCGCGGGTGAACTGTATTCAGCCGGGATCGGCCTGGCACGCGGGTACGTAGGACGTCCCGGCCTGACCGGTGAGCGGTTCGTGCCGTGCCCGTTCGGGTCGTCCGGCGAGCGGATGTACCGGACCGGTGACCTCGTCAAGTGGAACACCGATGGGCAGTTGGTGTTCATCGGCCGAGCGGACGAACAGGTGAAGGTCCGCGGATACCGGATCGAGCCCGGCGAGATCGAGTCCGCCCTGCTCGCGCACCCGGACGTGACCCAGGCCGCGGTGATCGTCCGCGAGGACACGCCGGGCGACAAGCGCCTGGTCGCCTACGTCGTCCCCGCCGCCGACACCGCCGCCGACACCGAAATCGACGCCGAGGCGCTGCGCGCTTTCGTGGGACGCCGGTTGCCGGACTACATGGTCCCGGCCGCAGTGGTGGAGTTGGCCGGGTTGCCGTTGACGGTGAACGGGAAACTCGACCGCAAGGCGCTGCCCGCCCCCGACTACGCGGTGGCCGGTGCCACCGATCGAGGACCGGCGACTCCCGGGGAAGAGGCCCTGTGCGCGGCGTTCGCCGAGGTGCTGGGCCTGGAGTCGGTCGGCGTGGACGACAGCTTCTTCGATCTCGGCGGCCACTCCCTCCTCGCCGTGCGGCTGGTGTCGCGGATCCGCACCGTCGTCGGCGTGGAGATCGAAGTCCGGACATTGTTCGAGGCCCCGACCGTGGCCCGACTCGCCACGCACCTCGTGACCGAAGAACAGCATCAGGCTCGCGCGGCACTGCGGCCAACGGAACGTCCGGAGCAGGTGCCGCTTTCGTTCGCACAGCGGCGACTCTGGTTCCTGGCGCAGTTGGAGGGCCCGAACCCGACGTACAACAACCCGTTGGCGCTGCGCCTGACGGGCGTCGAAGTGGCAGCGCTGGGCGCCGCACTGCGGGACGTGATCGGACGGCACGAGTCGCTCCGCACGGTCTTCCCCTCACAGGACGGAGAGCCGTACCAGCAGATCATCAATCCGGCGGACCTGGACTGGGATCTACAGGTCGTGCCCGTGGCCTCCGACGACCTGGCCGGAGCCGTCGCGGAAGCATCGCGGTACCCGTTCGACCTGTCTGCCGACCTGCCGATTCGGGCGTGGCTGTTCGAGGCCGGGCCGGACGAGCAAGTGCTGCTGGTGGTGATGCACCACGTCGCCAGCGATGGTTGGTCGATGGCTCCGCTCGGCCGCGACCTCTCGACGGCATACGCCGCGCGCCTGAGCGGTGAGGCTCCGGCATGGGAGCCGCTGCCCGTCCAGTACGCCGATTACGCCCTCTGGCAACGCGAACTGCTCGGCGACGAATCCGACCCGGACAGTCTGCTGTCGGCGCAGGTCGACTACTGGCGCCAGACTCTCGCCGGTGCTCCCGAGGAGCTTGCGTTGCCGCTGGACCGGCCGCGTCCGGCGACGGCAAGTCACCGTGGCCACAAGGTGCCGCTGAACGTCCCGGCCGAGGTCCACGCCCAGCTGGTGGAGCTGGCCCGCGCCGAGGGCGTCACGGCCTTCATGGTGTTGCAGGCGGCCTTGGCCGTGACGCTGTCGCGGCTAGGCGGGGGAACAGACGTCCCAATCGGTTCGGGTGTGGCCGGTCGTACCGACGAGGCGCTGAACGACCTGGTCGGGTTCTTCGTCAACACCCTGGTCATCCGCACCGACCTGTCAGGTGACCCGGAGTTCCGGCAGGTGCTCGGCCGGGTCCGCGAGGCGAGCCTGGGCGCGCTCCAGCACCAGGACGTCCCGTTCGAACGACTGGTTGAGGAACTGGCGCCTTCGCGCTCGATGGCCCGGCACCCGCTGTTCCAGGTGGTGCTGACCCTCCAGAACGTCGAGCGGGCCGGACTGCGGATGCCGGGAGTGCGGGCGAGCGCGACTTCAGGCGCGGACTCCGCAGTAGCCACCTCGGTCAAGTGCGACCTGGACGTGATGATCGGGGAGGTCTTCGACGAGGAAGGTCGCCCGGCCGGACTACGCGGCTCGATCACGGCGGCGGCCGACCTGTTCGACCTCGGCTCGGTTGAGGCTTTCGTCCGTCGGTGGGTCGGCGTCCTGGACCAGGTGACCGCAGCCCCCGAAACCACGCTGCACGCAGTACACGTCCTGGACGAGGACGAGCGCCGCCTGCTGCTCACCGGCTGGAACGACACCGCCGCCGAGGTCGATGCGGCGTCAGTGGTCGAGCTGTTCGACCGCCAGGTGACAGCCGCTCCGGAAGCGGTCGCCGTGGTGGGCGATGGCGTCGAGCTGACCTACGCCGAGCTGGACGCGGCCGCCAACCGCCTGGCACACCACCTGCGCGGCCTCGGTGTGGGCACCGAGTCGGTGGTGGGCTTGTGCCTCCCGCGCGGCGCAGACTTGGTGACCGCGATCCTTGGTGTGGCCAAGGCGGGCGCGGCATACCTGCCGATTGACGTCCGCTATCCGGCTGAGCGGATCAGCTTCATGGTCGCCGACAGTCGCGTGCTCGTCGTAGTGGGAACCAGTGAGGTACTGGACGAACTGCCGCTACGAGGCGTGCTGCCAGTGGCGATCGACGACCCGCAGGTCGCGGCGTCCCCGGACACCTCTCCCGGCGCACTGATCAGTGCGCACGACCTGGCCTACGTGATCTACACGTCCGGGTCGACTGGTGTACCCAAGGGCGTGGCGGTCGCTCACGGTGGCGTGGTCAACCTGATTGCCGCTCAGTCGGCGCGGTTCGCAGTCGAGCCGGAGTCGCGGGTGTTGCAGTTCGCGTCGGCGGGGTTCGACGCCGCGGTGTCGGAGATCTGGGTGACGCTCTGCGTGGGCGCGACCTTGGTCGTGGCCGCCCAAGACGACCTGGTGGCTGCGATCGGGCATCATGCGGTGACTCACGCGACGTTGCCGCCAGCACTGCTGGGGGCGGTCGAGAACGAGGAGCTGGCGTCTCTGAAGACGCTGGTGTCGGCGGGTGAAGCCCTGGACACGGGGCTGGTGGAGCGGTGGGCTCCTGGGCGTCGGATGATCAACGCTTATGGTCCGACCGAGGTCACGGTGTGCGCTTCGATGTCCGGGCCGTTGGCGGCGGGGGATGTGCCCTCGATCGGCACGCCGATCAGCAACGCGCGGGCGTTCGTGCTGGACGAGGGCTTGGACCCGGTGCCTGTGGGAGTGGCCGGGGAGCTGTACGTGGCTGGCGCCGGGCTGGCCCGTGGATATGTCGGGCGCTCAGAACTGACCGGTGAGCGCTTCGTAGCGAACCCGTTCGGGGCCGGAGACCGGATGTATCGGACCGGTGACCTGGTCAAGTGGACTCCCGCCGGGGAGTTGCTCTTCCTGGGCCGGGCGGACGAGCAGGTCAAGGTGCGCGGGTTCCGGGTCGAGCCGGGCGAGATCGAAGCCGTCCTGCGGACCCACGCTGGTGTGGATCAGGCTGTGGTGGTCGCCCGGGACGAGCGGCTCGTGGCCTACGTCGTGCCCGCCGACTCCGATACCGAAGCGCTGCGGGAACTGGTGGCCGAGCGGCTACCGGACTACATGGTCCCGGCGGCAATCGTCGCGCTGGCCGAATTGCCGCTGACCCCGAACGGAAAACTCGACCGCAAGGCGCTGCCCGCGCCGGAGTACGCGGCGGGAGCCGGAACGGGCCGGGGACCGACCACAGTGCAGGAGGAGCTTCTCTGCGGAGCATTCGCCGAAGTCCTGGGTCTGGACTCGGTCGGAGTCGACGACAGCTTCTTCGAACTCGGCGGACACTCCCTCCTCGCAGTGCGGCTCGTATCGCGAATCCGGGCCGTCCTCGGAGTCGAGATCGAGGTCCGGACTCTGTTCGAGGCCCCGACAGCGGCCGCGCTGGCCGTGCTGCTCGCAGAGAACGAAGTCGATCAGGCTCGTTTGCCGTTGGCCAGCCGGACGCGTCCCGAGCGGGTGCCGTTGTCGTTCGCGCAGCGGCGGCTCTGGTTCCTGGCGCAGTTGGAGGGCCCGAACCCGACCTACAACAACCCGCTGCCGCTCCGCCTGACGGGCGTTGATGTGGCAGCGCTGAGCGCCGCATTGCGCGACGTTATCGGGCGCCACGAGTCCCTGCGCACGGTCTTCCCCTCGCAAGATGGAGAGCCGTACCAGCAAATCCTGGAGCCACAGAATCTCGACTGGGAATTGCCGGTCGTGCAGGTGGCCTCCGACGATCTGGCCGAGGCCGTAGCGGAGGCCTCGCGGTATCCGTTCGACCTGTCCGCGGACCTACCGATTCGAGCCTGGCTGTTCGAGGTCGGGGCCGACGAACAGGTGCTGCTGGTGGTCATGCACCACATCGCCAGTGACGGTTGGTCGATGGCTCCGCTAGGCCGTGACCTGTCGACGGCGTACGCGGCGCGGCGGCGCGGTGAGGCTCCGGCCTGGGGGCCGCTGCCCGTCCAGTACGCCGACTACGCGCTCTGGCAACGCGAACTGCTCGGCGACGAGACCGACCCGAACAGCCTGTTGTCGGCTCAGGTCGACTACTGGCGGCAGACTCTCGCCGGAGCACCCGAAGAGCTTGCGTTGCCGCTGGACCGGCCGCGTCCGGCGACGGCAAGTCACCGTGGCTACAAGGTGCCGCTGAACGTCCCGGCTGACGTGCATGAGCGGCTTACGGAGCTGGCGCGCGCTGAGGGCGGGACGACGTTCATGGTGTTGCAGGCGGCGCTCGCGGTGACGCTGTCGCGGCTGGGCGGTGGAACTGATGTCCCGATCGGTTCGGGTGTGGCCGGTCGTACCGACGAAGCCTTGAACGACCTGGTCGGGTTCTTCATCAACAGCCTGGTGATCCGCACCGATCTGTCGGGCGATCCAGAGTTCCGTCAGGTGCTCGGCCGGGTGCGTGAGGCGAGCCTGGGCGCGCTCCAGCACCAGGATGTCCCGTTCGAGCGGCTCGTCGAGGAACTGGCGCCTTCGCGCTCGATGGCCCGGCACCCGCTGTTCCAGGTGGTGTTGACCCTTCAGAACGTCGAGCGGGCCGGTCTGCGGATGCCTGGAGTGCGGGCGAGCGCTGCGTCCAGCGCGGAGTCCGCTGTGGCGACTTCGGCCAAGTGCGATCTGGACGTGATGGTCGGAGAGGCGTTCGACGAGGAAGGCCGCCCGGCCGGGCTGCGTGGCTCGATGACAGTGGCGGCGGATCTCTTCGAGGAGCCCACCGCTGCCCGATTCGCGCACTGGTTCGTCCGGGTACTGGACGTCGTGTCGTCCGCCCCGGACATCGCGTTGCATGCAGTGGACGTCCTGGAGCCGGGGGAGCGGGACCAAGTCGTCGTCGGCTGGAACGACACCGCCGCCGAAGTGGACGCGGCGTCTGTCGTCGAGCTGTTCGACCGCCAGGCGGCAGCCGCCCCGAACGCACTGGCTGTTGTGGGTGACGGCGTCGAGCTGACCTACGCCGAGCTGGACGCGGCCGCGAACCGTCTGGCAAACCACCTGCGCGGTCTGGGTGTGGGAGCCGAGTCGGTGGTGGGGTTGTGCCTGCCGCGCGGCGCAGACCTGGTGACCGCGATCCTTGGTGTGGCCAAGGCGGGTGCCGCGTATCTGCCGATCGACGTGCGCTACCCGGCCGAGCGGATCAGTTTCATGGTCGCCGACAGCCGCGTGCTCGTCGTAGTTGGCACCAGCGAGGTACTGGACGAGCTGCCGCTACGAGGCGTGCTGCCAGTAGTAATCGACGACCCGCAGGTCGCAGCCTCCCCGGACACCTCTCCCGGTGCAGTGATCAGTGCACACGACCTGGCGTACGTGATCTACACGTCTGGGTCGACTGGTGTGCCCAAGGGCGTGGCGGTCGCTCACGGTGGCGTGGTCAACCTGGTCGCCGCGCAGTCGGCGACATTCGCGGTGGAGCCGGAGTCGCGGGTGTTGCAGTTCGCGTCGGCGGGGTTCGACGCGGCGGTGTCGGAGATCTGGGTGACGCTGTGTGCGGGCGCGACCTTGGTGGTTGCGGCCCAGGACGACCTGGTGGCGGCGGTCTCGCGTCATGGGGCGACGCATGCGACGTTGCCGCCCGCGTTGCTCGGTGCGGTGCAGGCCGAGGAGCTGGCTTCCCTCAAGACGCTGGTGTCGGCGGGTGAGGCCCTGGACGCCGGGCTGGTGGAGCGGTGGGCTCCTGGGCGTCGGATGATCAACGCTTATGGTCCGACCGAGGTCACGGTGTGCGCGTCGATGTCCGGGCCGTTGGCGGCGGGGGACGCGCCCTCGATCGGCACGCCGATCAGCAACGCGCGGACGTTCGTGCTGGACGAGGGCTTGGAGCCCGTACCGGTCGGGGTGGCCGGGGAGCTGTATGTGGCTGGTGCCGGGTTGGCCCGTGGGTATGTCGGGCGCTCGGAACTGACCGGTGAGCGGTTCGTGGCGTGCCCGTTCGGGTCGTCCGGAGAGCGGATGTATCGGACCGGTGACCTGGTCAAGTGGACGCCCGCCGGGGAACTGCTGTTCCTCGGTCGGGCGGACGAGCAGGTCAAGGTTCGCGGGTTCCGGGTGGAGCCGGGCGAGATCGAGGCGGCTCTGCTGGCTCGTCCCGGCGTGGATCAAGCTGTGGTGGTCGCGCGGGATGAGCGGCTCGTGGCCTACGTCGTGCCCGCCGACTCCGACTCCGACGCCGAAGCGCTGCGCGAGTTCGTGGCGGAGCGGCTGCCCGACTATATGGTTCCGGCCGCGATCGTGCCGCTGGCCGAGTTGCCGCTGACCCCGAACGGAAAACTCGACCGCAAGGCGCTGCCCGCTCCCGACTTCTCGGCGGGCACCGGGACGAGTCGAGGCCCGTCCTCGGTTCAGGAGGAACTGTTGTGCGGGGCCTTCGCCGAGGTGTTGGGCCTGGAGTCGGTCGGCGTCGACGACGGCTTCTTCGAGTTGGGCGGCCACTCGCTCCTCGCGGTCCGGCTGGTGTCGCGGATCCGGGTTCTTCTCGGTGTGGAGGTCGAGGTCCGGACCCTGTTCGAGGCCCCGACGGTGACCCGGTTGGCCGCGTGGCTGACGGAGACGGGCGCGGGCCAGGCCCGGACGCCGTTGCGGGCGGGGGAACGTCCTGAGCGAGTCCCGCTCTCGTTCGCGCAGCGGCGGCTCTGGTTCCTGGCTCAACTGGAGGGCCCGAACTCCACGTACAACAACCCGTCGCTGATCAGACTGTCCGGTGTGGACGCGGCGGCCCTGGGCGCGGCACTGCGGGCCGTGATCGGACGCCACGAGGCCCTGCGCACGGTCTTCCCGTCCGCTGACGGCGAGCCCTACCAGCGGATTCTCGACCCAGCAGACCTCGACTGGAACCTGGAGGCACGCCAGGTCGAGCCGACGGAACTGCCGGAGGCCGTCAAGGAAGCATCGCGATACCCCTTCGACCTGTCGACGGACATCCCGATCCGCGCCTCCCTGTTCGAGGTCGGGGCCGACGAGCATGTGCTGCTCGTCGTCCTGCACCACATCGCCAGTGACGGATGGTCAATGGGCCCGCTGGGCCGCGACCTCTCCACGGCATACGCCGCGCGCCTCCGCAATGAAACCCCGGACTGGGAGCCGCTGCCCGTCCAGTACGCGGACTACGCCCTCTGGCAGCGCGAACTCCTCGGCGACGAAGCCGACCCCAACAGCCTGCTGTCGGCACAGGTCGATTACTGGCGGCAGACCCTCGCCGGAGCACCCGAAGAACTTGCGCTGCCGGTGGACCGGCCGCGTCCGGCAGCCGCCAGCCACCTGGGGCACTCCACGACCGTGCGGGTGCCCGCCGAGGTGCACGAGCGGCTCACGGAGCTGGCGCGGGCCGAGGGCGTGACGACGTTCATGGTGTTGCAGGCGGCGCTCGCCGTCATGCTGTCGCGGGTGGGCGCGGGCACCGACATCCCGATCGGTTCCGGTGTGGCGGGACGTACCGACGAGGCCCTGGACGACCTGATCGGCTTCTTCCTGAACAGCCTGGTGATCCGGACCGACCTGTCGGGCGACCCGGAGTTCCGGCAGGTCCTCGCCCGGGTGCGGGAGACGAGCCTCGGGGCGCTCCAGCACCAGGACGTCCCGTTCGAGCGGCTCGTCGAGGAGTTGGCGCCCGAGCGTTCCATGGCGCGGCACCCGCTGTTCCAGGTGGTGTTGACCCTCCAGAACGTGGAGCGGGCCGGGCTGCGGATGCCCGGGGTGCGGGCCGGGGTGGTCTCGGAGGTGGACGGCGCCGTCGTCGCCTCCGTCAAGACCGACCTGGACCTCATGATCGGGGAGGCGTTCGACGAGGAGGGCCGACCGGCCGGGCTGCACGGCTCGATGACGGTGTCGGCGGACCTGTTCGAGGAGGCCGCCGCCGCCCGGTTCGCGCAGTGGTTCGCGCGCGTCCTGGACGTCGTGTCGGCGGAACCGGACGTACGCCTGCACGCGGTCGACGTCGTCGACGCCCACGAACGCGAACGCATCCTCACCGCAGGTGCGCCCACCACGGCGGAACTACCGGCCACCTCAGTCCTCGACCTGTTCGGACGGCAAGTAGAGACCGCCCGCGACGCCCCGGCCGTGATCGCGGACGGGACCGTCCTGTCGTACGCCGAACTCGACGCGGCGGCGAACCGTCTGGCCCGCCATCTGCGTGGCCTCGGAGTGGGCGCCGAATCCGTCGTCGGGCTCTGCCTGCCGCGCGGCGAGCAGCTCGTCACCGCCGTCCTGGCCGTGTGGAAGGCGGGCGCGGCGTACCTGCCGATCGACGTCCGGTCGCCCGCCGAACGGATCACGTTCATGCTCGCCGACAGCTGGGCCCAGCTCGCCCTCGGCACCCAGGAGGTGCTCGACGACCTCCCGGTCGGACGGGTCCCGATGGTCGCGCTGGACGACCCCGCGACCGTGGCCGCCCTGACCGCCCAGGCGGACTCGGCGCCGGACGCGGTCGTGCGGCCGACGGCCCTGGCCTACGTGATCTATACGTCCGGGTCGACGGGCACGCCGAAGGGCGTCGCGGTCGCCCACAGCGGCCTGGTGAACCTGGTGTCCGCCCAGGTCGAACGGTTCGCCGTCGAATCGGACTCGCGGGTGTTGCAGTTCGCGTCGGCCGGGTTCGACGCGGCGGTCTCCGAAGTGCTGATGGCGTTGTGCTCCGGCGCGACCCTGGTCATGGCCGCGCAGGACGACCTGGTCGCGGCGATCGCCCGCCACGACGTGACGCATGCGACGCTGCCGCCCGCCGTGTTGCGGGTCCTGAACGATGACGACCTCGCCCCGGTGTCGACGCTGGTGTCGGCGGGCGAGTCGCTGGACGCGGGCCTGCTGGAGCGGTGGGCGCCGGGCCGCCGGATGATCAACGCCTACGGTCCGACCGAGATCACGGTGTGCGCGTCGATGTCGGCGCCGTTGACGGTCGGCGACCGTCCGACCATCGGGTCCCCGATGACCAACACGCGCCTGTTCGTCCTGGACGACGCGCTGGCCCCGGTGCCGGTCGGAGTGGCCGGTGAACTGTATGTCGCCGGGACCGGCGTGGCTCGCGGATACGTGGGCCGGGCGGCGCTGACCGGACAGCGGTTCGTGGCGTGCCCGTTCGGGTCGTCCGGTGACCGCATGTACCGGACGGGCGACCTGGTCAAATGGACCGCCGACGAGCAGCTGCTGTTCGTCGGCCGGGCGGACGAGCAGGTCAAGGTCCGCGGCTACCGGATCGAGCCCGCCGAGATCGAGGACGCCCTGCTCGCGCACCCCGATGTCGACCAGGCAGTCGTGATCGCGCGGGACGAACGGCTCGTGGCCTACGTCGTCCCCACGGACACCGGCACCGGCATCGCCACCGACGCGCTGCTGACGTCGGTCGGGCAGCGGCTGCCGGACTACATGGTCCCCGCCGCCGTCGTGACGCTCGACGCGCTCCCGCTGACCGTCAACGGCAAGCTGGACCGCAAGGCGCTGCCCGCCCCCGACTACGCGACCGGCGGCGGGACCCGGAGGGAACCGGAGACCCGCGAAGAGGAACTCCTCTGCGGCGCGTTCGCCGAAGTGCTCGGCCTGGAGTCGGTCGGCGTCGACGACGGCTTCTTCGACCTGGGCGGACACTCGCTCCTAGCAGTCCGGCTGGTGTCGCGGATCCGGGCTGTGCTCGGCGTGGAGATCGAGGTCCGGACGCTGTTCGAGGCCCCGAGCGTCGCCGAACTCGCCGCGCGGATCACCGGAACCGACGTCGACCGCGCGCGCGTCCCGCTCCAAGCGGGAGAACGCCCCGAGCGGGTGCCGTTGTCGTTCGCACAACGACGGCTGTGGTTCCTCGGGCAGCTGGAAGGCCCGAGCCCGACGTACAACATCCCGATGCCTGTCCGGCTGGCGGGCGACGTGGACGCCGACGCCCTGGGCATCGCGCTGCGGGACGTGATCGGACGGCACGAAGCCCTCCGCACGGTCTTCCCGTCCCAGGACGGCGAGCCGTACCAGCACATCCTGGACGCGGCAGACCTCGACTGGGCCCTGGAAGTCGTCCAGGTCGACCGTTCGCGCCTCTCCGAGGCCGTCGAAGAGGCCGCGCAGTACGCGTTCGACCTCTCATCCGAAGTGCCGATCCGGGCCTGGCTGTTCGAGACCGGCGCCGACGAGCATGTGCTGGTCGTCGTCCTACATCACATCGCCGGTGACGGCTGGTCTCGGGGTCCGCTGGGACGCGACCTCTCCGCCGCGTATGAGGCACGGCTGCGCGGCGAGGCCCCGACCTGGGAGCCGCTGCCCGTCCAGTACGCCGACTACGCGCTCTGGCAGCGCGAACTCCTCGGCGACGAAGCCGACCCGAACAGCCTCCTGTCGGCGCAGATGGACTACTGGCGCCGGACGCTCGCCGGAGTACCCGAGGAACTGGCGCTGCCGACCGCGCGCCCGCGCCCCGCGAAGGCCAGTCACCACGGCCACGCCGTGCCGTTGCTGATCCCGGCCGACGTGCACGAACGGCTGGTGGAGCTGGCGCGGGCCGAGAACGTCACGGCGTTCATGGTGGTGCAGGCCGCGCTGGCGGTCACGCTGTCGCGGCTCGGCGCCGGGGACGACGTCCCGATCGGCTCCCCGGTCGCGGGCCGCACCGACGAGGCCCTCGATGACCTGGTCGGCTTCTTCCTGAACACCCTGGTGCTCCGCACCGACCTGTCGGGCGACCCGCGCTTCCGCGAGGTACTGTCCCGCGTCCGCGAGACGAGCCTGAGCGCCCTGGCCCACCAGGACGTCCCGTTCGAGCGGCTGGTGGAGGAACTCGCCCCGTCCCGCTCGATGGCGCGGCATCCACTGGTCCAGACCGTGCTGACGATGCAGAACGCGGGTGCCGCAGCGCTGGAGCTGCCCGGCGTCCGCGCCGGTGCGGGCACGGGGGACATGGGCGACGGTTCCGTCCCGGCCCCGGCGAAGTTCGACCTCTACGTGTCCGCTGAGGAGCTGTTCGACACCGAGGGCCGTCCCGGCGGCTTTCGCGGGACGGTGACAGTGGCGGCGGATCTGTTCGACGCGCCGATGGCCGGACGGATCGCCGGTTGGCTGACGCGAGTCCTGGACGAGGTCACGGCCACCCCGGACATGCGCCTCCGCCAGGTGGACATCCTCGATCAAGCCGAACGCGAACAACTCCTCCTCACCTGGAACGACACCGTGACACCGGCCCCGGACCTCTCGGTGGTCGAACTCTTCGAACGCCAGGCCACGGCCACCCCGGACGCCATCGCGATCGTGGGCGGCGACGTCCACCGGACCTACGCCGAGCTGGACGCGGCGGCGAACCGACTGGCGCACCACCTGCGCGGACTCGGCGTCGGCGTCGAATCCGTCGTGGGCCTCTGCCTGCCCGACGGCCTGGAGATGGCGACGGCCATCCTGGCGGTCTGGAAGGCCGGGGCGGCGTACCTGCCGATCGACGGGCGGCTCCCCGCCGAACGGGTCGCGTTCATGCTGGCCGACAGCCGCGCGCCCGTGGTGTTCGGCGCCGAGGACACGCTCGACGAGCTGCCGTTGCGGGGCGTGCTGCCGGTCGCGGCCGACGACCCGCTGGTGGCGGCGCAGATCGCGGCGTGCCCGGACACCTCGCCCGGCGTGGCGGCCGGTCCCGACGCGCTCGCCTACGTGATCTACACGTCGGGTTCGACGGGCACGCCGAAGGGCGTCGGCGTGACCCGGGCGGCGCTCGCCAACTACGTGGTCTCGGCCTCGGAGCGCCTCGGCTGGTCCGCCGCCGGGACTCGGTACGCACTCCTCCAACCGCAGGTCACCGACCTGGGCAACACGGTCGTGTTCGTCAGCCTCGTCACTGGTGGCCAGCTGCACGTGCTGCCCGCCGAAGCCGTCACCGACCCCGAGGCGGTGGCCGGGTACCTGGCGGCACACGAGATCGACGGCGTGAAGGTGGTGCCGTCGCACCTGGCGGCGCTGGCGTCCGTCGCGGGGATGGAACGGGTCGTACCCGCCGCGTCGCTCGTGCTGGGCGGCGAGGCCGCTCCAGCCGAGTGGGTGGCCGAACTGGTCGCCGCCGCCGACGGGCGGCGCGTGTTCAACCACTACGGCCCGACCGAGACCACGATCGGTGTCACGACCGCCGAGCTGGACGCGGCGAGCGTCGCGCACGGCACGGTGCCTGTCGGGTCGCCGATCGCCAACACCCGGCTGTACGTCCTGGACGACGGGCTCGACCCGGTGCCGGTGGGCGTCGCCGGTGAGCTGTACGTGGCCGGTACGGGGCTGGCCCGCGGCTACCTCGGCCGGTCGGACCTGACCGGCGAACGGTTCGTCGCGTGCCCGTTCGGACCGTCCGGCGAACGCATGTACCGGACCGGTGACCTGGTCAAATGGACCGACGACGGGCAGCTCGCCTTCGTCGGCCGGGCGGACGGCCAGGTGAAGATCCGCGGGTTCCGCATCGAGCCAGGGGAGATCGAGTCCGCGCTGCTGGCCCATCCCGAGGTGGCGCGGGCCGCCGTGGTCGCCCGTGGTGATCTCCTCGGAGACAAGCGCCTCGTCGCCTACGTGGTGCCGTCCGACGGCGACACGATCGACGCCGAACTGCGGGACTTCCTCGCCGCGCGACTGCCGGACCATATGGTGCCGGGCGCGGTCGTCACCCTGCCCGAGCTGCCGCTGACCGCGAACGGCAAGCTCGACCGCAACGCACTGCCCGCCCCCGACTACACGTCCGACGCCGCCACCGGCGACCGGGGCCCCTCCACGCCGCATGAGGAACTGCTGTGCGGCGCGTTCGCCGAGGTGCTCGGCCTGGAGTCGGTCGGCGTCGACGACGGGTTCTTCGACCTGGGCGGACACTCGCTCCTTGCCGTCCGCCTGGTGTCGCGGATCCGGGCCGTGCTCGGCGTGGAGATCGAGGTCCGGACCCTGTTCGAGGCACCGACCGTCGCCCGGCTCGCGGCCCTGCTGGCGAGCCCCGGAGTGGGACGCGCCCGGACGCCGCTGCGGGCGGGCGACCGTCCCGAGCGGGTGCCGCTGTCGTTCGCGCAGCGACGGCTGTGGTTCCTCGGCCAGTTGGAAGGCCCGAGCCCGACGTACAACATCCCGATGCCGATCCGGATGTCGGGCGACGTGGACGTGGCCGCCCTGGACGCGGCGCTCAAGGACCTGATCGAACGGCACGAGTCGCTGCGGACGGTCTTCCCGTCGTCCCAGGACGGCGAGCCGTACCAGCGCATCGTCGACATGGCAGACCTGGACTGGCACCTGGAGGTCGTCCCGGTCGACCCGGCGGGCCTTGCCGAGGCCGCCGCCGAAGCGGCCCGGCACGCCTTCGACCTGTCGGCCGAGATCCCGATCCGGGCATGGCTGTTCGAGACCGGACCGTCCTCCAGCCCCCACCCGCCGCCATTCAACGGACGAGCTCCGCTCGACGGACCCGCTGAGCGGATCCTCGCCGTCGTGGTGCACCACATCGCCAGCGACGGCTGGTCACGCGGACCGCTCGGACGCGACCTCTCCACCGCGTACGCGGCCCGCGTCCGAGGTGAGGCACCCGACTGGGAACGGCTGCCCGTGCAGTACGCCGACTTCGCGTTGTGGCAGCGCGCGCTGCTCGGCGACGAGTCCGACCCGGACAGCCTCATGTCGGCGCAGGTGGACTACTGGCGGGAGACGCTCGCCGGAGTCCCCGAGGAGTTGGAACTGCCCGCGGACCGTCCGCGTCCCGCTGTCGCCGGTCACCTGGGTCATGTGGTGCCGCTGCGGGTGTCGGCCGAGGTGCACGAACGGCTCGTCGAGCTGGCGCGGGCCGAGGGCGTGACGGTGTTCATGGTGGTCGAGGCCGTCCTCGCCGTCACGCTGTCGCGGCTCGGCGCGGGCACGGACATCCCCATCGGCACGGCGATCGCCGGGCGCACCGACGAGGCGCTCGACGACCTGGTCGGCTTCTTCCTGAACACGCTGGTGATCCGCACGGACCTGTCCGGCGACCCGGACTTCCGGCGCGTCCTGGCCCGCGTCCGCGAGACGAGCCTCGGCGCGCTGGCGCACCAGGACGTCCCCTTCGAACGGCTCGTGGAGGAGCTGGCGCCCGAGCGGTCACTGTCCCGGCACCCGCTGTTCCAGGTCATGCTCACCGTCCAGAACACCGACCGCGCGACGCTCGACCTGCCGGGCCTGCGCACCGGGGGCGGGACGGCGCCCGCGCCCGCCTCGGTGCCGGTACCGGCGAAGTTCGACCTGGACGTGGTGGTCGGCGAGGTGTTCGACGAGCGGGGCCGCCCGGCCGGGCTGCGCGGGTCGATCACCGCGTCCCTCGACCGGTTCGACCTCGGGTCGGTCGAGCTGATCGCCCGGCGGTGGGTCCGCGTGCTGGACGTGCTGACCGCCGCGCCCGACACCGTCCTCCACGCGGTCGACGTGCTCGACCCCGACGAACGGGACCGGCTCCTCGTCCAGTGGAACGACACGGACGCGCCGGTCACCGGCGACACGGTCCTTGAGCTGTTCGACCGCCAGGCCGCCGCGACACCGGACGCGGTCGCCGTCGTCCACGACGGCGCGACGCTCACCTACCGGGAACTCGACGAGCGGGCCGGGCTCCTCGCGGCGACGCTCGCAGGGTTCGGTGTCGGCGCCGGTTCCGTGGTGGGGCTGTGCCTGCCCCGGAGCGCCGACGCGGTGGCGAGCGTGCTGGGCGTGTGGAAGGCGGGGGCGGCCTACCTCCCGATCGACCCGGTGGGCCCCGCCGAACGCATCGAGTTCATGCTCGCCGACAGCCGCGCCGTCGTCCTCGTCAGCACCGAGGACCTCCTGGACGACATGCCCGTCGGCCGGATGCCGACCATCGCGGTCGACGACCTGGACCCGCGGACCGTCGGTGCTGTGCCGTCCGCGACGACCGGCCCGGCGGAACTCGCCTACGTGATGTACACGTCGGGATCGACGGGACGGCCCAAGGGCGTCGCGGTGACCCACGCGGGCCTGGCCAACTACGTGACGTGGGCCGCCGACGCCTACGAGGTGGGTGCGGGCGGCGTGCCGCTGTACTCCTCGCTGGCCTTCGACCTGACCGTGACGAGCCTGCTGGTGCCGCTCGTGTCCGGGGCCGCCATCACGGTCGGCGCGGACGACGGCGTCGAGAGCCTGGCCGGGCTGCTGCGCTCGCACGACGGGTTCGACCTGGTGAAGGTCGTCCCGGCGCACCTGCCGATGCTCGCGGAGATGCTGCCCGCCGAGCGGGTGGCGGGGGCGGCGCGCCGCTGGATCGTCGGCGGTGAGGCGCTCGCGGGCGCCGACGTGGCGTCCTGGCTGGACCTGGCCCCGGGCACCGTGGTGGTGAACGAGTACGGCCCGACCGAGACCGTGGTCGGCTGCTCGATCTACGAGGTGGCGGCGGGCGACCGGGTCGACGGGGCGGTGCCGATCGGACGGCCCATCGCCAACACGAAGCTGTACGCGCTTGGGGACGATCTCCAACCGGTCCCGGTCGGCCCGGTCGGCGAGCTCTACATCGCCGGTGCGGGACTCGCCCGCGGCTATGTCGGACGTCCCGGCCTGACCGGCGAACGGTTCGTCGCGTGCCCGTTCGGGGCGGCCGGAGAACGGATGTACCGGACGGGCGACCTCGTGAGATGGACCGCGGACGGGCACCTGGTGTTCGTCGGACGCTCCGACGAGCAGGTCAAGGTGCGCGGCTTCCGGATCGAGCCCGGCGAGATCGAGGCCGTGCTGACCGAGCGTCCCGACGTGGCGCGGGCGGCCGTCGTCGCGCGGGAGGACGAGCCCGGAGACAAGCGCCTCGTCGCCTACGTCGTGCCCGCCGACGACGAGATCGGAGACCTGCGCGCCTACGCGGCGGAACGCCTGCCCGAGCACATGGTGCCCGTCGCCGTCGTCGCGCTGGACGCGCTCCCGTTGACCGCCAACGGCAAGCTCGACCGGAAGGCGCTGCCCGCGCCGGACTACGGCGCCGCCGCCGGGACCGGCCGGGGCCCCGCCACGGCTGTGGAGCTAGCACTGTGCGGTGCGATCGCCGAAGTGCTTGGCCTGGAGTCGGTTGGTGTGGACGACGGGTTCTTCGACCTGGGAGGGCACTCGCTTCTGGCGGTCCGGTTGGTGTCGCGGATCCGGGCCGTGCTCGGCGTGGAGATCGAGGTCCGGACTCTGTTCGAGACCTCGTCCGCGGCCGGGCTGGCGGCCCTGCTGGCGGAGTCCGGGGCGGGCGAGGCCCGGCTGGCGTTGCGGGCCGGGGAACGTCCGGAACGGGTGCCGCTGTCGTTCGCGCAGCGACGGTTGTGGTTCCTTGGGCAACTGGAGGGGCCGAGCCCGACGTACAACGTGCCGATGCCGACGCGGTTGTCCGGCGACGTGAACGTCCCGGCCCTGGAGTCCGCGCTGCGGGACGTGATCGGACGGCACGAATCCCTGCGAACCGTCTTCCCGTCCCAGGACGGCGAGCCGTACCAGCACATCCTGGACGCGGCGGACCTGGATTGGGCCCTGGAGGTCGTTCAGGTCGATCGTTCGGGCCTGTCCGGGGCCGTTGAGGAGGCCGCGCGGTACGCGTTCGACCTGTCGTCCGAGGTGCCGATCCGGGCCTGGCTGTTCGAGACCGGGCCGGTCCCTGGTGGGGGGACGACCCCCCACACCCCCCGGAACGGATCGGACTCGTCCGGTGACCGGCTCCTCTTGGTCGTGACGCACCACATCGCCTGCGACGGCTGGTCGATGGCCCCGCTGGGCCGCGACCTCTCCGCCGCGTACGAGGCGCGGCTGCGCGGCGAGGTCCCGGCCTGGGAGCCGCTGCCCGTCCAGTACGCGGACTACGCGCTGTGGCAGCGTGAGTTGCTCGGTGACGAGTCCGACCCGGAGAGCCTGCTGTCGGCGCAGATGGACTACTGGCGTCGGACGCTCGCCGGAGCACACGAGGAACTGGCGTTGCCGACCGACCGTCCCCGCCCTGACGTGGCCAGCCATGTGGGACATCGGGTGCGGTTGGGCGTCCCGGCCGAGGTGCACGAACGGTTGGCGGCCCTGGCACGGGCCGAAGGCGCCACGACGTTCATGGTGTTGCAGGCCGCGCTGGCGGTCACGCTGTCGCGGCTCGGCGCCGGGGACGACATCCCGATCGGCTCCCCGATCGCGGGCCGCACCGACGAGGCACTGGACGACCTGGTCGGCTTCTTCCTCAACACCCTGGTCATCCGCACCGACCTGTCCGGCGACCCGCGCTTCCGCGAGGTGCTGGCCCGCGTCCGGGAGACGAGCCTCGGCGCCCTGGCGAACCAGGACGTCCCCTTCGAGCGGCTGGTGGAGGAACTCGCCCCGTCCCGGTCGCTGGCACGGCACCCGCTGACACAGGTGGAACTCACCCTCCAGAACACTGGGGACGCCGCGCTTCGCGTCCAGAGCGCGCGGCCCGCCGACGACACCGGCGACGACGAGGCGGTACCGGCGCCCTCGAAGTTCGACCTCTACGTCTCCGTGGCCGAGGCGTTCGACGAGCAGGGCGGTGCCGCCGGGCTCCACGGAACCGTTACGGTGGCCGCCGACCTGTTCGACGCGCCGACGGCCAACCGCATCGCGGACTGGTTCGTCCGGGTGCTGGACGTGGTGACCGCCACCCCGGACGTCCGGCTGCGCGAGGTCGAGGCGCTCGGCCACGACGAACGCGAACAGCTCCTCGTCACCTGGAACGACACGGCCGCGCCGCTGCCGGACCACTCGGTGGTCGAGCAGTTCGAGCGCCAGGCGGCGACCACCCCGGGCGCCGTCGCGATGGTCAGCGGCGGGACCCGCCGAACCTACGCCGAGCTGGATGCGGCGGCGAACCGACTCGCGCACCACCTGCGCGGCCTTGGCATCGGCGCCGAATCCGTCGTGGGCCTCTGCCTGCCCGACGCGGTCGAGATGGTCACGGCCATCCTCGCGGTCTGGAAGGCCGGGGGCGCGTACCTGCCGATCGACGGGAGGCTGCCCGTCGATCGGGTGGCGTTCATGCTGGCCGACAGCCGGGCGCACCTGCTCGCGGGCACCCAGGACGTCCTGGACGAACTGCCCGTTGGCCGCGTCCCGATGCTGGCGCTGGACGACCCGATGACGGCCGACGCCCTGCACCACGCACCCGGCACCGCCGTGGACGGTCGTCCCGACCGGCTGGGGTTGGCCTACGTGATGTACACGTCGGGATCCACCGGGAAGCCGAAGGGCGTCGGGGTGACCCATGCGTCGCTCGCCAACTACGTTGTCTCGGCGTGCGACCGGCTCGGCTGGTCCGGCGCGGGCGCCCGGTACGCCCTGTTGCAGCCGCAGGTCACCGACCTCGGCAACACGGTCGTGTTCGGAAGCCTCGTCACCGGCGGTGAGCTGCACGCCCTCGACGGCGCGACGGTCACCGAGCCCGAGGCGGTCGCCGGATACCTCGCCGACCAGCGGATCGACGGCTTCAAGGTCGTGCCGTCGCACCTGGCCGCGCTGGCCGCCGCCGCCGGGACGGAGCGCGTCGTCCCCGCCGGGACGCTGGTGCTGGGCGGCGAGGCCGCGCCCGCGAGCTGGGTCGCCGACCTGGTGGCCGCGGCCGATGGACGGCGCGTGTTCAACCACTACGGGCCCACGGAGACCACCATCGGGATCACCACGGCGGAACTCACCCCGCCGCTGGTCGAGAACGGTGTCGTCCCGATCGGGACGCCGATCGCCAACACCCGCGTGTTCGTCCTCGATGACGCGCTGAGCCCTGTGCCGGTCGGGGTGCCCGGCGAGCTGTACGCGGCGGGCGAGGGAGTCGCGCGCGGCTACGTCGGCCGGGCCGCCCTGACCGGTGAACGGTTCGTCGCGTCGCCCTTCGGGACGGCCGGTGAACGGATGTACCGCACCGGCGACGTGGTGAAATGGACCGCCGACGGCAACCTCGTGTTCGTCGGCCGGGCCGACGAGCAGGTGAAGGTACGCGGGTTCCGCGTCGAGCCCGGCGAGATCGAGACGGCGCTGCTGTCGCATCCCGACGTCGCCCAGGCCGCCGTGATCGCCCGCGAGGACGAGCCCGGCGACCGCCGCCTGGTCGCCTACCTCGTTCCCGTCGACCCCGACACCGTCCCCGACGAGCTGCGGGACTTCGCCGTCCGGCGGCTGCCCGACCACATGGTGCCCGCCGCGTTCGTCACCCTCGCCGAACTGCCGTTGACCAGCAACGGCAAGCTCGACCGGAAGGCGTTGCCCGTCCCGGACTACGCGGGCGCGGCGGGGGCCTGGGCGGCCGCCGGACGCAACCCCGCCACCGCGCTGGAAAGCCTGGTCTGCGAGGTGTTCGCGGAAGTCCTCGGCGTGCCGGAGGTCGGGGTCGACGACGACTTCTTCCAGCTCGGCGGGCACTCCCTGATGGCGGTCAGGCTTGTCACACGGCTCCAGGAGCGCGGGGTGACGGTGTCGGTCCGCAGTGTCTTCGCCGCGCCGACCCCGGCCGGGCTGATCGGCGGGCTGAGCCTGTCGTCCCTGGGCGACTCGCTCGGCCCGATCCTGCCGATCCGCGCCGAGGGGACGCGGCCGCCGTTCTTCCTCGTCCACCCGGCCGCCGGGTTGAGCTGGTGCTACCGGCCGCTGGCCCGGTTCGTCCCGGACGACGTCCCGCTGCTGGGCCTCCAGGCCACCGGGCTGGACGGCGGCGCCGACCCGGCCGCGACCATCGAGGAGATGGCGGCGGAGTACGTCGAGCGGATCCGCGCCGTGCAGCCGACCGGGCCGTACCACCTGCTCGGGTTCTCGTTCGGCGGGATGCCCGTGCACGAGATCGCCGTCCAGCTCCAGGCCGCGGGCGAGACCGTCGCCGCGCTGGTGATCATGGACACGTATCCGTCCACCCGCACCGACGACGACAACGCCGAAGGCCCGGCTCCCGAGGACACCAGGGAACCCGAGGCCGCGGAACCCGAAGCCGCCGACTCCGAGGATCACCTGCGGCGCATCGCGGAGCGGTTCAGGGAGGAGGTCGGGGAGGTCCTCGGCGGCATCTCCGACGACGAGCTGATCCTCATCGCGAGGATCTTCCGCAACAACCTGCGGCTCAGGAGGGAGCACGTGCCCGGCGTCTTCGACGGCGACGTCCTGCTGTTCGTGGCGGGGGAGAGCGACCAGGAGAACCCGCCGGACGCCCGCCTGTGGGAGCCGCACGTGCGGGGTGAGATCACGGAGGCGGCGCTGCCCTGCCGCCACACCGACCTCATGCAGCCCGAGATGCTGGGCCAGGCATGGCCGGTGATCGCCGAATGGCTCGGCCTCCGGGACTGAGCGGGCCCGAGGCGGGCGGGGCGTGGCGCTCGCCCGCCGGGGCTCGCCCGCCGGGCTCAGGCCCCGGCGGGCGCGGGGGCGACGGCGGCGGGGGTGAGCGCCGGAAGGTTCACGGTGACGGTCAGCCCGCCGTCCGGGTTCGGCGTGGCGTGGACGGCGCCGCCATGGGCGTGGGTGATCGCGGCGACGATGGACAGCCCGAGGCCCGCGCCCTCCGACGACCCCGTCCGGTCGTCGCGCAGCCTGCGGAACGGCTCGAACAGCGAGTCGACCTGCTCGGCGGGGACGTGCGGGCCGGTGTTGCGGACCGTCAGCCCGGTGGCCGCCGACACCTCCACCACGACCTCGCCGCCCTCGTGGTTGTGCCGGATCGCGTTCTGCACGAGGTTCGCCGCCAACCGGCCGAGCATGACCTCGTCGCCCGCGACGGTGACCGGACGCGCGTCGCCGACGATGGTGACGCCCGCGCGGTCGGCGAAGCGGCGGTGCTCCTCCACGACCTGCCTGACCACGGCGTCCAGCTCCACGGGAGACCGGGTGTCGAGGCCGCGTTCGCCCTGCGCCAGGACGAGCAGTCCCTCGATGAGCCGTTCGGACCGTTCCGTGTTGCGCAGCAGCTCCGTCCGGATCCGGTCGACGCGCTCCGGCGTCGGGTCTGCGAGGCCGATCTCGATGGCGGTCCGCTGGATGGTCAGCGGAGTGCGCAACTCGTGTGAGGCGTTGGCGACGAACCGGCGCTGGCTGTCCACCGCGTGTTCCAGCCGGTCGAGCATGGCGTCGAACGTGTCGGCGAGTTCCTTCAGCTCGTCCTGCGGACCGGTCAGCGCGATGCGTTCGTGCAGGGTCGACAGCGACAGCCGATGGGCGGTGGCGGTGATGCGGTGCAGCGGCCGGAGCAGCCGCCCGGTGAGCCACCAGCACACCGCGAACGCCAGCACCGTGATCACGGCGATGGCGACCAGGGTGACGCCCCGCTGCGTGGCCACCAGGCTCTGCTGGAACTCCGACCTGCTGCCCTCCGAGAGGTTCTGCGGCGTCCCGCCGCCCGCCCCCGGCGCGAACGGGATGGTCGAACACGACTGACCGGAGGGCCGCCGGTCGCACGGGACCGTGCTGATCGACAGGGCGTCCGGAAGGTTCCGCACCTTGTTGTCGAGCAGATGCCGCTGGAACTGTTCCGCCGCGAACAGCACCCCCGAGGTGATGACCGCGAAGAGCCCCCCGTACAGCAGGGTCATCCGGGCCCGCACCGAGCGCCGGGTCAGTCCGCCGATCCTCCGCATGGCCCTCACAACCTGTATCCGCTGCCCGGCACGGTGACGATCACCGGCGGGTCGCCGAGCTTGGCCCGCAGCTTGCTCATGGTGACCTTGACGACGGTGGTGAACGGGTCGGTGTGCTCGTCCCAGGCCCGCTCCAGGAGTTCCTCGGTGCTGACGACCTTCCCCCGCGCCTGCATCAGAACCTCCAGCACCGCGTACTCCTTGCGGGACAGCGGCAGGTAGCTCCCGTCGCGGAACGCCTGGCGGCGCGCCGTGTCCAGGGTGATGCCGCAGGTCTCCAGCACCGGCGGCAGCGGCGGCGCGGACCTTCGGCCGAGCGCCCGGATCCGCGCCACCAACTCGTCGAAGGCGAACGGCTTGGCCAGATAGTCGTCGGCGCCCAGGTTCAGGCCGGTGACCCGGTCGTGGACGGCGCCGGACGCGGTCAGCATCAGGATGCGCACCGTCTCCCCGCGCTGGGCCAGCTCCTGGCAGATCTCGTCGCCGTGGACGCGGGGCAGGTCCCGGTCCAGGACGAGCACGTCGTAGTCGTTGACCGCCAGGCGCTCCAGGGCGCCAGCCCCGTCGTAGGCGACGTCCACCGCCATCGCCTGTTCGCGCAGCCCCTCGGCCACCAGGTCGGCGAGGAAACGCTCATCTTCGGCCACCAGTATCCGCATGCTCCCATTGCCGCAGACCGGCGATAAGGCGGGGGTTAACACAAGCGGTCACCGCCACGAAACCGGTGTTTCGGCAAGCTGATCGTCATGAGTCCATTTTCAGCGGAACGTCCGGAGGCCGACAGTGCTGGAATCCAAGGTTGACGTGCCCGTCCGGGACGAGGCGTCGCCGCCTCCGCGGCGACGGCGCCGCCGGCTCTGGGCGCTGCTCGGCGGCACCGCTGCCCTGGCGATCGGCGCGGCCGGCGCGGCGTTGGCGCTGGGGGGTGGAAGCGACACACCGGCGCGGAGCGCCTCGGGGCTGCCGACCGTCGCGGTCGTCCGTACCACCATGGTCCGGACGTCGGACGTGGACGGTACCCTCGGCTTCGCCGACACCTACACCGTCCTCGCCGGTGGCAAGGGCCGCGTCACCTGGCTGCCCCGCACCGGTGACGTCATCGAACGCGGCGAACGCGTGTACGGGCTGGACGGCGAGAAGGTCCCGCTGGTCTACGGGGACACGCCGTTCTGGCGGACATTCCAGCAGGGCATGACCAAGGGCAAGGACGTCCTCGAACTGGAACGCAACCTGGACAAGCTCGGCTACGGCGACGACATGACCGTGGACCGCTCGTTCACGTGGGCGACCGCGGAGGCCCTCCGCGACTGGCAGGACGACCTCGGCCTCCCCGAGACCGGCGAACTGGACCCCGACGCCGTCGTGGTGCAGCCCGGCGCCATCCGGGTGACGAAGCTGTCGGTCGTCCTCGGCGCGCCCGCGGGCGGCAGCGTGCTGACCGCCAGCAGCATCCGGCGGGTCGTCACGGTGAACCTGCCGGTCAGCCGGCAGGAGGTCGCCGTGCGGGGCGCCAAGGTCCGGGTCACCCTGCCCGGCGGCAAGACCACGACCGGCCGCATCACCACGATCGGCACGACCGCCACCGCCGGTACCACCAACGCCCAGTCGCAGACCGGGCAGGGCACCGAGAACGCGACGATCCCCGTCACCATCACGCTGGACAAGGCGGGCGGCGCGGCCGACTTCGACGGCGCGCCCGCGACCGTCGGGTTCACCAGCACCGAGCACAAGAACGTCCTGGCCGTGCCGATCAACGCGCTGATGGCGTCCGCCGAGGGCGCCTACTCGGTGACCGTGGTGGACGCCTCCGGGACGGTCCACTCCGTCCCGGTCAAGCTCGGCATCTACGACGGCGACCGGGTCGAGGTGAGCGGCGACCTTCAGCCCGGCATGAAGGTGCAGGTGCCGAAGTCATGACCGACGGCCTCATGACCGGCGACCCCCGCTCCCCTGATGACGAGACTCCGGTCCTCGCCGTGGAGAACGCCACCAAGGTCTATTCGGGCGGGGTACGGGCGCTGCGCGACGTGTCCCTCGCCGTCGCCCCCGGGGAGCTGGTCGCGATCGTCGGGCCGTCCGGGTCCGGCAAGTCGACGCTGCTGCACCTGATGGGGACCCTGGACACCCCGACCACGGGCCGCGTCCTGATGCTCGGGCACGACGTGGCCAAGCTGCCGGACCGGCGACTGGCCGCCGTCCGGGCCCGGTGGATCGGGTTCGTGTTCCAGCAGTTCTTCCTGACCCCGCACCTGTCGGCACTGGACAACGTCGCCACCGGCCTCCTGTACCACGGCGTCTCGCCGCGGGAACGCCGCCGCCTGGCCAAGGCGGCGCTGGAACGCGTGGGCCTCGGCCACCGGCTGGACCACCGCCCGAACCAGCTGTCGGGAGGCGAGAAACAGCGCGTCGCCATCGCCCGCGCCGTCGTCGGCGACCCGCCGCTGCTGCTCGCCGACGAGCCGACCGGCAACCTCGACTCCGTCTCCGGCGCGGGCGTGCTGGAGCTGCTCACCGAACTCAACGGCGACGGCACCGCCGTCGTGGTGATCACCCACGATCTGGAGGTCGCCGCCGCACTGCCCCGGCGCCTGGAGATCCGCGACGGCCAGATCCACGCCGACACAGGAGTACTCGCATGAAGGCTCTTCCGGAACCGGTCCGGCTCCGCTCGGGCGACCTGGCGCAGGTCGGGCTGGAGGGGCTGCGCGGACGGCCGTTGCGGGCGGCGCTGTCGGCGCTCGGCATCGCCATCGGCGTCGCGGCCATGGTGGGGCTGGTGGGCATCAGCACCGTCAGCAAGGCCGGGCTGATGGCGGAGATCCAGCGGCTCGGCACCAACATGCTCACCGTCACGCCCGGCACGTCGCTGACGGGTCAGGAGGCGCGGCTGCCCGCCCAGGCGGAGGGCATGGCCGCGCGGATCCCCGGCGTGACCGGGGTGTCGGCCGTCGGCGCGGTGACCGGGGCCAGCGCGCGCCGCACCGACAAGATCGACTCGGCGACGACCAACGGGATCGCGGTGCAGGCGTCCCGGACCAACCTGCTGGACGCCCTCGGCGGCACGGTGCGGACCGGCACGTTCCTCAACCCCGCCACCAGCCGCTACCCGGCCGTCGTGCTGGGCTCGGTGGCCGCCGAACGGCTCGGCGTCGACCGGACCGGCGGGCACGTCTACATCGCGGGCCGCTGGTTCCTGGTGACGGGCGTCCTCGACACGGTCAAGCTCGCGCCCGAGATCGACCGGTCGGCGCTGATCGGCTGGGACTACGCGACGACGCTCGGGTTCAACGGGTACGCGACCACCCTGTACGAGCGGTCCACCGACGAGACCGTGGCGTCCGTGCGCGACATCCTCGGCTACACCATCAACCCGGAGCATCCCGAGGAGATCCAGATCAGCCGTCCGTCGGACGTGCTCACGGCGCAGGCCGCCGCGAACCGCGCGTTCAACGCCCTGTTCTTCGCCCTCGGCGGGATCGCCCTGCTCGCGGGCGGCGTCGGCATCGCCAACATCATGGTGATCTCGGTGCTGGAACGCCGCCAGGAGATCGGGCTGCGCCGGTCGCTCGGTGCGACCCGCGGGCAGATCCGGCTCCAGTTCCTCACCGAGTCGGTCACGCTGTCGGGGCTGGGCGGCGCCGCCGGGGTGGTCATCGGGCTGGTCGTCTCCCTCGGCTACGCCGTCTTCCGGGGGTTCCCGCTCGCGCTGCCCGGCCAGGCCATCACCGGGGGAGCGCTGGCCGCCATCCTCATCGGCGCCGTCGCGGGCCTCTACCCGGCCCGCCGCGCCGCCCGCCTCACCC
Organism: Actinomadura meridiana; assembly: GCF_039537545.1. NCBI lineage: Bacteria > Bacillati > Actinomycetota > Actinomycetes > Streptosporangiales > Thermomonosporaceae > Actinomadura > Actinomadura meridiana. The sequence goes on from NZ_BAABAS010000006.1 coordinate 71,764, forward strand.
CGACCGAGGCGCTGGCCACCACCTGACCGCCCCACGCGCCCGACGTGACCGGAATGGGCCGGGCGACCGTTCGACCGCAGATTTACTTCACTTGAACACCCGGCCTTTCCGATCCGTCATCGTGCGGATATCGCCGTTCTCATATTCTTTCCATTCGCGCAGATCTGGTTTTTTGTCGCCCTTCGATCGGAGAATGATGTGCGCCGGGTTCTCGGCCCGGACGAACTCTTCGAGAAAGGCGAGGACGATGACGGCGGACCAGGTCAAGCGGCTGTTCCGGAGCAAGCTGAGGACATGGGGGTGGATGTACCGATGACGACCGCTCTCGACCTCCCCGCAGAAATCGACGACGTCCGGGCGGCGCGGGATTCGCTGCCCGCGATCTCGCGGATCGTCGGCGTCGGCACGGCCGTGGCGGGCACCCGAATCTCCCAGCCCGAACTGCTCGACGTGCTGGGCGTCGAAAATCCCAAGGTCCGCTCGGTATTCCTCAACAGCGCGATCGAACGGCGCCACCTCACCCTTCCCCCGCTGAACGCGGACGGCGCCAGACGGCCCGAGTCGCAGGGCGACCTGCTCGACAAGCACACCGCGCTCGCCGTCGAGATGGGCGCGCAGGCGCTCGAAGCGTGCCTGAAGAGCGCCGGGGCCTCCCTGTCCGACCTGCGCCACCTGTGCTGCGTGACCTCGACCGGCTTCCTCACCCCCGGCCTCAGCGCGCTGATCATCCGCGAGCTGGGCATCGACCGGCACTGCGGCCGCGCGGACATCGTCGGCATGGGATGCAACGCGGGCCTGAACGCCCTCAACGTCGTGTCCGGCTGGTCGGCGGCGCACCCCGGCGAACTCGCCGTCGTCCTGTGCACCGAGGCATGCTCCGCCGCGTACGCGCTCGACGGGACGATGCGCACCGCCGTGGTCAACAGCCTCTTCGGGGACGGCGCGGCGGCCCTCGCCCTCCGCGCGGACGGCCCCGACACCGACACGGTCGACGTCCCCCAGGGGCCCCGCGTCCTGAAGTTCGCCAGCCTCATCATCACCGAGGCGCTCGACGCGATGCGCTACGACTGGGACCGCGACCTCGGCCGGTTCAGCTTCTTCCTCGATCCCGACATCCCCTACGTGGTCGGCGCGCACGCGGAGATCGTCGTCGACCGGCTGCTGGTGGGCACCGGCCTGCGCCGCGCCGACATCGGCCACTGGCTGGTGCACTCGGGCGGCAAGAAGGTCATCGACGCCGTCGTGATCAACCTCGGGCTGAGCCGCTACGACGTCCGGCACACCACCGGCGTCCTGCGCGACCACGGCAACGTGTCGAGCGGCTCCGTCCTGTTCTCCTACGAACGCCTCGTCGCCGAGGACGTCGCCCGCCCGGGGGAGTACGGCGTGCTCATGACCATGGGCCCCGGTTCCACCATCGAGACCGCGCTGGTCCAGTGGTGAGCGCCAGGGAAGGCGACGACCTCGTCCTGCGGATCGACGGCACACGGCCCATTTCGGCGGAGACCGTCGCGTCCGTGGCCGCCCTGTGCGACCGCGCCGAAGACCACGACGGCCCGCACCCGGTGGTGGTCCACGTCTCCGGCGCGCCGGACGCGTCCTGGGCGGACGGCCTGACCGTCGGCCTGGCCAACAAGTGGGAACGCGCGCTGCGCAGGCTGGAGCGCCTCGACCGCCTGACGGTCGGAACGGCGTCCGGCGACTGCGGCGGCACCGCGCTGGACGCCCTGTTGGTGACCGACGTCCGCGTCGCCACCCCGGAGACGCGGCTGCTGCTGTCCACACCAGACGGCACCACCTGGCCCGGCATGGCCCTCTACCGCCTCACCCAGGAGGTCGGCACAGCCCGAATCCGCCGCGCGGTCCTGCTAGGAGCCCCGATCGAGGCCACCGAGGCCCACACCATGGCCCTGCTGGACGACCTCACCACCGACCCCACGAGCGCGCTCGCAGAACTGACATCAACGGCCGCAGCCATCCCGCCCAGCGAACCCTCCATCAGACGCCGACTCCTGTTCGACGCGTCCACGGTCCCCTTCGAAGAGGCCCTCGGAGCCCACCTCGCCGCATGCGACCGCACTTTGCGCAGGAAGACACCATGACCGCAGCGAAGCGAGGATCTTGGTGTCTTCTCCCTCGGGGGTCTGGGGGTCGTCCCCCAGAGGGGTGGGTCGTGACCGCAGCGGAGCGAGGATCTTGGTGTCTTCTCCCTCGGGGGTCTGGGGGTCGTCCCCCAGAGGGGTGGGTCGTGACCGCAGCGGAGCGAGGATCTTGGTGTCTTCTCCCTCGGGGGTCTGGGGGGCGCCCCCCAGGGGGGTGGAGTCATGAGTGTGAGTGAGTTGGAGTATGCGGGTGCTGCGCTGGCTGAGGCTGCCGCGCGTGCTGAGAAGCGGATTGGGGCTCTGCCCGAACCCGCGTCGCGGTCGCCTGAGCAGAGGGCGGTGGCGGACGCGGTGCACGAGGGGGTTCGCGCGTTGCGGGCCGGGTTCATGGATGAGCACGCCGACGCCGTGTATGACCGGCTCACTGAACATCGCTCCCGGTACTTGCGGCTCGCCGAGCTTGTGCAGGCGGCGGCGGACGCCTTTCCCGGGCTGTGTCCCACCGTCGCGCAGATGGACGACGAGCTGAGCCGTCCGCAGGCCGCCAAGGAGGGGCGCGAGATCGACCAGGGCATCTTCCTGCGGGCCGTCCTCCGTTCCTCGGTGTCCGGCCCGCACCTGATGGACGCGATGCTGAGGCCGACCGACCGCGCACTGAGCCTGCTGCCGGAGTTCACCCGGACCGGCGTGGTGGAGATGGAGGCGGTACGGCTGGAGCGACGCGATGGCGTGGCGCGCCTCACCATGTGCCGGGACGACTGCCTGAACGCCGAGGACGAACGCCAGGTCGACGACATGGAGACCGCCGTCGATCTGGCGCTTCTCGACCCGTCCGTCCGGGTCGGGCTGCTGCGCGGCGGCGTGATGAGCCATCCGCGCTACCGGGGCCGCCGCGTGTTCAGCGCGGGCATCAACCTCAAGCGGATCAGCTCCGGCGGGATCTCCCTGGTCGGATTTCTGCTCCGCCGCGAGCTGGGTTACATCCACAAGATTTTCCGGGGGCTGCTCGACGACCGTCCGGGCGCGGGCGGCTGGCGGGCGCGGCTGACCGACAAGCCGTGGGTCGCGGCCGTCGACACGTTCGCGATCGGCGGTGGGATGCAGCTGCTGCTGGTCTTCGACCACGTGATCGCCGCGTCCGACTCCTATCTCAGCCTTCCGGCCGCCGAGGAGGGGATCGTCCCCGGGATGGCGAACTTCAGGCTGACCCGGTTCGGGGGGCCGCGGCTGGCCCGGCAGATCGTCCTGCGGGGCCGTCGCGTCCGGGCGGCGGAACCGGACGCCGCGACGCTGGTGGACGAGGTCGTCGAGCCCGAGGCGATGGACGCCGCCATCGAACGGGCCCTGGCCGCGCTCGACAGCGACGCCGTCCTGGCGAACCGGCGCATGCTCAACCTCGCCGACGAGCCGGTCGACGCCCTCCGCGCGTACGCGGCCGAGTTCGCCCTCCAGCAGGCGTTGCGCATCCATGGGGAGGACGTGATCGACAAGGTCGGCCGGTTCGGGGCGCGGTCGTCATGACGCGGCCCCGGGTGCGCTACGAGAAGAAGGACCATGTCGCCCACGTGACGCTGGACCGTCCCGAGGTCCTCAACGCGATGGATCTACGCACGCACGAGGAGCTCGCGGACATCTGGGACGACGTGGAGGGCGACGACGAGGTGCACGTCGCGGTGCTCGCCGGAGCCGGTGATCGCGCGTTCTGCGTCGGCCAGGACCTGAAGGAACGGGCCGCGCTGAACCGGGCGGGCGCGGCGCCGACCACGTTCGGCAGTCGCGGGCAGCCGGGCCATCCGCGGCTCACCGACCGGTTCACGCTGAGCAAGCCCGTCGTCGCGCGCGTGCACGGCTACGCCCTCGGTGGCGGCTTCGAACTGGCCCTCGCCTGCGACCTGATCATCGCGAGCGACACCGCGCAATTCGGCCTGCCCGAGGCGGGCCTCGGGCTGGTGCCCGGCGCGGGCGGGGTGTTTCGCCTGGTCCGGCAGCTGCCCCCGAAGGTCGCCATGGGATACCTGCTCACCGGTCGCCGGATGGACGCGGCGACGGCGCTGCGGTTCGGGCTGGTGAACGAGGTCGTCCCGGCCGCCCGGTTGGACGACCGCGTGCGCGGGTGGACGGCCGACCTCGTCCGGAGCGCCCCCCTGTCCGTGCGCGCCATCAAGGAGGCCGCGCTGAAGTCGGTGGACATGCCGCTCGAAGACGCCTTCACCGCCGAGTACGTCTGGGAGGAGCGACGCAGGAACAGCGCCGACGCCGTCGAGGGCGTCCGCGCGTTCACCGAGAAACGCGACCCGATCTGGACTGGTCGCTAATGTCCCGTCGTCCCCGAACCCGTCGAAAGGAGTGGACCGTGCCATAAACCATATGGACCGTGCCATGGACCATACGGCCAGTTCACGAGTGCGCTGATCTCTTGCGCGGCTGCTGTTCCAGGATCGACTGGTGCAGTTCCTGCAACTCCTGGCACGGTTCGATGCCCAGGTCGTCACGCAGCCGCCGCCGTATCTGGCTGAAGTGCTGAAGGGCCTCCACCTGGCGTCCCGACGAGTAGAGGGACGACATGAGCAACGCCCTGAGCGACTCGTGGAAAGGGTTGCCGGAGACGACCTTCTGCAGCTCGGGGATGATGTGCCGGTGGTTGCCGAGCCTGATCTCGGTGGTGAAGAGCTCCTCGTAGGCCGCGATGCGCTCCGCCTCAAGCAGCCGCGCCTCCTGGCGGAGCGTCTCCCCGGGGACGCCGGACAGCGCGTTCCCCCGCCAGGTCGCGAGGGCCCGGCGGAGTTCGGCCGTCGAGTCGCTCAGGCGCCCGCGTAGCGCGTGCTCACGGGCCCGGTCGACCCGCCGCCGGAAGTTCCAGAGGTCGATGGCCTCCGGGGCGACGTTCAACCGGTAGCAGTCGTGCGAGGTGTCGAGTTCGACCGGCAGCGGGCTGAGCGCCTGCCGCAGCCGGTAGATGTACGACTGGAGCGTGGTCTGCGCCGTCGCGGGCGGCCGGTCGTCCCAGCCGGCCCGGGTGAGCCGCGTGATCGGCACCTCGTTGTTGGCGTCCAGGAGCAGTGCCACCAGGATGGCGCGTTGCTTGGGGGCGGTAATGGCAATCCGCTTGCCGGACTCCCTGAGTTCAAGGCTGCCCAAAATGAGAAAATGCATGTGTATTCTCACGCCTCGAAAACGCCGACCGAGGCCGACGTGAATCAAAGTAATGGCCTCGGGCGTTCGGCCGGCGGGGAAGCCTGTAGCTCGGATGGCACGGTCAATTTCTGGTGAAGTGCGTTTGACGGGAGCGTCGAGACCGGGTCTTCCCTCAAGACATGCCGAGCGGACCCCCTTCGCTCTGGCAAGGCCAGACTAAGCGATGATCTTTGCCCGCTCACGATCGTGGCCACATGCGGACATTAGGCGCGAAATCCCGTTCATCTCTTGCATTCCCGTTGTGCACGCCTATATCTGTTCGGCCAATGCGTTACCTGAGGTCAGCGCCGGTTCACCATACGTGATCTTCAACTATGATTTATCTTTCAAACTTGGCGTGGCACCATAGACACTCCCGTCATGACCAATCGGACATGAGACACCTCCGAACGCCCGCCGAGTTAGTGGAAGGTCACCCTTCTGCCAGGGGCTTCGCCCCACCTGCCGGGCGACGCACCGTCCGCCACCAGGCGCGACCGGAACCCCGCCACCGCGTCCACCGCCACTGGAGCCTCGATGGGGCCGAACTGGCGGCGGGATCCAGCGCGCTTGTCGGCGCGCGCCGTGACGTGTGATTCTTACGCCGAAATCGGGGAGTTCGTCCGGGCGGGGCGCATTGGGGGTGCCCGGCGCACGGGGGGCTTGATTGGGGGCATACCGATGCGGAAGCAGTCGGTTTTACCTGGGCTGGCATGCGACCGGGCCGACAAGGTCCGGCCTGTCGTCACGCCCACCCGGCGGAAGGGGGCGGTCTCGGCCGCCCGGACCGCTGTTCAAGTGCACGGGGTTGACAGTCGCACACTCACCAGACGCCACCGTCCCTTACGAGCTCGAAGCGGGCACGGCGGTGAACAGGCCATGGCGTCATAGCGCGCGGAGCCTGTCCGCGGGGTAATTCACCGGCCGCGGGCGACGCCGCGGACGCGGCATTCTTAACGACGGGTTTCGGCATCGGGGTTTCTCGTAACGGCGGGTTTCGCGACAGCGAAATCCCGGTTCCGTGACCGAGATCCCATCGCTGTCGCGGACCCGTACCCTCGATCGGTTTCGAACCGACAAGCAGACCATTTAAGTGGTCTGCCTCTTCCGCTGGGCTACAAGGGTGAAATGATCTTAAAGGCGCGCGTCCCGAAAGCGCGCCCGTGATCGCGCCTCACCCCGGAAAGGCACAAAGTGGCCTGCATTAACCCCTTGCTGGCCAACCGCCGGGTGTGGAAATTGGAAAGATGACATCGGCTGAGACGGAGTTGAGTCACGCGATGCCCTGGACCGATCATGCTGGATGAACCACGGGCTTTATCACTCGACGAGTACGCACGGTTGGCCCGGGAACGGCTCGGGCCGTCGATCTGGAGCTTCGTCGAGGGCGGCGCGGGCGAGGAGGACACGTTCGGCGAGAACACCGCCGCGTTCCGGCAGTACCGGCTCCGCCCGCGCGTCCTGGCGGGCGTCGCCGAACCCGAGCTCAGGACCAAGATCCTGGACCGGACCTGGAACGCGCCGCTCGCCGTCGCCCCGATGGCCTTCCAGACGCTCGCGCACCCCGCCGGGGAGCTCGCGACCGTCCGGGGCGCGGGCCTGGCGGGCGTCCCGGTCATCGTCAACACGCTGTCCGGCTGCCGGTTCGAGGACCTGGCCGAGGCGGCGCGGTCCCCGCTGTGGCTCCAGCTCTACTGTTTCCGCGACCGCGCGGTGACCCGGCGGCTCATCGCCCGGGCCGAGGACGCCGGTTTCGAGGCCATCGTGCTGACCGTCGACGCTCCGTGGCTCGGCCGCCGGCTCCAGAACCTCCGCGAAGGTCTGCGGCTGCCGCCCGGCGTCCAGCCCGCGAACCTCGAACCGCCGAGTTCGGGTTCCGAGCCGTCGCCGGGGGGCGGGGTGCTCGCCGAGTTCGACCCGTCCCTCGACTGGCGGATCATCGACTGGCTCCGCTCGGTGACCCGGCTGCCGATCCTGCTGAAGGGCGTCATGACCGGGGCGGACGGGGCGCGCGCGGTGGAGGCCGGGGTCAGCGGCGTCATCGTCTCCAACCACAACGGCGGCCGCCTCGACGGCATGCGGTCGGCCCTGGACGCCCTGCCCGAGGTCGCCGCCGCGGTGGCCGGGCGCTGCCCCGTACTGCTGGACGGCGGCGTCCGAAAGGGCACCGACATCCTCGTCTCGCTCGCCCTTGGCGCGGACGCGGTTCTCCTCGGCCGTCCCGTTCTGAACGGGCTCGCCGTCGCGGGTGAACCGGGCGTCGCCGCCGTCCTCGACCTGACGACCGACGAACTCGCCGACGCGATGGTCCTCACCGGCACCCCGTCGGTGGCCGACGCCGACGCGGACCTGATCCGCACCGGGCCACCGGCCCCGACCGGCCCGCCACGAGGCGCGTCCCACCCGCCCACGACCGGCCTGCGCCGCGAGGACCTGTTCGCCGCTCTGACCGACCCGGTCATGGACACGATGAACTTCCTCAACGAGGTCACCGCCCGCTACCCCGACGCGATCTCCCTCGCGCCGGGCCGCCCCTACGACGGCTTCTTCGACGTCGAGCACATCGTCGACCACCTCAGGCGGTACATCGACCACCTCGCCCAGGAGGGCTTCGCGCAGCCGCGGATCCGGGACGCGCTGTTCCAGTACGGCCCGTCCGCCGGAATGATCCGCGGATTCATCGCCGACGCCCTACGCCGCGACGAGGGCATCGACGTGGCGCCCGAGGCGATCGTGGTGACCGTCGGCTGCCAGGAGGCCATGTTCCTGACCCTGCGCGCGCTTTTCGCTTCGCCGACCGACGTCCTACTCGTCTCGACCCCGTCCTACGTCGGAATTACGGGCGCCGCGCGGTTGCTCGGAATCGAGGCGATCCCAATCGAAGAAGGCCCAGAAGGGCTTTCACCGCTAGATCTGGAATCCGCGATCGCGTTCCAGGCCGCGCGTGGACGCAGGGTCCGCGCCGTCTATGTCATTCCCGACCACTGCAATCCGACCGGCGTCACCATTCCGGTGGAGGCCCGGCGACACCTGCTCGACGTGGCCGCCCGGGAAGGCGTCCTCCTCCTTGAGGACAGCCCCTACCGGCTGGTCAGCCCGGGCCCGCGGGTGCCCACCCTGAAAAGCCTCGACCGGCACCGGACGGTGATCCACCTCGGCTCGTTCTCCAAGACCGTGCTCCCCGGCGCCCGCGTGGGCTTCGCCGTCGCGGACCAGCAGGTCGTGGACGCCGACGGCCGCACGACACCGCTGGCCGACGAGCTGGCCAAGATCAAGAGCATGGTCACGGTGAACACCCCGGCGCTCAGCCAGGCCGTCATCGCGGGCGCGCTGCTCGCCGGAACCGGCGGCGTCGCCGAACTCAACCGGGACACCTCCGACCACTACGACCACGCGATGCGGACGACGCTGCGCGAACTCGAACGACAGTTCCCGCCCGGACGGCTCGACGTCACCTGGAACGCCCCGGCGGGCGGCTTCTTCCTGACGTTCAACGTTCCCTTTCGCGCCGACAACGCGGCCCTGACCCGTTCTGCCGAACGATTCGGCGTCATCTGGACGCCGATGTCGTACTTCTATCCGGACGGTGGTGGCGAGCGCGCGCTGCGTTTGTCAATCAGCTATCTCAGTGACGAGGAGATCACGGAGGGAGTGGCGCGGCTGGCCCGGTTCGTCGCTTCGGAAGGGAACTGAGAGGAAACGCCGCCGACCACGATTGACGCTCTGCGGAGCCTGCTATAAATTGCGACACATGGCCCAAAAACATTATGGGGGATGGAATTGGAGCCTTCCGCTCACAATACGTTAGATATGCTTCGCACGGGTACGACCTCAACAATTCCCATTGAGCTTCTGAAATTCGCTGACAGTCCCCGGCTGGAGGGCGAGAAACCCGATCACATCCGGGTCCTCGCGGGGGTGGACACGGACCTTCCGCCGATTCTCGTGCACCGCCAGACGATGACCGTGCTCGACGGCATGCATCGTCTGCGCGCCGCCATCCAGAACGGCCAACGCGAGATCCGCGTCCAGTTCTTCATCGGCTCGCACGAGGACGCGTTCGTCGCCGCCGTCCAGGCGAACATCAGCCATGGGCTCCCGCTCTCACTGGCCGACCGCGAGGCGGCCACGGCGCGGATCCTCAGCTCGCACCCGCAGTGGTCAGACCGTGCCATCGGCGAGGTGGTGGGTTTGGCCGCCACCACCATCGCCAAGATCAGGGCCCGTTCGGCGCCGGAGCAGGCGCAGCCCGAGGCCCGGATCGGGAGGGACGGCCGAGTCCGCCCGATCAATGGCGCGGTCGGCCGGAGGCTGGCCGGAAAACTGTTCGCCGAACGCCCAGGTGCGTCCCTTCGGGAGATCGCCGAACTAGCGGGCATCTCGCCCGCCACGGCCCTCGACGTCCGGGAACGCCTACGCAGAGGAGAGGACCCCGTCCCGGCGAAACAGCTCCTTGCCGAACAGCGCAAACGCGACGCCGCCGAAGCGCCCAAACCCGTCAGATTCCACCGCCACCGTCGTGTTCCCGACGCCGACCTCGCTCTCCGCAAACTGCAACGCGACCCGTCCCTACGACTGACCGAAACAGGCAGGGGTCTCCTCCGCCTGCTCAGCACCCGCTCACTGAAGTCCACTGAATGGGCGGGCATCCAAGGCGAAATCCCCGCCCACTGCGTCCCCTTGGTCGCCGACCTGGCCCTGAGCCTGGCCGACGAATGGGCGAACTTCGCCGAGGCCCTGAAAACCCGAGCCCGCACCGACCTCGCGGGCTCCTGACCAAAACGAATATGGCGCCCCACCCGGGGCGCCATATTCCCCGCCAACGCCCCAACCCGCATAGCTACGTACGGCGTCGGCCCGAAGGCCGTCCGCATTCTCCGCGAGGCGCTCGCCTAAGCCTGGTCATCGTGCTCCACGTGACGGCGGCACGACATCCGTACCGGCTTTCTTTCTCCGAACCGGTTGGTGGGCAGCGGTCAGGTGCATTGGCCCGCGAGAGCTGTCCCGGACAGTTCCGAGCAGGCGACATAACTGTGGTCGCGCAACCGTGCGGTCATGGGATCGCTGGTCAGGAATGCGAGATAGTTGGCGGTCAGGCCACGCGGTTGCCCTGCGGTGTAGAGGTATTCGGTCGCGACGAAGTGATAGGAGCCGTCCAGCGTGGCCGAGCGAGTGGCCGAGGTGCCGTCAATACTGAGGGTCCGCACGTTCGGGAAATAGGTGAGCGCGTCCGCTTCGGCGTATCCGATGGCGTTCGGGGTGCGTTCGATGTAGGTGAGCAGGTCCATGGTCGTGTTCACCGTGCAGGCCACCGGCGTACTTGAGGAACCAGTCGGGCAGGTGGCCGAGGCGGGAAAGTCGGTGCTCCGGGCGCCCAGGACGGTCTGCTCGAAGGCCCTTCGGGTACCCGAGCCGCTGCCGCGCCCGACCACGACGAAACTGCCGTTGGCCGAGGACGGAGTGGCCCGGAACAGATCGCGAAGCCGCGTGGTGCTCAGATCGAACAACTTGAGGTTCTTGTTGGCCACCACGGCGAAGATCACCAGCCCGACCGGCCGGACCCTGAGCCCCGGCGTGTTCCCGCCCTCCTCACCATCCGTCATGGCGATCACTCCGGGAGCCGGGCGGCGACGCAGGTCGTCCAGCCCGGACCCGCTTCCCACGGCGGAGATCGTGATCGACGCGCCGGAGCAGGCGTTCTCGTATTCGTTGGCCACATTGTTGGCGATCGGCGCGAAGGCGGTGGACCCCAGGACGGTCAGCGTGCCGATCGCACAATCGGGATGGGGGGTGATGACCCGGTTGGCCAGATAGATGCCACCGGTGAGGCCGAACAGCAGCAGAAGGACCGTCCCCGTCGCGATCACCCGGAACCAGTAGCGGCGGTCCCGGGGCTTGCGCTGCTGGACCTCACCACCCCGCACGGTGCCACCATCGACGACCTGATAGCCGCGGACATTGGACGCCCCTGGCCCCGAGGCCGTCTCCTTGAGCAGGACCAGCAGCTTGAAACCCACACCCCGGTTCAGCGAGAAGAGAGGCAGCACGATCTTCGACCGGTCACCGGGCGGTTGCATCTCCTCATCGGGCGCTTCGATGGTCTTTCGCCGCACGTGCTCCGAATCACGAACCTTGAAATGGACGACCTCGCGTCCCGGGAACTGGAACGACAGCGGCAGGGCGAAGTCGCTCTCCATGATGTCGTCCCGCCCGGCGCTCGCGATGTCCAGGACCACCAGGCTGCCCTTGTCGATCTCCTGCCCCTGGGAGGAGATCTCCCACATGTCGGGACCGTCGTCCTGGAAGGTCCGGTTGATCGGCTCGTCGTACAACACGGCCCAACTGAGCAGTCGGCGCTTGCGGAACCTGCCGTACACCAGCCCGCAGACGAACGTCACCACACCGACCGTCAGGCCCGTCAACAGCCCCTTGCTGTCGAGCGCCGAATTCAAGCCGTCCAACACATCGAACGCATCGCTCCGCATGAGCATTCTCCTTGGACGCGGAGAAACCATCCACAATGAGACGCTCAAACTACCGCGAAAGGTTCACCCCTGACCTCCCGCATTCCGACGTCACCCGCTGTTCACCGTCAGGTGAACCACAGGTGAAGACTGATTAACCCGCAAGACATTTCGGCCAACCGCCACCGTCCAAGAAGTGCCGCACCAAAATGGCGACTCCCAGTGCGACGAAGCAAATCAACCGGGTTAACTGATTCGCTGAAATGGCCGTTACTCGGCTTCAGAGATCGCCGGGTGCGCGCGGATCGCCTGCCTCGTCACCGAGGCTGAGCAGCAGGGTGCGCAGGACGGCGGCGAGGCCGTCCTGCTCGTGCTGGTCGAGCGCGGCGAGGACACGGCGCTCGTTCTCGAGGTGGGCGGCGACAGCGCGGTCGATGAGGTCGCGGCCCGTGGGCGTGAGGGCGACGATGACGGTGCGCCGGTTGGCGGGGTCGAACTCGCGCGTGACGTACCCCTTGGCGACGAGCCGGTCGAGCCGGTTGGTGACGGCGCCCGAGGTCACCATCGACGAGCGGGCCAGCATGCCCGCCGTCAGGCCGTCGGGGGAGCCGCTGCGCCGAAGGGTCGCCAGGACGTCGAACTCGCCCCGCTCAAGACCGAACTCGCCGAAGAGGGCCTTGAGTTCGCGCTCGACGATCCGCGTCACCCGGGAGAGCCGTCCGAGAACGCTCATGGGGGACGGGTCGAGGTCGGGCCGCGCGCGGGCCCATTGTTCCACGACGAGGTCGACGGCGTCCCGCTCCACCACCACGCACCTCTCAACGTTGAACTGTTTGACATCAAGCTACCACCCGGCATACGTTCCTCAACGCTGAATATTTCAATGTTGAGAGGTTGCCTCCCATGCGTCGTCAGACACTCTCCGCTGTGCTGGTGTTCGGACTGGCCGCCGCCACGATGAGCGCGCCAGCGCAGGCGTCCGTCAGCCACCGTTCCGACGCGGCGGCATACCCGACCACGATCCGGTTGCCGAACGGGTTCCAGCCCGAGGGCATCGCGACCGGACCCGGCCCGTTCGCCTACATCGGTTCCATGGCCGACGGCTCCGTGTACCGCGCCGACCTGCGCACCGGACGAGGCGCGATCGTCAGCCGCGGGCCGGGCACGCAGGCCCTCGGACTCAAGACCGACCCTCGCGGACGGATCTTCGTGGCCGGCGGCACGGGCGGCGACGCCCGCGTCCTCGACACCCGTACCGGCCGGGTGTTGGCGTCCTACCAGCTGGCCACCGGCCGCACCTTCATCAACGACGTAATCCTCACCCAGGGCGCCGCGTGGTTCACCGACTCCACGAACCCGGTGCTGTACAAGCTGCCCCTGCATGGCGGACGGCTGCCGTCCGCCGCCGTCCAGATCCCACTCACCGGCGATCTCGTGTACCACGACGGCCAGGACAGCGCCGCCTTCAATGCCAACGGCATCGTCCCGACACCGGACGGCCATGGCCTGATCGTCGTGCAGTCGAACACCGGTGGACTTTTCCGCGTCGACCCGGTGACCGGCACGACCCGCCGCGTGAACCTGCACGGCGAGTCACTACCGGAAGGCGACGGCCTGCTGCTCCGCGGCCGGACACTGTTCGCGGTGCAGAACAGCCTGAACACAGTCGCGGTCCTCCGGCTGAACGCAGCGGGAACCGAAGGTCACGTCATCCAGCGGATAAAGGACCCTCGGTTCGATCTACCGACGACCATCGCCGCCTTCGGCCCCCGCCTGTACCTCTCCAACATCCAGTTCTTCGCCACAGGACCAACCCCTCAGACCTCCTATTACGCCGTCGCCATCCCCCGCCCCTGACCAGCGGAGCCAGCGCCCGACGCAAGCGCTAGCCAGGAGCGACAGGGAGGTCGAGGCTGAGCCGGTAGCCGTGGTCGGACGTGGGACCCGATTCCAGCGCGCCGCCCAGGAGTTCGGCGCGCTGGCGCAGACCGATCAGCCCATGGTGCGCGCTGGGTAGGGGGAGGGTGGGCCTGGTGGGCGCGGTATTGGTAACCGTGGTGCGCACCGTCCCGTTTCGGTGGCGGACCTCGACCCGGGTGGTGGAGCCGGGGGCGTGCTTGCGGGCGTTGGTCAGCGCCTCCTGCACCGTCCGGTAAATGGCGCGCTGGACCGGGGCGGGCAGGTCGCCGTTCAGATCGACGTTCAGGACGGCCTCGATGCCGCAACCGGCGACCAGGGCGTGGAGCTGGGCGAGGGTCGGCTGGGGGGTCAGCTCCGTGGGCGGGCCGCCCGAGGCGCGCAGCACGCTGACCATGTGCCGCAGCTCGTCCAGGGTCCGCACGCTCAGCCGCCGGATGGTGGTCGCGGCCTCCTTGGCGTCCGGATCACCCGTGCTGACCTGGAGCGCACCGGCGCGTACCGCGATCAGGCTGACCTGGTGTGACACGACGTCGTGCATCTCACGGGCGAGCTGTGCGCGCTCCTTGGCGAGGACGCTCTGCGCGGCGAGGAACTGCTCGTGCTCGCGCACCTCGGTGATCTCGTCCAGCCGGGCGGCGAGGTCACGGCGCGCCTGGACGAGCTGGCCGAGCAGGACGGGGGCGGCGGCCAGGCCCAGCCCGTACGCCAGGTCCGGCACGTCCGAGACGCCCACGATGGCGCCTCTCCTGGGTGTCGGCCAGGGCATCATGTAGCAGCCCGCGAACACCGTCGCGCAGACCGCCAACAGAGGTCGGCTGCGCGTCCGCGTCGCGAGGGCGTACATGGCGATCAGCGCCGCGGCCACGGCCGACGAGGCCAGCACGCTGGGCACGGTCAGGACGAACACCGGCAGCGGCGCGCGGCGGCGTAGCAGCAGGACGCCCGAGGTCACCGCGACACACGCGGCCCCGGGCCGCGTGCCGAAGCCTCCCTGGAACCATGCGTCCAGCAGCGACAGGGTGACGAGGCCCGCATCGGTCAGGGCGCGGTCGATCGCGCGACGTCGCGGCCACGCGATCCACGGCCTTCTCACGTGCCGACCCCGCCGCGCGGGACGAGCAGACCGGCGCGGTCGGCCAGCAGCGAGGCCTGAACACGCCCGCCGACCTCCAGTTTCGCGAGGATCGCGCTGACGTGGTCCTTCACGGTCGAGGCGCTCAGGTGCACGCGCGCCCCGATCTCGGCGTTGGACAACCCCTGGGCGACCAGCACGAGCACGTCCCGCTCGCGGTCGGTCAGCCGCGCCACCGCCTGGACGGCCGACGCCTGGGACCCGGCGTCCAGATAACCGTCCACGACCGTGCGCGTGACCTTGGACGACAACGCGACCCCGCCCGCGGCAAGCGTGCGCACAAGATGGGCCAGGTGTTCGGGGTCGGTGTCCTTCAGCAGGAACCCGGCCGCCCCGGACCGCAACGCGCCCGCCACGAACTCATCGGTGTCGAAAGTGGTGAGCATGGCCACCACGGGCGGATCGGACAGCTCGCGAATGGCGGCGAGTACCGTCAGCCCGTCGACGTCCGGCATGCGGATATCAAGCAGCACAATGTCGGGGCGCAGCTCCTCGACGGCGCGCAGCGCCTCGCCGCCCGCCACCGCCCCGACCGTCTCGATGCCGTCGGCGGCGTTGAGGATATGCGTGAAGCCGGTACGGATCAATGCCTCGTCATCAACCACAAGCACGCGGATCACGTTTCGATTACTACCATGCCGCCCGCCCACGCTCCGGCCCCTCCGAAGAACACCCGCCGAACGGCGGGTAGGTCCACCCGCCCGGGTGGACACGCCCAGACAGCCAGGGGATGGGACCGGACTCCCCGGACCGCAAGACTCGACTCCATGACGCAGCAGGCTCCCTCAACCGAGCACGCCGCCCCGCAGACCCGGCGCCCGACGACCACCGGCCGTCTGGTAGGTCTCGATCTGGCCCGCTGCCTCGCGATCTTCGGGATGTGCGTGGCGCACGTAGGCCCTGACCCAGCAGACGGAGGGCCAACAGGCACGCTCGCCGAGCTGACGCACGGCAGATCCATGGCCCTGTTCGGACTGCTCGCCGGAGTAACACTGGTCATCATCGGAGGCCGCGAAACACCAAAGACCGGCCGCCCCGGCAGACAAGCGGCAGCGAAGATCATCATCCGCGCCGCGATCCTCATGCTGCTCGGCACCGCGCTGACCATGACCGGAACGCAAATAGAGGTGATCCTCGCCTACTACGGCGCGTACTTCCTACTCGCGCTACCCCTAATCCGCCTCCGCCCCCGCACACTGGCCCTGATCGCGACCGGCTGGGCCCTAACCGGCCCACAAATCTCATTCGCGATCCGGGACGTCCTAAACAGCGAAATCCCCGGCAGCCCGCTCGTCCAACTGAGCGCCGAAGGCGTCCGAGCCCTCCTCTTCACAGGCTCCTACCCTGCCCTCACCTACATGCCGTTCCTGATCGCGGGAATGGCCCTAGGCCGCCTCGACCTCACCTCCACATCCGTCCGAGCCCACGTAGCAGCCCTCGGCGCGGCCCTCACAACACTCGGATACGCCGGCTCATGGCTGGCCTTCCACCTCTTCCCAGACTTCATGGCCCCGACCGGAACACCAGCAGCCTGGTGGTCCGACGTAAACGCCGACGACACCCTCCCCGACGGGGCCGCCTGGCTCCTAACCGCCGCCCCCCACGGCGAGACCACCCTCTCCCTAGCAGGCGGCACCGGTACAGCCCTCCTATTAACAGCCGCAGCACTAACCGCCGTAGACCACCTCCCTCGCCTAGCCAGCCCCCTGGTAGCGGTCGGCTCGATGTCCCTAACCGCATACGTAGCCCACATCCTCGTACTCCTCCCACTAGGCACCGACGACCTACCAGAATGGCCACCACAAACCCTCCTGGTCTTCCTGCTCGCGATAACCGCCCCCGCCTTCATCTGGTCCCGCCACTTCCGTCGAGGCCCCCTGGAACACTTAATCCACACCGCAACCAAAACAACCAACCACATTCGCTAACCGGCTAGAGAGAAAACCAGCATGCACATAAAATCTGGTGCTCGTCCCTACTCGATACCGTCGATCCGTCGCAGCCACCAGGGGTGGTCAGGAGGTGCGAACGGGTCGTTGAGAGACCAGCTTTGATAGGCCAGATCGAGAGGGTCGACCAACTTCCGAAGATGGCGCCTCGCTCGAGGACTGAGGCTTCGGAGCGCAAGTTCGAGCAGGGTGCGGGGCTCGTCCTCCAGACAGGACCGCCAGTCCTCCTCCGGTCCTCGCCTCAAACCACCGATGCGATGGTCGGGCCCACGTCGGAGGGCGATTCTTCTGTAGCTGTCGTAAGCCACCGCGACCTGTCCAAGCGCGATGTCGTTCTCTAGCTCGTAGTTGTGGAGCTGCCGATGAACAAAAGCGGGTAGCCCGGGAATGGCGACGTTGTACCTACGCGACCGACGCGGAAGCCGGGCGCGCACCAGGCCCCAGTGGGCACCCACCGCCGGCTCCTGCGACCGCGCCTACGCTCGATCCTGAGCCGATGTGAAACACCCGCTACGGACCGACCCTCGTCCAGACGGAGAAGGCCACTCTGAGGACGTGCTCGCCTCTTGTCGAACCGGAACGTCCAGGCGGGGCCCTGGTCGACGAGGTAGAGGACTGATCGGTCATGGCGAACGCAGAGCGATCTGTCGCAGATCGGTTGCTGCTGCCGTGGGCGCCGCTGGTGCCCGGTAGCGCCGCCAGCCTGCGCGCCCCTTGCGCCCTCAGAGGATCCGCTGAGGGAGGCGGCCATCCGTCCGGAGCCAGGGGTGGGCGTGTTCGGTGGGCTGGGTGGTGGGTGGGCGTCGGCGCTGAATGAGTGGTTTGTCACATGATGGACCGACTTGACGGGATGCTCCTGCATGATCTTAGTTGTTGCATATTAGTTGCAATAACTGAGGGGATGCATGGGTTCGTCATCGGTGGCCCCGTCAGTCCTGGACTTGGGGCCGGACCTCGACGATCTGGGAGCGTCCTCCCGGCGGCGCCGGTACGTGCTGCTCCTGCTCGGGCTCCTGGCGGTGTTCTGCGCGACGGTCGTCGCGGCGGTCGGGATGGGCGCGGTGTCGGTGCCGCCGATGACCGTCTTCGACATCGTCGGTCACCATGTGATCGGCAGCCCGGCCGAGGTCACCTGGCGTCCGGCGCACGACTCGATCGTGTGGCGCGTCCGGTTGCCGCGCGTGCTGCTCGGGGCGGCGGTCGGCGCCGGGCTCGCCGTCACCGGCATGGCCTTGCAGGCGATGGTGCGCAACATGCTCGCCGACCCGTACCTGCTGGGGGTCAACTCCGGCGGGTCGACGGGGGCCGCGGCCGCGATCCTGTTCGGATTCGGCGTGGGCTGGGGGGAGCACGCGCTGCAGATCGCCGCCTTCCTGGGTGCGCTCGGCGCGTCGCTGCTGGTCTTCGTGATCGCGCGCTCGGCCGGTCGGATCACCTCGACCCGGTTGCTGATGACCGGGGTCGCCGTCGGCTACGCGCTCTATGCCCTGACCAGCTTCTTGATCTTCGCCTCCGACTCGGCCGAGGGCTCCCGGTCGGTGCTGTTCTGGTTGCTGGGCACGTTGGCGCTCGCGCACTGGTCGGCGCCGCTGGTCGTGGTCCTGGCCGCCGTCGTCCTGGTGACGGTCACGCTCACCCTGTGGGGGCGCCGGCTGGACGCGCTGGCGATCGGTGACGAGACCGCGCACACCCTGGGGATCTCGCCGACGCGGTTCCGCCTGGTGCTGCTGGTCCTGGTGTCCTTGGCCGTGGGGGTGCTGGTGGCCGCCTCGGGCAGCATCGGCTTCGTCGGACTGGTGATCCCGCACCTGGCACGGCGCGTCGTGGGGGCGACGCACCGCCGGGCCATCCCCGTCGCCGCGTTGATGGGGGCGACCTTCCTGTTGTGGGCCGACCTGGCCGCCCGCATGGTCCTGAGCCCGCAGGAGCTGCCGATCGGCATCATCACCGCGCTGGTGGGCGCGCCCTTCCTGCTCATCCTGGTCCGCCGCCTGCACGCCGGAAGCGAGTGAGACGACCATGATCGAAGGACGCGGACTCAACTACGCCTACGGCGCCACCACCGTGGTACACGACATCGACGTGCGGGCCGAATCCGGCCGCATCCTCGGGCTGCTGGGCCCCAACGGAAGCGGCAAGACCACGGTGGTGCGGATGCTCACCGGGATCGTGACGCCCCGCAGCGGTCAGGTCCTGCTCGACGGGCGTCCGCTGACCTCCATCGCTCACCGGGCGCTGGCCCGGCAGGTCGCGGTCGTGCTGCAGGAGTCGGCGGGCGACCTGCCCATGACCGTGGCCGACATGGTCATGCTCGGCCGGGCACCGCACCAGTCGACGTTCTCCCGCAACACCGCGAACGACCACCGGATCGCGGCGGCCGCGCTGCGCAGGGTCGGCGCACGGCACCTCGCCGACCGGATCTTCGTCCGGCTGTCCGGCGGCGAGAAGCAGCGCGTGATGATCGCCCGCGCGCTCGCCCAGCAGCCCGCCCATCTGGTGCTCGACGAGCCGACCAACCACCTCGACATCCGGTTCCAGCACGAACTGCTCACCATGATCCGCGGGCTTGGCATCACCACCGTCATCGTGCTCCACGACCTCAACCTGGCCGCCCGGTACTGCGACGACGTCCTGGTACTCCAGGACGGGTCCGTCGTCGCGCACGGACCCTGCGCCGACGTGCTGACACCTGACCTGCTCCAGGGCGTCTACGGCGTCGGTGTCGAACGGTTGGAGACCTCTCGCGGGATCCAGTTCCTCTTCCACCCGCTCGACGCCGCTTCCGCGGCGGCATCCGAAGAACACATCGTTCCGGCCACCGGCCGGCCCGTCGATCATCGCAAGGAGTAGTCCGTCAGATGAAGCGATACCTCGCATGGCTCGGGGCCGGCCTCCTGACCGCCGCTCTCGCCGGCTGCGGCTCGACCGGCCCGGAGGCGGGTGGGCAGGGGAACACGGGCGGCTACCCCGTCACCGTCAAGAACTGCGGGGTGGACGTCAGGCTGGACAGGGCGCCGTCCCGCGTCATGATCGTCAACAGTGCCCCGCTCCAGTACCTGTCCTCCCTCGGCGTGCTGGACCGGCTGACTTCGCGGGCCGGGAAGTTCCCCCCGGAGTACTACTCCAAGCAGACCCTCGACGCGGTCGGCAAGATCCCGTCCCTCACCGACCGCCTCGGCTCGGACGGCCACCTGAAGATCTCCACCGAGGCGATCATCGCGGAGGAGCCCGATCTGCTGCTCGGCCTGCCGGAGGGCGTCGCGCGGGAGTCGCTCGCCGCGGCCGGCACCCCCGTGCTCCTGGAACCCAGCTTCTGCCCGGAAGGGATCAAGGACCCCGGCTACGGGACGATCTACGCCCAGATGCGGCTGTACGGCAAGGTCTTCGACCGGCGGGCCAAGGCCGAGCAGGCCGTCAAGGACCTCCAGAAGCGCATCAAGACCGTCGAATCGAGGCTGTCCGCTCAGAAGGGCCACAAGGTCGCCGTGCTGTGGCCCTACCGGGGTGAGGGAACCGTCGGGGCCTACGGCAACCAGAGCATGGCGACCCCGCAGCTCAAGACGCTCGGCGCCCAGAACGTGTTCGCCGACGTCGACAAGCGCGTCTTCGAGGTCTCGATGGAGGAGCTTCTGGGGCGCGATCCCGACGTCATCGTCCTGCTGCACACCGATGGCACCGACCAGGAGATCAAGCAGGCACTGTTCGACATCCCCGGCGCCAAGGACCTCCGTGCGGTCAAGAACGATGCGATCACCGTGCAGTTGTTCAACTTCACCGAACCGCCCACGCCCCTGGTCCTGGACGGCCTGGAGCGCCTCGCCAGCTACTTCAAGGGAAAGTGAACGCCATGCCCGCAAGCTCGCCCGTCCAAGACGGGATCACCTGGTACTGGGACCAACACGCCCCCGATTACCAGCAGTTCCAGGAGCAGCGCCTCGCACACCCCGATTACAACGCCGCCTGGACCCGCGTCTGGCGGAACGCGCTGCCGGACGACACCGAGACCGTCCTCGACATGGGCACCGGCACC
Organism: Actinomadura meridiana; assembly: GCF_039537545.1. Lineage (NCBI taxonomy): Bacteria > Bacillati > Actinomycetota > Actinomycetes > Streptosporangiales > Thermomonosporaceae > Actinomadura > Actinomadura meridiana. Next base: position 92,535 of record NZ_BAABAS010000006.1, read on the forward strand.
GGCCACGCCGCACTGACCATCGCCGCCCTCGGACACCAGGTGACCGGCATCGACATCGCACCCGCCATGCTGGACTTCGCACGCGAGAACGCACGAAGCCGCGGCCTCGACATCACCTTCGTCCAAGGCGACGCGGTCAGGCCCGAAGTGCCGGGGGCTCCCTTCGACGCCCTCGTCAGCCGTTACCTCCTCTGGACGCTGCCCGACGTCGACACCGCGCTGAGCAACTGGCGCCGCCTGCTCCGACCGGGCGGCCGCCTTGCCATCGTGGACGCACCCTGGCACGCCGGCGGCATGCGACACCCCGACACCGACCCCCGCGCCCGCGCCTACGACGACGAGGCCCGCCGCGCCCTGGTGCTGGCCGAAGCGGAGACCATCACCGCCTGGCAGGACCGCATCGTCGCCGCCGGCTTCGCGGACGTCCAGGCCACCCCGTTGACCGACCTGTTCGACCTCGACGGCGTCCACGGCGTCGCGACCGACCACCGCCGCACCCTGCAACACCTGATCACGGCCCGAAACCCCAACACTCCATGACACCCCCCGCGACAGGCCGAACAGCGAGAGGGCGAACAGCGACAGGGCGCCGAGGGCCCTAGCCCGCGTGTTCGCATCCGATCGGCCCGGAAGGCTTCGGCCGCCCGTGCGGGTGTTATGGGTGTGGGTGATGAGTTCCGCTCGACTTGGCGGTTTCCGGGACGGCGTCGGTGGCGATTGACTCGGCAGTGCCGTATCCGGGACCGCCAGTCGGACGCGGAATCGCAGGGAGGACAAGGGAGAGGAGAACCTGCAATGGGCACTGACCGCGACAGGCACCTCCAGATCATGTCCCTCTGCCCAGTCAGCCCGAACGGGTCGGCGCCGCGTTGTGAGCACATCGACGGGCTGGCGCCGGTGACTCCGCGATCGGACCGATGCCCGGGCTGTCAAGTCCTCGGCGCCGTGTGGACGAGGCTTCGGGTCTGCCTGAACTGCGGCTGGGTCGCGTGCTCGGACGACTCACCCAACCAGCACGGCCGAGCGCACTACCAGGAGACCGACCACCCCGTCGTCGGCGCCCTGGAGTCCGGATCCGCATGGAAATGGTGCTACGTCCACGGGCGCGAAGTCTGATTCGTCGGCGGATTCGCGGCCTCAGACTTGGCCGATCAGGCGGGGGGACGGCAGGGCGGCGCACTCGTCCAGAAGTGGTTCCAGCCGACCGCGACGTTCCTCGGCTTCTTCCACGCTGACGCCGAGTATGGCGGCGAGTTGCTCAATGCCGATGCCTGAGACTTGGGCGGTGTCGAGGAGCCGCGCCTCGGCCAGGTCCAGGTTCGAGCGGAGCGCGCTCAACAGAACCAGCGCCGCGGCCACGTCCATCGGGGGCGGGGCGTCGCCGGCGCCCCGCCGGGCTTGGCCGGACGCGGCGATGACCGCGTTGACGGCGGCGCCGTCGGGCATCGGCCGCTTCCTGGCCTCCCAGAGGAGCTCGTCCAGGCCGGTGGCGTGACGGGAGGTCAGGTAGACCCGCGCCGCGCGCACCTCCTCCGGCGCGGAGACGGGAGGACCGCCGGGCGGTGCGTCGCGTCCCGCCGTGTCACGGCTCCCAAGGTCGTCATTGATGCCGGTCAAAAGGACTCCCCTCGGTGCGTGGCGCCCATGGCCACGGCTCAGGTCTTTCGGCGGGAGGGACGGCGGGGCGGCGGCGAGCGCGGCGGCGCGGTCTCGGCGCCGTATGCCCCGCCGACCGGGACGGCGCCGCGGGCGGCCACCACGATCGCCCCTGTAAGGACCGCGTGGACACGCTGGAGCGCCGTCCCGGACGGCCGCGGGAGCCTCGGGGGAGGAACCGGTGCCGTCATATCGGTGGTCATATCAGCGGCGTCGACGGACGGCGCACGCGCGGCCGGGGAGGCGTCGATTGCGTGATCGGCGTTCAGAGCGTCCTCCCATGTGGGGCGGCTGGCGGCCAGGGCCGTCCGATGCGTTGTGAGGGACTGCTCACCGCACATCGGAGGGCCCCAGTGGATCAGCGCGGCCTCCAGCAGTGACCGGCCACATTCCAGCCAAGCCTGGTGATCTCTTCATGGACACAGGCGATCGGTGAACGGCTCATCACATTGGCCGATCGGCGGGACGGCGAGCGTCGCGGGCCGCACGGAGGGCCTGACCGCCGGTCAGGCGATGACCCGTCAGGGCATCGACATCGTCGTCGCCGACCCGTTGTCACACTCGTGGTCACGCTGTCTTCTGCCAGTGGTCCGAGCGCTCTCTGAGAGGGGAACTCTGATCATCTCCAGTTGGGCTCGACGGCCCGGGACGCCAAGACAGCCGTTCCGAGCAGGGCCCAGCAGCGGAGCCGATGGCCTGGACGGCCGAGCGGCGCGGTCCTGTCCATGCCCGTTCGGGAAGTTGTGGCAGTCTGGGTGCGGGCGTGGCCGTTCGGTCGCCTCGGGCAGGGTGAGGCGGTGGGCGGCGATACCAGCGGCGGGCGAGGCGCGGGCGGCCCGGTTGTGGGCGCTGGTCGCCGGGTGCGCGGACGGCGAGGCGGTGTCGGCCGCGCATGTGTGCGGGGCCGCCGTGGTGGCGGTGGAGGCGGACGGGGCGGCGCTGTCGGTGGCGGCCCGGCCGGACCGTCGGCAGCGGGCGCACGCCACCGACGCGGTGGCCGCGCTCTTGGAGGAGCAGCAGTTCACCCTGGGGGAAGGCCCGAGCATCGAGGCGGGGAGCTCCGGAGGCCAGGTGCTGGTCGCCGACGTGTCCGCGCCCGCTGGCGCCTCCCGGTGGCCGATGTTCGCCCCGGCGGCCACGGCCGCCGGGGCCCGGGGGATGTTCGCCTTCCCGCTTCAGGTGGGGGCGATTCGGCTGGGCGTCCTCACCCTGTACCGGGTCAGGCCGGGGTCGCTGACCCGGGAGCAGGTCGCCGACGCGGTGACGCTGTGCCGTACCGCGGTGGCGGTGATGCTGGCCGCCGGCCGCCCCCCGCTGAACGGGGCGGCCCCGGATCAGGGGGCGTGGCCGCTCGGCGGACCGGGCGAGGGCCGGATCGAGGTGTACCAGGCGACCGGGATGGTCGCGGTCCAGCTCGGCGTCGGCCTTCAGGACGCGTTCGCCGCGTTGCGCGCCCGCGCCTTCACCGAAGACGTCCCGCTGGCCCGGCTGGCCCGCCAAGTGGTGGACCGGCGGTTGCGATTTCATCCCGACGACTTCCCCGACAACTGACGACACGATGGATCGACACGATGGCCACTGCGACAGACGACAGGCAGCGTCACACGACAAGGCACCCCAGCTACTGGGCCAAGGAAATGGACTGAGCAGGCATGCCCGAGCAACAACGACTCGCTGAGGTGTTCGTCGAACTGGCCGACACCCTGGTGGCCGACTTCGATCTCATCGAGTTCCTGCACCGGCTGGCCGAGCGCTGCGTGGAACTGCTGGAGGTGGAGGCGGCCGGGATCCTGCTCACCGACCAGGCCGACGAGCTACAGGTGATCGCGGCCTCCAGCGAACAGACCCGGCTACTGGAGTTGTTCCAGCTCCAGTCCCGCCAGGGCCCCTGCCTTGACTGCTTCGCCACCGGCCGGCCCGTCAGGGTCACCGACCTGGCCGCCGAGGCCTCCCGGTGGCCGGTGTTCACCCCCGCGGCCCTCGACGCCGGTTACGGCGGGGTGCTGGCGTTGCCGATGCGGATGCGGGAACGGGTCATCGGTGCGATGAACCTGTTCACCACCCCGTCCACCGTGCCGGCCACCGACGAAGCGGCCACGATCCAGGGGCTGGGGCAGGCGATGGCGGACGTGGCCACCATCGGCATCCTGGGTGAACGCGCGGCCCGCGAACATGAACTGCTGTCCCAGCAACTTCAGATCGCCCTCAACAGCCGTGTGATCATCGAGCAGGCCAAGGGCATGCTCGCCGAACGCCACCAGACCTCACTCGACCAGGCTTTCACCGCCCTGCGCAGCCAGGCCCGCGACACCAACCGCAAGCTCGCCGACCTCGCCCAGGCCGTCATCGACGACGACCCGGCCGTGGTGGGCTCCCTGCGTCCGCCGAACGATCCCGGTCGCCGCACCGACCACACCTGACCGCGGACGGTGACGACGGGCGCGACGCGTGTTCGGCATGCCGAGCCGTGTGGTGGTCATGTTCGGCCGTTCAGCGCTTTCAACGCGTCCTCCGGCTGAGGACGCCAGATGAGGACGTCGTCGATGCCGGTCAGGCGAAGGACGCGGTCGACCCGGCCTCCGGCTCCGGCCAACTCCAGGGGGAAGCGCTGATCTCGGGCGTGTTCGACCGGGTGCGGGGTGTCAGCGCCGGGCGAGCTGGCGTCCCCCTCCGGCGCCGGGCTTGGGCGCGGAGCACGAGACGGCTCCAGGGCCGGCCGGCCCGGGGAGGAGCGGGCGGCCCTGGAGCGTCCGGCCCGGTTTCCCCCAAGCAGTCGAACCGGCCGCATATCAGCCAAGCGCGATGAGCCGAGGATGGACACAGCGAATCCATGCACACCCCATCACTTGCGCCGATAACCCGTCGCCTCGACGGGAATTCAGCAGAAATGGAAGCAGGTTTCTCACGCTCGGGCGGCGACGGTCCCCGATGTGCGAGCGAATCACCTGGCGACTTTGTATTTTTCCCGCATATTGGCAATTATCGGGGTAGAATGAAAATATCCGGCAAAATGACGACACCCCTGTTCTGAGGGTTCATCCGTCACACCGGCCCGCCCCCCCGGAGAGGGGGAGTCACGCAGACCTCGCACAAGCCGAGCGTCAACGGCCGCACCGGCTGGCCGCGCCCGCTGACCCGCAAGCGCCTCCGCTGAGAAACCGACCCGCCGCACCGATCAGAACCCCGAGGAAGGCGCCTGCCATGTGGACCACCGCCGAACGCCGCACCACGATCAGCCTGTCACCACCTTCGACTCCACGGCTGCGGCTGCGCCCCGCGGCCCCTCCGGGCTCAGCGCGGACCGCGCTGGACGGCGCCTGGTGGCCCCGCTCGGCCGACCCGGTCGCGGAGCTGCCGGGCCTGATCCTGGCCCTGCAAGACCACGGTCCCATCGACGACCACCGTCGCGTCACCCACGTCCTGCTCCGGATGGACGACTGGGACGGCCGTCCCCGCAGGCTGCGCGTCAACGGCCCGGACGACCCCCGGGTTGTCCGGCTGAGCTGGTTCGACTCCCTTCCCTCCGGGCTGCTCACCGCGATCCACGCCGACGGACGGCGCGTCGACCTGCTCACCGTCCCGGCCGCCACGCCCCGGACCGAAGCCGAGGCGTCGATGGACCTGGCGGTCCACCCGCACGACCACCTCGGCATCCCCGGCCTGCTGGCCGCCCTCACCCCACCACCCGGCCGGACGGCCCGGGTCGACACTCCGACGGCCTCGGAGAGGGCCTGGGAGTCCTAGGGCGGGCGGCTCCGAAGAGACCTCGCGGCGCATTCATCCGGCCTGCCGCCCGGTCGGCCGTCATCCGGCCGTCCGGGCCGGTGCTCCCGCCCACCTACGATCGGAGATCACCATGACCACGTCCACCGCCACCGCGCCCACCGCCGGGAGCCCCGTCCGGGCCCCCGACGAAGTCGGGATGCCCGGCCACCGGCGCCCCGGCCACACCATCATCGCGTTGTCGGGCGCCGTGGACGGCGCCGCCGCTCCAGCGCTGCGCGAGCACCTGCTCGGCGCGTTGGGGCGCAGCGGGCGCCTGCTGATCCTCGACCTGAGGGAGGTGGCGTCCGCCGACGCGGCTGGGCTGGCCCTGCTGGTCGGCATCCGGCGCCGCGCCGCCGGGCTCGGCATCGTCGTGCGCATCGCCGCCCCCGGCCCACAGGTCGCCGAGCTGCTCCGCGTCACCGGACTCGACCGCGCACTCACCGTCCACCCCGACCAGGACGTCCACGCCTGACTCGCCGGACGATCGCGATCACACCGCGTGAGAAGAGGAGATGCGGCAAACCGTCAGGAGGCGGTGGGGGCGACCGCCGCGATGAGCGTGCAGACGAGAGTCAGCGCGATGGCCATGCCTCTGATGAGCCCCCTCATCAGCCCGAAAAAGTCCTCCTTCATGATCATCGGCGCCCTTCGTCGGTCCTGGTCACGGTCACCGGGCTCGGGGTGACGGCCCGGTGCCGCGAATGCGGCGGAAACGCCGAGCGCGCGGAACAGGGAGTCGGGGTGGGACTCCGCACAAATGTCGCGCCTTGCCCGTTCATTCGGTCGTAGCCGCGATTCCGGACGCCGGTTCTCGTGATGCTCCGCCTGGATGAGACCGGCGGGCTGACCGCGCAGCTCCGCGATGCCGTCAAGGTCGGTGTGCCCCTCCTGGAAGGCTCGTCCGGTGTCCGGCCGCCCGATGACTTCCATCGTCGGCTGGTCCGGGCGGTCGCCGAGCTCGCCGGTTCCAGCGGCGGGCAACTCGTCCGCGCAGCATGAGGGCGACGTCTGGCACTGGATCAGCGACCCCCTGTGGGGGCCGCGCCGCGAGATAGGATCGGCGATCAGGTCTCACTGTTGCAGCTCAGAAGGCGGGAGACGTGGAACTGCGCCAGCTCCGCTATTTCGTCGCCGTTTCGGAGGAGCTCAACTTCGGGCGCGCGGCGGCCCGCGAGCACATCGTGCAGTCGGCGCTGAGCCAGCAGATACAGCGGCTGGAGCGGGAACTGGGCGTGCGTCTTCTGGAGCGCACCACCCACTACGTCGCCCTGACCCCGGCGGGCGCGGCCTTCCTGGTCGAAGCGCGGCAGATCCTGGCTCACGTGGAGCGCGCCGCCCAGGTCGCCCGGACCGCCCAGGGCACCTCCCCGGCACTGCGGGTCGGCATCATCGACGCCAGCTACGACTCGATGCCGCAGATTCTGCACGAGGCTCAGGCGCTCTACCCCGACCTGGTGATCCACCAGGTGGAGGCCGGCGTCCCCGAGCAGTATCAGCAACTCCTCGACGGACGCCTCGACGTCGGGATCGGCCGCGCCGCACTGGCACCGAGCGGGATCGCCTCACACCTGTTCCGCCAGGACCGTCTCGGCGTTCTGGTCCCCCGCGGGCACCGGTTCGCCGAACTGGACGCGGTGCCGGTCGAGGCCCTTGCTCGTGAGCCGCTGCTGCTGGCCGAGGAGATGAAGGCTCCGGAGTTCAACCAGTTCACCGTCGAGATGTGCCGGGCCGCCGGTTTCACTCCGACGGTGCACCAGGGCACCGTCGACAGCGTCCACGCCGCGTCCGCACTGGTCGCCCAGGGCCGCTGCCTGTACTGCGTGCCCTCCTCCTGCATCTCCGCGCTCCCCGGGACGATCTGGCGCCCGCTCACCGAACCGGCCTCCTTCTACCCCTGGTCGATCCTGTGGCGCGCGACCGACGACTCCGACCACGTACGCGCCGTCGTCACCTGCGCCCGCAACATGTCCCAGCGGCTCGGCTGGCTGGCCCCGGCGAACCAGACGACCGGCTGACCACCAGAACCACATCAAGATCCGGTGACGTCGCGGGCACGGCAGCGTGATCGGGCCGCCGGGCACGGGCAGGCTATGGCCGAGTATTTCGACACTGGGCACAGTCGGGTGTTGCAGTGGGCCCGTCGTCCTGAGGCGGCGGCGCTGCTGGTGGCGATGGCCGATTCGGTGACTGGGGACCGCGGGACACGGCGGAGCCTTCCTCGAAGCGATGCGTGTCGAGGAAGGCTCCGCCGTGCGAGCCCGCGCCTCGCGGATGGAGGTCGACGGAGAAGTCTCAGAACGAACTGGAGTCGACCGGCGGCGTACGCGCTGCGGGCCATGATGGAAACTGTCGGTGGTCTTGGGGTGAGCGGACCGCCCCCCGGGAGCCACGGCCGGTGCGCACCGCTGCGGGGGCCATCCGGGCCCCGCAGCGGACGTCCTGATCAGGACGGGACGATGTTCTCCGCCTGCGGGCCCTTCTGTCCCTGGGTGATGTCGAACGTCACCTTCTGGCCCTCCTGCAGCTCGCGGAAGCCCTGCGCCGCGATGTTGGAGTAGTGCGCGAAGACATCGGCGCCGCCGCCGTCCTGCTCGATGAAGCCGAAACCCTTTTCGGCGTTGAACCACTTGACCGTACCGGTGGCCATGTCGTCTCCTTTGTTCTGTCCCGCCCGCACACCGTGTGCGGCGAGGACGCCGCGATGGCCCATCCGGAAGGTCCAGAACAACAAAAAATGCGCCTGAGGTCAGATCCGACAGGCGCATGAACATGTCTATGGGAACCGCAACTACGCGAATCCTATCACACGCAACCGGGCCTGGATCGTTGCGGGTTGTGAACGGGTCGTGTGATCCTCTCCATCGGAGCCCGACGAGCCTCGTAATGTTCGGTCTCAGCGCACCGGGGTAGTGAAATCCCCGCAATCCGCCCGATGATGGTCGGCTCGCTAGCCCTTTCCCGGTTCCGTTCGCTGCTCCGCCCTAAATGCCAGAATTCTCGCTATGCAGACGAGACTCTTCGCACTCTGCGGCCATTGCCAAGTCCGCGCGGAACGCCCGTGGAGAATACGGACCGCACGTTCTTCTACGCAAAGGGCTGGCTGTTTTCCGGAAGGTGCGGAAAGGCTCGACCCGGGACGGCGGTCAGGTCGACCTCGTGGGTCTCACCACCCGGTGGTCACGCTCCGCTGGATCGGGGCGGTCGAAGAGCGATGATCTGTGCTCCCACGGGGTCCGCCGGGACGGTCACGCTGGTCCTCGGCGAGCTGGATCAGGCGGGCGGAGGCGTCGGCGAACAGCAGCAGTTGGCGGGCGGTGGACGGATTGACCGGTTCCGCACCGGGTTGTCCGAGGACGGCGAGCACGCCGCGTGTGGCCTCCCCGGTGTCCAGCGGGAGGATCAGGATCGGGCCGGGCGGCAGGGCGCTGAGTGTCTGGTCGGCGACGATCCGCGCGGACAGGGCCCGGCGGGAGCTGAACGCCCGTCCGAGCATCGATCGGCCTCGCCGTACCGTCAGCCCGTGTATTTGGTCGCTGCCGACGCCGACCGCGAAGTCGATCCGCAAGATGAGGGCGTCCTCGGCGGGCAGGGCGATGAAGGCCAGCGGGACGCCCGCCATGGCGCGAGCCTGTTCCGCCACCAGGGTCAGCAGTCCGGGGAGGGTGATTCCGTCCAGCACCGCCGCGATCAGGTCGAATGACGCGGTCAGGCGTCGGCTGTTCTGCGTGCCCCGCGTCTCGTTCGGCGTCTCCCAGACGCTGGTCGGCAGATTGTCGTTGGTCATGTCGTCGTCCCGCTCTCCTCGTCCGCCAGGCGTCGGCCCGGTCTGGGCCCGGCCGAGGTTCGGCGGCGGACAGGGTTCCGCCCGTTGCGTTGGATCGCCCGCGTGGCCGCCGCCGACGTCCGCGCGGTCAAGCCGCGGCCGATTGGGCGCCCGGACCGGCGGTCCGCGCCTCGGCGACGGAGGAGTGGACGGCGAAGACGCGGAGCAGCCCGGTGACCCGCAGCAGCCCCTCCAGCTGGGGACGTAGGGCGGCGAGGACCATGGTCGTGCCCTTCGCCTCCGTCCGGCGGCGTGCGCCGGCGAGCATCGCCAGTCCGGACTCGTCGCAGGACGTGACGCCGGCCAGGTCGATGATCACGTACGCGCCGGCGTCACGCAGGGCGACGTAAAGGCGTTCCCGGAGCGGCGTGGTCGAAGTGGCGTCGAGTTCACCGCTGAGGGTGAGGACGGTGTGGTCGGCGAGCCGTTCGCTGGTCAGCCCGACCATGTGCGCGGTCCCGGTAAGGGGGCCGGCCTCAACGATTCGGGTGGCCTGCTGTTGCGGCGTCATAGCGCCGGACCTATCTGGCCCCGAAGAGGACCGAGCATCGAGAGACCAGGGGGACCCGGGCTTGGCCACCCGCATCGAGAAACCCTCGTCACAATGAGTCTACGCGCTCGCTTCGCCATCGCGGCGTGCATGAGGCCGCACCTGGTCCCGTGTCCGCCGCGCGTTCGGACGCCCCTCTCAGACGGGACGGCCGCCACTGGACGAACGTTGTACGGCTCCATCCACAGGACGCCGCGATGCGGGTGGGCCACGAGGAACAGCCCTATGTTGAAAGGCGGATGGGCTTGCGATCCTGGGAGATGAGGCTCATGAGTGAAGTGTGGATCTCGGCGGCGGACGGCTGCGACATGGTCCGTGCCGACGCGATCGTGATACTCCGCCTGGACAATACGGGCCGGTTGACCGCGCAGCTTCGCGACGAGGCGAAGGTCAGCGTGACGCTCCTGGAAGGCTCGTCGGGCGGCGGTCACCCGCCGGCCGACCTCCACCGCCGGCTGATCCGGATGATCGCCGAGCTCGCGGACTCCAGCGGTGTGCAGCTGATCCGGGCCCAGCATGAGAAGGACGGGTGGCGCTGGGTGAGCGAATCGCTCTAGGCGCCCCAGCCCGTGCCGCCTGCTGGGACTGGCCTGGCCGTCCCGACCGCCTGCCGGGATGACCGTCCGGTGCCGTCATCGCCGGGCATAGGCAGGCCTGTGACTCCGAACGCGCACATTCTGTGACGTACACTCGCGATGCCAGGGGCACTTCGCGCGCGGGCCACCATGCCGGCGCCGTCCCCGGCGGTACACGAGCCGGTTCCGTACGAACCGAGAACGGTGCCCTCCCATGGCCAGCGACACCGGGCAACTCGCCTTCCCGCCCGCCGCGACCACACCGCCCAAACTCACGATGCCGCCACGCCCACGGCTCCGCTTGGCCCCCGGCCAGGCAGGACGCGGGGTCATGGACGGTGGCTGGTGGCCGAGATCCCGCGACGCTGTCGCCGAACTCACCGACCTGCTGACCGCTCTGACCGGTACGGGCGAGCCGCCAGAGGTTGCCACCCGCGTGACCATCGACTTCGACGACTGGGACGAGATCCCGCTCCGCATCACCGTCCTCGGACGCGAGGTCGGCGTGGGCTGGCTGGCCCACCGCGATCACATGGTCGCGATCACCCGCGGGCGGGCGGCCCCGACCCTGCTTCTCGTCGTCCCGCCCGGAGCGACGTCGTCGTCGGCGGAGGCCGCTCTGACCAGATCCGCGGTCGAGACCGGTGACATGTTGCCGCACGAGATTCTCGCCTCCTGCGACATCTCCACCCGCCGCGTCTGAGTCGCCCCGGCATCGACGATCGCGCCGGCGACACCCCGGTAAAGAGCCCTCGCGACCCCGCGACCGTCCCTGGCGGGGACCTGTCCTGGGAAGGGCGGCGCTGCACCGGGACGCCGAGGGCCACCGTCCCGCCCGAACAGGACTGCCGCCTCATGCGTGCGCTCCTACGAACCACTGGGCGCGGCCCAGCATGAACTCTTCCAGGTCATGGACGCCCACAGCGCGATCACCCCGCTCGCGGCCCACAGTGACACGAGGTCACGGAACGAGGGTCTGAGATGCAAACGGAACAGGGCCGAAACCACGGCCGCCTGTTCCCGTCTTCTGGGTGCCCCCTGCAGGATTCGAACCTGCGCACACGGCTCCGGAGGCCGTTGCTCTATCCCCTGAGCTAAGGGGGCCTGCGGCCTTGCGGTGGCGCGCGGTAGAAGGTTACCAGGGTTTGGTGGGGTGGCGCGCACGTTAACGTTCGCCGTGCGCGGGCCGGGTTCGTGGGCTAACTTCGAGGCCGTGACCGAGCCACTGGGACGCGTGCTGGTTGTCGATGATGACGAGGTGATCCGCCAGCTCATCGCTGTGAACCTGCAACTGGAGGGGTTCGAGGTGGCGACGGCGGTGGACGGTCAGGACTGTCTGGAGCGGGTGGCGGAGGTGCGGCCGGACGTCATCACGTTGGACGTGATGATGCCCCGGTTGGACGGGTGGGTGACTGCCGTGAGGTTGCGGGAGGACCCGGGGACGGCGCACATCCGGGTTGTGATGATCACGGCGCGGGCGCAGGAGCATGATGTGCGCAGAGGGCATGAGATCGGTGTCGACGCCTACGTGACCAAGCCGTTCGACCCGAATCAGCTGATCCAGACCGTGCGAAAGCTCGCCGCGGTGTCCGGATAGTCTCCCGGTGTGAGTTCAGCCGATGTGAGCGATGCCCTGGTGGGCGCGGTGCGGGATGCCGTGGCTGAGGGTGAGCTTGATGTGGCTGTGCCTGAGGTGGCTCTTGTTTTCAGTCGGGGCGCTGGGGTTTTTGAGAGTCCTGTGGCGTTGCGGTTGGGGGTTGATCCTTGGGTGATCGCGCGGCGGGTTGGTGGGTGTGTGCGGGGTGGGTTCGTGCGGGTTGTGGTGGGGGCCGAGGAGGTTGTGGAGGGGGTTTTGCGGGGAGTTTTGGGGGATGTGTCTGTTTCTGGCGGGTGGGCGGAGTGGCCTCGGACGTTTGAGAATCCAGGGTTTTCGGTGCGGTATGCCTATGCGCGGGCCTGTTGGACGGGTCGTTGGGCTGGAGAGTTGGGGGTTGAGCGGGGGGCTGTGGGGGGTCCGGAGGAGCTTGCGTTGGTGGGGGTCCTGGGGGACGTTCGCGGGAGGGCGCTTCAGGCGGAGCGGGAACGGGATGCCAGGCCGCTGATGTTTTGTTTGGAGAAGGTGGCCGGGGCGTACCACGACGTCCATGAGCGCCGTCCGCTGGAAGGTGGACGGGTCGGCTTGGCGGAGGCTGTGAAGGTCGTCCTCGGCGACGGACTGAAGATGTTCGGTGAAACCCCTAGAGAGCGGATATGAGTCGAGTACACCCTGCTGGGCCGCTGCATGCCGATGTTCTGCCGGAAGACCACCCGGCGGGGCCCGCTGATGATCTGAACGCGCTCGACCCCGCGGTCTGGCCACGGAACGCCAAGCGGGACGGTGGTGTGCTGTCCGTGGGTGGTGTCGATGTGCGGGATCTCGTGCGGGAGTACGGCACTCCTCTGTATGTCTACGACGAGGAGGACGTGCGGAGCCGTGCGCGGGAGTACGCGGCTGCGTTTCATGACGGGGACGTGCACTACGCCAGTAAGGCGTTCCTGTGTACGGCCGTCGCGCGGTGGGTGAAAGAGGAAGGTCTCGGGCTGGACGTGTGCAGTGGGGGAGAGCTCGCTGTCGCACTCGCTGCGGATTTTCCTGTGGAGCGCATCACGTTGCATGGGAGCAACAAGGCGGCCTGGGAGATCGAGAAGGCCCTGGAGGCCGGGGTCGGACGGATCGTGCTGGATTCGTTCGAGGAGATCGCCCGCGTGGGTTATCTCGCTCAGGAGATGGGTGTCCGGCCCAAGGTGATGGTGCGCGTGACCACGGGTGTCGAGGCTCACACCCATGAGTTCATCGCGACGGCCCATGACGACCAGAAGTTCGGGTTCTCCAGGAGTTCCGGGGCGGCGCTGGAGGCGGTGCGGAGGGTTCTGGAGCTGCGGCAGCTGGAGCTGGTGGGGCTGCACAGCCATATCGGGTCGCAGATCTTCGAGGTGGACGGGTTCGAGGTCGCCGCGCACCGGCTCGCCGAGCTGCTGGTGGCCATCCGGGACGAGCACGGCGTCGAGCTGCCCGAGTTGGACCTGGGCGGCGGCTACGGCATCGCGTACGTGCCGGGTGAGGCGCCGCACGACCCGAAGTCCATCGCGGACGGCCTCAGGAACATCGTGGTGCGCGAGTGCCGGGCCTATGGGCTGACGATGCCCCGGCTGACCGTGGAGCCCGGCAGGGCGATCGTGGGGGCGGGCGGCGTCACTCTGTACGAAGTCGGCACCGTCAAGGACGTCGAGGGTCTGCGTACCTACGTCTCGGTGGACGGCGGCATGAGCGACAACCTGCGGACCGCGCTGTACGGCGCCGAGTACACGGGCGTGCTGGCGAGCCGGTCGTCCGACGCATCACCCATGCTCAGTAGGCTTGTCGGGAAGCACTGCGAAAGCGGCGACATTGTGGTGCGGGACCTCTGGTTCCCCGAAGATATTGCGGCAGGGGATCTGGTGGCGGTTGCGGCGACCGGTGCGTACTGTCGATCGATGGCCAGCAACTACAACTACGTCCCGAAGCCCGCCGTGGTGGCGGTGAGGGACGGCAGGTCGCGCGTGATCGTCCGCCGCGAGGGGGCCGAGGACCTGCTGCGGCTCGATGCGGAGGTCGAAGCGTGAAACCCGGACTGCGCGTTGCGTTGCTCGGCTGCGGCGTGGTCGGCACGGAGGTCGTCCGGCTGCTGAACGAGCAGGCCGACGACCTGGCCGCGCGGGTGGGGGCGCCGCTGGAGCTGGCCGGGATCGCGGTGCGGCGGCCCGACCGGGTCCGGGACGGCGTCGCCAGGGAGCTGCTGACGACGGACGCGCAGACGCTGGTGACCAGGGACGACGTCGACATCGTCATCGAGGTCATCGGCGGGATCGAGCCGGCGCGGTCGCTGATGCTGGAGGCGATGAAGTCCGGCAAGTCGGTCATCACGGCGAACAAGGCGTTGCTGGCGGAGGACGGCGCGACGCTGTTCGCGGCGGCCAGGGAGTACGGCGCGGACCTCTACTACGAGGCGTCGGTGGCGGGCGCGATCCCGTTGCTGCGGCCGTTGAGGGAGTCTCTGGTCGGCGACCACGTGCATCGGGTGCTCGGCATAGTGAACGGCACCACGAACTACGTCCTCGACCAGATGGACACCAACGGCGCGGGTTTCAACGAAGCGTTGGAGGAGGCCCAGTCGCTCGGCTACGCGGAGGCCGACCCGACAGCTGATGTGGAGGGTTTCGACGCCGCGGCCAAGGCGGCGATCCTTGCGCAGCTCGCTTTCCACACTCCGGTGACCGCCGCGGATGTCCATCGTGAAGGCATCACTGAGGTGAGTGCCGCGGATGTGGCCGGTGCCAAGGGAATGGACTGCGTCGTCAAGCTTCTCGCCATCTGCGAGCGCGTTCCTTCGGAGGGCGGACGGAACGGCCGTGGTGTGTCGGTGCGGGTATATCCGGCGATGATTCCCCGTTCGCATCCATTGGCGAGTGTTCGTGAGGCCTACAACGCGGTGTTCGTAGAGGCGGAGTCAGCGGGTTCGCTGATGTTCTATGGCGCGGGCGCCGGTGGGGCTCCAACGGCGTCGGCCGTGTTGGGCGACTTGGTCGCGGTGGCTCGGAATGTGGCCGGTGGCACGCCCGGCCCAGTGGAAGTGACGTACGCGAAGCTTCCGGTGCTTCCAATGGGTGAGACGGTCACCCGTTATTACATCCAGGTGGACGTGACCGACGAGGCCGGTGTTCTCGCCACGGTCGCCGAGGAGTTCGCCAGGCACGGCGTGTCGATTCAGGCCGTCCGGCAGGTGGGGCTGGGCGAGGAGGCGCAGCTCGTCGTGGTGACCCACCGGGCCCCGGACGCCGCGCTGGCGGCCACGGTGGCGGGGCTGCGCGACCTGGACATCGTCCGCGAGGTCACGAGTGTCATGCGCGTCGAAGGCGAGGAGTGACGTTCTCCACCCGCCGTGAAGGGCGTCTGGAGTGGGAGCGGGTCGTCCCGCACCGGTAGACTCACGGGCAACATCGCAGGTCATTCAGGGAGTCCGACGTGAACGCGACCGCCCGTGCGTGGCGTGGCCTTATCGAGGAGTACCGCGACCGGCTTCCGGTGACGGACGCGACTCCGGTCGTGACGCTGCTGGAGGGCGGTACACCGCTGCTGCCCGCGGGACGGCTGTCGCAGCTGACCGGCTGCGAGGTGTTCCTCAAGGTGGAGGGCGCCAACCCGACCGGGTCGTTCAAGGACCGCGGCATGACGATGGCGATCAGCAAGGCCGCCGAGGACGGCGCGAAGGCGGTCATCTGCGCCTCGACCGGAAACACCTCCGCGTCGGCCGCCGCGTACGCGGTGCGGGCCGGGATGACCTGCGCGGTCCTCGTCCCCGCCGGGAAGATCGCGATGGGGAAGCTGGCGCAGGCGCTGGTGCACGGCGCGCGTCTCCTCCAGGTGGACGGCAACTTCGACGACTGCCTCGAGCTGGCACGGAAACTGTCCGTCGACTATCCGGTGGCTCTGGTCAACTCGGTCAACAAATACCGGTTGCAGGGGCAGAAGACGGCCGCGTTCGAGATCGTGGACGCGCTCGGCGACGCCCCCGACGTGCACTGCCTGCCCGTCGGAAACGCGGGAAACATCTCCGCCTACTGGATGGGCTACAAGGAGTACGCGACCGACGAGGTGGCCTCGAAGACCCCAAGGATGCTGGGTTTCCAGGCGTCCGGGGCCGCGCCGTTCGTGAAGGGCGAGCCCGTCCTGACGCCGCAGACGATCGCGACCGCGATCAGGATCGGCAACCCCGCCTCCTGGGACCTGGCGATCGCCGCGCGGGACGAGTCGGGCGGCGCCATCGCGTCGGTCACCGACCGGCAGATCCTGGCCGCGTATCGGCTGCTGGCCAGGGAGGAGGGCGTGTTCGTCGAGCCCGCCTCGGCGGCGAGCGTCGCGGGCCTGGTGCAGGCGAGCGAGCAGGGCGTGGTCGCGCCCGGGTCCCGGGTCGTGTGCACGGTGACGGGCAACGGCCTCAAGGACCCCGACTGGGCGATCTCCGGGGCGCCCGCCCCGACCACCATCAAGGTCGACGCGCACTCCGCCGCGTCGGAGCTCGGTCTCACCTGACGTGGGCTGGACGGAGGGGCCGGTCGTCGTCCGCACACCGGCCACCAGCGCCAACCTCGGCCCCGGCTTCGACTCGCTCGGCCTCGCGCTGACGCTGTACGACGACGTCGAGGTCGAGGCGACCGGGAAGCCCGGCGTGTCCATCGAGGTGGACGGCGAGGGCACCGAGGTCGCCGACCGGGGCGAACAGCACCTCATCGTGAGGGTGGTCCGCCGCACCTACGACATCCTGGACGATCTGGCCGGAACCGGACCCGAGCGCAGGCCACCCGGCCTGCGGCTGCGGTGCCGCAACCGGATCCCGCACAGCCGCGGCCTCGGATCCTCGTCCGCCGCGATCGTCGCCGGGATCGTCGCGGCGCGCGAGCTGCACCCGGGCGGCGAACTGCTCGGGGACGACGCCGCGCTCCGCCTCGCCACCGAGATCGAGGGCCATCCCGACAATGTCGCGCCGTGCCTCGCGGGCGGCCTGACCGTTGCCTGGACGACCCCGGACGGCCCACGACTCGTCCGGCTTGAGACAAAGATTACGCAGGTCACCGCCTATGTCCCGGAGCAGCGGCTGGCGACCGAGCAGGCTCGCGGGCTGCTGCCGGAGACCGTCCCGCACGGGGACGCCGCCGCCAACGCCGGACGCGCCGCGCTGCTCGTCGCGGCGCTCACCGGTGGGCTCGACACCAGCGTCCTGCTCGACGCCACCGAGGATCGGCTGCACCAGGATTATCGCGCGCCCGCAATGCCCGAGTCGGCCGAACTCGTCGCGCGGCTTCGCGCGGCGGGCGTCCCGGCGGTGATTTCCGGGGCAGGTCCCACTGTCCTGGCCTTCACAAGCGCATCACGGGTTGATTCGATAGCACCCGGAGTGGGTAATGGCTGGCTCAAGCACCCGTTGGACGTCGCGACTCGCGGCGCGCGCGTCGTGACCGGAGAATCGACGCTCCGGTCCTGACGGCCGCGCGTGGGTGCCCCGCCGCGGCCGGTGCGGGATCCGGCACGTTCCCGCTAGGTAAAATGCGAAGACATCGACCTCTGGGGAATAGCAGTGCGCCCTGGTGATGTTAGGCTGAATGCCGCACCAGATGCCCCGTTCGGGGCAGCGTGCTCGTCAGCCGCGCGTCATCTGATCGGCCTTCCGGCCGTGTCGGTCCCGCGTACTAGGCTTCCCGACACCGTGACAATCCGTTGTCCGGCATTCCAACGAACCTTCGGACGTGACGGTTTCGGGGACGCCTGCGAGCGAACCGTTCCGTCCACCATCTGGCTGCGCCCAGAACACGCAGATCCCGGCCCCACCGTGATCAGCGGAGCCCGTCCCGGCGCCCCCGCCGGGCCGCACTACCGGGTCGGCTGGCCGAGCACCGGCCAACGCCCGCTCCCTGGGAAGGACCCTTAGTGAGCGAATCCAGCGAACTCCTTACGGACGCATCGAGCACGGGACCCGTCGACGCCGCTCAGGCCGCCGACGCCGAGCCCGCCACCCCCCGGCGCCGCCGGTCCGGCACCGGCCTGTCGGCCATGGTGCTGCCCGAGCTCAAGGCGCTCGCGTCCAGCCTCGGCATCACCGGCGTGACCGGGATGCGCAAGAGCCAGCTCATCGCCGCCATCCAGGAGAAGCAGGGCGGTCAGGGGCAGGGCTCGGCGGGGGGCGAGCAGGGAGCCGCTGCCACGGCCCAACAGCAGCAGGAGCAGCCGCGCACCGAGCGCCCTCGGCGCGCCCGCGCGGCCGTCAAGCGCGACGTGCCCGAGGAGCAGGGGACCCTCGCCGAGGTCGTGTCCGCGGGCGAGCAGGCCCCCGCGAACGCGCAGGCCGCTGCGCAGCCGCAGTCGGACGCGCAGCAGGCCCCGATCGCGGACAAGGTGGCCGACAAGGAGAAGGCGGCCGACAGGGGGGACACGGCCGAGAAGCCGGAGCGCGCCGAGCGGGCCGAGCGCCAGGGCGGGCGGCAGCGCGGGGAGCGCCGCGACCGCGACCAGAACCGCGACCGTGACCAGAACGCCGAGGACGACTCCCAGGGCGGCGGACGGGACGGGCGCGAGAACCGCGACGGCGGACGCGACGGGCGCGAGGGCCGCGACGGCCGCGAGGGCGGTGGACGCCAGCGCCAGCGCGGCGGCCGTGACCGCGGCGAGCGGGGCGAGCGCGGCGAAGGCCGCGACCGTGGCGAGCGCGGAGACCGTGGCGACCGGAGCGACCGTGGTGACCGCGGCGACCAGGGGGGCGGCGGCGGACGCCAGCGTGGCCAGAACCAGGGCGGCGGCGGCCAGCACGACGACGACGAGGGCGGCCGGAGCCGCCGCGGGCGCCGTTTCCGTGAGCGCAACCGCGGCCGTGGCAGCCGCGACCGCTACGAGGAGCCGGTGCTCACCGACGACGACGTCCTGATCCCGGTCGCGGGCATCCTCGACATCCTCGACAACTACGCCTTCGTCCGCACGACGGGCTACCTGGCGGGCGCGAACGACGTGTACGTGTCGCTGGCGCAGGTCCGCAAGAACGGGCTGCGCAAGGGCGACGTCATCACCGGCGCGGTCCGCCAGCCCCGCGAGGGCGAGCGGCGCGAGAAGTTCAACGCGCTGGTCCGGCTCGACACCGTCAACGGGATGGAGCCCGACCAGGCCAAGGGCCGCGTCGAGTTCAGCAAGCTGACGCCGCTGTACCCGCAGGAGCGGCTGCGCCTGGAGACCGACCCCGGCATCCTGACCACGCGGATCATCGACCTGGTGTCGCCGATCGGCAAGGGCCAGCGCGGCCTGATCGTGTCGCCGCCGAAGGCCGGTAAGACGATGGTGCTCCAGGCGATCGCCAACGCGATCACCAAGAACAACCCGGAGTGCCACCTGATGGTCGTCCTGGTGGACGAGCGTCCGGAAGAGGTCACCGACATGCAGCGGACGGTGAAGGGCGAGGTGATCCACTCGACCTTCGACCGTCCCGCCGAGGACCACACCACCGTCGCGGAACTGGCGATCGAACGTGCCAAGCGGCTGGTGGAGCTGGGCCACGACGTCGTCGTGCTGCTCGACTCGATCACCCGGCTCGGCCGCGCCTACAACCTGGCGGCGCCCGCGTCCGGACGCATCCTGTCCGGTGGTGTCGACTCGACGGCGCTGTACCCGCCGAAGCGGTTCTTCGGCGCGGCCCGCAACATCGAGAACGGCGGTTCGCTGACGATCCTCGCGACGGCGCTGGTCGAGACCGGGTCCCGCATGGACGAGGTCATCTTCGAGGAGTTCAAGGGCACCGGCAACATGGAGCTGAAGCTCAACCGGGGTCTGGCCGACAAGCGGATCTTCCCGGCGGTGGACGTGGACGCGTCCAGCACCCGCAAGGAGGAGATCCTCATGGCGCCGGAGGAACTGCGCGTCGTCTGGCAGCTCCGCCGCGTCCTGCACGCGCTCGACATGCAGCAGGCGCTGGAGCTCCTCATCGAGAAGATGAAGGACACCAAGTCGAACGCCGAGTTCCTGCTCCAAGTGCAGAAGACCACGGTCTCCGACGACCGCTGAGGGCCGTCCGGCGCGCCTCGCCGGGCGAGGCGGCCGAACATGAGCGAGTCACGCCCTCGTCCGGAACGGTTCGGGTTCGTGTGGAGGGACGCCCTCCGCACTCCCCGGGAACGTTCCGGACGGGGGCGTTCGGTGTCCCCCAACGGGCACACAGTCCCCCTAGCGGACAGACAGTCCTCCAGCGGGCACACAGCCCTCCAACGGGCACATGGGGGGCATGGTGGGGTTAGCCCCACCCCCGATAAGGCGGCGGACGTCATGGTCGTCCCACCTGGGCCAGGGCAGCCTTGGACCGTAGGTTGGAACGGGCATGGAGGGACGACGTGGGTGAGCTGAACAGGGACCCGATGGGCGGCGGCGCGACGACCGCCGTCACGCGGTGGACGTCGGCGCGGTGGGCCACGGTGCTCCAGGCCGGGGGAGACGCGGCGGCGAACGTCGCGAACGGCCCGTGGACGCCGCTGGCCCTGGCGAAGTCGTCGCTGACCTGGCGTTCGGCGATCTACCTCGCCGTCAGCATGGCGTTCGGGCTCGGCTGGTTCATCACGCTGGTGGTCGGCCTCGCGCTGTCCTTCAGCCTGCTGATCATCTGGGTGGGCCTGCCGATGCTGGTCCTGATGATGCTGCTGTGGCGGTTCGGCGCGATGCTGGAGCGGCGGCTGGTCAGGGCGGCGTTCGGCGTGAAGATCGCGAGCCCGTACCGGAAGCGGCCCGAGAGCCGCAATCCGCTGGTCAAGCTGAAGGGCATGGCGGCCGACCCCGCCACCTGGAAGGACCTCGCCTACCTGGCCGTGCTGTTCCCCGTCACGCTGGTGGAGTTCGTCGCGTCGGTGGTCCTGTGGTCGGCCACCGGGATGCTGCTGTTCATGCCGGTGATCGTGGCGGTGGACGGCTCCGGCGCCGAGGTCGGCCTGGGCGCCGTGTCGTACTGGGCGGGCAACCCGCTCGAGGCGCTGCCGATCTCCCTCATCGGGCTGGTCGTCCTCGTCGTGGCGATGTACGTGACGCGGGTGATGGCGATCGTGCATTCGACGTGGGCGGGGCTGATGCTCGGCCCGAGCCCGTCGCAGCTGGAGAACATGGAACTGCGCAAGCGGACCGAGCACCTCCAGGCCAGCCGCGCCCGGGGCGTGGACGCCGCCGAGTTCGAGCGGCGCCGCATCGAGCGCGACCTGCACGACGGCGCCCAGCAGCGGCTGCTTGCCGTGGCGATGGACATCGGCCGGGCCCGCGCGAAGCTCGACGACGACCCAGAGGGCGCGCGGGCGCTGATCGAGCAGGCCCACTCGGGCACCAAGGAGGCGATCTCCGAGCTGCGCGACCTGGCCCGCGGCATCTACCCGGCGATCCTCACCGACCGCGGCCTGGACCCGGCGCTGTCGGGGCTCGCGGGCCGCGCGCCCGTCCCGGTGGAGGTCGAGGTCGACCTGCCGGAGCGTCCGCCCGCGGCGGTCGAGAGCATCGCCTACTTCATCGTCGCCGAGTCGCTGGCGAACATCGCGAAGTACGCCCGGGCTACGCGGGCGTCCGTCCGGGTCGCCCGCGACGACCGGTGGGTGGTCGTCGAGGTGATCGACAACGGGGTCGGCGGCGCGGTCGCGCGGCCGCGGGGCGGGCTGGCGGGCCTGGCCGACCGGGCCGCCACGATCGACGGAATGCTGATCGTGGACAGCCCGCCCGGCGGCCCGACGATCATCCGCGCCGACCTTCCGTGCAACTGGTGAGCTGACGGGGGCGGGGCCCGTTCGGGTCCCGCCCCTTTGTCGTAGCCCCGATAATGGGCGGATGCGGGTAGTGATCGCCGAGGATTCGGTGCTGTTGCGGGAAGGGCTCATCCGGTTGCTCGCCGACGCCGGGATCGAGACGGCGGCCACGGTCGGGGACGGCCCCGGTCTGCTCGGGATCGTCGACGAGCACGATCCCGACCTCGCCATCGTGGACGTGCGGATGCCGCCGTCGTTCACCGACGAGGGGCTGCGGGCCGCGCTGGCCGTCCGGGAGCGCAGGCCGGGCACGCCGATCCTCGTCCTGTCGCAGTACGTGGAGGAGCGGTACGCGACCGACCTGATCGGCGGCGGCGCCGAGGGCGTCGGCTACCTGCTGAAGGAGCGGGTGTCGGACATCGCCGAGTTCATCGACGCGGTCCGCCGGATCGCCTCGGGCGGGACGGTGATCGACCCGGAGGTGATCGGCCAGCTGCTGGGTCGGCGCCGCAGCGGCGACCCGCTGGAGGCGCTGACGCCGCGCGAGGGGGAGGTGCTGGCGCTGATGGCGCAGGGCCGCTCGAACGGCGCGATCGCCGCCGACTTGGTCGTCACCGAGGGCGCCGTGGAGAAGCACATCTCGAACATCTTCATGAAGCTGCGCCTCCAGCCCGCGCAGGGCGGGCACCGGCGGGTCATGGCCGTCCTGGCCTACCTGGGCCGCACCGACGCCTGAACGGCCGGACGCCCCCCGGACGCGCCTCCGCCGTGCCCGCGCCGTGCCCCCGGAACGGGCCCCGGACGCCCATGACGCACCAGGACATCCAAGATCGGGAATGCCCGGTGACGTCCGCACGTTCTCGCATCTGGCACACTTGGAGCGCCAACCGCTGCGGTTCCGGTTCACGTCTCTTTCATCTTTCCGTGGCCCCGTCATGCGGAACGCCATGTTTGTGGGATGCGAGAGCGCCCGGTGCCGCCAGAAGCGAGGAGAACCATGAAGCCTGACATTCACCCGAACTACGTCGTCACGACCGTGACGTGTACGTGCGGAAACACCTTCGAGACCCGCAGCACCGCCGAGAACGGCGTGATCCACGCGGACGTCTGCTCGAACTGCCACCCGTTCTACACGGGCAAGCAGAAGATCCTCGACACCGGCGGCCGGGTCGCGCGCTTCGAGCAGCGCTTCGGCAAGAAGAGGGCCGGCAAGTAGGACGAGCGCCGCACCCACACAGCGACCAAGTGACGGCCCGGGGACTCACCGAGGGTCCCCGGGCCTTGCGAACGGGCCAGGACACATCGTGAATCTCGACGAACTGATCAGCGAATACGCGGGCATCGAGGAACGGCTCGCCGATCCGTCCGTCCATGCGGACCAGGGCCTGGCGCGCAAGCTCGGGAAGCGCTACGCGGAGCTGCGGCCGATCGTCGAGACGCACCGGGAGCTGGCCTCGACGGAGGACGACCTCGCCACGGCCAAGGAGCTGGCCGGGGAGGACGAGGCGTTCGCCACCGAGGCCGTCGACCTGGAGCGGCACCGCGAGGAGCTGACCGAGCGGCTGCGGCGGCTGCTGGTCCCGCGCGACCCGAACGACGCGAAGGACGTCATCCTCCAGGTGAAGGCCGGGGAGGGCGGCGAGGAGTCGGCGCTGTTCGCCGGTGACCTGCTCCGCATGTACCTGCGCTACGCCGAGCGCGTCGGCTGGAAGACCGAGGTTCTCGACGGGCACCCGTCCGACCTCGGCGGCTACAAGGACGTCACCGTCGCGGTGAAGGCCAAGGGCGCCAAGGACGAGGGCGTCTGGACGCGTCTGAAGTACGAGGGCGGCGTCCACCGCGTCCAGCGCGTCCCCGCCACCGAGTCGCAGGGACGCATCCACACCAGCGCGGTCGGTGTGCTGGTGACCCCGGAGGCCGAGGACGTCGACGTCCAGATCGACGCCAACGATCTGCGCGTGGACGTGTACCGCTCGTCCGGTCCGGGCGGGCAGAGCGTCAACACCACCGACTCGGCGGTCCGCATCACACACCTGCCGACGGGCGTCGTCGTCTCCTGCCAGAACGAGAAGAGCCAGCTCCAGAACAAGGAGCAGGCGATGCGCATCCTGCGGTCACGCCTCCTGGCGATGGCGCAGGAAGAGGCCGACGCGGCGGCGGCGGCCGAACGCAAGAGCCAGGTCCGCACCGTGGACCGTTCTGAGCGGGTGCGCACCTACAACTATCCGGAGAACCGGATCTCCGACCACCGGGTCGGCTACAAGGCCTACAACCTCGACCAGGTCCTGGACGGCGACCTCCACAACGTCACGCAGGCGCTCGTGGACGCCGACATGGAGCGCCGACTGGCCGAAGCCCAACGCGCATGAGCGCAGCGAATCGGGGGGCGTGGGGGGTCGTCCCCCCTCGGATAGGCACGCGCATGAGCGCAGCGAACCTGGGGGTGTGGGGGGTTGTCTCCCCTCGGAGGGCAGGATCATGAACCTGCTGCTCGACGAGATCGCCAGGGCCACGGCGCGGCTCGCGGACGCGGGGGCCGCCTCGCCCCGCGCGGACGCCGAGGAGCTGGCGGCGGCCGTGCACCGGGTGAAGCGCTCGGAGCTGCACGGCGTCCCGGACGGCTCGTTCGACGCCCGGTTCTGGGAGTTCGTCGCGCGGCGCGAGGCGGGCGAGCCGTTGCAGCACATCACGGGCCGCGCGTTCTTCCGGTACCTGGAGTTGAAGGTCGGGCCCGGCGTGTTCGTGCCGCGTCCGGAGACCGAGGTGATGGTCGGCTGGGTGCTGGACACGCTGCGTGACATGGACGTCCGCGACCCTCTCGTCGTCGATCTCGGGACGGGGTCGGCGGCGATCGCGCTGTCGATCGCGCTGGAGGCGCCGCGTGCCCGCGTCCACGCCGTGGAACGCGACCCTACGGCGTTCGTCCACGCGACCCGCAACGTCGAGGAGCTGGACGAGCGGGGCCGCGTCCGCCTGCACCTGGACGACTTCGCCACCGCGCTGCCCGAGCTGAACGGCACCGTCGACCTGGTCGTCTCCAACCCCCCGTACATCCCGATGAGCGAGTGGGAGTACGTGCCGCGCGACGTCCGCGACCACGATCCGGCCGACGCGCTGTGGGGCGGCGGCGACGACGGCTTGGACGCGATCCGTGTGGTGGAGCAGACGGCCCGGCGCCTGCTGCGTCCCGGCGGCCACATGGCGGTCGAGCACAGTGACCTGCAAGGCAACGCGGTGTACTGGGTCTTCGCGGAGGAGAACGGCTGGCGCGACGTCCGCAACCGCCGCGACCTCACCAACCGGGACCGCTTCGTCACCGCGCGGACCACGTCCGACTGACCGCGAGGACCGCCTCGGAGTGACCGCGCGTACCGCCTCGAACTAGTGGTCTGGACCGCCGCTATCCTTGGCGGTGCCATACCGGACGAGTGTTGCGCAGAGGAAGACGGGCGACCGTGAGCCGACGTTATGACTGCTCCGATCCGAAGGAGCGCACCCGCGGGGTCGCCGAGGCCATGTCGGCCGTGCGACGCGGTGAACTGGTCGTCCTGCCGACCGACACGGTGTACGGCGTCGGCGTGGACGCCTTCACGCCCGCCGCCGTCGAGAAGCTGCTGGACGCCAAGGGACGCGGCCGCGAGATGCCGCCGCCGGTCCTGGTCGGGTCGGTGCGGGCGGCGTCCGCGCTGGCCGACGACCTGGGCGTCTACGGGCAGGACCTCATCGACGAGTTCTGGCCGGGCGCGCTGACCCTGGTGGTCCGCGCCAACCCGAGCCTCATGTGGGATCTCGGTGAGACGAAGGGCACCGTGGCACTGCGCATGCCGATGCACGACCTGGCGGTGGAGCTGCTCAAGGAGACCGGCCCGATGGCCGTCAGCAGCGCGAACCTGAGTGGTCGTCCGGCGGCGCGCGACGCGGAGGAGGCCGAGAAGATGCTCGGCGAGTCCGTCGCCGTCTATCTGGACGGCGGCGTGTCCGGGCACAACGACCCGTCGACGATCGTCGACCTCACCGGTTCGGTGCCGCGCCTGCTGCGCGCGGGCGCCATTCCCGAGGACAAGATCCGCTCGGTGGTCGGCGTCCTGCTGACCGACGAGGACGACGCCGACGCCCCCGACCTGGACGCCGCCGACACCCCCGTCGCGGACGCTTCGGACGCGAAGATCGGGGAGCCCGCAGCCGCCCCGTCCGCCGCCGAGATCGCCAAGCCCTCCCTCACCAAGGAGGCCCCGGTCGCGACGCCCGACGAGCCTGCTGAGCCCTCCACGAACACCTCTGAGCAAGACTCCTGACCCGGTTCGGGTAGGCGGACCTGGCGAACCGTCCACCCGTTACGCGGTCCCTTTCGCGGTAACGGTGGAAGCATGTCCGAGGTGCGTGGTCGTGTCCGGGGGCCGGCGATCGTCGCGGGTGTGCTGTTGCTGCTGCCCGCGCTCGTCCTGGTGCTGCCCGTCCACGCCGTGGGAGAGCCGGGTGAGCGCATCCCGACCTACGACGTCGTGCTCACCATCGGCGCGGACGGCCTGCTGCACGTCCGGGAGACGATCACCTACGACTTCGACCGGAGCGGCGAGCACGGGATCGCGCGGAACGTGCGGTTCCGGCGTGGCGACCGGCTGTTCGACGTGCGGGACGTGCGGAGCAGTTCGTCCACCGGCGCTCCGTCCCGGGCGAGGACGACGAGGTTCCTGAACGACGTGCGGATCACCGTCGGCGACCGTGGCCGCGAGGTGCGCGGCAGGCAGGCGTACGTGATCGAGTACGCGGTGGCCTGGGCGTTCACGCCCCGCGCCGACCACGACGAGCTGGTGTGGGACGCGATCGACCGGAGCTGGAACATCCCGATCGGGCACGCGGCCGTCCGGGTGGAGGCGCCGGTGCCGCTGCGGTACGCGACCTGCCGGGCGGGCGTTCCCGGCGCGACGACCCGGTGCCTGCGCGACCGCGACGGCCCCTACGCCGTGGACTTCATCCAGAACGCGCTCGCCCCGCACGAGGGCATGAAGGTCAAGGTCAGGCTGCCCAAGCGGGCGGTCGCCGTGCCGCCGCCGAGGTACGCCTCGCCGCGCTGGAACGGCGACTGGACGGGCACCGCCCTGCTCGTACTCGCCCTCGCGGCCGTGATCCTGTTCGCGCGCCGCCCGTCCCCGTCCCCGTCCCGGGCCCCGACCGCGACCCCGACCCCGTCACGGCGCGTCGGCGCGGTGCTGATCGCGGCCGGATTCCTGCTGATCGTCGCCGATGTCGGGGACGATGTCGTGGCGCACGGGGCGTGGGCGTTCTCGCTCGGGAACCGCTGCCTGGCCGGGCTCGCGCTCGTGATCGTCGGCGCCGGGATCGGCTACGGAAGCGGCACCGGTTGGGCGGATCGGCCGCGCCGAGTCGGCGGGCGGACTACAGTTGATCGGTCGCGCTGTGAACAGATCGACGCGGCGAGCCGTCTACCAAGGTGACGGCCCGCGCGGACGGGGTACGGGGCGTAGGCGGGCGGCACGGATCGGCGAGGGGAGGCGGGGGAGGTGCGGGAGTACCTGCTCAGCATCCTCGTGGCCGCCCTCGTCGCCTATCTGCTGACCCCCGTGGTGCGCTCGTTCGCCGTCTGGATCGGCGCGCAGGCCGTCCCCCGCGAACGCGACGTGCACGTCATCCCGACGCCCCGGCTCGGTGGTCTCGCGATGTTCGGCGGGATGGTCGCCGCCCTGGTCGTCGCGACGGGGTTGCCGGAGATGCGCAAGGTCCTCGCGGACGGCGACATCAACGTGACCAGGGCACTTCTGCTGTCGGGCGGGCTACTCGTGCTGATCGGCATCGCCGACGACAAGTGGGAGGTCGACGCCCTCACGAAGTTCGCCGGTCAGGTCGCCGCGGCCGGGATCTTCATCATGCAGGGCATCCAGATCTACGCGATCCCGCTGCCGACGGGCGAGTCGCTGACGCTGCCGCCCGCCTACGGGGTGCCGCTGACCGTCCTGATCGTCGTCGCGACGATCAACGCGGTGAACTTCATCGACGGTCTGGACGGTCTCGCCGCGGGCGTCGTCGGGATCGCCGCGCTGGCGCTGTTCACCTACGCCTACCTGCTGTCCCGGTCGTACGGGCTGACCACGCTGACCGCCGCGACGCTGATCGCCGCGATCCTGTTCGGGATGTGCCTGGGCTTCCTGCCGCACAACTTCAGCCCCGCCAAGATCTTCATGGGGGACACCGGCTCGATGCTGATCGGGCTGCTGCTCAGCGCGTCCACGATCATGCTGACGGGCCAGTTCGACCCGGCCATCCTCGCGAACGGGCTGTTCCCGTTCTTCGTCCCGATCCTGCTGGTCCCGGCGGTGGCCGCGATCCCGTTCATCGACATGCTGCTCGCCGTGTGGCGCCGCACCAACCAGGGCCGGTCGCCGTTCGCGCCCGACAAGCAGCACCTGCACCACCGCCTGCTGCAACTGGGCCACTCCACCCGGCGGGCCGTCCTGATCATGTACTGCTGGGTCGGGCTGCTGGCCTCGGGCCTGGTCGGGCTGGCCAAGTTCGACGCCGCCTGGATCACCGTCGGCATCACCCTGCTGGTCGCGGTCGTCGGCGTGCTGCTCATGCTGAAGCCCCGCCGCCGCGACCCGGCGATCCCGCCGGGGGACGACCGCGTCCCGAAGCGCCCGACG
The DNA here is from genome assembly GCF_039537545.1 of Actinomadura meridiana. Lineage (NCBI taxonomy): Bacteria > Bacillati > Actinomycetota > Actinomycetes > Streptosporangiales > Thermomonosporaceae > Actinomadura > Actinomadura meridiana. Next base: position 120,885 of record NZ_BAABAS010000006.1, read on the forward strand.
ATGCACGTCTGACCTTCGCTTTTCGCCCGCCGACGCGCCGCCGGACGGCATCCGGGTCCGGCCGTGACCCTGCCCATGACCGTGCCCGCGACCCCGCCCGTGACCCTGCCCGTCGGCGGGCTGGGCTAGAGTCCAGGCAGCGAGCCCGGCTCGCGATTCGTGGACGGTCCATCTCCGCGTCGCGTTACCTCTAGGGTAATTGTGGACAATCCGGACGCTTGTGATACCTTTCACGAACAACAGACGACCACTGACCGTGACCAGCCGGAGCCCTCATGCAAACCTCCGACGCCCGGATGCTCCGCGGCGCCGCGATCCCGGCCACCGCCGCCGGGGTGGGCGCCGTCCTGATCGGCCTACTGGCGGCGGGCACCAAGGGTGCCCTCGCGGCGGCACTGGCCTCCGTCGTGGTGATCGCCTTCTTCTCGATCAGCGCGATGGTGGTGTCCTGGGCCGCCAAGTACTCCGCGCAGACCATGATGCTCGCCGCGCTGGTGAGCTACCTGGTGAAGATCCTCGCCGTGATGGCGCTGGTCGGCGCCATGGACGAGGTCACGATCTGGAACACCAAGGTCTTCGGCTGGACGGTCATCGGGCTCGCCCTGCTGTGGATCGCCGCTGAGGCCAGGCTCGTGATGCAGCACAAGCTGTACATCGACGAGCCCGAGAACAGCCTGGACCGGAGTCCGTGATGATGCCGCCGCGGACGGGGCTGGCCCTCCTGGACTACTCCAATATGACCACCGCCGTCATGGCCTGCTATCGTCCGGAGCGCGATGAGCGAGCAGAAACCACGGCCGGACGACGGTCAGCGGGAATTCGCCGACGCCGCCTGGTCCGTGCCCAGCTACCTCCTCTCCGGGATCCTGATCTGGGGCGGCCTCGGTTGGCTGCTGGCCAAGTGGACGGACCAGGCCTGGCTGATTCCGATCGGCGTGGTCATCGGTGCCGGGCTCGCCATCTACCTGGTCTACGTGAAGTACGGTCGCGTCTCCTCCTGAGCGGCCCCGCCGCCGAGGAAGCCACCGAGGAAAGCTTCGTGAAACATCACCACATTGATGAAGGGAACGCCGCGTGAACGCGCTGACGGTCCTCGCCTCCGAGGGGGACAAGTTCGAGGCCCCCGGGACGGAGTTGTTCGACTTCCCGCCCCTCTTCGCCGGCGGCCCCGCCTGGCTCACCAAGCCCGCCTTCTTCGCGCTCTTCGGCGCGGTCGTCGTGTGCGTCGTGTTCTGGATGGCGTTCGCCAACCCGAAGCTGGTGCCGCGCGGCATGCAGAACATCGGCGAGGTCGGCTACATGTTCGTGCGCGACGAGATCGCGCGCCCGTTCCTCGGCCGCAACACCGAGCGGTGGATGCCGCTGCTCATGTCGCTGTTCTTCATGATCTGGATCTGGAACATCTTCTCGGTCGTCCCGATCATCCAGTTCCCGATCGCGTCGCACATCGCGTTCCCGGCCGTCCTCGCGGGGCTGGTCTACTGCATCAAGGTCTACCTGGGCATCAAGCACCAGGGCCCGGTGAAGTACTTCACGAACATGATCCCCAAGGGCCTGCCGCTGCCCGTCTACTTCCTGCTGGTGCCGATCGAGTACCTCTCGACCTTCATCATCGCCCCCTTCACCCACGCGGTCCGGCTCTTCGCCAACATGTTCGCCGGGCACATGATCCTGGCGTTCTTCAGCCTCGTCGGCTTCTGGTTCCTGTTCGAGAAGCCCACGGTGGCCGGGTTCGGCGTCGGCATCCTCGGCGTGGTCGTCACCATCCTGCTGACGATGTTCGAGCTGCTGATCCAGTTCTTGCAGGCGTTCCTGTTCGCGATGCTCGCCGCCATGTACATCCAGAGCGGTCTGCACGCGGACCACTGATTCCCAGGGTCGTGCGGCGTTCCAAGCGCCGGACCGCCCGTTCGACAACCTCGTAAGCCAGACCGGTGGGAGACTCCGCCGGCCGACAGAAAAGGAAGAACCCATGACGGGAGCCATCCTCGCCGCCTCCGATGGACTCACGGGCAACGTCACCGCGATCGGCTACGGCCTCGCGGCCATCGGCCCCGGCATCGGCATCGGCATCATCTTCGGTCAGGGCGTGAACGCCATCGCCCGCCAGCCGGAGCTCACCGGCGTGATCCGCACCAACATGATGCTGGGCTTCGTCCTCACCGAGGCCCTCGCCCTGATCGGTCTGGTCGCGCCGTTCATCTTCCAGAGCATCTGACCCCGGGTCCCACCTGAGGAAGGACTGCGGACATGATCAAAACAGCGTCCGTCCTTGCGGCGGAAGAAAACAATCCGCTCATCCCGCACAACTTCGAACTGGTCGTCGGCATCTTCTCGTTCGTCGTCGTCCTGGTGGTCCTCGGCAAGATCCTGACCCCGCGAATCCAGAAGACCCTGGAGGAGCGCACCGAGGCGATCGAAGGGGGCCTGGCCCGCGCCGAGCAGGCGCAGGAAGAGGCCCGGCAGGTCCTTGAGCAGTACAAGGCCCAGCAGAAGGCGGCCGCGGTCGAGGCGTCCAACGAGCGGCGCAAGGCCGAGGAGCAGGGCGCGCAGATCATCGCCCAGGCCAAGGAGCAGGCCCAGGTCGAGGCGCGCCGGATCGTCGACAACGCCAAGGCGCAGATCGAGGCGGAGCGGCAGCAGGCGTTGCAGTCGCTGCGCGCCGAGATCGGCACCCTGTCGGTGGAGCTGGCCGGACGGGTCGTCGGCGAGTCCCTTGAGGACAGCGCGCGGCAGAGCCGCATCGTCGACCGGTTCCTCGAGGAGCTGGAGGAGCGGGCCCGCACACAGGAGCAGGTCACCTCATGACCATCACGGGAGCGGTGAGCAGGGCGTCGCTGGCCGAGGCCAAGGAGAAGCTGGAGGCGGTTCTACCGTCCGCCGACCTGGCCGAACTCGGCGGCGACCTGTTCGCGGTGCTGCACCTGATCGACCGGGAGCACGGTCTGCGGCGGGCGGTCTCCGACCCGGCGCGCGACGGTGCCGACAAGGCCCAGCTCGTCCAGATCCTGCTGGAGGGCAAGGTGTCGCCGGCCGCTCTCGGGCTGGTCGCCGACGTCGTCCGGCTGCGCTGGTCGAAGCCGTCGGAGCTGGCGGACGCGGTGGAGACCCTCGCGGTCACCGCCGAGGCCGCCCGCGCGGAGGCGGCGGACGCGATCGACGACCTGGAGGACGAGCTGTTCCGGTTCTCCCGGGTCGTCGAGGGCGAGCCCGCGCTGCGCGGGGCCCTCGCCAATCCCGGCCTGCCGGACGAGCGCAAGCTCGGCCTGGTCGGGGCGTTGCTGGACGGCAAGGTCACCCCGGCGACGCTGACGCTGGTCACCGAACTGGTGGCGCGCCCCCGAGGACGTAGCCTGGAAGGCGGGCTGGCCGAGTACGGCAAGCTCGTCGCCCAGCGCAGGCAGCGGCTGGTCGCGCTCGTGCGCGCCCCGGTCGAACTGCCGGAGGCGCAGCGGACGCGGCTCGCCGCGGCGCTCGCCACCGCCTACGGGCACGACGTACACCTGAACATCGAGATCGACCCCACGGTGATCGGCGGACTGTCGATCCAGATCGGGGACGAGATCATCGACGGCACGATCGTCGGACGGCTGGACGACGTCCGTCGGCGGCTCGGCACCGGCTGACGCCGGCAGAGCGGACTTCTGAGGAGCAAGAGAGGAATCATGGCGGAGCTGACGATCCGTCCGGATGAGATCCGGACCGCGCTGGAGCGCTTCGTCCAGTCGTACGAGCCCGAGGCCGCCGCGCGCGAAGAGGTCGGCACCGTCGTCGATTCCGGCGACGGTATCGCCCACATCGAGGGGCTGCCGTCCGCGATGGCGAACGAACTCCTTGAGTTCGAGGACGGTACCCGTGGCCTGGCTCTGAACCTGGACGTGCGCGAGATCGGCGCCGTTGTCCTTGGTGACTTCAGCAAGATCGAGGAGGGCCAGAAGGTCCGCCGCACCGGCGAGGTCCTTTCGGCCCCCGTCGGCGACGGCTTCCTCGGTCGCGTCGTCGACGCGCTGGGCAACCCCCTGGACGGCAAGGGCCCGATCGAGACGACCGAGCGCCGCGCGCTCGAACTACAGGCGCCGACGGTCGTGCAACGGCAGTCGGTGAGCGAGCCGTTGCAGACCGGCATCAAGGCGATCGACGCGATGACGCCGATCGGCCGCGGCCAGCGCCAGTTGATCATCGGTGACCGGCAGACGGGCAAGACGACCGTCTGCGTGGACACGATCATCAACCAGAAGGAGAACTGGGAGTCCGGCGACGAGAGCAGGCAGGTTCGCTGCATCTACGTCGCGGTCGGCCAGAAGGGCTCCACGATCGCCAACGTGCGCCGCTCCCTGGAGGAGGCCGGCGCGCTGGAGTACACCACGATCGTGGCGGCGCCCGCGTCCGAGCCGGCGGGCTTCAAGTACATCGCCCCCTACACCGGGTCCGCGATCGGGCAGCACTGGATGTACCAGGGCAAGCACGTCCTGATCATCTTCGACGACCTGTCGAAGCAGGCGGAGGCGTACCGCGCGGTGTCGCTGCTGCTGCGCCGCCCGCCGGGCCGCGAGGCCTACCCCGGTGACGTGTTCTACCTGCACTCCCGGCTGCTGGAGCGCTGCGCGAAGCTGTCGGACGAGATGGGTGCCGGTTCGATGACGGGCCTGCCGATCATCGAGACCAAGGGCAGCGACGTGTCGGCGTACATCCCGACGAACGTCATCTCCATCACCGACGGGCAGTGCTTCCTGGAGACGGACCTGTTCAACCAGGGCGTCCGCCCGGCGATCAACGTCGGCATCTCGGTGTCCCGGGTGGGCGGCGACGCGCAGATCAAGGCGATGAAGCAGGTCGCCGGCACGCTGCGCCTCGCGCTGTCGCAGTTCCGCGACCTGGAGGCGTTCGCCGCGTTCGCGTCCGACCTGGACGCGGCGTCCCGCGCGCAGCTCGACCGCGGTTCCCGGCTCGTGGAACTGCTCAAGCAGCCGCAGGGGTCGCCGTACCCGGTCGAGCAGGAGGTCGTGTCGGTGTGGGCGGGCACGTCCGGTGAGCTGGACGACGTCCCGGTCGCCGACATCCACCGCTTCGAGCGCGAGTTCCTCGACTACGTGGAGCGCGAGGCGGGCGGCGTGCTGACCACGATCCGGGAGACCGGCAAGCTGTCCGACGACGCCCTGACCGGTCTCAAGAGCGCCATCGCGGAGTTCAAGCGGGGCTTCCAGACCAATGAGGGCGAGCTCCTCGCGGAGGAGCCGGTCGAGCCGATCGACGACGAGGATGTCGAGCAGGAGACGATCACCCGCGTCAAGAAGGGCTGACGGCCATGGCCGCACAGCTTCGTCAACTCCGGCAGCGGATCAAGTCGGTCAAGTCGACCGCCAAGATCACGCGTGCCCAGGAGATGATCGCCACCTCGCGGATCGTCAGGGCCCAGCATGCGGTGGCGGCGTCCAAGCCGTACGCCGACCAGATCACGCAGGCCCTGACCGCGCTGGTGAGCCATCATGTCGGGATCGAGCATCCGCTGCTCCAGGAGCAGCCGACCGACAACCGCAGTGCCGTCCTGATCATCACCAGCGACCGCGGGTTCTGCGGCGCCTACAACGCCAACGTGATCCGCGAGGCGGAGGCGCTGATCGCGCGGTTGCGGGAGGAGGGGCGCGAGCCCGTCCCGTACGTGATCGGCAACAAGGGCATCACCTGGTACCGCTTCCGCGGCCGGGACGTCGCCGAGTCGTGGCACGGTTTCAGCGACCGGCCCGGTTTCGCCAACGCCGAACGGATCGGGCGGCGCCTCACCGAGGACTTCCTGAAGACCGACGCGGAGGGCGGGGTCGGTGAGATCCACGTGGTCTACACCGAGTTCGTCTCGATGCTGACGCAGGCGGTCCAGGTCCGGCGGCTGCTGCCGCTGGAGATCGAGGAGAGCGAGTCGGGGAAGGTCCCGCCCGCGTACGAGTTCGAGCCGTCCGCGTCGGCGGCGCTCGACCTGCTGCTGCCCAACTATGTCGAGAGCCGCATCTTCCACATGCTGCTTCAGTCGGCGGCGTCGTTCCAGGCGTCGGTCCGGCGGGCGATGAAGTCGGCGACCGACAATGCCAACGAACTGCTCGGGGTCTACACGCGCCAGATGAACCAGGCGCGGCAGGCCGCGATCACCCAGGAAATCAGCGAGATCGTCGGTGGCGCTGACGCGCTCGCCGAGTCTGGCGGGGAGTGATAATGACTGCTCAGGTAGAGACGGCGACCGCCACCGGGCGCGTCGCCCGTGTCATCGGCCCGGTCGTCGACGTGGAGTTCCCCGCCGACGCCATTCCGGAGATCTACAACGCGCTGCACGTGCGGGTCACGCTCGGCGGCGAGGAGAAGACCCTGACGCTGGAGGTCGCGCAGCACCTCGGCGACAACATGATCAGGGCCATCTCGATGCAGCCGACGGACGGCCTGGTCCGCGGCACCCCGGTGACCGACACGGCGAAGTCCATCGCGGTGCCCGTCGGCGACGTCACCAAGGGCCACGTGTGGAACACCCTCGGCGACGCGCTGGACGTCCCGACGGCCAGCCTTGAGATCAACGAGCGCTGGGGCATCCACCGGCGCGCCCCGGCGTTCGACCAGCTCGAGTCCAAGACCGAGATGCTGGAGACCGGCATCAAGGTCATCGACCTGCTGGCCCCCTACGTCAAGGGCGGCAAGATCGGCCTGTTCGGCGGCGCGGGCGTCGGCAAGACGGTGCTGATCCAGGAGATGATCCGCCGGGTCGCGCTGAACTTCGGTGGCACCTCGGTGTTCGCCGGGGTCGGCGAGCGCACCCGTGAGGGCAACGACCTCTGGGTCGAGATGGACGAGATGGACGTCCTCAAGGACACCGCCATGGTGTTCGGGCAGATGGACGAGCCGCCGGGCACCCGCCTGCGAGTCGCGCTGTCGGGCCTGACGATGGCGGAGTACTTCCGCGACGTGCAGGGCCAGGACGTGCTGCTGTTCATCGACAACATCTTCCGGTTCACGCAGGCCGGTTCGGAGGTGTCCACGCTGCTCGGGCGCATGCCGTCCGCGGTGGGCTACCAGCCGACGCTGGCCGACGAGATGGGCGTGCTCCAGGAGCGGATCACCTCGACGCGCGGTCACTCGATCACCTCGATGCAGGCGATCTACGTGCCCGCCGACGACATCACCGACCCGGCGCCGCACACCACGTTCGCGCACCTGGACGCCACCACGACCCTCGCGCGGAGCATCTCCGAGAAGGGCATCTTCCCGGCGGTCGACCCGCTCGACTCGACGTCCCGGATCATGGACCCGCAGATCCTCGGCCGCGAGCACTACGAGGTCGCGCAGGAGGTCAAGCGGATCCTCCAGAAGTACAAGGAGCTCCAGGACATCATCGCGATCCTCGGTATCGACGAGCTGTCGGAGGAGGACAAGGTCACCGTCCAGCGGGCGCGGCGCATCGAGCGTTTCCTGTCGCACCCGATGTACGTGGCCGAGAAGTTCACCGGCATCCCCGGGGTGACGCTGTCGAAGGACGAGACGGTCGCGTCCTTCAAGGCGATCGCCGAGGGCAAGTACGACCACCTTCCCGAGCAGGCGTTCTTCATGTGCGGCGGTATCGAGGACGCCGAGCGGAAGGCCAAGGAGCTGGAGAAGTAGTCCGCTCCGGCGGGGCCTCCCGGACGGGAGCGCCCCGCCGGAACCGAGGAGGAAGCAGACGTGGCAAACCTGAAGGTCGGGCTGGTCTCGCCGGAGCGCGAGATCTGGTCCGGCGAGGCCAGGATGGTGGTGGCCCAGACCATCGAGGGTTCGCTCGGCATCCTGCCGGGTCACGCCCCGGTGCTGGGCGTCCTCCTCGACGGCAGCGTGGTCAGGATCGAACCGGCGGACGGCGGTGAGACGATCTCCGCGATGGTCGGCAGCGGCTTCTTCTCGATCGCCGCCGACGAGGTGTCGGTGCTGGCCGAGCAGGCCGAGCTGGGCGAGGAGATCGACGTTCCGGACGCCCGGCGGGCGCTGGACGAGGCGGTCGCCGCCGAGAGCGAGGACTCGACGCTGGAGCGGCGGGCCCGGGCCCGGCTGCGCGCCGCCGGCGTCGAGGTCTAGGTTCGGCGGACGGCGGGAGATTTGGCCGAACATCTGGCATGGGATGCGGGCGGTGTGCTCGCCGTCGTCATCCTGGTCGTGTTGCTGCTGTTCGTGTCGATGGCGGTGCGCCGCCTGCTGTTCACGCGCGCGGGCGGCGCCGTGGAGTGCAGCCTTCGGGTGCTGTCCCGGGAGGGCGGAGCCCCGGGAGTGTGGCGCCTCGGCATCGGCCGCTACAAGGGCGATGTCCTGCAATGGCATCGTGTGTTCGGTTTTCGTCGCAGGCCCCGGCAGGTGATCCACCGCCGGGGCCTCGTCGTGTCCAACCGGCGCCGTCCCGGCCCGGAGGAGGCGGAGGGACTGCTGCCGGACGTGAGCGTCATCGAGGTCAGGGACGGTGACCTGACGGTGGAGCTGGCGATGGGCGCGGCGGCGTTGACGGGGTTCCTGGCGTGGTTGGAGGCGGCGCCGCCCGGTTCGCCGGTGGAGCCGCACCTACCGGAATGATTCGGTAAGGCGCAGGTATCGGATCGGTCTGACGGCCGCGTCGCCGCCCGCCGCGGCCGGGTAGCGGGGCGAGGATCGCTGCTGGTCAAGCTCTGTTTCCCGTCCGCAGGAGTTGCTGTGCGCAAGCTGCTCACCGGCGCCGCCGTGGCGCTTCCCGCCGCGTTCCTTCCCGCGGCCCTCGTTCCGGCGGCGCCGCCGGAGGTGCGGGTCGCGGCGCACCGTGATCTCGCGGCGGCCCCGGCCCGTCCCGACCTCGCCGGGCTCGTCACGGTGAAGGACGTCCAGGAGCATCTGCGGGCGTTCCAGGAGATCGCCGACTACAACGGCGGGAACCGCGCGGCGGGGACGTCCGGCTACGACGTGTCGGTGCGGTACGTCGCGGGACGGCTGCGCAAGGCGGGCCTCACCCCGAAGATCCAGAAGTTCGGTTACCTGTCGTGGCGGGAGAAGTCCGACGCGGTGCTGGCCCGGACGGAGCCGTCGAAGGCGTCCTACAAGCAGGGCGACGACTTCCTCACCCTGGAGTACTCGGGGTCGGGGGACGTGACCGCGCGGGTGGTCGCCGTCGACGTCCCGGTGAAGGGCGAGGGGACAAGCGGCTGCGAGAAGGACGACTTCAAGGGCTTCAAGAAGGGGTCGGTCGCGCTGGTGCAGCGCGGGTCGTGCACGTTCGCGGTGAAGGCCGCGAAGGCGCGGGCGGCGGGCGCGGCGGCCGTCGTGATCTTCAACAGGCCGGGGGAGAAGGGGCCGGTGCGCGGCACCCTGAACAAGCCGTCGAAGGTGCCGGTGGTCGGCCCGTCCCGGGAGGTCGGCGTCGCGCTGGCGAAGGCCGCGAAGAAGGGCGACCTGACGCTGCGGGTGCGCACCGACGCCGTGACGAAGAAGCGGACGACGTCCAACGTCATCGCCGACACCGAGCACGGCCGCGGCGACAACGTGGTGTTGGTCGGAGCGCATCTCGACAGCGTCCGGAAGGGCGCGGGGATCAACGACAACGGCACCGGCGCGGCGGCGCTCCTCGCCATGGCCACGAAGATCAAGGAGCTGGGGCGGGACGGTCTGCGCAACCGGGTCCGGTTCGCCTGGTGGGGCGCCGAGGAGGAGGGCCTGCGGGGTTCGGAGCACTATGTGCGGTCGCTGTCGGCGTCCCGCCGCGAGTCGATCGCGTTGGCCCTCAACGTCGACATGCTCGGCTCGGTCAACGGAACCCGTGGCGTGTACGACGGTGACCGCTCCACCCGCGCCGGGACCCGCGCGCCCGCCGGGTCCGGCGCGATCGAGAAGATGTTCCGGGACTACTTCAAGGGCCGCCACCTGCCAACGACCGAGCACGTCTTCAATGGACGGTCCGACTACGGCCCGTTCATCGCGGCCGGTATCCCGGCCGGGGGAATGGCGACCGGGGCGGACGGCGTGAAGACGGCCGCCGAGGCCAAGGCGTACGGCGGCAAGGCGGGCAAGCCGTACGACCCGTGCTACCACGAGAAGTGCGACCGGTTGAAGAACGTGAACCTGAAGCTGCTCGACACCACCGCCGACGGCCTCGCGCACGTCGTCCAGCACCTGGCGCGCACGACCGTCGCGGTGAACGGCGGCGCGCGCCTTTCCGTTGTCGAGACCGTCCCGGTGTACACGCCGGTGTGGCGAGGGTCCCACCAGGTCCGCTAGGCAGGGTCCGCTAGGCGGGGTTCGCTAGTTGGGGTAGACGCAGACGTCGCCGTCGTTGCTGTGCAGCACGAGCCGGCGGCCGGACCGCGAGTCCTGCTGGACGGCCGGGTCGATCCGCCGGGCGCCGTCGTTGCTGGACAGGTCGATGGCGTAGGCCTGATCGGTCGGGACGTGGACCCGCACCGTGCCGCTGGCGCTGGTGGCGCGGACGTTCGAGGGCGCCGTGGCGAGCCGCAGGTCGATGTCGCCGTCGTCGGTCTTCGCGGTGACCCGTTCGGAGGTCAGCTCGCTCCCGCCGATCGAGCCGCTGTTGGTGCGGACGTCGGCGACGGTGGCCCGCCCGCCCAGCCCGATGCTGCCGTCGCTCGTGGACGCGTTCAGCCGGTCGGTCGTGAGGCCGGTGGTGTTGATCGAGCCGCTGTCGGTGTGCAGGTTGACGGTCTTCGCTCGTCCCGACACCTGGATGGCGCCGTCGTCGGTGTCGAGCGACACCGTGGTCGCGCGCAGGTCGGTCACCGTCAGCCTGCCGTTGTCGGTGTGCAGCTTGACGGTCCCGGCGAGCCCGGACGCGACGATCGCCCCGTCGTCGTTGTCGACCTCCACGGGCGTCGTGCGCGGCACTTGGACGCGGTACGACACCGAGCACTTGGTGTACCCGATCGAGGCCCTCGCGCACTTGGACGACAGCGTGAGCGTGCCGTCCTCGACGGTGTGCCGGGGGCCCGGCTTGTTCTTGCCGTTGGACCAGCTCAGCCGTTCCCGCACCTTGATGTCGGGCGAGTCGGACGCCGTGATCTCCACCCGGGCGCCGCCCGACCTGATCTTCAGCGCGGTGATGCCCGGGGGAGCGGTGTAGGCGCGGTCCTCGTGGTGGGTGCCGAAGGACAGGTTGCCGCAGCCGGTCAACGTCGCGGCGGCCCCCGCCACCAGAACGGCCGTGATCGTCAGGGTCCTCACGTGGTCACTCCCGTTGTCGCTGTGCGCCCGTATGGACCAAGCCTGCTCGGAACGGGCGGGCGTCACCAGGAGGGGAGCCGGTCTTCCCGGGGTGGGGATAACCCCACCCCGGGCCGGTCTCCTGTGGGGGGGCGACCCCCCACACCCCCCGGAATGGGGCCGGTCTCCTGTGGGGGGGCGACCCCCCACACCCCCCGGAATGGGGCCGGTCTCCTGTGGGGGGACGACCCCCCACACCCCCCGGAATGGGGCCGGTCTCCTGTGGGGGGACGACCCCCCACACCCCCCGGAATGGGGCCGGTCAGCGGTCCCCGCCGGGCTTCCACAGGACGTCCCCGTGCCCGGTGTTGGCGACACGGCACAGGATGAACAGCAGGTCGGACAGCCGGTTCAGGTACCGGGCGGTCAGTGGGTTCACGCCGCCCTCGACGGCGTCCGGGTCACCGCCGGCGGCCGCGCCGTGCGCCTCCAGGGCCGCCCACGCGGACCGTTCGGCGCGGCGGCTGACCGTCCGCGCGACGTGCAGCAGCGCCGCGCCCGGCGTCCCGCCCGGGAGGATGAAGCTGCGCAGGGCGGGGAGAGCCGCGTTGTGCTCGTCGCACGCCGCCTCCAGCCGTTCCACGTAGGAGTCGTCGACGCGCAGTGGCGGGTACTGCGGGTCGGGCACGACCGGGGCGCACAGGTCGGCGCCCACGTCGAACAGTTCGTTCTGGACGCGGGTCAGCAGTGTGACCAGGTCGTCCGGGAGTGAGCCGAGCGCGACGGCCGTGCCGATCGCGGCGTTGGTCTCCTCGACATCGGCGTAGGCGGCGAGCCTCGGGTCGGTCTTGGGGGTCCTGGACCCGTCGCCGAGCGCGGTGGTTCCGTCGTCGCCCGTCCGGGTGTAGATCCGCGAAAGGACGACGGGGTTGTCCCTGTTCTTCGCCATGTCGATCAGCCTAGCCCGCCGCGTCCAGAAGCCCGTTCGGTAGGGTTTCGGGAAACACCCGGAGGCCGCCGTGTACGACTACATCATCGTGGGGGCGGGCAGCGCGGGATGCGTCCTGGCCGCCCGGCTGACCGAGGACCCGTCCGTCCGGGTCCTGCTGCTGGAGGCGGGTCCACCCGACGACGCGGCCGAGATCCACATCCCGGCCGCCTCGGGTGCCCTGTTCAAGGGTCCCTACGACTGGGACTACTCGACCGTCCCGCAGGAGCACGCCGCTGGACGCAGCGTGTACTGGCCGCGTGGCCGGACGCTCGGCGGCAGTTCGTCCACCAACGCGATGGTCTACATTCGCGGCTCCCGCCACGACTACGACACCTGGCGCGACGCCTACGGCTGCGACGGTTGGGGTTACGAGGACCTGCTGCCCTACTTTCGCCGCGCGGAAGATCAGCAGCGCGGCGACATCCCGTACCACGGCGTCGGCGGGCCGCTTCGCGTGGAAGATCCTCGTTACCGGCATCCTCTGACGCGCGCTTGGGTGCAGTCGGCGAAGGCGTACGGGTTGGCCGCGAACCCCGATTTCAACGGTGCCGAGCAGGACGGTGTCGGCTTCTACCAGGTCACCTGCAAGCGCGGGCGTCGTTGGTCGGCGGCTGCCGCCTATCTGCGTCCGGCTCAGGAGCGGCCCAACCTCACGGTCGTCACCGACGCCCTCGTCTCGCGGGTCCTGTTCGAGGACGGGCGTGCGACCGGTGTCCGGTACGAGGTGCGCGGCGAGAGCCTGTCGGACCGTGCCGAGGCCGAGGTGATCCTGGCGGGCGGCACGGTGAACAGCCCGCAACTCCTGATGCTCTCCGGCATCGGCCCCGCCGACCACCTGCGTTCGCTCGGCATCGACGTCCTGGTCGACTCCCCGGTCGGACGCGGCCTCCAAGACCACCCGTTCGTGAACGTCGCGTACGCCACCCCTCGGACCAAGGTGCTGTGGGAGCTGGCGAACGCCCGCGCCCTAGCCCTCTACCAGACGGTCGGACGCGGCCCGTACACGTCCAACGTCGCCGAAGCGGGCGGTTTCGTCCGGACGACCGAGGGCCTGCCCGCCCCCGATCTCCAGTACCACGTCCTGCCGTCCCCGTTCGTCAACCAGGGCCTCACCGAAATCTCAGAACGCGTCCTCTCTGTCCTGGTCACCGCAGTCGCCGTGCGGAGCCGGGGCGCCCTCACCCTCCGCTCCGCCAGCCCGAACGCCAAACCCCTGATCGACCCGGCCTACCTCTCCGACAAGGCCGACCTGGACGTCCTGGTCGCGGGCGTCCGCCAGGCCCGCGAGATCGCCGCGACGGGCCCACTGTCGTCCCTCACCACCGGCGAATGGGCCCCCGGCGAACAGGCCGACACCGACGAGGCAGTGATCGACTACATCCGCCGCGAGTGCGGGACCCTCTTCCACCCCACCAGCACCTGCGCGATGGGCACGGGCAACGCCGTCTGCGACACCGACCTCCGCGTCCGAGGCGTCGAGGGGCTCCGCGTAGTGGACGCCTCGGTCATGCCCGCCGTCCCCCGAGGCAACACGAACGCCCCCACCATCGCCATAGCCGAACGTGCCGCCGACCTAATCCGCAACAACACCCCTCTAAAACCCGCCAACACCCAGAACTAACTCCTCTCGGCCTCCTCACGCTGCGACGCTCCGACCGCCGCGCAAACCGCGAGCGTGACGGCGGTGAAACCAAGAACGGCAACAGCCGGATTCACATATCCGGGTACAGCGGCCTCATAGCTACCCCCACCCGCCACATGGCACCCGAACCCCAGGGGAACGAACGAAGGCTCGTACCGGTCGACATCCCCCGCACGCGCCGCCCCCACCGCCGCCTTGCACTCCTGGTCCGCCGTCGTCTTGTCGATGACGAGATGCAACGCCCCCCACACGTACATCCCGATCGCAGCGGCAGCGACAACAGCCGTAAGACAACGCACCCCAACACCGGGCGACCGGCGATACCCCAGGCTGTACCAGTACAGGCGCCTGATCACATAGCTCACCAGCCATAACGTGACCACCGCCCCAACGAGAAGGATCACTAATAAGACCCTCGGGTTGGGCAGCGCGAAATGTTCTTCTGGCATCAGCATCCCTCACATGTTCCTGGAGATTCCGAATCAAGGGACTTCAGCGGTAGGACCAGGCACGGCCGGTTCCTCGGTAATTCTCGACGGGAATCGGATGAATGCCATCGCGCATCCGATCGGTGTAGAGGCGCCCGTACAGGTGGTCGATCTCGTGTCCAGCCAGGCGGGCGAGTGCGGCGTTCAGGATGACGATCCCCGACTGCCCGTCCAGACGGGTATGGGCGACTTCTAGTCGGAGTGGACGGGGCACCAGGCCGCGCACGTCGAAGAAGCTGAGGCAACCCTCGTACTGCTCGTCGGTCTCGGGCGATGCGTTGATCACACGGGGGTTGAGCAGCACGAGCGGCTCGGCGTCGGGATCGGGCGGGGCGATGACGGCGGCTTTCATTCGGTCGCTGGCGGTGCGTAGTTCGGGCCGGGGCTGATCGGCATCCCCGTCGCGGGCGCGGAACCGCCATTCCAGCCTGTAGCGGGCGCCCATCGGCGGGTCCTGGGTGGCCCAGGAGAAGACAAGTCGATCCCCGCCCTCGGTGCGAGTGATGGGTGTGCGCAGGGGGACGGCTTCCGCGGTGGTGGAGGTTTCGGTGCCCCATACCACCGGGTCCAGCTCAGCCGGGAAAACCAGCTCGACGGACAGACGACGTGTCGGCAGGCGGACGGCGCGCTGGAACCATGGGCCCCAGCGCCCGTCGTCGACCTGGTAGCCGTACTCGATGGTCGAGTGCTGGCCGGGGTAGAGGGGGAAGCGTCCGCGATCGTTGTCCAGGCACAGCCACGCCTCTTTGAACGAGTCGCGATCTTGCTTGGGGCGCCAGTTCATGGGTTCGCCGCCACAGGTCGCGGTGAGCGCGAGTTCGTCCCAGGTGAGCGGCCGGGTCCGATACAGGGCGTTGGACCGGTCGGGTCGGCCGGGGTAGCGGTCGACGCTGATGCGGATCAGGTAGCGGGTGACCGGTTCGGCGCCGCCGTTGAACAGTCGGCGCCGTTGCATCGGCCGGTACGTCGTCCCGTCGTATTCCAGCCGGGCATGGTCCTCCTCCACGACCAGGCCCTCGACGTTGCTCGCACCGGTGCTGGCCCCGGCGGCTCGGGACGGCCCGTCGGCTCGCCACGTCTGCCACAACGAGCCGTCCGCGCTGAGCACGCTGTCGGCCTTGCGGACGAAGTCCTCACTGGCCGGATGGCGTCCAGCCTCCACGTGGCTGACGTAGGACGGGTCGAAACCCATCGCCGCCGCCAGCTTCTTCTTCGACATCGCGCGGTGTTCGCGCCACCGGGTCAAGACCTCGCCGAACGGAGGCGTCCCCTGGGCGGAGGCGGTCCTTGGATCATCGGCGGAGTGCTGGGCGCCCATGTCCCAATCATCTCTTCAATCCGGGCTGAGCGAATGAATGAACCGTGAATGAGGTCCCGTCAGCGTGGCCTCACAGACCGTATCGAGAGTTCCCTCACTGGTGACGACAACCTCCAGGAGGCGCTCGATGACTCGCCCAGCTCCCCCGCCGATCGGGACTTGCGGTTCCTGATCGTCGGCGCCGGGCAGCGCACCGTCGATGTGCTGCTGCCCGCGTTGCACCGGGCCATGCCGACCGCTCGCGTCGCGGCGATCTGTGACCCAGATCCTGCCGTGACAGTCCGGATCGCCGGGCTGACGCAAGCCGGACGTCTGGTCGATGACATCTCGGTGTTCGCCGAGCTGGACCCAGCTCTGGCCGCGGGCCCGTACCAGGTCGCGATCCTGGCCTGCCCGCACGACCTGCACCAAGAGGCGACACTTCGGCTGCCCGACGCGCACATCGCGGTGTGGAAGGAGAAGCCCTATGCCCTCACTCTCCAGCAGACCGTCCACCTGGCAACCCGCGACGTGCGAGTGCTGGCACATCGTCCACACGGGCAGCTGCTACAGATCGCGACCGACCGCATGGCCGCGTGGGGACGGCTGCTGTCGTACCGAATCCGGATCACCCGCCCTACCGGCGACTACACCGGCACCTGGCGCGCTTCGGCCGAACGCGCGGGCGGCGGCGCCATCTGCGACCTGGGCTACCACGCCTTCGACCTGATCAGCCGCCTTACGACACGGCCCTCCGTGCGACCCGCCACCGTCTACGCGGTCACCACCAGCTCTCCAGCGCACCGGCCCGCCGTTGAGGTGGAGGAGAGCGCCCACCTGACCATCACCCACGTCGACGGATGCGCGGGCACCGTGCACCTGTCGCGCTGCGAAGAGCGTGCCGACGAGATCGACCTGGTCGCCGAGCGAGGACGCGTCACGATCTCTGGCGACCGGTCCGTGCTTCGCATCACCACTCCAGCCGGACGAACCCACCACACCGAGCTGACCGCCGCCGCCAACGATCCGTGGGCGGCAATGCTGCGCCACCACGCCCGGACCCTCGGCGACACTGTCGTCACCGCCGCCGAGGCCCGCATCGGGATCGCCGCGACCGCGCTGATGGAGGCAGCCTACGCCTCGGTGCGGCTGGGCCGTCCCGCCCAGGTAGCCTCCTGCGCCGGCGCTGGTCCGGCGACCGTCCCCACTCTGGAAGGGCGCGCATCATGACCTTCGCGTGGCCGCCCATCGACGCCGAGGTCTCCGCTGCGGTCACCCGGCAACTGCACACGACGGTCTCCATCTACGACCGGTCGGGCATCATCGCCCGGTTCGAGGACGCCTTCGCCGCCCGTCACAATGCCCCGTACGCGCTGCTGACTTCGTCCGGTACCGCGGCGCTGCACTCGGCCTACTACGCACTCGGCCTCGGCCCCGGCGACGAGGTGATCGTGCAGGACTACACCTTCTTCGCCACCGCCACCCCGCTGCTCCAACTGGGTGCCGTCCCGGTCTCGGCCGACATCGACATCCACGGCGAGCTCGACCTCGAACGCGCGGACAAGCTAATCACCGACCGCACCAAAACCGTGGTCATCACGCACATGTGGGGCAACCCGCAGAACACCCGGCGGCTGCGGGACTGGTGCAATGCGCGCGGGCTGGCGCTGGTGGAGGACTGCTCCCACGCCCACGGCGCCGCCCGCGACGGCGTCAGCGTCGGTGAACTCGCCGACGCCGCCTGCTGGAGCCTGCAAGGCCGCAAGACCATCACCGCCGGTGAGGGCGGCATCCTGACCACCCCGCACCGTGAGATCTACGAGAAGGCGAATCTCCTCGGACACTTCAACAAGCGTGCCTCAGCCGAAGTGAGGGCCGAATCGCCGCTGTACCGGTTCGCCGAGACCGGCCTCGGACTCAAGTACCGGGCACACCCGCTCGGGCTGGCGATGGCCGAGGTTTACCTGCGGCGCCTGGACGACTGGCTACGCACGCGCGAGCGCCACGCCGCCCGACTGGAGCATCTGCTGGCCGGACGAGCCGGCATCGGCGTCCTCACCCCGACCGGCCCCGACCGGTCCGCCACCTTCTACGCCTTCGTGTTCACCGTCGACCCGAAAACCGCCGGGTTCTCCCGCGATGCTCTCCTCCGCACCCTCCGGCGGTGCGGATACGCCGAGATCACCACCTGCGACGCGATGCGGCCGCTACACACCTACCCGGTCTTCGCCGCACCCAGATCACCGGTCACCATCTATGAGACGTCCTGTATACGCTGCGATGCGCACGTCGCCGAACACCTGGCCGCCACCTCGTTACGGATCAACGTTCCCGCTGACGACGGGCCGGATGGACGCGCCTACATCAACACCGCGATCGACACCCTCGGCCGAGCCCTGAACGTCCTCGCCTCACCGCCTGGCCGGACTACGCTGCCATCGTGACCGCCGCATCGCGCCTCGACATCCAGCAGTTGCACGCCGACGCCGACCGCGACGGCATCACCAAACTCGTGGTCGGCGCCATCGTTCACACCGCCGACCGAGTGCTCATCCTGCGCCGCTCCGCCGAGGACACGTTCATGGCCGGTATCGAAGAACTCCCCTCAGGCGGCGTTGAGCCAGGCGAGAACCTGCTCACCGCGCTGGAACGCGAGCTCGCCGAAGAAATCGGCTGGACCGGACCACTCATCCTCGATCCCGGCTTCGTCGCCCACTTCGACTACATCTCCGGATCAGGCCGTCGAGCCCGTCAACATATGTTCGGCGTACCTCACCACGCCCGGCCCATTGTCCTGAGTAACGAGCACACCGCCTACCGATGGCTCCATCCCGCCGACCTGGCAGACTCCGACGTCACTGACGAGACTGCTCAGGCAATCCGGGACTGGGCCGCCCCGTGACTCCAGTCCGCACGTTCTACCGAGTCGGGGCCTCACGGATCAACGGGCCCGCCAACACCCCAGCGGCAATGGCGACGCCCCTGCCCAGTGGGCAGGGGCGGGGGTCTCTGTCAGAGGTCGAGTGCGCCTGCTTTGGCCTGGGCGAGGAGTTCACCGAAGGCGGCACGGTCGAGGGTGAGGTGTCCGGCGCCGGGATCCTTGCTGTCCCGAACCCCGATGACAGCGTCCGTCCGAGCCACCTCTACACACTGGCCGCTTTGTCCGCCGCTGTAGCTGCTCTTGCGCCAGCCTCGCGCGACTTCCACGCACATGCCGCTGTCTCCGCCGCTGCGGCTGCTCTTGCGCCAGCGGGCGGACGAGAAGTCGATCATGGTCACAGTTCCTCCAACGCCTTACGGATTGCGGCCTGCGAGTCCTCAGCGTTCAGTGCCTTGGACCTGATCAACTCAAACAATACGCCAAGATCGGCGACATATCCGTCATCGTCGATCAGGCGGCCGCGACCGCATGCCATCTCGGCATAGGCGGAGTCGGGTGCTCCTGGTGAGCACAGGATCGTGAAAGATCCTTCGGGGAACAGCTCGGCGTCCTCCGGAACCACGTGGATATGGATGTGAGGCAATGCTGCCAGGTCCAGAAGGTGCTGTAGCTGGACGTGCATGACCTCTTGGCCGCCAAATCGGCGGCGGAGCGCCGATGCGTCCAGAAGAGCGACGATCACAGGTGGGTTCTCCCGGTACAGGATCTCCTGCCTTTGCATCCGCTCGGCCAGTAGCTGTTCGAGTTTTTCCGGCGGCTGAAACACTCGCAGGATGGCGCGGGCGTAGTCCTCCGTGTGGAAGAGGCCAGTGATCGCGAAGTTCTCGTACTTCTTCATCATGCCCGCCGCGGCCTCGGCGTCGACGAACTCCGGGAAGCCTGCCGGGAGGCCGGTCTCCTCGATGACTCGGGGGTAGAGGGCCTCGAAGAACTGGTCGAGGCCGAAGACCTCGTCGAGCTTCTGGCAGACCTTGAAGGTCGGACGGCGTGTGCAGAGTTCGATCCCGCTGACCAGGCTGCCGGAGATGTTCACTTTTGCTCCG
This sequence comes from Actinomadura meridiana, assembly GCF_039537545.1. Lineage (NCBI taxonomy): Bacteria > Bacillati > Actinomycetota > Actinomycetes > Streptosporangiales > Thermomonosporaceae > Actinomadura > Actinomadura meridiana. The sequence continues at coordinate 140,459 of NZ_BAABAS010000006.1, forward strand.
AGTGCGGGCTGTGACCAGCCTTTTCCCTCTCGATACCGCTTGAGGTGGTAGGCGAAGAATGCTCGGGCCGATTCGGACGGGAGCGACGTTGGCAAGGAAATCATTCCTCCCTACACGGGGTTTTGTGCTGGTGGCCGGTCTGTTGTGTAGACGAAGCCGTAGCCGAGAGTAGCCGGATGATTGAGGATTGGGAGCTGAAGCAGCGGATTTCTGCATGACAAAGAGGTCGATCATGAAATTCGGCAAAGGTTCCGGCTGCCCTTCTTCCAGAGGGAAACATGAAAATTTCCCGCGCGCGCGCTCTTTTTCAGTGCCGCCTGTGGAAGCGAAGATCGGGCACGGTCCGCAGCCGCCGATCCCGCAGCGGGACCGGGTCACGTTCCTGGTTCGGCTCTCCGAGATGTTCGGTCCGGTCGTCGGGCTGATGACGGCGTTCGCCGTCATCGACGGCTTCATGGTCCTCAACGTGATCTCGCAGAACCACGCCGAGCGCACGGTGACGGTCGGATGCGGCTACCGCGACGGGCGATGGTGGTTCCACTACGTCCACACGAATGAGCTGATCCGTCCGGCCGACGAGCTGACCGTGGCGGCGCACCACATCCGGACCCGGATGGAGCGGACGGGACGATGACGGGTGAGCGGCGGAGCGCCGCCGACCATCCGACCGACGCCCTCGTCCAGATCAAAACGGCGCTGCACAGCGCGGAGTGAGGAAAGGATGCACATCGAGATGGGGAAGCACGGCGGCAAGGACGAAGGCGACTCGCACCAGCCCGGTAGGCCGATCCCGCCACCGGAGAAGGATGAGAAGGGCAAGGGGGGCAAGGACAAATGACGGCCTCCACGGAGGACGCGGCGCGTAAGGCCGCCTCTGCCATCGAGCAGCTCGCCGACACGCTTTACGTCCGCGGTGACCTCGCCGACAAGCGCATACGTCGTGCCCTGCACGCCGCGCCCCGGCACCTGTTCGCCCCTGACCGCGCGTGGTGCGCGCCTGACGGGCCGGGATACAAGCGCGTCATCGACCGGCATCGCGATCACGACGACTGGTGGGACGCCGTCTACTCCGACGCGTCCATCGTCACACAGGTCGACGACGGTGCCGGTGACCCGGCGGGCGGAGTCGGGGAGGCGACGTCGTCGCTGTCGGCGCCCGGTGTCGTCGCGGCGTTCCTGGAGTTGCTGAACGTCCAGCCCGGCGACCGGGTGCTGGAGATCGGCACCGGCACGGGATGGACGGCGGCGCTCCTGACCGCGCTCGGCGCGCACGTCACCACGGTGGAGGTCGATCCGGCCCTCGCCGAACTCGCCGACGCGCGCCTGCGCCGCCACGGGTTCGACGTGGAGGTCCTCGCCGGGGACGGCGCCGAGGGGGCGCCCGACCGCGCTCCCTTCGACGCCGTCCATGTCACCTGTGGAGTCACGCGGGTGCCGTACGAGTGGGTGCGGCAGACCCGTCCGGGCGGGCGGATCGCCGCGCCGTGGATGCCGGAGTTCGGTGACGGGCACAAGGTGCTCCTCGCGGTCACCGAGGACGGCCGGGCGGCCGGGCGGCTCGCGGGCGGCGCCGAGTACATGATGCTCCGCGCACAGCGCACGAGTCTCGGGGACCGCATCGACACGTCACCCGCGAGGGAGACGTTGACGCGGCTGGACCCCCGCCGCGTCGCCTACGACGGCGGCGGCGCCCACGCCGCGATCGCCGGGCAACTGCCCGACGTGATGGCCGTGCCCTGGGAAGGTGCCCGGTTCGTCCTGGAACTGGCGGATGTCCACGGCACGTCATGGGCGCGCTGTGCCCGGAGCGGCACCGGCATGCACCGGGTTCACGAAGGCGGCCCCCGGCGCCTGTGGAAGGAGGTCGCCGACGCCTACCGCCGGTGGACGGCCTGGGACCGTCCCGGCCGGGACCGCTTCGGCATGACCGTGGGCGCCGACGTCCAGACCGTGTGGCTCGACGACCCCGGCAACACCCTCTGTTCTCGCACTCGTTCGTGAGGTGGGAGAGAGGACGCCTGGTGCGGATCGGCCGCGTGCCCGGTCAAGGGACGGCTACCGCCGCCATGTCCGTCACGCCCGCGACGATGCGGTGGACGTTCTCGTCCGAGAAGAACTCGGTAGGTGGGATGGCGCCACCGTACATCCGTGCGAACCCGTCCATTGCCCGTTGGTCGCCTCGCATGGCGACCAGTAGTTGCTCGAAGTCTTCCGGCAAGGGGCCGAGTTGGGCGAGTTGACCCGTGAACTCGTACATCGGAAGGGCGTGTCCGTCGCGCGCTGCCTGATAGGAGCCCATCGCCTCCTCGTAGGGCCGGGAGCCGGACAGTGCTTCGTCCACGGCGGTTGCGCACAGTTCCGCGTCGCGGAAGGCGTCGCTGATGCCCTGGGCCGTGACGGCGTCCTTGACGTACCCGGCGTCCCCGACCAGGGCCCAACCGGGGCCGAAGGGCCTGCGGAAGAAGTTGGGGAGGGACGCGCCGACGAATCGCGACTCCCGGCTGGCGCGGCCGATCCTTTCGGCGAACGAGGGCACCAGGTCGAGCGAGGCCGAGAATCGGCCTTCGACATCGGTCCTGTTGGCCCTGACCTCCGCGAACGGCCAGCTCACCGCGACCAGGGTCAGATCGTCGTGGGTGGGGATGGCCACGATGGCCCGCCGCGGTCGCACGTAGGTCTCGACGCGGTGGTTCATCGGCAGGCCACTCCAGTAGCTGTAGTACGCCGTCTCCAGGCGGGGCTTCTCGTGGTAGCGCTCGGGCCGTACCGCCCTGGCGACGGTCGAGCGCACACCGTCTGCCCCGATGACCACCCTGGCCCGTTCGGTGACCGTGAGCCCGTTCGCGCCGTGCCCGGTGATTCCGGTGACACGACCGTGGTCGACGACCACGCCCGTGACGGCGAATCGTTCCCGGACCTCCGATCCGGCCTCGGCCGCGGCGTCGACAAGGATCTTGTCCAGCACGGTCCGCCGGGGCGCGTAGGCGACGGGTGCCCGCTCGATGCCGGGGGCCCCGGTGATCACACCGGACCCGAAGTCGAACATGTAGGTGTCGATCGGCGGGCATCCGGTCTCCGTCAGCCGCTCCAGCAGACCCCAGCGACGCAGCGCCGCCACACCCGGCGGATGAAGCGCGTGGGTGGAGATCGTGTCGCTGGGAAAGGCCGCGCGGTCCAGGAGGAGCACCCTGTGACCCTTCCGGGCGAGATGCATCGCGGTCGGCGAGCCGCCGCACCGGGCGCCTACGACGATCACGTCGTACTGCTTTGCGGACATGGACACGTCCTTTGATCATGTCTGCTGGTTTTCGCGGGATCTCGCGTTGGATCGCGGGACGCTCGTCGCGTGGGGGCGGTCGAGTGCGGGAGGCGCGGAGCGCCGGGCGGAGAACACCGGGCGGGCACGCACCTCGTGCGTGCCCGCCCAGTGCGGCCGTGAGGCGACCCGGGAAAACGAGGGCGAATCAGGGATCCTCATGGCGCCGACGGTTCGGCGCGGGGGTCACCCCAGCAGCGGTGTGTCGAGCTCGCCCTCCACATAGGCCTTGATCGCGGCGCTCAGTTCTTCGACCGAGAGGTGTCCGTCGCCGTCGAGGTCGATCTTCCGGAACGTCTCGGTCGTGTCGGCCTTGACGCCGATCGCCTGGAGCCACCTGGCGAACTCCGGCTGGCTCACCCGGCCGTCGCCGTCGGTGTCGCACAGCTCCGCCATGGCGGTGATGTGCGGGCGCACCACGGCGGCCCATCCGGTGTCGCCCTCGCCGATGACGTCGTCGCCGATCCGCTCGAACTGTGCGCGGGTCACGGCGTCGACCGACCCCGCCTTTTCGGAGATGTAGGACCAGATGCCGTCATAACCGGATATTACGGCGTGGCCGCGCGGTGAGTTCTCCGATTCCTCGAACGCCCGAACGACCCTGCGCCCCTCGTTCTGGAAGTCCTCGCGTCGGAGTAGGCCGTCGCCGTTTTTGTCCCACAGGTCGAAACGGGTCGTGAGTCGGTCCTTGGCGAGCTGGGTTGTGGCCATGTTCTCTCCCCTGGAATTGCGCGATTGGGCATCTTGCCGAGGAAGCGTATCGTGATGATACGCTACGCAACGTAACATCGCCGAGGTTGATGAGCACGTGGCGGGAGCGTCAGTGCTTTGTAACCTTCTGGACATGGACGTCGACGGTAGGTCCCGACAAGGTAGGGAGAGCGTATGGAAAAGATCATGGAACTGCGGGACGCACGGCAGGCCGCGATCGGAAAGCACCCGTTCTTCGAATGGCTGAACGACAGTTCTACCGCGATCGAAGAACGGCTGACATTCGCGCCTATGGCGGCGTTCTTCGTCATGCAGTTCCGTGACATGAATCTGTGGGTGCTGCGCTTTCCGCAGACTCGTGACGAATATGAATGGATCATCAATCTCGGTACGCGTGAGGACGAGCGTCACTCCAGGATGTTCCTTGAGGACTGGCGCAAGCTGGATCTCGACGGGCGCCTGCGATGGTCGGCGAGCGACACGCTGTGGTGGCTCTTCCTGTCACCCGATCAGGAGGTCTTCCGTCGCAGCGGCATCGAGTTCATCTCCCTGGCGGTCGCGGACGGCGACGACGCGCTCATCCGCTTCGGCCACTCCGAGGCGGGTGAGGCGACCGGGCACGTCATGCTCGGCAACACCGCCACGATCACCGAGTCCCTCGCGGAGAAGACGGGTCTGACCTACCGGTACTTCGGCCCCTATCACCTCGAACTGGAATCCGGGCACGTCGCCAACACCGAGGGCGTCTTCGAACGGGTCGTCCTCGACCCGCGCCGCCGCGCGGAGTCCGTGGAAGCGTGCAACCGCATGTTCGACATATTCGAGCGGATCTTCGACGGATTCCTCCGTTACGCCAGGACCTATGTCGATACGGGGACGGTTCCAGAGCGCTCGGCGGCGCCGTCGGCCACGGCCGAGTGGACGGCGCCGCCGCTGGAGATCAAGCCGAACGACCAGCGGGGGATCAGGGTCGCGCGGCGGCTCGCGCAGCGGAAGGCGCAGGTCGCCGCCCACCCCTTCTACGACTGGCTGCGCGAGGCCGACGGTCTTTCGGCGCGGCAGAAGCTCAACCGGTTCATCCCGATGTGGGTCATGGACATCCTGGGCTATCGCGATCTGAACCGGTACGCCATGACCTACCCCTCGCCCAAGGACACGGCCGAGCAGGCGGTCAACACATGGGCGGCCAGGCTGTCCCGGCACAGCGGCCTGTTCCTGTCGGACTGGGACGCGCTCGGGCTGGACGCGATTCTCGGACACTCCGCCAGCGACGCGCTGGAGTTCCTCTTCCTCGACCAGGACATGGACCTGCACCGCCAGAACATGATCGAGTTCGTCAAGCTCGCGCTTCGCCACCGCGATCCGGCGGTTCGATGGTGGATGATGGCCGCCCTTGAGTCGACCGGTGAACAGTTCTTCGCCCACACCCGAACTCTCGCCACCACGGTCGAGGCGGAGACCGGGCTGCGCCTCGACTACCTCGCCGGTCGGCACGACCCGTCCGACACCTGCGCCAACACGGGCGGCGACCAGGACGGGGTTCCACCCGCGCCACTGTCCGCCGAGGGGTTGGAGGCCGCTCTCCGGGTGGTCGACCACGTATTCGACTCGATGGAGGCGCAGCTCTGGAGGTCGCTGGCGGTGGCGCGCGCCAACAAGTTCAACGTCCCCTAACAAGGGCCCGGATGTCCGGACCAGCACGATGCCTGCGCAGGCCCAGACGCGCCCCGTCCGAACGGACGGGGCGCGTGTTGGTGCGGTGCCGTCGTGGACACTCGGCCGCGTCCGCCGCGCTGGTCACGGCCTGGTCAGCGCGGCTGCCGGGGGTGGACGTCGTGGAGGAGGGCCGCGGCCATCTCGCGGGGGTTGAGGTGGGCGGGGTCACGGCCGGTCATGATCCAGAAGAAGGTGGGGCCGATCAGGAGGGCCGTGGCCTGGTCTACCGGGACCTGTTGGCCTGTTGCTCGTTCCAGGATGGTGCGGGCGCTGGCGCCGAGGACGTCCTTTGAGGCGAGTAGTTCGGCCACGGCCTTGTCGTGTTGGGCCTCGCCGATGAGGGCGCGGTAGGCGGCTCCGGCGGGTGAGTGGGCGAGGAAGTGGGCGAGCGCTTCCAGGTAGGCGGTGAGGTCGTCCAGGGGAGTGCCCGTGGGTTCTGTCGCCAGTTCCTCTTCGGCGTCTGCCGCGCTGGCCTCCAGGAGGATCTCGGCCTTGGTCGACCACCAGCGGTAGACGGTCATTCGGGAGACGCCCGCTCTCTCGGCGATCCCCTTCATCGTCATGGCCGCGTAGCCGACGTCGAGCAGTAGGTCGTCGACCGCGTGCAGGACGGCCTCCCTGGCCTGTTCGCTGCGGGGGCGGCCGGCTCGGATGCGTTCCTTGTCCACCGGACCATCATACCTGGACATGGTGTCTCGTATATGTGTTACTGTTTCGGTACACTGTGACTCGAAATATGGTTCGGAGGAGGTCGTCGTGATGAGGGTCTTCGTTACCGGGGCCAGTGGCTGGATCGGGTCCGCCGCTGTGGATGAACTGGTGGGTGCCGGTCATGAGGTCGTCGGGCTCGCTCGGTCGGACGGGTCGGCGGCGGCGCTGGAGGAGAAGGGGGTCGAGGTGGCGCGGGGAGATCTTGATGATCTTGATTCGCTTCGGGTCGGCGCGTCGGGTGCCGGGGGCGTCGTCCATCTGGCCAACAAGCACGACTGGGCGAATCCGGCTGAGTCGGATCGGGCCGAGCGTGCCGCCGTGCGGACCATGGCGGACGCGCTGGAAGGCACCGGGCGTCCTTTCGTGGTCGCGAATGCGCTGAGTGGGTTGGTCGAGGGGCGGCCCGTTGTGGAGACGGATCCGTCGCCCGCCGTGGGGCCGGGGTCCGACCGGGGTGGGAGCGAGAACCTCGCGCTCGACTACGCGGCTCGTGGGGTGCGGACGGTCATCGCTCGGTTTGCCCCCTCGGTTCATGGGGCGGGTGACTGGGGGTTCGTCACCTGGCTGGTGGAGGCGGCTCGGCGGGCTGGGTTCTCGGGCTACATCGGGGACGGGTCGACGGTGTGGTCGGCCGTTCATCGGTCTGACGCGGCGCGGCTCATCCGGTTGGGGCTGGAGAAGGCTCCGGCCGGGTCGCGGCTGCATGTCGTCGCTGAGGAGGCCGTTACGACTCGGGCCATCGCCAAGGCCATTGGACGGGCGCTCGGTGTTCCGGTGGGGTCGGTCGACCCGGGTGACGCGTCCGCGCACTTCGGGATCGTCACCGGGTTCTTCGGGACGGACCTGACCGCCACGAGCGCGATCACCCGCCGGACGCTCGGCTGGACGCCGTCGGGGCCGACCCTGGTCGCCGACATCGCCGCGGGCGCCTACACCCCCTGATCTCTTCGTGGACTGGAGTTCTCGTGTCTGACCTTGATCCGGCGGCGTCCCGTGCCCGGCCCGTTCGCGAAGGGGTCGTGCTGGCGTGCGTCTCTCTGTGCACGATTCTGGTCGTGGGCTTTGTGGCCTCGATCAATCTGGCGGTGCCCAAGCTCGCCGAGAGCGGGCTGAACCCGTCGTCCGCCCAGCTTCTGTGGATCGTTGACGCCTATGTGGTGTTCTTCGCGTGCCTGGTGATCCCGGCCGGTGCCGTGGGGGACCGGTACGGGCGCAAAGGGGTGCTGCTGGCCGGGCTGCTGATCTTCGCGGTGGGCGCGGCCGTTTCCGCCGCCGCGACCGGGGTGGCGATGATGCTCGTCGGACGGGCCGTCACCGGTGTCGGCGCCGCGTGCGTGCTGCCCAACGGGCTCGCGGTGCTCATCCATGGCACCCGGCCGTCCCGGCGTTCGCACGCGATCGCCGTGTGGGCCGCGATGACCGGGGTCGGCGGCGTGGTGGGCAACGTCGGCGGCGGCGCGATCCTGAGCGCCGGGTCGTGGCGGTGGTTGTTCGTGGCCATCGTGCTGCTCGCGACGGTCTGCGCGATCTGGGCCGCCGTGGCGGCGCCGCGCAGTGAACGGCATGACCGTGATCTGAACCCACGGGCGTCCCTGTTGCTCACGTTCGCGACGCTGGCGCTTCTGGTCGGGATCATCGAAGGGCCTGAGCACGGTTGGGGCAGTGCGGTGGTGGTCGGTGCGTTCGCGGCGTCGCTCGGGCTGTTCGCCGCTTGGGCCTTCACGGAGATGCGTGCGCGGCATCCGTTGCTGGATCCGCGGCTGTTCCGTATCGGGGGGCTGCGGGCCGCCTGTCTGGGGATGCTCGTGGCGTTCTTCGGGATGTTCGGGCTGTTCTATCTGAACGCGTCGCTGTTGCAGTACGGGCGTGGGTTCAGTGTTTTCGAGGCTGGGCTCGGTGTCATTCCCATGGTCGTGGCGCCGGTCGTCGCGTCGCGGTATGTGCCCGCGCTGGTGGGCCGGGTTGGTCGTCCCGTTGTGCTGGGGGCCGCGTTCGTCGCCATTGGTGCCGGGCTGTTCGGGCTGGCGACGGCCATCGACGGCGGTTACGTCTGGTACGCGGCCTGGCTCGTCGTCATCGGGGTCGGGATGACGTTGGCGTTGCCGTGCCTGACGATGTCGATCGCCGCCGCGCTGCCACGGGCGCAGGCCGGGGTCGCGGGCGGCCTCCAGTCGACGACTCGGGAGCTGGGCAGTGCTCTCGGGGTGGCGGTCATCGGGACGATGGCCACGTCCAACTTCATCCATCGCCTGCCCGCCGGGGCGCACGGGACGCGCACCGTAGCTGACGCCCTCGCGGTGACGGACCCGTCCCGGCACGGCGCGGTCATCGACGCCTACACGGCGGGCGCGGGCGCCGCGCTGAAGGTCGTCGCGGTGCTGGTGCTGGTCGCCGGGGCACTGGTGCTCACCGACATGCTGTGGGCGCAGCGGCGTAGCCGTGCCGCCACGCCGGTCGCCGAGAAGATCGCCGAGAAGGTCGCGAAATGAGACGCGCCCCCGTCCGTTCGGACGGGGGCGCGTGGTGGGGCGTACAGGCCGGGGGCGTCACCGCTTGAGGGCCTTCGCGATGCGGACGCGGCGGGCCCTCTTGGCCTCGTTGCGCAGCTCGCTGACGCGGTCCTTGATGATGACGTTGCTGAAGTCCGGGCGGATCATCGCGCTCTCCTCGTTTCCCGCCGGGCCCTCTCGGCCCGACATGTACAAGGTTCGTCCTAAGGCCCCACCCCGCACATCGGGACGACGCCTTATCTGAGCGCCTTAGGACGGCTTAGATCCGTCCCCGGGGGCGCTTAGGCGATCTCCACGAAGCCGAGGCTCTCGTAGAGGCGGCGGGCGCGGTGGTTGCGGCGGGTCACGGCGAGGGTGACGGTGTCGTGGCCCTGGGCGGCCAGGGCGTGCATGACGGCCTGGATCAGCGTCCGGCCGAGCCCGTGGCCCGTGTGGGATTTCGCGACGAACAGGAACGCCAGGAGCGGGACGCCCTTGTAGAGGGTTACCAGCGCGCCCGCCACGGGACGGCCCTCGTGCTCGGCGACGAACGACGCCGTGGGCAGGAACGTCCCGTACTCGCCGTTCAGGGTGAGCCGGATCTCGCGTACCGCGCCCGCGAGGTCACCCACGTCGGCCTCGTCGGGGGTGCCCCGGTAGGCGTCCCACATCGGGGCGGCGAGCGCGACGGCGTCGGTGACGGCGAGCGGACGCAGATTCGGCGAGAGCGGAGGCGGAGGCGAGGGCGAGGGCGAGGGCGAGGGCGGAGGCGGCGCGCCGAGGGACGCCTGGAGGTGGCTGCGGACGGGCGTCCCGGAGGTCATGGGGCCTCCGGTCAGCGCTTGTAGCGGCGGGCGTGGAACATGGTGATCAGGCCGAGGACGCGGTTCATGTCCTTGTCGGTCCGGGTGAACGAGGTCAGGTTCATGGCCGAGAAGCGCTGCCTGCTGATGGCCTTCGGACGGGCGAACTCGCGCAGGCCGTCCGGACCGTGGATGCGACCGAAGCCCGACTCGCCGACGCCGCCGAACGGCAGCGCGGGGATCTGCGAGGTCGCCGCGAAGGCGTTGATGGACGTCATCCCGGACCGCATCCGCCGCGCGGCGTCCATCGCGCGGGACTTGTCGCCGGAGTAGATCGTCCCGGCCAGGCCGTAGCTCGACTCGTTGGCCTTCTCGACGGCCTCGTCGAGGTCCTTGACCCGGTGCACGGTGACCGTCGGGCCGAACGTCTCCTCGCGGACGGCGGACGAGTCGTCCGGCACGTCCGCCAGCACGACCGGCTCCACGTACGGCCTGCGCACGGACTCGGCGCCGCCGACGACGGCCGTGGCGCCCCGGGACAGGGCGTCCTGGATGTGGCGTTCGATGATGTCGAGCTGGCCCGGCATCGTGATCGGTCCGTAGGCGGCCTCGCGGTCGAAGCCGGGCCGCAGGTCGCGGGCCTTGTCGGTGAGCTTGCCGAGGAAGGCGTCGTAGGCGTCGTCGACGACGTAGATCCGTTCGACGGCGATGCAGGTCTGGCCCGCGTTCGCCATGGCGCCCCACAGCGCGGCGTCGGCGGCGGCGTCCAGGTCGGCGCCGGAGTCGACGATGCAGGCGTCCTTGCCGCCGCACTCGGCGATGATCGGGGTGAGGTTCTCGGCGCAGGCGGCCATCACACGCTTGGCGGTGCGGGTCGAGCCGGTGAAGGCGAGCTTGTCGACGCCGGGGGAGGAGGCGAGCGCCGCGCCCGTCGCGCCGAAACCGGTGACCGTCTGGAGGACGGGATGTTCGGGGACGACCGCCGCGACCAGCTCGGCGAGGTACACACCGGCGCCGGGCGTGAACTCCGACGGTTTGAACACCACGGCGTTCCCGGCGGCGAGCGCGTAGGCGATCGAGCCCATCGGCGTGACGACCGGGTAGTTCCACGGGCCGATCACGCCGACGACGCCGAGCGGCTGGTACTCCAGCACGCACTTCTGGTTGATCGCCATGATGCCCGGGTAGACGTTGCGCGGCCCGAGGACCTTCGAGGCGTTGCGGGCCGCCCAGTCCAGGTGCGTGATCGCGAGGATCGTCTCAAGCTGGGCGTCCTGGAGCGGCTTGCCGGTCTCCTCGTGGATGAGCTGCGCCATCCGGTTGAGGTTGCGGGTGAGGGAGCCCTTGATGTTCAGCAGCCGGAGCCGCCGCTCCTTCCACCCGAGGGCGCCCCACCATCCGGCGGCCTCGCGGGCCCGTTCGACGGCGGCGGCGACGGCGGCGTCATCCTGGACGGGGTGCTCGGCCACGACCTCCCCGGTGGCCGGATTCAGCGACGCGAACGTCTCGATGCTCTCCGTGGCCACGGACATAGGGACCTCCCGGGGGAGTCAGTGCCTACTTGCACACCATGGATACCGGTCAGTAAACCACCCTAGGCCCCGGGCGCCGCGTCGGGGATCCAGCTTCCGTGGAACCCGGCCGGGACGCGGCGCGGCAGCCGCACGCCCGCGACGCGCGTCAGGTCGGAGGCGTCCAGGACGACCAACTCGGAGCCGGTGCGGCCGGTGACGATCGACAGCAGGGTGCCCTCGTCCTCAGCTTGGGCGTCCGGTGCCGGGACGAACACCGCCTCGCCCACATGCGCCCCGGACTCGAAGCCGTGTTCGGACGAGGCGTCGTCGCGCAGGTCGTACTTGACGATCGAACTGCCCGCCACCGCGTAGAGGTAGCGGTGTTCGCGGCCCGTCCGGGAGTCGTCGTGGGTCGGGAACTCGACGCCGCGGTCGTCGACCTGCTCCTCGGACGCCCGTCCGGTCGCGGGGTCCAGGACCCAGCGGTGCAGCTTGGAGGTCAGTGACTCGGCGGCCTTCGCGGCGGGGTCGGGGGCGCCGCCGATGGACGTCCACGTGGCGGCGAACGTCTCGGGGCTGTAGCGGACGCCGTCCAGCACGATCCGACCGGCGGCGTCCTCGTGGGCGTTGCCGACGTGGAAGACGTAGCAGGGATCGACGTCGAACCACCGCACGCCACCGGACCCGTCGCGGGGCATCACGCCGAGCCGCGCGCCGTAGCCGTCGTCCCAGCGGTACGGCATCCCGGACTTCCCGGACAGGGCCAGCTCCAAATCGAACATCACCGGCAGGTCGAGCCAGACGACGTTGTGCTCCGTGATCGCGAAGTCGTGCATCATCGTCGGGCCCGGCACGTCGATCTCGCGGCTCTCGACCAGCGTCCCGTCCGCGGACAGCCGGTGGTAGGTGAGGTAGGGCGGGAAGACGCCGTACCCGAAGAACAGCAGGTCGCCGGTGACCGGGTCCTCCTTGGGATGCGCGGTCATCGCGGTGGTGAGCCGTCCGCCGAAGTCGTGGGGGCCGACGGTGTCGAGCTCCGGCGTCAGCTCGTAGGGGAAGCCGGACTCGACCAGCGCCCAGATCCTGCCCGCGTGCGGGACGACATGCGTGTTGGCCTGGACGGCGCGCCGGTCGAAACTGAGGTCGTCGCGGACGAACTTCGCGCGCTCGGTGAACATCGTCGTCCTGACCCAGCGGTTGCGGTACCACTCGGCGCGGCCGTCGCGCAGCCGCACGCCGTGGATCATCCCGTGGCCGTTGAACCAGTGGCGGCTCGGCTCGCCGGGCTTCGGGTTCGGGCCGTTGCGGAAGTACCGGCCGGTCAGCTCGGGCGGCAGCGTGCCGGTGATCCTGAGGTTGTAGGCGTCCGTCTCGTCCGGGACGGGAGCCAGGGCGCCGTCCAGCCAGGTGGCGGGATCGGCGGCGATGCGCTCTTTCATCGCTGTGTCCTCCGGAGTCCAATGTATAGCGGGACGGTCAGCAGGGCCGAAGGTTTTTCTCGGGCGCCTCGCCCTTCGCGGCCTCGGCCGTCGAGCCGGCCGTCGAGTCGAGCTGGGCGAGGTGCCGCCTACGCGCGATCTCGGGGTAGCGGGCGGCGATGACGGCGGGAACGGTGAACCCGGCGACCTTGACGGCGACCAGCAGCGCCGTGCTCTCGGGCGCCCAGTGCTGGACGCAGCCGAGCGCCACCGCCACGACGGTGAACGCTTGGCGACGGGCCGCTTGGCGACGGGGCGCTTGGCGACGGGGCGCTTGGCGACGGGGCGCTTGGCGACGGGGCGCTTGACGACTGCGCGTAGGGCGGAGCCGGCCCGAGGGTGGCCGGGCTCCGCCCGCATGTTCTGGTGCGTCCCGGTCAGCAGAAGTCGTCGGCGTGGTCGGCGGCCCACTCGGCGAACGTCCGGCCCGAACGGCCGGTGATGCGCTCGACCTCCCCGGTCGGCTCCGCCGGGTGGTCGACGGACTCGGCGCGCAGGCGGAGCAGGACGTCGGCGATGCCCTCGCGCATGTAGGGGCGGGAGAGCAGTTCCTTGCGCGCCTCCTCCGGCGTGATCTCCTCGAAGCGCACCGGACGGCCCGTCGCCTGCCCGATGAGCCGGAGCTGCTCCGGCCGCGTGAGCGCCTCGGGGCCGCTCAGCACCGGCCGCGCGCCGACGAGATCGTCGGTGAGCAGGGCCTTCGCCGCGACGGCCGCGATGTCACGCTCGTGGATCATGGTGGTCCGCCCCGCCGCGTACGGCTCGCGCACGGGGTCGCCCGCGCGGATCGCGTCCCGCCAGGCCAGGGCGTTGGTCGCGAACTCGCCGGGACGGGTGAACGTCCACTCCATCCCGGAGTCCTCCACCGCCCGCTCGATCCGCAGATGGCGCACGGCGATGTCGTTGGACGGGTCGGGATCGAGGGCGGCGGCCGACGACAGCACGACGACGCGGCGGACGCCGTGGTCGACGGCGCGGGCGAGCAGGTCGTCCGCACCGTTCCAGAACGCGGCGGGGTTGAGGAAGATCGCGGTGACGCCGTCCATCGGCGGCTCGTCGGAGTGGGCCACCTCGGCCTCGCCGGGCAGCCGTGCCGAAGCGGGGTCACGGGACAGCGCGCGGACCTTGGCGCCCGCGCAGAGCAGCTCGCCGACGACATGGCGGCCGACGTTTCCGGTGGCTCCGGTCACAAGAATCATGCCGCCATGTTCAACCGTTTGGATGAATATGTCAAACATACGGATGGTTGAGAGTGTGACGTGGCCGGATAGCATGGCAACGTGACCGAAACCAGCAGGCGGCCGCGGCGGGCCCCGGCACCGGACGAGCGCAAGCTCGACGCCGAGCGTTCCCGGCGGCTGCTGATGGAGGCCGCGCTGGACGAGTTCTCCGCCAAGGGCTTCGCGGGCGCCCGCGTCCAGGACATCGCCGACCGCGCGGGCGTCAACAAGCAGCTGATCAACTACTACTTCGGCGGCAAGGAGGGCCTGTACTGCGCGCTCGGTCGCCGCTGGCTGCGGCTGGAGTCCGAGTTGAACGACCCCGGCTGCCCGTTCGAGGAGGTCCTGGTCCGGTACCTGCACCATGTGCTGGACGACCCGCGCGGGACGCGGCTCAGCGCGTGGCGGGCCCTCACCGAGGAACTGCCCGACATCCCGTCCGTCGAGCGCGAGGACCTGTCCGACCTGGAACGCCGCCAGCAGGCGGGCGAGCTTGCCGCCGACCTCGACCCGCCCGCGGTCATGCTCGCGTTGATGGCGCTGGTCGCGGCGCCCGTCACGATGCCGCTGGCCGTCCGCCGCGTGTTCGGCGTCGACCCGGATTCATCCGAGTTCCGGGAACGTTACACCGAGCAGCTCCGCTGCATCGTCCGCCACCTCGCGGGCGGCGCGGAGTAGATCAGGGTCAGTCGTTCCACCACTGGAACAGCGAGTAGCCGAACTGGATCGGCAGCTCGTCCAGCCCCAGCACGTCCGTGATGTTGTAGACGAGGTCGAAGAACGCGTTGTTGATCGGATCGATCCACAGCAGCGCGATCAGGCCGAGGAAGACATAGCCGCCGTACGCCTGCGCCTGGTCGACCCAGCGGCGCGGCAGATACGGCTCGACGATGCCGAAGCCGTCCAGCCCCGGGATCGGCAGCAGGTTCAGCAGCGCGGCGGTGACCTGGAGGAACGCCAGGAACGCCAGGCCCAGCCAGAAGACGCCGTGGTCCTGGTGGGCGAAGTTCTTGTACATCACCGCGAGCATGATCGCGAACACCGCGTTGGACAGCGGGCCCGCCGCCGAGATCAGGCTGTGGCGCAGTTTGCCCCGGATCTGGTGCCGGTCGATCCACACCGCGCCGCCGGGCAGGCCGATCCCGCCGAGCAGGATGAACACCACCGGGATCACGAAGCTGAGCAGCACGTCGGAGTACTTCAACGGGTTCAGCGTGAGGTAGCCCTTGGCGATGACGCCGCGGTCGCCCGACCGGAACGCCATGTAGGCGTGCCCGAATTCGTGCAGACACAGCGACAGCACCCACGCCGACAGCACGAACCCGAACACCGCGAGCCGCGCGGGCCTGGACGGGTCGTTCTCGTACCGCCAGGCGATCAGGCCGCACAGGACGGTCGCCGCGACGATGGCGAGGAACACCGGACTCGGCCGGACCGCCGAATCCCCTCGTTTCCCGTGGGCAATTCCCGTCATCGTCCCCGGCCCCTCTCGCCACGCGGTTCCCCGGGTGTCCCGTCCCGCCTGGGCGGCGTCGCGTCGGTGGTGACCGGGGGCATGCCTGAACATTACCGGCAGTACGCCGTCGTCCCGTCCTAGTCGAGGGTGTACTCCAGGCCCCAGGTGTGGGTGCCGTCCTCGGTGACGGTGATCTGGCCGACGCCGCGGATGCCCGCCAGCTCCCCGGTGCCGGACGTCGGCACGATCAGCCACCGCAGCCACTGCGTGTCGGACGTGCCGTCCTCGCTGCCCGCGCTGTGCTGGAGGATGAACCCGCCCTCGCGGCCGTGCAGGATGCCCTGGACCCGCTCGATCCCCACGTAGGCGACGGGCCCGGCCGCCGTCTCCACGGTGATCAGTTCGGTGGTGCTCGTCCCGACCAGGTCGCCGTGGAAGGTCTTGCCGACGTGGACCCGGGTCAGCTTGCTGCCGTCGCGCTCGTTCTCGTCGTAGGGCTTCTCGGCGTCCCACGCTTCGATGTCGAACGTGCCGCTCGCTTGAAAGGTCATGTCCGCAATCATGCCGGTCCGCACAGCCGGACCGACTCAGAACGCGGACGGGCTCCGGACGAGGGCCGGTTCAGAACAGGGTGCCCTCGTGCTCGATGCCGCGCAGCGCGTCGTAGTCGAGGGTGACGCAGTCGATGCCGCGGTCGGTGGCGAGGACGCGGGCCTGCGGCCTGATCTCCTGCGCCGCGAACACGCCCCGGACGGGCGCGAGATGCGGATCCCGGTTCAGCAGCTCCAGGTAGCGGGTGAGCTGCTCCACGCCGTCGATCTCGCCGCGCCGCTTGATCTCGATGGCGACGGTGGCGCTGTCGGCGTCCCGGCACAGGATGTCCACGGGACCGATCGCGGTGGGGAACTCGCGGCGGACCAGCGACCAGCCGTCCCCGAGCGTGGTGATGTGCTCGGCGAGCAGCTCCTGGAGGTGCGCCTCGACGCCGTCCTTCTGGAGGCCCGGGTCGATGCCCAGCTCGTGGCTGGTGTCGTGCAGGAACTCCTCGATGGTGAGGATCAGCCGCTCGCCCGACTTGCCGTGCGTGACCGTCCAGCGGGCGACGGCGCCGTTCTCGTCGTGCGGCTCCTCGCGCAGCGAGCACGGCGGGTTCATCCAGTTGAGGGGCTTGTAGGCACGGTCGTCGGCATGGATGCTGACGCTCCCGTCCGCCTTGATCAGGATCAGGCGGAGTGCCATCGGCAGGTGGGCGGTGAGCTTTCCGGCGTAGTCGACGCTGCACCGGGCGATAACGAGACGCACGGCGACCAACCCTAGTGCGGGCGGTCGGCTAAGGCGGCCCGACGGCGATATAGGGCGTCCTGCCGATGTGCTGGAAGGGGCCTTAGGACGAGTCTCTTCACTGCCGGGTCGTGACGTTCGACCCGGGGTACCTGGGAGGGGCCGTGTATCACCACGACATCATGCAGTCGATCATCCGGGATCGGGCGCACGAGCGACGGGCGGAGGCCGAGGCCGTCCGGTCCGGACGGCTGGTGCGCCGCGCCCGCGAGTACTGGGCGGAGCGGGCCGAGCGGGCCGCGTCCCGTCCGGCCCGGCGGCGTGCGTCCAGGCACGGCGCGGCCCCCGCGCGTTGAGGTGCGAGCCGCGCGTTGGTGTGGGTCGCGCGTTGACGTGAGTCGCGCGTTGACCAGCCGAGCCTTGTCGGAGACGCGCTGAGGGCCCGGCGCGCGGGGGCCGCCGGGGCCCGGCATAGCGGAATGAAAACCTTTGTCAAGCCTGGAATTGTGCGGGGACCGTGATTAGCGTCGAAGCATCCGACGTCTGCGAAAGGACCCCCGCAATGTCACTGGACGTGACCCCGGAACTCCTGGAGGCGGCGAAGCAGGGCGAGGTCGGCGACGCGGAGTTCGTCGAGTGCGTCAAGACGTCCCTCCCCTACGCCTGGGAAATGATCAGCGGCCTGGTGGCGCGGCTACAGGTCGACGGCGGCGAGTTCGCCGACAACCAGACGCCCCCGCCCGACGAGCAGGCCAGGGGCCAGCTGCTGAGGGCGCTCGCGAGCGACGCCATGCGCGGCGCGCTTGAGCGCTACTTCGGCGTCAAGCTGGCCTTCCAGAACTGCCACCGCGTCGCCGTCTTTCCCGGCGGTGGCTCCGACTCCTACCGCACGTTCGTGACGGCCCGCGAACAGATCCTCAACCAGTCGCCCGAACTCCGCGACTGCTGATCGACCGCGCGGCGCGCCCGGCCGTCGGCGCGCCGCGCGCCACTCATCACCCCGTCACTGGTCAATCCGTCACTGTTACCCCGCCGCGCGTCACTCCGTCACTGCGGCGGGAGGGCGGCGCGTACCTTGGGCAAGACCTCGGCGCCGAGGCGGGCGATGTTCTCCAGTGTGGCCTTGCGCGATCCGGCGGCCTCTACCAGCAGGATCAGGTGGCGGATGCCGGTGCGTTCGACGGTCGCCACCAGCGACTCGGCGCAGTACTCCGGCGAACCCACTGGGTGTAGCTCGCACATCCGTTCCGCGTAGGCGACGGGGTCGCGGGACGGTCTCGGACGATCGTCGACGGCGACGTACCCGTCCAGGCCGGGGCCGAGCCAGCGCGGCATCTCACGCATGAGCGTCGCGACGGCCTCTTCTCGTGTGTCCGCGACGTGCGCGACGTGGGCGGAAACGTGGGGAACGTCTGGCAGGCCGTGGCGGGCTACGGCGGCGGCCTTCTCGTCCGGTCCGATGTGCATGCCCAGGAGCATCGGCAGGCCGCGTTCCGCCGCCAGCGTCTCTGTGTCTCGTGAGGTGCACGCGACCGTCACCGGGGGCGGGACGAGCGCGCGCGGCACCACCGGCACCTCGCGGAATTGGAACGCCTCACCGGCCCACGCGAGCTGGTCGGAATGCAGCCACGCCAGCAGTAAGTCCAGCGACTCGGCGAAACCGTGCTCGTAACGGTCGAGACCGGTACCGAACACCTCCAGATCGCGCCACGGGCCGCCGCGCCCGACGCCCAGGCGGAACCGTCCGCCGGACAGCAGCGACAGCATGGCCGCCTGCTCGGCCAGCGCGACCGGATGCTGGGTGGAAAGGACGCTGACCGCCGTCCCCACGTCGATCTGGCCGGTGGCGGCCAGCAGATGCCCGGCCATGACGGTCGCTGACGGCACCACCCCGTACGACATGAAGTGGTGTTCGGCCAGCCACACGTCGTCGAACCCGGCCCGTTCGGCGGCGACCGCGGCGTCAACGGTCCTGATCAGGGCGGCGGCGTCGTCCTGGCCGGGGAAGCGGGCGGCGAGGAGGAAGATTCCGAGGCGCACGCCCCCGTCGTACCCGCCTTCCGGGAACCTGCGAAACTGCCGTCCATGACTGGTCGTTCGTTCAGCAGGGTCGGGGTCGTCGGACTGGGGACGATGGGCGCGGGCATCGCCGAGGTCCTCGCGCGCGGCGGTCTCGCCGTCGTCGGCGTCGAGATCAACGAGGACGCGCTGGAACGCGGGCGCGGCCACCTGAAACGCTCGACCGGACGGGCCGTCCAACGCGGACGGCTCACCGAGGAGGGGCAGCGCGACATCCTCGGACGGGTCACGTTCGCCACCGGTTTCGAGGGCCTCGCCGAGTGCGATCTCGTCATCGAGGCCGTCCCCGAACGGCTCGACCTGAAGCACACGGTGTTCGCCGAACTCGACCGGGTGTGCCGCGACGACGCCGTCCTCGCCACGAACACCTCCTCGCTGTCGGTGACCGAGATCGCGGCGGGCACGGGCCGTCCCACCAGCGTCGTCGGCGTGCACTTCTTCAACCCGGCGCCGGTGATGAAGCTGGTCGAGGTGATCGCGACCGTCCGCACCGAGCCGGACGCCGTGTCCCGCGTCGCCGAGCTGGTCACGAGCCTGGGCAAGACGCCGGTCACGATCGGGGACCGCGCCGGGTTCGTCGCCAACCGGCTGCTGTTCGGCTACCTGAACCACGCCGCGACCATGCTGGACTCCGGGCACGCCACCCGCGACGACATCGACGCCGCGATGCGGACCGGCGCCGGGCTGCCGATGGGCCCGTTCACCTTGATGGACCTGATCGGCCTCGACACCTGCGTCCAGGTCCTGGACGCGATCTACGCCGAGTCCCGCGACCGCAGGTACGCGGCCGCGCCGGTGCTGCGCGAACTGGTCACCGCCGGGCTGCTCGGACGTAAGAGCGGCCGCGGTTTCTACTCCTACGACCCGGCCGAAACCCCAGCCGCGGCCCCAGCCCCGGACGGCCCGCCGCCGGTCGTCGGGCTCGTCGGCGTCGGCCCGCTCTCCGACGCGATCGCCGCGCTGTGCGAGCGCGCGGGCGGCCGGGTCCACGACTCCGCCGCCGAGCTGTCCGGGTGCGACCTGGTCATCGAGGCCGCGCAGGACGCGGAGGCGGGCCGGGCGCTGCTGTCCACCGCCGCGCAGGCCGTGAAGCCGGGCACCGTGCTCGCCGTCACGTCCGTGGACGGCTCCGTGATCCGGCAGGCCATGGCGACCGGGCGTCCCGCCGACGTCGTCGGCCTGCACCTGCCGGACCCGTCCGGCACCCTCGCCGAGATCGCCGCCACGGTCGCGACCGCCCCCGGCACCGCCGTCCGCGCCGCCGCGCTCCTCGGACGCCTCGGCCTCACCACCGTCCGCTGCCGCGACCGCGCGGGCCTCATCGTGGACGCCCTCCGCTTCCCGTATCTGAACGACGCCGCCGCCATGCTCGGCGCGGGCTACGCCGACGCCGCCTCGATCGACGCGGCGATGACCCTCGGCTGCGGCTACCCGACCGGCCCGATCGCCGACCTCGACCGGCTCGGGCTCGACCGGGCCGTCACCGTCCTGCGCGCCCTCCACGCCGAGACCGGCGACCCCGCCGTCACACCGGCACCGCTACTGGTGGAACACGTCACAGCGGGAGTCCCGCTGCGCTGAATATCCTCGTGACATGAGCCCCCGCAAGAACCGTCGTGCGGTTTCCGGTCGTCCGGACAGGTCCGGCGGCTCGTGGGTTCAGGAGACCGAGGCGGCGGCGGACGGGGAGTGGAACGTCCGGGCCGTGTCCGGGGCGGGCGCCGTCAAGGCGTACCGATGTCCCGGATGCGACCAGGAGATCCCGCCGGGCGTCGCGCACGTCGTCGCCTGGCGGACGGACGACCGTTCGGGCGACGACCGGCGGCACTGGCATCGGCCCTGCTGGCAGGCACGGTCCCGGCGCTCGCCCCGCGTCCGGCGGTCACGCGACGCACCCCGCTACTAGAAGGAGACCCATGGCGGAGATCAGGGCGGCCACCGTGCTGCCGGCGCGGCGTGAGGAGATCACGCTGCACACGTCCGACGGCCTGGAACTGGTCGGCGAGCTGGCGTCGCCCGTGACGCGGCCGCCGGTGGCGACGCTGGTCTGCCTGCATCCGCTGCCCACGGCGGAGGGCATGATGGACAGCCATGTACTGCGCAAGGCGTCCTACCGGCTGCCCGCGCTCGCCGATGTCGCCGTGCTGCGGTTCAACACGCGCGGGACGACGTCGGCGCGCGGCACGAGCCAGGGCGAGTTCGGCGAGGGCGAGACCGAACGGTTCGACGTGGCGGCGGCGCTGGAGTACACCGAGTTCCACGACCTGCCGCGTCCGTGGCTGCTGGGCTGGTCGTTCGGCACGGAACTGGCGCTGAAGTGGGGGCGCGACCCGCTGGTGGAGGGCGTGATCCTGCTGTCGCCGCCGCTGAAGCGCGCGGGTGACGCCGACCTGGACGCCTGGGGCGACGACGGGCGGCCCGTCGTCGCGCTGGTGCCGGAGTTCGACGACTACCTGCGTCCGGCGGAGGCGCGGGAACGGTTCAAGCGCGTCCCGCAGGCCGAGGTCGTCGCGGTCGACAAGGCCAAGCACCTCTGGGTGGGGGAGCCGTACGTGCGGATCGTTCTGAACGAGATCGTGAAGCGGGTGGCGCCCGCGGCGGCCCCACTTCCCATCGAATGGGATGAAACGGACGAATAACCGCGCGGCCGGTCACGGCCACTCCGGTCGGTCAGGACCCGGGAGCGGGTAGGCGAAGGGCGAACCCTCGACCTCCGGGAGGACCTCCGGTGACCGTGCAGCTGTACGCCCGTGACGTCGGTTCCGGCACACCGCTCGTCCTGCTGCACGCGTTCCCGTTGTCCTCGGCGATGTGGCTCGCCCAGCGGGAGGGGCTCGCCGCGCGTTTCCGCGTCGTCACCCCTGACCTGCGCGGTTTCGGCGGGTCCGTGCTCGGCGACGACGATCCGTCGATCGACGCGATGGCCGACGACGTCGCCCGCCTGTGCGAGCGGATCGGCGTCCGGCGGGCCGTGGTCGGCGGGCTGTCGCTGGGCGGGTATGTGGCGATGGCGCTGTGTCGGCGGCATCCCGACCTCGTCCTCGGGCTCGTGTTAGCCGGTGCCCGCGCCGGGGTGGACGTCGCGTCCGTCCGGGAGGACAGGCTGCGGCAGGCCGGACGGCTCGACGGCGACGGCACCTCGACGGTGCTCGTGGACGAGGTGCTGCCCGCGCTCGTCGGGCCGACCACGTTCCGGCAGCGGGCGTTGGTGTACGGGCGTGTGCGCGGGCTCGTCCAGGCCACTCCGCCGCGCGCCGCCGCCTGGGCGCAGCGGGCCATGGCGGGACGGCCCGAGGCGTTCGGCGCGCTCCGCGACCTGCGGGTGCCCGCACTCGTGCTGGTCGGGGACGAGGACACCCTCGCCACCGAGGCCGAGGCGCGCGTCATGGCCGACGCGATCCCGAACGCGGAACTGCTCGTCATCCCGAGGGCCGGGCACTTGTGCTCCGTCGAGCAGCCGGACCTTTTCAACCAGGCCGTCGCCGACTTCGCCGCCGCCCTCGCCCGCACGGGCCGCTAACCACCCTGGTCGACCTTTTTCGGCGTTCTGGTGGCGTCCGCCGAAACCGTGATCTAGCTGGGGTTTCGCCGAGTGAGGGTGTCGACGCCGTCCAGGACGCGGTCCAGGCCGAAGGCGAACTCGGCGTCCGCGTCGTCCTGGTCGTCGTCGATGGCTCCGGCGGCGAGGGCCGCGCTGACCGCGGGGAAGCGCCGGACGTCGATGAGCCGCGCGAGCGCGCTCGCGTAGTGGATCGGTGGTCGCTGGTCACCGGCCGCGTGGATGCCCGCCGCCAGGCTCGCCCAGTTCCGCACGACGCCCCCCAGCAGCATGATCACCGACAGTTTCTCGCTCTCGGTCAGGCCGGTGCCCCGCAGTTGGGTGAGGCCCCGTTCCAGCCAGGCGATCTGGTTCGGCGCGATCGGCGGGCCCGGGATGGGCACCTGCAAGATCCAAGGATGTCGGCGCAGCACGGCCAGATAGTCCCGCGCCCACAGCGAGAGGCCCGGACGCCACTGTTCCGGGTCCGCCTGCTCGTGGACGGGCGGGGGGCCGGTGGCCGCGTCCACCATCAGGTCGAGCAGCTCGTCCTTGGCCGCGACGTACCGGTACAGCGCCATCGTGGAGACGCCGAGTTCCTTGGCGACCCGCACCATCGACACCGCCGCCAGGCCGTCGGTGGAGGCGACCTCGACGGCGGCCGCGACGATCCGCTCCAGCGTCAGGCCCGGCCGGGGCCCGGGGGGCGTGCGGCCGCGCACACCCCAGGCGGCCTCGATGCTCGCCGGGAGCCCGGTGCCGTCGCCATCGCTCATGCGAGCCTCCGCGGTTGCCACTTCTCGACGATGTGTGTATAGCATACGCAATCAGGTTTATGGGTTACGCGATTACGTGTACACCTTAAGCAGATGGCGGTGCCGTGCCCGGCAGGGGCACGTCCCAGACCCGGCAGGAGAGCCGCGTGCGCAACACCAACATCCTCATTTCCGGCGCGAGCGTCGCCGGTCCGGCGCTGGCGTACTGGCTGCACCGGTACGGGTTCGACCCGACCGTGGTGGAGCGCGCGCCCGCGCTGCGACCCGGCGGCTACAAGGTCGACCTGCGGGGCGTGGCGGTCGACGTCGCCGACCGCATGGGCATCGGCGCGCGGGTGCGGGACCGGGCCACCGACATCCGCGGCGGGACCTGGCTGACCGGCAGGGGCAAGACCGTGGCGACCCTCGGCCCCGACGTGATCGGGTTCCGGGACCCCGGCGACCTGGAGATCCTGCGCGGCGACCTGGCCGACATCCTCCACGGGGCCACGGCCGGGCGGACGGAGTACCTGTTCGGTGACGAGATCACCGCCCTCACCCAGCACGCCTCCGGGGCGGACGTCACCTTCCGGCACGCGCCGTCCCGCACCTTCGACCTGGTCGTGGGCGCTGACGGGCTGCATTCGGGCGTGCGTTCCCTGGCCTTCGGGCCGGAGGAACAGTTCGCCCACCCGCTGGGGCTGAACGTCGCGGTGTTCAGCGTCCCCAACCGCTTCGACCTCGACCGCTGGGAGCTGGCCTGTTCCACGAC
Source organism: Actinomadura meridiana (assembly GCF_039537545.1). NCBI lineage: Bacteria > Bacillati > Actinomycetota > Actinomycetes > Streptosporangiales > Thermomonosporaceae > Actinomadura > Actinomadura meridiana. The sequence goes on from NZ_BAABAS010000006.1 coordinate 164,298, forward strand.
GGGCCACATCGTCAACCTCTACGCCCTGAGCCGGTCCGGCGACGCCACCGCCCAGTTCTTCTTCTCCGCCAATGACTCGCAGCCGAGCCGTCGCGAGTCGGACGCCAGGTCCGCCCTCGCCGAGGCGTTCGCCGGGCACGGCTGGGAGGTGCCCGGGCTCCTGGCCGCCCTACCGGACGCGCCCGACTTCTACTTCGACTCCCTCGCGCAGATCCGCATGCCCAGCTGGTCGAACGACCGGACGGTCCTGCTGGGCGACGCGGCTTACTGCCCGTCCCCGGCGTCCGGGCAGGGCACCGGCCTCGCTCTCGTGGGCGCCTACGTGCTGGCCGGTGAACTCGCCGCCGCCCACGGCGACCACCGCGTCGCGTTCCCCCGGTTCGAGGAGGAGATGCGCGCGTTCGTCGACCTGAACCAGCGGCTCGGACGCGACGTCGTCAAGCAAATGGTCCCCGCCACCCGCGTGCGCGCCGCCCTCCAGCTGGCCATGATGCGCATGATGCCGTACATGCCCGGCAAGGCCAGGGTCATCGAGAAGATCATGCGACCGGTCCGGGAGGCGGCCAACGCCATCACGCTCACGACCTACTCGGTGCCGCCGCCGACTGAAACCACGCCGTCGGCCGAAACCACGCCGTCGGCCGAAACTACATGGTCTCCTGACGCGGCATGACGACCTCGCGGATCAGCAGCGAGATCGCCGCCGCCGTCGGGATCGCCAGCAGCGCGCCGACGACGCCCAGCAGCGTCCCGCCGATCAGGGCCGCCACGACCGTCACCGCGGGTTGGACGTCGACCGTCCGCTTCATGACGCGCGGATAGACGACATAGTTCTCCACCTGCTGGTAGAGGAGGTAGAAGACCGCGCAGATGATCAGGTCGGTGAGGTCGGCGGTGAGGAACGCGACCAGGCACACCACGAGCGCGCCGATCGTGGCGCCGATCAGCGGGATCAGGTCGGTCACCGCGACGATCAACGCCAGCGCCAGGGCGTACTTCACCCCGACGATCGACAGGAAGATGTACGAGGTCGTGCCCGCGATGAACGCGATCGTGAACTGCCCCGCGACATAGCCCCCGATCCGGTCGAGGATCTCGTCGCCGAGCAGCGCGACCCTGGCTCTTCGGGACCGCGGCGCCAGCTTGTAGAAGAACGTCTTGATCTGCGGCAGCGAGCTCATGAAGTACAGCGTCAGGATCAGGATGGTGATCGTCTGGAAGACGCCGTTCACCGCGACCTTGCCGATGCCGGTCGCGATGTCGGTGAGCTGGCCCTGGAAGTCGTCGCTGTTGACCGTCTTCTCGGCGCGCTCCAGCAGCCCGTACCGCTTGTCCCAGTCGGCGAGGGTCTTGTTGTCCTGGAGTTGCTCGACGTACTCGGGGATGTTCTTGCGCAGCTCGGTGACCTGCTCGGACACCGGCTGGACGAGCGAGGCCACGAACCCGGCGAAGAACATGATCAGGACGAGGAACACGGTCGCGACCGCCGCGCCGCGCGGCAGCCCGAACCTGCGGAGCCGCTCCACCGCCGGGTTGAGCCCGACCGCGAGGAACATAGCGACCACGATCATCACGATCACGGACTTGGCGTTGGACGCGGCCTGCACCAGCATCCAGGCCGTGATGACGCCGAGCGCCGCGGTGAACCCGAACACGAACGGGTGGGCGCGGCCGAGCGGCTGGCCGGGGCGTCCGAACGGGAAGCGGTGGTCGACGCCCGCCTCGCGCCTGCGCTGCTCGACGTCGTGCGCCGGGTCGGGGGCGTCCGGGTCGAGCGAGTCGGACGCGGGCGTCAGCTGCTCGCCCGCCTCGGCCGGGAGGGTGACGGGCGTGCCGGTGGCGGGGTCGCGCTCCCCGACGGGCTCGTCGATCTCCTCGGGATCGAGCGCGCCACTGGGCGCGACGGCGCCTTCGTCCGGGTCCGCGTCCGGCTCGGGGGTCTCGTCGGTGTCGGCGCCGGTTCCGCTGTCGGCACCGGGCTCGGTGTCGGCGCCGGGCTCGTTGTCGGCACCGGGCTCGTTGTCGGCACCAGGGTCGGTGTCGGTGTCGGCGCCGGTGGCGGGGGCTGGGGCGGCGTCGTTGTCGGCGGGCGGGGTGGGAGCGGGCACGGTGCGGCCGGGGGCCGCCCGTCCTTTGCCGGGTGCCGCCTCCGGGCCGTCCTCATGGGGGGTCTCGTCGGGCACGGCGCTCTCCTCTTTCCGTCCGGCCTCGGCCGCTCGCCCACCCGCGGGCCGGGCACCGGATCAAGCCACTACGTGGTGAGACGTAGGAAAGCCTAGAGGCGTTTCCGACCTCTAGGCTCTCCCGGTGCTCGTGGGCCGCGTGTCAGACGGCCCGTGGCCTCACTCCTGCCACCAGTCCTCGTCGTCGTCCTCGGACTTCTTGGCCTGGCCGCCCTGCTTGGCGGGCGCCGCCTTGCCGACGGGCTGCTGCTGCTTGGGCTGTGCCTGCTGCGGCGGGGCCGGCTTGGGGTCGGCCGCGGGGATCGCGGGCTTCTCCGGCGGCGCGGCCAACTCGGTGTCGCCGCCCAGGTTCGGCGCGACACCGCCGATGAGCTGACGCAACTGGTTGAGGTGGCTGGTGATGCTGTCGCGCTGACGGGTCAGCTCGTCGACCTGACGCTGCGCCGCCGTCCGGACGCGGTCGGCCTCGGACTTGGTCTCGGCGAGCAACTGCTCGGCCTGCGACTTGGCCTCGGCGATGACGTTGTCGGAGTTCTTGCGGGCGTTGGCCATGAGCTGCTTGGCGTGCGAGTCGGCCTCACGCCGGGTCTGCTCGGCCTGCTGGGTCGCCTTGGCGGCCCGCTGCTCGGCGGACGTGGCGCGCTGCTCGGCCTCGGCGACCAGCTTCTGCGTCGCCGTCTGGGCCGCGGAGTGGCGTTCGGCGTCCTGCCGGTCGGCCTCCTCGCGGCGGGCGGCCAGCTGGATCTCGAACTCGGCCTCGGCCTGGGCGCGCTGGGCCTCGCTCTCCTCCAGGATGCGCTGGGCCTGCGCGCGCATCTCGTCCGCCTGGCGCTTGGCGGTGGTGAGGATCTCGTCCCGCTCGCGCTTGGTGGACGCGCGCAGCTGCGCGACCTCGCGTTCGGTCGTGGTGCGCAGCTTGGCGATCTCGCGTTCGGCGCTGGCGCGCTTCTCGGCCACCTCGTGATCGGCGGTGGCGCGCAGCTTGGCGACCTCCCGCTCGGTCGTGGAGGTCAGCTCGTCGGCCTCCCGGCGAGCGGAGGTGCGCACGTCGTCGGCCTCGCGCTCGGCCGCGTTGCGCATCTCGTCGCCCTCGCGCTGCGCGCTGGCGCGCAGCTCGGAGGCGTCGTTCTCGGCGTTGGCGCGCTGCTCGGCGGCGTCGACCTTGGCGGCCGCCTTGATCTCGTTCGCCTCGGAGCGGGCCGCCTGCACGAGCTCGGTGGCCTGCTCCTCGGCCAACCGGAGTAGCTGCTCGATGCGGGCGCCGAGCCCGGAATAGGTGGGTCGCTCCTGTTCCTGCAACTGACGATGGGCGTCCGACAGCTCCCTTTGCAGCGCCTGGGTCTGCTCGCGGGTTTGCCGGACCTCGTTGTCGAGCGATTTGATGTGCTCATCGACCTGGTGCCGGTCATAGCCGCGAAGCACCACGTCGAACTCGCGCGGGGGCGTGTCTTCAAAGAAGTTGCTGAGCTGGGCGTCGATGTCGGACTGCATGTGGCTCAATCCTGATGTGACGGGGCTACCAGTGGTTCCGGGAACCGGTTGATCGCCTGGCATGACGGCATGACGGGCTCCATGACGGGCTCAGTGCCCCAGACCTCATCCGGCGAATGAAGCCTACTCCCGACACTGCCGTGTTGGGGGTTCATCTTGACACGCTGCGTGGTTTGTCTGCTTTGCACCAGCGCTCACCGGCCCGGCAACTGCGCTGGTACGGGGCGTACAAATACACCAAATGTGTCCGAACAGTCACAGGGCGGCGGTCCAGGACGTTCTGTCAGCCTCCGTGTATCGAACTAGTCACGATCCGGAGGCCCCCGGTCACCGGGCCCGCGCACCGCGCCTCTGGAAGATCATCGGTGCGCCTCACCGCTTCTGGACGAGTTCGGTCAGCACGCCGTGGCAGTCCTTCGGGTGCAAAAAGTTGATCAAGGAACCCAAGGATCCGTCGCGCGGCGCGTCGTACAGCACGCGCACCCCCTTCGCGGCGATGCCCGCGGCCTCGTCGGCGACGTCGCCGTCCGTCCCGAACGCGATGTGGTGCACGCCCTCGCCGTTCTTCTCCATCCACTTCGCGACCGCCGAGTCGTCGCGGATCGGCTCGATCAGCTGGAGATAGGACGCCGCCCCGTCCCCGGTCTCGTTGATCTTCAGCATGCACTCCCGGACGCCCTGCTCCTCGTTCACCTCGAAGTGGGCGTCGGTGAAACCGTAGGTCGCCTTGTAGAACTCGACGGTCGCGTCGAGGTCACGACAGGCGATGCCGATGTGGTCGATTCGGGTCAGCATGGGCCTTCTCCCTACTCGGACGTCCAGGCGGGGTCGCACAGAACCGAACGAGGTTCTCCTGGGTATGGTGGCAAACGTCGCCGCCCACTGTCCTGGAGGCTCCCCACATGACCACCACGTCCGTGATCGTCGCCGGTGCGCGCACCCCCGTCGGACGCCTGCTGGGCTCCCTGAAGGACTTCTCCGCCGCCGACCTCGGCGCGCACGTGATCAGGGCGGCGCTCGACCGGGCCGGGGTGTCCGGCGACCAGGTGGAGTACGTGATCCTCGGCCAGGTGCTCCAGGCGGGCGCGGGGCAGATCCCGTCCCGGCAGGCGGCGGTCAAGGCGGGCATTCCGATGAGCGTCCCGTCCGTCACGATCAACAAGGTGTGCCTGTCCGGGCTGGACGCGATCGCGCTCGCCGACCAGCTGATCCGCGCGGGCGAGTTCGACATCGTCGTCGCGGGCGGCATGGAGTCGATGACCCAGGCCCCGCATCTGCTGCCGAAGTCGCGCGGCGGCTACAAGTACGGCTCCGTCGAGGTCATCGACCACATGGCCAACGACGCGCTCACCGACGCCTTCGACGGCATCTCCATGGGCGAGTCGACCGAACACCACAACGCCCGGCTCGGCATCTCCCGCGAGGAGCAGGACGAGTTCGCCGCCCGCTCCCACCAGCGCGCCGCCGCCGCCATCAAGAACGGCGTGTTCGACGACGAGATCGCCCCCGTCGAGATCCCGCAGCGGCGCGGCGAGCCCGTCGTGTTCGCGACCGACGAGGGCGTCCGCGGCGACACCACCGTCGAAGTCCTGGCGAGGCTGCGCCCCTCGTTCAGCAAGGACGGGACGATCACCGCGGGCACGTCCTCCCAGATCTCCGACGGCGCCGCCGCCGTCGTCGTGATGTCCAGGGCCAAGGCCGAGGAGCTGGGCCTCACCTGGCTCGCCGAGATCGGCGCCCACGGCAACGTCGCCGGACCGGACAACTCCCTCCAGTCGCAGCCGTCCAATGCCATCAAGCACGCCCTCCGCAAGGCGGGCAAGACCGTCGACGACCTCGACCTCATCGAGATCAACGAGGCGTTCGCGTCCGTCGGCATCCAGTCCATGCGCGACCTCGGCGTCGACCCCGACAGGGTCAACGTCAACGGCGGCGCCATCGCCCTCGGCCACCCGGTCGGCATGTCGGGCGCCCGCATCGTCCTGCACCTGGCCTACGAACTGACCCGCCGCGGCGGCGGCCTCGGCGCCGCAGGACTGTGCGGCGGCGGCGGTCAAGGAGACGCTTTGCTTATTGCAGTTCCCTCCTCCGTGTGAGGGAGGCCATAGGGGTGGGTGAAACCTTCCGGGGCGTGGGGGCGTTGCCTGCGCGTGGATGTGATTCGTGTGTTCCGGTGGGTCTCCATCATTGAGGCGGTCTCCTTTCTGGTGCTGCTGTTGGTCGCGATGCCGCTGAAGTACGGGGCGGACGTGCCCGCCGCCGTTCAGGTGATGGGGCCGGTGCACGGCGTTCTCTTCATCGGGTATGTGGGGCTGGTGCTCGTGGTTCGGGCGGGGCTTCGGTGGGACGTCACGCGGACGGCGCTCGCGCTGGCCGCCGGTGTGCTTCCGGTCGCGCCGTTCTTCGTGGAGCACTACTGGGCCAGGCGACCGGTCTCAGTTCCCGCGTCCTAGCTGTCTTGGGGCAGTGAGTTGTCTTGGGGCGGTGAGGCCGTCTCTCATCGCGTGCGTGGTGGGCGGGGTTCGGGACGTCCAGAAGTCGGCGGGGCCCAGGGCGCAGGCCCGGTAGTCGGTGAAGTGCAGGCGTAGCCAGGAGCGGCGCCGGGTCTCGCCCCAGGAGGCGAACTGGCGGGCGGCGCGCGCGTCGGGGACGGCGGGCGGGTCGTCGCCGAGGAGCCACGCGTCGACCAGCGCGCGGTAGCGGTTCGGCGGGGTCGTGCAGGTGGCGTCCTTGAGGCTCTCGCTGATCTGGCGCATGGCGCGTGCCGCGTACCCGGGGGAGAGTTGTTCGTCGAGGTGGACGGCGGCGACGCCGTCCATGACCGTGAGTGGGGCCCAGGCCGGGCGTTGCTCGACCGTGGTGAACGCGGCGGGCGTCCCGTCGAGGCGGGCGGCGAGCGGGGTGGCGGCCGCGATCAGCCGGGGCAGCGCGTCCCGCAGCGCGGGGTGGACGCACACGGTCAGCGGCCAGTCGCGGCACACGGGCTCGGCCGACACCGGGGTCACCGCGCCGCCGCCGGAGCGGTGCAGGCCGAGCGTGGCGGTGACGGTCGCGGCGAGGGCCACGACGATCGGCAGGACGAACAGGAACCGGCGCGTCACCCACATCACATAGCCGAGGATCAGCGCGGTGGTCAGCCCGGCCGCCCAGGTGAGCTGGTCGGCGAGCACCTCGGGACGCAGCGTGGTGAACAGCGCGACGCGGTCGAACGCCGCCGGGGGGAGCAGGCTCCACCACGACACGCCCGGGACGCGCGCCGCCGCCCACAGCGACGTCGCGGCGAACACCAGGGCCGCGGTGGCGCGGTGTGGCGCGGCGCGGCCCGTCAGGTAGCCCGCGACGACGTGCAGGACGAGCGCGCCCGCGCCCGAGAGCACCCCCAGCGGGTGCAGGTGCCCGGCCTCCGCCTCGACGAGGGTGATCGCGACGACCAGGACCGTCACCGCGACGTAGGAGACCAGCGCGGCGGCCGACAGCAGCAGCAGGTCGAACAGGACACCGGTCGCGGGCGAGCGGGCCGTGAGGTCGCGCAGGTAGTCGAGCGGACGTTCCCGGACCGCCGTCCAAGCGGCCAGCGCCGCGGCGACGGGCCCGAGGAAGCGGACCGCGTTGAGCAGCGCGACGACGGCGTTGTCCCAGTACGCGACCGGGCACAGCGACAGCGCGGCGGCGGCCGTCCCGACCACCGTGAGGACCGGCACCGCGACCAGCAGTGCCGTGCGGCGGGCGTCCAGCCGGAGCACCCGCCCCAGGTCAGACACCGGGGGCGCTCCGCGCGGGCGGCCGCCCGGACCGCGGGCGCGGCAGCTGCGGCAGGGGCAGCCGTGGCAGCGTGATCTGGGGCAGCGTCAGCCGCGCCGGACGGCGGTGACCCGCCCGCCCGGCCCGCGCCGTCAGCGCCCCCTGCGGAGCCAGGGCGGTCTCGCCGCGGCGGTCGGCGGCGGAGCGCCCGCGCCGGGCCGCCGCGGAAAGCGTGGGCTGTTCGGTCATCCTGCCGCGGGCCAGCGTGAAGAGGCGGTCGCACCAGCCGCTGAGCGTCTCGGTGGCGTCGGCGGTGACGACCACCGTCGGGGCGAGAGAGCGCAGGACCGGGATCAGCTCGGCCATGGCCGCGGTGAGCGCGTGCCGCCCGGGGCCGTCGACGCCCGTCGGCCAGGGCTCGGCGGCGGCGCACAGGTCGCCGAACGGGTCGTCGAGCAGGAGCACCCGGGGCTCGTGGACGCAGGCGGCGGCGAGCCCGGCGCGCAGCCGGACGTCGGGCGGCAGCAATGCCAGTTCGGTCCCGGCGGCCTCGCCGAGTTCGAGCCGCCGCACCATGGAATGCGCGGCGGACACGCTCGTTCGCTTGTAGTAGGCCGCGTACTCGACGAACTCGCGGGCCGTCATGTGCTCCGCCCGCGAGAAGCGCGCGGGCAGGTATCCGATGACGGCGCGCGCGGTGCGCAGGCCCGTGGCGGTCGTTATGTCATGTCCGAGAACGTGCAGCGCACCGGCATTAGGCCTGCGCAAGGTCGCGAACGTGGCCAGCAGAGTGGATTTACCGACACCAGGTGGACCGGCCAAGCCGACCACGCCTTCGGGAATGCCGAAGGTCACCGGGCGCAGGAGCCACCGCCCCCCGCGGCGGACACCCATTCCTCGGGCCACGATCACGGAATGATCCGCGATCACAAGTCTTCCCCCCGTTGCTCGTCATGCGGTCGCGGCGGCCGGTCGGCGCGTCCACGCTGACCGGGTGCGCCGGTGGCCTCGTCCCCCAACATTGCCACGCGGCGCCCTTCGGACCGGGCTTCCGCCATTCGGCGTGCCCGGCGCGCCGGACGCTTTTGCCGTGCCGCGATGCATCGACACTGTGACTATAACCGGGCTTGGTGATGGGTGTCAGCAATCTTTTCGCCTTTACAGCGGCGCGCCTCGATTTTTTGCCTGCCCGCCCGAAAAGCCGGAGTTCCGGCGAATTCGGGCAGATAGTGAAATGTCCTTTGAGGCGGCGTATGCCAGGCCTGATGTCGGACGTCCGGTCCGCTGGGAGCGTACGGGCGCACGGCCACCGCCGGTCATGGGGCAGGATGGACCCATGCCTTCTCGGGACTTTTCGTTGCACGGGGCCATAGACCTGGGGGCGCGCCAGGCGGCCGCCAGGAAGCAGCAGGAGCGCCGGGCCCAGGGCGGCGCCGCGCCCGCGAGCGCGGGCGGCGGCCAGAGCGCGGGCGGCGGCCAGTACGTCGTGGACGTGACCGACGAGACCTTCAACACCGAGGTCGTGGAACGGTCGCAGGCCGTGCCCGTCCTCGTCGACTTCTGGGCCGAGTGGTGCGGGCCGTGCAAGCAGCTCTCCCCGATCCTGGAGAAGCTCGCCACCGAGGCGGCCGGCGCGTGGATCCTCGCCAAGGTCGACATCGACGCGAACCCGCAGCTCGGCGCGTACATGCAGCAGATGGGCGTGCGCGGCATCCCGTTCGTGGCGGCCGTCGTCGCCGGGCAACTGCTGCCGTTCCTGAACGGCGCCGCGCCCGAGGCGCAGGTGCGCCAGGCCATCGACCAGCTCTTCGAGGCGCTGCGCAAGGAGGGCATCCTGCCGGAGGCCCCCGAGGGCGAGCAGCCCGCGGTGGACGCCGCCGACGAGCCCGTCCTCGACCCCGCCCGCCAGCGCGTCGAGGACGCCCTCCAGGCCGGTGATTTGGAGGTCGCCAAGACCGCACTCGACGAGGTTCTCGCGACCGACCCGCGCGACCCGATCGCCACGCAGCAGCGCGCGACGGTCGTGCTGGCCCTGCGGGTCCGTTCGCTCGACCCCGAGCGCGTCCTGCGCGAGGCCGCGGAGAAGCCGGGCGACGTCCAGGCGCAGATCGTCGCGGCCGACGTGGAGGTCATGTCCGGGCAGGCCGAGCAGGCGTTCGAGCGGCTGGTGGCGGCGGTGCGGGTCGGCGCGGGCGACGACCGCGACGCGGCGCGCAAGCACCTGTTGTCGCTGTTCGACGTGCTGGCGCCGGACGACCCGCTCATCGCCAAGGCCCGCCGCGCCCTCCAGTCGGCCCTGTTCTGACGGGTCGCCCGCGGGCCGGACGAGCCGGGGCGATCGGGACACCCGACGGTGATGGTGAGCGTATGCTCGAAAGGCAATGACCGCGCCCGTACGGCTTCTGTGAAGCACTTCTACGGGGCCGATCCCGCCGGCGCGGCACGGGCGTTCTGAGTCGCCGGCAGGTGCCGCGCGGCCGCCCCATCGGGAGCAGAGGGAGCAGTTGTCGTGGCGAGCGTGCCAAGCGTTTCGTACTCCATCACCGTCCGGCTGGAGGTCCCGGCTGGCGGCCGTGCCGTCAGCCAGATCACCCACGTCGTGGAGAACGCGGGCGGCATCGTCACGGCCCTCGACGTGAACACGGCCGGGCACGAGACGCTGCGCATCGACGTGACGATCGCGACCCGCGACACCCAGCACGCCGAGTCGATCGCGGCGGCGCTGGAGGGCATCGACGCCGTCAAGATCCACAAGGTCAGCGACCGGACGTTCCTGATGCACCTCGGCGGCAAGATCGAGATGCAGTCCAAGGTGCCGCTGCGCAACCGCGACGAGCTGTCCATGGCCTACACGCCCGGCGTCGCCCGCGTGTCCCTGGCCATCGCCCGCAACCCCGAGGACGTCCGCCGCCTGACGATCAAGCGCAACAGCGTCGCGGTCGTGACGGACGGGTCGGCGGTGCTCGGCCTCGGCAACATCGGCCCGGAGGCGGCGCTGCCCGTCATGGAGGGCAAGGCGGCGCTGTTCAAGCGGTTCGCCGGGATCGACGCCTGGCCGATCTGCCTCGACACGCAGGACACCGACGAGATCGTCCGGACGGTCCAGATCATCGCGCCCGCGTTCGGCGGCATCAATCTGGAGGACATCTCCGCGCCGCGCTGCTTCGAGGTCGAGGCGCGGCTGCGCGAGCTGCTCGACATCCCCGTCTTCCATGACGACCAGCACGGCACCGCGATCTGCGTGCTGGCCGCGCTGACGAACGCGCTGCGCGTCGTCGGCAAGGACATCGGCGCCGTGCGCATCGCGATGGCGGGCGCGGGCGCGGCGGGCAGCGCGATCCTGAAGCTGCTGATCCACGCGGGCGCCCGCGACCTGGTCGTCTGCGACTACCGGGGCGCCGTCCACTCCGGGCGCGACGACCTGGACGACTCGCTGCGCTGGATCGCCGAGCACACCAACCGCGACGGTTATGCGGGCGACCTGCGCGGCGCCGTGAAGGACGCCGACGTGTTCGTCGGCGTGTCCGCCCCCGGCATCCTGACCGGCGACGACATCGCCACGATGAACGACGACGCGATCGTGTTCGCGCTCGCCAACCCCGAGCCCGAGGTGGCGCCGGACGAGGCCCGCGAGCACGCCGCCGTCGTCGCCACCGGCCGCAGCGACTACCCCAACCAGATCAACAACGTGCTGGCGTTCCCGGGCGTGTTCCGCGGCCTGCTGGACGCGCAGGCCGACGGCGTCACGCTGGAGATGCTCGCCGCGGCCGCCAAGGCCCTGTCCGAGGTCGTCACGCCGGACGAGCTGGGCCCGAACTACATCGTCCCGAGCGTCTTCCACCCGGAGGTCAGCACCCGCGTGGCCGGTGCCGTCCGCGAGGCCGCGGGCGGCCGCCCCCGCACCGAGGCGTAACCCCGGCACGCGGGCTGGCGGCTCAGGAGTTCTTCTTCGGGAAGACCTGGTCGCGGCGGCGGGGCCAGACCCCGCCGTACCAGAAGATGATCGCGCCGGTGAGGATGACGCCGACGCCGGTCGCGGCCCGCGCCCACACGGTCGCGTCGGGCCCGGTGTGCGGGAGTTTGTCCGGCTTCTTCGTCGGGGTCGGCGCTGCGGCGGCCTTGTCGCAGTTCGCCTTGACGGTCCTGGTCCCAATGCGCTTGTTCGCCCAGTTGACCGTGATGCGGGTGCGGCGGTCCTCGCGGACGCGGACGGCGACCGTGCGCGTCGAGTCCGGCCGGATCTGGCCGGGAATCGCGGCGGTGTCGTCGTTCTTCTCTATCCCGAAGTCCTCGGTCTTGTTGCCGGTGTTGCGCACCGTGACCTTCACCGTCGACGCCGGGCACGACACCGACCCGATGGTGGCCGTCACCGGCCCCGACCCGCGGGGGGACGCCGTCCCCGAGCCGCTCGCGGACGGGCTCGGCGAGGTGGTGGCCGAGGCCCTGGGCTCGGAGTCCGATGACACCGCCCTCATCAGGGCCGGAATCGCGATCAGTGCCCCGATCACGAAGAACACGGCGGCGATGACGACCCTGGGCAACTGCATCGCTGTCCTCCCCGGCCCGCCGGCGGACGCCGACGGGTGGCCGATGATCCTAGATCATTCTTAACCCTGATCTTCGTGCTGCCGATATCCCCATCGATAGGAATGCGTAACAGGCTAACGAGATGGGAGACGTGCCGCCGGAGGTCTGGGCAACGCATGATGGTACGCATGGAAGACGGCATCAGGGTGGGGCTCCTGCTCGTGGCGACGCCACAGCTGGAGGATCCGAACTTCAGGCGGAGCGTCGTCCTGCTGGTCGAGCACGAGATGGACGGCGGCACGCTGGGCGTCGTCCTCAACCGGCCGACCGAGGTTCCGGTCGACCGCGTGCTGCCGCCGTGGGCGGAGCTCGTCACCGGTCCGGCCGTGGTGTTCCAGGGCGGTCCGGTCGCGCTGGAGAACGCGCTCGCCCTGGCCCGCCTGCCCGGCGAGGAGGAGCCCCTCGGGTGGCGCGCGCTGGACGGCGGCACCGAGGTCGCCCGGGTGGGTCTCGTCGATCTGGAGGCGCCGCCCGGGCTGCTGGCGGCCGAGCTGTTGCAGTTGCGGGTGTTCGCCGGGTACGCGGGCTGGTCGCCGGGGCAGCTGCGCTCGGAGATCGAGGACGGCTCGTGGTACCTGGTGCCCGCCGAGGCGGGCGACGTGTTCGCCGCCGACCCCGATGGACTCTGGCGGCAGGTGCTGCGCCGACAGGGCGGTGACCTGGCCTTCGTCTCCACGTTCCCGGACGACCCGACGCTGAACTAAGGTGAACGACGTGAGTACCAAGATCCTGCCCGACGGCGACACTCAGACAGATGTCCGGCCGGACCTCTCGCATGGTGACGGCGATCATGAGCGGTTCGCGCACTACGTCAAGAAGGCGAAGATCACCGAGAGCGCGGTGAGCGGCACGCCCGTGATCGCGCTGTGCGGCAAGGTCTGGGTGCCGAACCGGGACCCGAAGAAGTTCCCGGTGTGCCCGGAGTGCAAGGAGATCTACGAGTCGATGAAGTCGGGCGGCCAGGGAGACGAGTGATCGGCCGCCATAATGGCGGCCGATGACGCGCGTTCGTACGCGCGTGCGTGAACGTGGGTGAAGGGTCCCGCGATCAGGGGGCTGACCGCGGGGCCTTGGTGTTGACACTTTTACGGGGGACGAATGCGGCGGATCGCCGGGGTTTCGCTATGCGCACTGTTGGTCACGGTCGGTGCCGTCTCGGGTGCGGCGGGTGATCGGCCACGGGTCAGGACCGCCTCGGCGGCGGCCCGCGACGACGACTGCCCGCCGGACCGTCAGGGGGGCCACAAGGGCGGCGGGCTGGCCGGGGAGAGGGGCGGGCTGGCCCGGGAGACACGCCCGCGCGACCGGGCCGACCTGGGTCACGACCAGGCCGTCGCCCTGCTCACCGACCTGAGCCGGACGCTCCGCGACCGGTTCGGCACGTCGGACGAGGGGCGGCTCGACGCGACGCTCCGCCGGGCGAAACGCGTCACCGTGCCGGTGCGGTTCCACGTCGTCCACAGCGGACGCAAGGGCAAGCTGTCCAAGGCGGCCGTCCGGCGGCAGATCTCCACGCTGAACGCCGCGTACAGCGGGAAGCGGGGCGGCGCCGACACTCGCATCAGGTTCCGCCTGGCGTCCTACGACCACACGAACAAGGCGTCGTGGTTCCGTAACCCGCACAAGTACGAGAGCCCGATGAAGAAGCGGCTGCGCAAGGGCGGGCGGGGCACGCTCAACATCTTCACCGCCGAGGTCGGCACCGACGTGCTGGGGTTCTCCACGTTCCCGCAGCGCTACCGGAGCAACCCGCGGATGGACGGCGTCGTCGTCGACTACCGGAGCCTGCCGGGCGGGCCGCTGACGTCGTTCGACCGCGGGTACACGGCCGTCCACGAGACCGGGCACTGGCTCGGCCTGCTGCACACCTTCGAGGGCGGCTGCGTGCCGCCCGGCGACGGGGTGTCCGACACGCCGTACGAGTCGGACCCGGCGCAGGGGTGCCCCGAGTACCGCGACACGTGCCTCCAGTCGGGCGACGATCCGGTGCACAACTTCATGGACTACGCCCACGACGCCTGCATGACGGAGTTCACCGCAGGTCAGGGCCGTAGGATCCGCGCCGCCTGGGCCGCCTACCGGTCCCGCTGACACTGTGGATCTCGGCACATGACGGCGAGGAGGGCACGATCTGTCGGTGGGGCTCGGTAACCTTCGAGAACCGTGAGCACCTTCGCCGCATCGAGCATGCCTCCCGCCTTCCCCGAGCGGGCCGCCTGGGGGACGGCGTCGTCCCTGCGCGCCTGGCAGCAGCAGGCGTTGGAGGCCTACTTCGGGGTGGATGGGACGGCGCCGGGCCCCCGCGACTTCCTCACCGTCGCGACGCCCGGCGCCGGGAAGACGACGTTCGCGCTCCGGCTCGCCCGCGAGCTGCTGGAGCGCCGCGCCGTCTCCGCGCTCACGATCGTGTGCCCCACCGAGCACCTCAAGCGGCAGTGGGCCGAGTCCGCCGCCCGGGTCGGCATCAGGATCAACCCGGAGTACCAGAACGGCGACGGCCCCGTCGGCAAGGACTTCCACGGCATCGCGGTCACCTACGCGACGGTCGCGGCGCGGCCCGCGCTGCACCGCAACCGCACCGAGTCCCGCAAGTCCCTGGTGATCTTCGACGAGGTGCACCACACGGGCGACGGCCTGTCGTGGGGCGACGCCGTCCGGGAGGCGTTCGAGCCCGCGACACGCCGTCTCGGGCTGTCCGGCACGCCGTTCCGCACCGACATCAACCCGATCCCGTTCGTCCAGTACGACGAGGGCCCGGACGGCGTGCGCCGCAGCCGCGCCGACTACACCTACGGCTACGGCCCGGCCCTCGCCGACGGGGTCGTCCGTCCGGTGATCTTCCTCGCGTACGCGGGGGAGATGCGCTGGCGGACCAGGGCGGGCGACGAGATCACCGCGACGCTGGGCGAGCCGCTCACCCAGGACCAGACCGCCCAGGCGTGGCGCGCCGCGCTCGACCCGAAGGGCGACTGGATCAAGCAGGTCCTCGCGGCCGCCGACCGCCGCCTCACCGAGCTGCGCCGCGCCATCCCGGACGCGGGCGGCCTGGTGATCGCCACCGACCACGAGACGGCCCGCGCCTACGCGGGGATGCTGCGCGAGGTCACCGGGCAGAGCGCCACGATCGTGCTGTCGGACGACCCGTCCGCGTCCAAGAAGATCAAGCAGTTCACCGACTCGGGCGACCGCTGGATGGTCGCGGTCCGGATGGTGTCCGAGGGCGTCGACATCCCGCGGCTCTGCGTCGGGGTGTACGCGACGTCCACCAGCACGCCGCTGTTCTTCGCGCAGGCCATCGGTCGTTTCGTCCGTGCCCGCCGCCGTGGCGAGACGGCCTCGGTCTTCCTCCCGTCGGTCCCGACGCTGATGGGCCACGCGGCCGACATGGAAGAGGAGCGCGACCACGTTCTCGACCGTCCCGTCCGCGAAGACGGCCTCGACGACGACCTCCTGGCCGAGGCCAACCGTCAGAAGGACACTCCCGACGCGGTCGGCGAAGAACTGCCCTTCGAAACGGTCGAGGCGTCCGCGACGTTCGATCGCGTCTTGTACGACGGTGGCGAGTTCGGCATGCACGCCGAGCCCGGTTCGGCCGAAGAAGAGGAATATCTTGGCATTCCTGGCCTACTCGAACCAGACCAGGTGTCGGCGCTGCTCCGCAAGCGGCAGGCCGCCCAACTGGCCACCGAACGCAAGAAGAAGACCGGCGATCCGCGCGACGACCGCACCACCGCCGAAGACCTGGCCACCCTGCGCCGGGAGCTGAACGGCCTGGTCGGCGCGTGGAACCACCGCACCGGCCAACCGCACGGCGTCATCCACAGCGAGCTGCGCCGCTCCTGCGGCGGCCCGCCCATCGCGCAGGCGAGCGCCGACGACATTCGCAAGCGCATCGACAAGATTCGTGACTGGGCCGCCAAACGTCGGCACTGAAGTTCGGCACTTGACGTTGGTGGCGTCGTACGCGCCGTGTATTACCGTGCCTGGGAGCGGTGACCGGAAAGGGTCACCGATCGTTCTGGAACTTGTGTCTGGGCGCGGTTCAGGACGATCAACAACCCCGCGCGCCTGTTCTGGAGGTACGGGTGTACCTGGCAGGGTTCGAGGAGATCCTTGACGCGGTGCTCGGACGGCTCGGCCGGTTCGTCGACACGCGCGACCGGGGGGACCTGCTCGCGCCGGCGGGGGCCCGGGACGCGGCGGCGCTCGTCGTCGCCGCGCGGCAGCTGGCGCCGGAGCGGGCGGCGGACCCGCCGCGCGAACCGTGGCTGCGGGCGGTGGCCGCGGCGGGGCTCCTGTATCACGCACGCCATCTGGCCGGCGGCGGCGCGGAGGACGAGAGCGAGGCCGCGGGCCTGCTGGAGTCGGTCGAGCAACGCGGCGGCGATCCGGCCGAGAAGCTGACCGAGAGGCTGGCCGCGCTGCACGGCGCCGCGGCCGGTTCCCCCGTGCCCGTCCGGGCCGACGATCTCGACGAGCTGAACAAGCGGGCCGTCACGACCCCGGCGGGCACGCCGCTGGCGCAGGTCGACCACAGCGCGGCGCGGCTGCGGCGGGCGATGGCGGCGGCGGGCCCGGACGTCGACCTGCGCGGGTACGAGGGCAGCCTGGTCCGGTTGATGGAGCACCGCTACGGCCGCACCGCGCACGAGGCCGACCTGCGCGAGGCGACGGAGCTGTCGGAGTCGCTCGTGGCGCGCACTCCGGACGACCAGCCCGCCTACGCCGACCGGATCCTCCAGCTCGCCCATCTGCGGCAGCTGGCGTTCGCCGAAACCGGTGACGCCGCCGCGCTCGACGCGGCCGTGGACCGGCTGCGCGACGCGGTGCGGCACACCCCGGGCGGCCACGACGACCACGGCGTCCGGCTGGCCGACCTCGGGCGCGCGCTCAAGCTGCGCTACCAGACCACGCGACCCGAGCCGGAGGAGATCGCCGAGGCGGTGGCGACGCTGGAACGGGCGGTCGGCGCCGCGCTCGACGGCGATCCGCTGCCCACCCGGGCCGCCCGCCTCGGTGAACTCTCCGACGCCCTGGCGCTGCACTACCGCGAGACCGGCGACCTGGACCATCTCGAGGCCGCGATCCGGCGGGCGCACGAGGCGTGGCGGCTGGTCCCCGGCGACCACAACATCCCCGAGCGCCTCCAGGACCTGGGCGTCGTGCACATGCTGCGGTACCGGGCCAAGGGGCACCGTTCGGACCGGCGGGCGGCGATCAAGGCGGCGCGCGCCCTCCGCCGCGCCGTCCCCCGCGACCACCCGCTCTACGAGACGGCCGAGATGCTGCTCAAGGAGCTGTCACCCGGGAGCACCCGTCCCTGACGGGTCGCCAGCTTGGAGGTCGAAGGCGGCGAGGATGCGGGTGACCGTCTCCTCCGGCGTGTTCGTGGTGGACAAGGTCAGCACGTCGTCGTCGGGCGTGGGGCGTTCGAGGTCGGCGAACTGGCTGTCGAGGAGCTCGACGCTGAAGAAGTGGCCGAGCCGGTCGCGCATCCGGGCGGCGATGAGGTCGCGGTCGCCGTCCAGCATGACCATCCGCACGCCGGGCCGGCAGCCTCCCAGCACCTCGCGGTAGACGCGCTTGAGCGCGGAGCACGACACGACGCCGGGACGGCCGGTCGCGACCCGGTCGTCGATCCACGCGGTGATCGCGGTGAGCCAGGGGAGGCGGTCGGCGTCGTCCAGCGGACGTCCCGCGCGCATCTTCGCGATGTTGGCCTCGGAGTGGAACCGGTCGGCCTCGGCGTAGTCCCAGCCGAGCCGTTCGGCGAGCAGGGCTCCGATGGTGGTCTTGCCGCTGCCGGCCACACCGGCGACGACGATGACCGTGGGGGGAGTCGTCATGGTCAGGCGCTCACCACCGGCGCGCCGGACAGGACGACCTCCGCCCGCGCGAGTTCCTCCAGGGCCCGGTCGACGGTCGGCTTGCCGACCCCGGCGGTGAGGTCGAGCAGCACGGTGGTGCGCAGCCCGGCGGCGGCCGCGTCGACGGCGGTGGCGCGGACGCAGTGGTCGGTGGCGATGCCCACGATGTCGACGGCGTCCACTCCCCGGGCGGCGAGCCAGTCGCCGAGGGGCACCTCGTCGTCGGAGACGCCCTCGAACCCGCTGTAGGCGGCCGCCTCGCGGCCCTTGCCGAACACTGCCTCGATCGGCGCGAGCGCCAGGTTGGGGTGGAAGTCGGCGCCCGGTGTCCCGATCACGCAGTGCGGCGGCCAGGTGTCGACGAAGTCGGGCTCGGCGGAGAAGTGCTCGCCCGGGTCGAGATGGAAGTCGCGGGTCGCCACGATGTGCGCGTACTCGGCCCGGTGCTCGGCGACGTGCGCGGAGATGGCGGTGGCGACGTCCGCCCCGCCCCCGACCGCGAGCGCGCCGCCCTCGCAGAAGTCGTTCTGCACATCAACGATGATCAGAGCCTTCTTGCCCATGAACGCTCCCTGTACCCGGTTGCTCCGACCGTACCCCAGGGGGCGGGCGGTCAGCCGTCGACGAACTCGGTGGGCAGCGCGGGCTGCCCCTTGGACAGCTGGAGCGCGGTCGGCGGCAGCTCCGCGACGCAGCGCGCGTGCCGTTCCCTGGTGGCGGCGAGCGGCTCGCGTCCGACGATCTCACCGTCCCGCACCAGCGGCACGAGCAGCACACGGTCGCGGCGCCCCGGGGCCGCCTCCCCGACGGAGATGGACTCGGCGTAGGCGGTGCCGTGGCCGTCGACGCGGCGGACGGCGGTCTTGCGTCCGCCCCGGCTCGGCTTGCCGGTGGAGCGTTTCGCGACCGGGCGCATGGGCGCGTCGGCGGTGGGGCCGTCCGACCGCGCGACGAGCTTGTAGACCAGGGACGCGGTCGGCGCGCCTGACCCGGTGACGAGGGCGGTACCGACGCCGTATCCGTCCACGGGCGCGGCGGTCAGGGCGGCGATGCCGAACTCGTCCAGATCGCCGGTCACCACGATGCGGGTGTCGTGCGCGCCGAGAGAGTCGAGCTGGCCCCGGACGCGGCGCGCCATGACACCGAGGTCGCCGCTGTCGATCCGGACGGCTCCGAGCGACGGCCCGGCCAGCTCGACCGCCGTGCGGACCGCCCGCTCCACGTCGTAGGTGTCGACCAGAAGCGTGGTGCTCTCACCGAGCGCGGCGAGCTGGGACGCGAAGGCGTGCCGTTCGCTGTCGTGCAGAAGCGTGAACGAATGCGCACTCGTCCCAGCGGTGGGCACCCCGTAGACACGACCCGCCTCAAGATTGGACGTGGTCGCGAACCCCGAGATGTAGGCGGCCCGCGCGGACGCGACGGCGGCCCGTTCATGCGCCCGCCGCGACCCCATCTCGATGAGCGGACGGTCCTGCGCCGCCTGCACCATCCGGGACGCCGCCGAGGCGATCGCGCAGTCGTGGTTCAGGATCGACAACGCGAGCGTCTCCAACAGGACGGCCTCCGCGAACGTCCCCTCCACCACCAGGATCGGCGATTCCGGGAAATAGCAGTCGCCCTCGGAATAACCCCAGACATCTCCGGTGAAGCGATACTTCTCCAGCCATTGCGCGGTGGGCTCGTCCACGATGCCGTTCGACGTCAGGAACTCCAGCTGGTCCGGCTCGAACCGGAACCGTTCGATGGCGTCGAGGAGCCGTCCCGTCCCGGCGACGACGCCGTAACGGCGGCCCGCGGGCAGGCTCCGCGCGAACACCTCGAACACCGCGCGGCGGTCGGCCGTACCGCTGCGCAGGGCCGCCTGGAGCATGGTCAGCTCGTACCGGTCGGTCAGCAGCGCAGTACCGTCACCAAGGTCCACAGGTGGAACCCTACGGCCCGGGTGGGCACCATGGTCGTGCAGGCCATCGCGTCCGGGGGAGCGGCGCATACCATCGGGGGCGGTGGGCCACCGGAGAGAGGAGGCGACGCGGAATGAGCGCCATGCCCGCGCCCGTCGAGCTGGAGCGGCCGGACGCCGAGGAGGACGTGAGCGCCGACCGGCCGTGGCTGGCCATCGTCTGGAACGACCCGATCAACCTGATGTCCTACGTCACCTACGTGTTCCAGGCCGTGTTCGGCTACGGCAAGCCGAAGGCCGAGAAGCTGATGCTGGACGTGCACCACAAGGGACGGGCCGTGGTGGCCAACGGCACCCGCGAGGAGATGGAACGTGACGTGGAGATCCTTCATTCCTACGGCCTGTGGGCCACGGTGAAGAGGGACGACTGAGTGAGCCGTGTGACGAAGAACCAGCAGGGCGTCCGGATCAGGCTGGAGGCCGAGGAGATCGCGCTCCTGCGCGTCCTGATGGAGCAGCTGCTCGGCCTGCTCGGCGACGCCCCCGGCAAGGACGACGAGCTGGCGTCCCTGGGCATCGCCGAGAACGCGACGATGCCGGACGACCCCGTCCTCGCCCGCCTGTTCCCCGACGCCTACCGCGACGACGGCGAGGCCGCCGAGGAGTTCCGCCGCTACACCGAGATGGGCCTGCGCGGCGGCAAGCGCGAGGCCGCCGAGACCGTCCTGGCCTCGCTGGGTTCGGACGTCGTCCTGGACGACAAGCAGGCGCAGGCGTGGCTGCGGGCGCTCAACGACGTCCGGCTGGCGCTCGGCACCCGCCTGGACATCACCGAGGAGTGGTACGAGGAGGCGGAGAAGATGAGCGCGGCCGACCCCCGCGCCCCCATGTTCGCCGCCTACGACTGGCTCACGGCCCTCCAGGAGAGCCTGGTCCGCGTCCTCTGGTGATCGGGACCGCCGGGTAGCCTTCGGGACATGCTGACGATCGAACGCGCCCTTGTCGAGAAGATCATCGCGCACGCGCGCGCCGACCACCCGGACGAGGCGTGCGGGATCGTTGCCGGACCCGTCGGATCGGACCGCCCCACCCGCTTCATCGCGATGACCAACGCCGAACGGTCCCCGACGTACCACAACTTCGACTCTCAGGAGCTGCTGCGGGTCGACCGGGAGATGGACGACAACGACGAGGAACAGATCGTCCACTACCACTCCCACACCGCCACCGAGGCGTACCCGTCCCGCACCGACCTCGACTACCTGCGCAACCCCCTGGCAGACCCGCGCATCCACCGCGTCCTGGTCTCCACCCGAGACCCAGAGGAAACAGAATTCCGCTCCTACCTCCTGGTCAACGGCGAAATAGTCGAGGAAGAAGTCAAGATCGTCGATTCGTACTAGCCCAGGGGAGCGACCCCCTGGAACCCCCGTCAGCGACGCAGGCGATCCTCACGACGTGTTGCGGTTTTTGGGCCTGTCGCGGTTCGTTTGTGTCGCTGCGGTCGCCTGCGTCGGCGGGTCGTGCGTCCTCCGGCGCTGGGGCGCCTCCGGACGCCCGACCCGTGGCGGTGGGCCGGACGCACAATCCCTGGCGGTGGGCCAGCACAGTAGACTGCCTTGCATGGGGACGAGCGGGTACAAGGCGGGCGTGTGGCGTCGTGTGTGCGCCTGTGCCGTGCCGCCCGTGCAGAGCTTCCTGTTCGGCCACTCGCGCGCCGAAGTCGTCTACGACTGTCGCTGACGCGCCGACCCAGCCTGGAATTCCCCAGCCCGGAATTCCCCCGCGCCCCGCCCGGTTGTGACGCTGGGGGCGGGAAGCCCCGTTCGAACTAAGGAGATCATCGCGATGGCGATCGAGGTCCGGATCCCCACGATCCTGCGCAACCTCACCGACGGCGCCAAGGCCGTCGAGGGCAAGGGTGGCACGCTCGACGAGCTGTTCGCCGACCTGGACACCCGGCACGCGGGCCTGCGGGACCGGCTGGTGGACGACAAGGGCCTACGCAAGTTCGTCAACGTGTACCTCAACGACGAGGACGTTCGCTTCCTCGGCGGCCTGGAGACGGAGGTCGCCGACGGCGACAACGTCACGATCCTGCCCGCCGTGGCCGGCGGCTGACGCGGGACCGCGAGCACGGACATGCGCTTCGACTCGCTGCTTGACTCCCTCGGCCGCACGCCGCTGGTGGGTCTGCCCCGGCTGTCCCCGTCCGCCGACGTGCGGTTGTGGGCGAAGCTTGAGGACCGTAACCCGACGGGGTCCGTGAAGGACCGCCCCGCCTTCCACATGATCGAGAAGGCCGAGAAGGAGGGGCTGCTGACGCCGGGCCGCACCATCCTGGAACCGACGTCCGGCAACACCGGAATCTCCCTCGCCATGGTCGCGAAGCTGCGCGGCTACTCGATGATCTGCGTGATGCCCGAGAACACGTCCGCCGAGCGTCGCCAACTGCTGGAGATGTGGGGCGCGCGGATCATCTCCTCGCCCGCGGCGGGCGGCTCGAACGAGGCCGTCCGGGTGGCGAAGGGCCTGGCGGCCGAGAACCCCGACTGGGTGATGCTGTACCAGTACGGCAACGAGGCCAACGCGCTCGCGCACTACGAGACGACCGGCCCGGAGATCCTGGAGGATCTGCCCACGGTCACGCATTTCGTCGCGGGTCTCGGCACCACGGGCACGCTGATGGGCGTCGGCCGGTTCCTGCGCGAGCGGGTGCCGGACGTGAAGATCGTCGCGGCGGAGCCCCGGTACGGCGACCTCGTGTACGGGCTGCGCAACATCGACGAGGGCTTCATCCCCGAGCTGTACGACGACTCGGTGCTGACCACCCGGTTCTCCGTCACGTCGGGGGACGCGCTGCGCCGCACCCGCGAACTGCTGGAGCAGGAGGGGATCTTCGCGGGCATCTCCACCGGCGGCGCGCTGCACGCGGCGATCGGCATGGCGACCAAGGCCGTCAAGGCAGGTGAGCGCGCCGACATCGCGTTCGTGGTCGCGGACGGCGGCTGGAAGTACCTGTCCACCGGCGCGTACGGCGGCACCCTGGAGGAGGCCGAGGCCCGACTCGAAGGGCAGCTCTGGGCCTGATCACCGGTGCGGGCGGCCCGGCCGGGCGTCGACCGTCGAGTCGACCTGGCACATGCGCGCCGCCCCCGCGCCCGGCCCGCTCGCGTCCGGCCCGGTCGCGCGTGTGCCCGAGCGGCCATGTGATGTCCAACGCATGAAGGCCCCGGGCGGGGTCCCGTCGCCTAGCCTTGAACACCATGCCGCACCATCCCGGAGGGCCGGCCTCCCACACGCCCCCGCCGGGACATTACCCCCGGCTGACCAGTGTCATCTCGTATGTCCGCCGAGACCGGGTCACACTGGTGTCAGGTGCCGACGAGACCGTCCGGGGCGCGCGGGCCGGGCCCGGCGCGGACCGCTTGGGCAAGGCTCTGACCTGATTCCTCGGGGGACACGAAGGAGGAGTGAGCGTGCGGGTCACGGTGATCGGCTGCTCCGGAAGTTTCCCGGGGCCGGACAGCCCCGCGTCCAGCTACCTGATCGAGGCGGACGGCTACGCGCTGGTCCTCGACCTCGGCAGCGGCGCGCTCGGCCCGTTGCAGCGGTTCCGTTCGCTGTACGAGATCGACGCCGTCTGCATCTCGCACCTGCACGCCGACCACTGCCTTGACCTGTGCGGATACTGGGTGGCCCGCACATACCGTCCGGGCGGCCCGGCGCCGCGCATCCCGGTGCACGGCCCCACCGGCATCGCCGCGCACATGGCCAGGGCGTACGATCTCGACCCCGAACCCGGCATGTCCGAGGCGTTCGACTTCACGCCTCTGCGCCAGGGTCCGTACGAGATCGGCCCGTTCCGCGTGACGACCGCGCTGATGTCGCATCCGGTGGAGGCGTACGCCTTCCGCGTCGAACACAACGGCAGGACGGTCGTCTACTCCGGCGACACCGGGCCGTCCGAGACGCTGGTCGACCTGGCCAGGGACGCGGACCTGTTCCTCTGCGAGGCGTCCTTCCTCGATCGCCCGGGGCTCCCCGCCGAGCTGCACCTCACCGCCCGCGAGGCGGGCGAACACGCCGCCCGCGCCGGGGCCGGACGGCTCGTCCTCACCCATCTGGTGCCATGGAACGACACCGACGTCTCGCTCAAGGAAGCGAAGGCCAGCGACTACGACGGCCCCATCGACCTCGCCCGGGTCGGCGCCCAGTACACCTTGTGAACCCGTAGGGTATTGCGCATGGCTCGCCCCGACGATCGTGCACATGACCAGCTTCGCCCCGTCCGCATCCAGCGCGGATGGCTCGACCACGCGGAAGGGTCGGTGCTGGTCGAGTTCGGCGCGACCCGGGTGCTGTGCGCCGCGTCCGTGCAGGAGTCGGTGCCCCGCTGGCGGCGCGACTCCGGCCTCGGCTGGGTCACCGCCGAGTACGCGATGCTGCCCCGCGCCACCAACACCCGCAACGACCGCGAGTCCGTGCGGGGCCGGATCGGCGGCCGCACGCACGAGATCTCCCGGCTGATCGGACGGTCCGTCCGCGCCTGCGTCGACTTCAAGGCGCTCGGCGAGAACACCGTCCAGCTCGACTGCGACGTCCTCCAGGCCGACGGCGGCACCCGCACCGCCGCGATCACCGGCGCGTACGTGGCCCTCGCCGACGCCGTCACCTGGATGCGCGGACGCAAACTGCTGCGCGGCGACCCGCTCATCACGTCCGTGTCGGCGGTCAGCGTCGGCGTCGTCGACGGCGAACCGCGTCTCGACCTCTGCTACGAGGAGGACGGCGCCGCCAACACCGACATGAACGTCGTGTGCACCGGCGACGGCCGCTTCGCCGAGGTGCAGGGCACCGCCGAGCGCGCCCCGTTCGACCGCGCCGAGCTGGACGCCCTTCTCGACCTCGCCGCCGCGGGCTGCGCCGAACTGACCCGGCTCCAGAACGAGGCCCTCGCCCGATGACCCGGATCGTGCTGGCGACCCACAACCAGGGCAAGGTCAGGGAGCTGCGGAGCATCCTCGGCGACCTCGACGTCGCGGGCCTGGACGAGTTCCCCGGCGCGCCCGACGTGCCGGAGACGGAGCTGACCTTCGAGGGCAATGCGCTGCTGAAGGCCCGCGCGATCTCCGCGTTCACCGGGCTGCCCGCCGTCGCCGACGACTCCGGCCTGTGCGTGGACGCCCTGAACGGCATGCCGGGCGTCCTGTCCGCCCGCTGGTCGGGCACCCTCGGCACCGGCGACCGCGACGCCGCGAACCTCCGCCTCGTCCTCGACCAGGTCGCCGACGTCCCCGCCGACCATCGCGGCGCCGCCTTCGTCTGCGCGGCCGTGCTGGTCGTCCCGGGCGGCGTCGAACACTGCGTCGAGGGCCGCCTGCGCGGCTCCCTCATCCACGCCCCCCGGGGCACCGGCGGCTTCGGCTACGACCCGGTCTTCGTCCCAGACGGCGAAACCCGCACCACAGCCGAACTGACCCCCGACGAGAAGAACGCCATCAGCCACCGAGGCAAGGCCTTCCGCGCCCTCTCAGCCCTCATCCCCGCCGCCCTCTCCTAACCGGCCCGCAGCGGTCGAGGTACGCGGGAACAGCAACCACCTCCGCGACCACGCAGGGCCTCAACCGCCGCGATCGCGTCCGAAGGCTGGTTCGAGCCTGCGAGAACCAGATCGCGAAGCGAGCCGCTAGGCGAGTCGAGAGCGATGCAGCGATCGCACCGCAGTTCACGACGATGGGAGGGCGCCCAGCGCCCGAAGGAGGAGTGCACTGCAAAACTACAGGTGCACGGCTAGGCGGACTCTCGTACCGTCCCAGGTGGCTCTCAGGTCCATGAGGTCGACCAGGAGGCGGACGGTCCAGAGGCCGAAGCCGCGTTGGAGGGCCGAGTCGGGGGGGATGAACCCCGTCAGCGGGCTTGGGCCGGGGCGCCAGCAGCCGCTGTCGCCGATCTCGCAGACGAGGCTGTCGCCGTCCGGCCAGAGCCAGAGGCCGACGGGCGGGGTGCCGTGTTGGAGCGCGTTCGCCGCGACCTCGTTGGCCGCGGTGACGAGGTTCTGGGTCTTTTGCCTGGTGATGCCGTGCTTGGCGGCGCGTTGGTCGATGAACGTCCGCATGGTGTGCAGGTCGTCGCCGTCGATGGGCAGGTATTCGGCGGTGCCGGGACGGTCGGCGCGCAGGCCGCGGTCGCAGCCCGTCCCGAAGGTGACCGGGTCGATGTACTCGCCGCTCGGGTCGGTGTGTCCGGACGCGAGCAAAAGAGGATGGGTGCGGCGTGCCTCGTCGACGATGCGGTCAGGCAGGGTCGCGGTGTCGTAGGGACACAGGGCGCGGGCGCCGGAGCTTTCGAACACCACGTTGATGAGGGACTCGTAGCGGATCCATTCGAGGGTCTGCCGGTCGTCCCATCCGTCCCAGACGGGTTCGGCGAGGGCGCAGAGGCGGCGCGGCTGGCTCTGTTTCACGACGGCCTGGTAGTCGCGCAGGGTGTGGACGGGGTGCTGGTAGAACTCCGCCGAGTCGTAGAAGACGATCGGCGGGCTGGTGCCGAGCACGTCCCGCAGGGCGGTCAGGTTCGGTTGGCGGACCACGGCGATCACGGCCTGGTCCCGGTCGAGCCCCGAGGTGAGGAACGGGACGGTGACCGACAGGAATTCGTCGACGTCGCGGTACAGGAACGCCCGGTGCTCCAGCCCCATCAGCCGATGCCCTCCGTGCCGGGGAGCCGTCCGGCGGTGCCGCGGGCGAGACCGGGCAGCCGGTGCCAGCCGACCATCTCGATGACGTGCTCGACGTGCGGGGTCAGGTGGTCCAGCACCAGCGGCTCGCCGCCGGGCAGCCCGGTGGCGTGCTCGGCGAGCAGGTGCAGCCCGCCGAGGTCGATGAACGCGAGCCGCGAGTAGTCGAGGTGGATGCGGCCGCGGCCCTTGTTCACCTGGTAGAGCTGTTCGGCGAACACGGCGTGGCGGGCGGCGTCCAGCTCTCCCTCGACGCGCAGGCCGTCGGGTTCGAATGTGCGCACGATCTTCAGGATCCCGTCGTCGAATTCAGGGTTCGCTTCCACGAGTACCTCGTGTGTGTTGCGAAGGGCGATGAGCTCGTCGCGCGAGCACGCGCGACGGTCGATCTGGCAGATGGCCATCGCCATCGTGCTCGGCGAGACCGTGTCACCCACCCGGTGTTCGCATCCCAGCATCTGGCCGAGGTCGGACAGCCTCGGCTCGTTCACCAGCCAGCTGTAGTCGGTGGTGATGCGGACCGCGCGAAACCCCTGCCCGAACGCCTCGCCGACCTCGCGGCCGAGGACGTCCAGCATCATGGCCGGTTCGAAGCGGCCGCGCCGGTCTAGGCAGGCGTCCTGCCGGGAGATCACCCGCAGCCTCCTGGCCCTGAGATGGGCGTCCGCGTCGATGGTGCTGACGATTCCGGGCAGCCGGTCGGGCGGGGCGTCGGTGACGTACACGACCTTCTCGTTGGTCTGGAGCCCTTCCCGGACGAAGGTTCCGATGACCCGGTCGCGTTCCCTCGGGCCGGTGTAGGCCAGCCAGGCATGGTCGCCGGGTCGGACGGCGCTCACGGGGCGCCTGGCGAACCAGGATGTCTCCATGACCTGCCCCTCGGGGTCGGTGACTCGTTCAGGGTACGCCGCATCCGGAACTTTGGAAGCCCAACGCATGCGCTTCCTCACCCTCCGTTCGCATCGCTGGTAGGCGGGCGTGGCAGCGCGAGCCGCAGCCGGACGACGCTGCCCGTGTCGCCCCTCCTGATCTGCACGGTCGTACACAGCAGCCGCACGGCCCACAGGCCGAACCGTCCATCGGACGCGGCGCCCGCGGGACGCGGCGGGATCAGCCCGTAGCCGGTGCCCGGAGCCCACCGGCCCGCGTCGGTGACCTCGCAGACGAAGGCGGGTTCGCCGTCGAGGTCGTCGGTCCACATGCGCAGGACGATCGGCGGCTCGCCGTGCCGCAGCGCGTTGGTGACGATCTCGGTGACGGCGACGAGCAGCCGCTTGACGTCCTCCGCGGGCAGCGGCGTCCGCCGGGCGTAGTCACCGACGTAGGCGCGCAGCCAGTACAGGTCCGGCTGGTCGATCGTGAACGTGTCGGCGTCGCGCGGCGGGTCGGCCAGCGGTTCGCGGTCGCACCGTTCGCAGAAGGCCCACGGGTCGACGAACCCGGGGTTGGGCACGGAGCGGGCGCCGCGCACCGTCTCCGGGTGCGTCCGGCGGGCGGCGGCGACGACACCGGCGGGCAGCGCGGCCGCGTACGGGCACATGATCGCGGCACCGGTATTGCGGAACGCGACGTTCACCACGGCCTCCGCCCGCTGCCAGTCGGCGACCTCCAGCGGCGACCGCGACGCCCACACCGGGTCGCCGAGGAGCCGGAGCCTGCGCCCCCGGCAGGCGGCGTCGTCGGCGTCGCTGAGGCAGTCGGCCAGGGTCCGCGACGGATGCGCGTACCAGGCCGCCGCGTCGGCGAACTCGACGTGCGCGGCGGCGGGGCCGAGCGCGTCCCGCAGCAGGGCCTCGCGCTCCGCCTCGCACACGGCGAGGACGCGTTCGCCCGCGTCGACGCCGTCGAGAAGGAACGGGAGGGCACCGTCCAGGAACTGCCGCAGGCCGTCGTAGGGCAGCACACGGTGCGTGAAGGATCCGCTCGCGGCGGTCCCCGCCGGGCTCGTGATCATCATGTCACCGACTGTGCTGGCGGACGGACCCATCAAGACTAGGCTTCCCGCGCCGCCCTGCCGAGGCCGTTCGACACTATTATTCTGAGATTCCCAGCCGATGCGTCCACAATTCCAGCGCCGGCACGTCCCTAATCCGGGAAATCCGTTGCGGGGCCCGATGAGCCAGCCGCTAAGCTGAGCGCGTCGGCGGCACTGGCGGGCGTGGCGAAATCAGGTATACGCGGCAGGTTTAGGTCCTGTTGGTGGCGACACCGTGGGGGTTCGAATCCCCCCGCCCGCACCACGTGACGGTTAGACGCCGAGGTCGCGGCGGAGGCGCTCCACGTGGCCGGTGGCCTTCACGTTGTAGTACGCCTTCTCGACCTTGCCGTCCGCGTCGATGATGAAGGTGGAGCGGATGACGCCGACGACGACCTTCCCGTACAGCTTCTTCTCCCCGTAGGCGCCGTAGGCCTTCAGCACCTCGGCGTCCGGGTCGGACAGGAGCGGGAACGTCAGCCCCTCCTTCTCCCGGAACTTGGCGAGCTTGGCCGGTTTGTCGGGGGAGATGCCGACGACGGCGATCCCGGCGGCCTCCAACTCGCCGAGGCCGCCCTGGAAGTCGACGGCCTCCTTCGTGCAGCCGGGGGTCAGGGCCGCCGGGTAGAAGTAGAGGATCGCGCGCTTCCCGCGCAGCGAGCCCAACGACACCGGGTTGGCGTCGGCGTCGGGGAGCTCGAAATCGGGGGCGACGTCGCCCGGCTGTAGCCGCTCGGACACCCTGACCCGCCTTTCGCTTGGATGATGCGTCCAACGGTACCGGCTGGGGTATGGCGGGCGTTCGCCGGGAGAACCTGCCAGACTGTTCGGATCAGGTTCGCCTGCCTGGCGCGACACCGCCCGACACGATAAGGACACGGCATGGCTGACAGGTCCCGCAGCCCGGACGAGTTGGAGCGGGAGATCGAACTCCGTCGCGAGCGGCTCGCACGCACCGTCGACGAGTTCGCCACGCGGGTCAGTCCGAAACACGTCGCGCAGCGGGGTGCCGAGCGGCTGCGGGAAGAAGCCGGTCAGGTCGCGCGGGTCGTCGGCGCCGCGGTGCGTCCGGCCCATGACGATGACGACGAGGACGGCGGCGGGATCGACAAGCGCCTGGTGCTGGTGGGCGTCGGGGCCGCCGTCACCGTGACCGCCCTGATCCTCTGGGGCCGCAGGCGCAGACGTCGCTGAGCCTCGACCTTGCAGGCGCCGGTCCGCGTTTCGCGACCGGCGCCTTCGCGTGTCCGGCGCAGAACCTCGGCGACGCCCCGCTGTCCCTCACGTGTTGGAGTACGGGACGGCGTGCCCGTTCAGCCGAGCGGTGCGTCCAGGTCGGGCGACGTCGCGGTGAAACGGGCCTCGACGGTGGCGCGGACGACCTGTGTCTCGGGCTCAAGATCAATCGGTTCGGGTTCCTCGGCTCCGCCCGGGGCGCCCCCGTAGGCGGCGGCCAGCGTGACGGGACCGCGGATGTTCTGGTCACGTCCGAGACCCTCGTCCGACAATTCGACCAGCCCGGTCAGCTGGGCCCCAAGCGCCTCGGCGTAACTGCGGGCCCGCCCGACGGCTTCGTGCGCGGCCTGTCGCGCGGCCCGCCGGTACACGTCGCTGTCACGCCGCAGTTCCCAGTCGGGCCCGTTGACGTAGGTTCGCTCCAGGTCGCCGAGTCGGGCGACCAGCTCACCGAGCACACCGAAGTCGACGACCGTGACCTTGATCCACACGGTGCCCCGGTAGGCGCGGACGTCCCCCTCGCGCCGCTTGTACTTCAGCAACGGGGTGATCGACAGCCCGCCCGTCTCCACCTTCTCCACGGCCTCGCCGTACGACCTGACCAGCTCAAGGCACCGCTGGTTCCGCTCGGTGAGCCGATCGAGCGCCTTCCGCCGATCGCCCTCCTGCGACTGCACATGAACTGACAACCGCGCGATTTCCGGCTCGGCCTCCACAACGGCCTCACCACGGACACAGATGAACGGCCCATCAGTCATATTGACAACCTAACCCCAGCCGGAACCCCCACCCAACAGCTGTCGCAACCGGGGGGCGTCCCTCTTCACAGGAAGCACTGGGCTTCGCCTCGGTAGGTGGGGACGGTCTGGGTTATGTGGGTGTTTTCGATCAGGTGGAGTTCGTCGAAGCGTTCGCAGAGTTCTCCGGCCTTGGTGTGGCGGAACCAGACTCGGTCGCCGATGGCCAGGTGGTCGGCGGTGTGGCCCAGGAGGGGGGTCTGGACTTCGCCCGCGCCCTCGTTCGGGTCGTAGGTCAGGCCGGTCGGGAGGTAGGGGCGGGGGAGGCGGTCGGCGCCCGGGGGGCCGGAGGCGTGGTACCCGCCGCCCAGGCAGGTCGCGACGCCGGGACGGGGGCGCCTCACGACGGGAAGCGCGAACAGGGCGGCGGGACGGCCGGAGAAGTTGGAGTACTGGTCGAACGAGTGCGGCTGGTAGAGGCCCGAACCCGCGGCTATCTCGGTGATCGCGCGTTCGGCGGCGGTGCTCTCGACGCTGCCGGTGCCGCCGCCGTTGACGAACTCCAGGTCGGTCAGGTCGCGGACGGCCCGGACGATCGCCGCCCGGCGGCGGGCCAGTTCGGAGCGGGAACGGCGTTGCATGGTGCGGATGGCGCGGCTGCGGGCGGGACGTCCGGGCGGCACGTCTCCCACACCGGCGATCTGGGATTCGTAGGCCATGAGCCCCACGAGGCTGAGGGATCGGTGGGTGAGGACCCGCGCGGCGAACGCGGCGACCTCGGCGGGCGTGTGGAGGGGGGAGCGGAGCGCGCCGATCCGGAGGCGGCCGCCGATGGCGCGGTACGAGGCGTCCACGTCGACGCAGACGCGGATCGGCTGGACGGGCGCGCTCTCCTCGATCAGGGCGACGTGGTCGGGCGCGTCGATCATGAGGGTGATGGCGCGGGCGGCGGCGGGGTCGTGGGCCAGGGCGGCGAGGGCCGACTGGTCGGTGGTGGGATAGGCGACGAGGATGTCGTCGCTGACGTTCCGGTGTGCGAGCCAGAGCGCCTCGGGGAGCGTGAACGCCATGATTCCGGCGAAGCCGTCCATGGCGACGACCTCTTCCAGGAGGGCGCGGCAGCGTACCGACTTGCTCGCGACCCGGATCGGTTTCCCGTTGGCGCGGCGGACGAGGTTGGCGGCGTTGGCGCGGAAGGCCGCCAGGTCCACGACGGCGAACGGCGGTTCGATCCCGGCCGTCGCGATGTCGTAGCGCTCCCGGAGGTTCATCCCCGCATGCTACAGCTGAATATGAAATGTTCTCATATATAGCCGTTGGTCGATGCGCGTAAGCTCGTTCTGAGCTGGTGGTTCCCGTCACGAGAGTGAGACCGTGAACGAGTATGTGCTGACCCTGTCGTGTCCCGACCGGCCGGGCATCGTCGCCGCCGTCTCGGGGCTGCTGGCCGAGCGCGGATGCAACATCGTGGAAAGCCAGCAGTTCGGCGACGGTGACTCCGGCACGTTCTTCATGCGGGTGCAGTTCGCGGGCGACGGCGACCCGGACGAGCTGCGCGGCGCCTTCGCATCACTCGCGCCGGAGCTCGGGCTAGAGTGGCGGCTGCACGCGCTGGCCGAGCGGCCGCGCGTTCTGATCATGGTCTCGAAGAGCGGGCACTGCCTGAACGACCTGCTCTACCGGACGCGGTCCGGGCTGCTCGACCTCGACATCGTCGCGGTCGCGTCCAACCATCCGGACCTGCGGCCGCTCACCCAGTCCTACGGGATCGACTACCACCATCTGCCGGTCGGGTCGGGGGGCAAGGCCGCGCAGGAGGCCGAGATCCTGACGCTGGTCCAGCACTACCGGGCCGAGCTGGTCGTCCTCGCGCGGTACATGCAGATCCTGTCGGACGACTTCTGCGCCAAGCTGCCCGGCGCGATCATCAACATCCACCACTCGTTCCTGCCGAGCTTCAAGGGCGCTCGCCCCTACCACCAGGCGCACGCGCGCGGCGTGAAGCTGATCGGCGCCACCGCGCACTACGTCACCGCCGACCTGGACGAGGGGCCGATCATCGAGCAGGAGGTCGCGCGCGTCGACCACACCCACAGCCCGGAGGAACTGGTGGCCGTGGGACGCGACGTCGAATGCCTCGCCCTGGCCCGCGCCGTCCGATGGCACACCGAGCACCGCGTCCTGCTCAACGGAGACCGCACCGTCGTCTTCCGCTGACCAGCACCGTCGTTTCCCGCTGACCAGCGGAGACTTCATTCCGCCGACCGGCGCGGTCGTCTCTCGCTGACCGGCATGGCGTGTTTCACTCCGCGTGATGATCACTCACTATGAGTGATGACATTGGATCTCACGGGGGTCGAACATGGCCGAAGCGCTGGTCAAGGACCTGATCGAGGATGTGGACACCGAGCGGCGGGTGCGGCGGCTCGCCGTTCGGGAGCTGCGGCCACGCCGCGTGGTCGCCGGGTTCGTCGCCGCGCTGCTGGTGACCGTGACGGGCGCGGTCGCCGCGATCGAACTGCTGGGCGCGGCGCTCGGGTCCGGCGTCCACCCGGTGCCGGGCGTCGACGCGGCGGCGGACGCCCTGCGCCCCTACGCCTGGCACGATCCGGCCATCCTGGTCGGTGCGGTCGCGGTCGCGCTTCTCGGGGTTCTGTTCCTCTTGGCGGCGCTGCCGGGGCGCCCTCGTGGAGTCGCGCTGGCCGGGTCCGATCCGCGGCTGGCGGGTGCCATTGGACGGGCCCCGCTCCGGCGCGCGCTCGTGGACGCGGCGCTCGACGTCCCCGGCATCGAGCGCGCGCGGGTTCGGCGGCTGTTCCGCCGGGGTCTCGTCGTCCAGGCGACAACGCACTACCGCAATCCGGCGAATCTGGCCGAGCTGATCCAGCGCGCGGTCGACGAGCGTCTCGACCGCATCGGGCCGATGCGCCGACCGGACGTCGACGTCCGGCTCGGCTGGCGGGAGGACTGACATGAGGATCGCGATCGCGGTCACCGGGGCGGTCCTGCTGCTGTGCGGGTGCGCGGCGCTGGCGGCCGGGTTCGGTGCGGCCGAGACGTTCGGCGTCCTGTCGTCCGGGCCGGTGCTCGTCCCGGCGCTCGGACGGTTCGCGGACGAGAACGGGTGGTTCCTCCCCACCGCCGCGGCCGTCGCGGAGACCGTGGCGCTTTCCGGACAACTGTGGCTGGTATTGCAGTGCCGTTCGCTCGTCCACCGGCGGTGGCCGGACCTGGACGCGCGGACCCGCGATCTCGCCCGCTCCGCCGCCGACGACCTGAACCGCGACGCCCGGGAACTCACCGGCGTCCAGGACCTGCGCGCACGCCTCACCGGGACGGCCGCCAGGCCCCGGCTGCGGCTGCGGATCACCTGCGCGGACGACGTTCCCCTCGGTGACCTGTACAAAGAGCTGGGCGAAGGCCCCGTCGAACGGTACCGGCGGACCATCGGCATGGTGGATCTGCCGGTCGTGATCCGATTTCGGCCCGCGTCCACCCGTCCGGGGAAACGAGGCTGCCCACAACCGGACACCGCCTGACCGGGCAGGGAGGCCTACAAAAGGGGCCGGACCGGCCCTTGCCGGAGGCGCGGGGGATACCTCCGGCAAGGGGGCCGGTCCGGTCCGAGGGGCCGTACGGCGTCAGGAGCGGGGTGGACGCTGACGCCGCACGGCGGGCTCCGCGATCAGGGCGGCGAGCCCGTTCCGACCGCCTTGAGCTGCTGCGCGACCATGCTGATCTCCCTTTTCGGATCGGCGCCCGGCCGCGCACCGCGCGGGGCGACGCGGTGCGAAGCGGCCGGGACGGCAAGGTGCGGCGCCCGTCCGGGTGCCCGCGCTTGGCGGGCCCAGATCCCGGACGGGCGCCCGCGCCTTGGCAGACACCCATGCGCCGGGTGGAGCGGGCGCATGCACACGGCGGGCGTCTGCACTGGGGGATAAAGTCGCGCGGGTCGGATACAGGGGCGGATGGATCTGGTCTGTGCACCGTGACTATGCGCGGTCCTGCGGTGAACGGTCACGCTTGTGTACATTTCGTTCACGGCGTGGAGCAGACGATAAGGTGCGATTGTGCGGCTTCCCGCATGGATGAAGCCGGGCCGCTGGAGCCTGGCGCGGCAGCTGCTGGTGTTGCAGACCGCGATCGTCGGCCTGCTCGTCGCGGCCGGCGCGACGCTGGCGTACCTGGACGCCGAGCGGGCGGCCGACGACGCCGCGACCCAGACGGTCACGGCCGTCGCGGCGACGATCGCGCACTCCCAGAACGTCCGGGCCGCGCTCGCGACCCCCGACCCGAGCATCCTGTTGCAGCCGTACGCCGAGCGCGTCCGCCGCGACGCCGCCGTCGACTTCATCACGATCATGAGCCCGGCGGGGATCCGCTACACGCACCCGAACCCGGAGCGGATCGGCGGCCATTTCGTCGGCAACACCGCGCCCGCCGTCGCCGGGCGGTCGTTCACCGAGACCTACACCGGCACGCTCGGGCCGTCCGTGCGCACCGTCACTCCCGTCCTGGACGACGACGGCCGCGTCGTGGCGCTCGTCGCGGTCGGCATCACCGTCCGCGTGATCTCCGGGGAGCTGCGGGAACGGCTGCTGTATCTGCTCGCCGTCGCCGCGTCCGTCCTGGTGGCCGGGGTCGGCGGCAGCTACCTGGTGTCCGCGCGGCTCCGCCGTCAGACGCGCGGCGTGGCGCCCGGCGAGCTGCGCGAGATGTTCGAGTACTACCAGGCGATCCTGCACTCCGTCCGCGAGGGGCTCCTCCTCATCGACAAGTCGGGACGGGTCGTCCTGTGCAACGACGCCGCCCGCGACCTGCTCGGCGTGCCCGAGGGGTCGCGCGGACGGAAGATCACCGACCTCGGGCTCCCCGGCGAACTGGCCGCCACCCTCGTCTCCCGGGAACCGAGATCGGACGAGATCCACGTCGGCGACACCCGCGTGCTCGTCGTCAACACCTCGCCCGTCCGGTCGCGGGACCGGGCGATGGGCAACGTCGTCACCCTGCGCGACCACACCGAGCTGCTGGCGCTGACCGGCGAACTCGACACCGTCCGCGGTTTCGCCGAGTCGCTGCGCGCCCAGGCCCACGAGGCCGCGAACCGGCTGCACACGGTCGTGTCGCTGGTGGAGCTGGGCCGGCCCGACCAGGCCGTCGAGTTCGCCACCGCCGAGCTGGAGACGGCGCAGCGGCTCACCGACCATGTCGTCGGGTCGGCGACGGAACCGGTCCTGGCCGCCCTGCTGCTCGGCAAGTCGGCGGAGGCGGGGGAGCGCGGGGTCGACCTCGTCGTCACCGAGGACACCGCGATCGAGGGCATCGTGGAGCCCCGCGACCTCGTCACCATTCTCGGCAACCTCATCGACAACGCCGTCGACGCCGCACTCTCCGGCGCCGCCGCCCGTCCGCCCCGCGTGGTCGTCAGCGCCCGCACCGACGGGGGCGAGTTCGTCCTCCAGGTCGCCGACAGCGGGCCCGGCGTCGACCCGGCCTCCGTGCCCGACATGTTCCGCCGCGGCTGGACGACCAAGACGTCGGGCGGCCCCGTCGGCCACGGACTCGGCCTCGCGCTCGTCGGGCAGGCCGTCCGGCGGCACCGCGGGGACGTCCACGTCGGCCATGACGGCGGCGCCATCTTCACCGTCCGACTCCCCCTGGATGCCCGATGATCAAAGTGCTCGTGGTCGAGGACGACCTGGTCGCCGCCGAGGCGCACCGCTCCTATGTCGAACGTGTCGCGGGGTTCACCGTCGCGGGCGTCGTCCACTCCGGCGCGGACGCCCTGCGCTTCTGTGAGCGGACGCCCGTCGACGTCGTCCTGCTCGACTTCTTCCTGCCCGACACCCACGGCCTCAAGGTGTGCCGGGCGCTGCGCGCCGCGGGCAGCGATGTGGACGTCATCGCCGTGACCTCCGCCCGCGACCTCGCTGTGATCCGCTCGGCGGTGTCGGTCGGGGTCGTCCAGTACCTGCTGAAGCCGTTCACGTTCGCGTCCCTGCGGGACAAGCTCATCGGGTACGCCCGCTTCCGGGAACAGGCCGTCGGCACCGGCGAGGTCAGCGGCCAGGCCGACGTGGACGGCATGCTCGCGACCCTCCGCACCCCCGACCACCGCTCGCTGCCGAAGGGCATGAGCCAGGAGACCCTCCAGGCCGTCACCGAGGTGCTGGCGGGCGCCCTGGACGGCCTGTCCGCCGCCGCGGCCGCCGACCTCACCGGCGTGTCCCGCGTCACCGCCCGCCGCTACCTCGAATACCTCGCGGAGAACGGCCTGGCGCGCCGTCGACCCCACTATGGCCAGGTCGGACGTCCTGAGGTGCGCTTCTACCCCGGCTAGACGGGGTACGCAAGGTACGACGGTGTAACGATATCGGGGGGAGTCGTGGTGAACGAGAAGCCGGAGAAGAAGGCCGACACGACCGGGAAGGAACGCGAGAAGCGTCCACCCGCCGAACCGGCCAAGCCCCAGAAGAAGAAGCCCGGCGACGCCGCCCGCAAGATGCGCGAGATGTTCAAGGGCTAGCGACGGGCCGTCGCTCCCAACCCTTACGAGCACTTTGGGGTCTATTGGCGGTCTTCGCCGACTATGGGGGCTATCGTCCGAAGTGAACCTGACGTCGAGGGCCATGAGGAGGCACGCTTGTCCGACCCTGCATTTTCGGGCGGCTCCGCCGAGGGGCGCTCCGACGTACGGAGGGAACAGACGGACCAGAGCATGGGCCCCTCCCGCTGAGCGGCCCGACGACCCGGGGCCACGGCACCAAGCCGCGGCCCCGGGTTCTGCTCACGCCTTGCCCAGCAACATGATCACTGGCAGCCCGAGCACCAGGACATAGGCGATGATCCAGCCGTAGATCATGATCAACGGATCGAGCAGGTTCCAGCGGTGACGCCGCGTGGCATGCAGACGGGGTGGCTTGGCGTCGGTTTTGACGCCGTTCCCAAACCCCGTACTGCCCGGCCTGTACGTCAGTTCCGTCGTTTCCGGTGACATGACGGTCCCGGACTGCCCGGCGGGGACGGGCCGGACGATCTCCCGCCCTTGAACCGCACGCATGGTGTAAGCCGGTTCGCGGAGGACGTACAGGGTCGTCCCCCATTCCGCCGCGACAGATTCCCCGTTCAGCGTGACGCTGGGCAGATACTCCTCGCGCTCCCGTCGACCGTTCTTGGCCCCGAACGGCCACACGTAGTGCACGACCAACTGGTGGGCGCCAGCTTCGCTTCGCAGGGGCCGCAGTGTGGGCCCGAACCATCCGGACTTGGAATCCATCGACGGCCCCCTATCCGACCAGAGCATTCATGGTGAAAAGAATGACGGCGGCCGCCAGCAGGACAAGACCGAGCCGGACGTTCCAGTTCCTCCGGCTGGCCTTCGGCGGAGGCACCGGACAAGAAATGACCAACGGCACGGCTGCGCCTGGTCGCACCCAAACCTGGACGATCCGCGTCCGCCCCCGCACGGCCTCGACGGAGAACGCCGCCGTTGCGCCACATCCCACCTGGATCGCCCTGACCCCGGGCTTGACCGGGACGTACCAACGCCCCCATCCGACGTCCAAGGGGCGGCCGTCCACCTGACACGACGGGGTCGGGGCCTCCTCCTCGGGAGGGCAGGTTTCCAGCATGAACCGAACGTCCAATGCCGACTCCCCGGGAACAGGAGCTGCTTCGTCCGACCCCTCGAGCCGTACCGGCATCAACATCGGCATCGCCAACCGGGTTGAGCGGTCTCGGGAACCCGCCGGGGCCCAGCTTGTTCCGGATGTCCTCCGGATCGCCTCCGCCGCCCGTGACACCCTGCCACGCCGGACCTGCCAGCTTGAGTGGGACGCTGGCGCCCAGACCGTAACCGAACTCTTTCAGCGCGGTGAGCGCGCGCTTGTTCTCCGCGGCGTGCCTGGCCAGGCGGCGCAGCAACGTGGAGAGGCGGATCAGCACGTTTCGAACCTTCTGGATCATCGCGGAGGCACGCTGAAAGGTGGCCGTGGCCCGGATGCCGGTCGCTCTCGCCGCACCGGCGGTGCTCGCACCGCCGGTGACCGGGGCGGCCGCCATGGCCGGGACCCAGATGGCGATCAGCGCCGCGGTATCTCCAGCACCTTCTTTGACAGCTCTTCGAGCTTCTGGCCGACGACCTCCCACTGGTTGCTCGCGTCGTCGATCTTCTCTGGATGGCCGGTGACATACGCCAGCGCATCCTCCAACGGCTGGATGACATCGATCAGGAACGTGAGGCCCCAACTCGCCAAGAAGGTCATCGGGGAGGCGTCCATCCTCAACGGCGCGAAGCCCGCCAGCCCCAGCGCCGAACCGAGAGCGTCGCCGGTGAACGAGGCCAGGTCGGCGAAATCCTTCTCCTCGAAGGCCTTCTGCACTCCCTTGCCAAGGGAGCTGATGACCGGCATGTCCTCAAGGGCGTCGAACCTGATCGGACCAGCCTCACTCAGAGACGGTGGACGTTCCGGCGTTATGGCCTTTCCCTTCGGGGCGTCGGCGAGGAGCTTCTCGACACTCTTGATTTTGTTGAGGATCTCGCGCGGATGCTCTTCCGGGTCTTCGAGTTCGATGTCGGGTAGGTGTGCGTTGACCATGTCCATCACGTCCACGCCCGACGGCGCGAGCGGTTGAACCAGATCGGCCATTTGCTGGTTGACCTGGACGGTGGCTGTCCGGATCATGGTGATGAGCGTGCTCGCGAGCCGTTCTGGCCCAAGCCGTAGTGCCTGCTGCTGGAACTCGATGTCCTGCACCGCTCCGCCGGGGCCCACTGTCACGGTTATGCTCCGGTCCTGCGACGTGGCCGAAACGCTCAGGTGCTCGATCTCCTCGCGGACACCTTTGTATTTCGCCATTCGATCGGTCAGTTCCTGGGCTACCGTTCGAAACGGTTCCCGATCGGCAGATTTTTGGACGTCGTCGCTCAAGATACTCCCTGTTTGTGCTGGAAGCGACAGATCTTCGGGTTCGCCTTGGCGTCTTCCGAATCGAGGGCCACCGGTTGGTGCGGTGTGTTCGCACCGGACGGGCGATGGCGGGGAACCGTGACTCGGGGGTCGGACTGAAGTCCGAGTGGGAGTCATTTCATCACGAAATGCATTTTCGCGCAAGCGTCCGTAAATACTCAGAGTCATGGATGCATTTGTCCAGATAGATGTCAGATCGGACGCCTCTGTTCGTCGAATCGGGTGCCACAAAAGGGGTCTGCGCCCTTGTCCTGAAGCTGCTCGATTCACTGTCGGTCGGTGGGTGGCGTGACGGGCGACACAGGGGTGGTGAGTTGTGTTTTCCAACTTACTGCTCGGATACTGAGGTGGTGAGTTGGAAAATCCAACGGAGATTGTCGTGCGGGATGCGGTGATCGTGGAGGCGGTGCGGACGCCGCTGGGGAAGGGGAAGGCGAGCGGGGTCGAGTCGATGTCCCGGGTGCCGATGGGGTCGAACGTGCTTCCCGGCAGCGACCCTTTCGGGACGATGTTCGCCGAGAGATACCCCGAAGGGATGGTCGGCCAGGGCATCAGTGCTGAGCTCATCGTCGCACGCGTGGGAACTGGCGCGTGAGGAGCTCGACGCCTACGCCTGTGAGTCGCATCGCCGCGCTGTCGAGGCCTGGCAGAACGGCGACTTCGCCCGTGAGGTCGCTTGGCCGGGGCAATGGGACGAAACCGTCCGGCCTGTCGTCCCTCAGGGTGGATCGTCGCCGGAGGGCCGTGCTGCCTCCCGGAGTGAAGCGTCTGCGGTGGGGCGGGAGTCGGCCGCGGTGGTGGGGGACGATCCGCTGCTGATGCTCACCGCGATCATTCCTGCGACCCGGAAGGTTCTGGAGCGGGGCGGGCTCGTTTTGGGTGATATTGACCTGTTCGAGGTGAACGAGGCGTTCGCTCCGGTCGTGTTGGCCTGGCGGCGTGAGATCGGCGCCGACCTGGCGCGGTCAATGTTCGCGGTGGCGCGATCGCGATCGGCCATCCGCTCGGGGCCAGCGGTGCGCGGCTCATGACGACGCTGCTGCACGCTCTCGAAGATCGGGGTGGACGCTTCGGCCTCCAGACCATGTGCGAGGCGGGAGGCCTGGCCAACGCGACCGTGATCGAGAGGCTGTGACGGGGGCTAGGCTGCCCGGTATGCCGAAGGACCCCGTCCCGCGCGAGTGTTCCATCGCCGACACCCTGGACCTCGTCGGCGAGCGCTGGAGCCTGCTCGTGGTCCGCGAGCTCAGCTACGGCGTGCGGCGCTTCGACCAGATCGTCCGGAACACGGGCGCGCCCCGCGACATCCTCACGTCCCGGCTCCGCAAGCTGGAGGCGCACGGCATCATCCGCCGGGAGCGCTACAACGACCATCCGGCCCGCTACGAGTACCACCTGACACCGGCGGGCGTGGAACTGTGCGACGTCCTTCTCGTGCTGATGCGGTGGGGCGACCGCCACCTGCATCCGGACGACCCGCCCGTCTACTGGCAGCACTCCTGCGGCCACACGATCAGCCCGATGGTCATCTGCCGCCACTGCGGCAACGAGGCCCGCCTCGGCGCCCACTCGCCCACCGGCCGCGGCGCCCAACCCTCCTGAACCACCCGCCGACTAACGTCCGGCGGCCAGCTGACCGCCAATTCGTGTGATTGGCTCATCCATGACCGCATGGCGAAGTCCTGATCGCGTGAACCGCGACCGGCGGTCCGGCCGATTCCTAATCTCTCGACCGAGGGACGACCTGGAGCGCGGCCGCGATCTCTTTGATCTCGATTTTCGAACAAGATGTGGCAATACGGATCACGAGGTTGAACGCTTCATCATCCGTGAGCCCCGGCTGCTTTCCGCGAAGGGCCAGCATGACTCTTGTGGCCGTCCACCCGGTGCGTTTGTTGCCATCGACGAAAGCGTGATTACAGATTATCGAATGGAGCAGAGCCGAGGCCTTTTCCTCCAACGTGCCGTACGCCTCGACACCGAAGGCGACAGTCCCAGGACGCATCGCCGACGAGTTGACAAGCCCGGCGTCCCGAACGGCGGCGGTGCCGCCCAAAACGGCGGCGTTGATCTCGATGAGGTCGTCCGCCGAGAGGTAGTGGATCACGCGTCGGCCAGCCGGCTGAGTAGACCGGCGTCCTCCGCCATGACCTGGGTCGTGATGGCCCGGACTTGTGCGCGGTGCCGCTGTGCCCGAGCCCAGTTGTCGACCGCCTGGACGATGGCGGCGTTGATGGACAGGTGTTCGGCCTCTGCCGCGTCGACCAGCAGGCTGTCGACCTCGTCTGGGATGCGGACGCTACGGGTAGTCATACCAAAATGGTAGCAGGTGCGGAGCGTCAGCATTCGATGACGTTGACGGCCAGGCCGCCTCGGCTTGTCTCCTTGTATTTGTCGAGCATGTCGCGGCCGGTGTCGCGCATGGTTCTGATGGCCTTGTCGAGGGAGACGAAGTGGCGGCCGTCGCCGCGTAGGGAGATGCGGGCGGCGCTGATGGCCTTGATGGCGCCGACGGCGTTGCGTTCGATGCAGGGGACCTGGACGAGGCCGCCGACCGGGTCGCAGGTGAGGCCGAGGTTGTGCTCGATGCCGATCTCGGCGGCGTTCTCGACCTGTTCGGGGGTGCCGCCGAGGACCTCGGCGAGTCCGGCGGCGGCCATCGAGCAGGCGGAGCCGACCTCGCCCTGGCAGCCGACCTCGGCGCCGGAGATGGAGGCGTTCTGCTTGAACAGGACGCCGATCGCGGCGGCGGTCAGCAGGAACCGGACGACGCCCTCGTCGTCGCAGCCGGGGACGAACCGGTCGTAGTAGTGCAGGACGGCGGGCACGATCCCCGCGGCGCCGTTGGTGGGGGCGGTGACGATGCGGCCCCCGGCGGCGTTCTCCTCGTTGACGGCGAGGGCGAAGAGGGTGACCCAGTCCATGGCGTGGAGCGGGTCGGACGCCTTCTCAGTAGAGAGTTGGCGGTGGAGTTGCGGGGCGCGGCGGCGGACCTTGAGGCCGCCGGGCAGGAGGCCCTCGCGGGTGCAGCCTCGGGTGACGCAGGCGCGCATCACGTCCCAGAGGGTGAGGAGCCCTTCGCGGATTTCCTCGGCGGAGCGGCCGAACGCCTTTTCGTTCTCCAGCATGAGGGCGGGGATGGAAAGGCCCGTTTCGCGGCAGTGGTCGAGGAGTTCGGCGGCCGTTTCGAACGGGTGAGGCAGGACGGTGTCGTCGGGTTTGATGCGGTCGGCGCCGGTGGCGTTCTCGTCCAGGACGAAACCGCCGCCGACGGAGTAGTAGACCTTGCTGCGCAGTTCGCCGCCGGAGGCGGTGAAGGCGGTGAAGCGCATTCCGTTGGGGTGGCCGGGAAGCGATTTCTTGCGTTCGAAGATGAGGTGTTCGTTGACCACGAAAGGGATGTCGTGGTCGTTGAACAGGTGGAGCGTTCCGCGGTCGCGGATCGTTTCCAGGCGTTCGTCGACGTGGTCGACGTCGACGAGTTCGGGTTTGTCGCCTTCGAGGCCGAGGATGACGGCCTTGTCGCTGCCGTGGCCCTTCCCGGTGAGGCCGAGGGAGCCGTAGAGGACGACCTGGACGTTCGCCGTCTTCTCCAGCAGCCCGTCGCGGTGCAGGCCGCGCGCGAAGCGGTGCGCGGCGGCCATCGGGCCACCGGTGTGGGACGACGAGGGCCCGATGCCGATTTTGAAAAGGTCGAAAACACTGATGGCCATGCGCGACCTCGCTGTAGCGATGCGCCCCCTCCGGCGTGGAGGGGGCGCGGTGACATCACAGGTCCGGATAGAGGGGATGCTTGTCCGCCAGGGCCTTCGCGCGGGCCGCCAGGGCGTCCCGGTCGTAGGACGGCTGGAGGGCCAGCGCGATGATGTCGGCGACCTCGGTGAAGTCGGCCGCGGTGAAGCCGCGGGTCGCGAGGGCGGGGGTGCCGATCCGCAGCCCGGACGTCACCATCGGCGGACGCGGGTCGTTGGGCACCGCGTTGCGGTTGACGGTGATGCCGATGTCGTGCAGGCGGTCCTCGGCGTCCCGTCCGGTGAGCTCGGAGTCGACGAGGTCGACGAGGACGAGGTGCACGTCCGTCCCGCCGGTCAGGACCTTCACCCCGGCCTTGGCGGAGTCGTCGGCGAGGAGGCGGGCGGCCAGGATCCGGGCGCCCTCCACGGTGCGGGCCTGCCGGTCGCGGAACTCGTCCGACCCGGCGATCTTGAGCGCGACCGCCTTGGCGGCGATGACGTGTTCCAGCGGTCCGCCCTGCATGCCGGGGAACACCGCGGAGTTGATCTTCTTGCCGTACTCCTCGCGGGCGAGGATCAGGCCGCCGCGCGGGCCGCCGAGCGTCTTGTGCGTGGTGGTCGTGACGATGTCGGCGTGCGGGACGGGCGACGGGTGCAGCCCCGCCGCGACCAGGCCCGCGAAGTGCGCCATGTCGACCATGAGCAGTGCCCCGACGGAGTCGGCGATCGTCCGGAACGCCGGGAAGTCGAGCTGGCGCGGGTACGCCGACCAGCCCGCCACGATCATCTTAGGCCGGTGCTCGGCGGCGAGCGCGGCGACCTCCGCCATGTCGACG
Organism: Actinomadura meridiana; assembly: GCF_039537545.1. Classification (NCBI taxonomy): domain Bacteria; kingdom Bacillati; phylum Actinomycetota; class Actinomycetes; order Streptosporangiales; family Thermomonosporaceae; genus Actinomadura; species Actinomadura meridiana. The sequence continues at coordinate 208,293 of NZ_BAABAS010000006.1, forward strand.
AGGCCGTCCTCGGCGCGGACGTGGTAGGGCACCACGTTCAGCGTCTTGCCCGAGTAGTTCAGCCGCATCCCGTGGGTGAGGTGCCCGCCGTGCGCGAGGTCGAGGCCGAGGATCGTGTCGCCGTGCTGGAGCAGCGCGAAGTACACCGCCGTGTTGGCCTGCGCGCCACTGTGCGGCTGGACGTTCGCGTGTTCCGCGCCGAACAGCGCCTTGGCCCGGTCGATCGCGAGCTGCTCGGTGACGTCGACGTACTCGCAGCCGCCGTAGTAGCGCCTGCCGGGGTAGCCCTCGGCGTACTTGTTGGTCAGGACGGAGCCCTGCGCCTCAAGGACCGACGTCGGCGCGAAGTTCTCCGACGCGATCATTTCGAGGGTGGACTGCTGGCGCCGCAGTTCGGCGGCGACGGCCTCGGCGACCTCCGGGTCGGTCGCGGCGAGCGGGTCGTGCAGGCTCACCGGTCAGGCCTCCTCGATCAGCTTCTCGTAGGCGGCGGAGTCGAGCAGGTCGCCCGGCTCGTCCGAGATGCGGATCTTGAAGATCCAGCCCTCGCCGTACGGGTCGTCGTTGATGACCTTGGGCTCGTCCACCACCGCGCCGTTGATCGCGGTGACCTCGCCGCTGACGGGGGAGAAGATGTCGCTGACCGACTTGGTCGACTCGATCTCGCCGCAGGGGTCGCCCGCCTCGACGGTGTCGCCCTCCGACGGTTGCAGTTCGAGGTAGACGATCTCCCCGAGCGCGTCGGCGGCGTGCGCGGTGATGCCGATGGTGACGATGCCGTCCTCCGGTAGGGAGCCGGTGGGGCCGAGCCCGGACACCCACTCGTGTTCTTCGCTGTAGCGCAGTTGCTCCGGAACGCTCACGATCACTTCTCTCTCTTCATTGCGGGGAATGGTCGCTACACCCCCGGACACTTCTTCAGGGACGCTTGTAGAACGGCAGGGCGACCACGTCCACCGGCTCGGTCCGGCCGCGGACGTCCACGGCGAGGTTCGTCTCGTCGGTGCCGCTGTCCAGGTACGCCATGGCGATCGGCCTGCCCAGTGTGGGGGACGGGGCGCCGCTCGTCACGATCCCGCACGGCGTGCCGCCGGACGTGACGACCCGGTATCCCTTGCGCGGCGCGCGACGCCCCCGGGCCACCAGTCCCACGAGCTTACGGCCCGGTGGGGTCCGTTCCACCGCCGCCAGCGCCGACTTTCCAATGAAATCGCCGGGCTTGTCCAGCTTCACGACGCGGCCGAGGCCCGCCTCGAACGGCGTGGTGTCGGCGGTCAGCTCGTTGCCGTACAGGGGCATGCCCGCTTCGAGGCGGAGCGTGTCGCGTGCGGAGAGACCGGCGGGCACGACGCCGTCCACGCCTTCGAGTGCCTTCCACAGCGTGACGGCGTCGGACGCGTCCACGAACAGCTCGAAACCGTCCTCGCCGGTGTAGCCGGTGCGGGCGATGAGGGCGTCGACGTCCGCGACACGCCCGGAGAGGCTCGCGTAGTACTTGAGGTCGGCCAGCGGCGCGTCGGTGAACTCTTCGAGGATTCCCTGTGAACGCGGGCCCTGGAGGGCGATCAGCGCGTACGAGTCGGAGCGGTCGTCCAGGACGGCGTCGAAGCCCACGACCCGCTGCTCCAGCGCGTTCCGGACGACGGCGACGTTCGCCGCGTTCGCGACGATCATCCAGGTGGTGTCGGCCAGCCGGTAGACGATCAGGTCGTCGAGGACGCCGCCGTCCGGCCCGCAGACCATCGTGTAGCGGGCCTTGCCGACGGCCATCGGCGACAGCTTCCCGACCAGCGCGAAGTCGAGCGCGTCGCCCGCGCCGGGCCCCGTCAGGAAGATCTCTCCCATGTGCGACAGGTCGAACAGCCCGGCCCCGGTCCGGACGGCGTCGTGCTCGGCGGTCTCGCTCGCGTACCGCAGCGGCATCAGGTACCCGGCGAAGTCCACCAGGTTCGCGCCGAGGTCGATGTGGACGTCGTGCAGCGGCGTCTTCTTCGCGTTCTTCGCCATCGGATCGGCGGACATGGGTTCGGCTCCTTCGTCACGGGCGCACGTGGCCTATCGTTCCACGCGCGCGCCGGGCGTCTCGGTGCCTCCCCCTCTGTCATCGGCGCCTGAGAGCTTCACCCACCTGGTGGGCTTTCACCTTCGGCGGGGGATGGTCGGATCCCCGCTTTCCAGAGGTCGCCTCGCCCGCGCGGTCCGTTGGCCTGAGAGGTTCCGGGGAGGATTTGCTCCTTCGGCGTCCCACACCGGCTGCGAGGGACTCTCCCGCACGGGTTGTATCGGCGCCGTCAGCCTAGTGCAAAGTCATCAAGATCGGTTGAACCGGCACCCTCGCGCAACCACCCCAGCTCCCTCCGCAACCACGCGAGGCCCCAACCACTGCGATCGCGTCCGAAGGCTGGTTCGAGCCTGCGAGAACCAGATCGCGAAGCGAGCCGCTAGGCGAGTCGAGAGCGATGCAGCGATCGCATCGCGTTTCTCGACGATGGAGGCCCGCCAGGGCCGAAGGAGGAGAGAAATGCAATAAACACAGTACTCTGAGGTGATTGTTGGAGATCACCCCTCGGCCGCGCGGGGTGCACGACCGGAGGGGCAAGCCGGATGGCCTACCTGGCTGGAGCGTTCATCCTGTTCTTCGGCCTGCTGGTGTCCATCGCGCTGCACGAGCTCGGGCACTTCTCGTTCGCCAAGCTGTTCAAGGTGCGGACGACCCAGTTCATGGTCGGGTTCGGCCCGACGATGAAGTCGTGGCGGCGGGGCGAGACCGAGTACGGCGTCAAGTGGGTGCCGCTCGGCGGGTACATCCGCATGATCGGGATGCTGCCGCCGCGCAAGGGCGACGCCCCGAACCAGGTCCGGCAGGTCAGCACCGGGCCGTGGCAGGGCCTCATCGAGTCCGCGCGCGGCGCGGCGCTGGAGGAGGTCAGGCCCGGCGACGAGGATCGCGTCTTCTACGCCAAGAAGTGGTGGCAGAAGATGCTGATCATGATCGGCGGGCCCGCGATGAACCTGCTCCTCGCGGTGCTGTTCTTCGGCATCCTGCTGATGGGGCTCGGGACCGCCCAGGCGCAGCCGGTGATCGACCGGGTCGCCGAGTGCATCGTCCCGGCGAGCCAGTCGTCCGGGCTCACGGACTGCCCGGCCAAGGCGCCGCCGACTCCCGCCCAGCAGGTCGGGCTCAAGGCGGGCGACCGCATCACGACGTTCGACGGCCACAGGATCGACGACTATGACGACCTGCGGGTGCTGATCCGGGACGCGGGCGGCAAGACCGTCCCGATGACCGTCCGGCGCGGCGACCAGGACGTGAGGCTGAACGTCCCGATCACCCGCAACAAGATGCGCGACCTGGACGACGAGGACAAGATCGTCAACGTCGGCTTCCTCGGCATCACGCCCACCAGCGAGCTGGAGCGGCAGGGGCCGGGCGCCGTCGCGAGCACGATGGGCGACCTGACGACCCGCACGGCGGGCGCGCTGGTGCGGATGCCGCAGAAGATGGTCGGCGTGTGGAACGCCGCCTTCGGCGGCGACGAGCGTGACCCGAACGGCCCGATCGGCGTCGTCGGCGTCAGCCGCATCGGCGGCGAGGTCGCCGCCGACAAGGACTACAGCGGGACGGAGAAGGTCTCCTACTTCGTCATGCTGCTCGGGTCGCTGAACCTCGCGGTCGGGCTGTTCAACCTCGTCCCGCTGCTGCCCCTGGACGGCGGTCACATCGCCGGGGCCCTGCTGGAGGCGATCAAGAAGGCGTTCGCCCGGATCTTCCGCCGACCCGACCCCGGCTACGTGGACGTCGCCAAGGCCCTGCCGGTGACGTACGTGATGGCGGCCGTCCTCATCGTCATGGGCGGCCTGCTGATCTACGCCGACCTGTTCAACCCGGTGCGCGTCACCGGTTAGCCGGGCCCCGGGTCAGCCGGGGCCAGGGGTTGCCGGGGCCGGGGTCAGTCGAGCGCGGGGGTTAGTCGAGCGCGGGCAGTTCGCCGGTTTTCAGGAAGCCGGTCAGCGCGGCCAGGTAGGGCCCGATGTCGAGGCCCTGCGCGGCCAGCCAGGCGTCCGACCCGTAGGTGCCGGTGTAGCGTTCGCCGCCGTCGCAGATCAGCGTGACGACGCTGCCGCGCTCACCGTGCGCCCGCATCTGCGCGATCAGCTCCGCCGCGCCCCACATGTTCGTGCCGGTCGAGCCGCCGACGCTGCGGCCGCTGACCTCGCTCGTCCAGCGCATCGCCGCGATGGACGCCGCGTCCGGCACCTGGATCATCCGGTCGATGACCGTGGGCAGGAACGACGGCTCGACGCGCGGACGGCCGATGCCCTCGATCCGCGAACCGGCCGCCGTCCGCTCCGGGTCGCCGTCGGCGAACGAGCCGTGGAACGCCGAGCCCTCCGGGTCGACGACCGCGAGCCGCGTCTGGAACCGCCGGTACCGGGCGTAGCGGCCGATCGTCGCGGACGTCCCGCCGGTGCCCGCGCCGACCACGATCCAGGACGGCTCGGGGAACCGCTCCAGCCGCAACTGTTCGAAGATCGCCTCGGCGATGTTGTTGTTGCCGCGCCAGTCGGTGGCCCGTTCGGCGAACGTGAACTGGTCCATGAAGTGCCCGCCGCAGTCGGCCGCGAGCCGCCGCGACTCGGCGTAGATCGAGGACGGGTCGTCCACCAGATGGCAGCGGCCGCCGTAGAACTCGATGAGCTGGATCTTCTCCGGGCTAGTGGACGCGGGCATCACCGCGACGAACGGCAGCCCGAGCAGCCGCGCGAAGTACGCCTCCGACACCGCCGTCGACCCGCTGGACGCCTCGATGATCGTCGTGTCCTGCCGGATCCAGCCGTTCGCCAGCCCGTACAGGAACAGCGACCGCGCCAGCCGGTGCTTCAACGACCCCGTCGGGTGGACGGACTCGTCCTTCAGATACAGGTCGATGCCCCATTCCGGCGGCAGCGGGAAGACGTGCAGGTGCGTGTCGGCGCTGCGGTTGGCGTCGGCGTCGACCCGCCGGATGGCCTCGGCGATCCAGGCGCGGTAGCCGGGATCGCAGCGGTCCACGGTACGGCTCACGGCGGCCCTCCCCCCGATCGGTACTGATCACCCGCATCCCACGATATCCGTGCATGTCACCAGGCATGATGGAGGCAGCGGGGGGCAGATGATCGAGATGTTCGACGAACGCATCGTGGAGGCCGGGCGGTTGCCGCTGTTCGGCTTCTTCGTCGCGTTCATCGTCACGTTCGTGTTGACGCGGGTGAGCGTGCGGCTGATCCGCGCCGACGTGCGCTGGTTCCGGAACGTGACGTCCGGTGACGTGCACATTCACCATGTGGTGTTCGGCGTTGTGCTGATGCTGTCGGGCGGGGTCGCGAGCCTCGCCGTGCCGGACGGGCATGTCCGTCTCGACCTGCTCGCGGCCATGGTGTTCGGGATGGGGTCCGCGCTCGTGCTGGACGAGTTCGCGCTGATCCTGCACCTCAGCGACGTGTACTGGACGGAGAAGGGCCGCGCGTCCGTCGACGCCGTGTTCGTCGCCATCGCCGTGACGGGGCTGCTGCTGCTCGGCGTCCGCCCGTTCGGCTACGAGGGCACCGGGCTCGACCCCGGCGACGGCGGTCTCAGCGGCGTCTACGCCGGGTTCCTCATCGTCAACCTGCTCTTCGCCGTGCTCACGCTGCTCAAGGGCAAGATCTGGACCGGGCTGATCGGCCTGTTCGTCCCCGCGCTGCTGATCGTCGGCGTCATCCGGGTGGCGCGGCCCGCCTCGCCGTGGTCGCGCTGGCGCTATGACGAGGGGTCGCGCCGGTACCACCGGGCCGTCCGCCGCGAGAAGCAGCTCCGGCGTCCGCTCATCCGGGGCAAGATCTGGGTGCAGGAGTTCATCGCGGGCCGCCACGACCTCATCCCGCCGGAACTGTTGCAGCGCCGCGCGGAGGCCGCCGAACGCGCCCGCCGTCGCCTGCGCGGGAACCGGGCAACAGCCCGCGCGGAACGCCGCGCGACGGCCCGCGCGGAACGAAAGGCGGCCGCCCGCGCGGCCCGCGCCGCGCGCACCGACCGCGTCGGACGCGCCTCCCGGGGCGGCCGGAAGACCAGCGCTTGGGCGGACCGCCGAGCCGAGGCCCGCGAACGCCGCGGCGCCCTCTCCCGCGGCGGCGACGGAGGCGCCTCCCGCGTTCGCACACGCGCCGCGTCAAGACGACGAGCCCGCGACGCCCCGCCCAAAGAGGAACCACCCCCCGGCCCCTCACCCACAAGACCCGGCGACCGCGTCCGCTGACCAACGCCAACCCAGGACGTACACGACGGCGCCGCCGGGCGCGACGGCCCGCACGGTGCCGCCAAGCGTTCCGCCGGGGGCCGCTGATTAGGGTTCGTCTAGGACGGGGGCTGCGGCGCGGACGGTTTCGATGGTGTCGGCTTCGGAGGCCGCCTTGTCGGGGCGGTAGCGCAGGACGCGGGCGAATCGTAGGGCGATGCCGCCCGGGTAGCGGGGGCTGTGCTGGACGCCGTCGAACGCGATCTCGACGACCAGTTCGGGGCGGACGTGGACCGTCCAGTCGTCCTCGCGTACGGCCAGCTCGCGCAGGCGTCGCGTCTGCCAGGCCAGCAGTTCGTCGGTGAGGCCCTTGAACGTCTTGCCGAGCATCACGAAGCCGCCGGTGGCCGGGTCGCGGGCGCCGAGGTGCAGGTTGGACAGCAGGCCCTTTCGCCGCCCGTGGCCCCATTCGACGGCGAGGACGACCAGGTCGAGCGTGTGCCGGGGCTTGACCTTGATCCAGCCCGCGCCGCGCCGTCCGGCCGTGTAGGGCGTGTCCAGGGACTTGACCACCACGCCCTCGTGGCCGCGTGCGACGGCCTCGTCGAAGACCTCCTTGGCCCGCGCCGGGTCGCCGGTGACGACGCGCGGCATTCGTAGCCCTTCTGGCACGACGCGTCCAAGCGCGGCGTTCCGTTCAGCCCCTGGCGCGTCGAGCAGATCTGTCCCGTCGAGATGGAGTACGTCGAAGAGGAAGACGGCCAACGGCACGGTGTTCTTGGCGGTGCGGGTCGCGGTGCGCGCCGCCGTGACCTGGAAGGGGTGGGGGCGCCCGTCCGGGCGTAGTGCGATCAGCTCGCCGTCGAACACGGCGTCGCGGACGGGCAGTTCCCGCACCGCCGCCACGACCTCCGGCAGCCGGGAGGTGATCTCGTCCAGCGTGCGGGTGAACACCCGCACCTCGCCGCCGGTCACATGGATCTGCGCGCGGATGCCGTCGAGCTTCCACTCCACGGCCGCGTCGGCTTTGAGCTTGGCGAACGCCTCGTCGATGGACGGCGCGCTCGCCGCGAGCATCGGCTTGATCGGGCGTCCGACCTCCAGCGTGAACCGGCGCAGCCCCTCGACGCCCTCGCCCAGCGCCGCCGTGGCGACGGGGCCGAGCGCGCCGCGCAGCATCACGGCCCGCCGCACCTGCGCGGACGGCACCTCGGCCGCCGCCGCGACCGCCTCGGCCATCACCCCGTCCAGCGCGCCCTGTCGCAGCTCGCCCGCCAGCAGCCTGATCAGGAAGTCCTGCTCGGGACGGGTGGCGCGGCCGAGCAGCCCCGTGACCAGTTCGCGCCGCCGCGCGACCGACCCCGCCCCGGACACGCCGCCGATCTCGGTGAACGCCGCGTCGACCTCCGCGACGGTCAGCGACGGCTCGGCGGCGGGCGGCGGGACGTCGCGCAGCGCGGCGTACCCCACGCCGATCTGACGCTGCGGCAACTCGCCGGACAGGTAGGCGACCACGATCGCCGCCTCGCCGGGCCCGGCCGCGCGCAGGCACTCGGCGAGCGCCGCGACCTTGGCCTTCCGGCCCGAGGTGGCGGCCACCGCGGCCGACGTTCGGGTGATGTCCGCTATCAGCACTCCTTCATTCTGACCACGGGGACCGACAATCAACACCGGTCGGGGGCCTGGTCAGGTGCCGTCGGCCTCGTTACCGTGACGGGGGCGGACGGCTCGGCGACGGGGGAGTGAGGAGCGGGGCGTGGGACGTGGACGTCCGGTCGAACCGTTCCACCGGCCGTACTCGCCACCGGAGCCGCCCGCTCCGGCACGGCGTCCCAAGCGGTTCGTGCCGCTCGCGGTCGTCGCCGTCCTCGCCGTCGCCGGGGCCGCGCTCTACCTGCTGGTGCCCGGACGGGACGACCAGGACGCCGCCGTAAGGTCCGTTCCGGGGGGTGCGGGGGGTCGTCCCCCCACAAGTGATCGCTCAGCCCCGGCCAGGGCACGGATCGTCGAAACGCTTCCACCACCATGCGGGATGGTGTCGCAGGCCACCGTCGACCGCGTCGTGCCCAAGGCGACGCGACGCGAGAACGCGAACTCGACGCTCTCCACATGTACGTACGCCTCGGCAGGGTCGTATCCGTGGCTGCGCGTGGAAGCGCACCTGTACGCGCCCGCCGACACCCCGACACCGGTAGAGGACGCCGAGAGCTACTACAACGCGCAATGGGCGCAGGCCGGTGACGCCCCGTTCGTCCGGACGGTCACCCTGGAGCGGCAGCGGGGCATCGGCGACGAGGCGTACGGCTGGTCCCGCGCCGACAAGGGGAGCCCGACCGTGGTCGGGCAGCTCACCGCCCGGGTCAGGAACGCGGTCTTCACGGTCAGCTACAGCGAGCGGGCGCCCGGCGACAGGGGCGCGCAGGACGGCCGGGCGCGGGCGTGTCTCGGCACCGTCACGGCCGTCGCCCGGGAAGTGCTGACCGCGCTAACTCATTTCTGACCTGAATCGGCCGATCATGGCATATTCCCTGTCAACAGCTTCTAAGGTGTTCGGGTAAAGGGGAGGGAGTGCGCCGATCATGCTCCCGGGACCATGCCAGGTGATCGGCGCGCTGGTGAAACCCGGGGAGGAGGAGGTCGACGACGTGACCGTGCAATCGGTAGGAGTGTCCTGGGTGCGATAGTCCCAGGTCAGCAACCTGTACTCGTCGACGGGCCGCGGAGTGGACCACGCTCCGCGGCCCTTTTGTCTTACCACTCATGTGCCAATGCACCGGAAATCGCAGTTGCATTTTCTGGCTCAGTATTTGGGGTCAAACAAGAAGTCAGGTTCAGCGGATGGAGATTTTGGCCAGCATCCGCATGGACGCGGGCGACACCCTGGACATCGCGTGCAGGAGATGGCCCTCGAAGTTGACGGGCACCACCGGCTTGTTCTTCACGATGGCGTGCACGATCCGCTCGGCGACCTTCTCCGGCGGGTAGTTGCGCGCCCGCAGCGCCCTGTGGCCGCGCTCGCGGAGCCGCTCCCTAGCCTGCTCGTCGCCGTCGACGTACGTCCCGTTCCTGACAATGTCGGTGCTGACGAAACCGGGGCAGACGGCCGTGACCCCGATCCGCGAACTGGCCAGCTCGGCGCGCAGGCACTCGCTCAGCATCAGGACGGCCGCCTTCGTCGTGCAGTACGCGGGCAGCGAGCGGGTCGGCGCGTACGCGGCGGCCGACGCGATGTTGACGATGTGCCCGCCGAAGTTCGGCTTGTCGGGCTTGTTCGGCAGGGCGTGGACGCGGTCGTGCATCTGCTTGCCGAACAGGCGGCAGCCGTGCACGACCCCCCACAGGTTGACGCCGACGATGTTGTCCCAGTCGTCGGGGCCGGTGTCGAGGAACGAGCCGGTGACCGCGATCCCGGCGTTGTTGACGACGATGTCGGGGGCCCGGCGGTCCCGTTTCACGTCGGCGGCGAAGGTCTCCATGGCGGCGGGGTCCGACACGTCCACCTGGTAGGCGACGCCCCCGGCGCCGACCGTCTTGGCGCGGGCGGCGGTGCGCTCGGCGGCGGGCAGGTCGATGTCAGCGGCGATGACGGTCGCGCCGTGCCCGGCGAGCGCGAGCGCGGTGGCCCGCCCGATCCCGGAACCCGCTCCGGTGACGACGGCGAGTGCTCCGTCGAAGTGCGCGAGGGGCATGCGGAACCTCCGAGGCGTCCGGACGGGCGACGAAGCAGAACAACCGGTTCCAACCGTACTCAGGGCGTCCCGGCACCGCCGCTCGGGCCGCTCGTCCGAACGCCGCTCCGGCCGCCGTCCTCCCGCCGCAGGTAGGGGCTCAGCCCGCTCCAGCAGAAGTCGGTCATGTACCGGGCCGCGTCCTCGGCCGAGACCTCGGGACGCTGGGTCTTCCAGTGCGCCAGACGCTCGCTGCCGCCCACGATGATCTGCGTGAAGGCGTCGATGACCTCGGCGGGCGCGCCGGGCGCGAACGCCGCCAGCGCGCCGGAGATCAAGGCGCCCTGCTGCGCGCGCGTCGCCTCCACGGCCTCGGCGGCGGCCGGGGACGCGGCCGCGGGCTCGCGCAGCAGCATCGCGAACGGCCTGCTGTGCGCGGCGACGAACGTGAAGTAGGCGACCATCCCGCGCCACAGGACGTCCTCGGGGTCGGAGGCCCCGGCCATGGCCGTCCGCGTGGCGTCGAGCAACTCGGCCTTGGACCGGCGCACGCACGCGACGAGCAGCCCGTCCTTCGACCCGAAGTACTCGTAGAGCATCGGCTTTGACACGCCGCAGCGCTCGGCGATCTCGTCCATGGAGGCGTCCCGGTAGCCGCGCTCGCCGAACACCTCCTCGGCCACGTCCAGCATCTGCCGTTCGCGGTCGGCGCGGGACATCCGCCTCCGCCGGGACGAGGGCCGGGGTGTGGTGGCACTCACAGCGGCTCCCCCCTATTGGACCTACCGTCAGTAACCTACTTCAGGTAACTTACCCGGAGTAGGTTACGCGAGAGGGGCAGGACATGAGCGAGCGCGGCCCGGCGATCGTCATCATCGGCTCCGGCTTCGCCGGCCTGGGCATGGCGATCCGGCTCAGGCAGGCGGGCTTCCACGACTTCGTGATCCTGGAGAAGAGCGGCTCCCTCGGCGGGACGTGGTACGACAACACCTATCCCGGTTGCGCCTGCGACGTGCCCTCCCACATGTACTCCTTCTCCTTCGAGCTCAACCCCGGCTGGACGCGGATGTTCGCGCCGCAGCCCGAGATCCGCGCCTACATGGAGCGCACCGCCGACAAGTACCGCGTCCGGGAGCACATCCGTTTCGGCGCGGCCGTCGACTCCATGGACTACGACGACGCGGCCGAGCGCTGGAACGTCACCCTCGCGGACGGGACGGTCCTCACGCCGAAGGCGATCGTGTCGGGCATCGGCGCGCTGCACGTCCCGTCCTTCCCGGACCTGCCGGGGCTTCAGAAATTCCGTGGCACCGCGTTCCACTCCGCCGAGTGGGACCACTCCTACGACCTCACCGGGAAGCGCGTCGCCGTCATCGGGACGGGCGCGTCCGCGATCCAGTTCGTCCCGAAGGTCGCGAAGCAGGCGGCCGAGCTGGTGGTGTTCCAGCGGACGCCGCCGTGGGTCCAGCCGAAACCCGACGCGCCCATCTCCGCACGGCTCCGCAGGACGTTCGCGATGGTGCCGGGCGCCGCGCGCGCGTTCCGCGCCGGGCTCTACTGGGCGCTGGAGGCCCGCGCGGTCGGCTTCACCATCGACCCGCGCCTGTCCGGCCCGCAGGAACGGGTGGCCCTTCGCCACATCGAACGGCAGATCGACGACCCCGAACTGCGCGCCAAGGTCACGCCCGACTACACCATCGGCTGCAAGCGGATCCTGCTGTCGAGCGACTACTATCCGGCGCTCGCGCGTCCGAACGTGGAGTTGGAGACGTCCGGCATCGCCGAGGTCCGGGAGCACTCCATCGTCACCGAGGACGGCCGCGAACACGAGGTCGACTGCGTGATCTTCGGCACCGGCTTCAAGGTCACGGGCGCCCTCACCGACCTGCGCGTCACCGGCCGGAACGGCGTGAAACTCCAGGAGGTCTGGGCGAACGGCATCGAGGCCCACCGGGGCACGACCATTCCCGGAATGCCGAACTTCTTCATGCTGCTCGGCCCGAACACCGGCCTCGGCCACACCTCCGTCGTCTTCATGATCGAGGTGCAGATCCGGCACGTGCTGAGCTGCCTGCGGCTGATGAGCGAACGCGGCGCGGGCATGATCGAGCCGAAGCCGGAGGCGTCCCGCCGCTACAACGACCGGCTGCAACGGCGCCTGCGCCGCTCCGTGTGGAACGAGGGCTGCGACAGCTGGTACCTGGACGACCAGGGCGTCAACCGCACGATCTGGCCGGGCCACACGTTCGAGTTCTGGGCGGCGTCCCGCAGGGCCAAGCCGAAGGAGTTCACCTTCACCCCGTGACGGGGCCGGGCCAGGCCGAAGGAGTTCACCTTCACCCGGTGACGCGCCTGCTGGGACGGCGCCGCGACGGCTATTTGTCGGGCGGCGCGAAGATGGGCCGGAACCCGGCGATGAGCTGGCGGATCACCGGACGCTGCTCGGCCGGGGTGCGCCCGCGCAGCCCGTGCACGGGATCGAGGCCGTCGTAGTACGGGGCGAGCGCGAGGAACGGCAGCAGGGTCATCAACCAGGTCACCAGGACCTCGATGTCGGCGTCCGCGCGGATCTCCCCCCGCTCCTGCCAGCCCTCCAGCAACGGATTGATGACCTGGATGTAGTGCTGGTTCGCGGTGTCGCGGACGACCGACCGGACGCTGTTGTCGAGCTCGAAGTTCGTCGCGGCGGTGACGCCGCGCTCCAGCGGATGCTCGGCCATGTACTCGGTCCAGTCGCAGACGGCGTCGACCAGCCACTCGTCGAAGGGCTGGTCGAAGTCGATCCGCTCCATGCGGCGCTGCATTTCCTCGCGGATGCGGCGGGACGTCTCGTCGCAGACGTAGGCGAAGAACTCCAGCTTGTCGCCGAAGTACTGGAAGAGGGAGCCCTTGGCGATGCCCGCCTCGCGGGCGATGGTGTTCAGGCTGCCCGTCGAATAGCCGTTCTCCCCGAACTCGCGCATCGCGACCTCAAGGACCCGCTCGCGCTTGGCGACGTTGAGCCGGAACCAGGTCGAAGTCGGCATGGATCCCTTCGACTTTCCGTCAGGAATGAGTAACCCGTACGTCAGGATAACGGTCTGTGTCATCCACTGTGACCAAAAACATCGTGCGTGACATCGTGCGTGTTCACCACGACCCCGCCGACCTCGGACGGGCCGCCCACCGTCTCGGTTGAATAACGGGCGACCAGGTTTCGGTCATTCCGCTGATCGCTCCGATGCCATGTCGGTCGGGGGTCGGCCGATCGGGGGCCGGGTCGACCGGGTCGTGTCGGTCAGTCTCGCATCCGGACACAGGTCATGATCAAGCGGAACGGCGAAAATGGAGCAAAGAAGGCAGAAAGGGCACAGTGCTCATGCGGGCGGGCGCCGTTCAGCCAGCGAGCCGGATCAGGATCCGGCACACCTCTTCGATGATCTCCGTCGCCTCCGGCTCGCTCTCGGCCGTGGCGATCTCCCGTCCGGCCTCACCGATCATGGACGTGAGGACGAGGCTCAGCACCTGCTCGGGACGCCCGGCGGGCTCGTCGGCGGACGGCCCGCGCAGCAGCCTGGTGTTCTGCGCGATCCAGTGCCGTCCCCGGCTGCGACGCATCAGCGCCGACCCCGACGGACCCTCCCCGCCGAGGAACAGCCGGGCGGCGACCCGGCGCTCCCAGCACACCCGCAGGTAGGCGCGGGCACCGGCGATGAACAGCGCGATCGGGTCGCTCTCGCCGCCCTTGCGCGCGTCGGACACGGCCCGCGCGGCGGTCGCCTCCTGCTCGGCGCTGAGGTCCTCCCACAGCGCCACGTACAGCCCGGCCTTGCCGCCGTAGTGGTGGTACAGGCTGCCGACGCTGATCCCGGACCGCTCCACGATCTCGGCGATGCCCGCGTCGGCGTAGCCGCGGTCGGCGAAGACGTCCAGCGCCGCCGCCAGCAGCGTCCGCCGTGTGGCGTCGGCCCGCGCCCACTGGCGACCGCCGCCGTTCCCGTCCGGCGTGCCGCCCGGCTGCTGCGCCCTGCTCGTCCGCATGCCCCAATGGTGCCAGGCAGCGGCCTGCCTTTCGGACGGGTCAAACCAGCTGGCTCAGTACAGGTCGGGCTCAGTACAGGTCGGGTCAGTACCAGTGGTGCGACGACCACCAGGACCACGCGCCGCACGGGTCGTGGTAGCGGGCCTTGATGTAACCGAGGCCCCAGGCGATCTGGGTGGGAGAGCTGGTGCGCCAGTCAGACCCGGAACTCGCCATCTTCGAACCGGGCAGTGCCTGCGGAATGCCGTACGCGCCGCTGCCGGGGTTCTCGGCGCGCTCGTTCCAGCCGCTCTCGTGGTTCCACAGCGTGAGCAGGGAATCCCAGCAGTTGCCCCAGCCCTTCATGGCGTTCATCTTCTTGCCGTACGCCTTGTTCTGCTTGGAGCTGGGGTTCATCTTGGCGAGGCGTTCCTTCTCCTGCCGCCGCTTCAGCTCCGCCCGTGCCGCCGCCTCCTTCTTGGCCTTCCGCTTCAGCTCCTCCATCTCGCGCTTGTGCTTCTCGTAGGCCCGCTTCTTGGCGGTGGCGATCGCGTCCGCGACGACGGGGTCCATGTCGGACGCGGCCGTCAACCGCGTGAGCATGTCGTTGGTCGACAGGTCGCCCTCGGCGGCCTTCGGCGGCTTGGTGTCGTCCCCGCCCGCGAACCGGCCGATGTCCACCAGCGTGACCGCCGCGACGATCCCCACGATCGCGACGATCGTGATCGTCACGTTGCTGGTCAGCACCCGCCGCAGCCGCCGCTTCTTCGGCGGCGGGACGTCCAGCGCGTCCGTCTCGTACGGGTCGTGCGGCGCGTGGACGCGGGCGTCGGGCGCCTGCCGGGGCGGGGGCACCTGCGCGCCGCCGTCCGAACGCCGCCGTCCCCGTTGTTTCGGCTCGGAACGGCCGCGTCGCGGGGTGGGGTTGGGACGTCTGCGCGTGCCGTGACTCTGTGGCATAGGAGAAGATTGCCTTATCGCCCGGGGTCCTGTCGTCCATGAGTCGTCCAGAAGTCGATACGCGGAACGACCGGCGACCGGTTCACGTGTCGCGGAACGGCTCGTCCGGACGATCCGGAAGCCGCGTGGGCTCCCGCGCGTTGTAACGGAAACGGGGTCGCTGGACGAAGGCGGGGCATCATGTCGACCGTGACGGAGCAGGACGAACGCCGGACCGGCCAGGTCGCACCGGACGAGCTGGTCCACGAGTTCGGCGCGCTGCTGACCGCCGCGACGGTGTTGGAGCGCATCGTGGGCCGGGAGCTGGAACGCCGCTGCGGCATCCGGCACGCGGTTTTCGAGGTGCTGCTGAAACTGGCGAGCGCGGGCGACCGGCCGCTCGCGATGGGCGATCTGGCCGGGGAGCTGATCCTGACCAGCGGCGGCATGACCCGGATCGTGGACCGGATGGAGGACGCCGCCCTCGTCCGCCGCGAACCGGCCCCCGGCGACCGCCGCCGCCAACTGGTGGAGCTGACCCCGAAGGGGCGCGCGAAGCTCGACGAGGCGCTGCGCGTCCACGCCGAGACCCTCCGCGAGCACTTCGCGGCGCCGTTGACCGGCGACCAGCGCCGCGTTCTGGTGGACGCCCTCCACACCCTCGGCGCGCAGGCTCGCAAGGAGCTTGGCGACCTGCACTGACGGGAACCAGGGTTGTCCCTCCGCACTCTTGATGGTTAGGTAAGCCTTAGTTAGGCAACCCTAACCTGATACGTCTCGGGAGGCATGGTGCGGCGAGCGGAGACCACGACGGCGGTGGAGGGCCCCACGGCGGGGGAGCGGGCGCGGACCCTCGCCTACGGCATCGCGGACGGCGTCCTCGTCGCGCCCGGCGTCCCCTACGCGCCCGTCCCGGCGCACGCGACCGACCGGGACGGCAGGCCGCTGCTGCTCGTCCAGACCGAGTCGCCCGTCGCCGCCGCGCTCCGCAACACCCGGGCCGGGGAGGAACGGGCCGACATGCCCGCCACGCTGCGGGTCTCCGACGTCGCGCCCGTCGCGCTCGCCGACCGGGTGCGCGGCCGGGCCTGGCTGCACGGCCGCCTCACCGAGATCCCGGACGGTGAACTGCGCGCCGCCGCGCTGCGCCTCTCCTACGCGCATCCCCGTCCCGAACTGCTCGACCTCGGCGCCGAACGGGACGGCCGCCGCGACTGGACGATCCTCGCCCTCACGGTCGCGCAGGTCGAGATCGACGACGCCTGGGGGAGCGCCGTCCTCGAACCCGCCGAGTACGCGGCCGGGGTGCCCGACCCGTTCGTCGCCGTCGAGTCCGGCATCCTCACGCACCTGGACTCCTGCCACCGCGACGAACTGCCCCGGCTGCTGCCCGACTCCGCACTGCTCGACTCAGCACCGCCCGACTCCGCGCTGCCCGACTCCGCGCTGCCCGACTCGGCACCGCCCGGCGGCCCCGTCCGGCCGCTGGCGCTCGACCGGTACGGGCTGTGGGTGCGCTGCGCACCGCGACCGGGGACGCACGCACCGTTCGACGTGCGCCTGCCGTTCGCCCGGCCTGTCAGTGATCTCCACGGTCTACGGTGCGTCTACCGGCGCCTGTTCGCCCGGGCCACCCCGTAGCGCACCCGTAGTACGTGTTTCCACGGACCCCTTCGCGCGCACGGATTTGCCGGTGGTCTCCCGGATAGTGCGGGGCCCTCCCGCCGCGACATGATCGGATCTCCGGCCGAGGGACGCGAAACCGTCACTCGTCCGGGACGACCCGATCGCCGGCTCGCCCTCGCGGGGTGGGTGAGCCGGCGGTGGGGACCGTGCCGGGCCTCAGGGCGCCACGCGCCTCCGGCCGGGCCGGTGGTCCGGCGCCGCGGACGACGGGGGCGTGGTCCGGGCCACTGGTGCCAATTGGCCGTTTCCGCCACACCGGCTTCCGCAGCAGGCTGGGAGCATGCGCGATCCACAGAGCCACGATCCACAGAGCCACGATCCACAGAGCCACGACCCACAGACCCGTGATCCCCAGAGCGGTGAGCCACAGACCCGGGATCCTCGGACCCGCGATCCCCAGACGGCGGCCGTCCACCCGCCCGTGATCACGCCGGTCGGCAGCCGACCACTGGGCATGCCGCTCTACCAGGGCCATCTGTTCTCCTTCGAGAGCGCCGACGATCTCGCCGCCGCCTTCCACGGCCCGGACGAGGCGTTCTTCTACGCCCGCATGGGCAACCCGACCGTCCGGTCGCTCGAACGGGCGGTCACCGACGTCGAGGGCGGCGCGGGGGCGCTCGCCACCGCGTCCGGGATGGGGGCCGTCAACGCCGTCCTGATGGGCCTGCTGCGCTCCGGCGACCACGTCATCGCGCAGACGGCCCTCTACGGCGGCACGTACGCGCTGTTCCAGGACCTCGCCGACCGGTGGGGCGTCGACGTCACCTACATCGCGGCCGACGACCCCGCCGAGGTGCGGGACGCGCTGCGTCCCACCACCCGTCTCCTCTACCTGGAGACGATCGCCAACCCCACCACGCACGTCACGGATCTGCCCGCGTTCACCGAGGCCGTTCGTGGGACGGGCGTGCTAACCGTTGTGGACAACACGTTCGCCCCGCTCTTGTGCCGACCGATCGAGCACGGTGCCGACATCGTCGTCCACTCGACGACGAAGTACCTGAGCGGACACGGAGATGTCATCGGGGGCATCGCCGTCTTCGCCGACCGGGACGTGCACCACCGCGTGTGGAGCCACGCCGTCGAACTGGGCTCGGTCGCCGACCCGTTCGCGGCGTGGATGACCCTGCGCGGCCTCGCCACGATGCCGCTGCGCGTCGAGCGGCAGAGCGCGTCCGCCCTGGACGTCGCCCGCCGCCTCGCCGCGCATCCGGCCGCCGACCGCGTCCACTATCCGGGGCTGGACGACCATCCCCAGTGCGCGGTGGCACGCCGCCTGCTCCCGGACGGGAGCGGCGGCGTCCTGGCGTTCGAGCCGACCGGCGGACGGGACGCGGGCCGCGTCTTCTCCGAGGCCGTCCGGCTCATCTCGCTCGGCCCGTCGCTCGGCGACATCGCCTCGCTGGTGATGCACCCGGCCAGCACGTCCCACCGGCAGATGGACGCCGCGTCCCTCGCCGCCGCCGGGATCGGCGAGGGAACCGTGCGACTGTCGATCGGCCTGGAACATCCGGACGACCTGTGGGCCGACATCGAGCAGGCCCTCGCCAAATCGGCCTGATCGACCAATCGACCGATCGGCCTAGAGGTAGAAACCGGTCGCCGCGGCGGGCGCGTCCACCCCGCCCGGGCGCGTCTCGCCCCTGCGGAGCGCGGCCAGCTCGGCGAGGGTCGCGCCGTCCGCGCCGATCTCGCCGGGCGTCGTGTCCGCGTCGTCCAGCCAGGACACGGCCTCCGCGCGGGTCAGCCGCCCCACCTCGATCTGCGCGAGGCACCGGCCGGGACGGACCACCGCCGGGTGCAGCATGGCGAGATCCTCGTTGGTGGTGATGGCCACCAGGACGTCCCGTCCCTGCCCGAGCATTCCGTCGGTGAGGTTCAGCAGCCGCGACAGGCCCTGGCCCGTCGACTGCTTGGCCTCGCCGCGGATCAGCTCGTCGCAGTCCTCCAGGATGAGCAGCCGCCAGCGGCCGGTCTCGTCGTCGTCGTCACCGACCGCGACCTCCATCAGATAGCTCGGCGTGCCGAACAACGCCTCCGGGTCGAGGACGCAGTCGGACTGGCACCAGCCCTTCCACGCCCGCGCGAGCGCGCGCAGCGCCGTGGTCTTGCCGGTGCCGGGCGGACCGTGCAGGAGCAGCAGCCGTCCCGACACCTCCTCGCGGGTGAGGCCCATGACCGCGTCGAGCGCCTCGGCGACCGGCGCGGTGTAGTTGCCCCGGATCTCCTCCCACGTGTCGGCGGCGATGGCCCGCTCGTTGCGGGAGGGGCCGTGCGTCGCCAGATGCCAGAACCCCATCGCGACGCTCGTGTCGTCGGTCTGCGGGGGATCGGTCGCGTCCAGCACGGCCGCTTCGAGGACGGACTCCGCCAGCTCCTCGCTCACCGCCGACACCGCGACATGCGCGATGCCCGTCTTCCATCGATTCGCGAGCAACGTCCAGCCGTCGCCCTCGGCCAGTACCGAATCCCTGTGCTTCTCGGCCGCCACCCGCACGACCCGCGCGTCGCCGGGACGCAGCGGCGCGTCCGGCTTGACGTGCTCGAGCCGGGTCGAACGCGACCAGGGCTGCTCACCGGACGCGAACGGGCGGAGCGACAGCACGTCCATCACATCGGCGTGCGAGTTCCTGTCACTGAGATTGAAGAGCACGGGCAGCGTCGACTCGGGCCCAGGATCCGTGGCGTTCTTCGTGGACTCAACGAGACGCAGTACCTCCTCTGACGTGGTCATACCAAAATGATCACGCCGGGTGGCACATGGCGTCCAGTGAATTAGCCGTCAGGATTCGTCCTCGCGCGCCGCCTTACGCGCCTCGGCCTCCGCCAGGTCGAGCTTCTCGGCCTCCTCCGGCGTCGGCGCCGTCCCACCGAGGTACGCGGGCTGCCACCAGGCCTCGCCCGCCTTCGGCGTGACCGGGTACTCGCGCTGCGCCTTCTCCAGCATCGCCTGCATCTGGGCGTGCAGATCCCGGGTGATCTGGTCGTAGTCGTCGCCGCGCTTCGGATGCAGCGGCTCGCCGATGAGGATCGTGACCGGTACGTTGCGCTGGAGCAACCGCCGTTTGCGGCCCTTCGTCCACATCCGCTGCGGCCCCCACAACGCCACCGGGACCAGCGGCACCTTCCCGCCCACCGCCATCCGCACCGCGCCGTTCTTGAACTCCTTCACCGTGAACGACCGGCTGATCGTCGCCTCCGCGAACACCCCGACGATCTCACCCGCCTTCAACGCCCGCAGCGACGCCGCGTAGGACGAGGCGCCCGCGTCCCGGTCCACCGGGATGTGGTGCATCCCACGCATCAGCGGCCCGCCGATCCGGCTGTCGAAGATCTCCTTCTTCGCCATGAACCGCACCAGCCGCTTCGCCGGGTGCGCCGCGACCCCCGCGAAGATGAAGTCGAGATAGCTGACGTGGTTGCTGACCAGCACCGCCCCACCCGTGCGCGGGATCCGGTCGGCCCCCTCCAGACGGACCTTGATGTTCAGGGCCTTGAACACACATTGAGCCGTCTTGATCACCGGCGGGTACACGTATTCGGGCATGTGAGCACGGTACTTGAGCCGTCCTTGATCAGCGAGTGCGGGCGGGGGACGGCGATGGCTCCCACAACGGACCGGAACTCTGAGAGGGTGGGGTTGTGGCGTGAGCCGCTGAGGGTTCAAGATCCCCCTGAAGGGTGAAAGGGGATGAGCAACTTATGGAACCGTTGGACGCGGCGGCGGACGTGCACGCGCTCATCCGCGACGTGCTGCCCGCCCTGGCGCCCAGCGCCTGGTTCGACTCCGGCACCTCCGAGGTCGTGCTGCCCGTCGGCCGGTCGGAGGCCCGCGCCTCCAGTTGGACGGTGTTGGAGCGCTGCGCCCGCGAGCCGCGCTCGGCTTGGCCGCGGGTCGTGGACGAATGGGTCCGCGAGGTCGGCGACCGCGCGTTCCTCGCCGTCGGCGAGATGGAGCTGTTCGGCGACGTGCGCGAACTGCTGCGTCTGCGCATCGTCCCGAAACTCGCGCCCCGCGACCGGGAGGGCCTGGTCGTCGTCCCCGCCGGAGACCACTTCGACGCGATGGTGATGATCGAGCACCCCCGCTACGGCGGCCCCCTCACCAAGGCCCGCGCGGGCCTGCTCGGCCTCCACAAGCTCGGCTACGTGATGACGAACACCCACGACCGCGAGCTGGCGGACGTCGCCGTCCGCGACCAGCCGCTGCTCCCCGGTCGCAACGTCCGCGTGGTCACCAAACCGGGCAGCCGCTACGTGTCCGCGCTGCTCAGCGAGGTCGACCAGTTCCTGCCGTGGCCGAACAAGCACGGCGCGCTGGTCGGCGTCCCCTGCCACAGCACGCTGCTGCTCTACCCGATCACGTCGTCGGCCGTCCGCGAGGTGCTCCCCGTCTTCGCCGACGTCGTCCGCGAGATGCACGCCGACGCCGACGACCCCTGCGCCCCCGGCGTTTACTGGAGCCACGGCGAACGCCGCCTGACCCCTCTCCCCGCCACCTCGAACGTCACAGGCGAGTTCGCGACGCTCCTGCACGTGCTCGATGGCAGCGATTTGCGTTGAGGCCCTGGGGCCCTCAGCTCACACTTTGACTGGGCCGAGCTTCGGCGGTGCTTTTAGGGGAGCTTCCAGTCGACGGGCTGGGCGCCCTGTTGTTCCAGGAACTGGTTGGCGCGGGAGAACGGGCGGGAGCCGAAGAAGCCGCGGTCGGCGGACATCGGGCTCGGGTGCGCCGACTCGATGGCCGGGACGTCGCCCAGCAGCGGCTTGAGGTTGCGGGCGTCGCGGCCCCACAGGATCGCGACGAGCGGGCGGCCACGGGTGGCGAGGGCGCGGATGGCCTGCTCGGTGACCTCTTCCCAGCCCTTGTCGCGGTGCGAGCCCGGCTTGCCCGGCATGACGGTCAGTGACCTGTTGAGCAGGCAGACGCCCTGTTCCGTCCACGGGGTGAGGTCGCCGTTGGACGGTTCGGGGTGGCCGAGGTCGCTGGAGTACTCGCGGAAGATGTTGATCAGGCTGCCGGGCAGCGGCCGGACGTTCGGGGCGACGGAGAAGCTGAGGCCGACCGGGTGGCCGGGCGTCGGGTACGGGTCCTGCCCCATGATGAGGACCCGGACGTCGTCGAACGGCTGCGTGAAGGCCCGCAGGATGTTGTTTCCGGCGGGGAGGTAGCGGCGTCCGGCGGCGACCTCGGCGCGCAGCCAGTCTCCGGCGGCGGCGATCGTCCCGGCGACCGGTTCCAGCGCGGTCGCCCACCCGGCGTCGACGATCTCCGTGAGTGGTCGTCCCGTCATGGGGCACAACCCTACTTGGGTGATCATGGGACCGTCCGGAGAACGCGGTCTTGTGAAGCTTTCTGACCACATGGGGTCTGGAAGAAGGCAAAACTTTCTTCAGGCCGCACGGATATGGCAGATGAAATGCGTGAAACGTCCTGTTAAGTCCGGGTTACTTCCTGGCGGATCGCGTTGACCAGCGCTCTCGGGGCGGCATATCACCTAAAGACAGGGCACGCAGGACGAGCAAACGGACGAGGGCATGAGTCAGCTGACCACCGTGGACGCCACCTTCCTCAACGCCGAGACCGACACGACCCACGCCCACATCGCCGGGCTGGGCATCGTCGACGCGACCTCCAGTCCCGGCGGCCGCCTCTCCGTACCGGCCGTCGCGGGACTCGTCCGCGCCCGCGCGCACCTGGCGGCCCGGCCGCTGCGGCGTCGCCTCGTCCAGGTCCCGCTCAACCTGGACCACCCCTACTGGGAGGACGACCCGGACTTCGACCCCGAGCGGCACATCTTCGAGATCGGCCTGCCCGCCCCCGGCACGGACCGCCAGCTCGCCGACGTCGTCGCGATGCTCCACGAACAGCCCTTGGACCGTTCCCGTCCGCTCTGGGAGATGTTCATCATCCAGGGCCTGGCGGGCGGGCTGACCGCCGTCTACGCGAAGGTCCACCACGCCGCCGTGGACGGCGTCCTGGCGGCCGAGGCCCTCGCCGCCCTCCTGGACCTCTCACCGGAACCCCGTGACCTCCCCGCCGACGAGACCGAACCGTCGCGCGCCCCCGGCACGGCCGAGATGCTCCGCACCGGCCTGCTGAAGACGGCACTGCACCCCGTGCGCACCGCGATGTCCATCGCACGCACCGCCCCATACCTGGACGAGATCCCCGGTGTGTCGTCGATCCCCGGCGCCCGACTGATGTCGTCGATCACGCAGAACGCCCTGCGCCGCCGCGAACTGCCGAAGGCGCCCCGCATGAACGCCCCGCCGACCCCGTTCAACGAGCCCATCGGCCGCCGCCGCGCCGTCGCCTGCGGCGAACTGCCGCTGAGCGAGATCAAGCAGATCAGACGGGCACTCGGCGGCAGCATCAACGACATCGTCATGGCCCTGTGCGCGACGGCCCTGCGCAAGTGGCTGGAGAAGCGCGGCGACCTTCCCGAAGGCCCGCTGGTCACGGCCGTCCCGGTGTCCCTCCGTCGTGGCGCCGCCCGCTCGGACACGGGCAACCAGGTCACGATCATGGCGACGCCGTTGGCCACGCACATCCCCGACCCGGCCGACCGCTACGTCGCCGTCCGGCGCGACATGGACACCGCCAAGCGACGGTTCACCGGCTCCTCGGGAAGCTGGGTGCGAGACATCAGCGCCCTGCTCCCGGCCCCCCTCGCGGGCGCCGCCACCCGCCTGGCCCTCCAGGCCGCGCCCACGATGTCGCTGCGTCCCATCAACCTGATCATCTCGAACGTCCCGGGCCCGCAGTTCCCGCTCTACCTGTGCGGCGCCCGCGTCCTCGACTACTACCCGCTGTCCGTGATCACCGACGTGACGGGCGGCCTCAACATCACCGTCTTCTCCTACGACGGCAGGCTGAACATCGGCCTGGTGGCCTGCCGCGACCTGATCCCGGACCCGTCCGAACTCATCGACCACCTGGTCGACGCCCTGGACGAGATGAAGGACCTCACCCGGGACTGATCCCCAGCCTTCGCCGGTGGCGCCACGCCAGCCTCAAAGCAGCGGCCCCCGCGGGCTGCATGGGCTCGGGCACCGTCCCGTCGAACCGCCTCACGGACACGACCCCTTCCTCGTTCACCGCGACGAGCCCGCCGAAGACCTCCCGAAACGCCTCGTCCTCGATCACGGCAACGGTGAGAAGATCGACCGCGAGCGAAAGCGGATCCACCCCGACCCCCAGAAAACGCACCCTCATGAGGCCCCGGTCGCGAAGGCTCGTCAACGTCCGGTGAAAGCCCCACTCCTCCTGGACGAACCCGGGCCCATAACTCTCCTCTGCCCCGAGCAACTCCTCCGCGTACTCACGCACCATGCACTGCCACACATCAGGGGCCTCATCGCCCAACGGCTGAAAGCAACCCACCGGCATCACCTGGTGAAGCCCGCCAGCGTGCGCGACCTTCGCCGGATCCCGCCAGTGCAGCACGTAACGGCCGGACGTAGTCACGGTCAACGTCGTGACCGCCGGAATGACCGTCCGCCGCCCCAGGTCGCAGGGGTCACCGATCCGCCTCCGCAACGGCAGCCCGTCCACCCCGGCCGCCAACTCATGCGCCACCGCCTCCACCACGTCCACACCCTCGAAGAACGACGCCGCCCCGAACCGAAGCACCGGCGGCCCGACATCGAGCAGGCGATAACAAGGCCGATCCTCAAACACTTTCGGCGGCGAAAGCGCGGCCATGGCCTCGGAGTATGAGCGATACTCACCCGGCAACCCCCCCACCGGCGCCCTGACCGCCGCCGCCACGGCCCGCTCATCCCACTCAAGCCGAACGTCCTCCAACGGAACCGGCGCGTCAGGAATCCACCCCTCCCGACACAACAACGCCGTCCCCGCGACCCGCGCGACCCCTGGATAGAGCCGACTCGCCCGTTCGCCCAACACCCCGCGCGCCGCGTTCAACGCGGCCCGCTCGCCCCGCCACCGCTCCTCGTCCACCAACCCGGACACCTCCAAAGGTCTTCGGTCGTATCGCCTGCTGAGGGACGACCCGCGCCCGAAGTGTTCGGGATGGCCCGAAGGGAATGAGCATAATGTCCAGTCCAGGGGGATGAGGATGACCGGGCAGGTGGACGACCGAGTCGGCGCGACCCATGGCCGTCTCGTGGAGGCGATGAACTCCGGGGTTCTCGCCACCGACGAGGCCGGCCGGATCACGGCGTGGAATCCACGCGCGCAACAACTGCTCGGCTACGCCCGCGACGAGGTGCTCGGGAGACCGATGCACCCGCTTCTGCACCGGGCCGCCGACGGGCACGTCCCACCGGAACGGGACTGCCGCCTCCTGCGAGTGCTGAGCACCGGCGTCCCCGATCACGGGGAGGACCAGCGGTTCGCCCATCGCGACGGGCGGATGGTGACGTGCTCCTGGTCGTGCGCGCCGATCTACACGGGTGACCGGCCCGGGGTCGAACCGGAGACGGGTGTGGCGGACGGGCTGGTGGTCGTCTTCCAGGACGCCGCCGACCAGATCGCGGTCGAGCGCGAGCGGCGCGACCGGATGGCCCAGGTGCAGCGGGCCAACTCCCGGCTGACACTGGTCGCGGAGATCACGACGGTGCTGTCGTCCACGCTGAACGAGGAGGAACTGCTCCGCAGGCTGGTCCGGCTCGTGGTGCCCGCGCTGGGGGACTGGGCCGAGGTCGACCTGCTGATTCCCGACGGCCGCGTCGAGCGGGTGGCCGCGACGCACCACGAACTCTCCCCCGCCGACATCGCCATGCTCGAGGGGCCGCTTCCACCCCTCCCGCGAACACCGCGCGGGCCGCTGGCCCAGGTCCTGCGCGGCGGCGGCACGGTCGTCGTCAGCGGCGAGGCCGACGTGCGCTCCGACGAACCGCTGGGCGCCGCCCAGCACGAACTCTTCCAGGCCATGGACGCCCAGAACGCGATCATCGCCCCGCTGGCGGCCCGGGGTGAGACCTACGGCGCGTTGACGCTGGGCTACTCCCGTCCCGGACAGGTCTACGGGCCGGGCGACAGGCTCGTCGTGGAGGACGTCGCGCGCCGCACCGGTCTGGTCCTGGCCAACGCCCGCCTGTACGCCGAGCAGCGCAACACGGCCGAAGCGATGCAGCGTCACCTGCTCACGCCGCTGCCGCAGCCGGGCGATCTGCGGTTGGAGGCCCGGTATGTGCCCGCGACCCAGGTCAGCTGGGTCGGCGGCGACTGGTACGACGCCTTCACGCTGTCCGACGGCGCCACCGGACTGGTCATCGGCGACATCGTGGGCCACGACCTGCGCGCGGCCGCCCGCATGGCCCAGGTCCGGAACATGCTCAGAGCCCTGGCCTGGGACATGACCGAGCCGCCGAGCGGTGTGCTGGCGCGCCTGGACGGCGTCATGGCCGCCGTCAGCGACGCCGAACTCGCCACCGCCGTGTTCGGCCGCGTCGAAGAAGACCCGGGCGGGCGATGGCGTCTGCGCTGGTGCAACGCCGGTCATCCCCCGCCCCTGCTGATCACCCGCGACGGCGGCACGCGTTTCCTGGACGAGCACGGGATGTTGCTCGGCGACCCCGACCTCACCGGAACCCGTCCCGACGGCACCCATGTCCTCCCGCCGTCCTCGACCCTCCTGCTCTACACCGACGGCCTCGTCGAGACCCGCGACTCCGACCTGTCCGACCGTCTCACCAGCCTCCGCCGCCACGGCTCCCACCTGGCCCAACTCCCGTTGCCCGACCTGTGCGACAAGCTCCTGGAGCGGGTGGAGCCGAGCGGTGAGGACGACGTCGCGCTGCTGGCCGTCCGCATCCCCGGCTGCCCTACTCCACGGTGTGCGCCGGGGGACGCTGAGCCGAGGCCACCTCGGCCGGAAGCGGAGCCGGGGTGAGCGGCTCGCGCACTGGGGTGTGCACGGTGAGGCGCGGTCATGCCCGGTGGTGCGCGGCGGGGACGGCGGCACCGTCGAGCCCGGGGGTGGCGACCCGCGCGTACACTGCGGGCACCCGGCAACGGCGGCACCTCGCCCGCGGTCGACCCACCACGCCCGGCAACGGCGACGCTGACCCCGTCCGGTGGGACGGCCTGGACTTCCACCGGTCAACGATCGGAGACCGCATGCCCGCCCGAAGCCATGCCGGAGGGGACGCTTCATTTCCCCGCCGTCCCCATGCCCTGACAGTCATCAGTTGAACGGCGGCGGAACGCCGACCGGCCCGACGCTCGGAGTCACGGCGCGATCGGGCAAGGAGAACGAGCGCAGGCAACCGATTCACCCGCTGCACCTCGACCGGCTCGGCCCCGCGCTTCGCTCGCGCGTCTATCTCGAACGCGGATACGGCGAACGGTTCGGTGTCCCGGACGAGCACCTGGCGCCGCGCGTCGCCGGGCTCCTGTCCCGCGACGAGCTCATCGCCCGCTGCGACGTCATCCTGATCCTCAAACCACAACCCGATGACCTCAAGCAGATGCGGGCCGGTCAGACCCTGTGGGGGTGGCCGCACTGCGTCCAGGATTCGGAGATCACCCAGCTCGCCATTGACAGGCGGCTGACGCTCATCGCGTTCGAGGCGATGAACCACTGGACGTCCGACGGCGGGTTCGCCCTGCACGTCTTCCACAAGAACAACGAACTCGCCGGGTACTGCTCGGTCCTGCACGCCTTCGCGCTGACCGGGGCCACCGGGGCCTATGGACGGCGGCGGCGTGCCGCCGTCATCAGCTTCGGCGCGACCGGGCGCGGCGCGGTCACGGCTCTGAACGCGCACGGCGTCCATGATGTCCACGTCCTGACGCAGCGGGGGGTGAGCGCGGTCGGCTCGCCGATCCACTCGGCCCGGATCGTCCACTTCGATCGCGACCCGGACGACCCGGCCCTCACCCGAGTCCTCACCGCCGACGGCCTGGTCCCGGCCGCCGCGTTCCTCGCAGGGCACGACATCATCGTCAACTGCGTCCTCCAGGACCCCGGCGCCCCCCTGATGTTCGCCACCAACGGCGACCTGCCGCTGTTCCCCTCGGGCGCCCTTGTCATCGACGTGTCCTGCGACGCGGGGATGGGTTTCGAGTGGGCCCGTCCGACCTCGTTCGACGACCCCATGTACACGGTCGGCGGCAATGTCCGCCACTACGGCGTGGACCACAGCCCGTCCTATTTCTGGGACTCCGCGACCTGGGAGATCAGCGAGGCGCTGTTGCCCCATCTGGATGTGGTCCTCGCCGACCCCGCCGCCCCGCGGACCGACACGATCATTGAACGTGCCGTGGAGATCCGCGACGGCGTCGTCCAGAACCCCGACATCCTGTCCTTCCAGCACCGCTCACCCACCTACCCGCACTCCCGGCTCTGACGGCCGCGACCCTCGGATCACGAGTCCACCCCCCCCGCATGCGCGGAAATGGTCGCGTGCTGGGGCGGTGGGCTGCTCTTGACAAACCGCTTTGCTGTTTCTGCAATTGGTGCATGGAGACCACTGAGGACGTTCTGGCGGGGGTCGGACCCAGGCTCAGAAGGTTGCGGCAGGAGCGGAACGTAACGTTGGCCGCGCTGGGGGAGATCACCGGGATCTCGGTCAGTACCTTGTCGCGGCTTGAGGCGGGGAAGCGGCGGCCGAGTCTGGAGCTGCTCTTGCCGATCGCGCAGGCGCATCGGGTTCCGTTGGACGAGCTTGTGGGGGCGCCGGACGTCGGTGATCCGCGGATCAGGCCCCGGCCGCAGCGTATGGGGGACATGACCGTGTTGCCGTTGACTCGGCGGCCCGGTGGGGTTCAGGCGTTCAAGATGATCGTGCCGGAGCGCAGGTGGACGCCCGACCCCCAGACACACGAGGGGTACGACTGGCTGTACGTCCTGAATGGGCGACTACGTCTCTATCTGGCCGGACGTGAGCTGATCCTGGAGGCGGGGGAGGCCGCTGAGTTCGACACACGGTTGCCGCACTGGTTCGCGGGCATGGGCGGCTCGGTGGAGCTGCTCAGCCTGTTCGGGCCGCAGGGGGAGCGGATGCACCTGCGGGCCAGGCCCAAGCGGAAGGACTAGGCGTCTGGACGTCCGCCGAACTGCCACATCGTACGGCCGAGAATGTTCTGCGTATTGGTCCATGAAGGACCAGTGGTCTTCGGTCAATTCCAGGCGCAAGTCCCACGTGCCCGGCAGATCGCGGCAGTAGAAGAAGTACTCCATGTCGCCCCCTCCGGTCCGTCTTAGCGGAGCTCCAACGTACAGCACTTGGGGCCGCCGCCCGCCTTGCGCAATTCGGATAGGTCCACGG
The DNA here is from genome assembly GCF_039537545.1 of Actinomadura meridiana. Classification (NCBI taxonomy): domain Bacteria; kingdom Bacillati; phylum Actinomycetota; class Actinomycetes; order Streptosporangiales; family Thermomonosporaceae; genus Actinomadura; species Actinomadura meridiana. Next base: position 237,083 of record NZ_BAABAS010000006.1, read on the forward strand.
GGACGGGGTTGTATCCGTGGTGTTGGAACGCAGATATCAGGTCGGACGCTTCGGCATTGACAATGACGTTGCGGCCATCGCAGACGGCGTTGAGACCGAGGACTGCGGCGTCCCGTTCGGCCGCCAGGATCGCGTTCGGGAACAGCTGCGCTAGCACCGCGCGGCTCCCGGGCGAGAACGCGGCTGGGTAGTACGCCACGTTCTCGCCGTCGAGAGTGCACAACGCTGTGTCCAGGTGGTAGAAGCGCGGGTCGACGAGGCGGAGTGTCACGACGGGACGTCCGAGGAACTCCTGGGCCTCTTGGTGGGCGGCGATCTCCGTCCGGAACCCTGTCCCGGCCAGAATCATGTTGTCGAGTGCGAGGAAGTCGCCCTCGCCCTCGTTGGTGTGTTCCGCGTCCAGTACCTCCGCGTAGCCGTTCCTTCGCAGCCATTCGGTGTATGTCGGACCCTCGGCTTGACGTTCCGGATAGGTGAACCGTGCGCCATACGCTCGTCCGCCAACGGTGAGAGCGCCATTTGCGGCGAAAACCATGTCCGGCAGCCCTTCGACGGGGTCGATGAGACTCACCTCGTGCCCGAGCGTCAGATACGTCGCGCGCAGTTCCTCCCACTGCGCCACGGCCTTCCCGGCATCTGCTCCGGCCGCCGGGTCCATCCATGGGTTGATCGCGTAGGTGACGGCGAAGTATTCGGGACGGCACATCAAATACCGGCGTTGTTGCGCCGTCCGTTCGCCAAGGCCCTGCTCTGATACCGGCAGAACGCTCATCGCATCTCCAGGAGGCTGGTTCGACAGATCGAAAGCCTATGGAGTCGGCGCCCGTGATCCAATGCGCCAATCTTGCGTTGAGCTGGCTCTTCGTTGCGTCTCCAGGCTCTGCTCGCCTACTTCGTTGCGCAGGGCGCGACCCGGTGGTCAGTGACGGCGGCGGATGCGCCTGAACCGTGGCGTCAACGGCAGTGGTTCGGGTGCCTCCAGGATCTGCGTCCACCAGACGGTCTTGCCGCCGTTCGGGCCGGGCCGCCAGCCCCAACGATCTGAGCATCCAGCGACCACAGCCATGCCACGGTGATTCTCGTCGGTGTCAGACGCGGCGATATGTACGGGGAAGCCGGGTTCTGGGTCTGTCACGTCCACTCGGAGGCGTCCGTCCATCAGGCAGACTCGGAGCCACATGGTGCCGCCGCGCCGGAGTTTTGGGCGGACATGCTGGATCGCGTTCGTGACGACCTCGGACGCCAGCAGGACGGCGAAGTAGATGTCGCCCTCTTGGACACCCCATGTGGTGAGGGTCTTTCGTACGGCTTCGCGGGCAGCCCGAGCCGTCTGTACTTCCAGTGGCCACTCGAACGTCCGTGCCTTCTGACTCCTGCTGGTGCGCCTCGGCAGGATGATCGTGCGCATGGGGCTGACCTCTGATCTTCTGGGATGTGAGACGTGAAAATCTCCGCTCCTAACTCAGTGAAATCGCACACACACGCACCGCGAAAGTCGACAATGGGGGGTCCGCCAAGGGACCACCGGTCCACCCCCGGTCGAAGGGCACCCGTCCCATGACTGACCAGCACCGCCCTCAATGGGCCATCCGTATCGAGGCCGAACGGCACGCTCGTGGATGGGGCACGTTCAAGGCCGCGCGTCGGCTCTATGCCGCAGTTGGCATAGATGATCCCGATTTGAGCCAGATCAAGAACCTCTCTCGGCAGATCAACCGCCACGAGAAGGGCCTGGTCTACCCGGCCGACTGGGGCTCCGCCTACGCCACTGCTTTCGGAATGGAGGAAAACGCCCTCTTCGGGGAGGAATCGACCGATCTATCGGCGGGTACCGTACATCACGGCTCTGATCCCGATGATGGGGGTGAGGACGTGAAGCGCCGTGCCGCACTCCAACTCCTTGCCGCCCTCGGCGCCGGGACGGTGATCCCTCCGGGAGCCTTGGAAGAGATCCTCTCCGGCATCGAGCACGCTACGGGAGAGAACGTCGATGTGGATGAGTGGGAGCGCGCTGTCCACGAATATGGTCAGCAAGTCGTCGTCCAACCAACAGGGGCCCTCGTCGGGGATCTGACTGCTGACATCATCGCGGTTGGGCGGCAGCTCGACCGAAAGTGCGCGCCTTACGAGCAGGCCAGGCTCCTGCGGGTCAGCGCGGGACTCTCCGGCCTGCTGGCGATCGAGCTGGGTGACGCTGGCGAGGATCGAGCCGCACGGGTCGCCTGGAGCACCGCTCGTCGCGCCGCCGATGCGTCGGGTGACCGTGGCCTTCGGGTGTGGACGCGGGGGAGAGCGGCACAGGACGCGTTCTGGTCTGGACGTCCTCCGGAAATCGTGGCCGAGCTGGCGGACCAGGCCATCGCCATTGCCAATGGCGCGTCGTCCCCTGGGCTGGCCCGGGCTCACGCGGCGCATGCGTATATGGCGGCGGATCAGCGGGACAACGTTAGGGCTCTCGCTTCCGTGACTCAGGTCAAAGAAGCGGTCGAGCGGCTGCCAGAGCCCACCAGCTCGCAGACCGTCCTCGATTTTCAGGAAAGCCAGATGCGTTGGGCGGAGTCCTACGTGCTGACGCGCATCGGAGACCCCCAGGCCGTTGCCACGGTTGACCGGGCGATCGCTGCTTACCCGTCGAGTTCGGTTGTGCCGATCAAGGGGTTGTCCCTGATGAGGGCCGAAGCTCTGGTACGGACCCGTGAGATCGACTCCGGGCTACAGCAAGCAATTGCGACTATTCAAGACCGGCCTGACTTCGTGGCCAAGGGAAGCGACACGCTGGCGAGGCGTGTGCTCGCGGCGTTGCCGGAGAAGGCGCGGGGGCTGCCGGGGGCGCGGGAGTTGCGGGTGTTGACGTCCGCTATCTGAGACGGCTCGGAGGAGCGGGGCTGTCGGCGGCGGTCGTCGAGTGCGTGTGCTGGGGTGGTGTGTCGCTGGTCTTGCCGGGGTGCCTGGGGGCGGCGCGGTTCGGGGGGTGTGTCCGGGTGGGTGGCGAGAAGTCGCCACCTGGTCGTGCTGGTCGTGGGGGAGTTGATTTCTTAATTCGCCATTGCGTGTTCTCTCTTGAGCCTTGTACGGTGCTCATGGATCCCTTCGGGTGAACTGCCCAGGCCGCACAATCAAGTCGTGCGGCCTGGGCAGTTTTCTATGCTGATAGAAATTCACATTGAACATCTAAACGTTCCACTCCGTAGATAGGGATGGTTCGCTGAACTATCCTTCCCTTGGTTGTGGCGCCTGATGATGAGGTCAATCAAGTTCCACATACAACATAATCATATAGGGCCTGCATTTGGTAGGCCGCGCGGACGGAATTCACGTTCGCACCGCCGGGAAATTGTCCCGGTGCCCCCCGCCAAAATCCCTTATAAATGCCCTGTCCGGCCATACGTGTGGTCGGCGGGCGCACCTAGGCCTGGGCCAGCCCTGGGGCCCAGAGAATGGAGGATCGTCATGCGCAAAATGCTCAAGGCGGCGCTGGTCGCGAGCGCCGTTGCCCTCGCGATGGGAGGTGTGACCGCCGCGAACGCCGCCGGGCCCGCCCCGTCGGGTGGCGGTACGCAGCCGATTATCGGTGGTCACAACGCCACGGAGACGTACTCGTGGATGGTGGCGCTGAGCAACGGCTGCGGTGGCAGCCTGGTCTCGCCGCAGTGGATCATCACGGCCAACCACTGCGGGGCGGCGTCGTCCGGACGGGCCGGCTCGAACAACAAGAGTTCGGGCGGCGAGACCGTCCAGATCGACCGGCGGATCACCCGGTCGGGCACCGACCTCACGATGATGCACCTGTCGCGTCCCGCACAGGGCGCGCCGGTGAAGATGGCGCAGTCCAACCCGGCGGCGAACACGCCGGTGCGGCTGCTCGGCTTCGGCTGCATGAGCTGGCCCAGCTGTCAGACCGCCAGCTACCTGCAGGAGATCGACCTGACCATCCTGCCCAGCAGCAGCTGCGCGGCCGGTGGCGGCACCTCGAACGACGTCTGCGTGTCGGGTGACCGCGGGCACTCCGCCTGCCACGGCGACTCCGGTGGCCCGGCGGTCGTCGGCTCCCGCGGCGACTGGACGCTCGTCGGCGAGACCCACGGTCCCGGCGACAACGGCGGCGAATGCGCCACCAGCACGCTCTACACGGGGATCGCTCCGTATCTGACCTGGATCAACCAGCAGATCGGCAGCTGACCCCGTCCCCCACCCCCCACAGGAGTGTGTACATGTTCAGAAAGATCACGGCGGCGCTGGCCGTCGCTCTCGGGCTCGCCTTCCTGGTGCCCGTCAGTTCGGCTTCGGCCGCGGCTCCCCCCATCGCGGTCCGCACGATCTACTACGACCCGAGTGGTGCGCAGGAGTTCGTGGACGCCGTCAACGAGGGCGCCGAGGCGTGGAACAAGGCCGTCCCGGAGATCTCCCTCAAGGTCGCGAGCGGTGGCCAGGCCACCATCAAGATCTACGCCGACGACGGCTGGCCGCGCACCATCTCCTACGGCTTCGGCCAGGGCACGATCTACATGGGTCGCGAGGCCGTCCAGGACGGTTTCTACCCGCCGAGGATCGCGGCGCACGAGCTCGGGCACGCCCTCGGACTGCCCGACAACCGCAACGGGCGTTGTGACTACCTGATGTCCGGTCACAGCTCGCCGACGTCCTGCCAGGTGACCGCCCCGCACGCGACGGAGGCGGCGCAGGTCAGGCGGAACGCGGGCGGCTTCGTCAACCTGGCGGTCGCCAGGAAGACCGAGTACGCGAAGTGCTTCACGTTCTGATCGCATGACCGCGCCCCATCGCGGACGCACCGGTGTCACGGTGCCCGCGGTGGGGCGCGGCCCTTTTCCGGCTAGGCCGCCTGCGGTTCGGTGGAGCGGGCGGCGCGGCGGTCGGCCAGTTCGTCGGGGGACGCCGGGGCGTTCGGGAGGAGCGGCCCGGCGAGTGCCGTCGTGACGAGGGCCATCACCACCATCATGGTGAACATCTGGCCGTCCAGGACGCCGAGGCTGACGCCGACATTGAGGATGATCAGCTCTGTCAGGCCGCGCGTGTTCATCAGCAGGCCGAGGGTGCCGACCTCGCGCCATGGCAGTCCGGTCAGCTTTCCGGGGATCGCCGCGCCTATCAGCTTGCCCGCGCAGGCGACGAGGAGAATCGCGAGCAGTTCGACGATGCCGCGTCCGGAGATGGAGCTGATGTCGACGTTCAGGCCCGTCACGATGAAGAAGACCGGAAGCAGCACCATGCTGATTCCGTCGAACGGACGTTTGATTCCCTCGGCGAGGGCGTCGAACGGTTCGCGCGGCATGACGAAGCCGAACGCGAAGGCGCCGAAAATGGAGTGGATGCCGATCCAGGTGGTGCCGTAGGACGACAGGAAGAGCCCCGCGACGATGATGATGACGTACAGGGGCGGCACCCGGTCGGTGACCATTCGGCGGGTCAGGTGGGCGAGGAGCGGACGGACGATCAGTGCCATCAACGCCACGTAGATCGCCGACAGGATGCCGATCTGCGCCATGTCTCCGGACGCGCCGCCGGCGGTGACGATCGCGGCGGTGAGCGCCAGCAGGCACCATGCCATGACGTCGTCGATCGCCGCGCTGGCGAGGGCGAGGGCACCGACGCGCGTGCCCATCATGCGGTGCTCGGTGAGCATTCGGGCCAGCACCGGGAACGCCGTGATGGACATCGCCGCGCCAATGAAGAGCGCGAACGCGGTGAACGAGGTGTGCTCGCCCTTCACCGTGTCGTGGTGGGAATAGAGCATGGTGGCGAGGGCGATGCCCAGGCCGAAGGCGAGGGCGATGGAGCCGAGCGAGACGGCGCCCGCGGCGCCGCGACGGCCCTTCAGCAGCCGCTTGTCGAATTCCCAGCCGATGCCGAACATGAAGACGAGCAGACCGACCTGCGCGATCGCCGTCAGGTAGGGGCGTGCCTCGGTGGGGAAGACGCGGCCGGTGAGGTCGCCGGGCAGGAGCCCGAGAAGGCTCGGGCCGAGCGCGATACCGGCGATGATCTCGCCGATGACCGGTGGTTGTCGGAGACGGCGGATCAGTCGGCTGAGGACGGCGCCGACAAGCAGGACGATGGCGATGTCGGCCATCACTATCGCGATCAGCAGATCAGAATGCTGGGCGAGACTCTTCATCGGGGCTCCACAATGAACCTGCCGGGGATAGAGTCGATATTCGATCAGATGGAAAAGATCGAATATCGGGCTTATCTTTACACGGCTGGGCGGCGGTGAGCCACGGCCTCGGAAGTATGACCGGTGAACTGTTGGCTTTTCGGGCGTCCGTGCGATCCAATTTCATGCGTCCCTGGAGTGGGCGCGTCCCTCACCAGCGGTAGAGTCTTTGTCCGGGGTTCATGTGCCCGGGAGTCGGGTGGGCCGGTTTCGGCCAGTACATGTTTCTGCTCTGGGACGAATGCGGGTCGGCGTGCTATTGCTCTGATCGTTCCGGTGATTAGTGGTGTGCTTTGGGGTGTGTGGGAGTTTTCGCTCCGGAATTGACGATTGTCGCCGAGAATTCCGTCCAGCCGGTTACCGGACGAGGGCGGCCAGCTGAAGCCGGAGGGCCAGGCGGGTTCGGGGGGACGTCAGATCAACCGTGGTCACCTCGGCCATCCTGCGAAGGCGGTGGCGGAGGGTGTTGGGGTGGACGTCCAGTGCCTGCGCGGTTCCCTTGGTGTCGCCGTAGTGGTCGAGCCACGCGGCGAGGGTTGGAAGGAACGCCGTGCCGTGTTCCATGTCGTGGGATTGGAGGGCAGGGATGGGCCCGCCGGGGAGGTTGGTGCCGATGGCCTTTCGGGCGCGTTCGACGATGACGGCGTCCCATGCGTCGTCCAGGAGGATGAACCCGGGGGCAAGGCGGCCGGACGCCATGAGCCCGGCCAGTTCGGCGGCCTCGGAGCGGGAGCGCGGCAGGTCGGCGGAGGTGCGCGCGACGCCGCCCGCCACCGCGTGCAGGGCCGGATTGTGGATGCGGACGCGGGTCAGGACGTCGTCCAGCCAGGGCATCGAACCGGCGTCGCCGTGCGAGCCGTGCGAGCCTTGCGGGCCGTGTGTGCCTTGCGGGCCGTGTGTGCCGTGCGAGCCGCGCGGGCGGGACGGCGGGTCGGTGACGACGGCGAACAGCGTGTCGTCCAGGTCGGTGATGAGCGGGCGGTGCCAGCCGAAGCGGTGGGTGATCGCCTCCCACAGGTCGAGGCGGCGGCGGACGTCGCCGGTCTCGCCGCCCAACGCCACGACGCGCCACGGCGGCTGGGCCGGGACGGGCGGCGTCCCGTCCCGGAGCGCGGCGCGGAGCTGGTCGGCCGACGCGCGCCGGGCCACGCCCGTCTCAGCGCGCAGGCGCAGGAGGTGCAGGGCGACGACGGTCGCGAGGTCGGTGAGGCGTTCGACGCGGTCCGGGGGGATGGGCGTCCGGGCGACCACCCAGATCGAGCCGAGCCATTCGCCGCCCGCGCGGACGGGGATGACCAGGCGGGGCAACATGCCGTCCGGGCCCCCGGGCACGAGGACGGGATCGCTCGACCGCGCCAGCCTCCGGAACACGCCACAGGCCCGCAGATGGGCGATGACCTGCGGCGGGACGCGTCGGCCGACGATGGTGGAGACGCGGGCCGGGTCGGTGCTGTCCTGGAGTCCTGAGTAGGCGAGGACGCGGGAGCGCGCGTCCTCCAGCGTGACCGGCGCGTCGGCGATCTCGGCGGCGGCGTCGGCGAGGGCGAACAGGTCGTCGCCGGACTCGCCGGGCGGCGCGTGGGCGCGGTCGATGGCGGCGCGCACCAGCCAGATCACGTGCGTCCATGACGTCTCGCGCTGGAGTTCGACGAGCGCGGGGGCGAGCCGGTCGGCGGCCTCGGCGACCTCGGGGGCGATCGGCGCCTTCAGGACGACCCCCGTCGCGCCCGCCGCGTCGGCCCGTTCGAGGAGCGCCACCGCCTCGGCCGGGTCGGTCACCCCGGCGCCCAGCACGATCTCGCCCGGCCGTCCCGCCGCCTCGCCGGGTTCGGCCAGGACGACGTCGTACACCTGCGTGTCGCGTCCCGCCGCGACCAGCCGGAACAGCCCGGGGCCAAGGGACTCGACGAAGTCCGTCACCGCGATCATTGTGCGTTTCACACTATGTGATCCGGTCGGATTGGCCGAAATGAACATCGGCGGTTGATCGAACAGGGCTCACCATCGTAGTGACATCGTTGACGAGGAGGAGTGTCATGGCTTCCAGCACCGGTCCGCGTCGCGTCGCCGTGGTTGGCGCGGGCATGGTGGGGCTGTCCACCGCGTGGTTCCTACAGGAGCGGGGCGCCGACGTCACCGTGATCGACAAGAAGGACGTCGCGGCGGGCGCGTCCTGGGGCAACGCCGGGTGGCTCACGCCCGGGCTCGCGACGCCGCTGCCGGAACCCGCCGTCCTGTCCTACGGCGTGCGGGCGGTGCTGAGCCCGTCGTCGCCCGTGTACGTCCCGCCGACCGCCAGCCTGCGGCTCCTCCGGTTCCTCACCGGGTTCGCGCGCAACAGCACGGCGGCGCGGTGGCGGCGGTCGATGGAGTCGCTGGTGCCCATCAACGGGCGGGCACTGCCGAGCTTCGACGCGCTGGTCGACGGCGGCGTGAAGGCGGTGACCAGGGACGCCGGGTCGTTCCTCGCCGCGTACCGGACGGCCGAGGAGCGCCGCTTCCTGCTGGACGAGGTCGAGCACATCCGCGCCGCCGGGCAGGACCTGGAGTTCGAGGTCCTCGATGGGGACGAGGCGCGGCGGCTGGAGCCCGCGCTGTCCGACGAGATCGGCGCGGCGATCCTGCTGCGCGGGCAGCGGTTCATCAACCCGGGACGGTTCGTGCACGCGCTGGCCGACTCCGTCCTGGACCGCGGCGGCAAGATCCGCACGGGCGCGGCCGTCACCGACCTGCGCGACGGGCCGGGCGGCGTCACCGTGCGCGTCGCCGGGAGCGGGGCCGAGACCTTCGACACGGTCGTGATCGCGAGCGGCGTGTGGCTCGGCGGACTGGCCCGCCGGTTCGGCGTCCGCGCCCTCGTCCAGGCGGGACGCGGGTACAGCTTCAGCGTGCCGATGGAGCGCGTCCCGGACGCGCCGGTGTACTTCCCCGCGCAGAAGGTGGCCTGCACGCCGCTCGGGGACCGGCTCCGCGTCGCCGGGATGATGGAGTTCCGCGACCCGGAGGCGCCGCTCGACCCGCGCCGGATCAACGCGATCGTGGAGGCCGCCCGCCCGCTGCTGCGCGGCGCCGACCTCGACGCCCGCCAGGACGAGTGGGTCGGCTCGCGTCCCTGCACCCGCGACGGCCTGCCGCTGATCGGCGCGACACGCTCCCCGAACGTGTTCGTCGGCGGTGGTCACGGCATGTGGGGCATCACCCTCGGTCCCGCCACCGGCGACCTCCTCGCCGAAATGATCACGACCGGTCGCCGTCCCGCGGAGCTTGTTCCGTTCAACCCGCTACGCCGGTGACCTGGGGGTTCTGAGGGGTTCTGGTTGTTTTGTCCGGGCGGGGGTCTGGGCGCGCTACGGTCACGTGGTGATCTCGTAGACATCCCTGTGCGGGAGGCTCCCCATGACCAGCGAGACGCGGACGGCCGTCGTGCCGCTGACCCGTGCGCAGAAGGTGCTGGCCGGGGTCGGCGGGCTGTTCTTCGCCGGGCTCGCCGGACTCGGCGGGTACGGGTCGTTCGCCTCCGTCCGGGACGTGGCCGAGCCGTGGTTCGGGGGCCAGGCGTGGATCGTCCCCGCCGGGGTGGACCTCGGCATCCTGGCGCTGGTGTCCGTGGCGTTGCTGCTGGAGTGGCTCGCCATGCCGATGCCCGCGTTGCGCTGGATGGCGATGGCATTCACGGGCGCGACGGTGTGGCTGAACGTGTCGGCCGCGCATGGCGACTCGACCGGCATGGTGATGCACGCGGCGATGCCGGTGTTGTTCGTGACGTTCATCGAGGCCGTCCGGCACGCGATCAGGCGACGGGCCGGGATCGCGGCCGGGACCGTCCGGGAGGGTATTCCGGTCACGCGGTGGTTGCTCGCGCCGTTCTCCACGTTCCGGTTGTGGCGGCGCATGGTGTTGTGGCAGATCACGTCCTACCCGGACGCGCTCGTCGCGGAGCAGCGGCGCCGCCATGCGTTGGCGTTGTTGGACCACCACTACGGTCGCAAATGGAAGTCGCGGGCCCCGGCGGACGTGGTGTGGATGCTGCGCGACGGCGTCATGCTCGACCAGGCCCTTGCCCGCGTCACCGAACTCACGGCGCCGCCGCCTGAGCCCCCTGCCCCAGCCCCGACTCCGGAGCCTGAGCCTGAGCCGTCGAAGAAGGCTTCGCCCAAGAAGGCGCCGCGTCGGCAGCCTGTGCCGCGCAGTGTCGCCACCGACAACGAGGCGCGCGCGCTGACCATCCTGGACGCCGAACCCGATATCACTGGTGCCGAGTTGGGTCGGCGCTTGGACATCAGTGCCCGCCAGGGTCAGCGGTTGTTGAGCCGCTTGGCCCGTCCAGCACCGGCTTCGACGACACAGGCGTCCTGACCGGTCACCTTTCTTTCGTCCGTCCCGTCAATGCGGTGACGGAAGGAATGCAACGTGACCAAGCACGACATGACCCTGATGTACGCGATGCACGACGCGCTCAGAAGGGAACTGGAACACCTCGCGAAACTCGCCGCCCGCAAGGACGGCGACCCGCGTCAGATCCTGGCGGACGCACCGGGCTGGGAGCTGTTCAAGAAGGCGCTGCACGCCCACCACACCGCCGAGGACGACGCGCTGTGGCCGGTCATGCGCGAGACCCTCGCCGGACGTCCCGACGACCTGGCCCTCCTGGACGCGATGGAGGCCGAGCACGCCCGGATCGACCCGGTCATCGAAGCGATGGACACGGGCGTCGAGCCGCTCGGTGACCTGGTCGGCACGCTGACGTCCGGCCTCACCGTCCATCTGAAGCACGAGGAGGACGACGCGATCCCCCTCATGCACGAGGTCGTGACGCCCGAGCAGATGGCGGCGTTCGGACAGGCCCACGCCGCGCAGGTCGGCCCCGACGGGCCGCGCATCATCCCGTGGCTGCTGGAGGGCGCCGACGCCGCGACCACGGCGACGACGCTGGCCGTCCTGCCCGAGCCCGTGCGCGCCCTGTACGAGGCCGAATGGCGTCCCGCCTACGCGGCGCTCAACCGGTGGAACACCGCGTGACACGCTGACGGCCGTTGCCGACGGCCCCGGGGCGCCGGATCCGGCGCCCCGGGCCTGGCCGGTCAGAGATTGATCATGTGACCGGCGAGGCCGTGCACGGCCTCCTTCATCGCCTCGCCCAGCGACGGGTGCGCGTGGACGTTGCGGGCGACCTCGTGGGCGGTCAGGTCCCACTGCTGGGCCAGCGTCAGCTCCGGCAGCAGCTCGGTGACCTCCGGGCCGATCATGTGGGCGCCGAGGATCTCGCCGTACTTCGCGTCGCTGATCATCTTGACGAAGCCCTCGCCCTCGCCGAGCCCGAGCGCCTTGCCGTTCGCGCTGAACGGGAACTTGGCGACCTTGACGTCGAAGCCCTTCTCCTTGGCCTGCGCCTCCGTCCAGCCGAACGAGGCGATCTGCGGCTGGCAGTAGGTGGCGCGGGGGATCATCACGTAGTCGAGTTCCATCGTCTCGGCGTCCGCGATGGTCTCGGCGGCGACGATGCCCATCGCCTCGGCGGCGTGCGCGAGCATCAGCTTGGCGGTCACGTCGCCGATCGCGTAGATGTGCGGGACGGACGTGCGGCAGCGGCCGTCCACGTCGATCGCGCCGCGCTCGGTGAGGGCGACACCGGTCTTGTCCAGCCCGTAGCCCTCCACGTTCGGCTGGAACCCGATCGCCTGGAGTACCTTGTCGGCCTCCAGCACCTGCTGCGCGCCGTCCTTGCCCGTGACCGTGACCTTCACCTGGTCGCCGGAGTCGTCGATGGCGTCCACGCGGGTGGACGTCAGCACGTCGATGCCGAGCTTGCGGTACCGCTTGGCCAGCTCCTTCGACACGTCGGCGTCCTCGTTCGGGACCATCCGGTCGAGGAACTCGACGATCGTCACCTTCACGCCGTAGTTGTGCAGCACGTACGCGAACTCGACGCCGATGGCGCCCGCGCCCGCGATGACGATGCTGCCGGGCAGCTCCGAGCTGAGGATCTGCTCCTCGTAGGTGACGACCCGCTCCGACAGCGACGTGCCGGGCAGCAGCTTGGTGTGCGCCCCGGCCGCGATGATGCAGTTGGCGAACGTCACGGTCTCGGTGGACCCGTCCGCCTTCGCGACCTGGAGGGTGTTCGGGTCGGTGAACGTGCCGCGCCCGTCATAGGACGTGATCTTGTTCTTCTTCATCAGGAACTGGACGCCCTTGACGAGCTTGTCCGACACCTGGCGGCTGCGTTGGAAGGCGACGTCGTAGTCGAAGGTGACCGTGCCCTCGACCTTGATCCCGAACTTCTCCTGCTCCTGGGTGAAGATGTGCGCCAGCTCGGCGTTGCGCAACAGGGCCTTCGACGGGATGCAACCGACGTTGAGACAGACCCCGCCCCAGTATCGCTCCTCGATGATCGCCGTCTTCAGGCCGAGCTGCGCCGCCCGGATCGCGGCGACATATCCACCCGGGCCCGAGCCCAGGACCACGACGTCAAAGTTTTCGCTCATATCCATGGACGATATTCGCCGGGACACCGTGCTCGCATCCCGGCACCGACGCGACCCCCGTCACTCGCCCGACCGCGCGTCTGGTGGTTCGTCCGGTCGCTTGTGCGGTCGCCCGTCCGGTCGTCCGTCTGGTCGCGCGTCGGGTGGGGTGTGCGGTCGTGCGTCCGGCGCCGGTAAAGGGGACGGTGTCCGTCGCGAGGCGGGGTCCGGGGGCTGTTAGGGTTTCGATCGGCCACCCGCCGGTCAGGGATCGCGGGGGCCCGCACGATCATGTTGGGGCGGCGCCGTGAGCGGCGCGAGCCCGTACCGTCCCGGCCGCCGGAGCCCCGCCATACCGGTGGCACCCGGGGGCGTCCCGAACGAACGGCGATGGAACGTCGTGCCACCGCCCGGTCGTTGTCCTCGTTCCCAGCCGAGTGGAGGAGAAGACGAGTGCGAATTCCCAAGCGCGTCAACGCCGTCCTGGACTGGATGGAGCTGCACCATCTCGCGCTTGGAGTGGTCGTCGCGCTGGCCGTGGTCGCGCTGACCGCGACGCTGGCGCCACGGTCGGTCGGCATCCCGGTCGCCGCCTTCATCCTGGGGCTGGCCGCCGGTGGTTTCACCGTGCATGTCCGAATGAGCCGCCGTGTCGCCCGCGCCCGGGCCGACGTCGACAACCTGCTGCGTGAGAACGGCGCGCTGCGGCACCGCAACACCGTCCTCACCAGCGGCGTCATCACCCGGGAGGCGCAGGAGACGCAGGCGCTGATGTCCATTCCCGAGGACGACCTGCCCCAGGACGACGTGGACATCGCGGGGCGCGGAGACACGCGGGCCAACGCCACCATCGACGACCTGCTGGACGGCGGCGACCCGCAGAGCACCGACGAACTCCCCGACGACCTCACCGGCGAACCGGACACCGCCGAGAACGACGTAGAGAAGGCCGCCGAGCAGGACGCCGCGAAGGACGTCGAGGCGGACGATCCGCAGCGCACCACCGTCCTCCCCACTCTGCCGGACGACACCGACATCGCGGCGAAGAAGGAAGCCAGGCGCAGGGGGCCCCGCCCGCGCCGCCGTTAACTTCGCTGATCTTCGGGCAGATGTTGCCCGTGGAAACGCCAGTGAACGCGGGAGCGCAGGACGACCGGGGCGACGAGAACGACCAGGGCGGAAGCGATCTGTCGGCCGTCCACAAGGCGGTCGTCGCCTCCGCGATCGGCAACTGCGTCGAATGGTTCGACTTCGGCGTGTTCAGCGCCGGGATCATGACGTCGATCATCGGCACGGTGTTCTTCCCCGACGAGGCGTCCGGCAGCGCGTCGCTCCGCTCGTTCGCGCTGATCGCGGCGGCGTTCCTGGCCCGCCCGTTCGGCGGCATGTTCTTCGGCCCGATGGGCGACAAGCTGGGCCGCAAACGGGTGCTGGCCACCACGATCATCCTGATGTCCAGCTCGACGTTCGTGATCGGCATCCTGCCCGGCTACGGCGCGATCGGGGTGGCCGCGCCGCTGCTGCTGCTCCTCGTCCGGCTGGTGCAGGGCTTCTCGACGGGCGGCGAGTACGGCGGCGCCGCCACGATGATCGCCGAGTACGCGCCGACGCACCGGCGCGGGTTCTTCGGCAGCTTCCTGGAACTCGGCACGCTCACCGGCTACATCCTCGGCGCGGGACTCGTCCTGCTGATGGACCTGGCGCTGAGCGAGGGCGCGATGCACGGCTGGGGCTGGCGCATCCCGTTCCTGCTCGCGCTGCCGCTCGGCCTCGTCGGCCTGTACGTCCGGACGCGCATCGAGGACACCCCGACGTTCCAGGCGATGGAGGAGGCGGGCAAGAAGGCCCAGTCTCCGCTGAAGGAAACCCTGGAGCACTACTGGCGCGTGATCCTGATGCTGATCGGCATCGTGTTCCTGCTGAACGTCGCGGACTACACGCTGCTGACGTTCATGCCGTCCTACCTCGTCGACTTCCTCGACATGAACGACACGACGGCGCAGCTCATCACCATCGGCGTGGAGGCGGTGATGATCACGGTGATCGTGCCGCTCGGCGCGCTGTCGGACCGGATCGGCCGCAAACCGCTGCTGATGACCGCCGCGATCGGGTACATCGTGCTGTCCTGGCCCGCGTTCGCGCTCATGCAGACCGACAATCCGGTCGGCGTCGCGCTCGGGTACGCGATCGTCGGCGGGCTGCTGGTGCTGATCCTGGCGGTGATCGCGGCGACGTTCCCGGCGATGTTCCCGACGAAGGTCCGGTACGGGGCGTTCGCGATCGGCTACAACATCTCCACGTCGCTGTTCGGCGGGACGGCGGCGGTGCTCGTCGGCTCGCTGATCGACGTGACCGGCTCCAACTACATCCCCGCCTACTATCTGATGCTCGCCGGGCTGGTCGCGCTGCTGCCGATCATCAAGACCCCGGAGACGGCCGGGGTGCCCATCGAGCAGGCCGGGCACGAGTACGTCCCAGAACCGGCCGGCTCCGCCGCGAGACCCTAGTCCGCCGGTCCACCCTCGTGGGCGAAGCGCCGCCGGGCCCAACCCACCAGCGCGCCCGCGACAACGAGTGCGGTACCGGTCTCGATCGCCAGCGCGGTCCAAACCATGGCCACTGGAAGCCTCCCCTCAGATTCCGCCGGGCCGTCCTTCTCGAACCGACCCGATGCCTTCCTTAGTGCCAACGCAAGGGGAAGGTCGATTTTTCCTTACCCGTCCCGATAAGCCGGGTGATTCGCCCCACGTTGTCCTTCGGGGGGCGACCCCCCGAGCCCCCCGGCTGCGCGGCACGGGTCTCCTCACTCCGCCAGCGCTCCGTTGCGGGGACGCGGCGCGCCGGGTATCCCCGCTCCGCTCGCAGAGCTCGCTCCACGTGAAAGCCCGCACCCCTGTGGCCCGGGTTCAGGCCCGGGGTGCCGCCGGGGCTCTTACGGGCTGGTGCGACTTGTGTGGCTGTGTGGCAAAGAAGAGATGGAGGCGGCGCCGATGTGATCGATCAATTACCGTCTGTAGCCTCACGCTTGGCCGGGCCCGGTCGTAAACCTGACAGACCCGCGACGAATCGGTGGTGTGGACGTGACGGAACAGCAGGACCAGCAGCAGCATGAGCAGCCGCAGTTGAGCCTCGGTACCTCGGCGGCACGGAACCTGGCGACCACGACCAAGTCCGTGCCGCAGATGCAGGGCATCACGTCGCGGTGGCTGCTGAAGTTGCTGCCCTGGGTACAGGCGTCCGGAGGCGCGTACCGGGTCAACCGGCGTCTCACCTACACCCTCGGCGACGGGCGCGTCACGTTCGTGACCACCGGCGCCGACATCCGCGTCATCCCGCGCGAGCTGGGCGAACTGCCGCCGCTGCGCGGTTACGAGGACGACCTCACGCTCGACGCCATCGCGGGCCGCTTCACCCAGCAGGAGTACGAACCCGGGGACGTCATCGTCGAACGGGGGCGTCCCGTCGACCGGGTCATCCTCGTCGCGCACGGCAAGCTCAGCCGGATCGGCGCGGGCGAGTACGGCGCCGACTCCGTCCACGGCACCCTCGCCAACGGCGACTTCACCGGCGAGCAGGCACTGCTCGGCACGGCGGAGGGCGACGAGCCCGTCCAGTGGGAGTTCACGCTCAGGGCCCTGACGGCCTGCACGATCCTCAGCATGAGCGAGACCGACTTCCAGGAGACGCTCGGTCAGTCGTCGTCGCTCCAGGCGCATCTCGACGAGTACCGGGCCGGTCCGACCCTCTCGCACAACGAGCACGGCGAGGCGGCGATCGACCTGGCGTCCGGGCACCACGGCGAGCCCCTGCTGCCCGGCACGTTCGTCGACTACGAACTCGCGCCGCGCGAGTACGAGCTGAGCGTCGCGCAGACCGTCCTGCGCGTCCACACCCGCGTCGCCGATCTCTACAACGAGCCGATGGACCAGATCGAGCAGCAGCTCCGGCTGACCGTCGAGGCGCTGCGCGAGCGCCAGGAGCACGAGATCGTCAACAACCGCGACTTCGGGCTCCTGCACAACACCGACCTGTCGCAGCGCATCCACACCCGGTCCGGGCCGCCCACCCCCGACGACATGGACGAACTGCTCACCGTCGTCTGGAAGGACCCGGCGTTCTTCATCGCCCACCCGAAGGCGATCGCCGCGTTCGGACGCGAGTGCAGCGCGCGCGGCGTCTACCCCGACAGCGTCGACGTCGGCGGGCACAAGATCCCCGGCTGGCGCGGCGTGCCGATCTTCCCGTGCAACAAGATCCCCGTCAGCCGCACCAAGACCAGCTCGATCCTGCTGATGCGGACCGGCGAGGAGGCGCAGGGCGTCGTCGGCCTGCACCAGATCGGGCTGCCGGACGAGTACCAGCCCGGCCTGTCCGTCCGGTACATGGGCGTCGACGACAAGGCGCTCATCTCGTACCTGGTCAGCGCCTACTACTCGGCCGCCGTGCTCGTGCCCGACGCGCTCGGCATGCTGGAGTCCGTCGAGATCGCCCACGGCGGTGCCACCTCGTGACCGAGACGCAGCCCGCCCCGGCCGGATCCGCCGACGAGCCACGGTTCTCGCTCGGCACCCGCGCCGCCCGAAATCTCGCCACGACGACCAAGTCCGTCCCGCAGATGGCGGGCATCACCCCACGGTGGCTGCTGCGGCGGCTGCCCTGGGAGCGCGCCGACGCCGGTACGTACCGCGTGAACCGCAGGCTCACCTACCAGCTGGGCGACGGGTTCGTCTCGTTCCTCAACGACGGCGCCGCCATCCGGGTGGTCCCGCCGGAGCTGGCCGAGTTGCCCGCGCTGCGCGGGTTCACCGACGCCACGCTGCTGGACGTGGTCGCCGGACGGTTCGTCCAACACGAGTACGAACCCGGCGACACGATCGCCGAGTCGGGCGGCCCCGCCAACGCCGTCCATCTGATCGCGCACGGCAAGGTCGAGGTGACCGCGCCGGGGGAGTACGGCGCCGCCGCCCGGGTCGACATCCTCGCCGACGGCCGGTTCTTCGGCGACCGCGCCCTCCTCGGCGACGGTGCGGCGTGGGAGCAGACGTTCCGCGCGCTGACGCCCACGACCGTCCTGACCCTGTCGCCGGAGGCGATCGAGGAGCTGACCGACGCACACGACGGGCTGCGCGCCCACCTCGCGCAGTACCGGGACGCGCCCGTCCCGCCGCAGACGCGGCACGGCGAGGCGGCGATCGACCTGTACGCCGGGCATGACGGCGAACCGATACTGCCCGGCACGTTCGTCGACTATGAGGCGTCGCCGCGCGAGTACGAGCTGAGCGTCACCCAGACGCTGTTGCGCGTCCACAGCCGCGTCGCCGACCTCTACAACGACCCGATGAACCAGATCGAGCAGCAGCTCAGGCTCACCATCGAGGAGATCAGGGAACGCCAGGAGCACGAGCTGATCAACAACCGTGACTTCGGCCTGCTGCACAACGCCGACCTGCGGCAACGCATCCAGACGCGCGGTGGCCCGCCCACCCCCGCCGACATGGACGAGCTGCTGGCCCGCCGCCGCAAGACACGGTTCTTCCTGGCCCACCCGAAGACGATCGCCGCGTTCGGCCGCGAATGCACCCGCGTCGGCATCTACCCGGGGACCGTCGAGGTGGACGGCCACCACGCGCAGGCGTGGCGCGGCGTCCCGATCCACCCCTGCGACAAGATCCCGATCACCCCGACCGGGACCAGCTCGATCCTCGCGCTGCGCACCGGGCTCGACGACCAGGGTGTCATCGGTCTGCGCCGCACCGGGATACCGAACGAGGCCCAGCCGGGCCTGTCGGTCCGGTTCACCGGCATCGACGACAGGGCGATCATGTCGTACCTGGTGAGCGCCTACTACTCGGCGGCCGTGCTGGTCCCCGACGCGCTCGGCGTGCTGGAGAACGTGGAGATCGCCCGCTAACGGAGCCGGAGGAGAGGGGGGCGCCATGCCCGTGTGGGGAGACGACCTGGGGGTCCTGCGCTGCGACCATCACCCGCCGCCGGACGATCCCGAGCCGGGCGCCTCCCCACCGGGCGGGCGTGAACCGGGCGGCGCCCGGTCGGCCGCCGAGATCCTCGCCTGGAGCCGCGGCCTCCTCGACCCCGCCCTGCGGGACGCGGTCGAGACCCTGCCCGGCACCATGCGCGGCATCGCCGCGTTCCACTTCGGCTGGCTCGACGAGCATGGGCGGCCCGCTTCCGGCGCGTCCGGCAAGGCGATCCGTCCCGCGCTCGCGCTGCTGGCGGCACGGGCGGTGGGCGGCACGGCCGAGTCCGCGCTGCCCGCCGCCGTCGCCGCCGAACTCGCGCACAACTTCTCGCTGCTGCACGACGACGTCATGGACGGCGACCTCACCCGCAGGCACCGCCCGACCGCCTGGACCGTCTACGGGACCAGCGCCGCGGTGCTGGCCGGGGACGCGCTGCTCGCCGCCGCGTTCGAGGTGCTCGCGGGGGAGGCGCCCGGCGGCGCGTCCCCGGCCCTTCCGGGTGCCGTCCGGGCCCTGGCCCGCGCCGTCATCGAACTGGTGGAGGGCCAGAGCGCCGACCTGGCCTTCGAGGAACGGGGCGACGTAACGCTCGACGAATGCGTCGCCATGGCGAACCGCAAGACCGGCGCCCTCCTCGGCGCGTCCTGCGCCCTCGGCGCCGCCTACGGCGGCGGCACCCCCGACCAGACCGCCCACCTACGCGCCTTCGGCGAGCGCCTGGGCTTGGCCTTCCAACTGGTGGACGACCTCCTGGGCATCTGGGGCGACCCGGCCGCCACCGGCAAGGCCGTCCACGCAGACCTCCATACCCGAAAGAAGTCCCTACCGGTCGTGGCCGCCTTAACCTCCGACACCCCCGCCGGAGCCGAACTAGCACACCTCTACCTCCGCGACGAGCCCCTGACCCCCGCCGACGCCGCCCACGCCGCCACCCTCATCGACGCCGCGGGCGCCCGCACCTGGGCCGCCGCCCACGCCAACACCCTCCTCACCACCGCCCTCGAAGACCTGACCGCCGCCGCGCCAACACCCGTCCCCGCCACCGAACTCAAAACCCTCGCCCACCTAGTAGCAACCCGCAACCACTAACCCCACCCCGGCCCGTCGTTCGTCTTCTTGGGCGGGGTGCGGGGGTGGCAGTTGGTCGATTGTTTGTTCGAGTAGAGTGCTCTGACATGCGGGTTTGTGGTCGTGATCACGTGCCGTTTCTTTGTCCGGAAGGGCATCGGACCTACCAATGCCTTGAGTGTTGGGACGAGCGCGTCACGACGAAGTGCTACCTGCCGCATCATGTCCGCGACGGCGACGGGTCAGAAGGGTCGAGACGGCCACCGCGATGATCAGGGCGGCGCCGTTGAAGACGGCGGGCACCCATTCCGCCGCGCCCGCGAGGGTCAGGCCGCTGACCGAGACGGCGACGAAGAGGGTGCCGACGACCGCGCCGAGCACGTTGTAGCGTCCCGGGTCGATCGCCGTGGCGCCGAGGAAGACGGCGGCGAGCGCCGGGAACAGGAGGTCGACGCCGCTGTTGACGAGCCCGCCGCCGTTGCGGGCGGTGAGGATCACACCCGCGACCCCTGCGAGGCCGCCCGAGATCGTGAGCGCGGCGAAGGTCAGCGCCGTGACCGGGATGCCGACGAGCCGTGCGGCGGACGCGTTGCTCCCGACCGCGTGGAGCCGCCGTCCGAAGGTGGTGTGGGCCAGCGCGAACCAGCAGACGGCGGTCAGCACGGCCACCAGCCAGATCACGCGGGGGAGTCCAAGCCAGGTGAGGGACCCGAAGTCGCGCAGTGGGCGCGGGATGCCGCGAACGAGGTCGACCCCGTGCGTGTACCACTGCACCAGGCCCGGCAGCAGCGTGGCCATCCCGATCGTGACGATGAAGGCGTTGAGCCGCAGCACCGCGACGAGCACGGCGTTGACGAGGCCGACGAGTATCCCCGCGCCGACGCCGCAGACCACGGCGAGCGCCAGGGGAAGGTCGTGGTTCGACATCATCGCGGCGCAGACGATGGACGACACGAGTGACGTCGCCGCGACGGAGAAGTCGAACTGGCCGCACGCGAGCGGGAAGACGGCGGCGACGGCGAGCACCGAGACCACGGCGATGCTCCCGAGCACCGACTGGACGTTCGCGCCGGTGGTGAACGCCGCCGAACTCGCGGGCAGGACGCTGAAGAACGCGACCACCCCGCCGAGCAGCAGGACGAGCCCGTACCGCTCCGCGAGGGCCCCCATCCGCACGCCCGGCGCGGCGGCGACCCTCGACGTCGCCGGTTCACGCACGCTGGTCTCGCTCATGATGCCCCGCCTTTCCGGGAGACCCCGCCGAGCCCCCTGGAGGGGACACTCCAAGTTCCTTGCTCCGCTGCGGTCATGACGCCTTGCCTTTCTGGGGCGCGTCCCACAGTCCCCTGGAGAGGAGACGCCAAGGTCCTCGCTTTGCTGCGGTCATGACGCCCTGCCCTTCTGGGAGGCGTCCCCCAAGCCGTCGGAGGGGAGGGCCACGGTCCTTGCTTTGTTGCGGTCATGACGGCTCCTGGTCCGCGTAGGAGCGGGTGACGATGTCCGTGGCGGAGATCTCGGGGCCGGTGAGTTCCGCGGTGATTTGTCCGGCCCGCAGGACCAGGACCCGGTCGCACAGGTGGGCCAGTTCTTCGACGTCGGACGAGGCGACGAGTACGGATGTGCCGCCCGCTGCGACCGTGCGGACGCGTTCGTAGAGGTCGGCGCGGGTCATGACGTCTACGCCCTGGGTTGGTTCGTCCAGGAGGAGGAGTCGGGGGGCGCGCTGGAGCCAGCGGGCGACGACGGCCTTCTGCTGGTTGCCTCCGGACAGGCGGGTCACCGGTTGGTCGGGGCCCGTGGTTTTGATCCGCAGGTCGTCGATGACGTCGGTGGCGACGGCCCGTTCGCGGGCGCGGGAGAGCCGTGCCCAGCGCACGTGGCGCGGGAGGGTGGCGATGGTGATGTTCCGCGTCACGGACTCGTCGGGGAACAGGGCGTCGGCGAGGCGGTTCTCGGGGACGAGGGCGACCCCCTGGCGCATGGCCGTCCTGATCGACGTCACGGATGTGCCGTCGATTGTCAGCGTCCCGGATCTTGGGCGGACGGCACCGAAGATCGTCCGCAGGAGCGTGGAACGGCCGGATCCGAGCAGGCCCGCCAAGCCGACGATCTCCCCGGCGCGGATCGTCAGGTCGATGCCGTCGACGCGGCCTGCCGACAGCTTCCGGGTTTCGAGCACCGGCGGAGAATCTTCTGCCGCGCGGGTGCGGCTCCGTTCGCCGTAGAGGGTGCCGAGGGATCGACCGGCCATGAGTTCGGCTAGGCCCAGTCCGTCCAGTTCCCGGGTGTCGCGGGTGGCGGCGACGACGCCGTCGCGCAGGACGGTGACCGAGTGGGCCAGCGACAGTACCTCGTCGAGTCGGTGGCTGACGTAGAGGATCGTCTGGCCCTGCTGGGCGCGTCTGGAGAGGCCGTCGAGCAGGACGTCCACCTCGTGGTGGGGGAGGCTCGCGGTCGGTTCGTCGAGGACGAGCACCTGGTCGGGGTCGTCGTCGGCCAGGGCGCGGGCGATCGCGACCATCGTGCGGTCGGCGGGACGCAGCGCCCGGACGGTCGCACGCGGGTCGACGTCCACCTCGAAGCGGGACAGGAGCGCCGCGGTTGTGGCGTGCAACTCTCGCCACGCGATACGGCCGCCGATCTTCGGGAAGCCTCGGGTGAACGCCATGTTCTCGGCGACGGTCATGTCGGGAAGCAGGCCCAAGTCCTGGTGCACGAATCGCAACCCGGCGTCCCGGGCGTGGGCCGGGGTGAACCCGAGCAGTGCGGTCTCGGCGCGGTCGGGACGGCTCAGCGTGCCGCCGTCGGCGCGTTCGATCCCGGCCAGGACCTTGATCAGCGTCGACTTGCCTGAGCCGTTGCCTCCGGCGAGCGCGTGCACGCGGCCCCGGACGAGGTCGAAGGACACGCCGCGCAGGACGGGCGCCGTCCCGTACGACTTGGTCACGTCCGACAAAGTGAGCGACGAGGCGTGGTCGGTCACCGCCCCCACGCCCGCAGGTAGGCGGTGCGGAAGTCGACCGGCGCCCGGTAGGGGCCCGCCTTCGGCAGGTTCACGCCGGTGTCGACGATCTGGAAGCCCATGCCGGACGGCGCGGCCCGTTCCCCGGCGAACGCCCGGATGAGGGTGTCGATCGCCGCCCAGCCGTACCAGTCGATCGGCTGTCCGATCGCCGCGCTCTGGCCCTGTTCCTGCCGGATGAGGCCGAGGTTCGGCGGCAGCCCCTCGCCGCCGATCAGCTTCACGTCGGCGCGGCGGGGCGAACCGGCGACGGCCTGGCCCGCGCCCGCGAGGACGAGCGAGTCCAGCGGGACGGCGACCCAGTTCGCGTCCGGGTTCTTGAGCAGCGCCGATTCGATGATCTGCCGGGTGTCGCCGAACGTCCGGTGCGTCACCTCAACGGTCTTGACCTTGCAACCCGCGCAGGTCTTCATGCCGCGCTGGAAGCCCTCGTGCAGGGCGGCGCCGATGTTGGTGCCGGTGAAGTTCAGCTCGATCACGGTCGCCCTGCCGCCGGAGCGCGCCTTGACCCATTCGGCGCGGGCCTCGCCGATCGCCTGCTGGTAGGCCTCGTTGGTGCGGTACTTCTCGGACGGGACGACCGACTCGGTGAACAGCTTCTCGCCCGTGGCGCTCTCGCCGGTGTCGCAGTCGAAGCCCCAGAAGTCGACCGTCGTGATCTTCGCGGCGCGGGCCTCGCGCAGCGGTTCCTTGACGGCCGCGCAGTCGATCGCCTCGGTGACGATCGCGTCCACCCGGGCCGCGACGCCCTGACGCACGCAGCCGGAGAAGGCGCCACCCGCGTTGAGCTTGCCGTCGCAGACCTGCGCGGTCCAGCCGACCGCCTCGGCGGCCTTCTTCGCGGCGTCCGCCCCGGTCTGGCAGCCGATGGCGCTCTGCCCGCAGGACACGATCCAGACCTTCTTGCCGCCCGCGACCGCCGGGGCCTTCGCCGGAGGACGCCCGTAGGTGTCGGTGCCGGTCAGCGCCCCCAACGCCGCCGTCGTGGTGCTGCTCGTGGCGTCGCCGGACGACGATTCCCCGGACGATCCGCAGGCGGCGAGCGCGAGGGCGAGCGCGCCGATCGCGGCGGCCCCTCGGATGCGGTGTATGCCTGCCACTGTCGTACCTCCTGGATCTTGCCCGCGCCGTGCGCGGGCTCGTCGGCCCAGGCAGTCCGGGAGCGGCCCGGTCGGGTTCAAGGACCGGGCGGTCGGCCGTGGGGTGTCCGCTGTTCGTACAGCGGCGAGTTGTTCGCAGTGCGGTTGAAGGTAAGTGGCGCCCAGCGCGAGTGTCAAGGGTGACCAGGGATAACCCCCTGCTGTTCCGCAGTGCGATGGTGTCGTACAGTTGTGCGGCAGACGGTTGTGATCGGCGCGTGCCGCGTCCGGGAGAGGTGTGTATGTCGCGCGACAAGACCGGCCCCGACTTCGTGGAGGCGCTGGCCCGCGGGCTCGACGTGATCAAGGCGTTCGGGCCGCTCCAGCGTCCGCTGTCGCTGACGGAGGTCGCGGGCGAGACGGGGCTGGCCCGCGCGACGGCGCGCAGGATCCTGCTGACGCTTGAGCAGCTCGGGTACGTCCGGTCCACCCCGGCGGGTTTCCTGCTCGCGCCGCGCGTCCTGGAGCTGGGCGTGGCCTACACGCTCTCGGCCGGTCTGTGGGAGATCGCCCAGCCGCACCTGCGGGAGCTGGTCACCGCCACCGACCAGGCCGCGTCGGTCGCGCAGCTCGACGGGGCGGACGTCCTCTACGTGGCGCGCGTCGCGGTCCCGAAGGTCGTCGCGACGGTCATCAACGTCGGGACGCGGTTCCCCGCCCGCAGCACCGCGCTCGGGAAGACGCTGCTGTCGGCGCTCGGGCCGGACGACCTCGCCGCCGCCCTCGCGACGCCGTCCGGGTCGTCGACCTCGGCGTTCCGGGAGCGGCCGATCGGGAACCTCGACGACGAGCTGCGCGAGATCCGGTCCCGGGGGTGGGCCGCGACCAACGAGGAGATGTCGCCGGGCGTGCGGTCGATCGCCGCGCCGATCCGGGACGGCGACGGCGAGGTGATCGCCGCCGTGAACGTGAGCGCACTCGTCGCCGAGGTCCCCCGCGACCGCATGATCGAGGAGTTCCTGCCGCTGCTGCTGGTCGCGGCGAGCGAGATCGGACGCGACTACGCCCTCGTCCGGAACGCGCCCCAGGAGGTCGTCCGGGCGCGCTCGGCGGCACGGTAGCGGCGGTTCGTCCTCGCGCTAGTACGGCACTGTCGCGCTAGTACGGCAGGACGCGGCCGGACGGTGTACGGAGGTCCAGGTCCGCGTGCCTGGCGCGGCGGTTGGACAGTCGTCTCCGGGTTCTGATGCGGCTTCGGGCCTTCATGGGTGCCTCCGGATGGCGGTGGCCGGGTGACACCAGAGAGTTCCCCAAAATTTCGTAAAATCACCTTTTGTAACAGGGTGCTTCTGCCGGAAACGCGGAGTGTTCGTCGCATGGGGAACACGTTCGGTCACGATGGGCTGTGATCAGGGCCTTGTGGAACGTTTACACATACGAAACGTGATGATTCGGAAACTCTCGACACACGACGGCGTGCGGTTCTAGGCTCTCCTGGGTTTCCCGCGCCGCCCGCCGCGACCGTCGTCCGTCCGAGCGAAAGTTCAGCCGAAGTGCCAAATCGAGGCCGCCCCATGGACTCAACCGCCGGCCGTCGGCGGACGTCCAAGGCCGCGCGACTGCGCTCCATCCGCTTCAAGGTCGTCCTCATGGTCACCGTGTCGGTGGTCTCGCTCGGTGGGCTGTGGGCGTTCGCCGCGAGCATCGCGCTCGGGGAGGGACTCACCCTCCGGCACGTCGAGACCCTGCGCGACCACTACGGCGACCCGTCGGGCGAACTCGGCGGCGCCCTGCAAGCGGAAAGGCGGCTGACACTGGTCTATCTCGGCGGCCACGCCGCCGCCGACCGGACGGCCTTGGAATCGGGCCGGGCGGCCACCGACCGGCAGGCCGACCTGTTCCGCCGCCTCGCCGCCGACAAGGGAGCCCGCGACGCGGCGCCCGCCGACACCCTCCGCCTCGCCGACCAGATCCTCGGCGAGCTGGACGGCCTGGCCGCCGAACGCCGCGCCGTCGACACCGGCAAGACCGACCGCGACCGCGCGTTCGCCGCCTACACCGCCCTGCTCACGGACGTGGGATCGCTCCAAAGCTCGCTCGCCACCCTGGACAACTCCGAGGTCGCCAAGGACGCCCGCAACGCGGCCGCCCTCACCCGCGCCAGGGAGGCGCTCGCGCAGGAGGACGCCCTGATCGCCGGGATCATCGCCGCCCGCCGGATCACGCCCGCCGAACACGCCAGGTACATCCAGCTCGTCGGGACGCAGCGGGCCCTCTACGGGTTCGCGGCGGCCGAGCTGCGCGCCGCCGACCGGGCCCGCTACCAGCGGGTCGTCTCGACGCCCGACCACGACCGGCTGCGCGTGCTGGAGGACCGGTTCGTCGCGTCCCCCCGGCTGATCGTCCCGCCCGGTCGTCGCGGCCCCGCCACCAGCGTGCTGTGGAAGAACATCTCCGACGCGAACCTGACCGCCCTGCACGGCCTGGAACGGACCATCGCGGACGGCGCGAAGAAGCGCGCCGAGCCCATCTCCGACCGCATTATCACCCGGATCGTGCTGGCGGGCGCGATCGGGCTCGCAGCCGTCGCCCTGTCGCTCGTGCTGGCCGTCTGGGTCGCTCGCAGCGTGATCCGGGAACTGGCCCGGCTGCGGCGGGAGGCGCTCGACCTGGCCGAGGTCAGGCTGCCCGGCGTGATCCGGCGGCTGCGGCGCGGCGACGAGGTCGACGTCGCCGCCGAGGCACCGCCGCTCGCGTTCGGCAGCCGCGAGATCGACGAGGTAGGCGAGGCGTTCAACGCGGCCCGGCGGACGGCGATCCAGAGCGCCGTCGAGGAGGCCGCGCTGCGCCGCAACGTCAGCGACGTCTTCGTCAACCTCGCCCGCCGCAGCCAGACGCTCCTGCACCGCCAGTTGAAGTTGCTGGACGCGATGGAGCGCCGCATCGAGGCCCCGGGCGACCTGGAGGACCTGTTCCGCGTCGACCACCTCGCGACCCGGATGCGCCGCCACGCCGAGGGCCTGATCATCCTGTCCGGGCAGGCGCCGGGCCGCGGCTGGCGCAGCCCCGTCGCGATCGTGGACGTCGCCCGCGCCGCCGCGTCCGAGGTCGAGGACTACACGCGCGTCGACGTCGCGCCGATGAGCCGCGCCGCGATCGTCGGGCCCGCCGTCGCCGACGTCATCCACCTGCTCGCCGAGCTGATCGAGAACGCCACCGCGTTCTCGCCGCCGCACACCGCCGTCCAGGTGCAGGGCCAGTCCGTCTCGCACGGCTTCACGCTGGAGGTCGAGGACCGCGGGCTCAGCATGGACGAGCAGAGCCTCGCCACCGCCAACGAGCGGCTCGCTACCGCCGCCGGGTTCGACCTGTCCGACAGCGGCAGGCTCGGCCTGTTCGTCGTCGGACGGCTCGCGCGCCGCCACGGCATCAGGGTCACGCTGCGGACGTCGCCGTACGGGGGGATGACCGCGATCGTCCTGCTGCCCGACAGCCTCGTCGTCCCGGACGACTCCCCGGCCCCGCCGGTCCCGGTCGGCGCGGTCGTGGACGAGCCCGCCACGCGACCCGGGCTCGACCAGCACGGGTCCGTCCTGCAACTCCCGCCGGTGCGGCAGGCGCCGCCGGACGACGACCCGGCCGCCAGAACCGGCCCCCTCCCGGTGTTCGAGGAACCAGCACAGGGCCCCGTGCCGATGCAGCGACAACCGCTGCCGTCGGCGTGGGGCCAACCGCCGTCCGCCGAACCCGAACCCGCCGAACCCGCCCCTGAGTCAGCGCCCGAGGTGCCCGCCAAGCCGGGCATTCCGAGGTCGCCGCGCGACGTCCGGCCGCGTCCAGCCAGCGCGGGCACCACCGGACGGCCGCCGCTGCCGAAGCGCGTCCGGCAGGAGAACATGGCCGCCCAGTTGCGCGAGGTACCCCTCTCGGCACCCGTGCCCGAACCCGATCCGGAAACCGAACCCGAGCCGCATCCCCGTCGGACGCCCGAGGAGCAGCGGGACATGATGTCGTCCATCCAGCAGGGCACCCGCCGCGGCCGCGCCGAAATCCTGGGCGACGAGGATATGTGACGGACCATGACCGGTCCCGGTGCCGAATGGCTCGATGAGGAGGCAGGGCCGCTCGTCCGGTCCTATGCGATCACGCGGGGACGGGCGCGGCCCGCGACCGGTGAACCGTTCGACATGATCACGATCATCTCGACGGCGGCGCGGCCCCGGTCGGGGTCGCCCGGTCTCGGTCCCGAGCATCTGGACATTCTGGAGATGTGCCTGCGGCCGCAGCCCGTCGCCGAGGTCGCCGCGCGGCTGGGGTTGCCGCTGGTGGTCGTCCGGGTTCTGCTGGGTGATCTGTTGCACCATCGGCTGATCACGGCCGTCCGGCCGCGGCCGGAGAGCGCGCTGTCCAAGGAGCACCTGTTGAGGGAGGTGCTCAATGGCCTCCAGGCGCTCTGACCGGACGGCTCCCGTGGCGATGAAGATCCTCGTCGCCGGGGGGTTCGGGGTCGGGAAGACGACGCTGGTCGGGGCCGTCAGCGAGATCCGGCCGCTCCAGACCGAGGAGCTGCTCACCGCCCGGAGCGTCGGCGTCGACGACACCACGGGCGTCGAGCAGAAGACCACCACGACGGTCGCCATGGATTTCGGCCGCATCACCATTCGCGACGGGCTCGTCCTGTACCTGTTCGGAACGCCTGGGCAGGACCGGTTCTGGTTCATGTGGGACGAGCTGTCGCACGGCGCGCTCGGCGCCGTCGTGCTGGTCGACACGCGACGGATCGCCGACTGTTTTCCCGCCATCGACTACTTCGAGAACCGCCGCCTGCCGTTCGTGATCGGGGTGAACCGTTTCGACGGCGGCGACGCCTACACAGCCCAGGAGATCCGGGACGCGCTCACCCTCGGCGACCATGTGCCGGTCGAGTTCTGCGATGTGCGCGACCGCGCGTCCGGCAGGCAGGTCCTGACCACGTTGGTGCGGCACCGGCTGGCCGTGCACCGGGCGGAACGGAACTCGTCCGGCCCGTAGGCGCCCGGTAGGCTCGCGGGGGAGATGCACCGGACACGTGCGCGACTGTCGGACGGCCGTGAGATCGTCTACTACGACGAGACGCCGGGCCGGGCTCCCGTCGCCGATCCGCGTGGGCTCCCGCCGGTCGAGCCGCGCTGCGAGATCCGCCGCGACCCGCTGACCGGCGACCCTGTCACGATCACCGCGCACCGCAACGCCCGGACGTTCCTGCCGCCCGCCGACCGGTGTCCGTTGTGTCCTGGCGGGCCTGATTCGGAGATTCCTGACGCGTCGTATGACGTCGCGGTGTTCGAGAACCGGTTTCCGTCGTTTCATGGGGTGGGGCGCTGCGAGGTCGTGTGTTTCACCGACGACCATTCCGCGTCCATGGCGGTGCTTTCCGTTTCCCGCGTCCGGACGGTCATCGACGCCTGGGCCGACCGGACCGCGGAGCTGACCGCGATTCCGGGTGTCGAGCAGGTCTTCGTGTTCGAGAATCGGGGCGTTGAGATCGGTGTGACCCTGCATCATCCGCATGGGCAGATTTATGGGTATCCGTTCGTCACGCCCCGCACGGAACGGATGCTTGCGCGGGCCGGGGCCCATCCTGGGTTGTTCGGGGAGGTGTTGGCGGCCGAACGTGCCGGAAGCCGCGTCGTCCTGTCCGGTGCGCATTGGACGGCGTATGTGCCCGCCGCCGCGCGCTGGCCTGTTGAGGTGCATCTGATGCCGCACCGGCATGTCCCCGACCTTGCCGCGCTCGATCCTGATGAACGCGATGAGCTGGCCGTCTTCTACGGCGACCTGCTGCGCCGCTGCGACGCGCTCTACGACACGCCGCTCCCTTACGTGGCCGGATGGCATCAGGCGCCCGCCGGTGCGGGACGCGATCTGCTGCGCCTCCATCTGGAGCTGTTCTCCGTCCGGCGCGCCCCCGGCAAGATCAAGTATCTGGCCGGGTCGGAGTCGGGGATGGCCGCGTGGCTCAACGACGTCCCGCCGGAGGAGACGGCCGCGCGTCTCCGTGACGCCTTGATCTGATTACCGCTGGGTAGCGGTTTCGCCACTCCGTGGGAACGATCTCAGTCCGGTGCCCTAGCCTCCGAGCCATGCCGGAAAGCGTGCAGGCGTCCCCGCTGGCGGACGGGTCGTTCGACGGCGTCGCCGCCACCGCCGAGGGCCCGCCGCTGGCCTTCGCGTCCCGGACGTCCCATGGCGTGAACACAGGTCAGGCGTGGGACCTGACGACCCGTACCGTCCTCGGCCCGCCGATCCCCGACTTTCCCGCCGAACGCGCCGAGTGGACGTTCGGCGTCCCCGCCGGTTCGCCGATCGTGGCGTGGACGCACCGCGACCGCGTCCATGTGCACGACCTCGGCACCGGTCATGAGCTGGTCTTGGACGGTCAGCCCGATCTGCTCGGCCTCGCCGTCCACTCCGGCCGCGCCGCCGTCGTCGCTGTTTTCGGCCCGGCGCGCGATGCCGAGTTCGTCGTGTGGGACGCCGCGACCGGTGACCGGCTGGCCGAGTTCGTCCTCTGGCTCGGACACCGCACGGCCATCGACCGGTCGCTGTTGCATGCCGTCCCGGCTAGCGGCCCCTTCGTCGCTCTGACCGGCGGCGCGGACGCCGTCGTCCTGGACGTGGAGCGCGGCGGAGACATCCCCATCACGACGCCGGACGGCCTCATCATCCTCCAACCGGACGGGAATGACCTGCACGTCCTCGGCACGGATGCCGTCCTCACCGCCCCCGGCCCCTGCGGACCGGCGACGGCCGCGCGCACCGGCCGCCTCCTGGTCGCCGCCGTGCTCCGCGACGACCCGTCCACCGTGCTGGCCTGGGCGTCCACGGCGCGGGCCCCGTCCCACCTCCTCAAGGTCACCGCGCCGGTCAACGACCTCGCCCTCGCCCCGGACGGGACGCTCCTGACCGCCACCGACGAGGGGCTGTTCACGTCTCGGCTGCCTTGACGAAACAGCTGGAAAGCGCTTTCCGTAGTAGTGTGGTAGCGCGGTGCGGTCATCGGTTCCGCGGGGGGAGCCGCCGTGCCGGTGACGGAGGGCGCATGGCTGAACCGGCGCACCCGGCTGTTCCGGGGGGTGTGGGGGGTCGTCCCCCCACAAGGAACCGGTCCGGCGGCCGGGCGTACGTCACCTTGCAGGACGTGGCGCGGGAGGCAGGCGTCTCGCTCGCCACCGCGTCCCGCGTCCTCAACGGGACGTCGCAGGTCAGAGCCGATCTCCGCGAACGGGTGCACGCCGCCGCCGCCCACCTCAGCTACACGCCGAACGCGCACGCGCAGGCGCTCGCCAGCTCGTCCAGCACCTCCGTCGGGGTGGTCTGCCACGACGTCAGCGACCCGTACTTCGCCGCCATCGCCCGCGGCGTGATGCGCACCGCCGCCGAACACGGCGTGCTCGTGATGCTGGCCAGCACGTTTCACGACCCGTCCCGCGAGGTCGAGTACGTCGCGATGCTGCGCGCCCAGCGGGCCCGCGCCATCCTGCTCATCGGCTCCGGCTTCGAGGACCGTGGCTGGGAGCGGTCGATGTCCGCCGAGTTGGACCCCTACCAGCGCACCGGCGGGCGCGTCGCCGTCCTCAGCAGGCATCGCGGTCTGCGGGTCGACGCCGTCCTGCCGCGCAACCGGGAGGGCGCCGCCGCCCTCGCCCGCGCCCTGGTCGACCTCGGACACCGCGATTTCGGGGTACTGGTCGGCCCGCGCGCCCTCACCACCGTCTCCGACCGGCTCGGCGGCTTCACGGAGGCGCTCGCCGAAACGGGCGTCCGGATCCCGCCGCGCCACATCGTCGAGGCGCCCTTCACCCGCGACGGCGGCTACGCGGCCGCGACCGAACTACTCCGCCGCGACCGCCGCCCGACCTGCGTGTTCGCGGTCACCGACATGATGGCGATCGGCGCGCTGGCCGCGTTCCGCGACCACGCGGTATCGGTGCCGGGCGACATCTCCATCGCCGGTTTCGACGACGTTCCGGTCGTGCGCGACCTGACCCCGTCCCTCACCACCGTCGCGCTCCCGCTGGACGCGATGGGCGAACGCCTGATGGGCCTGGCCCTCCGTGAACCGTCCACCCGCCGCAGCCGCGTCGAACGGATCTCCGGCGAGGTCGTCATGCGGGCCAGCACCGCCCCGCCCTCGGCATAGAAAACCCGCCCGGAGTTCCGGACGGGTCCCGATCTATCGGCCGAGGCCGTCAACGCGCGGCACCCTCACGCGCCTCAGCGTCCGCGGACCGCTCCGAGTCCGTGTCCGCCGGTCGCCGCTCGGGCCACACGACGATCTTGGTGCGACGAGGGTTCGCCAAGGGGTTGCTCATTGTTACCGATGTCCTCCTGTTCGGACCGGAAAGGGAAATGTTCTCGATGCCCGCCCGGTTCCGCAAAATGGTCTAGACCGCGTGCCCTCCCCGGCCCGCGACACAACTCCCAACATCATGACCGACGCCCCCATTCCCGATCAAACCGCTCGCCGTCCGTCCCCCTTCCTGGCACAGTCGTCCTCATGGACGTCGCCGAACTGCTCAGCCTCCAGAACTCGGGCACCCGCCTGAAGTTCCTGTTCTTCTGGGGCCACCAGAACCCGGGCCTCGGCTACCTGAGCCAGTGGTGGCCGTCCCCCTTCACCGTGGACGGCACCGTCTACGCCACCGCCGAGCACTACATGATGGCCGAGAAAGCCCGTCTCTTCGCCGACGAGAAAACGGCCGCCGCCGTGATCGAGGCCACACATCCCCGCCGCGCGAAAGACCTCGGACGCCGCGTCCGAGACTTCGACGAGCAGACCTGGCGGGACAACCGCGTGGCCATTGTCACCAAAGGCAACGAGAACAAATTCGGTCAGAACAAGGAACTCCTCGACTACCTCCTGGGCACCCGCGACCGAATCCTCGTCGAGGCGAGCCCCCTGGACCGCATCTGGGGCATCGGCCTGACCGCCGACGACCCGAGCGCCGAACAGGTGGCGTCCTGGAAGGGTGAGAACCTCCTCGGCTTCGCCCTGATGGCAGCCCGCACCACCCTCACCCCCTGACTCTGCTCGGCGCGAAACTGTCCGAGTGGCAGCGTGGACGGTGATGGCGGGTGTATCCCGCCCTCCGGCTCAACGGCAGGACCCCACCGAGCCCGACACCGAAGGCAGGGTTGTCCCGCCCTTGCCTGGACCTATCTCACCCCTGCCTGGGCTTTCGCCGGTGCCTTGATTCGCGGTAGGCGTCCACGGCTTTGCGGGAACTGCGCCATGTCCCATCGGGGCCCTGGAACGCCTCCAGTCGTCCGCGTTGTGCCGCCTGCCGGAGAGCGGGAAGCGAGAACTCCTCACCGACGAGCGCCGCAAGGGGAACCATGCGGGCCAGCCCTGCCACGTTGGGCACGATGAACCGGTTCAGATTGTCGTACATCGCTCGGGCGATCAGCTCACCCAACGCCCCAGGGTCACCGGCGTCGGCTCGCTGCATCGCTGTCAGGTAAGCGTCCCGCTGCCTCTTGAGGATGATCACGGGCGGGTACCCCAGCCGCACCAAGATCAGGTTCAGGACCAGTCGGCCGACTCGGCCGTTCCCGTCAATGAACGGATGCACTTGCTCGAAGGAGTTGTGCAACCGTGCCAGGCGCTCCGGAAGAGGCGGGCTGTCTTCACTCGTCCCGGCACCTTCGCCGAGCAGGCAGACTTGCCCGATCCAGTCATCCAGGCGAGCCGGGACAAGCGTCCAGACCGGCGGCGCCATCCCGGCGGAGAACGGTTGTATGTCGTGCTCGCGGAAGTTTCCCGGTGACTCACGCTCGTTGGCATCTGGATGCGGCGCAACGTCCCAGACGGGCGTCATGGCCATGTGATGGATCTGGCGCACTTCTCCGACCGTCAGGAGCCGTCCGTCGTGCCAGTCTCCGGGTTCGAGCGCCTGCTGGTACACCCACCGTGCGGCATCGGCATATCCACGGACCTCGTTGTACTCTTTCAGCGACTTCGCGCCAACTGCTCGACCTTGATCCAGGAGTAGCTCCACCTCCCGCAACACCAGCGTGTTCCCTTCCAGCGCGGTCGAGTTGTGAGCCTCCAGATGCCAGATGTCATCCCAGATCGCCATGGCCTCGCGTGGATCCGGCAAACCGCCGAACCGTTGGCGCAACTCCGCCAAAGCCTTGTCAAGCCGCTGGTACACGACCGCCCTGCTCGGCCTTCCCCTGCCCATGTCGAACCCCCGCACCTCCAGGGCCGACCATGCGACAGGGCGGTCCCAACAAGTTGATAACCCATCCGCGAAGCTAATTGAACTTATCAAGTATCGGCCTCGACGTGAGCGGAAAAGGCGATCACGACACCCCCGGCGAACGCCCGAGGCGTCGGTCCCGCCTGGGCCAGAGCCAGACGACATCCAGGCTCGCCTGGTGCGATGCCGCGCGGCCCGGCGCCGCCCAACAGACCATCAGCGTTGACCGTGGACCGAGCACCTCGACTACCTCCTCAACACCGGCGACCGAATCCTTGTCGAGACGAGCCCTTGGACCGCATCTGGGGCATCGGCCTGACCGCCGACGACCCGAGCGCCGAACAGGTGGCGTCCTGGAAGGGCGAGAACCTCCTCGGCTTCGCCCTGATGGCAGCCCGCACCAATCTCACTTCCTGACGGGGATGGCATCCAGTTGGCGGACGATGTGTTCGGCGGTCTCCTGGAGGTCGATGAGGGGACGGCGCAGGTAGCGGTCGGGGCCGTCCTGCCAGCAGAAGTGTTGCGGATGGACCCACACGTTGAGGCCCGGCAACACCAGCACGGACACTCCGTGCACGTCGCTGGTCCGCATACCGGGGAAGCCACGCCGCGTGATGCAGAGCAGAAGGCATTGCGCGGCCGTGGCGGGGTGCACTCTGAGTTCACGGCCCGGCCGAACGCGGGGGATCGGGAGCGCGAACCAGACCGCCTTGCCCGAGACGGCGGGTTCGGCGACCCGTGAGCGGGTCAGGTCACAGCCCCATCCGGCGGTGAACTCGCCGACAAGCCCGAGACCCTTGCCGTGATCGTCGAGCAGATCGCCGTTGGACGGCTGCGGCAGCGCCTTCCGCGCGCCGTCGAAGACGGAGACGACGAGTTGCGGCGCCGGGACGGTCCGCGCCCAGACCCACAGTTCCGGCGGCGGCCCGCCGTGCTGGAGCGCGTTCGTCGCGATCTCGGACACGGCCAGTTTCCCGTCCTCGATCACGTCCCGGCCCAGCCCGAGCCCGTCCATCGTCTGGTGCAGAAGCCGCCGCGCCAACGCCGGTCCACGCTCGTCCTCCGGCAACCGCCACGCACACGCCCCACCGGGCGTCAGCCTCTGCGGGCAGGGACCCCCCAACGAAACCACCTCCATCGCCAGGGCCACACCGAAAGCGACATTTCAGTCACTCTCCGTACGTGGCCGGGATCATATGGTGCTTCCTTGAGATGTGACCCGCAACCGTTTCAAAGAAAATATTAAAGATCATCATTGGGAGATCCTTCAAACGGCTTGAGAGATGACTACGGAGCGGGCATGCTCGATCACATGACAGCAAGGCCGCCTACGATCCGTGAACGCCGTCTCGCTGGCGAGTTGCGGAGACTTCGAGAGAGCACGACACCGTTAAACCTGGAGGAGGCCGCTGAGCGGCTTGGTTGGAGCAAGACCAAGCTGTCCAGGATCGAAAATGCGCTTCGAAGGGTCACCGCTGCTGAGGTTCAGCAGATTCTCACCCTCTATGGGGTGTCCGGACCGCGTTTCGATGCCCTCGTTGACTTCTCCCGGACGACGAGGCAGCGCGGTTGGTGGGACATCTACGAGAACAGTCTGCCGACGGACTACGCCACCTACATGGGCCTGGAAGCTGAAGCCGAGTGGCTGAACTCCTACACGATGGGCCTCGTGCACGGTCTGATGCAGACCGATGACTACACACATCACGTGGCTAAGTCGATCTTGATGCGGTTCTCGCCGACATCGGAGGTGGAACGCCGCGTCACGGCTCGCATGGCGCGACAGAAGGCCTGGGCAGAGCGCGAAGACCCAACCCGACTCTGGACCATTCTGGACGAGACGGCGCTCCATCGCGTCATCGGCGGTCCGGGGGTGATGCGTGACCAGTACCGACGCATCATCGAGTTGACCGAGCAGCCGAACGTGATGTTCCAGATCATGCCCGTCGCGGCCGGGGGCCATCCCGGTGTCGTGGGCAGCTTCGCCGTCTTGGGCTTTCGTGAGCGCTTCACGCCGAACGTCGTGTACGTGGAGAACATGACGAGCGCCCTCTACATCGAGGATGAGAAGGAGGTGCACACGTACTCGCTGGCCTTCGAACAGATGGCGGCCATGGCACTGAGCCCCGAGGAATCAGTGGCTATGCTCGAACGGCTGGTACGACAATGAGCACATGGAGGGACAAATTGTCCAGCCACCCAGTCGATCGGGCCGTCTTCCGCAAGAGCAGCTACAGCGAGGGGGCCAATGGTTGCGTTGAGACCTGCGTCCGAGACTCGCATCACCTGATCCGGGACTCCAAGAACCCCGGAAGGGGTTCCCTGACCCTAGAGCGGGACGTGTGGGCCGCTGTGGTGTCGCAGATCAAGCAAGGCGCGTACGACCTCTGATCCAGACTCGCGTCCACGGGTTCAGCGCACACGCCGCACCTCGGGTTGAGGTGCGGCGTGTGTTGTTGTGTTAGCGGGACGGGTTGGGGCCGACGAACAGGAGGACCTGGTTCTTGGCCCAGGGGACGGCGTCGTGGACGTACCAGGCGGACGGGACCTGGTCGGGGCGCAGGGCCTTGGACTCGTCGCCCGCCTCGTAGCGGTACTCGGGGACGGTGACGTTCCGCTTCCTCAAGCCTGCCAGCACTTCACCCACGCGGTGGTTCAGAAAGGTCATGCCGTGCATGGCCTCGCCCCGCGCGGTGACCGGCGCGGTGCTGATGTACAGCTCGTTCGGACGCGCCGCGCGTCCGAAGACGATGTCGGCGGTGCCCTTGTAGCCGATGCGGATGCGCACGCCGACGGGGCACACGTCGCCCCCGCCGCCGGTCTCGCATTCGCCCTTGGCGGTGATGGTGGTGATGTCGTGGTCGCCGGTGTTCTCGCTGGTGCTCTCCATCACCACGGTGCCGACGATGGACGGGGAGACCGGCACCAGCGACAGGTTGACCTTCAGGCCGTGGGCGGCGAACTCGGCGCGGTATCGCTTCGGGTCGGCCAGGGGGTCGCGGACGCGGACGTCGATGTGGTCGCCCTTGGACGTGAACGTCAGCGCCGCCGCCAGCGCGACGTGGGGTTTCGCCGGTTCGTCCCGCGCGACCATGACCGCGACGGCCGTGGTCGCCGTGGCGGCGGTCGCCAGCGGAAGGCCGATGGTGATGAGGGCCCGGCGCCGCCTGCGCGGCGCGGTGGGCTCGACGGCGGTGATGCGGTCGGCCAGTTCCCTGGCCGTTTCGTCCGGCAGCAGGAGGGCGGCCCGTTCGTCGGTGACGGGAGCGAGCCTGTTCACCAGGGTGTCGATGTCGTGGTTCACGCGCGTTCTCCGTTCGGGACGGTGGCGGGCAGGGGAGCGGCGTCCGTGCGTTCCAGGGCACGGGCGAAGCGGCGGCGGGCGCGGTGCAGGCGGATGCGCACCGCGTTGCGGGAGCAGCCGAGGACGGTGGCGATCTCGCCGTGGTCCAGCCCCTCCCAGCCGACCAGGGAAAGCAGCTCCCGGTCGGTTTCCGGCAGGCTCCGGAACGCGGCCGCGACGTGGGAGAACTCCCTCTCGGGAGAGGACACGTCGACGAAGTCGGTGTGCAGCTTGGAGCCGAGGTCGGCGGCCAGCGCGGACCGGCGGCGTTCGCCGCGATGGTGG
Source organism: Actinomadura meridiana (assembly GCF_039537545.1). NCBI lineage: Bacteria > Bacillati > Actinomycetota > Actinomycetes > Streptosporangiales > Thermomonosporaceae > Actinomadura > Actinomadura meridiana. The sequence continues at coordinate 274,741 of NZ_BAABAS010000006.1, forward strand.
TTCGCCAGGACGCGCCGGGCCACCCCGTACAACCACAGCCGGGCCTGCTCGCCGGGCGGGACGTCGTCCAGCCGCCGCCAGGCCGTCAGGAACGTCTCCGCCAGAACGTCGGCGGCATCGTGCGTGTCGGTCGTGCGGCGCAGCGCGTACCCGAGAATGCGGGCACGGTTGGCCGCGTACATCTCCTCGAAGCGGCGCCGCCTGTCATCGAGGGGGTCCTCTGAAGGTGATGGCAACCTCACTCCTCACATCGCGTGGACCGGACGCACGACACATGTCCGCACACCGGCCAGCATTTCGACGAGGAGTGGACGAGGTGTGTTCAGCGGTGGGTGAGGCGGAAGGCGGAGGTGCCTGGGCCGGTGGGGGTGGGGATTCGGGGTGGGCGTTCGTTGTAGCGGTCGGTTTCGCGGTGCCACTTGAGGATTCCGGACATCCAGTCGCGGAGTTCGGCGATGTAGGCGGACAGGGCGGTGCGGGCGGCGGCGTCCAAGGAGAGTTGGTCGGCGAGGGTGGGGAGTTCGTGGGCGGCGAGGTGCTCGAACTGGTGGCGGCGGGACGTGATGAGGTCGTTGACGATGGGCAGTGCCTCGTCGCGGTCGCAGTTGAAGAAGTGCTGGACAGCGAGGACGCCGTTGTTGAGTTCGCCCTCGTACTCGATTTCTTTCTGGTAGGAGAAGCAGTCGTTGATGAGGCAGCCGACGTCCATCACGGAGGCGTCGATCTCGCGGAGGGTGCGGGTCTCGAAGACGTGGGCGGGGATCTCGTGTGCGTGCCGGATGCGGGCGAGGCTCATCGTCATCTCGGAGCCGAAGGTGTGGCGGCGCATCTCGATGTAGTCGACGGGGTCGGGGACGCGCGACTGGAGGTGGTTCTGCAATTCCCAGACCCAGCTTGCGACCATGTGCTCGACGGTGGCGCGGAATTCGCGGCGGCCCCGGTCGTCCATGGGGGCGGCGGTGCGCGGCCACAGGTCGGCCAGGGCGGTTTCGAAGGGGTTCTCCGGCGGGACGGGTGGGGCGCCGCAGTCGAGTGGCATGAACGCGGGGGCGCGGGTGTTGAAGCGTTTCGCTCCGGCCAGGTCGCGGTCGCGGTTGAAGATGGCGGGGAAGTAGTCGTCGCCGTAGGTTCCGCAGGCCAGCCATTGGGTGGCGAGGTCGAGCGCCTCCGGGGTGGCGTCCGGAGCTAAGGACGCGGCGCAGATCTCCAGTGCCATGCCGGTGACCCTCTCCGGCGTCCAGACCGGGACGGGGAGACGCGGTTGCGGGTCGAACATGCCCATGTCGCGGCACCATTCGAGGGTGGCGCGTCCTGACTGGGCGCGGTGCGGGTTGACGCGGGGCGGGTACGGGATGTCGAAGTCCGGGAGCGGGGTCGGGCCGACTCTCTGGAACGGGAAGTGCGGGACGCTGAGCCGGGCCGAGCGGAGTAGGGCGGGGATGCGGGCGGCCGACATTCCCAGCGACTTCTTGTTCATGTAGCGGCTGGATTGCGTGTGCCATTCGTGGCCGCCGGACTGCCAGTCCTGGAGGGCTTTTACGTAGAGAGACACGTTCGCTCGTTCGACCGGATCGAGGGCGTGGTCCTCGAAGAGTTGCGGGAGTTCGGTGAGGGCGGTGTTCTCGAACTGGCGGAGCCGGGAGGTGAGGAGGTCGTTGACGATGTCGGCGGCCGCTTGGGGGGCGACGTTGAGGAAACGCTCCATCACCAGGACGGAGTTGTTGATCTCTCCTTCGGACTCGGTCTCGCGCTGGTAGGAGAAGATGTCGTTTCGCAGGTGGACGGCGTCCGAGAAGGTGTCCTTGAGGACGCGCAGCGGACGGGTTCCCACGACGCGGCTGGGGAGTTCGGCGCCCGCCGCGTGTTCGGCGAGGTCGGCCGACCATGGGGCGCCGCCGACCTTGCGGCGCATCTCGATGTACTCGACCGGGTTCGGGACGCGGCCCGTGCTGATGTTGGCCAGTTCCCACAACGATTCGCGGAGCAGGTTCAGCGTGCTCTCGGAGAAACGGCGCCGCCAGGCGTGGGAGCGCGCGGGGATGGTCCGCGCCCACAGGTCGGCTAGGCCGCGTTCGACGGCGTTGGTTGGTTCTGGTGGGTCGAGCGTCATGAACTGGGGGAGCCGGTCCAGGTAGGTTTGCGCGCCTGGCTGATCCTGAGGCTTCTTGAAGACCTCCAGAAAGTGGTCGTCGAAGTAGAAGACCCAGACGTACCAGTCGGTGATGAGGTCGAGTTCCTGGCCGTCGCAGTCGGGATGGGTGTAGGCGCACAGAAGTGCGTAGTCCATGGCCGCGAGGGCGGCTTCGTCCCAGATGTCGGGAGTGCCCGGGTCGCGGTGGTCGTCCAGCATCCGCATCTCGCGGGCCCACGCCATCGTGTGCGCCCGTGCCCGCTCCAGGCGGGGGTTCAGCCGTGCCGGGTACGGGACGTAGAAGTCGGGCAGCTCGAACGGTTGCATTGACCGGCCTCTCTGTCGCTGGGGAGTCCGGTCGGGAACCTACAGCATTTGTCTTGTAACAGATGGTGACATATTGGTCGCCTGATTTCTTCGTAGTCTTACGGGTAATGCATGGTCATGACGGAGTCGATTGAGCCCGCGGAGGACGACGACTCGCTGGAGCAGAATCTCCTGCTCGCCCGGCGGGTGGTCGACGCCGCTCAAGAGGAGATGGCGGACAAGGCGAGGCGTCGTATACCGGCGCTGCGCCTCGGAGCACTGGCCGGGACGTTCGGCGTGATGGCGGCGGCCGCCACGTATCGGATGAACGTACTCCTGCTGGAACGGAAGCTGCCGCCCGAGTTGGCGTCGCTGGTCGTGGCGGCCGTGTACGGGAGCGGCGCGGGTGCGGCGGCGATCGCCGCGTCCCACAAGTGGAAGGGCCTGCCGAGCCCGTTGCCCAGCGAGACGGTGCGCCAGGTCGTGGAGACGCTCTCCGACCGGGACCACGCCGACGCCGCCTAGTGCATGGCGGACGTCAGCGGGAACGGTGGCGTCCGCATCGGCGACCTGACTGATGTGCGGGCCGCGCGGCCGGAGCTGGTCGCCGGGGTGGCGGCCGCCAGGAGGCGCCGGGACGGTGCGCCCGGGGCGTCCGGGCCCCTGGTGATCATCGTGGCGGACCAGCCCGCGCGGGGCGCGGTCGGGGTCGGCGACGACCTGACCGCGATGGCCGATCGGCGCGAGTTCCTTGAGCGGCTGTGCGTCGCGCTTGACCGACCTGGCGTGAGCGGTGTGATCGGTGCGCCCGATGTCATCGAGGATCTGACGTTGCTCGGCGTCCTGGACGGGCGGCTCGCGATCGGGTCGATGAACCGGGGCGGGCTCGCCGGGACGGCGTTCGAGACCGACGACCGGTTCACCGCCTATGACGCGGATGCGATCGCCGCGTCCCGGTTGGACGGCGGGAAGGTGCTGCTGCGGGTCGATGATGCTGATCCGGCGTCTGCACGGGCCCTGGAGGCGTGCGCGGGTGCTGTTTCGGCGCTGGCGCGGCACCGGCTGATGGCGGTGGTGGAGCCGTTCGTGGCGCAGCGTGTGGACGGACGTCTCCGGAACATGCTGACAGTGGAGGCGATGATCCGGGCGGTGTCGATCGCGAGCGGGCTGGGCGTCACGTCGGCGTACACATGGCTGGTGGTGCCGGTCGTGCCGGGGATGGAACGGGTGGTGACGGCCACGACGCTGCCCCTTCTGCTTTTCGGCGGCGACTCGGGCGACGACCCGCGCGAGGCCCTGGACGGGTGGCGGCGCGCCATTCGGATGCCGGGGGTGAAGGGGATCGTCGCCGGGCGGACGTTTCTGTACCCGCCGGACGGTGACGTGCGGGCCGCCGTGGACGCGGCCGTCGAAGTACTGTGATCTCCTGCTGTTCCGGGGCAGGATCGAATTCATGGACAGTGAGATCACCCCGGTACATGCCGATATCACCCTCGTGGTGAATGGGCGTGAGCACCGGCTTAGCGTTGATACCCGTTCCTCCATCCTGGACGTGCTGCGCGAGACCCTCGGGTTGACCGGTTCGAAGAAGGGCTGCGACCACGGGCAATGCGGCGCGTGCACCATCCTGATCGGCGGGCGTCGTGCGAACGCGTGCCTCGCCTTGGCCGTCGCCCATGACGGAGCCGACATCGTCACCGTTGAAGGGCTCGCGGACGGTGGGCGGCTCAGCCCGATCCAGGAGGCGTTCATCGAGCAGGACGCCTTCCAGTGCGGGTACTGCACGCCCGGTCAGCTGTGTTCCGCGACGGCGATGCTGGACGAGGTCGACCAGGGCTGGCCCAGCGCGGTGACCGACGACCTTGGTTCCGAACCCGTTCTGAACGACGACGAAATACGCGAACGGATGAGCGGCAACCTGTGCCGATGCGGCGCGTACGTCGGGATCGTCGCCGCCGTCCGGCAGGCCGCGCAGGCGGAGCGCAGGGAGGCGGCTGAGGCATGAGGCCGTTCACCTATGAGCGCGCCACCAGTGTTGAGGACGCCCTGGCGCGCCACGACGGCGAAACGTACTACCTGGGCGGCGGAACCAACCTGGTGGATCTGATGCGGCTTGGAGTGGAAACGCCGTCCAGGCTGGTGGACGTCGCGCACCTTCCGCACGACCGGATCCAACTGACCCCTGACGGAAGCCTCGTCATCGGCGCGGCGGTGAGCAACAGTGCGCTCGCCGCAGACCGGACCGTCCGCGAAAGCCACCCCGTCTTGGCACAGGCCGTCCTGACCGGGGCGTCCGGGCAGATACGCAACCTGGCGACTGTCGGCGGCAACCTGCTGCAACGGACGCGCTGTTCGTACTTCCAGGACGCCGACAAGCCGTGCAACAAGAGAAACCCTGGCAGCGGGTGTCCGGCCAGGGAAGGTGAGCATCACAACCTGGCGATCCTGGGCCATTCGGAGGCGTGTGTGGCGACGCACCCGTCCGACATGGCGGTGGCCCTGGTGGCGTTGAACGCCTCGGTGCGCGTGCAAGGCCGTGCCGGGGAGAAGGCCATTCCGATGGAGGAATTCCACCGGCTGCCTGGGGACGAGCCTGAACGCGACACCGTCCTCGAACCGGGCGACCTGGTCACGGCGATCGAGGTTCCGCCGCTCGGTATGCCGTCCAAGTACCGCAAGGTCAGGGAACGCGCGTCGTTCGCTTTCGCGCTGGTGTCGATCGCGGCGGCGCTGGAGGTGGACGGCGGCGTCGTCCGGGACGTCCGGCTGGCGCTCGGCGGTGTGGCGCACAAGCCGTGGCGGGCGCGGCGGGCCGAGGAGGCGCTGCTCGGGTCGGCCGCGACGCGGGAGTCGTTCGCGATCGCCGCGGAGGCCGAGCTGGCGGGCGCCGAGCCGCTGCGCGACAACGCCTACAAGGTGCCGCTCGCGCGCAACCTGATCATTCAGACGCTGGCGGAGCTGGGGGAGGCGACGGCATGACCGAACGGCTGGAAGCGCGCGAGAAGGTCACCGGGACGGCGCGGTACGCGTTCGAGTACCCCGTCGAGAACGTCGCGTACGCGGCCGCCGTCCAGGCGAGCGTTGGACGCGGTGAGATCGTCGCCGTGGACACCGAAGCGGCGATGGCGCTGCCCGGGGTGCTCGCCGTCCTGTCCCATGAGAACGCGCCGGAGCTGAACGACCACGCGGACGGCGAACTGGCCCTGTTCCAGTCGCCGAAGGTGTCCTACCGTGGCCAGTTCGTCGCGGCCGTGGTCGGGGAGACGCTCGAAACAGCCAGGGAGGCGGCGCGGCGGGTTCGGGTCGAGTACGCGGCAGAACCGCCGGACGTGCGGTTGCGCACCGACCATCCCGGCCTCTACAAGCCGGACGTGGTGAACCCCGTCTACCCCAGCGACACCGAGCAGGGCGAGCCCGAAGAAGGGTTCGACGGGTCAGCCGTGCGCGTGGACGTCACCTACAGGACGCCCGCCGAACACAACAACGCGATGGAGCCGCACACCACGCTCGCCCAATGGAACGACGACGGCGGCCTCACGCTCTACGACTCGACGCAGGGCGCGTCGGGCGTCCGGCGGATCGTCGCCGAGCTGTTCGGGCTGGACGGGGCGCAGGTCCGGGTCGTGGCGCCGCACGTCGGCGGCGGGTTCGGGTCCAAGGGCACCGCCAGGCCGAGCGTCGTGCTGGCGGCGATGGCCGCGCGCGTCGTGGGACGTCCCGTCAAGTTCGCGGTGCCGCGCCAGCAGATGTTCGCGACGACCGGCTACCGGACGCCGACGATCCAGCGGATGCGGCTCGGCGCGGACGACGACGGGCACCTGACCGCGATCCTGCACGACGTTTTCGAGCAGACGTCCACCGTCAAGGAGTTCGCCGAGCAGACCGCGACGCCGACCCGCGTCATGTACCGGGCGCCGAACCGGCGCACGTCGCATCGGCTGGTCCGCCTGGACGTCCCCACGCCGTCGTGGATGCGAGCCCCGGGTGAGACGCCCGGAATGTACGCGCTCGAATCGGTGATGGACGAGGTCGCCGTCGCGTCCGGTATCGACCCGGTCGAGCTGCGAATCCGCAACGACACCGACCGGGAGCCCGAGAGCGGTCTGCCGTTCAGCTCCCGCAACCTGGTGGCGTGCCTCCAGGAGGGCGCGGCGCGTTTCGGCTGGGCCGACCGCGACCCGGCGCCCGGGGCCCGCAGGGAGGGACGCAAGCTGATCGGCATGGGCGTCGCCGCGTCCACCTATCCCGCGTACATGCAGCCGAACCGGGCGTCGGCCCGCGCCGAGCCGGACGGGACGTTCACCGTCCGGATCGCCGCCGCCGACATCGGCACCGGCGCCCGCACCGCCCTCGCCCTGATCGCCGCCGAGACGCTGAAGGCCGACCTGCACGCCGTGACGGTCGAGCTGGGCGACAGCTCGCTGCCCAGGGCGTCCACGGCGGGCGGCTCGTCGGGGACGGCGAGCTGGGGGACGGCTGTCGTACGTGCGTGCGAGGCTTTGCGTGCCAAGCTCAACAGCGGTTCCGGGGGGCGTGGGGGGTCGTCCCCCCACATGGAGGATGGCGGTTCCGGGGGGCGTGGGGGGTCGTCCCCCCACATGGAGGATGGCGGTTCCCCGGGGCATGGGGGGTCGTCCGCCCACACGGAGAACGGCGCCGTCCCGCCGGAGGGGATCGAGGCGTCGGCCGACACCACCGAGGAGGTCAAGGGGCGCGACAAGTACGCCCGGCACGCGTTCGGGGCGCAGTTCGCCGAGGTGGAGGTGGACGTCGACACCGGCGAGGTCCGCGTCCGCCGGTTGCTCGGCGTGTTCGCCGCCGGACGGATCATCAACCCGAGGACGGCGCGGTCCCAGTTCATCGGCGGCATGACGATGGGCCTCGGCATGGCGCTGATGGAGGAGAGCGTGATGGACGAGGAGTTCGGCGACTTCCTCAACCGCGACCTCGCGCAGTACCACGTCCCGGCGTGCGCCGACGTCCGCGACATCGACGCGATCTGGGTGGAGGAGTCCGACCCGCACCTGAACCCGATGGGGTCCAAGGGCATCGGCGAGATCGGCATCGTGGGCACCGCCGCGGCCATCGGCAACGCCGTGCACCACGCGACGGGCGTCCGGGTCCGGACCCTGCCGATCACCCCGGGGAGGTTGCTCCCCCACCTGTGACGCCCCACCGGTGGCGGACCTGAAAAGTCGGGGTCGTGTTTTCGGCTCGGCGGGGGTCAGAAGGCGCCGACAGATGAGAACCTTGCATGGACGGGACCGCGCACGGCAGCGGCGCCCCGGTCCAGGGCGAGGAGCGGATGACGGTCTGGCGTACCACCGGCGACGGGGACGGACTCGGTTCGGGCGAGCGGGTCCCGGTCCGCTACGACGTCGTCGAGCACGACACGGCGTTGCTGCGCATCGCCGCCGTCGCGGCGGCGCCGCGGCTGTCGATGAGCGGCGAGATCGACGTGTCGAACGCGCGGGACGTGGCGCGGGTGCTCGGCGTCGTCCGCGACCGCGCGCCCGGCGACGTCCATGTCGACATGGCCGCCGTCGAGTTCATCGACGTCGCGGGGCTCCGCGCGTTCAGCCGGGCCGCGTCCGACCTGCACGAGGGCGGGCGGCTGCTCGTCCTGCACGCGGTGTCCGCGCACATCGAGAAGCTGTTCGAGCTGATCGGATGGAGCACGGTCCCCGGCCTGGGGATCCACTGCCGTCCACGCGGCTGAGCCCCGAGCGCGTCACGTGTGCTGAGCCCCGGGCGGGTCCGGTGAGCTGAGTCCCGAGTGCGTTTCGAGTGCTGAGACCCGGGCGGGTCAGGTGAGCTGAGAACCGGGTGCGCCAGGTGAGCTGAGAATCGGTCGCGTCAGGTGATGAGCTTGAAGGCCAGGACGACGGCCAGCGCGGCGAGGGGGAGCGTGGCGGCGAGCACGATCCGGCGCGCGGGCTCCCGTACCGGCGCCTGGACGACCACGGTGCCCGCGGCCTTGTCGTGCAGGCAGCAGCGGGTCCGCTGGTCCTTCCAGTAGGCGTGGACGTCGCTCCACGGGCCGAGGCCGGAGCTGCGGTTCCGTCCGCCCCAGGTGGGCGACCAGCGGTTGAACGCCTGTTTCCAGCCGGGGAACCGCAGGCCGTCGTAGCCGACGACGCGGATGCCCGCGATGCGCTGCCCGACCGTGCAACCCCACAGGACCAGGCGGACGATGCGCAGCAGCGCCCAGGCCCAGACCATCGCGATCATGCACGTCACGATCATGGTGGACAGCAGGGCGTCCGGCATCCGGGCCGAGTCCACGTTGAGGACCATGGCCATGACCAGGAGATACGGCGCCGTCATCGCCAGCCAGACGGTCACCCAGTCGAGCAGCCGCGCGGCGACCCGCTGCCGTCCGCTGGCGAGGATCACGACGGGGCGGCCGTCGCCCGGTGGCGGCTCGGGCGCGGCGCCCGGATGAACGAACACGGGCGGGGAACTCACGGACGTTAATGAAAGCACCACGCTCGTCCCCGCGCACGGCAAACGACGCGACTGGCGCCCGAAATGTCGAACTGTATCCGTTCTGATCCTGTTTGACCCCTCTGCCCCCGGTTAGGAGGCGATTGAAGCTCTCCGATTCCAGAGGGGGGATCTCATGGCAAGGCGTAGAGAGCGCGCGGAGCCGCCGGTGTACGGCGAGCGGACCGCGGCGACGCCGGCCGAGGGCGCGGTGCACGCGGCCCCGACCAGAGGCGCCGACGTCCCTGGTGAGCACGCGCTTTGGGAAGACCGGACGCGCATTCACCTGCAACCCGTCGCGGCACCGTCCATTCTCGGGCTGTTCGGGTTCGCGGGCGCGACCATGATGGTCGGTGCCTGGCAGGCGGGCTGGTACGGCAACGCGCTGACACCGTTGGCGCTGTGGCCGTTCGCCCTGACGTTCGGCGGTCTCGCCCAGTTCCTGGCGGGCATGTGGGCCTACCGGGCGCGCGATGGCCTCGCCACCGCGGTCCACGGCATGTGGGGCGCGTTCTGGCTCGCATGGGGCCTGCTGTTCCTGTTGATCAGCACGGGCGCCTACCCGGCGGCACTGGCCCCGATCCGCGGCAACGTCAACGAGGGTTTCGCGTTCTGGTGGGTCGCCCTGGCGGTGATCACCGGGCTGTGCGCGCTCGCCGCGCTCGGGTCGAACCTCGTCGTGGCGCTGCTGCTGATGTGCCTCGCCGCGGGCGCGGGCTTCACCTCCGCCGGCTTCTGGGCCCCGTCCACCTGGGCACTGGACGTCGGTGGCTGGCTCCTCGTCGCCTCCGCGGTACTGGCGCTGTACGCGGCCGCCGCGATGATGATGGAGAACACCATGGGGCGGACGATCCTGCCGCTCTTCAGGACCCGCGCCAAGGGCAACATGCCGGGACGCCGCGGGGTGCGGCCGCTGGAGTACCGGTTCGGCGAACCGGGCGTGAAGATAGGTCAGTGATCTCCGGCGTTTCGCCTTGACATTCCCGTTGCCTTATCCTGGACCGATCCAGAACGTACCGGTCTCGGAGGGGGACGGGAATGTCATCGGCGGTCCGGCGGACATGGCGACGCCTCGTCCAGTCCTACAACCAGCAGTGCGCGCGTGACGACGCCGCCGCGCACGGCTACAGCGTCCCCACCGGAGTCTGGGCCTGCGTGCGCTGCAACGAGCCCCACCTCGAACTCGCCACGCTCCAGCACCACCTCCGCACCGAGCACTTCTGAGCCCGTCCCGGCCGAGCCCGTCTCGGCGAGCACACCCCGGCCGAGCCCGTCTCGACGGAGAGTCTTTCGCGCGCTGGCTAGCCCCAGCCCCAGCGGTCGCCGATGCCCCACGGGTCGGGGGCGATGGGCGCGTCGGGTTCGCCGACGCCGAAGCGGCTGCGGAAGAAGACCATGGGATGCCGCCACACGCCATCTCGCGTGTCGTGCCGTTCGACGCCCACGACCCGTCCGATCACCACATCGTGATCTCCCGCGTGGTGCACGTCGTGGACGACGGCGTGGACGGCGAGCAGGACGTCCGGCAGCGTGGGCGTCCCCCACGGTGACGTCTTCCATTCCAGGCCGTCGAACTTCTCGCCCCTGGTCGACCCGAACCGTTCGCACAGGTCCCGCTGCTCCTCGGCCAGGACGTTCACGGCGAACCGTCCCGCCGCCCTGATCCGGGGCCAGGATCGGCCACGGCGGTCGGCGCAGAACAGGATCAGCGGCGGTTCCAGGGACACCGACGCGAACGACTGGCACGCGAAGCCCACGGGCTCCCCGCCGTCCAGTGCCGTGACCACGGTGACGCCGGTGGCGAACTCCGCCATGGCCTTGCGGAACTCGACCGGATCCGGGGCCTCGCGGGGGCTCGCGCCGGACTCGTCGGTGAGCGCTGGCTCGGTTGGCATCTGTTCACCTCGGGGGCTGATGGCGGGACGCACTCCCTTTCTAACAAGTGAACCCGGAGCGTCCTTCCGCCAGGGGTGCTTGGAGCCTTCCGGTGAGCGGAAACCGCAGGGCCCGCCCTGGGCGCCGGACGGCGGGCGCTGGGGCGCGGCGACCCGTCCCCGCACCGGGCTGACTGGGGCCGCCAGCACGAGGGCGACGGCGCGTTGAGGGCCGCGTCGCCCTTCACGCACGTGAGTCGCGGGTCAGGCGCCGATGACCGGTTCTAGGTAGCCGCGCAGTGCCCGCTTGAGCTCGGCGCGGAACGTCTCGCGTTCGTCCCCCTTGGCGGCGAGCACGAGTGGCAGCAGCGCCTTGAACATGCGGACGCTGACCTCGGCGGTGCGGGCGCACCGGTCGGCCGGAAGACCGGGCGCCCGCGCGGCGATGATGGCCTCCACCCGGCCGAGCACCGCCGCGTGCAGCGGACGTGTCGCGGCCGTCATCGCCTCCGGCATGTCGGCGCGGGCGAACAGGGCCTTGAAGCCCGGGTTGGCGAGGTTGAAGACGATCAGCGGGTCGATGATCCGGTCGAGCAGCTCGTCCAGGGAAAGCCCCGTCACCTCGGGATCGAGGGCCAGCTCATGGGCGGTGCCGAGGCCCTCGACATAGCGGGCCGCCAGCGCCGCCGCTCATGCGACGTCTCGGGCTGTTCGCTGTCCGGCGACGACGGTGGGTGCTCGGCACGGGTCTGCTCGTCCTGGTCGTCGTGGGCCTGCTCGGCTCGGGCGCCATGAGCGCCCTCACGCTGGCCCGCTTCGAATCGCCCGGCTCGGAGTCGGTGAGCGCGGACAGCGCGTTGGAGCACCGGCTCAAGGCGGGCAACCTGAACATGCTCCTGCTGGTGACGGCCGCCAAGGGCACCGTCGACGAGCCCGCGACCACCGCCGCCGGACAGGCGCTCACCCGCGAACTGGCCGCGCAGCCCGGGGTCGGCCAGGTCTCGTCCTACTGGACGCGCGGGAAGTCGCCGACCCTGCGCAGCGAGGACTCCCGCTCCGCGCTGGTGGTCGCGCACGTCGCCGGTGACGCCACGCAGGCCCGCGAACGTCTCGGCGACCTGTCTCCTCGCTTCACGCGCGACGCCAACGGGTTGAAGGTGCGGGTCGGCGGCCAGGAAGAGGTGTTCCGGCAGGTCGGCGAGCAGGCGCGCAAGGACTTCGGGCGCGCCGAAATCCTCATGCTTCCGATCGTGTTCGTGCTGCTGGTGTTCGCGTTCCGCGGGTTCCTGGCGGCCTTACTTCCCCTGGGCGTCGGCATCTTCGCGATGCTCGGCACCTTGGCCGCGCTGCGCGGCGTCACCGCGTTGACCGATGTCTCCACGTTCGCGGCCAACCTGACGTTGGTCATGGGGCTCGGCCTTGGGATCGACTACAGCTTGTTCATCGTCTCCCGTTTCCGGGAGGAGTTGGGGCGGGGGGCTAATCCGGACGATGCGGCGGTCAAGGCTGCTGAACACGCTGGGCGGACTGTTCTGTTCAGCGGGCTTACGGTCGCGGTTTCCTTGCTTGGGTTGTTGGCGTTCCCGTTCCCGTTTTTGCGGTCGTTCGCTTATGCGGGCTTCTTCGTCGTTCTGTTCGGCGTGATCGGCGCTGTGCTGCTCCTGCCTGCCGCGCTCGCCGGACTGGGCCCCCGCCTCGCCCGAGGCCGCCTTGCCACCCGGCGCCGCGACCCCGACCAGGGCGTATGGCACGGCGTCGCGCTTCGGGTGATGCGTCGTCCCGTCGTGATCGGGGGAGCGGTGGTCGTGCTGCTCCTGGTGCTCGGCTCGCCGCTGCTCGGGCTGAAGGCCGGTTTCCCGGACGACCGGGTTCTGCCCGACTCGGCGTCCAGCCGCCAGGTGCAGGAGCGCATCCGGAGTGGCTTCGCCGCTGAGGAGACCGACGCGCTTCGGATCGTCGTGCCGGACGGCACCGTCCCCGCCGAGGTCGAGCGCTATGCGGGCGCGCTGGCGCGGGTGCCGGGAGTGGCCCAGGTTGACGCGCCGTCCGGTTCCTTCGTGGACGGCCGCCGCGCTGCGGCCCCTGACGCCGCGCGCTTCTCGGCTGGGGCTTGGCTGTCGGTCGTGCCCGACCAGGACGTTCTGGAGAGCGACCCGTTCGGCCTGGTCGGTGACGTGCGCGGCGTCCCCGCCCCCGACGGGACGATGGTCGGCGGCTACCCGGCCGACCTCGCCGACTTCCGCACCGCGCTGATCGACCGGCTGCCCCTGGTCGTCGCGCTGATCCTCGTGGTGAGCTGCCTGCTGATCTTCCTGATGACGGGGAGTGTGCTGGTACCGCTGAAGGCGGCGGTTCTGAACGTTCTGAGTCTGTCGATGATGTTCGGGGCGCTCGTCTGGATCTTCCAGGACGGGCACCTCTCCGGCCCGCTCGGGTTCACCGCGACTGGAAGTCTTGAGCCCAGCATCCCGATCCTGATGTTCTGCGTCGCGTTCGGGCTGTCCATGGACTACGAGATCTTCATGGTGTCCCGGATCAAGGAGGAGTACGACCGGACCGGCGACAACGCCCTTTCCGTCGCCACCGGCCTCCAGCGCAGCGCCCCCTTGATCACCACGGCGGCCGCCATTCTCGCGGTGTCGTTCGCCTCGTACGCGCTGTCCGGGGTGGTGTTCCTCAAGATGCTCGGCATCGGCATGGCGCTGGCCGTTCTGGTGGACGCGACCCTGATCCGGGCGTTGCTCGTCCCGGCGTCCATGCGGCTCGCCGGGCGCGCGAACTGGTGGGCGCCCCGTCCTCTGCGTCGCTTCCAGGAACGACTGGCGCTCACCGAGTCCGCGCCCCCGGCGGAGCGAGAACGCGCGCAGGTCTAGGACTCGGACCCCACCGCGAGGACGACCTTGCCCCGCCCATGGCCGGTCGCCACCTCGCGGTGGGCGTCCGCGGCCCGCTCCAACGGGAACACCCCGCGCACGTGGATCTTCAGCCGCCCTTCGTCGAACAGCCGCGCCGCCTCGACGAGCCGGTCCGGCGACCGCTTGTGGGGCGTGATCCGCACTCCCAGCTCCGCCGCCCGCGCGTGCTCCACCATCGTGATGATTCGCGTCTTGTCCTTGACCAGCTTGATGGACACTTCCAAGGCCTCGCCGCCCGCACCGTCCAGGGCGGCGTCGACACCGTTCGGGGCGGCGTTCAAAATGCGTTCTTCGAGCCCGTCTCCGTAGACGACGGGGATGGCGCCGATCGACCGCAGATAGTCCTGGTTGGCCTCACTCGCCGTCCCGACGACGGTGGCCCCGGCGGCGCGGGCGAGCTGCACGGCGACCGTCCCGACCGCACCCGCCGCCGCGTGGACGAGGAAGGTGTCGCCCTTTCCGACCCTCATTTCCTCCAGCGCGATATGCGGAGTCTGGACGGCGGCCGGAAAACCACCCGCGACCTCCCACGGCATGCTCGCGGGCTTGGACGCGAGCATCGTCGCCGGAACGACAACGAACTCGGCATAGGCATTGAGGACGCAGTTGCCAATCACCTCGTCGCCCACCCCCACGCTGGTGACACCGCCACCGACCCGCTCCACCACGCCCGCGAACTCGTTACCCGGCACGCGGGGAAAGCTCTTCTGCACACCTGGGGGCATCCACCCGTCCCGAACGGCCAGATCGAACGGCTGCACTCCCGCCGTCCGAACCCGGACGAGCACGTCCCCGTCCCCAACCTCCGGCACAGGAACGTCCAGAACCCGGAGAACCTCAGGCCCCCCAACCTCAGTGAACCCCGCAACCCGCATGATCACCCCTCCAACTCCTAGTGGACAAAAAGGACGCTAAGACCTCAACCAAACCTGAGGTCAAATTCTCACTGGGGGGCGCCACCCAAACCCCCGGCCGCGCGGCACGGGTCTCCTCGTTTGTGGTGCGGGCCGGGGCGGGAGTGGGCTCGTCGATAAAGTCATTCCTCATGAGCAACGAGGTTCTGGCGGCTGTGCGCGGGTTGTTGCCGGGGATTGCTGAGCGGGCCCGGGGGGTGGACGAGAGCGGACGCATCCCCGTCGAGACGATCCGGGAGCTGACCGCTGCGGGCGTGTTTCGGATGCTTCAGCCCGCGCGGTACGGGGGTGCCGAGGGCGATCCCGTTACGTTCTACGAGACGATCCGGGCGATCTCCGGGGTCTGCGGTTCGACCGGGTGGGTCGCGGCTGTTTTTGGTGTTCATTCGTGGCATCTGGGGCTGTTCGCGGACGAAGTACATGGCGAGGTGTGGGGGACGGGGCCCGACACGTTGGTGGCGTCGTCCTATGCGCCGATCGGGCGGCTGACCCCCGTTGATGGGGGCTACGAGGTTTCAGGACGGTGGTCGTTCTCGTCTGGTTGTGCGTTCGCGTCTTGGGCGTTGCTGGGTGCGTTGGTCGTCGGGGCGGAGGGACGTCCCGTCGACTTCATGACGGTGTTGGTGCCTCGGGACGACTACGAGATCCGCCAGGTATGGGACTCGATGGGCCTGCGCGGTACCGCCAGCGACGACATCGTGGTCGAGCGGGCGTTCGTCCCGGCCCACCGCGCCCTGCGCAACTCCGAGCAGACGCAGCTGCGCACCCCCGGCCGCGAAGTCAACACAGGGCCGCTCTACCGGATTCCGTTCGGGACCGTGTTCACCAGCACGGTCGGCGCCAGCGTCATCGGTATGGCGGCGGGCTGCTACGACCTGTACCTCGCACGGATGCGCGACCGAACCCGGGTGAGCCTCGGCGGCGGACGCTTCGTGGACGACCCGTTCGCACAAGTCGCCGTCGCACGCGCGTCGTCCGAAATAGACGCGGCAATCCTGCAAACCGACCGAAACGTTCGAGAGGTCTACGAATACGCCGCCCGCGACGAGGAAATCCCGATGGAACTCCGGCTGCGCGTCCGCCGCGACCAGGTGCGTGGCACCGAACGGGCGATGCAGGCGATCGACCTGCTCTTCAAGACCGCTGGCGGCAACTCCCTACACCGTGGCAACGTCATCGAGCGGGCATGGCGGGACGCGCACGCGGGCAGCGTCCACGTCGCCAACGATGTCGAGTACGCCCTGTCCATGTACGGCCGTGGCGTCTTCGGCCTCAAGGTCGAGGACAACCTCGTCTAGGACGTTCGCGTTAGCAGGTCGGGTCAGGGATATGGCCGTTGCGAAGAGCCTGAGCAAAGGCCAACGACGTCTCGAACGAGGCGCCGACGCTGCCCCGATGATCTGCGCCGTCGTAGGTCCGATAGGTGACGTTCGGGTAGCGCTTGCACAAGTCACTAACGATGTTCTTGGTCGCCGCAGGGGTGACTGAGGTGTCGGCGGTGCCCTGCGCAACAAGCGTCGGGACCTTAAGCGTCAGTCCAAGCGCTTCCTGCGCATCGTAATAGCGCTCGAACTGAGCGAGGTCAGCACCCGCCCGGAACACGTTGTTCAGGGGAAGTTTCGCACTCAGCTCCTGAAGCTGGGCAAGGCAGGCGTTCGTCCGCCCGGCCTTCGCAATGGCTGCGGCCTCATCGGTCAAGATGTCCTCGGGGACGATGGACGGGTCGGCGGCGTAGGCCCCGTTGACCAGGACGAACAGGAACGGCAACGCCACCTCAGCGCCCGGGTACTGATTCTTGATGTAGAGAACGGTCTGACTCATGTTCGAGCCAGGCGCGATGGCCACAGCACCCCTCAACCGGACGTCCCGTGGCCACTGCCCAGCCGCCGCATACAGCGCGGCCTGCCCACCCTGACTGTGCCCCGCGACGAACCAGTCGCGCCCAATACGGCGATCGACCCCGCGAGCGGCTCGCACGATATCAAGCACGGTGTTCGCCTCGCTGGCGCCATTCATATACGGGTGCCCGCCGCGAGTGCCAAGACCCTCGTAATCCGTCTGCACGACGGCGTAGCCGTTGGCCACCCACTTGTTCAGATACGACTCAGTGATCGACAGATAGTCGTGCGCGGGCCCGTTCGCGGTGTCGGCGGACGGCGCGCACGCGTCGGCGGTCCCGGTCGTGCCGTGCGCCCAGCTCAGCACCGGCCACCCGCCACGCGGTGGCCTGCGGTCCCGGCACGTCCGCCATCGCAGGAGAAAGCGCTCCATCAGACCGCCACCTTCGCCCAGACCCATTTGCCGAACGGCTCGGTCCTGGTAACTCCGCACTCGACAGACAGGGCTTGGACGATCGGAAGTCCGAGCCCACCCGTCCCGCCATCGTCCAGGGCCCGCGCGTCGGGGACGACGTCGTCCAAGGTCATCTCCACGAGCGGCCGGATCACCGGCATAACGTCCGACGGGTCCCAGACGCCCACCACGACGGCCCCGCACTCCCGAACGAGCCGCACTCGGATCTCCCGGTCCGGCACGCTGCGCACCGCATTCGTGATCAATTCGCTGGCGACCAGATAAACGTCGTCCGCGTTCCGCGCCATCCCCCATTCCCTGAGCCGGAACTCCATGAGAGAGCGCATCATCCCCGGCGCAGTGGGCGCCGCCAGAAGCGACATATCCAGTTCGCCCGAATTAAGCGCATTGATCCCCACGATTCTCTCCTTTCTTGTCGCGTTTCCAGGGCCAGAGTGGCTTCGTCGTGTCACGCTGTGGGGTATTCGTTGACACGGTGTACACAGGAGATCGCGCAATGGCTCCCCTGCCAGGCCTCGACCCGAACACCTCGCTGTGGGCATGGCTGGCCTATGACCTGCGCTTCTACCGTGAAGCGCGAGGGCTGACGCAAACCGAGGTCGGAAAGATCGTCGGGGTTACGAAACAACAGGTCCACAACTGCGAAAGTGGCATCCGAAAGCCAAGCAAGAGCCAGGCCGAAATTCTGGACGCGGTCTGGGCCACCGGCGGCCACTTCTCGCGGCTGCGCAAGTACGCCGAGGAAGGACACGATCCGAACTGGTTCAGGGCGTTTGTCCTCTATGAGGCGCGAGCGCGCGTGATCAAGACCTACACCTCATGCGTCATCCACGGCCTGCTGCAAACCCCCGAGTACGCCAGAGCCCTGCTCGCCGCTGGCTACGTGGACGACGTTGACGCAGCTCTGACGGCGCGCATGTCGCGTCAGGAGATCCTTGCAAGGGAGCAACCCCCGCAGGTCTGGGCCCTCATCAACGAGAGCGCACTGGACCAGCCGGTCGGAGGTTCCAAGGTGATGCACCACCAACTGGCTCACCTGCTGGATATGAGCCACCAGCCCAATGTCGTGATGCGTGCAGTCCCGCGCCGGATTGGAGCCCATATGGGACTGGACGGCTCCTTCACGGTCATTTCCACCAAGAACGAGAGCGTCGCCTACCTGGAGGCGTTCGGCGGCGGCAGGCTGGCACAGGAGCCCACAGAGGTCGCCGAGTTTGCGGTACGGTTCGACCGAATCGGGGCAGATGCACTGTCTCGGAGCGACAGCAGGGCGCTCATTAAGCGGATCATGGAGGAAATGACATGAGCCTGGTATGGCGCAAGTCGAGCCGGAGCAACACTCAGGGCAACGAGTGCGTCGAGGTCGCCGATATGGGCGAAAGCGTCGGCCTGCGAGACAGCAAGAGTCCTGAGTCCGGCCACCTTGCCCTCACTCCAGAAGCCTTCGCTACTCTCCTCGCGCACGTGAAGCGTGACGAACTGCGCCCCTGACCCGCCGTCCTCCCGCATCGAGCCCCGGCTGTGGCCGGGGCTCTTTCGCGTTCAGGAGTCGATCGGGGATTCGGGTGTGTCGAGCCAGATCTGCTGTCCTTCGGCGGTGATGGTGATCCCGTAGCGAGTGCAGGTGGGCTTACCTGCGGCGATCCATTGTCGTTCGGTGTCGTGGATTACCGATTGCGGCAGCCGTTGGCTGCGGAGCGGCATGAATGATGATGGGCCGATGAACTCGCCGGTCGCGGTGCCATCGTGGTGGACGGTCAGTCGGCACAGCGGCCAGTCGGGGTGGAAGGTGGGTGCCCAGGGCACCACGATCAGGCCGCCCGGCCTGGTCTGGCGAATCCACTCATAGGGGATCTGGCGGGCTGCGGCGGTCACGATCACGCGGTCGTAGGGGGCGTTGGGCGAATGCCCGGAGGTTCCATCGGCGACCACGAGTTGTACCTGGTAGCCGCCCTTGGCGAGGGCGGCGCGGGCATGCGCGGCGATCGTGGGGTCGACTTCCACTGACGTGACGTTCCCGGGTCCGGCAAGGGTGGACAGCACGGCGGCGTTGTATCCGGTGCCGGTGCCGATCTCCAGAACGCGCATACCGGGATGGACGTCGAGCGCGTTGATCATGTCGGCCATGATCTCGGGGGAGCTGCCGGACGAGGTGGGCCACGTCCCCTTGTCGGTGGCACCGTCGTCCACCTGGGTGATCACGGCCTCGTCGTACGCGTCGACGATGCGTTGCCACTCATGCGGGTGATCCTGGCGGGTAATCGGGACCGCCCAGCCGTCCTCCCGCCGAATCCATATCGTGTCCGGGACGAATGCCTCCCGGGGGACGGCGCGGCAAACATCGTCCGGGGTCACCCCTGTTCCCCAGTGCCGTTGCACCCCGTGCAGTTGACCTTCTGTTACTTGTCCCTACCGTTCGTCCCGCTGACGAACTGTAACGCGAACGTCGTTGTCTGTGATCGGCCGTCGAACATGGAGCGCTCGATGAGTGCGGGTCACTCACCAAGGTTGGCGGCGTGTCCTGCCGCGCGGCTTGCGATCCCGGCCACGCCATCCGCCGTGCTCCCCAGGCTGACAGGTCGGGTGCGGGTTGCTGCCTTGTCTACGAGCTATGTAGAGTACGACCATCGTACGGCGGCAGCTGGAACACGGGCCGAGGGAGAACGGGCCGTGGTGGTGCACGTGAGCAGCCGGGGCAGGGGGTGCGTGATGTGCGCTGGTGACGGCCAGGGGCAGCGGCGGGGGGTGTTCATTCCCGCCGAGGCGCTGGTGTTGGTGGTGATCGTGGTGGTCGGGGTGATGACGGCCACCCTGGCGGCGCTGTTCCCGGCGGTCGGGCTGCCGGTGGGGGTGGGCGCTGCGGTGATCGGGCTGCTGTACGGGATCTACCACAACACCTGGCATCGCAACGTCTCGCCGCTGGACCAAGGCCCGTCACCCGTCGTCTCGCCGGGTGACGCGCCCCGACCGGGGTTGATCAACGAGGGAGGTGAGAACCGTGGCTAAGGGCCCGCGCATGACGCTGCAAACGCAGATGGTGCTACGCCAAGCGCTGCTGGAACCGGGGCGCGAGTGGTACGGGCTGGAGATGGTGCAGGCCACCGGGCTGCCGTCGGGGACGATTTATCCGATCATCACCCGCTTGGAGCAGTGCGGCTGGATCGCCTCCCGCTGGGAGGACCCGTCCGAGCACGAGGCCGCAGGACGACCGCGCCGCCGCTACTACCAGCTCACCCAGGACGGCACCGAGGCCGCCCGCCTCGCACTGGCCAAGGCACACCAGAGCCGCACCGCCGCGCCCATCCCATGGGGCAGCCTGCACCCCCGAACCCCAGGAGCCACCTCATGACTCCCGCAGAAGAACGAAGCGTGCGGCAGGCATTGACCGCTTTCGCCAACGCTGTTATTCCAGCGGCAATGGCAGCCCACGCGGCGGCGAGCGTGTGCGGCGGGGCGAATGCGGCGAATGCGGCGCGCGCGGCGGTGAGCCTGGCAGTGCGCGTGAAGGGTGTGGCGAGCCCAGCAGTGGACGTAGCGAACGCAGTGGCGGACGCAGTACAGGCGGCGGACGCGGCGGCAGAAGCGGCGGACGCGGCGGCGAACGTGACGGAAGCGACGGCGAACGTGGCAGAGGCGACGTATGCGGCGACGCGCGCGGCGCGCGCGATGGTGGCCGCAGCGCGCGCGGCGGCAGGTGCGGCGGCTGCGATGGCCAGGGCAGTGCGCGCACTATACGAGGTAGTGCGCGCATCCTGCGAGGCGAGCCATGTGCACAGAGTGAGGCTGGTGGAGAGGCTGTTTGGGGCCCGGCGGACGGTGGTGGCGGCGTTGGGGTTCTGCGAGCGGATCTTCGCCCAAATGCAGCCGGCACCGGCTGCTGCCGATGGGGTTGGAGGCCGCGAGCTTCGGAGGCTGGGGCGGGTGCCTCGGCGGTTGGTGGCGGTGGCGGCGGCGACGCTTCCGGCTGGCGATCGGGTGCGGTTCGGGGAGGAGTGGACGGGGATGTTGGCCGAGTTGCCCACCCGTCGGGAGCGGGCGCGGCAGCTGTGCTCCCTGCTGCGGGGAGCCCCGAGGCAGTGTTGGGTGCTACGTCGTCCCGAGCCCGGCCAACGCCGCATCTGACCGCGTCGTTCGGGCTACGTGGGGCGGGGTTGGCCGTAGACGTGGACTGTGTGGCCTCTGTATTCGGTGTCGTGTAGGTGGTGGTGGCCTATGCGTTCCGCTACGGCTATGGAGCGGGTGTTGCGGGGGAGGATTAGGGAGATGACCTCGTCTGCCGCCAGGTCGGTGAAGCAGTAGTTGAGGGCGGCGCGGGCTGCTTCGGAGGCGTAGCCCTTTCCCCAGTGGTGGCGGGAGAGGCACCAGCCGAGGCCCAGGCCGGGGAAGCCGTGTGGTCGCCAGGGGCCCGCGCGTCCTACGAAGCTGCCTGTTGTTTTCTCGATCAGTGCCCAGTGGGAGTAGCCGCGGATCTCTCGGTGGCCTATGAAGGTGGCGAGGCTGCGCCAGGCGTCTATCTCGTTGGTGATCGCGCCGTCTGCCAGGCCGGAGGTCACGTCCGGGTCGGACATCATTGCGGCGTAGTCGTCGAAGTCATCGCCGGTCAGGGGGCGCAGGACGAGTCGTTCTGTTTCCATCACCGTCATGGTTACGAGTGTGCCGCCGGGTGGGGTTGTGGTGTTGGGTCGTGGGGCGCTCTCGCCGGTGGGGAGGTGAGGGGAGGTGAATGGGACAATGGGGGTGTGACTGAGCGAAAGCCTGCCGGGCTCAGCTTTGAGTCTTGGATTGACGGGCAGATCCACGAGGCGGAGGCGCGGGGCGAGTTCGATGACTTGCCGGGCTCGGGTAAGCCGCTGCCTGATGCTTACAAGCCGTTGGACGAGAACTGGTGGATCAAGCAGAAGCTGGCCAGTGAGGGTCTGACCGCGATGGTCCATCCGACGCTGGCGCTGAGGAAAGAGATCGAGGACGCTCTGGACGCGGTGGCCGGGCTTCCGTCCGCGCGGAGTGTGCGTCAGCTGTTGGAGCCGATCAACGAGAAGATCGTCGCCAATCTGCGGGTGCCGCCGCCGGGCCCTCCGCTTGGGTACCGGCCGATTGACGTGGATGATGCCGTGGCGGCTTGGCGGAGGGCCCATGAGAGGCACGACGAGCGGCCGTCGGTGGTGCCTGGTGGGCGGAGGCGTTGGTGGCGGCGTCGCGGATGACCTAGCTACTGATGGGGACGGGTGTCCAGGTTGCGCCTGCGTCGTGGGTGGTTAGCAGGGTGCCTTCTCCCGTCCATCCGGCGGCTGGGGCGTGGATGAGGAAGCCGTCTTGGTTTGTGGTGAACAGCAGGTTGTTCCAGCCGCTTCCGCCGTCTGCTTCGTCTAGGACGGTGTTCCAGGTTGCGTTGGCGGTGTTTCGGTAGAGCCAGCTTCCGGATGAGACGGAGGCGACGGCGAGGGTGCTGCCTGACGGGGTGGCGGCGAGGGTTGATTGGATGCCCAGGCGGGGTGTGATCCCGGCGTCCGTGGTTGTTTTGGCTGTGTCAGTGGAGCGGAAGACGTGTTTGGTGGCCTTTGAGAAACCGGCGTCGCCTACGCAGAGGAGGGCTACCCGTTTGTGTGGCATCGGGGCGATGTCCACCAGGGCCTCTGCGCCTTGTTTGTCGCAGGGGGACGGGCGGGTCGACCAGCGGCGTCCGTTCGTGCTCGCGAAGAGCGTGTCGGGGTCTCCCGCTGTTCCAGGGACGAGGATGTAGCCGGTGCGGTTGTGTAGGGCGATGACTACGCCTTCGGCGGGTTTGGTGGGGAGGTTCACCGGGACGCGGTGCCATTTGCCGTGGTTCACGTTGGCGCGCCATACGGAGTTGGGCTTCTCGCACTCGTAGGGTGGGACGCCCACCGCGCATGGGGAGACTGCGGCGTAGACGACTCCCGCGTCGGTGGCCAGGGAGATCACGCGCTGGCCGTCGCCGGGTAGGGACGCCTTTCGCCAGCTGTGGCCGCCGTTGGACGTGGAGTAGAAGTCCGGGCCGAAAGCCCAGCCGTGGTGGGCGTCGGCGAAGCGGATTTCCGTGATTCCCGCTTCTCCGGGTGGGGCTAGGGGCGCGGGCGGCGCGGCGACGGCTGACCAGGTGCCGCCGCCGTCGTGGCTGGTTACGACCGTGGTGCACTCGCCTGTTGAGCAGGGGGCGGTGCCGAGTACCCAACCGTGGGTGGGTGAGGTCCAGGTGGTGGACTGCGCGCGGAAGCCGGAGGGCACCGGGTCTGCTCGTCCTGATCCCTGTATGCCGGTTGCGGCGGACGCGGCCGTGCTGGTCAGGCCGAAAAGAGCCAGTGCTGTGGCGCCGGTGACAGCGCGGCGTGTCCAATTGTGTGAAGCGCGCATGGTTACCCTCCCGTATTTGAGTGTCCAAAATGTGGGGTTGCCCGCGCCGGAAGGACGAAACGCGCGAGCCGTGGCACATTCCGGACACGTGCGTATCTATTCGGTCCAGGGTTGTCGGAGGACTGGTGAAACAGCTCCGGCTCTAGCACGATGTTTCCATGGCGTTCCCCGAGGGGCAGAAACCGGACGAATCGGTCGGTCAAGGCGGTAACGGTGAGTTCGAGTTCGTCGAGGTGGCGGACGTTGATGACGACGTGTTCGACCGTCTCTACCGTGACGTGCTCCAGCAGGCGTTTCCGCCGAGCGAGTTGGGCAATCTGGAAACACTCAAGGCCGAGTACCGTCCGCCACCGCCCGGGAACGCCGGAACCGTCGCGCTGGACGGAGGCGAACCCGTCGGAGCGGCGCTGGGAGAGTATTCGACCGTCAGCGGCGTGATGCTTCTGAGCTATCTGGCCGTCCGTGGGGACATGCGCGGCCGGGGCCTCGGCACCAAACTGCTCGGGCGGGCGCTGCCACTGTGGCGAAAGACGTTCGGGCCCGTCGCGACCCTGGCCGAAGTCGAGGATCCGCGTTGTCACCGGGCGGGCCCTCATGGCGATCCGGTCGCCCGGCTGCGGCTGTACGACCGGATTGGCGCCAGAATGCTGCCGCTGGCCTATCTTCAGCCTGCCCTGAACGTCGGGCTTCCCCGGGTGCGCGGCATGCTGCTGATCTGTCTCGACCCCGAACTCGACGCGGTGCCGCGAGGTGCGCTGCTGGCTTTCCTGGACGAGTACGTGATCTTCTGCGAGGGCGAGAAGGCCCTGCGAAACGAGCCGGAGTTTCGGGCCCAGCGCGACCGGATCCTGGCGCTGCCGGAGGACGTTCCGTTGTGGTCGCTGTCGCGTGTGGCGGAGGTTCCGCGCACCGAATTCGAGACCGTGCTGCCCCATTCCGAGGGCTGACGAACACGGTGGCCCATATCGGCCTTTGCTCCATTTTACGGAGAGTCGACTGCGTCTGATCTTGTTTTGTGGTCGATGATGAATGGCATGACACGTCGTGCGTTGACAGGGGTCGGGGCCGTCGTCGCGGTGATGGCGCTCGTGGGATTGGGCGCCTACTTCGCGGCGGTCGGCCTTGATGACGCGGACAAGCTCGCCAGCGTGCTCGGGGTGTTCGTCGCCTTGGCCGGTCTGGCGGTCGCCGTGTACGGGCTGGTCACCTCCTCCTCCGGCTCCACCGGCGGGAACACGACCAACGTCCGGATGACGGGCACGGCGAAAGGTCACGGGCGGGTGTTCATGGCGGGCGGGGATCAGACCAACAACGAATAGGCGTCTGCCCGCCGACTCTGTAGCTCCCACGGGGGTCGACCCATGCCCGAAAGGTGTCGAGGAGAGGCGGTGCTAACAGCGTGCGGTGGTCCATTACCCATATTCTCAGGCGCCGGGGGCGAGGCGGAAAGCGTCGGCCGGTGGGCGCCGCCGAAACCAACGAGAGCAGGGTCCGGCTGACAGCCCGGACGTCGGGGCACAGCCAGGCGTTCCTGGCCGGTCGTGACCAGACGATCTATTACTACGAGGCCGGAGCGACCCGGTGGAGCTTCGCGCTCAGGGAACTCTCCGCCGACGACCGGGTTCCGGATTTCGTCGGCCGTCGTGAGGAAACCGACCAGTTACTGCGCCTGCTCGATCCTGGTGGCCTGCGGGCGGGTGCTGGGCCTATAGAACTGTCGGCCGGGCCGTTCGGGATCGGCCGGAGCGCGTTGGCTCTCCATGTGGCGGGGGAGGCGGTCAGGCGCGGGTGGTATCGGGCGCTGTATGTCGGGTTACCGGCGCCGGATGGTGCGTCTAACCGGATCCAGGTGGAGGACATTCTCCCGCTGCTGCTGGAGACCGTTCACTCGACTGAACGCCCGGCTAACGACGTCCGGGCCGGTTATCACCGGGCGATGGGCGAGTTGGCCGCTCGGGGGGAGCGGGTCCTGCTCCTCGTGGACGACGCCACCGATGCCGACCTTGATTTGCTGGAGGCGTTGGTGACGGGCGGGCCTCATCGACTGCTCGTCACGTCTCGCAGCCGGTTGGGACGGCTCCGGGATGTTTCCACTGTTTCCATAGGGGCGCTGACCGACGATGACGCGGTCGAGTTCCTGCACCGTCTGCTGGCCCGGGATGGCAGGGGCGGCGCTTCCCGTGACGAGTTGCTGCGGCTGGCGTGGCTGTGTGAAGGACGGCCCGAGGCGTTGCGCCGGGCCGCCGCCTATCTGGGCGACAAGCCGGAATCGTCCGTCGACGGGCTGGTTCAGGTGATGGCGGAGGAGTACGACGCCCTCCGGGACGGCTCGTCGGGTGCCGACCCGTCGGTGCGGGCGATCGTCGAGCTCGTCGGGTCCGGTTGGGGGCTGCCGCCGGAGGACGAGAGCGTGGCGGAGGGATGGCGGCTGGCGGGACGGCGCGCGATGCTCGGCTGGGTCAGGGCCGACCAGCGGGCCGGACGCGCCGCCGGGTGGGACATCGTCGCCCGACCCGGCAGCGGCAGGAGCACGTTGTTGCAGGTCATGGGCGAGATGCTCGCCGGTGCCGGGGTGAGTCTGGTGTTCATCTCCGCGAACTGGGGTGCCGAGGCCTACGATCGTCGCCGCTCCTCCTCGGACGATCCCCTGGTCGTCGAACTGGCGCGCGTCGAGTTCTGTTGCGAGACCGTCCAGCGGATCGCCGACGACCTGGACGACGACCAGCCCCAGAAGGCCGTGCTGATCGACCAGGTCCGGGGCACCAGGCGCGAGGTCGAGAAACTCTTGGGGGAGCGTCCCTCGTCCCAACCGGATCTCGACATCAAGGACGCCCTGCTCCCCATGGGCGAGACCCCGCTGCTCCTGGACCCGCGGCTGAGCCTCTGGTACGCGGAGCGGGTTCGGCGGACGTTGCGCGACACCGCCGTCCGAGTCGCCGACGCCCTCGGGGAGTTGACAGCCGCCGCCCATGGCGACCGGCGCCTCACCGTCCTCGTCGACAACGTCCACCAGATCACCGATCCCGTCTGCCGCGAGTGGCTGGTGGAGATCCTGTCTCGGCGGACGCACAGCCTCGTCATCACGACCCGGCGGCCGGGGCCGGAGCCGGGCTGGCCCGGAGCGACGACCCACCAGCTGCGGAACCTCACGGCGGCGGAGGTCGCCGAGTGTTTCCGAGCGCATCTCGGCGACGACGTGATCAGCGCCGAACTGTGCGCGCGGGTCGCGGCCCGCACGGAGGGCAGCCCCCAGGCCGTCGCGCTGATCTGCACCGCCCTCGCCGGACGGGGCGACCAGTCGCTGGACGGCGTCCTCGCCGAGCTGAACGCGGCGGCGATCGGCGCACCGATCATCCAGCGGGTCTGCCTGGTCGCCCGGAAACTCACGGCGGACAAATGCCAGGACCTGGTGGGAAAGACAGAGGCGGCGCTCCCGTTCTTCGACTATCTGACCGTGATGAACAATATCGACGGTCCGCTGCTCACCGCCGTCCTCGCGAAATACGACGTGGACGAGGAGAAGGCCGCCGAGTTGATGAGCTGGTTGGAGGACGAGCGGCAGCGCAGCTTCATCGGCGGATATGACGACGACGAGCAGGAGGGTCTCCGGATCCACGAGGCGATCCGCGACCAGCGGCGCCGCGAGATCCCCGCCGAGCGCCTCCGCGCCATCCATCTGCATCTGCAAGCCGTGTACCGGGCGAAAGTCGAGGAGTTCGACCCGGATATCAGCGAGGAAGACCTGCACACCGCGTACGGAGCCTGGCCACGATACGAACTCCCCGGATATCGGCGGCTGTTGCGCGAATGGGTCTACCACGCCGTTCGCGGCCAGGGGCAGGCGCTGGACCGGGAGACGACCCTCGGCATCACAAGAGTCTTTCTCGAAGCGTTCTGGTGGTGGGGATGTTATGTCCGCTTCCCACTCTGTGACGAACTGCTGCGCGTTCTCGACGAGGTCGTCGGCGACCGCACGGACGCCGACAAGGAACGGCTCACCGTCCTCGTCCGCTTCTACCTGAACTACACGCGAGGCTGGCGGCAGGACGAGGCCGATCCGGAGCGCTGGGACGAGGTCGCCGGGGCCATCCGCGACATCCGGCGCCGCGCTGGCCTGGACAAACGAGCCCCCCGACCCCAGGACGAGGGCGCCACGGTGCTCGACGTCCTCACCCTCGTCTTCAGGGCGCACGCGCACCGGTTCCGGCGACCGGGCGGCGATCCCGTCGCGGCGGACGGCTGCTACGCGCGGGCCCAGGAATCGGTGCGGCGGCACGTCGCCGTGGTCGAAGACTCTCCTCACGCCTGGTACGAGGCATGGGTGGTGTACGAGCGCGCCGACCTGAGGAGCGAGTTCGGCGACATCGAACGCGCCACCGAATTCCTTACCGAGCTGGACGGAATCGCGGAGAATGACCCGGACATGGACCTGATCGACCGGGACCTCATGTGCCGGGTCGCCCGTCTGCACGGCGACGTCCTGTACGCCAGGGGCGACTACGGCGAGGCCATCGACCTTTATGCGCGGGCCGTCATGCTCGCCTACACCTACCACATCTGGCAGGAAACAGACCAACAGTCAGCGAACCACTACAGCCGCGAACTGCACAGGGAGAACGCGACCCGAGCCTCCGCCGCGCTCACCCGCATCCGTGACCTGGACCCACGGCAATGGGAAAAGGGAATGCGGCGAGCGTGGGAGTTCTTCGCACCCTACCGGCGAGCGGCCGGAATCAACGAGGACGAGCCGTCCATCGACACGCTCTTCCCGCCGCCGCCATCCGACACCGACCTCGAACAGCTCCACAACCCGTACATCGAACGAGTCAGCAAGGTCACCGAAGAGCTACGCGACGCGCTGACAGATTGGCGAAGTTTCCAGGGACACCAAGCGTGACCGCGCACCCGCGTTCAGTGTTCCCCGTGAGGGTCGATGAGTTCGGCCGTGGACGCCTGTGCGTTCGCGGTGATCAGGTTGCTTTGCCTCGGGCGATGTAGAGGTGCATGTCGGTGAAGTCGAGAGTGATGTTGTAGGGCTTGTGGAAGCAGTGGAAGAAGGCGGTCGGAATGTCGAATCCGAAGGGGGCGAGCGTGGCGTTGGGGTTCGTCTCGCAGTAGACCTCCCTGGCGACGGCGTCGCCTAGCCGGATCTCCTTCGGATAGCAGGGGTAGGTGACGGCTGGATGGCTTTGCGCGAATGTGCCGATCGGGCGGTCATAGTCAGTGCGGATCCGCAACCGCTCGGCCGTTTCCCCGACCATGACCGCGGCGCTTTCGCCGCCCTTTCCGCCGAGGTTCACACCCACCACCCGTGAGCCGGAACCGGCGATGCTGCCCCTGCTGTGCACATATTGCTCACGGGCCAGCCACAACGGCAGGGGCTTGGCACCCATCCGCGCGGCGGCGGCGCGTGCCGACCTGGAAGTCTCGGGGGAGCGGCGGCGCAGGATCAGCGAGCGGCCCGCATAGTCGAAGGTGGTCAGCAGGTGGTAGAAGACCCACGTGCCGATCATGCCGTCGCTGTCGGTGTCGACATCCTCGCCCGACTCCGTCGACGACCAGCCCACGGGGACGTTGCGCAGTTCGATGTCGCCCAGTTTGAACGAGTCCAACACCCCGTAGTACGCCCAGATCGCGCCGCCCTCGTACTCGATCTTCTGGCTGGCGACGGGACTCAGCCCGGCCTCCTTGGCGACCGATGCGCGCATGCCCAGATTCGGTGCGCCGGTGTAGAACGTGAAGCGCTTCGGCGGCCCGCCGTTGACCGAGGCCTCCACCAGCGGCATCGGATCCATCTGCTGGAACGGCAGCCGCGCGATGTCGCCACGGACCTGATACCCCTCACCCTGGACCGCCGCGAACCATTTGGCGTAGGCCTCCTCGCCGATCGCCCGCCAGTGCGGCGCGGACAGAGAGAACTTGTCCTGCCGGAGGTAGCAGTCAGCCAGGAAGTAGTTGGTGTCCTTGTCGTCGGGAGCCAGGTGGAGGGCCATCCTGAGGTACTTTTCGGCGTCGGGAAACTTGTTGGCCAGTAGCGCGACATAGCCACGCCGCTGGGCGGCATGCAGGTTCGTGGGGTCCTTCCGCAGGATCTCCTCGTAAGCGCGGCCGGCCTGCTCGAACCTCCCCGCCTTGAACAGCGCGTCCGCGTCACCGCCCTCGGCTCGCGCCCTGGGCGCCCTGCCCAGCAACGGCGTGCTCACGACGGCCCCCGCCATCACCGTGGCACCCCGCAACAGCGAACGCCGATCCCATCCTCCGGCGTCGACCATGATCTTCTCCCCCTCGCGCTAACGCTCCACCCGCGACTGTCCAGCCAGGCGTCAGGCTCCCGGCCCGGACCGGCGCGGCCCACGCCCCCACCGAAGACCGACGAGCGTTGCGGTGGCGTATGCGATTTCCCATACGCCCGCGATACATCCACCCCCGGCAGGCGCGGGATGTCACGTTTCGGACGTGCCGTGAGTCCTATAGATAGGAGGACGAAACAGACCTGTCGGAGGGGATCATGGCTACGTCGATGCTGGTCACCGGGGGTACCGGGACGATCGGGAGTCAGGTCGTTCCGCTGCTGCGGGACGCGGGTCGTGAGGTTCGGGTGCTCAGCCGTCGTCAGCACGAGCCGGGCGGCGGTGTCGAGTACGCGGTCGGTGACGTGCTCAAGGACGAGGGACTTGACGCCGCGCTGGACGGGATCGAGACCCTCGTGCACCTGGCGGGAGGCGTCCGGGGTGACGATGTGGCGACCCGGAACCTGGTGCGGGCCGCGTCGCGCGGGGGTGTGCGGCATCTGGTGCTGATCTCGGTGACCGGGGCGGACAGGATGCCGCAGCGTTTCCTTCGGACCCAGCTCAAGGCGGAACAGGCCGTCGCGGCCTCGGGAGTGCCGTGGACGACGCTGCGCGCCGCCCAGTTCCACGACTTCGCCCTGAAGCTGATCCGGATGATGGCGAAGCCGCCGATCGTCCCGGTCGGGAAGGATCTTCGTCTTCAGCCGGTCGACCCCCGGGACGTCGCGGAGCGACTGGTGGAGCTGGCGCTCGGTGAACCCGCCGGGCTGGTCCCCGACATGGCCGGGCCCAAGGTGTACGTGTTGCCGGAGCTTGTGCGGGGGTACCTGGAGGCGTCCGGTAAGCGCCGTGTCCTTCTGCCTTTCCGGGTGCCGGGGAAGGCTGGTCGTGCCTACCGCGACGGCGACAACCTGCCGCGTGAGGGTGCCGTCCTGGGTACGCGGACCTGGGAGGAGTTCCTGGCCGAGAAGTTCCCCCGCAAGGAGACCGCCGCCCACACCGCATAACGTTTATGCCCAAACGATTGCGGCCACGGGCTGCCCCTTTCTTGTGGGCCGCATTAATTGACGCCGGTTCGGTGGCCCCCACTCCGACCAGGCGTTTACAGGGGCGGCGGGCGGGATGGAACGGTGCGTGTGAATCTCGTGGCCGATTTTCGAGGCTCGATGATCTACGTACTGACGCGTCGTCCGAGGAGCGTTGAAATTTCGTTGATTGACTCCCTCTAAAGGTCCAGTTAGCATCCGTGGCGATGATCGGCTGATGCCAATTAATGATGCCTTGAGAATCAGTTTTCACGAAGAGGGATTCTTATGTTCAAGGGGATCGCAGTTTCCGGTGCGGCGCTCGCTCTGGCCGCGGGATCCGTCACTCCCGCCGCCGCGGCAGCTCTCGACGGGCCCTCGGGGGTCAAGATCGAGGTCGCGTCGTCCAATGGCTCCGGATGCCCGAAGGGCACGGCCAAGGCGAACCTGTCGTCGGACGCCGAGGCGTTCTCGGTCTCGTACAGCGACTACACGGCCCAGGTGGGCGGCTCGGCGAAGCCGGCGGACGCCCGCAAGAACTGCCGGATCAGCCTTCAGGTGCTCGTTCCCGCCGACTACACCTACGCGATCTCGTCGGTGGACTATCGGACCCACGTCAGTCTCCAGGCCGGTGCGAAGGGCTCCGAGAGGGCCGAGTACTACTTCCAGGGCGACACGGAGACCGGCCACGGGACGCACGACATGACCGGCCCCGTCGAGGACAACTGGCAGTTCAGCGACGTGGTGCCGAAGGACCAGCTCAAGTGGAAGCCGTGCGGTCAGGAACGGAACTTCAACATCAACTCGGAACTGCGGGTCGACAAGGGAACGTCGGACGCGGCCAAGGTCAGCCTCATCTCCATGAGCCCCGGGATCGGCTCCCCGATCGTCTACCACCTCGCCTGGCAGAAGTGCTGACCGGCTACGGGACGAGCCAGTGACCGTCACGCATCAGGTCGCGGCCGGGGAGCTCGTCGGCCTCGCGCCACGCCTGGATCCGGTCCGGGCGGACGCGGTAGTAGCTGTACGGGGTCGCGAGGTCGCGCGGCTCGAACTCGGCGCGGGCCGCGAAGGTGTCGCCCAGGTCGGACGGGATGTCGGACGCCGCGATGATCTCCACGACCGTGCCCTCCACCAGCACGACGTCGCGGGTGGGGCCGATGCCGACACGGACCCTGCCGCTGTCTCGCAGGTTCCGGCCGGTGGGGCTGCCGGTCGGGGTCGCGACCAGGATGTCGCGGCCGTCCCAGTAGAACGACAGCGGCACCATGTGGGGTGCTCCGCCGCCCGTGCCCGCCGTGGCGAACCAGGCGTCGACGTCGCGGTCCAGCCGGTCGAGCGTGTCCTGCTTGCGTTCGTGCGGTGGACGGGGCGGCGCGGTCATGGAACGTTCTCCTTCGCGGAAACGATAGTGGACCATGGTGTCACGACGGCCGGAACACCCGCATTATGGCGATCCCGAGCGAGCCCGCGCGATCCGTTCTTTCTAACAATTGTTAGGTAGGCGCGCCGCCCCTTCCGAGTGACCGGATCCTGACCGTTCGTGGGGGCCGTCCGGCGGTGGCGCGGTACCGCTTGTCGAGTGGTCGGCACCGCTCATCGTGGACGTCGCGAATCCTTCTGTCATGTCGGCTTATGCCCGACTTATCGTCCAGCCGCCGGGGGGACGGGACGGCGGACGTCGCATCGCGTTCGCCGCGTGCCCGTCGAACTGTTGTCGACGGCGAAGGACGCCGACCATGAGAATGCCGAGATTGACAGGCGCGAAAGATCCGGACGGAACTGAGTCCGGAATGCGCACGCCGCGAATGAGAAGCAGGAGATGGATTGTCCCGGCGGTCGCCGCGACGGCGATCGCGTTCACTCCGGCGATCACCGCCGCCCAGGCCGACGGAGCGCTCGGCAAGGAGGCGTGCGCGTCGGGAACGACCGTCCAGACGGACAAGGGCTCGGTGTGCGGGCTCGTCGCCGACGGTGTGCGGTCGTGGCTGGGCATCCCGTACGCGGCCCCGCCCTTGAAGGAGTTGCGCTGGGCGCCGCCGCAGGCCGCCAAGCCTTGGACGACCACGTTGGAGGCCACCACGGCACCGACGTCCTGTCCGCAGCCGCAGGGCCTTGGACCGGGTTCCACCAACGAGGACTGCCTGCACGTCAGCGTCACGGCCCCGGAGAAGACCGACGGGAAGCCGCTGCCGGTGATGGTCGAGCTGCACGGCGGCGGGTTCCGCTTCGGCGCGCCGTCCGACGGCAAGCACCTCGTCAAGGAGGGCGGGGTCATCAACGTCGGTGTCTACTACCGGCTCAACATCTTCGGGTACATGGCGCACAAGTCGCTCGGGACGACCTCGGGCAACTACGCGCTCCGCGACCAGCAGGCCGCGCTGAGCTGGGTGCAGGCCAACATCGCGAAGTTCGGCGGCGACCCGAAGAACGTGACGATCTACGGCGCGTCCGCCGGTGGGTCGAGCGTGTGCGCGAACACCGCCTCGCCGACGGCGAAGGGGCTGTTCCAGAAGGGCATCCCGCAGAGCGGCGAGTACAACTCGATCCGCGGCGTCGACGTGCAGTGGCAGGCGCAGGACTGCGCGGCCAAGCTGCCGACGCTGGCGGAGGCGCAGGAGCAGGGTGAGCGGTTCGCCAAGGCCGTGGGCTGCGGCGGCGTCGCCGACCAGGCCGCCTGCCTGCGCGCGGTGCCGGTCGACAAGCTGCTCCAGCAGACCGGCCGGGGCACCGGTCAGGACGTCGGCACGCAGGCCCCGATCGTGGACGGCGTCGTGCTGCCCCTGTCGCCCGCCCAGGCGTTCCAGGAGGGCAAGGTCAACGACGTCACGCTCATGCACGGCGTCGACCGCGACGAGACGCAGCTCCCGTCCGCGAACACCCCGGAACAGTACCGGGCCAATATTCAACAGCAATATGGGGACATCGCCGACGAGGTCATGAAGCTGTATCCGCTGGAGCGCTTCCCGGACCCCGCGGCCTTCATCGCCTATCGGACGATCGTCGCCGACTCCAACTCCGTCTGCCGCGCACTCATCACCGATCAGCGGCTGGCCAAGCACATCAAGCTGTTCGCCTACCAGACGGACAACTTCGACGCGCCGCCGATGTTCTTCCTCGACAAAACGAAGCCCAACGGCGCGTACCACATCAGTGAGAGCGTCTTCCTCAGTCCGTTCGGCGACACCGGGGACCTGACGCCCAACCAGGTGTCGTTCGGCAAGCAGCTCACCTCGCAGTGGACGGGATTCGCCCGCACCGGCGACCCGACCGTGCCCGGCACCCCGCTCTGGACGCCGTTCACCGACGCCGACCAGGGTGTCATGTCGCTGGTCCCGGCCGGAGACAGCGAGATGACCAGGGAGATCGGAAGGCAGCACCACTGCGACTTCTGGAAGAAGTACATGCCCTTCACCAAGTGATCGGCTTAACCCCGTAATCGGCTGAACGAACACTTCATTGACCAGGTGGATTGACGTGGAATGCCGCGAATTGTGCCAGACGTGCCAGATTTCGGCTCGGCCTCTTGAAAGCAACCGGCCGCGCCGATTCCATGGCCGCATGCGTGCCACAGCGGTTCATTCCCGTCCGGCCCCATTCCAGGGCCGAACGCCCCCGCCTGTTCGGACACAGCCGCAAGGAAAACCGTCCCGCCCGACCGAGGATGAGGAACGCGTGGTGGTCGTGGTCGTCGTCAAGACGGCCGACGCCGACGAACTCATCCCGGTCGGGCTCGGACGCGCCGTGCATTTCGTCCGGCGCTCGGACATCCGGTACGCCGAGGCCCACGGCGACTACGCGCGCCTGTACACGCCGGGCGGCAGCCACCTCGTCCGGGTCTCGCTGGCGGCGCTGGAGGAGGCGTGGCGCGACGCCGGGTTCGTCCGCATCCACCGGTCCCACCTGGTCTCGCTCGCGCACATCGACGAGATGGTCGTCGAGTCGGGGCGGTGCACGCTCCGGGTCGGCGGCACGCGCCTGACGGTCAGCCGGCGCAACACGGGCGCGCTCCGTGACCGGCTGCTCAGGGGAGCCCTGCCGGGGGGCTCCCGAGGCGTGGCCCGGCGCCCACGCGGCTCCCGCAACCCCCGCGGCTCCAGGAGCTCCCGCGGCTCCTGAGCCACCGCGGCCCCAGGAGCTCCCCACGGTCCTGAGGCCCTAGCACGAAGGGAACACCCGAAACAATGCGTCCCATGAGACGGGCGGCCGCCCTGGCCGCCGCCGCTTGCCTGCTGGTGAGCGCAGCCGTCGCCTCCGGACCGGCAGCGTCCGGCCAGGCACCGGCCGACGACTGGCCGACCTGGACGAAGGACCTGGTCGGCAGCCGCTACGCCGCCGGGGAGACCCAGATCACGCCGGAGAACGTCAACGGCCTCAAGCTCAAGTGGGCCTGGCGCTACCCGAGCCAGACGGGCGCCCCGCACAGCCAGCCCGCCGTCATCGGCGACACCGTCTACTTCGGCGGGTCGGACGGGAAGTACCGCGCCGCCGACGCCAAGACCGGCAAGCTCAAGTGGGAGTTCGACCTGTCCTCGGTCGGCTCCGGCTTCACCCAGGTCCGGGACGGCGCCTCCGTCTCCGACGGCAAGGTCTTCTTCGGCGACACCCGCGGCTACCTGTACGCCGTCGACCAGGCCAGCGGGAAGCTCGCCTGGGCCGAGCAGATCGAGCCCTTCCCCAGCGCGACGCTGACCAGCTCGCCGATCGTGTACGAGGGCCGCGTCTACGTCGGCGTGTCCAGCGGCGAGAACATGCAGGGCCAGAATTACCCCTGCTGCAAGTTCCGGGGTCACGTCGACGCCCGCGACATCAAGACCGGCAAGCTTGACTGGCGCTACTACACCGTCCCCGAGCCGCAGCAGGACGGCACCTGGCCGAACGGCGTGCCGCGCTATGGCCCGTCCGGGGCCGGAGTGTGGAGCTCGCCCGTCATCGACCCGACCACGAAGACGCTCTACGTGGGCACCGGGCAGAACTACAGCGGGAGCGGCGGGCACTACGACTCCGTCCTCGCGCTGAACGCCGCCACCGGCGAGGAGCGCTGGACGCGCAAGATGACCGACGTCGACACCTGGCGGCGGCTCTGCACCAGCAAGTCCCCCGAGGACCAGAAGTTCTGCCCCAACCTCGGTGACGGCACCGCGCTCGACTACGACCTCGGCGCCACCCCGAACGTGTTCACCGCGGGCGGACGCCGCCTCGTCGGCGTCGGGCAGAAGCTCGGCGTGTACCACGTCCTCGACGCCGCCACCGGCGAGATCGTCTGGCAGCGGCAGTTCTCCAAGCCCATGCCGGGTGGCGGCCTCAGCGGCATCCAGTGGGGCACGAGCTACGACGGCAAGAACCTCTACATCGCCACCTACATGGGCAACCCGGGCACGCTGTACGCGGTCGACCCCGCCACCGGACACGTCAACTGGGAGACCGCGAACCCGGCGGACGGCTGCACGACCGGCGGCGCGGCCAAGTACCCGAACGTCTGCCGGCTCGGCCACCCGCCGGCGGTGACGACCTCGCCCGGCATCGTCTGGGAGGGCAGCCTGGACGGCAAGTTCCGGGCGTACTCGTCCGAGACGGGCAAGGTGCTCTGGGCGTTCGACACCATCACCGACATCCCGGCCGTCAACGGCGGGACCGGACAGGGCAGCGCCCTCGCCGGTGGCGGCGGCGCCGTCGTCGCCAACGGGATGGTCTACGTCCTGACCGGCGACACGTTCGTCAACTACCCGAACACCAAGGGGCAGGTCATGCTGGCCTTCGGCCACTAGCCCCCGGACGTTCCCTCGCTTCGGCCGCGAGTCTCGGGCGGTCGAACACGCGGGCGGGGACGATGTCGTCGGCATCGTCCCCGCCCGCGCCCCTGTGTCCGGGGCCCTTCGGTCAGGAGGCGTCTTCGTCGTTGGCGAAGACGCCGATGCCGTTGGCGACGGCGCGTTCGCGGCCGTCGGAGGGGGAGTTGCGCACGACCATCTTCCCGCCGCTGCGCGTGACGAACGCGGACGAGCCGCCGCCGTCCAGGTTGACGGCGCCGTCCGCGCCCGCCTTGTCCATGAGCGACGCCAGTTCGGCGACGGTCAGGCCCGCGCTTCGCTCCGACCGGCCGTCCGCCACGGCCAGAAGCAGTTGGCGGCCGTTGCCGCTCACCCCGGCCGCCGTTCGGGGGGCCGGGCCTCGCGGGTCCAGGCCGTCGAGCGGCTCGCCGTCGCGCAGGATCGGGAAGCCGCCGATGGCGAAGCGGAAGTCTCGCGGGCTTGTGAAGCCGTAGGCGATGCGCACGCGGTCGCCGGGGCGTAGGGCGCTGAGCGCGTCCGCGCCTTTCTCTCGTCCGACCAGCACTGTCGTGTCGTTGGGGATGGTGCCCTCGCCCACCTCGCGGGTCACTTTCGCGACGACGCCTTTCTTGACCGTCACCTCGGTGGTGTCGGTGGTGCACGGGTCGCTGCGGGTCTCGTCGGTGCCGCACACGGCTCGGTGGCGTGACACGCCGCCCCATTCGCCGGTGAACGCGCCGACGCCGCCGACCGGGAGCGCGTACTGGTTGAGGCCGCGCAAGGTGATGCGGGTGCCGTCGGACTGGACGGTCCCCGTCAGGCGTAGTCGCCCGAGGTGTCCTCGGTTGTCGGTGCCGACTCCTATGACGTCCTCGGCGGATCTGCCGGGCGGTAGTGCCGGGCCGAAGCGTTGGCCGTTCGGC
This sequence comes from Actinomadura meridiana, assembly GCF_039537545.1. NCBI lineage: Bacteria > Bacillati > Actinomycetota > Actinomycetes > Streptosporangiales > Thermomonosporaceae > Actinomadura > Actinomadura meridiana. The sequence continues at coordinate 312,058 of NZ_BAABAS010000006.1, forward strand.
ACCGCGCCTTTCAGCGGGTGGCCGTCGTCTATCTCGGGGCCGGACGACGATCCAGTCGGCGTGACGCCGGGATGCGTCTCGGTGACGTTGAAGAAGTCGCCGTTGATCCCGGCGAGCGCCTTCTGCGCCTTCGCCATGGCCGAGACGGTCCGGCGGGCCGCGACGTCCGGCGGGTGCAGCAGGCCCACGGTGACACCCGGGCTCGCCAGGTCCACGGTGAGCAGGTCGCCGCGCACCGTGCCGCCGGTGCCGGTCGTGCTGAACGTTCTGAACACGACGCCGGGCGCGAGACGGCTCGTCGACGTGAACCGCAGCTTCCCGATCGTGCCGGACGGCGCCAGCGCGGTCGCCCGCGCGTCCGGCCGTTCGCCCGATCCGGCGCCGTCGACGTCCGGGGGGCGCGGCACGCCCGCCCGCGCCCCGACGGTCGACGACCCCGTCACCATCTCGGCCGCCACCATTCCGGCCGCGACCACCACGACCGTGAGCCTCCGCGCCATCGGCACCACCCTCTTCCGGCCGGACCCAGCACGATGATCATGACGCTCGGGAGGTGACGGCGCGGCGAGGCGATCGTCAACTCTCGCGAAAGATCAGGTGTTCTGGGGTACGCACGGAAGGGGGCCGACGGCTCAGTCGGTCTCGGCGGCCTCGGTGTAGCCGTGATGTTCCTCGTCGCAGGGGCGGGGGGCCTCGGGGCCGTCGCGGCCGAGCCGCATCATCCGGGACACGCGGACGGTGCGGAAGTCGCGTCCCCGCACGACGATCCGATGCCCGGTGGACGCCTTGATCTCGTTGGCGAGGGCCGTCCACTCGGCGAGTTCAGCCGCCGTGGCGGGGTCGCCCTGGAACTCGCGCAGCCTCGGCATCAGACCGGTGAAATGCCTGGCCAGCCGCTCGCGGGCCGCGCCGGGATCGTCGCCGCCGGTGATCGGCGTCCAGGCGTCGCCGTCGACCTCCAGCACGACGAACGTCGGGGGCAGCAGCACGATCCCGGGGTGGGTGCGGATCGCGTGCCGCGCCTCCGCGCGCACCTGGTCGGGGACGCTGCCGGGCGCGGGCATGTGCCCGACGAGGTTCAACCGCAGCTGCGCCTCCCACTGCCCGCACGGCGCGGGCGGGTCGATCAGATGGCCGCGGAGCAGGTCGTCCTTGGCGAGGTCGGCGTCGGTGGACCGGGGCGGCTCCATCACGCGGTCGCCGATCAGGATGAACTTCTCGACGCGGATCACCCGGAACCGGCGGTCGCCGATCTCCCACTCGTCCTTGGCGAGCTGTTCGCCCTCCTCGGGGTCGAGCCGGTCGGCGGCGGCGAGCATGGCGCGCTCGGTTTCGGGGTCGGCCACGTTGGGCGCGTCCATCCGCAGGTCGATCGCCAGGCCGTACCGGGCGGAGGACGGGTCGTCACAGCCGAGCGAACCGATCCGCCACTCTTTTCCCATTTGTACGGCATGCCCGAAATCCGGGGAGCCGCCGGGCAGAAGTTTGCGGTATTTCCGCATTCGCTCGCCGAGTTCCCGATCACGCACCGCCGCGACCGGGTCCAGCTGGGCGACCACATTGATGTGGTCGTACCCGTGCATCAGGGGGAAGGTCATGCCCGCATCCTGGCTGGACGCCGCCCGCCTCCGCATGATTTTCCGCACAACCACAAGCCCGCATTGCCGGTATTAATCGGAAATGCGAATTACGAATCTTCCAGCCCTGCGGACAGTTCCGCTGTGGGGACGATCTCGCACCCTGGTGAATTAGTCGTCGAGTGTTATCGCTACCTTGACGTCGTCCGGATGCGGGGTGAAAGCGTCCTCGTAGCGCTCCAGCGGGACGCGGCGGGTGATCAGGCGTTCGAGCCAGGAGAGGTCGGCGGTCGCGAGGGCCTTCGCGGCGGCCGCGTAGTGGCCGAGGTTCGCGTTGACCGAGCCGATGATCGCGTCGTTCTCCAGGACGATGTCGCGGTTGAGCGCGCCCGCGTCCACCTGCACGTGACGGCCCGACGACGACACTCCGGTCAGGCACACCACGCCGTACGCGGCGTTGTTCGCCATCGCGCCGAGGACGAGCTGCGACACGCCGGTCGCCTCGATCACGATGTCGGGCACGCCGTCGGCGACGGCGGCGTCCAGGCCGTCGTGATGGTAGGTGGCGCCGAGGTCGGCTACGAGGCGCGGCTTCGGGCCGTCGGAGACCCGGTCCAGGACGTGCACGTCCAGGCCCCGCTGCACGCCGAGCATCGCGGCGAGCAGCCCGATCGGACCGGCGCCCGTCACCAGCACCCGGCGCGGCTCGAACCAGGCCCGCCCGCCGACCTTCTCGATCTGGTCCCACGCCTTGGCGACGACCGTGGTCGGTTCCATGAGGACGCCGACCTCCGCCAGGCGCGGGTCAAGGGTGACGGCGTAGGCGGCCTCGACCGTCCAGGACCGGGCGGCGTACCCGTCGAGCTCCTTGATGCCGCGTTCGGTGTAGCGGCCGTTGCGGCACATGTCGAACTCGCCGTGCGCGCAGGCCCCGCACGGCACCGGGTCGGGACGGCGCACGACCCCGACGACGAGGTCACCGGGGGAGAAGCCGCTGCCGGACGGCGCCTCCCGCACTCGTCCCAGCGACTCGTGCCCGATGACGAGCCGGTCGCGGCCGGGCGGCGCCCAGCCGTAGTCCCCGGCCGCGATCTCCTTGTCGGTGCCGCACACGCCGACGGCGATCCCGTCGACGAGCAGGTCGCCCGCGCCGGGCTCCGGCTCCGGGACGTCGGTGACGGAGAGCGAGCCGCGCTTCAGCGGCAGGACGGTCAGGGCGCGCATCACGTTTCTCCTTCGGGACTCGGAACGGACGGGGAGGCGGGCTGCCAGCTCGGTCGCGTGCCGCTCAGCCGGCGGGCCGTGTTGACCAGGCCGACATGGGAGTACGCCTGCGGCGTGTTCCCGATCTGCCGCCCGGCGGCGGTGTCGTACTCCTCGCTCAGCAGGCCGAGGTCGTTGCGCAGGCCGAGCAGCCGCTCGAACAGGTCGGTGGCCTGCTTGGTCCTGCCGATGGCGTGCAGCGCGTCCGCGAGCCAGAACGTGCAGGCCAGGAACGCGCCCTCGCCGCCGGACAGGCCGTCGACGCCGCCGTCCGTCTCCGTGTCGTAGCGGAGCATGAAGCCGTCGCGGTACAGGTCCCGCTGGACCTCGTCGACGGTGCCGACGACGCGCGGGTCGTTCCACGGGAGGAATCCGGTCTCCGGGATGAGCAACAGCGACGCGTCGAGGCCGCGGGAGCCGTAGTACTGGGTGAACGTGCCACGGTCGGCGTCGTATCCGTGCTCGCACACGTCGGCGTGGATGCGTTCGCGCAGTTCCTTCCACTTGTCAACGGGACCGTCCAGGCCGTAGTGCTCGACCGCCTGGACGGCCCGGTGCACGCCCGTCCACGCGAGCACCTTGGAGTGCACGAAGTGGCGGGGGTCGCCCCGGATCTCCCACAGGCCGTTGTCGGGGTCGCTCCAGTGCCCTTCGAGAAAGTCGAGCAGGGCGCGCTGGACGTCCCAGGCGTCGTCGTCCGCCTCGATCCCGGCGCGGCGGCCCAGGTGCAGGCCGTCCAGGACCTCGCCCCACGTGTCCAGCTGGAACTGGTCGGACGCGGCGTTCCCGACCCGGACCGGCGCCGACCCCTCGTAGCCGGACAGCCAGTCCACGGTGAACTCGGTGAGGCGGCGGGTCCCGTCGATCGCGTACATGATCTGAAGGTCGGCGGGGTCGCCCGCGACGGCCCGCAACAGCCATTCCCGCCACTGTTTCGCCTCGGCGACGAAACCGGTGCCGAGCAGTGCCTGGAGCGTGAACGTCGCGTCCCGCAGCCAGCAGAACCGGTAGTCCCAGTTGCGCGAGCCGCCGAGCAGTTCGGGCAGCGAGGTGGTCGCGGCGGCGACGATGCCGCCGGTCGGGGCGTAGGTGAGCGCCTTCAGCGTGATCAGCGACCGGCGGACGGCCGCGTCCCACCGGCCGTCGTAGTCGTAGGAACGCATCCACTCCGACCAGAACGTCTCGGCGTCGGTGAGCGCCTGTTCCGCTTCGACCGCCTTCGGACGCGGCAGATGCGACGGCTGGTACGTCAGGACGAACGGCACCCGGTCACCGGCCGACACCGTGAAGTCGGCGTACGTCGTCAGGTTGTGGCCCTCAAGCTCGACGGGCGTTCGCAGCCAGGCCGCGTCGGGCCCGGCGATGGCGTTGTGCTCGCCCTCGCGCCTGCGCATCCACGGCACGATCCGCCCGTAGTCGAACCGCAGCCGCATCTCCATGTGCATCGGCACCCGGCCGCTGACGCCCTCCACGATCCGGACGGCGTCCGCGGCCTCCCCGCGCGGCGGCATGAAGTCGATCAGCCGGACGGCGCCGTCCGGCGTCTCCCACTCGGTCTCCAGGATCAGCGTGTCGCCCCGATACCGACGCCGCGTGCACAGCCCGTCGCCGGAGGCCGCCGACGCGCCGCCGGACGCCGATGCGGGGGCGAGCCGCCAGAAACCGGCGTGTTCGTCGCCCAGCAGGGACGCGAAACAGGCAGGGGAGTCGAAGCGCGGCAGGCACAGCCAGTCGATCGAGCCGTCCCGGCCGACCAGCGCCGCCGTCTGCGTGTCTCCCAGCAGGCCGTAGTCCTCGATCCTCAGCGCCACGACGTACCCCCGTCCTCACGATCGGGCTTCCTCCGACCTTTCCCGTGATAGTGGATCCATGTCCAGTACGCGGCATGTTCCGGTGAACTCCGCGCGTCCCCGGAATCTGGCACGGAGTTCATGGTCCCTGGCACGAATGGCCCTGGAAGCGCTTCCCGGGGGGACGTACGGTCGAAGAGAACGGGCCTGGAAAGCGCTTTCCTTAGCCGATGGCGGTCTCCGGGGCCAACCGACAGGAAGGAGCACCGAGATGGCCGTCCACAAGCCAAACGCGGACCGGACCGACGACCGAGCGGACCGATGGGTCACGCCCGACTACCAGATCGTGGAGACCTCCTTGGAGGTCACGGCCTACTTCACATCTGAGGGCTGACCCGTCCGCGATGCGGTTGCTGATACTCGGCACCGCGGCGGGCGGCGGCGTGCCTCAATGGAACTGTGCCTGCGCAGGGTGCGCCGCCGCCCGCAACGCCCCCTCCCTTCGGAGGCGGCACGCCTCCATCGCGGTGGAGGCCGGGCGGGGTCGCTGGTACGTGGTCAACGCGACGCCCGACATCGGTGAGCAGATCGAGGAGTGCACCGCCCTGCACCCGGGGTCCCCGCGGGGTTCCGGGGGGCGTGGGGGGTCGTCCCCCCACAGTGAAACGCGCGCCACTCCGCTCGCCGGGGTGATTCTCACCGACGCCGAACTGGATCACACGCTCGGCATCCCGCGGCTCCGGGAGGCGTCCGGTCTGGAGATCGTCGCGACCGGCACGGTCCGCGCGGCGCTGTCGGAAGGGCTGCGTCTCGACCGGGTGCTCGCCCCCTACTCCGGTCTTTCCTGGACGGTTCTGCCACAGGACCAACCCACGGCGCTCGACGGCGGGGCGCTGGAAGTCCAGGGAATCCGGGTGTCGGGCAAACGGCCCCGCTACGCGGTCGATCTCGACCTTCCCGGTGACGACGCCTGGGTGGTCGCCTTGCGCATCCGGGACAGGCGGGACGGCAAGGTCGTCGTGTACGCCCCGGCGCTCGCGGACTGGCCGGACGACCTGGACCGCGCCCTCCACGACGCCGACTGCGTCTTCCTCGACGGCACGTTCTGGGACGATGAGGAACCGCGCCGTTCCGGGTTCACCGAGCGCACGTCCACGCTGATGGGCCATCTGCCGATCACGGGACCGAACGGCACCGCCGACCGGCTGGCCGCGCTGCCCGCCGCGCGGCGCCTCTACACGCACCTGAACAACACCAACCCCCTCGTCGACCCGGACCACCCCGGGCACCGGACGCTGGCCGCGGCGGGGATCGAGGTCGCGAAGGACGGAGCGCTGATCGAACTGTGAGCACGGTGACGAGCACGGACGGAGCGGCGGGCGCGGCGGCGGGCGCGGCCGGGCTGGAGCGCCGCCTCCGGGCCCTGGGCGAGGAGCGGTACCACCATCGCCACCCGTTCAACCTGCGCATGCACGAGGGCGAGCTGAGCAAGGAGGAGTTGCGCCGCTGGGTGCTCAACCGGTTCCACTACCAGCGGCACATCCCGGTCAAGGACGCGCTGATCCTGGCCAGGCTCGGTACTTCGGAGCTGCGGCGCTCGTGGGTCCGCCGCGTCCACGACCACGACGGCTCCCCGGACGGCGACGGCACCGACGGCGGCATCGAGCGGTGGCTGCGGCTCGGCGAGGCGGTCGGTCTCGACCGCTCGCTGCTGCTGTCCGGCACCGGCGTGCTGCCGGGTGTGCGGCTCGCGGTGGACGGCTACGTGAACTTCTGCCGCAACGCCACCGTCCTGGAGGCGGTCGCGTCGTCGCTGACCGAGCTGTTCGCGCCCGACCTGATGGCGACGCGGATCGCGGCGTGGGAGCGGCACTACCCGTGGGTGGACCGTGACGGCCTGCGCTACTTCCAGGTGCGCGTGGGCCAGGGGCGCCGCGACTCGCAGGAGGCGCTGCGGCTCGTCCACGAGTGGGCGCGGACGCCCGAGGAGCGCGACCTGGTGCTGGCCGCGTTCACCTTCAAGTGCGACGTGCTGTGGTCGCTGCTGGACGCGGTCGACCACGCGACCGGGCGGGAGGCGTCCGATGTCGGGTGAACATTCGATCTCGACCGACACGGCGTGGCGTCCCGCGCTCGACAGGTCCGTCGTGCTGCGGTACGACAGCGTCCGCGAAACCGATCTGCTGTTGATGCCCGAGCGGGCGGTGCAGCTCAGCGGCTCGGGCGGACGGATTCTCCGCCTGTGCGACGGCAGCCGCACCGTCGCCGAGATCGTCGCGGAGCTGACGCAGGCGTTCCCGGACGCGCCGCTCGCCGACGAGGTGCCCGCGTTCCTGGAGCGGATCCGCGCGGAGGGCTGGTTGCGATGATTCCCGCGCCGTGGGCGCTGCTCGCCGAGGTCACCCACGCCTGCCCGTTGCACTGCCCGTACTGCTCGAACCCGCTGGAACTCGTCCGCAAGAGCGCGGAGCTGAGCGCCGCCGACTGGGCGCGGGTGTTCGGTGAGGCCGCCGAGCTGGGCGTCGTCCAGGCGCACGTGTCCGGCGGCGAGCCGCTGCTGCGTCCCGACCTCGCGGAGATCGTGGCCGCCGCGCACCGCGCCGGGGTCTACACGCAGCTCGTGACCAGCGGTGTCGGGCTCTCCGCCGAGCGGCTCGGTGAGCTGCTGGACGCCGGGCTGAACAGCGTCCAGCTCTCCCTCCAGGACGCGCGCCGCCCCGGCTCCGACCTCATCGCCGGACGCGTGTCCTACGACGACAAGGAACGCGCGGCCAAGGTGATCCGGGACGCGGGCGTGCCGTTCGGGTTGAACGTCGTCCTGCACCGCCGCAACCTCGACAACCTCCAGGAGATCATCGAGGTCGGGGCGAACTGGGGCGCCGACCGGATCGAGCTGGCCAACACCCAGTTCTACGGCTGGGCGCTCCGCAACCGCGCCGCGCTGCTCCCCACCAGGGACCAGCTCGACCGCGCCAAGGCCACGGTCGCCGCCTGGCGCGACGGCCACGGCGACCGGCCCGAACTCGTCTGGGTCATGCCGGACTACTACGAGGGCGTCCCGAAACCGTGCATGGGCGGGTGGGGCGCGCGGTCCGTCACGGTCGGTCCCGACGGGACCGCGCTGCCGTGCCCGGCGGCCTACGCCGTGCCGGACCTCGCGCCGCCGAACGTCCGGGAACGGTCGCTCGCCTGGATCTGGGCGGAGTCCCCGGCGTTCAACGCCTACCGGGGCACGGACTGGATGACCGGGCCATGCCGGGAGTGCCCGCGCCGAGAGATCGACTTCGGCGGCTGCCGCTGCCAGGCGCACGCGCTGACCGGCGACGCCGCCCGCACCGACCCGGCCTGCTCGCTGTCGCCCGACCACCACCTGATCCGTACCGCCGCCGAGTCCGCCGATGAGGGGACCGTGGCGGTGCCGCTCGTCTACCGGCGTCCGGGCGCGGTGGATTCGACCGATGGATCGTCGAGGGTCTCGGGATCTGTATGAGTGGACGGCCGCTCTCCGCGGCCCGAAACCATCGGAGGATCCATGTCATCCGAGCAGAGCACCGTGACGGCGAACGCCGTCGAGCTGGTGGAGCGCGCGTTCGACACCACCAACGCGCTGCTGGCCGCCGTCCCCGACGACCGGTGGGACGCGAGCTCCCCCTGCGGCGGCTGGACGGTCCGGCAGGTCGGCAACCACCTGGTCGGCAGCCTGGCGATCATCGAGGCGTACACGCGCGAGGACGCGGAGGCCATCGCCGTGGCCGAGACGGACCGCGAAACCGAGCGGGACCTGGACGGCGCCCATCCGGCCAAGGCGTTCGGCGCGGCGGCCGACAGCTGTCTGGACGCCGTGTCGGCGTTCGGCGCCCTGGACCGTGAGGTCCCGTTCGTGATCGGGGAGGTGCCCGGGGTCTTCCTGACCCGGGTCTGCCTCCTGGAGTCGCTCGTGCACGGTTGGGACGTCGCGCGCGGCGCCAGCACCCCCTACGACGCCGACGGCGACGTGGTGGACGCCGTCGCGGTGTTCGCCAAGGAGGGGCCCATCGAGAAGCGCCGCACCGCCGGATTCTTCGGGCCCGGCCTGCCCGTGGGCCCGGACGCCCCGGCGTTCACGCGCCTGCTGGCCCTCCTCGGACGGCAGGCCTGACGCGCGGGCGCCGTGGTGGGGCGTCGACCCCACCATGGCGCTCGGCTCACGAACCGGACGCGGGTAGCCCGAAGTGGGCGAAGAGGGCGGGGACGCCGAAACCGGTGGCCGTTTCCAGGTGATCCCCGGAGATGGTGCAGACGAGCAGCCCGTAGGCGTGGAGCGCGCCCGTCCGCCCGTCGGCCGTGTACGCGGCCAGCGCGGGATGCCCGTTGGCGCGCGTCGCCATGAGCGTGAACTCTCCGGGGCTCTCGCGGTGAAGGCCCGCCAGGAACTCGGCGACCCGTTCGCGGCCGTGGAGCACGAGGTCCTCCGGCGGCATCCGCAGGACGGCGTCCTCGTGCAGGACGGCGGCGAGTGCGGTGAAGTCGTGGCGCCGCCAGGCCTCGGTGAACCGGCCGAGCACCTCGTCGTCGCGTCCGTCGAGCGGGCGGCGCGGACCGGTGGCGGCGCCGAGCGTGCCGCGCGCCCGTTGCAACATGCTGTTGACCGCCGGGACGCTGCTGTCGAGCAGGTCGGCGACCTCGGCGCCGGTCCAGCCGAGCGCGTCCTTGAGGATCAGGGCGGCGCGCTGGGTGGCGGGCAGGCGTTGCAGGGCGACGATGAACGCCAGCGCGACGCTCTCCCGGCCCTCCACGACCGTCGCGGGATCGTCGTCGAGATCGTCGAGCAGGCGGTCCGGGTAGGGCTGGAGGTACTCGATCTCGCCCGTCGTGACGGGCAGCCGCCCCTTGCGCTCGATCATCTTCAGGCACGTGTTGGTGGCGATCCGGACCAGCCAGTGCCGCAGCGGCGCGCGTCCCTGGAAGGTGCCGAGGGACTTCCAGGAGCGGAGCAGGACGTCTTGGAGCGCCTCGTCGGCGTCGTCGAAGGAGCCGAGCATCCGGTAACAGTGCACGTGGAGCGCCCGCAGATGCGGTTCCACCAGCAGGCCGAACGCCCGTCCGTCGCCGTCTAACGCGGCGGCGAGCACCTCGTCCTCGACCGGGTCGGCAGGTGCGGCGCGGCCCGTCACGCGGACCGCTCCACCGACAGCCGCTCCAGCAGGTCGCGGCTGGCGCCCGCGACGAGCGGCGGGACGCCCAGTTCGGTCAGCATCGTCGCGGCGGCCGACATCTCGGCGGCGCGGCGGACGGCGTGCCGGTGCGTCCCGGTGACGAGGCGTTCCACGGTGTCGGCGCTCGCCCGGGTCAGCTCGGCGGTGATGTCGTCGCGCAGCCAGCCCTCGCAGCCCGCCGAGCGCGCGGCCTCCAGCGACTCGACGACCGCCGCCGCGAGGCCCTTGAAGAACACGCTGCGCAGCAGCTTCCGGCCCGCCGCCGCGCCGGGGCCGTCCGGCAGGATCTCGACCGTGGCGCCGAGAGGAGTCAGGATGTCCGCGGCCTCGGCGGCGCCGTCCCCGCTGGCCAGCATCGGCGTGCGCAGCCCCCGGCCCGGGACCGGCGCCATGATCGCCACATCGGCGAACCGGACGCCGTGCTCGCGGGCGATGCCGTCCAGCCGCCGCTTCAACTCCGGGGCCGCGGTGTTCAGGTCGGCCCACACCACGCCCGGACGGGCTCCGGCGACCCCGGCTCGCAGGGCGTCGGTCGCGTCGTGCGCGCTGTTGACGCTGAGGACCAGGTCGGCGCCGTCCGCCGCGTCGGCCTCGCTCCCGGCCTGGACGATGCCGTCCGGCGCCGGGACGGCGGGATCGTAGCCGCGCACCACGGCCCCGGCGGCGGCGAGGTCACCGGCGATCTCGCCGCCCGCCTCGCCGAGGCCCAGCACAGCGATGGTCGTTGGGCGGACGGGGTCGGGCATCGAGCCTCCTCGAAACGGCGGCGTCCACCGGGCGGGGCGCTACACTCGAACTGTAACAAAATTGTTGACAATTTCGCTTGCCGATCAGCGGGAGTGCGCCGTGCCGAAGGGCAAACCGGTGGATCCGGTCGTCACCGGGATCAGGGACGCGATCCTCGGCGGGGAGTTCGTCCCGAACCAGCGGCTGGTGGAGGCCGACCTGTCCGAGCAGTTCTCGGCCAGCAGGGCCAGCGTCCGGGCCGCGCTGTTCGCGCTCGCCAACGAGGGCCTGATCGAGCGCGTGCAGAACCGCGGCGCGCGGGTGCGGGCCGTGTCGCTGGCCGAGGCGATCGAGATCTGCGAGCTGCGCATGGTGATCGAGGGGCTGTGCGCCGCCAAGGCCGCGCAGCGGATCGACGGCGACGGCGACGCCGAGCTGGCCGCGATCGGCGCCGCCATGCGCGCGGCCGTCGAGACCGGTGACGTGTTCGGCTACTCGGAGCTGAACCAGCGGCTGCACCGCCGCGTCCAGGAGATCAGCGGCCAGCGCACCGCCGCGCAGGCGCTGGAGCGGCTGCGGGCGCAGAACGTCCGGCACCAGTTCCGGCTCGCCATGCATCCGGGCCGCCCGCGCCAGTCGCTGTCCGAGCATCTGGCGATCATCGAGGCGATCCGCGCCCGCAACGCCGACGCCGCCGAGCAGGCCGCCCGCGCCCACTTGCGCAGCGTCCTGCGGACACTCCCCGAGATCGAACGGGCCAGGCCGAAACCGCACCGCGCCCAGACCTGACCCGTTACCGCCGCCTAGCGGTTCGCGTAGACGAGGGACATCTCCCGGGAGAAGTAGCCGGGGAGCCCGCACCACGGGTTCACGCCCGCCCGGTCCGTCACGTAGACGGAGCCCGCGTTGCGCCGTCCGGCTCGAGCCAGCGCCCGCGCCAGGACGGCCTGCGGCGCCGCGTAGACCAGATGGCAGAACCGTTCGGCGGGCATCTGCATCGCCCACGCGGGCGCGCGGACGTGCTGGTACGCCGACCACGGCCCCTCGAACGTGACGAGCAGGTCGGCGAGCCGCGCGTACGCGGCGTCGGGATACGTGCCGTGGTTGAACACGACGTACTCCGCGCCCCGCCGCCGCACGCCCGCGACGACGCGCTGGTACCGCAGCACGTGCCTCGGGACGGACGACACCTCGTCGAGGAACACCGTCCTGATCCCGTACCACTTGCGGTAGCGGGTCACCTCGTCCTCGACCTCGCGGGCCGGGCGGGTGCCGAAGGCGCTGTCGATGTACCCGGCGATCCGCACGCCCGCGTCGGCCGTGCGGTGCGCGACGGCGGCGAACTCGCGGTCCCGGACGGTGCCCGCGCCGCTGTCGGCGTTCAGCACGACGACGCCGAGGCGGGGGTCGGCGATGCTCGACCAGTCCACGGCCGCCGGATCGAAGTACGCGGGGACGGCCACCGACGCGACCCGGCCCGTCACCTCGCCGGTAGTCCTGAGCATGTTCATCTCCCCGTGCCTAGATCGTGTAGGTGGACGGCCGGTAGCGCGCCAGGTTCGCCGGATCGAGGAACCACTCGATCGTGTCCTTGAGCCCCTCTTCGAGGGTGTGCTGGTGCCGCCAGCCGGTGTCGCGGCGGAGCAGGCCGCTGTCGCAGACGAACCGGACGGACTCCGCCGCCCGCGGCCGCCCCCGGGCCGTCTCGCAGCGGACCTCGGGATCGGCGCCCATCAGCTCGGCGATCACCCGGGCCAGCTTCCCCCGCGAGACCACCTGCCCGGTGCCGCAGTTGTAGACCTGGCCGACGACGTCGCCGGGCGGCGCGGACCCGACGATCGCGAACGCCTCCGCGACGTCCCGGACGAAGGCCAGGTCCAGGGCCGGTTCCGGCGCGCCGATCTCCACGGCGCCGGTGTCGGCCGCGATCTGGCTGATCACGGTCGGGATGAACGCGCGGGCGGACTGCCGGGGGCCGAACACGCCGAACGGTCGCAGCGTCACCGCCGGGACCCCGAACGAGGCGTGGTAGCTCTCCACCAGCTTGTCCGCCGCGATCTTCGTCGCGGCGAACGGGGAGCGCGCCTGCAACGGATGCGCCTCGTCGATCGGCACCCGCCGCGCCGCGCCGTACACCTCGCCGCTGGAGGCGTGCACCAGCCGGGGCGTCCGCAGGTCGCGGACGGCCTCCAGCACGTTCAAGGTGCCGAGGAGATTCGTCTCGGCGTACGAGCGCGGGGCCAGCCGGGAGTAGGACGGCGCCGTCAGCGCCGCCAGGTGGTAGGCCGACTCGGCGTCCCTGAGCGCGTCCCGCACCGACGCGGGGTCGCGCACATCTCCCGGCACCACCTCCACCCGCTCCAGCACGTCGGACGCGAGCGCGTCCAGCCAGCCCCACGATTCGCACGGGTCGTACCGGACCATGGCGCGCACGCGATGGCCACGGTCCACGAGCGTCTCGACGAGGTGGGAGCCGATGAAGCCGTCGGCTCCCGTCACGGCGACCAAGCTGTTCATCGTGTACCACGCCTTTCAGCAAGGGGAGCGCCGCGTGAGTTCCCGGTGACAGCTGTCAACGGCGACCGAATTTCCACATCGTTCACAACGGTGACAGAAAAGAATTAATGGCCCTTGAAACGTGGGCCCACCAGATCATGCGCCAGCGCCGCGAGCGGGTAAAGGTCGCGGTGGGCCCATCTTGGGATGGGCACGGTCCTGGGACTCCCGGGCCGCGTCCGAAAAACCATTGACCGGTGCGGCGGACCGGTCCTACGACGGGTCGGCGGCGGCGTCGGCAGACGAATTCAATTCGATCCAGCGCTCGGCGGCGTGTTCCCGGCCGGTGGCGCCCAGCCGTTTGTAGATCTGGTGGGCGTGGTTCTTCACCGTCTTCTCCGTGATGACCAGCCGCCGGGCGATCTCCCGGTTGGTGAGCCCGGCGGCGATCAGCTCCAGGATCTCGGCCTCCCGCGCGGTCAGCCCCGGGTCGGGCCGTGGGGCGCCGCCGTCGTGCACCCACCGCACGAGCGCGGTCACGGCGGGACGCGACAGCGACGACTCCCCGCGTCCGGCCGCGACCAGCACGTCGGCGAGGGCCCTGGGCTCGAAGTGCCCGTACACCAGGCATCCGTGGGCGCCCGCCGCCACGATCTTGACGAGGACGAGCGGGTCGAGCTCGGCCGTCACGACGACCACCCGGGCGCCGGACCGCGCCAGCCGGGCGATCGCGCTGTCGGCGGGGGGCGAGCCCTCCAGCAGCACCACGTCGGGCTCGTGGACGCGCAGACCCGCCACGGCGCGCTCGACCGTCCCGCTGCCCACCACATCGACCGACGCGGCCGTGCCGAGCAGCGACCGAAACCCGATGCGGGACACCGGATTGTCGCTGACGACCAACACCCGGACCGCTTTCGGGACGGACCTCGGCGCGGTTTCAGAACTCATTGAAAAATCACTCTTCATGCCACTGGCGCGCAATACCGACGTCGCAGTGGATCCAACGGGCACGGGACGAGCGACGTCTCCGATGCAAACCGACACCAGAACATACGTCAAGAATAAAGGACGATCTTGACCGCAGGAGGCCAGTGGATGCCGGACCGCGTTATCGGGCGCCGAGAAAGCCCTTCAACATTCAACGAGTTGACCACCGAAACGGTGTCCAAAATGGCGGGACCGCGTGAGGCCGCGCGGGGCGACTCAGCCGCGCCGTCGAAGACAGGGGTGCGGAGGACGTATCCGCCGCGGGGTCGACTCGTTCTTCTCAGTGACGGGGCCTCGGGGGCGGTGTGCGGGGGGAGCACTGGGCCGCGCCGGGCCGGGCGGTCGCCTGTCCGCCGTCACTCGGCGACCTGACCCGAATGAATTTCACCTTAGACCGTTCCAACGAGGGTGATATGATCATTCGTCGCCGAAGAATATCCGCCACCGCGGAGCGCGCCGCGCATTTCTGTGCCTCCGGTCGGATTTGAACCGACACTTCTACTCTTTTAAGGAGTATGCCTCTGCCGTTGGGCTACGGAGGCTGAGCGCGGGGTGATCCGGCCGAACGGTGGCTAGCCGGGGGGAGTCGGAGCGAGGGGCGGTAATCGGCCCGGGACAGGCCATGGGGCCGGTGCGCGGCGGTTCGGCCGCGCCGACGGCAGGCTCGAACAGCTATGGCTTCCGGCCGGATCCGGCCGCGTGCGGACGGTCGTCTCCCGTCGCCCGTTCAAGCCCCCGCCCCCGTTCCCCGTGGTGGCCCGTCTCGCCGAGGCCCTGGCAACGACATGTCGTCGTCATGATGTGACCAATGCGAGCCCCGGTTGATCATCTGTGTCATCTAGGTTGCCCTGAAACACGCATAGGTGCCGTATATTTGGCGCATAGGGCCGATGTCTTCCTCGACGGTGGGACCGGAACCCGAGGGCGGGTGCGCATGTGATCGCTCTGACAGGGCCGGTTAGGGGATCAGATGGAATTCCGCATCCTTGGACCGCTGCAGATCGTCGCCGGCGGTCGTCCCGTCGGCGTCGGCGGGCCGCAGCAGCAGACGGTGCTCGCCGCGCTCCTGCTGGCGTCCAACCAGGTCGTCCCCATTGATCGCCTGGTGGAGGCGGTGTGGTGGACCTCGCCGCCCTCGGCCAGGGCCAACATCCGCGGCTATATCGCGGCGCTGCGCCGGGCCCTGCGCAACGCGGGCGAACCCGACGACCGGCTGATCACCCGGTCGCCCGGCTACCTGCTCCGCGTCGAACCCGGTGAGCTGGACCTTTCACGGTTCGAGGAGCTGTTCGCCCGGGGCGAGCGCGCGTTCCTCGACGGGCGCGCCGAGCAGGCCGCGCAGGACTTCGCCGACGCGCTGCGCTGCTGCCGGGGACGGCCACTTGAGGCCATGTCGCTGGGCGCGCCGCTGCTCGCCGACGTGGAGCGGCTGGAGGAGCGCCGCCTCCTGCTGATGGAGCAGTACACCGACGCGTGCCTGTCGCTCGGACGCTCCGACGCGCTCGTCCCCGACCTGCGGCGCCTCGTGGCACGGCACCCGCTGCGCGAGCGGCTGTGGGAGCGGCTCATGCTCGTCCTGTACCGGATGGGCAGGTCCGCCGACGCGCTCGACGCCTTCGCGCAGGTCCGCCGCCATCTCGCGGAGGATCTGGGCATCGACCCCGGGCCCCGGCTGCGGGCCCTGGAACGGCAGATCATCAGCGGTGACCCGGCGCTGGACGCCGCGACCGAGCGGAGCGCCCCGGTCCCGGCGCAGGTCCCGGCGGCGGTGCGGCAACTCCCGATGGACATCGTGGAGTTCACCGGACGCGAGGACGAGCTGCGCACCCTGAACCGGATCGCCGACGACGCGGGCGGGCACGGCGACACGGCGCTGACGGTGATCGCCATCGAGGGCATGGCCGGGGTCGGCAAGACGCGCCTCGCCGTCCGCGCCGGGCACCAGATCAGCGCGCGGGGCCGGTTCGGCGCCGTCCAGCTGTGGGCCGACCTGCACGCCATGGACCCCGATTTGCCGCCCGCCGATCCCGCCGAGGTGCTCGGCACGTTCCTGCGCCAGCTCAACGTCCCGCCCGCGCTGATCCCGCCGGGAGTGGACGCCAGGGCCGCCCTGTACCGCGACCGGCTGCACGGCGAGCGGGCCCTGGTGATCCTCGACAACGCCACCGACGAGATCCAGGTGGAGCCGCTGCTGCCGGGCGACCCGACGAGCCTGGTCGTCATCACCAGCAGGCGCAGCCTGGCGGGGCTGGACGGCGTCCACCGGCTCCGGCTGAACGGCTTCGCGCCCCGCGAGTCACGCGACCTGCTGGGCCGCATCGCGGGCCACGAACGGGTCACCGCCGACCGTGCCGCCGCCGCGCGGATCGCGGACCGGTGCGGGCACCTGCCGATGGCCGTGACGATGGCGGCCCGGCGGTTGCAGACCCGTCCGGCGTGGACGCCCGGCGAGTTCGACGCCCGGCTCCAGGACGACGACCGGCTGCCCGGCGAGCTGGAGTTCCGCAACCGGTCGATCAGCGCGTCGTTCGAGCTGTCCTACCGGGCGCTGGCCGACGACCAGAAGCGCATGTTCCGGCTGCTCGGCCTGCATCCGGGGGCCGACTTCACGCCGTCGTCCGCCGCCGCGCTGACCGATCTGCCCGGCCAGCGGGCCGAGTCGCTGCTCGAGGACCTGTTGGACGAGAACCTGCTCCAGCAGGCGTCCCCCGGCCGCTACCGGATCCACCAGCTGCTGCGCATGTACGCCAGGAAGAAGGCCCACAAGGAGGAGACGGCCGACCGGCGCGACGCGGCGGCCGGGCGCCTGTTCACCTGGTACCTGCGCGCCGCCCACTCCGTCGACGATGTGCTGAACCCGCACGGCGGCCGGGTCCCGATCGAACCGCCCGAAGGCCCGGGGACCGGGCCCGTCTTCGGCTCGCGCGGGCAGGCGCTGGCGTGGCTGGAGGCCGAGGCCGACAACCTGCCCGCGGTGATCAAGGCCGCTTCCGGTCAGGGCCATCACCCGGTGGTCTGGCGGCTCCCCGCACTGTTGTTGCCCTTCTTCCGCTTCGGTCGGAGCCTGGACGACTGGATCGGCGTGTTCCAGACCGGGCTGACGGCGGCGCGCCGGATGGGGGAGTGGCTCGGCGTCGCCCTCATGCTGAGCGGCCTCGGCCTGGCCTGCACCGACGCGCGGCGCTACAAGGAGGCCGTCGGCCATCACCGCGAGGCCCTGCTGGTGCAGCGCGGGCTCGGCGATCCGCGCGGCCAGGCCCGCAGCCTGACCGGGCTCGCCGCCGCCTACCTGGGCGACCGGCAGCCCCGGCGCGCGGTCGAGTGCCTGGAGGAGTCGGCGTGGATTTTGCGGAATCTGCGCGACCCGCGCGACGGCGCCGTCCCGGAACCCTCCGCCGAGGAGCCGGACGGCCCGGCGCCCGTGGAGGCGGAGGTAGCGGAGACCGGCGCGGATGTCGCCGACGGCGGGCACGTCCGGGTGCGCGAGGCCGTCACGATTCCGGGCGCGGGCATGGCGGCAGTGGGCGCCCGCACCGCGCACACGGCGACGGTCGGCTGTCCGGGCCCGCAGTGCGAGACGTGCGGCACCTGATCGGCAGCACCCGACCGGCGGACGGCGCCCGCCGAGGTCAGCGCGGGGTCAGTCGTCGATCCAGCCGTGCTTGTGGGCGACCTCGACGATGCTACGGCGCACCTTGACGATCTGGCCGCCGGTGAGGTCGGGCACCTCGGCCAGCAGCACGTCGACGATCTCCCGGCTGAACTGGGCGCGCGACAGGACGTCGCACAGCATGTCGTCGGGGGAGTCGCCCGCCGGGGCGCGGTCGGTCACGGCCGACGACCCGTTGGACGGCGCGCTCACCGCGCGCACGGCGAACGCCTTGAGACCGCGGTCGCCCTCGGTCACCTCGAACTCGACGGCCGTTCCCGGTGAGAACGCCGCCTTGTCGTCGAGAAGCTCGTTGGCGTGGACGAAGACGTCCTCGCCACCACCGTCGGGAACGATGAATCCGTAACCACGGACTTCGTCGAACCGGAGGATTCTTCCTGAACGCACCGCCAGCCTCCACGCCAACAAAAAAGACACCCATTGCTTCAACGCTTCGCGGTGGCCAGGCTAGCACAGGAACGCCCCCGGTCACGTTGCGTGATCAGCATGGGCGCGGCGTCCTGGACCGTTCGATGTGGGCTGTGCAATGCCTGCCAGAAACGCGGTCGGCGGCGGTCGCGGGCTTGACGGGGCGGGCGCCCAGGGTTCACCTTTACTGAAAGGAAAGTTTCCTTTGAGTTGGTTGCCGGGGCCGGCTCACCCCCTCTCCAGGTACGTCGTACCTCCCGCCAAGGAGAAGCAGGATGCCAAGGAAGACCAGCATCGCCCTGGCCGCGGCCGTCACCGCAGGACTGCCGCTGGCCCTCGTCGTGCCCGCGTGGGCGCACGGGTACACCACCTCGCCCCCGAGCCGCAGCTACCTGTGCGGCACCCACAAGGTCACCAACTGCGGCGAGGTCCAGTGGGACCCGGACGGCGTCGAAGGACCGAAGGGCTTCCCGAACAGCGGGCCGCGCGACGGCACGATCTGCGCCGGGGCCGACGGACGGTGGTCCCCGCTGGACGACCAGCGCGGCGGCACCGGCTGGCCCGCGACCAAGGTGACGTCCGGTTCGGAGTTCAGCGTCAAGTGGCACTTCACCGCCGCGCACTCCACCACGTCGTTCCGCTACTTCATCACCAAGGAAGGCTGGGACAGCAAGAGCCCGATCAGCCGGGCCAGCCTGGACCTGACGCCGTTCATCAACAAGAGCTACGGCGGGCGCCAGCCGTCCGACGGCGACGTCCACAGCGGCACGCTCCCGCAGCGGACCGGCCGGCAGGTCGTGCTCGGCGTCTGGGACATCGCGGACACGGGCAACGCCTTCTACCAGTGCATCGACGTCGACTTCGGCTGACGTCCGACTGAGCCCCGGCTCACCGGCTGAGCGCAACGCCGCGAGCGCCCAGTCGGTGAGCCGGTTTCGTTCGTCCCCGACCTCACCTTCCACCCGGCGGGAGTGCCGAGCCCTCGGCCACCGTTGACAGCCGCCGATGGGCCGTAGGAGATGACAACTGGCCCGGTCGGCTGCGAGGCTTGCTGCCACTCCGGAAGCCCTGCGGGCGGCCGGGTGTCGGAGGCGGCGCGCTTCGCGGAGCGGAGCGGCGCGGCGAAGGGGAACGCGAGGAGGCGACGGTTGTGACCGTCTCGATGGTGAAGGGCCAGCGGATCTCGCTGGAGAAGCCCGGCGGTGCGCTGAGCATGGTCCGGATGGGCCTCGGCTGGGACGCGGTGAAGAAGAAGGGCTTCTTCGGTTCCCGCGAACGGGACATCGACCTGGACGCCTCCTGCGTGCTGTTCGCCGACGGGAACCTCGCCGACGTGGTGTTCTTCGGCAAGCTCGTCAGCGACGACGGCTCCGTCCGGCACACCGGCGACAACCTGACCGGGGCGGGCGACGGCGACGACGAGTCCGTGATGGTCGACCTGAGCCGCCTGCCGGTGCACGTCACCTCGCTGGTGTTCACGGTCAGCTCCTTCAACGGGCAGTCGTTCAACGAGGTGGAGAACGCGTTCTGCCGCCTGGTCAACGAGACGGACGGCGGTGAGCTGGCCCGGTACACGCTGACCGGCGGCGGCGCCCACACCGCGATGGTGATGTCCCGGATCTACCGGCACGGCGACGGCTGGAAGATGAACGCGATCGGCGAGCCGTGCCACGGCCGCACGTTCGAGGACATGCTGCCGGTGATCGCCAACCACGCCTGACCGCCGATGGCCGAACTGTCCCGTGGCGCCAACGCGCCGCTGCCCGCCCGCCGGGTGACCGCCACCGTGTCCTGCGGCGTCCCCGTGGACGTCAGCGCCCTGCTCGTCGGTCCCGACCTGCGGGTGCGCTCCGACGCCGACCTGGTGTTCTTCAACGCGCCACAGGTGCCGGGCGTCCGCTGGGCGGACGGTGCGGGCGGCCAGCGCGTCGAGCTCGACCTCGACGCGGTCCCCGCCGACGCGCACGCCGTGCTGATCGCGGTCAGCCTGACCGGGGCGGCGACGTTCGGGACGGCGCCGCCGCCGCGACTGCGGCTCACCGTGGACGGCGGCGACCCGGCGGCGGTCTTCACCGTCGACGGGCTCGGCCCGGAGAAGGCGATCGTCGGGCTGGAGATCTACCGCCGGGACGACCGGTGGAAGGTGCGCGCCGTGGGGCAGGGCTACACCGGCGGGCTGGCCGAACTCGTCGAGGCGCACGGCGTCCAGGTGGACGACCCGGGCGACGCGGCCGAGCCGGAGACGCCTCCGGTGGCGGCGCCCGCCCAGCCCGTCCAGCCCGTCCAGCAGGGCCAGCCCACGCAGCCCGTCCAGGCAGCGCGGCCCGCGACGCCTCCGCCGCCGCAGGGGCCGTCCGGCGGCGAGGTCGAGTACCTCGAACGGTGCTGGCTGGTCTGGGAGGACGCGAGCCGTTCGCTGGCCTCGTTCCGCGCGTCCACCGAGCACGCGCTGACCCTGCGCAACGAGGAGATCGCCGGACGGGCGCCGCGCGGCCGGTTCGAGCAGCTGATGGCGGCGGCCGACCAGCGGTTGCGGTCCGACGCCGCCCAGCTGCGCGACGAGCTGGCCCGAGTGGAGCCGCAGGTCACGGCGGAGGTCGCGCCGTTCGACGCGCCGTCCTGGCTGACCTGGCAGCCGGGCATCGACCCGGCTGAAGGGGTGCTGGCGGGCGTGCTGTCCACCGTCGAGCTGCCCGACCTGCGGGTCCCGCTCGTGCTCCGGCTGCCGTGGCGACGCGGCGTGTGGATCTCGCAGGGCGCGATGCCCGGCGACGCGGCCGCCTACGCCTGGTCGCTGGTGACCCGGTTCCTCGCCTCCGTCCCACCCGGGCTGGTGGGCCTTGAGGTGATCGACGCGGCGGGGCTGTCCGGCGCGGGCTGGCTCCAGGAGTTCGACCCGGTCACGAGCGCCCTGCTGCTCGGCGGTGGGATCGCGACCGGTCCGGCGGCGGCCGAGCGGCTGCGTAGCCTGCTCGACATCGTCGACCTGCGCCGTGTCGGCGGGCCCGACGGCGAGCTGCCGCCCGGCGCCGCGGACGGCCCCCCGGTCCGGCTGGTGGTGCTGCTGGACGCCGGGTCCGCGCTCGAAGGCGAGGACGCGCACGAGATCCTGCGGCTGGTGGAGGACGGGCCGCTCGTCGGCGTCCCGGTGCTGCTGGTGGAGACCGACACCCCGGCGGCCGAGTCGGTGCGGGCCGAGCGGGTCCGGCAGTCCTGCAACAACCTGCCGTCCAGTGAGGGCACCATCGCCGACTCGTGGGTCGGCACGGACTGGACGCTCACCCCCGAGACCCTCCCCGACGCGGCGGGCGGCACGCGGGCCCCGGCGCTGCTCGCGCACGTGCTGAGCACCCACGCCCGAGTCCTGGCGTCCTACGACTAGGCGCGGCGGCTAGGGTGCCGGGGTGGCTGATGTTGATCTCTTCTCGCGTTCCTGGACGGATCTGCTGGCGGCCGTCGCCGACCTCGCCGACGCCGACATGGAGCGACCGTCCGGCTGTACGGGGTGGCTCGTCCGCGACCTGGTGTGCCACCTGGTCATCGACGCCCAGGACGTCCTGATCACCCTGGTCACGCCCGCCGACGCCGAACCGACCGCGGACGCGACCACCTACTGGGAGCTCGTCGACCCCCCGACCGGTGACGACCCGCTCGACGCCTTGATCCCCCGGCTGGCCGCCGCCTACGGCGCGCCGGAGTTGCTGAAGTTCCATCTCGACGACGTCGGGTCCGCCGCCGGCCGGGCCGCCGAACTCGCCGATCCGGGCGCCCGCGTCAGCACCCAGGACAAGGTGCTGACCGCCGGGGACTACCTGACCGCGTACGTCATGGAGTGGACGCTGCACCATCTCGACCTGGTCGCGCACCTGCCGTCGGCCGCCGGGCCGTTCTCTTGTGGGGGAGCGACCCCCCACACCCCCCGGAACGGGCCGGAGGCCGAGATCCTCGCGGCGGCCCGCGCGGGGCTGGAGCGGATCGCGGACGCGTCGTTCCCCGTGTCGTTCTCCGACCGGGACGCCCTGCTGGTCGGGACGGGGCGCCGCCCTCCGACCGAAGCCGAGAGGGCGGCGCTGGGCGACGTGGCCGCGCGGATCCCGTTCGTGCTGGGCTGACGCGGACGTGGTCAGCTACCGAACGGCTGGAGCCGGTTCCAGAACGCGCAGTGGAACGGGCCGGAGACCTCGCGGGTCATGCGGCTGGTCCCGGCGGGCAGCACCGACAGCTGGGCCTGCTTCTTCGTCGTGAACCGGGTCCAGCGCGGGGTGCCGTTCACGTTGGGGTCGCCGGTGCGGGCGAACGCGCTCCACTGGTCGGTGAGCTGGGCCTGCAACGGTTTCTGGTTGGGGTCGAGGTCGGGCTGCCCCGGGAAGGTACCGGCGTACAGATAGCTCCACTCACCGACATGGAAGGCCCCGACGGGCTTCGTCGCGTCGATGAAGGGCAGCGGCGGCGGGTTGGTGTCGTCGAACCGGTAGGCGTACACGGGGACGTGCTCGGACAGCCGCCGGTCGTTGAGCAGCGCCGGGCAGACGGACGCGGAGTCGGCGATGACGGTGCGGGACGCGATGTACGCGGCGGGCTCCGGGTACTCCGACAGCGGGTAACGCTTAAGCACCTTGGGCGCGAGGTCGCCGTACTGGCTCTGGAGTAGCGCGTCATACTGCGCGGGTGTGTCGGCGGGACGGATCTGCGTCTCGTCCCTGGCCACGCCGTGGATGACGGGCACCTTGTTGAAGTTTCCGGTGGCGAACGCCTTGCCCGGAGACATGGTCAGGGTCTTGCCGTCCACGATGGGCGCCATGGTGCCGCTGTTCGGGCCGAGACCGTCGCCCGCCGTCTCCAGCAGTGTCTTCACCGGCACGGCGCGCAGGCAGGCGGCGGCGTCGGCGGCGTCACCGCAGCCCACGGCCGCCGCGAAGCGCGCCCCGGCCTGCTGCGCCTGTTCCTGCGTGGGCAGCTTGGTCGCGCAGTCCTGCGCCTGCCAGGCGGCGTGGACGCCGCGCGGCGAGTTGTACTCGCCGCTCTCGATGATGCCCTTCTGGAACAGGCCACGCGCGGTGGGCGACGCCATGTTGGCGCATACGCTCGACCCTCCGGCGGACGGCCCGAAGATGGTGACGTTGCCGGGGTCGCCACCGAACTTGGCGATGTTGCGCTTCACCCATCGCAGGGCGGCCTGCTGGTCCTCGATCCCGTAGTCACCGGCGTTCACGCCGAGCGACCTGTGGGACAGGAAGCCCATGATGCCGAGTCGGTAGCGCACCTCGACCTGGATGACCTTGCCCGCCTTGGCGAGGCGGGTGCCGTCGTCCGGGACGCCGAACCGGAACCCGCCGCCGTGCAGTTGCACCATGACGGGCAGCGGACCGTTCCCGGCGTTCTCCGGCACCCGGACGTCCAGCTTCAGGCAGTCCTCGTCGGTCGAGCCGGGCCGGAAGTCGGACGGCTGCGGGCAGGCGCTGCCCTGCTCGGTGGCCTGGAGCGGCGCCGTCCAGGCCGCGTGCTCGGCGGGAGCCTCCCAGCGCAGGTTCCCGACCGGCGCGGCGGCGTAGGGGACGCCGAGCCAGTTCCTGATCCCGTCGCCGTCGAGACCGCAGACCGGGCCCCGGTCGGTCTGGACGAGCGTGCCGTCCGCGCACGGCGGCGCCGCCCCGGACGGCGCCGCCCCGGACGGCGCCGCCACCGCCGTGCTCGCCGTGTTCGCCGCCGTCAGTCCGGCGGCGGCGACGGCGAGGCACGCCGCGATCTTCAAGGACGTCTTCAGGGCTGCTGGGCTGGGTCTCATCGAAAGGTCCTCCGGTCGAGGCCGCATGGAACCTGGCTGCCCAGATCATCGCACCGTCGTTCGATTCGGAGCCCTATCTGACTTGCCCGTGTCGCATAGCGGACGTCCCGCGTCAGGACCGGTGGTCAGGCGGTGTCGCGGTGTTGATCAAGCGGTGTGGACGACCCGTCCGCCCGCGATGGTGAGCGTCGGCGTAAGCCGTTGCAGCGCCCCGTCGTCGGCCTTGAGGAGGTCGCCGTCGAGGACGACGAGGTCGGCGAGGCTGCCCGGGGTGAGGGTGCCCTTCCGGTCCTCGGCGTTCTCCAGGTAGGCGCCCGCCGTGGTCCACAGCCGGATCGCCTGCTCGCGGGTCAGGCGCAGGTCGCGCGGCACGTCGGAGAACGGGCCCGGCTCGGCGCCCGCGAACGTGGCGATGCCGCGCAGCCAGTCCGGGAACGTGATCGGCGCGTCGGAGCTGTCGGCGACGTGCACGCCCGCCTTGAGCAGCGCGCCCGCCGGGAACGCCCGCGACCACCGGTCAGCGCCGATCGCGCGGGTCATTGACGCGCCGCTGTGCGACTTCATCAGCGAGCTGGTGATCACGCTGATGTCGTGCTCGGCGAGCCTCGCGTAGGACTCCTCGGACAGCAGCGTGCCGTGGATCAGCGCGTGCCGCGCGTCCGGCCACGGGTCGGCCTTGAGCGCGCCGATCAGCCCGTCGGTGGCCGCGTCCGCCGCCCGGTCGCCGGTGACGTGCACCTGCACCTGGAGCCGGTTGCGGTGCGCCAGCTCGATCATGCGGAGCAGTTCCTCGTAGCGGGCGTCGTCGTCGCCGCCCGCCGTGATGAGGTGACCGTGCCCGCCGGACGGGTACTCGCCGTGCAGCCACGCCGTGCACTGGGTGGGGACGCCGTCCGCGAACAGCTTGGCGCCGCCGATCCGCAGCCAGTCGTCGCCGAGCCCGGTGGACAGCCCGGCGAAGCCGAGCGCCGTCTCCAGCCGCTCCGACGTGCTGGCGGGGGACGGCCAGTCCCAGTGCAGCAGCGCGTTGACCCGGACGGACATCCGGCCGTCACGGCGCAGCGAGGTGTAGTCGCGCAGCAGCTCGGGCCAGACGATCGGGTCGGTGACGCTGGTGATGCCCAGCGCGTTGAGCTTGCGCATCGCCGACTCGATCGCGTCCAGCCGCTCCTTCTCGGAGTGGTCGGGGACGTACTGGGTGATCAGCCCCTTCGCCCCTTCGAGGAGCAGGCCGGTGGGCTCGCCGTCGGTGCCGCGGACGATCCGTCCGCCCTCCGGGTCCGGGGTGTCGCGGGTGATGCCCGCGATCCGCAGCGCCGCCGTGTTGACCAGCACCGAGTGCCGGGACGCGTGGTGCAGGACGGTCGGCCGGTCGGCGGTGACGGTGTCGATGAGGGAGCGGTGCGGGCCGGGCACGGCGGCGTCGAACTCGGGGATGTTCGCCTCGCGCCAGCCCTCGCCGATCAGCCACTGGCTGCCGCCGGGGCCGATCGGCCCGTCGGTGAGCGCGTCGTTCAGCGCGTCGAGCGAGTCGACGCCGTTGAGGTCGACGCAGTAGGGCGGCCCGGCCAGGCCGAACATGGCCAGGTGCAGGTGGGCGTCGTTGATTCCGGGCAGCGCCGTCCGTCCGGCGAGGTCGACGACCTCGGTGGCCGGGCCCGCGAGCGCGCGGACCCGGTCGTCGTCGCCGACGGCCGTGATCCGGTCCCCGGAGATCGCGACGGCGCTGGCGACCGTGAATCCCGCGTCGACGGTCAGCACCCGGCCGCCCGTGAGGATCATGTCCGCGTGGTCAGCCATGTCACCAGCCCGTCTCGAGTACGTCGTCCAATGTGTCGGTGAAGTCGTCGGCGTCCGCCCGCGTGAACGTGAGCGGCGGCTTGAGCTTGAGGATGTTCCAGGCCGGGCCCGTCGGATACACCAGGACGCCCCGGTCCTTGAGCCGCTCGCAGATGAGCAGCGTCTCCTTCGACGCGGGCTCCTTCGTGTCCCGGTCGAGGACGAACTCGACGCCGCTGTAGAAGCCCTGGCCGCGCACGTCCCCGATCAGCGGGTGCCGGTCGGCGAGCGCGGTGAGCCGGTCCCGCAGGTACTGGCCGACGACGAGCGCGTTGTGCTGGAGCCCCTCGTCGTCGACGACCTTCAGGAGTTCGAGGCCGACCGCGCAGGCGACCGGGTTGCCGCCGTAGGTGGAGAAGAAGCGGCCGGTCGGGTCGAACGCGCGGGAGATCTCCCGGGTGGTGACCATCGCCGCCACCGGGAACCCGTTGCCCATCGCCTTGCCCATGGTCACGAAGTCGGGGACGACGTCCGGGCCCTGCGTCTGGAAGCCCCAGAACGCCTCGCCGAGCCGTCCGAAGCCGACCTGGACCTCGTCGGCGATCGTCAGCGCGCCGCGCTCGCGGGCGGCGGCGAAGATCGGCGCCAGGTAGCCGGGCGGCAGGACGACCTGCCCGCCGCCCGCCAGCAGCGCCTCGAACAGGTACGCGGCGGGCGCGCGGCCCTCGGCGGCCAGCCGGTCGAACTCGTCGATGACGTGCTGTGCGTACTTGGCGCCCGCGTCCGGGTCGTCGTAGCCGTACGCGCCCCGGTACCGGTCGGGGACGGGGGTCGGGTGCGTGGTGTCCGGCTTGCCGTAGTGCTTGTACCGGGACGGGCTCACGTCGGACACCACCGAGGTGTAGCCGTGGTAGGCGTCGTCGATGATGACGATGTCGTCCCGTTTGGTCAGGTAGCGGGACATCCGCAGCGCCAGGTCGTTGGCCTCGCTGCCGGAGTTGACGAAGTAGACGACGTCCAGGCCGTCCGGCAGCGTCGCGGTGAGCCGTTCGGCGTACTCGGTCAGCTCGTCGTACACGAACCGGGTGTTGGTGTTGAGCCTGCTGAGCTGGCGGGCCGCGACGTTCACGAGCCGCGGATGGCCGTGGCCGACGAGGGTCACGTTGTTGAGGGCGTCCAGGTAGGAGCGGCCCTCCTCGTCGTAGAACCGGGTGTCTCTGGCCCTGGCCATCGCGATCGGACGCTGGAAGTACATCGGGTGGCTGTCGGGCAGGTGCGTGCGGCGGCCCTGGAGCGACCTGCCGATCACCGGCGTCCACGCGGCGACCGCGTCCTGGGTGCCGAGCAGCGGCGTCGGGTCGGGGAACAGTCCCTGCCACAGCGCCGACTCGGAGTAGGGGACGCCCTCGGGCACGGCCGCCCAGCCGTCGAGCGGGGCGGCCGCCACCTGGACGCGGACGTGCGGTGGCAGTTCGGTGCTCGGCGCGATCCGGCCGATCGTCGCGCCCGCCTCGATGTTCTCGCCCGGTGCGGCGGCGCCGGTCAGGCCCGTGTAGAGCGTCCGGAAGCGGACGCCGTCGGCGGGCTCGTGCAGCAGCACGAGATCGACTCCGGCGGTGGGCTCCTCCACCACGCCGGGCAGCGGCGCCCGGACGGACGTGCCGGCCCCCGCGAACAGGTCGATGCCGAGGTGCACGTTGGCGGGCTCGTCCGGTCCGCCGTCGTGGCGCCGTCCCGGCTCCAGGAAACGCGGTTCGCCGTGGCGTCCCACCGCCACGGCCGGACGGCGGGCGAGGATCTCGGTGGTCGCGGCCGTGCGCAGCGCGCCGTGCTCGCGAGGGTCGACGCCGTCGAAGACGTCGGACGAGGCGCCGAGGTCGACCGCCGTGAGCGTGCCCTCCACCGGCGGCACCGCCGACGCGGCGTTGCCCGCCAGCCAGGTCGCGACCGCCGGGGACGCCGGATGCGCGGGCAGCCCGCAGGCGTGCCGGACCGTCGCGCGCCCCAGCTCCGGCGGCACCGCCGCCAGCGAACGCACCAGGTCGGCGGCCGCCGCCGACCGGTGCCGGGGGTCGCCGTGCCGCCGCTCGGCGTCGAGCCGGGCGGCGGTGACCGCGACCGTCGCCGACCGCACGGCGATCAGCGGGAACAGCAGGTCCAGCTCTTCTTCCGAGAGCGGGCACGCCGCGTGGTACGCGGCGGCGAGCGTCGCGGCGACCGTGAGCGGCTGGTCGGCGCCTCGCATCACGCTCGACGCCAGCACGGCCAGGTCGGCGATCCGCGCGGTCGGCAGCGCGTCCCCGAAGTCGATCACGCCGGAGACGCGGCGCCGCCCGCCCTCGCGGCGGACCAGCACGTTGAAGGCGTTCAGATCGTGGTGCACGACCGCCGTGGGCAGTTCACGGAGCCGCGCGGCGAGCAGCGGCCCGAACCGGTCGCCGAGCGCGGTGGCCGCGTCGCGCAGTTCCGGCTCGGTGACGTGCCCGAGTGACGCCTCCAGCACCGCGTCCGCGTGCGGGAACTCCCAGTAGTGCGGCGCCGGGGGATCGGGGTGGACGAACGCCGCCGTCGCCGCCGCGAGCCGCCCGGCCGCGCCGCCGACGTCGGCGAGCAGCTCCGGCGACCGGCGGCCCACCTCGGCCAGCGGCACGCCCGGAACCCAGGTCAGCAGCCGGACCGGCAGGTCGCGGCCCCCGTCCCGCACGGACGTGACGGGCGCGCCCGACACGTCAGGCACGGTCCTGGGGACCACCAGGCCCGGGTCGTGTTCGGCCAGGTGCGCCAGCAGCGCCGCCTGGAACTCGATCGCCCGGCGGTCGGCCGGACCGCTGACCTTCAGGACGTACTCGGCGCCGTCGCCGTCCACGACATGGGTGTTGCGGTCCGTCTCGCCCGCCAGCGGCCGCAGCGAGGCGGCCGCCAATCCGTAGCGGTCGCGCAGCACGTCCCCGAGCCGCTCGTCGGCGAGGTCGGGGACGCCCGCGGTGATCCGCTCGAAACGCTCGTCGAGGCCGGACTGGACTGCCATGGGTCGGTGACTCCTCTGATCGGCGGTACGGGTGGACGGGGGTACGGGTCAGGTGGCGGCGGGCGCGCCCACCGGCTTGCCGGAGGCGGCCCGGGACGGCTCGTCGTCGGGGTCGGCCACGATCGACTGGTGCTCGGGGTCCCAGCTCACGGTGATCTCCTCGCCGGGTACGGCGGGCAGGTCGCGTCCGGCAAGGCGCATGGCCGAGCCGCTGGTTCCGTCGGTGAACCGCAGCCCCACCTGGTGGTGGTTGCCGACGTAGACGATCTCGGTGACGGTGGCGCGGACCTGGTTGTGTCCGTCCGGCACCGCCGCCGCGTCGGTGTGCAGCTCCAGCCGCTCGGGCCGGATGACGGCGACGCCGTCGCTGCCGTCGAGCCCGGCGTCCAGGCGCGGCGCCCGGGGCGTGAAGCCGCCGCAGCGCAGCACGCCCGCCGAGACGTCCACGGTGCCGCGAAAGCACGTGGACTCGCCGAGGAACTGCGCCACGAACAGCGTCTCCGGCCGCTCGTACAGGTCGGACGGTGTGCCGACCTGCTCGATGCGGCCCTCGTTGAACACCGCGATCCGGTCGGACAGCGTGAGCGCCTCGTGCTGGTCGTGCGTGACGAAGATGAACGTCATGCCCAGCTCGCGGTGCATCCGGGCGATCTCGCGCTGGAGCTCGTCGCGGAGCTTGCGGTCGAGGGCGCCGAGCGGCTCGTCCATCAGCAGGGCGCGCGGCCGGTACACCACCGCGCGGGCGAGCGCCACGCGCTGCTGCTGACCGCCGGACAGCTGGTTCGGCAGCCGGTTCGCGTACTCCTCCAGGTGGACGAGCTTGAGCGCCTCGTCGACCTTGGCCGCGATCTCCGCCTTCGGCATCCGCCGCTGCTGGAGCGGGAACGCCACGTTCTTCGCGACGTTCATGTGCGGGAACAGCGCGTACTGCTGGAACACGACGCCGAGGTTCCGCTTGTGGGGCTTCTGCCGGGACACGTCGTGACCGTCGATCTCGATCTTCCCGGCGGACACCGAGACGAACCCGGCGAGCATCGACAGCATCGTCGTCTTGCCCGAGCCCGACGGGCCGAGCAGGGTGATGAACTCGCCGGGCGCGATGTCCAGGGAGACGTCGTCGACGGCGGCCCGGGACGTGCCCGAGTAGACCTTCGAAACGCCCGCGATCCGGATCCCGTGGCTGGTGCTCTGGTCGTTTTTGCTCATGATGTGCTCCGCTTGCGGCGAACGAACTGCGGCATCAGCAGGACGAAGCTGGTCACCACCACCATCAGGCTGGACGCCGCCGCGATCGTCGGGTCCACCTCCAGGGTGATGGAGTTGTACATCTGGACCGGCAGCGTCTGGATGTCGGGCGTCTGGAGGAACAGCGCGACGACGACCTCGTCGAGCGACATGACGAACGCGAAGACGAACCCCGACATCACGCCCGGCGCCACCAGCGGCACCGTGATCCGGAAGAACGTCTTCAGCGGCGTGGCGCCGAGCGTCGCGGCGGCCGTGTCGAGCGTCCGGTCGTACCCGGCGAGGCTGGTCGCCATGACCGTGATCACGAACGGCAGCGCCATGATGGTGTGCGCGGTGACGAACCCGATCGGCGTGCCGTTCAGGTGCCACTTCAGGAACACGCCGTAGATCGCGACCGCGACCACGATGCTCGGCACGATCAGCGGCGCCAGCATCAGCGACCTGATCGCGCCCCGGCCGCGGAACCTCGTCCGGTTCAGGCCGAACGCCGCCGCGACGCCGAGGATGGTCGTGGTCACCGCCACGAGCAGCCCGATCTGCACGGACGTCAGCAGCGAGCGCATCCACCGCTCGGACGTGAAGAACGACTCGTACCAGCGCAGCGACCAGTTCTCCGGCGGGAACTGGAAGGTGGCGCCGCCGGAGAAGCTCATCGGGATGACGACCGCCGTCGGCGCGACCAGGATCAGCCCGACCAGGCCGACCATGGCCTTCAGGCCCCAGCCGAGGCCGCCGTCCCGCCTGACCCGCATGCCGGGCCCGGCCGTGTTCGCGGTCTTGAGGGCGGGTGTGCTCTCACTCATTGGTCACCGCCTTCTCGGTGGTGGACGAGAGGTTGGCGAACCTCGACACGACGAACAGCGCCAGCAGCGTCACCACCAGCAGCACCGAGCCGAGCGCGCCCGCGCCGCCGAAGTCGAGCAGGTCGCTGACGCGCGTGGCGATCAGTTGCGGGACGAGGGACTGCTGCGGCGAGCCCAGCAGCGCCGGGGTCACGTAGAACCCGAGCGTCAGGATGAACACCAGCGTGAAGCCCGACAGCACGGCCGGGATCGACAGCGGCAGGTACACCCGGGCGAACGCCCGCCAGCGCGGCGCGCCGAGGCTGGTCGCCGCGTCCAGCAGCCGCTTGTCGATGCCGTCCATCCCGCTGTACAGCGGCAGCACCATGAACGGCAGCATGACCTGCACCATCGCGACCGCCACGCCGGACACCGTGCCCAGCAGGACGACGCCGTGGATGCCGACGGCCGAGAACGCGTCGTCGATCAGGCCGCCGCGCTGCTCCAGCATGTACCAGGCGAAGTTGCGGGCCATCATCGACGTCCAGAACGGCAGCAGCACCACCACCGTCATCAGGTTCCGCGCGCGCGGGCTGACCCGCGTCATCGCGTAGGCGTACGGGTAGGCGATGACGAGCGTGCATGCCGCGACGATCAGCCCGGTGATGAGCGTCCGGGTCAGGACCGTCACCGAGACGCCGTCGTGCAGCAGCTTGGTGTAGTTCCCGAACCCGGTGGACGGGTCGGTGAAGCTGCGCCAGATGATGTTGCCCAGCGGGTAGCAGAAGAACACCAGGAGCAGCGCGGTGGCGGGCAGGATGAACCAGCCCGCCATCGCGCGCCTGGGCCGCCCGGCGGGGCCGGCACCGGCGGTGCTGGCCGCCGGTGCCGGAGCCGATGTGGTCGGAGCGGTCATCGCCGCGTCACCCCGAGAGCCACGCGGTGTAGCGTTCGGTGACCCGGTCGAAGTTCTTGCCCCACCAGTCCGCGTCGGCCCGGACGATGCTCTGCTTGTGTCCGGGCGCGTAGGCGTTGAGCTGCTGCTGGTACTGGTCGAACTTCGGCTGGACGCTCTCGTTGATCGGCAGCACCGAGGCCAGCTCCGCCAGCTTCGCCGACTGCTCGTCCCCGGACGCGGAGGCGATGAACTTCATCGCGTTCTCCTTGTGCGGCGACCCCTTCGGGACCACGAGAACGTTCCAGTTCACGATCGTGCTGTCCCAGACGGCGCCGAACGGCGCGCCGGCCTTGAGGCCCTGGTAGGCGCGGGCGTTGAGCATCAGACCCATGTCGAACTGCTTGTCGACCATCATCTGCTGCATCTGGCCGTAGGTCTTCGCGAAGGTGGTCACCTTCTTGATCGTGTCCAGCTTCTTGAAGGCCCGGTCGAGGTCCAGCGGGTACAGCTTGTCCTTCGGGACGCCGTCGGCCAGCAGCGCGAACTCCAGCAGGCCGACCGAGATCTCCGGCGGGACGATCCGCTTGCCCGGGTACTTCTTCAGGTCGAAGAAGTCGGCGGCCTTCGTCGGTGCGTTCGCGCCGTACTTCTGCTTGTTGAACATGAAGATCGTGCTGTAGAAGAAGTTCGGCACGCCGCAGTCACCGACGGTCCCCGCCGGGAACTTGCTCTTGTCGATGACCGAGAAGTCGAGCTTCTCGACGTACTTGCCGCAGTACTGCACGGCCGCGGCGGGCGTGGTGTCGACGACGTCCCAGGTCACCTTGCCGGCCTCGACCATCGTCTTGATCTTCGCCTCCTCCACGGGCCCGTCGTTGCGGAACTTGACGCCCGTCTCGGCGGTGAACGGCTTCTGCCACGCCTCGGCCTGGTAGTCCTGGAACGGGGCTCCCGTCGAGACGTAGGTCAGCGAGTCGTCGTCGCCACCGCCGCTCGAACCGCCGATGCTGCATGCCGAGGCCGCCAGGGTCACGGCCAGGCCGGCGGCCGCGAACCGGACCACCGTGCCTTTCTTACTTATGTTTCGCCCCACGATCTCCTCCAGGAGTGTTGCAACGGGGTTACGCGCGCCCTGCCCCGTCAGGCCGCCGCGACGTGGTCGGTCAGGACACCTGCGAGCGTGTCCAACTGTTGTTCGTCGATCACCAGCGGTGGTGAAAGGACGATGGTGGTGCCGGACGCGCGGACGATCACGCCGTCCGCGCGGGCGGCCGCCTGAACCCCGGCTGTCGCGGCGGCGGTGTCCGCGCCGCGGTCCAGCTCGACGCCGAGCATCATCCCGACGCCGCGAACCTCGAGGACGTGGTCGAGCCCTTCGAGCGGCTTCAGCGCGTCGAGCAGGCGGCCACCGAGACGATCGGCCTCGGCGAGCAGCCCCTCGCGCTCCAGGATGTCGATGTTGGCCAGTGCCACCGCCGCGCCGACGGGATGGCCGTTGTAGGTGAACCCGTGCAGGAACGTCGCTCCGTCCGCCAGGTCCAGGACGCGGTCCCCGGCAAGGACCGCTCCCATCGGAATGTACCCGCTGGACAGGCCCTTCGCCGTGACGATGATGTCCGGCTCGACGTCGTAGCGCTCGCAGCCGAACCAGTGGCCGATCCGGCCGAAGGCGGTGACGATCTCGTCCAGGATCAGCAGGATGCCGTGCCGCCGCAGCACTTCCTGGACGCGCGGCCAGTAGCCCGGCGGGGGCGGCACCATGCCGCCGACGCCGAGCACGGGCTCGCCGACGAACGCCGCGATCCTGTCCGCGCCGATCCGCTCGATGCGCTCCTCGAGCTCGGCGATCAGCGTGTCGGTGACGTCCTCGCCGCGCACCCCGTGGGGCTTGGAGAGGAACTCGATCCCGGGCATCAGCGGGCCGTAACCCTCGCGCAGCCGGTCGATCCCGGTGGCGGCGAGGGAACCCCCGCCCATCCCGTGGTAACCGCCGGTGCGCGCGAGGATCACGGAGCGTTCCGGCCTGCCCGCGTGGTGGTGGGCGAGCCGGGCCAGCTTGATGGCCGTCTCGTTGCCCTCCGACCCGCCGTTGGTGAAGAAGACCCGCCGCATGTTCGGCGGCGCGAGGTTCAGCAGGCGTTCGGCCAGCCTGATCGAGGGCTCGTTGGAGTAGTCGCCGAACGAGGAGTAGAACTCCAGCTTGGCGATCTGCTCGGCGGCGGCGTCCGCCAGCTCGCGGCGGCCGTGCCCCACCGGGCACTGCCACAGGCCGCAGGTGCCGTCGATGTAGGACTTGCCGTTGACGTCCCAGACCACGGCCCCCTGCCCGCGTTCCAGGATCATCGGCTCCGCGGGGGAGCCGATGACGCTGTGCGGGTGGATGACCGTCCGGGCGTCCAGCTCGGCGAGCCGCCGCGCGCGGTCACCGTTCTCCCGCCCGGTCTCGGTCGTGGTCTGCTGTTCGATCGCCATGGTTTAGCCCTCAGAGTCCTTTCGTTACGAGCCCTGTCTTGTGGGGGGACGACCCCCCACGCCCCCCGGAACGGCCCTTGTCAGAGCCGGATCGCCACGGACTTGGTCTCCAGGTAGGCGTCGATGCCCTCGCTGCCTCCCTCGCGCTCCAGCCCGCTGTTCTTCATCCCGCCGAACGGCAGCTCGGGCCGGACGGGGAACGGTTCGTTGACCGCGACCACGCCGAAGCTGAGCTGGTCGACGGCCCGCCACACCCGCGTCAGGCCGGAGCCGAACACGTAGGCGGCCAGGCCGTAGTCGGTGGCGTTGGCGCGCTCGATCGCCTCCGCGTCGTCGTCGACGACGTAGATCGGCAGCACCGGGCCGAACGTCTCCTCCGAGCTGATCAGCATGGTGTCGTCCGCGCCGGTCAGCACGGTCGGCTCGTAGAAGGCGCCGGTCAGCTCCGGGTCGTCGGGCGTCCAGCGCCTGCCGCCGGTCGCGACGGTCGCGCCGCGCTTGACGGCGTCGGCGACGTGCCGTTCGACCTTGTCGAGCCCGCCGAAGTCGATGAGGGGGCCGGTGGTGGTGCCCTCGGTGGCGCCGTGCCCGAGGCGCAGCGCCGCCACCTTCTCCAGCAGGAGCGAGACGAACTCGTCGTGGACCGACCGGTGCACGAACAGCCGGTTGATCGCGATGCAGCTCTGTCCGGCGTTGGCGAACTTCGCGGCGGCGACGGCGGTGGCGGCGGCGGGCAGGTCGGCGTCGTCCAGGACGATGGCGGGGGAGTGCCCGCCCATCTCCAGCGACGTCCGGCGCAGGTGGTCGCGGGTCGAGGCGAGCAGGCTCAGCCCGACCTCGGTGGAGCCGGTGAAGCTGACCTTGCGGAGGCGGCGGTCGTTCAGCAGCGCGCCCGCGACGTCGCCGGGACGGGACGTCGTCAGCGACTGGAGCACCCCGGCGGGCAGGTTCCCGGCCTCGTTGATGAGGCGCACCAGCTCGGTGCCGACCAGCGGGGTCTGCTCCGCGGGCTTGACGATCACCGGACAGCCCGCGGCGAGGGCCAGCCCGACCTTGCGGACCAGCATGCTCGCGGGGAAGTTCCACGGGGAGATCGCCAGCGTCGGCCCGATCGGGACGCGCAGCACCATCGCGGGCCCGCCCGCGGCGTCCGGGGTGGTGCGTCCGTTGGCGCGGCGGCACTCCTCGGCGGCCCATTCGAGCATCCGGGCCGAGCCCAGCACCTCGCCCTTGGACTCGCCGAGCGGCTTGCCGTTCTCGCTGGTCATCAGGGCGGCGAGGGCGTCGGCCTGGGCGCGGATCCTGGCGACGGCCGCGCGCAGCGCGGCGGCGCGCTCCTCGGCGGTCACCCTGCGCCAGGGCTCGGCGGCCCGGTCGGCGGCGGCGAGGGCCGTGAGGGCCTCGTCCGGCCCCGCGTCGGCGACTTTCGCGATGACCTTCAGCGTGGCGGGATCCGTCACGTCGAAGGTCGAGGCAGCCGTTTGCCACGTTCCGTCGATGAGCAGAGTGGCTGACGGGTCTGCTGGCATGTTGCGGACCTCCCTGTGCCTGCTGTTACGCCGACCGTAATCCATTTCGCAGCAGTCTCATCGCTGGGTGTTGTATTTGTCAACACCTTGCGAGAAGGGAACGCACCAGCTCCGCGCCGCCTTACAGTGGGGGCATGAACGCCCTACCGTCCCGCTCAGCGGATCCGGCCGCCGATGAGACCGAACTCCTTCCGATCAGGGAGTTGCTGTCGTACCGGCTGCACCGGGTGGCCAACGCGCTGTCCCGCAGCGCCGCCCTTCGCTACCGGCGGGAATTCGACGTCAGCCTCCAGGAGTGGCGCACGATCGCGCTGCTCGGCGCCGACGAACCGCTGACCGTGAACCGGCTGGCCCGGCTGGCCGGGCTGGACAAGGCCCAGATGAGCAGGGTCGCCGCCAAGCTGGCCGAGGCCGGCGTGGTCGAGCGGGAGCCGGGCCCCGGCCGTACCACGCAGCTCACGCTGACCCGTGGTGGACGGTCGATCTACCACGGGCTCATCGGGGCCGCGAACGAGCGCAACAACGCCTTCCTCGTCTGCCTCACCCCGCTTGAGCAGGAAGTTCTCGACTCCGCCCTGCGCAAGCTGGCCACGTTGGCCAAGGCGCTGGAGCGCTCGGAGCGCTGATTCGGCCCCACCGGTGAGGGTCCGTCGCCGGGGGCGGGTGTTGATGTTGTCAACAGTAGGTTATATTCCTGCTGTGATGACCTCGACGCTCCCCTAGGCAAGGAGGCGGACTCGCATGGCCGACCGCGTCACGATCTGCGAGTGCTTCGCCCGCGACGGGCTCCAGCACGAACAGACGTACGTCCCGACCGACGCGAAGATCGACCTGATCGGCGCCTTCGCCGCGGCGGGTTTCGCACGGATCGAAGCGACCAGCTACAGCCATCCCGAGCGCGTACCCGCGTTTCGCGACGCGAGCACGGTACTCGCCGGGCTGCCCAGGCCCGCGGGCGTCGCCTACAAGGCGACGTGTCCCAACCCGCGCGCCGTGGAACGCGCCATAACCGACCTCGACGCCGGTCACGGCGCCACCGAACTGAGCCTGCTGGTGTCGGCGACCGAGTCGCACACCGAGCGCAACATGCGCAGCACGCGGGCCGGTCAGTGGGAACGGGTGACCGAGATGGTGCGGCTCGCCGCCGGCCGGTTCCGGCTCGTCGGCGTGATCTCCGTGGCGTTCGGCTGCCCCTTCGAGGGCGCCGTCGACCCCGGTGTCGTCGCCGCCGACGCGGCCAGGTTCGCCGAACTCGGCGTCGACCTGGTCACCCTCGGCGACACGACCGGCCTGGCGACGCCGACGACGGTCAGGTCGATGTTCACCCGGATCTCGTCCGAGATCCCCGACACCCCGCTCGTCGCGCACTTCCACAACACCCGCGGCAGCGGGCTCGCGAACTGCGTCGCGGCGCTGGAGGCGGGCTGCCGCGACTTCGACAGCTCCCTCGGCGGCGTCGGCGGGCACCCCGCGCAGATCCACTATGGCGGCGGCATGACCGGGAACGTCTGCACCGAGGACCTGGTCAACCTGCTGGAGTCCGAGGGAATCGACACCGGGCTCGACCTGGACGGGGTCATGGCGGCCTCGCGACGGTGCGAGCAGGCACTCGACCGGCCCCTGCACAGCATGGTCGCCCGAGCCGGGTTCGGCCTGATCGGCGGGAGGTTCGGCGGGAAGGTGGAGGAGAATGTCTGAGCACGGAGTACTGATCACCGAGGATCGCGGCGCGGTCCGGGTCCTGCGGATGAACCGGCCGGCCAAGCTCAACGCGCTCGACACGGAACTCACGCGCGCCCTGCACGACGCGCTCAAAGCGGCCGGTGAGGACGACGCGGTGCGCGCGGTCGTCCTCACCGGCAAGGGCCGGGGCTTCTGCGCGGGCGCCGACCTGTCGGAGTTCGCCGACCTCACGCCCGCCGACCAGCACGCCGTGATCGCGCGGGCCGAGCTGACCACCCGCACCCAGATGTTGCTCCAGCAGCTCCCGAAGCCCATCGTGTCGGTGGTGCGGGGCCCGGCCATGGGCGGCGGCGCGGGCCTGGCGATCGGCTGCGACATGATGGTCGCCGCGACCGACGTCAAGTTCGGGTATCCGGAGCTGAAGCACTCGATCGTCCCGGCGATCGTGATGACCGGGTTGCAACGCAACCTCGGCCGCAAGCTCGCCTTCGAGGTGATCAGCACCGGCCGCATCCTGGGCGGCGCGGAGCTGGCCGAGTTGGGTCTGGCCAACCGGGTCACCGAGCCGGACGACGCCGAGGCCGCCGGACTGGAGATCGCGGCGGGCTGGGCCGAGGTGAGCCCGCTCGCGATGGCGTCGGCCAAGGACCTGTTCTACCGGGTGGCCGACCTGCCCTTTCCGGAGGCCATGCGGACCGGCGGCGACGTCAACACGATCATGCGCGGGTTCCGGGGGGCGGCAGGATGAGGCCGCTGGACGGGATCACCGTCGTCGACTTCTCTCGGGTGCTGGCCGGGCCGTTCGCCACCCAGATCCTCGCCGATCTCGGCGCCGACGTGATCAAGGTGGAGCGGCCGGGCGGCGGCGACGAGTCCCGCAGCTTCGAGCCCCGGCTGCCCGCCGGTGAGAGCGCCTACTACTTCGCCTTCAACCGGGGCAAGAAGTCGGTGACGCTCAACCTGCGCACCACGCGCGGGCAGGAGATCGCCCGCGCCCTCGCCTGCCGCGCCGACGTCGTGGTCGAGAACTTCATGCCCGGCACGATGGACAAGTACGGGCTCGGCTACGAGGCGCTCGCCGCGCTGAACCCGGGCCTGGTCTACGTGTCCAGCACCGGTTTCGGGCAGTCAGGGCCGTACTCCGACCGCAAGGGCTACGACACCGTCTTCCAGGCGCTGTCCGGGATCATGTCGCTGACCGGACACCCCGACACCCCGCCCGCCAAGGTCGGGATCCCGGTCTCCGACCTGACCTCGGGGCTGTGGATCGTCATCTCCGCGCTGACCGGGCTCATGGAGCGGCGGCGGGGCGGGCGCGGCGGGCACGTCGATCTGGCGATGATGGACGTCCAGGCGAGCCTGCTGGCCCTCGCCGCCGCCCGGATCTTCGCCCTCGACGAGGACCCGGGACGCACCGGCACCGCGCATCCCGGGCGGGTGCCGTCCTCCGCCTTCCAGTGCGCGGACG
Organism: Actinomadura meridiana; assembly: GCF_039537545.1. NCBI lineage: Bacteria > Bacillati > Actinomycetota > Actinomycetes > Streptosporangiales > Thermomonosporaceae > Actinomadura > Actinomadura meridiana. The sequence goes on from NZ_BAABAS010000006.1 coordinate 350,842, forward strand.
GCGGCTGGCTGCACATCAGCGGCAGCGACCAGCACTGGGGCCCGCTGTGCGAGGTGCTCGGCCTGGGCGAGCTGGCCGCCGACCCCGAACTCACCGCCAACGAGGGCCGGGTCGCGCAGCGCGAACGGGTCACCGCCGCGCTCGCCGAGGCCATCGGCCGCCGTCCCCGGAACGAGCTGGCGGAGGCGCTGCGGGCCGTGGACGTCCCGGTGGGCGAGGTCAAGTCCGCCCGCGAGGCGCTCAGCGACCCGCACCTCGGCGCGCGCGGCATGGTCGGCCACTTCGACCACCCCACCGAGGGCCGGTTCTCCGCCCTGCGGACCCCGCTGCGCCTGGACGGGGCCGACTACCCCGAACCCGGCGTCCCGCCGCTCCTCGGCGCCGACACCGAGGACGTGCTCGCCGACCTGCTGGGCCTCGACCGGGACGAGATCGCCCGGCTCCACGACGAAGGGACGATCTAGCGGTGACCGAAGACGAACCGGTGCTGGTGCGCGAGGCCGACGGCGTCGCGCACGTGGTGCTGAACAGGCCGGAGGCGCGCAACGCGCTGAACCTCCCCATGTGCCACGGCCTGAGCGAGGCGTTCACGCGCCTCGACGCCGACGACTCCGTCGGCACCGTCCTGCTGCGCGCGAACGGCCCCGCGTTCTGCGCGGGGGCCGACCTGAAGGAGCGCGACGGCCGGGACGAGAACTGGGTGCGCGCCCGCCGCATCGCGTCCTTCGCCGCCTACGAGGCCATCGAGCGGTGCTCGAAGCCCGTGGTGGCGCTGGTGCACGGCGCGGTCGTCGGCTCCGGTGGGGAGATGGCGATGTCGTGCGACTTCATCGTGGCCGCCGACGACGCGACGTTCCGGTTCCCCGAGGCGCACTGGGGAACGGTGGGAGCGACGCAACGGCTCCAGCGGGTCATCGGCAAGCGCCGCGCGAAGGAGCTGCTGTTCACGTCCCGGGTCATGCCGGTGGACGAGGCCGCCGACGTGGGCCTGGTGGCGCGCACGGTGCCGGCCGCCGAGCTGCTCGCCGCCGGGGAGAAGATCGCGGCGACGATCGCGGGCGCGCCCCGGCTGGCGATGGCGCTGACCAAGCAGGCGATCGACCTCGGCTCGGAGACCGACCTCGCCAAGGGCATCCGGATCGAGATGTCGGCGATCGAACGCTGCCTCGCCGACGGCGGGTGGCGCGGCGGCGTGGAGGACTTCGCGGCCGCCATGCGGGAGAGCAGGGCGCGCTCGACGGCGCAGGAGGGGAACTGAGCGATGGGAAGAACCCCCACTTCGGGACACATGCTCGACGGCGTCTGCCCGTTGACCGTGCATGACGCGCTGCGCCGGGCCGTGACCATCGGACCGGACGTCGAGGCGGTCGTCGCCTCCCACGGCCGGATCACCTACGCCGCGCTGGACGCCGAGGTCGCGACCGTCCGGTCCGCGCTGTCGGCCGCCGGGGTCCGCCGCGGCGACCATGTGGCGGTCTGCCTCGGCAACAGCCCGGAGTGGGTCGCGCTCTTCCTCGCCATCGGTTCGCTCGGCGCGACGACCGTGCCCGTCAACACCCGGTGGCAGCCGCCGGAGATCGCGTACGCGCTGCGGCAGTCGCGGTCGTCGATCCTGTTCCTGGCCGACCGCTTCCTCACCATCGACTTCCTCGCCGTGCTCCGCGAGATCTGCCCCGCCGTCGACTCCGAGCTGCCGGACGCCGACCTGCCCGACCTGCGCTCGGTGGTCGTGCTCGGCGCGGACGGGCCCGCCGACGTCCCCCCGGCCGGTCGGTCCTGGGAGGATTTCAAGGCCGCTGGAACGGTCCCGGTCGAGCCGTGCGGGACGCCCGACGACGTGCTGCTGATCCAGTACACGTCCGGCACGACGTCCCGTCCGAAGGGCGCCCTGCTGACCCAGCTCAACATGTGCGCCGACGGGTTCTTCTCCGGCGGGCGGATGGGGCTGCGCGCGGGCGACCGCTTCCACAGCGTGCGCCCGTTCTTCCACGCGGCGGGCAGCACCCTGACCGTGCTGGCCAGCATCCAGCACGCCGCCACGGTGGTGACGATGGACCGGTTCGAGGCCGGTGAGGCGCTGCGCCTGATCGAGGAGGAGCGCTGCACCCACTTCTCCGGCAACGACACCATCGCGCTGATGCTGCTGAACCACCCGGACCGGCCCCGGCGTCACCTCCGGCTGCGGGGCGCGTGGGCGGCGGCGTCGCCCGCCGTCGTCCGGCGGATCATCGACGAGCTGGGCGCGACCGAGTGCGTCGTCGGCTACGGGCTGTCCGAGGCGTCGCCGAACGTGGCGCAGTCCGCGTGGTGGGAGCCGGAGGACGTTCGCGCCAGTGGCCGGATGCTGCCCGAACCGGGCATCGAGGTCCGGATCCACGACCCCGAGGCCGGGCGCGACCTGCCCACCGGGGACGTCGGTGAGATCCTCGTCCGGGGCTGGAACGTGATGCGCGGCTACTTCGCCATGCCGGACGAGACCGCCGAGACCCTGTCGCCGGACGGCTGGCTGCGCACCGGCGACCTCGGCCGGGTCGGCGACGACGGCCGCCTCGAATTCGTCGGACGCGCCAAGGAGCTGATCCGCGTCGGCGGCGAGAACGTGTCGCCGACGGAGGTCGAGGACGTCCTGCACAGCCATCCCAAGATCAAGCAGGCGGCGGTGGTCGGCGTCCCCGACGAGCGCCTGATGGAGGTCCCGTTCGCGTTCGTCGTGCTGGCCGAGGGCTGCGAGGCGGAGCCGGAGGAGATCGCCGACTGGGTCCGCGAACGCCTCGCCCGCTTCAAGGTGCCGCGCCACATCCGGGTCATCGACGGGTTCGAGCAGTTCGGCATGACGGCCAGCTCGAAGGTGCAGAAGCGGCATCTCGCCGTCCACGCGAAGCGGCTGCTCGACTCGGTGGAGGCGTGAGCGCGATGGACGCGGGCGCGGCCCGGATCGACACGAGCGTCACCCGCCTGCTGGGCTGCGACCTGCCGATCGTCCAGGCGGGCATGTCGTGGGCGTCGTCGAACTCGCGGCTGCCGCTCGCGGTGTCCAACGCGGGCGGGCTCGGCGTGATCGCGTCAGGCCCGATGCGGATCCCCGACCTGGACCGGACGATCAACGAGGTCGCGGCGGGCACCGACCGGCCCTACGCGGTGAACCTGCCGCTGTACCGCAAGGGCGCCGACGAGGTCATGGACCTGCTGGCGGCCAGGCGCGTCCCGATCCTGATCGGCTCGCAGGGCGGCCCGCGCCGCTACCTCCAGCGCTTCAAGGACCTCGGCACGCTGTGCCTGCACGTCGTCGCCAACGAGGAGCACGCGGCCAAGGCGGTCGACGCCGGGGTGGACGCCCTCGTCGTCGTCGGCGCCGAGGCGGGCGGCCACCCGCCGGGCGGGCTCGTGACCACGCTGGTCACCGTCCGGGCCGTGGCGCGGCGGTTCCCCGACGTGCCGATCATCGCCTCGGGCGGGTTCGCCGACGGCGCCGGGCTCGCCGCCGCGCTCTCGCTCGGCGCCGGGGCCGCGCAGTTCGGCACCCGGTTCCTCGCGAGCGCCGAGTCGAACCTGCACCCGTCCTACAAGGACGCCGTCATCGCGGCAGGGACCGGCGACACCCGGACCGTGGGCCGCGGCCTCGGGATGATCCGGGTGCTGTCCAACGACTTCGCCGACCGGATGCGGGAGCTGGAGGACGCGGGCGCCGACCTGGAGCTGCGGCGCGCCGAGTTCACCGCGTCCAGCCTGCGCACCGCCGCCGTCGACGGCGACGTCACCGGCGGCAAGGTCGAGATGGGCCAGTCGGCCGGGCTGGTCGACGCGGTGCTGCCCGCCGCCCGCATCGTCGAGCTGATCGTCCGGGAGTACGCCGCCACCCGCGACCGCCTGCCCGAAGTGCTCCCACTCATGAACTCCGGGGGGAGAAGTCACCCGATATCAAGATCTGGGAGGTCTTGAGTGACGACCAACGACGACAGACCCGAGCACAGACCCGAGCGGACCCTGACGGTTCCGCGCATGGGCCGCAGGAGCCTGCTGGGAGGCGCCACGGCGCTCGCGGCGGGCGGCGCGGCCTTCGCCGTCTCCGGTGGGACCGCCTCCGCGGGCGGCGCCCCCCGGACCGACTCCCCACTCCGGATCATTCCGATTCCGGCGCAGGTCCCGGCGACCGAGGGGTACGCGCCCGTGCCCGGCGGACGCCTGTGGTACTGGGACACCGGAGGCCGGGGGACGCCGGTCATCTTCATGCACCCCGGCAGCGGGAGCGGGGAGATCTGGCCCTACCAGCAGCCCTACTTCGCCAAGGCCGGGTACCGCGTCATCGGCTACTCCCGGCGCGGCTACTACAAGTCGAGCGCGCCTTCCGCGGACGACCCCGGCACGGGTTCGGAGGACCTGCACGCCCTCGTGCGGCACCTTCGCATCCGCCGGTTCCACCTCGTCGGGGTGGCCGCGGGCGGGGGAGTGGCGCTCGACTACGCCCTGTCCTACGAGGACCGCCTTCTCAGCCTCTCGCTCAGTGGGAGCCTGACCGGAATCAAGAACCAGGAGTACGTGGACATGCTCGAGCGGCTGCGGCCACCGAGTTTCCACGACAACCCGACCGACTTCATCGAACTCGGACCCACCTACCGGGCGCTCAACCCCGGAGGGGTCGCGGCCTGGAACGCGATCCACGACCGGGCCGATACCAGCGACGTCGGTCAGGGCAACGTGCACAGCCCCACCTGGGACGACGTCGAGCGGCTGAGGGTGCCCACCCTGCTGCTCTGGTCGGACGGCGACCTGTACAGCCCGCCGTCGGTGCAGCGCGTCATGGCGAAGCACTTCCGCAACGTCGAGACGGCCGTCGCCAACGAATGCGGTCACGCGCCGCACTGGGAACGTTCCGACTACTACAACCCCACCCTGCGCAAGTTCCTCCGCAGGCACTCACGCTAGGAGCCACCTGAACGCCGGGGAGCCCGATACCTCCGCGGGCTCCCCGGCTCGGGTCTTAAGAGAGCCGCGGCATGACCTCGGCCGCGATGCGCTCCATCTGCTCCGCGTCGTCGAACAGCGGGGTGAACAGCACCATTTCGGCGCCCGCGTCGATCACCTCGCGCACTTCCTCCGCGCACTTGTCGGCCGAGCCGAACACCGCCACGGAGAGCAGGTCGTCCCGCGCGTAGAACCGCTGAAGGGTCGCCGCCGACCGCTTCTGGGCGCGGGCCGCGTCGTCGTCCACACCGATGTAGACGCGCTTGGCGATAGAGAATCCGGCAGGATCGCGCTCCTGCTCCGCGAGTGCCTCCCGGACGACCCCCATCTGCTCGACGAACTGGGCGGTCGTCGCCGACCCGGCGCCGAAGAAGCCGTCGCCGTGCCGTACAGCGCGGCGCAGCGCGTTCGGGTGCCGGGCGCCGAACCACACCGGAGGATGCGGCTTCTGGAACGGCTTGGGCTCCATGGCACCGCCGTCGACCTGCCAGAAACGCCCGTCGAAGGTGATGCGAGGCTGCGTCCAGCACGCCTTCATCAACTCCAGCCCTTCGGTGAACCGCGCGACACGGGTCGCCGGATCGACCGCGAACGCCGCCAGCGAGGGGCCGCCCCCGCCGACTCCCACGCCCACGTCGACGCGGCCGCGGCTGAGCTGGTCCAGCGTGCTGAGGCTCTTGGCGAGCTGGAGAGGGCTGTGCAGCGTGGTCACGAACACCGCGCAGCCCAGCCGGATCCGTTCGGTGCACGCGGCCGCGTACACCATGGTCTCCAGCGGGCTCGACCGCGCCGCCGAGCCGAGCACCTGCTCCTGCGTCCAGGCGCCGTCGAAGCCGAGTTCCTCGGCCCGTCTCAGATAGGCGCGGAAACCGGCCGGGTCGAACTCGCCGTCGTCCAGGTCCTGGGGGATGGAGATCGAGAATCTCATCTTTCACATCCTAGAACCCCCTGATCAGAGCGTCCCCACGGCCACGTCCAGCAGGAGCGGCTCGGTGCGCTCGCCCAGCGTCGGGACGATCGCGTCGAGCTGCTCGCGCAGCCCGTCCAGATCGGTCACCCGGATCGCGGGGCAGCCCAGCGACGTCGCCAGACCGGACATGCTGACCTCGGTGAACTGCGGCCACGGCGCCTTGCCGTGGCCCTTCTCCGAGGCTAGCCAATCCATGATGGCGTACGCGCCGTTGGACATGACGACGAACAGCGCGCCGACACCGTAATGGGCGGCGCTCCACAGCGCCTGGATGCCGTAGATGGACGATCCGTCGCCCATCACCGCGACCACGGGACGGTGCGGCAGCGCCATCTTCAGCCCGGTCGCGGCGGGCAGTCCGAACCCGAGGCCGCCCATCGCGGCGCTGACGAAGCCGAGCGGCTCGCGGGCCGGGACCAGCTCGTGGAGCAGCGGACGGCTCGACGGGCTCTCCTCGACGAGGATCGTGTCGGGCGCGAGCCGTTCGGCCAGCTCGGTGAACACGTGCTCCGGGAGGAGCAGCCCCTCGTACGGGGGAATGGGCACCGGCTTGCGGCGGATCGGCTCCGCCGGTTCGGGATGCTCGGTGACCGCGTCGACCAGCGCCGCGCAGACGAGCCCCGGGTCGGCGTGGACCGCCAGCTCGGCCGGGCTGCGGTGGATCTCCTCGGCGAACTGGCTGATCACGACGGCGCGGGTGCCGGGCGGCAGCAGCGGTCCCGGCTCGAAGTGGTACTGCCGGAAGATCGGCGCGCCCACCGTCAGGACGAGGTCGTGGCCGGACAGGGCCTGGCGCAGCGCCGCCCGCCCGGCGGGCAGGTGCCCGGCGAACCGCGGGTGGTCCTGCGGGAAGCCCGCGCGGGCGCCGAACGCCTCCTGCCAGACGGGGCAGCTCAGCCGGTCGGCGAGGGCGGTCAGCGCCGTCCAGGCGGCGGGGCTGTCGGCGCCCGAGCCCACGACGATCGCGGGGTTGCTCGCCCCGTTCACGAGGTCGGCGAGCTCGGCGACGACGTCCGGGTCGGGCCGCGCGGTGGACCGGACGACGTCGGGGGCGGCCAGCGTGGCGCCCTCCTCGACGGGAACGGTCCAATCGTCCATGGGCACGATGACCAGCGCGGGACCGTGCCCGGTGCGCGCCTCGTGCACGGCGCGGCCGACGGCCCCCGGCACGTCGGCGGCGTGCGTCGGCTGCCCCACCCACACGGGGTAGTCGCCCGCGAGGCCGTCGAGGCGGCCGGTGAGGAACGGCTCGAACGCCAGATGCCTGCGGTCCTGCTGCCCGATGATCACGACCAGCGGCGCCCGGTTGACGCGGGCGGTGGCGAGCGCGCCGACCGCGTTGCCGAGCCCGGCGGTGGTGTGCAGGATCACCGCGGCGGGCCGCTCGTGCGCGATGGCCCAGCCGGTGGCCATGCCGACCACGGACCCCTCGTGCAGGCCGAGGATGAAGGTCAGGTCGTTCGGCAGGTCGGTGAGCAGGGAGATCTCGGTCGATCCCGGGTTGCCGAACAGCGTCGTCAGGCCGTGGGCGCGCAGGACGTCGAACGTGAGGCCGCGGACATCGAGGGCCACGGATTCTCCTTCCGGTGGTCAGGTGCGGGACGAGTCGAGCGTCCCACCGCGACACCCGTCCCGGGACCCACTCCTCTCACTCAGCGGAAAACCTCGTCGGGCCGGAGCGCCCGGGAGATGCCGAGCGCGGCGGCCCGCACCGCCGGGACGAGCGGCGCCAGGCTGCCGGTGCGGCTCGGCACCACCACGGAGATCGCCGCCGCGATCTCCCCGGGCCGGGAGAAGACGGGGGCGGCGACGGACGAGGCGCCCACGGTCATCTCGTCCCGGCTCAGGCAGAAGCCCGTCGCGCGGATGTCGGCGAGCACCGTCCGCAGCCGCGCCGCGTCGGTGATCGTGGCCTGCGTGACATGCGCGAGCGGCGCGTTCAGCAGCCGTTCGCGCACCTCGGCGGGCGCGTAGGCGAGCAGCACCTTGCCGGGGCCCGTCGCGTGCAGCGGCAGCCGCCCGCCGACCTGCGACACGACGCCGACCTGGGGACGGGCCGACAGCTTCTCCACGTACAGAGCCTGGTCCTCGTCGCGCACCACCAGGTGCACGACCTGGTGCGTGGCCTCGTACAGGTCCTCAAGGAAGGGCAGCGCCACGTCGCGCAGCCGCCGCCCGCGCGGCGCGAGCGCGCCGAGCTGCCAGAGCCGCAGCCCGATCCGGTAGCGGCCCCGCCCGTGCCGCTCCAGCGCGCCCCACTCCACCAGCTCGGCCAGCAGCCGGTGGACGGTGGCCGGGGCGAGCCCCGTGTCCCGGACGATCATCGCCAGCGTCTGCTCGGGCCGCCGCTCGCTGAAGGAGTCCAGGATCGCCAGGGCGCGGCTCAGTACCGTCCGACCCGGTTCGACCGTGTTGCCCGCCATGGTCACCTCCGGTCGGGATTTTTCGCTGAGTGAGAGCACGGGGAGACGCCGCCCGCGAGCCGGTGTCACCTTGCGCCGACATGCACCCGTCCAGAGGAGACACTATGCATGTCGTCAACCCCGCGGACCAGCGACTATTCACCGACGACCACCCCACCGGAGCGCTCGGGCAGCGCTACCTCCTCCAGGGCACGGACGGCGACCGCGAGAACTTCATGCTCGCCATCGCCGAGAACCTGGGCCACTTCGCCATGGTCAGGCATCGGCACAATTTCGACCAGTTCCGGTTCGCCCTGTCCGGCGACATGACCATGGGCCGCAACGGCACCCTGCGCGAGGGCCACCTCGGTTACTTCCCCGAGGGCACGTCCTACGGACCGCAGGACGACGGGCCGGGCCCGATCGCGCTCGTCCTCCAGCTCGGCGGCGCGAGCGGCTCCGGGTACATGAGCCCCGGCCAGTACCGGGACGGACGTGCCGCGCTCAACGAGATCGGCCACTTCGACGGGCCCGTCTTCGTCCGCGACCTGCCGGACGGCACCACCAAGAAGACCTTCAGCATCAACGCGATCTGGGAACAGTCCATCGGCGAGCGGCTCGTCCTGCCCGCGCCGCGCTACGACACCCCCGTCTTCATGAACCCGAAGGCGTACCGGTGGATCCCGGTCGCCGGACGGCCGGGCGTGTTCCGCAAGCACCTCGGGACGTTCAGCGAACGCGAGGTCATGGCCGAGACGCTGCTGCTGAAGCCCGGCGCGACGCTCGACCTCGGCCCCGACGAGGCCGCCTACCGGCTCTACTTCGTGCTGGACGGCGCGGGCCAGGCGGGTGGCGCGGGCGGCGCCGACCTCGGCCGACACTTCGCCGCGCAGGCCGACCCCGGCCAGGGCGTCTCACTCCGCGCGACGGAACAACTCACCCTGCTCGGCTTCCGCCTCCCGCTCGTCGCGGCGGACTGGGCGGACCCCGAGCTGCCCGGCTTCGAGCCGCTGCCCAATGAAGCGGTACCCGACGAGGCGGTCCCGGGTGCCGCCGAGCCAGCCGAGTCGCTGCGGTGACGTCCCGGCCGGGTTCCGGCGGCGTGTCCCGGCCGCCGTCCGTGCTGCGTTCGGTGCTCGCCTGCAACTACGGCGTGTGCTTCGAGGGCTTCGACTTCATCGTCTACAGCGCCTTCTCCCGCTACATCTCGCACCATTTCTTCCCCGCCGAGAACGAGGCGGTCTCGACGCTTCTCACCCTCGGCACGTTCGGGGTGTCGTACGTGGTGCGGCCACTCGGCGGGCTGGTGTGGGGACGGCTCGCCGACCGGTACGGGCGGCGCCCGGTGCTGGTGTGGATCGCGCTGATGATGTCGATCGGCGTCGCGCTGATCGCCCTCACCCCGTCGTATGCGACGATCGGGTGGTCGGCGTCGGTCCTGGTCATGGTGGCCAGGGTGATCCAGGGGTTCGCGGCGGGCGGCGAGTTCGGGGGCGCCACCGCGATGCTCGTCGAGCTGGCGCCCGAGCGGCGGCGCGGGCTGTTCGCGAGCACCCAGATGGCGACGCAGGCCGTCACCGCGGGCCTCGCCTCGGCCGCGGTGCTGCTGCTGGACGCGCTGCTGTCGCCGGAGGCGCTGGCCGACTGGGGCTGGCGGCTGGTGTTCGGCTTCGGCGTCCTGCTAGCGCCGATCGGCCTGTACATGCGGCGGCGGATGGCGGAGTCGCCCGAGTACCTGCGCTACTCCGCGGAGGGCGACGTGGCCGCGCGGACCAGCCTTGTCCGGGTGTTCCGCGACCATCCGCGGGAGGTCGCGATGGTCGCTGGCCTGACCGTCGTCGGGTCGGCCTCGTTCTACCTGCTGTTCGTGTTCCTGCCGTCGCACGCGGGACGCAAGCTGCACATCGACATGATGGACGTCCAGAAGTCCGTGATCGTCGCCGCCGCGTTGCAGGTGGCGGCGTGTCTGGCGGGCGGGGCGCTGTCGGATCGCTACGGGCGGCGCCCCGTCCTGCTGGCCGGGGCCATCGGATACGGTGTCCTCTGCTATCCGGCCTTCGCGCTGCTGAACGACGCGCCGACCTTCGGCAGGCTGGTCGCGGCGCAGGCCATGCTGAGCGTCGCGATCGGGTTGCTGTCGGGGGCCTTCCCCGCGGCGATCTCCGAGCTGTTCAGCCCGGAGACCCGCTCCAGCGGGGTCGGTCTCGTCTACAACCTCGTGGGCGGCGTCTTCGGCGGGCTCGGGCCTTTCCTCATCACGTCCTACATGAATCTCACCGGTGACACGCAGAGTCCGGCGTACTGGGCGCTGCTCACCGGTCTCGTCGGTGTCGCCGCGGCCCTGACCATCCGGCCGAGGCGCGCCACAACGGTCAAGGAGGCGGGCCGTGTCACGGCTTGACGGCAAGGTGTGCCTGATCACGGGCGGTGCGGGCAGTATCGGAATGGCCACGGCGCGGCGGTTCCTGGCGGAGGGCGCGCGTGTCCTGCTGGCCGACCGCGACGCGGACGCGCTGGAGGCGGCGGTCGCGTCCCTCGACACCGACCGCGCCGCCGGGCACCCGGGCGACGTCACGGTGGAGGACGACGTCGCCGCCTGCGCGGACGCGGCGGTGGAGCGCTGGGGACGGCTCGACGTCGCCATCGCCAACGCGGGCGTCACCGGCCCGATCGAGCCGATCACCGACTACCCGGTGGCCGAGTTCGACAAGGTCATCGCCGTCCATGTGCGCGGCGCGTTCCTCGTGTGCAAGCACGCGATGAGCCGGATGGAGGCGGGCGGGAGCATCATCATCGTGTCCAGCGTGGCGGGGCTGCGCGGCGACCCGGGCGTGGTCGGGTACATCACGGCCAAGCACGCGCAGATCGGGATCATGCGGTCGGTGTCGAAGGAGGGCGCGCCGCGCGGCATCCGGGTCAACAGCATCCATCCGGGGCCCGTCGACAACGGGTTCCAGACGGGGCTGGAGAACCGCCTCACCCAGGTCATCGGGACCGACGGGACGGCCTTCTTCAACGAGCAGATCCCGCTCGGACGGCACGCCGCCGCCGACGAGATCGCCTCGTCCATGCTGTACCTCGCGTCCGACGAGAGCAGCTTCACCACCGGCGCGACCCTCGTCGTCGACGGCGGCATGAGCGTCTGACCCCCGTCTCACCCCCGTTCGCCCCCCGGTGCGAGCACCTAGAACCGAAGGTGCCTGAGCGGGGACTCGCGGCCCGGCCCGCGAGTCCCCGCCCAGAGTGTGATCAGCGGTTGTAGGGCGTGATCCGGTCCCAGAAACCGCAGTTGTGCTGGCGGCCGATCTCGCTGGTCAGCTGGCTGTCACCGGCCGGGGCGAGGGCCATGACGTCCGGGTTGTGCCGGGTGAAGCGCGGCCACAGCGGCGCGCCCTTCACGGTCGGGTTCCCGGTGTGCGCGAAGCCGGTCCACTGCGCGGTGACCTGCGCGCCGAGCGCCTGCTGGTTGGGCGACAGCTGCTGTCCCGGACGCGGTGACAGGAACTGGTTCAGCAGGACGTGGTACGCCCCGTTCGGCTTCGTCTGGTCGAGCCAGCCCGCCGGTGGCGCGTCGTGGTCGTCGGACTGGTAGGCGTACACCGTCAGGTGGCGCGACAGCCGCCGGGCGTTGAGCACGGACGGGCAGACGGAGTTGGAGTCGGCGATGATCGTCCGGTAGGCGATGAACGCCGACGGTTCGGGGAAACGGTCCAGCGGATAGAGCTTGAACACCTTGTCCGCGTAGCGTCCGTACTGTTCCTGAACCATTCTGCGGTAGTCGGCGGGGGTGTTGGCTCCGTCGAGTTGGGTCTCGTCGCGGTCGACGCCGTGAATGAGCGTGACATTGTTGACGCGGCCCTTGGTGATCGCCTCGCCCATGGACATCGTCAGGGTCCTGCCGTCGACGATCGGGCCCATCGTGCCCTGGTCGGGGCCCATTCCGTCGCCGGACTTGTCGAGCAGCGTCTGCACCGGGACGCGGCGCAGGCAGGCGGCGGTGTCGCGGACGTGGCCGCAGCCCACGGCGGCGGCGAACCGTTCGCCGGTGCGGTGCGCCTCAGCGGCGGTGGGCAGGACCGACTTGCAGTCCTGCGGCTGCCACGACGTGTTGGTGGTGCCCAGCAGCGAATTGTATTCGCCGCTCTGCACGATGCCCTTCTGGAACAGTCCTCGCGCGGTGGGGGAAACGGTGTTGGCGCACACGCTCGACCCTCCGGCGGAGGCGCCGAAAATGGTCACGTTGTGCGGGTCGCCGCCGAACCTGGTGATGTTCCGCTGCACCCAGCGCAGCGCGGCCTGCTGATCCTGGAAGGCGTAGTTTCCGGAGTTTCGGCCGAGGTCGTCGTGCGCCATGAAGCCGAAGATCCCGAGCCGGTAGTGCACCTCGACGGAGATGACGTCGCCGGACCGGACGAGGTGGCTTCCGTCGGCGGGCGTCCCGAACCGGAACCCGCCGCCGTGGATCTGGACCATGACGGGCAGCCGTTTCGAGCCCGCGTTCGCGGGGGCCCGGACGTTCAGGTTCAGGCAGTCCTCGATGGTCGACCCGGAGCCGAGACCGTCGGCCTGCGGGCAGTTGTTACCCTTCTCGGTGGCCGCGAACGTCGTGTTCCAGGCGGGTGCGGGCGCGGGCGGCGCCCAGCGCAGGTCATCGACCGGCGGCGCGGCGTACCGGATGCCGAGCCACGACTTGACGCCGTCGGCGACCGTCCCGCACACCGTTCCCTTGTCGGTGGTGACGGTGGTTCCGGACGCGCACTCGGGCGCCTTGGCAAGCGCGCTGCCAAGGGCCGGGGCTTCAGGGGACGCGGACGCGGGCGCGGCGAACAGCAGCGCCGCCGCGACCGCGGCGAATATCGCGGGCCATCGGAGTTTCTTCGGCTCCATACCGACCTTCTCTCTCGCGGGGGATGGGACTCGCGGGCAGGAGACGCCGTCGGGAGCTCGGAAAAGGGCGCCATGGTCGAAGGGACGGCGGGAACGGCGACGCTGCCGTCGGTCCGCCGGATGCTGTGCGCGCACAGCATGATCACGGGTGAATCGAAGATTAAGATGGCGTTATGACGCCGGATAGGCCCGCCCGTCGGCGCGGTCGTCCAGTGGCCGCGATCGGGCGATGACCGGCGACGGGGGTCGGTGAGCGGTCGGATCTCTGCGATCGACGGTCGCTACGTCCCGCTTCCTCCACTTGTGTCCCACCAGACACGACAGTTCATGACATTCCTCGCAAACGCCGCTATTCATCGCAGGTTTCTGACCGCTCGCCGCAGCCGCCGGGGGCGCTCGACGCGCCGCGCCTACGGTTCGGCGCAGTGACCGGCCGGGCCCCCTGACCACGCGCCGTGATCATGTGATGCTCCGCCCGACGACGCCCAGTGCGCGACCGGAAAGGGAGCGGCGATGAGTGGAAGACGGCGAACGAAGGTCCGGCGGCTGTCCCTGGGAACCGCGGCGGTGGTGCTGGCCGGTGCGGCGGCGGCCCCCGGCGCGAGTGCCGTCGCCGACGGCGCGGGGTCGGCGGACGGCAAGTGCGAGTTCACCGTCCAGAAGGACGTGCCCACCACCATGCGGGACGGCACCGTCCTGCGTTCCAACGTGTTCACCCCGAAGGGAGACGAGGACTTCCCCGTCATCCTGATCCGCCTGCCCTACAACAAGGAGGGCGCGGAGAACATCTTCTATGCCAACCCCGACTTCTACGCCAAGTCGTGCTACATCGTCGTGGCGCAGGACGTCCGCGGCCAGTACAAGTCCGACGGCAAGTTCTACGCCTACCGGGACGAGGCCACCGACGGCTACGACACCATCGAGTGGTCGGCGCGGCTACCGCACTCGAACGGCAAGGTCGGCATGTACGGCTTCTCCTATCCCGGGTTGACGCAGTGGCTGCCCGCGACGCTCACGCCACCGCACCTGGTGACGATCGTCCCGGCCTTCACCTCGTCCGACATCTATGACGGCTGGACCTACGAGGGCGGCGCGCTGTACCAGTCGTTCACCCAGTCCTGGCCGCTGTTCTCCCTGGCCAACAGCTCGGTCGACCGCCTGCCCGACGGCGCGAAGCTGAGCGCGGAGATGAACCAGGCGTCGGCGGACCTGTTCAGCAAGTGGTACCGGTCGATGCCGTTGACGAAGTGGCCGCCGCTGTACCCGAAGGACGAACGGGTCGCGCCGTACTTCTACGACTGGATCAAGCACCCGAGCTATGACGACTACTGGAAGCGCTGGGCCATCCGCGACCACTACCCGCAGGTCAAGGTCCCGGCGCTGAACTACGGCGGGTGGCACGACATCTTCCTCGGCGGCACGCTGGAGAACTTCGCCGGGATGCGCGCCGAGGCCGGGACGCCGCAGGCCCGGGAGGGCTCGAAGGTGCTCATCGGACCCTGGACGCACGGTGGCTCCGGCCGCCGGGCGGGCGCGGTCGACTACGGTCCGGACGCGGTCGTGTCCATCGACGAGATCCAGATGAAGTGGTTCGACCACTGGCTGAAGGGCGTCGACAACGGGACCGACAAGGACCCGGCCGTGAAGGTCTTCGTGATGGGCGCGAACAAGTGGCGGACGGCCGACAGTTGGCCGCTCCCCGGCACCCAGTACACGCGGTACTACCTGCACAGCAAGGGCGACGCGAACACGCTGACCGGCGGCGGGACGCTCAGCACCACCCCGCCCGACGCCACCGAGGAGACCGACCGGTACAGGTACGACCCGGAGAACCCGGTCCCGAGCTTCGGCGGGCGCTTCCAGGCGTCGGTGCCCGGCGGCTCGTACGACCAGCGCATCGTCGAGATGCGGCCGGACGTGCTCGTCTACAGCACGCCCCGGTTGCAGGCCGACACCGAGGTCACCGGGCCCATCTCGGTGACGCTGTACGCGGCGTCATCGGCCCGCGACACCGACTGGACGGCCAAGCTCACCGACGTCCTGCCGGACGGCAACTCGATGCTGATCAGGGACGGGATCCAGCGGGCCAGGTACCGCCTCACGGTGGAACGCGAGTCGCTGATCCGCCCCGGGAAGGTCTACAAGTACACGATCAAGCTGTGGCCCACCAGCAACGTCTTCAAGGCGGGTCACCGCATCCGGCTGGAGATCTCCAGCAGCAACTTCCCGATGTACGACCGCAACCCCAACACCGGGCACAGGTTCGGTACGGACTCGCGGACGCGGGTCGCGTCGCAGCGGATCCTGCATGACGCGGAGCACCCGTCCTCGATCACCCTGCCGATCCAGCCGAAGCCCGTCGGCTGATCGCCCGCTGACGGCGCCCCGGGCCCGCTCTGCCGGGGGTCCGGGGCGCTTCTCTGTCCAAGGAATATTCCGTTCGACAGCACTTGGCGGCGTCCGGGTGACCGGCGGCGGGCTGGTGACCGGACGCCGCCGCTCGGCTCCGAAGCGTGCATCTTGGCCGGTTCGCGGAGGTCATGCCGAATCGTCGTCGGGCCGGGGTTGGTCACACTCGGATCGGGAAGACCAGCATCTACTCATTGACGGATGCTTCCTGAAGAAATACTTTCTTCAGAAAGTAAGCCACAAATGGGCAGCTGGGAGGCCCGGCATGGTGACCTATCAGTACCGCTGCGCGAGCTGCGGACCCTTCGATCTCGCGCTGCCGATGGGCGGCGCACGGCCGGAGGAGAGCTGCGCGCAGTGCGACGGCACCGCCCGCCGCGTCTACACCGCACCGTCGATCACCCGTCCCGGCTCCCCGCTGACCAGGGCGCTGGACGCCCAGGAGGCCAGCGGGCACGAGCCCCAGGTGGTGAAGTCCGCACCACCGGCGCCGCGTCCGGCGGCGCCGACCGACCCGCGCCACGCCCTGCTTCCTCGGCCATAGGGGGATCGCATGGGAAGCGTGGGTCTGCTCTACGTCGGCGCGGTCCTGTTCGTCAACGCGCTGATGCTGCTCGGACGGGTCGAGGCGAAGTCCGCGGCCGTCCTGAACCTGTTCGTCGGCGCGATGCAGGTCGTGCTGCCGACGCTGCTGCTCGCCCAGGCCGGGACCGACGTCAAGTCGATCAGCGCGGCCGCCGGCGTCTACCTCTTCGGATTCACCTACCTGTACGTCGGCATCGGGACGCTCGCCAACCTCGACACCACGGGAGTCGGCTGGTTCTCGCTGTTCGTGTCGATCTCGGCGATCGTCTTCGCCGGAGTCAACTTCTTCGACGTCAAGGACTACCCGTTCGGGGTCATCTGGCTCTCGTGGTCGTTCCTCTGGTTCCTGTTCTTCCTCCTCCTCGGCCTCAAGCGCGCGGAACTGACCGTCTACACCGGGTGGGTGACGCTCGCCAACGCCTGGGGTTCGGTGACGCTGCCCGCGTTCCTGCTGCTCACCGACAACTACACGACGTCCGGCACGTTCGCCGTGATCCTCGCCGTCTGCGCCGTCGTCATCTGCGCCGGGCTGTGGCCGCTGACCCGTCCCGGACGCCCGGGAAGCGCGGCGCCGGGCCCGTCCACCGAACCGGTCACCGGGGCCTGACCGTCCGCCCGCACACCTCAACAGATCACCGCACCAACTCTGGGAGGCACACTCATGCCCGAAGTCGTCTTCAGCGTCGACCAGGCCCGATCCATGGGGGCACAGACCGTCCCCGGGCACAACCGGTGGCACCCCGACATCCCGGCCGCGGCGACCGTCCGTCCGGGGGCGGAGTTCCGCGTGGAGTGTCGCGAGTGGACCGACGGCCAGATCGGCAACAACGACTCCGCGAACGACGTGCGCGACGTCAACCTCGCGCCCTGCCACATGCTGAGCGGGCCCATCGCCGTCGAGGGCGCCGAACCCGGCGACCTCCTCATCGTCGACATCCTCGACATCGGCCCCGTCCCGCAGGAGACCGGCTCGATCCCCGGACAGGGCTGGGGCTACACCGGGATCTTCGCCAAGCAGAACGGCGGCGGCTTCCTCACCGACTACTACCCCGACGCCTACAAGGCCATCTGGGACTTCCACGGCCAGCAGGCCACGTCCCGGCACATCCCGGGCGTCCGCTTCACCGGCATCACCCACCCCGGGCTCTTCGGGACGGCCCCGTCCGCGGAGATGCTCGCCCGGTGGAACGCCCGTGAACAGGCGCTCATCGACACCGACCCGACCCGCGTGCCACCGCTCGCGCTGCCGCCGCTGCCGGACGGCACCCTCGCGGGCACCCTCACCGGGGACGCGCTGGCCAAGGTCGGCGCCGAGGGGGCCCGCACCGTCCCGCCGCGCGAGAACGGCGGCAACCACGACATCAAGAACTTCACGCGCGGCGCCCGCGTCTTCTACCCGGTCCAGGTGCCGGGCGGCATGCTGTCCGGCGGCGACCTGCACTTCAGCCAGGGCGACGGGGAGATCACCTTCTGCGGCGCCATCGAGATGGGCGGTTTCATCGACTTCCACGTCGACCTCATCAAGGGCGGCATGGCGAAGTACGGCGTGACCACCAACCCCATCTTCATGCCCGGCAACGTGGAGCCGCGCTACTCCGAGTTCGTGTCGTTCATCGGCATCTCGGTGGACCACGACTCCAACACCAACTACTACAACGACGCCACCGTCGCGTACCGCAACGCGTGCCTGAACGCCGTCGAGTACCTCAAGACGTTCGGCTACACCGGTGAGCAGGCGTACCTGCTCCTCGGCGCCGCGCCGATCGAGGGCCGGGTCAGCGGCGTCGTCGACATCCCGAACGCCTGCTGCTCGCTCTACCTGCCCACCGAGATCTTCGACTTCGACATCCGGCCGACGGCCGACGGCCCGCGTCGCGCCGACCGCGGCCAGTGCGCCGTGTCGTCCTGACACGACGCCCAAAGGCGGCTCGGTCCCTCCGGGGACCGGGCCGCCTTTCGTGTTCGCGGAGGTGGGAAGCGTGGTGATGGGCACCCGAAGGAAGGTGCGCTAATCTGGCGAATTATATCGAATATTTTCTGCACTCAATGTGAAAGGTGGGACGATGGGGACTGGACGGCGACTCACCCAGTACGCGCACGGTGGTGGCTGTGCCTGCAAGATCCCGCCGGGAGAGCTCGAAGAGGTGGTGGCCGGGCTCGGCCCGATCGACGGCGCGCGGGACGAGAACGAACTGCTCGTCGGGCTGGACTCCGGGGACGACGCGGCCGTCGTGCGGATCGACGGGGACACGGCGGTGGTCGCGACCGCCGACTTCTTCACGCCCGTAGTCGACGACCCCTACGACTGGGGCCGGATCGCCGCCGCCAACGCGCTGTCGGACGTCTACGCGATGGGCGGTCGCCCGCTCGTCGCGGTGAACCTGCTCGCCTGGCCGCGCGAGGTGCTGCCGTTCGAGCTGGCGCGCGAGGTGCTGCGCGGCGGACGCGACGTCGCCGCCCTCGCCGGATGCCATCTCGGCGGCGGGCACAGCGTCGACGACCTCGAACCCAAGTACGGCATGGCGGTGACCGGCATCGCGGACGCCGCGCGCCTGCTCCGCAACGACCGTGGCGTCGCCGGGACGCCCCTGTCGCTCACCAAGCCGCTCGGGCTCGGGGTGCTGAACAACCGGCACAAGGCCACCGGCGAGGTGTTCGACCAGGCCGTGGCCGTCATGACGGAGCTGAACCGCGACGCGGCGGCGGCGGCGCTGAAGGCGCAGGCCGTCTGCGCCACCGACGTCACCGGGTTCGGGCTGCTCGGGCATCTGTACAAGCTGGCCCGCGCCTCCGGGGTCTCGGCGGTGATCGATGCCGGGGCCGTCCCGTACATCGACGGCGCGCGGGAGGCGGTCCGCGAGGGCTACGTCAGCGGCGGCACCCGGCGCAATCTCGACTGGGTGGCGCCGCACACCGACTTCGGCACGGCCGACGAGGAGACCCGGCTGCTGCTGGCCGACGCCCAGACGTCCGGCGGGCTGCTCGTCGCCGGGGAGGTGCCGGGCGCGCCGATCGTCGGTGAGCTGGTCGCCGCCGGAGACCACAGTCTCCTCGTCCGCTGACTCCGGTCGTTCGAGGGTGTGCGCCACGAACGATTCCCCCTGTGGAGGTAACAGTTGGCCGGTCAGGAAGTGGTGCGGGTCCCGCGACGGTGGAACCCCTGGGCGGCGCTCGCGATCTTCGGCGCGGTCGCCGCCGTGGGCCTGTCGTGGGCGAAGTGGCTGCCGTACACCGACAAGATCGGCGGCCTGGTGGACACCCGGGAATGGTCGGGCGGCTCCATCCTGGACAAGGCCGGGGACGCCGGGACCGGGCCCTCGCTGTCGGGCGGCTGGGACTTCACCCAGTCCTACTTCGACTCGGTGTGGAAGGCGCTCGTCGTCGGCCTGGTGGTCGCGGCGGCGGTGGAGGCGCTGGTCACGCGCCGCTGGCTGCTGCGGGTCCTCGGCGGGGGACGCGGCCGCTACCGTGACTCGCTCGTCGGCGGGCTGCTGTCGCTGCCGAGCATGATGTGCACGTGCTGCACCGCGCCGGTCGTCACCGCGTTGCGGCGGCGCGGCGCGTCCACCCCGGCGGCGCTGGCCTACTGGGTGGGCAACCCGACGCTCAACCCGGCGGTGCTGGTGTTCCTGGCGTTCGTGGCGCCGTGGCAGTGGACGTTCACCCGCCTGGCCGTCGGCGCCCTGCTGGTGTTCGTGGTGACCGCGCTGGTGAGCAGGCTCGCACCGCCGGACGTCGAGGTCCCGCTGCCGGACGCGACGGACGACGAAGGCGACGTCGCGCTACGTGACGCGCCCTACCGGTTCGGACGCGCGCTGCTGCGGATGTCGCTGACGCTCGTGCCCGAATATCTGATCGTGGTGTTCGCGCTCGGCGCGTTCCGGGGATGGCTGTTCCCGCTGGACGGGTCGGCCGCGAGCTGGGGCGTTCTCGCCGTCGTCCTCGCGGCGGTGGTCGGGACCCTCGTGGTGATCCCGACCGCCGGCGAGATTCCGATCGTGCAGGGCCTCACCCTCCTCGGCGTCAGCGCGGGCGTCGGCGGCGCCCTGCTGATCGCGCTGCCCGCGCTGAGCCTGGTCTCGATCGTCATGGTGGGACGCGCCCTGTCGTGGCGGGTCACGATCGCCATGGGCGCCTCGGTGGCCGGTTGTGGCCTGCTCGCCGGTGCGCTGCTCTGGGCGATCAGCTAGCCCTTCTGTTCGTGCTCGGCCGCCCGCTGGCGCTGGAGGCAGCGCATCCGGCGGCGGCCGGGCAGGAACAGCGCGGGCACGACGGCCGCGGCCAGCGCGCAGGCCGTGGCGAGGAAGATGTGGTTGTAGGCGTCCTGCGCGTGGGTGATCTCGGCGGGGGAGTGCGGGCCGTCGGGGGAGACCGAGCCCAGCGCGGCGACCAGCAGGGCGGCGAGGAACGCCGTCCCGAGGGCGCCGGAGATCTGCCGGTTGAGGGCGGTCACCGACGACGCCTGCGCGACGAACCGGCCCGGCAGGACGTTCATCGCCGCCACCGTCGTCGGCATCATCGCGATCCCCATGCCGAGGCCCTGGACGACCAGCACGGCCAGGATCCACGCGATCGGGGTACCGGGTTCGAGACGGGCCAGCGCGAGCGTGGGGACGGCCATCCCGACCATGCCGATCACCACCGGGACCCGGGAGCCGATCCGGTCGGCCAGCCAGCCGCCGAGCGGCATCGTCACCGCCACCGCGACCGCCGCCGGGGACAGCAGCAGGCCCACGTCCCGCGCGCTCATGTCCCTGACGACCTGGAACTCGACCGGCAGATAGGTCAGCCTGGCGTACTGCGCGAGCGCGTTGATGAAGATCACCACCATCGCCGCGGTGAAGATCGGGAACGTGAACATCCGGAACTCGATCAACGGCTCGGCGCGCCGCAGCGACCGGCGCACCAGGACCGCGAGGGCCGCCGCCGCGGCCGCCGCCATCCCCAGCCCGGTCGCGGTCAGGCCGTGCGCGGGGACGTGCCGCGACACCAGCACCAGCGTGATCACCCCGGCGGCGGCCAGCGCCCAGCCGCCCCAGTCGAGCGAGCGCCGGACGCGGCGTCCGGTGTCGTGCAGCAGCGCGAGGCCGAGCAGCAGCCCGGCGATCGAGACGGCGGTCAGCAGCAGGAAGATCCAGCGCCAGCTGGCCGCGGTGACGACCCAGCCGCCGACCGGCGGGCCGAGGGCGGGCGCCGCCATCATCGCGATGCCCCAGACGCCGAGCGCGAGGCCCCGGCGGTGCGGCGGGAACATCTCGTACACCATCGCGGTGGCGATCGGCATCAGGGCGCCGCCGCCGAGGCCCTGCACGACCCGGCCGCCGATCAGCAGCGTCATGGTCGGCGCGACGGTGCACAGCACCGACCCGGCGGCGAACGTGGCGATCGACAGGTTGTAGACGCGCCGCCGTCCCCACCGGTCGCCGAGGGCGCCCACCGCGGGCTGGACGACGACGATCGCGACGAAGTAGGCGCCGATCACCCAGTCGGGGCTGACCCGCGCGCCGGAGCCGAGGTCGTCCGCGATCGGAGGCAGCGCGATGCCGAGGACGGTCAGATTCATGGCCACCGCGTAGGTCCCGAACAGCAGGACCCCGGTGACGATCCACGGACGGCGGCGACCGTCCAGTCCCGCCCTCCTCTGGTTCGCCATGCGAACGACGACTGTGCTCAGCAAGAACATAGAACCACCCGTGTCTCCAAGTCCATCACCGGCATACTCTATTTTCTATTGACATAGGCGATTTCGTATATGATCCTGGATCCACGAAAAACCGCGGGTCGCGACGAAGCGCCTGGGAGGCGAATCCGGTCTGGTGACCGGCTCGGTCTTCAAAACCGCAGAGGCTCGGACCACCGGGCCTGGCGGGTTCGATTCCCGTCCGCCTCCGCCAGCAGCACCGCCAGCTCAGAACCGTCAAGAGCAGCCACCGACAGCACACTCCGGACGGAGGGCTCAGATGAGCCGCAAGATCACAGTTCTCAACCCCGAGGGAAGCGCGCCGAAGGTGGACGGGAAGTCCCTCGCACCCCGGCCGTCCGGCCTGGACGGGGAGACCGTCTTCCTCGTCGACGTCGGGTTCGAGAACTCCAACGACTTCGTGGCGCAGCTCCAGGTGGCGCTGCGCGAGTCCCGGCCGAAGGTGAAGACGGAGATCGTGCATCTGCGGACGCCGTTCGATCCCGTCCCCGACGTGTACGAGCGGATCCAGCGGGAGGGGGCCGCCGCCATACTCGGCGTCGGTCTTTGAAGCACCTGCGCGCCGGCGGTCGCCGGCCACGCCACTCGCCTTGAGTCCCAGTACCGCGTTCCGACCGTCTGCGTGCACGCCGAGTCGTTCTCGCGGCTGGTCACCTCCACCAGCAGGCTGGCGGGCGTCCCCGGGCTGCGGCACACGTTCGTGCCCGCGCCGGTGCCCGGCCGCACCCCGGCCGAGCTGCGCGCCTACATCGAGGGCCCCGACCCGCTGTCGGGGGAGCAGGTCCTCGGCGCGCTGGTCGACGGCCTGACCCGGCCGCTCAGCGAGCAGGACATGGACGGCGTCGCCTTCGAACGGGCCCGCGACCGGCTGGTCGAACCCGACACCGAGGACAACCTCCAGCGGCTCTTCGAGGCGAACGGCTGGACCGACTCGCTGCCGGTGGTGCTGCCGACCGAGGAGCGGGTGGCGGCGATGCTCGCCGGGACGAGCCACGCCCCCGACGAGGTCGTCGGCACGATCCGGGCGGCGACGTCGCGGGACTTCTGGTCCTTCACCGTCGAACAGGCCGCGGTGAACGCGGTCATGGCCGGTGCGCGCCCGGAGTACTTCCCGGTCATCCTCGCGCTGCTGGCCAGCGGGTACACCGCGCGGCACAGCAGCATCTCGTCCATCGGCCAGATGGTCATGGTGAACGGCCCGATCCGGCACGAGCTGGGGATGAACTCCGGGATCGGCGCGATCGGCCCCTACAACCACGCCAACTCGACGATCGGCAGGTCGTTCGGGCTCGGGTCGCAGAACCTCCAGGGCGGCTCGGTGCCGGGCGTCAGCTACGTCGGGACGATCGGCAGCCCGTTCTCGCTGACCAGCATCGCGTTCGCCGAGGACGAGGAGCACTCCCCGTGGGAGCCGTACCACGTCCAGTACGGGTTCGAGCCCGGCCAGAGCGCGGCGACGATCTTCGCGCCCGTCCGGTCACTGATCACCGCGCCGAGCGGGGTCAGGGAGGACTGGCGGGAACGCGCGTCGGTGCTGTTCGGCTCTATCCGGGCGGGCGGCGGCGCGGTCCTGCTGGCCGACCCGCTGGCGGCGCAGGCCCTCGTCGAGCGCGAGGGCTTCACCGAGAAGCGGGCGCTGATCGAGTGGATCGCCGCCAACGCGCGGATGCCCGCGCGGCGCTGGTGGGGGCAGGCGTTGCAGGACATCTTCTACGGCAACCGCGCCCGCGACGGCGTCGAGCCCTGGGCGACCTACCTCAAGGCCGACCCCGACGAGCTGATCCCGGTGAACGAGCCCGACGACGTCCACGTCGTCGTGGCCGGAGGCCGGACCGTCGCGGTGTGGAGCGTGTTCGAGGGGTGGGCGAACCGCCGCTTCGGCAGCGCCCTCTCCGGCCGCACCGTGGCGGTGGATCCATGGCGGTGACCCCCTGAACCAGCCCTTCGAACCAGACCGCGACGACGTGGAACGACCGGCGCCGACCCCCCACGGAAGGTGAGAGCGAAAATGAGAGACCACCGAAGAAGACGGCTCGGCCGCAGAACCCTCGCCGGTACCGGAGCGCTGGTCACGAGCGTGCTCCTGGCGGCGGCCGCCTGCGGGGGAGACGGCGGCTCGTCCGACGGGACGGTGACGCTCAGGATGTACTCGACGACCACGACCGAGCCCGCGTTCTCGGTGCTGATCGACGGCTTCCACAAGAGCCAGTCGAAGATCAGGGTGAAGGCGGAGTTCATCCCGTCCGCCAAGGTCGGCCAGGTCACCACGACGATGATGCAGGCGGGCAACCCGCCGGACATCATCATGGCGAGCCCCGGCTCGGGCGGCGGCTCCAACGGCATGTCGGTGTACCGGCTGGCCGAGGCGAACCGGCTCGCGGACCTGAGCGCCCGGCCGTGGGCCAACGACCTGCCGGCGATGCTGAAGCCTCCGGCGCAGTACGAGGGGAAGACCTACAGCCTGATCCTCGGGGTGTCCACGCAGTTCCTGAACTACACGACCACCGACTTCGACAAGTGGAAGGTCCAGCCGCCGAAGACGTTCAAGGAACTGCTGGACATGTGCGGCATGATCAAGTCGAAGGGCATGTACGCGATGGCGTCCGGCGCCGCCGACATGGCGGGCAACCGGATGCGGATGCAGGTGTTCGCCGCCGCGAACGTCTACGCCAACGACCCCGACTGGGACAAGAAGCGGATCGCCGGTCAGGTGAAGTTCCAGACGTCGCCCGGCTGGAAGAAGACGTTCCAGCAGGTCCAGGACCTGGTGACGCACGACTGCTACTACCCGGGGTCGGCGGGACGCACCACCGAGGAGGCCCGCAAGCTCGGCGCCACCGGCAAGACGACGATGGGCATCGGCCCGTCGATCGCGGCGGCGTACCTGTCCAAGGCCAACCCGGGTCGCAAGTGGGCGGCGGCCGCGGTGCCCGCGGGCGACACCGCCACCCCGAACCTGCCGCTGGAGGTCGCCGGGATCTCGGTGGCCAAGCGCGGCAAGCACGTGGACGCGGCGATCAAGTTCCTCGACTACCTGGCCGCGCACCGCGACGTCTATTCCAAGAACAGCGGGGCGTTCTCCCCGGGGATGATGGCGAAGGGCGAACTGCCCGACTTCCTCAAGCCGCTTGAACCGCTGGCGAAACAGAACAGGTTCAGCCTCGCCGCCAGCACGATGTGGCCGTCCGAGGCCCCCGCGCAGGTCGCGTACAAGTACATGACGGGACTCCACAACAACACCCGCACCGTGGACGACATTCTGAAGGCCATGGACCAAGCGTGGGACAACGCCAAATGACGGAAAGGACCACAAAGAAGCACGCGGACACGTCGGCCCTGCCACCCCTGGCAGTGGCCGACGGCCCCGGCGACAAGGACAAGGGAACGGAGCCGGGCGGCTCGTGGTGGCGGCGCCGCCGGGGGGACAACCGCCCGGCGGGCGGCGCCCGCAAACCGCCCTGGGCGCTGGCCATGGTGGGCATCGCGCTGCTGTTCGGGATGCATTACATCGCCCCGCTCTCGGGCGGCATCTACGCCTTCACCGACTGGGACGGGTTCAACACGGCCAAGTTCATCGGGCTGGAGAACTTCCGCGAGATCTGGAACTCCAACGTCCAGCGCGGCGCGGTCCTCCACACGTTCGTGTTGGCCGGGTCGTATCTCGTGCTCGTCAACCTGGTGGGCCTGGCATTGGCGCTGGCGCTGAACCGGACGCTGAAGTCGCGCAATTTCCTAAGGACGTTGTTCTTCGCGCCCGCCGTGCTCAGCCCGCTCGCCGTGTCCTACATCTGGCAGTACATGTTCACCTACGACGGCGCGATCAACCGGATGCTCGGCGGGATCGGGCTGGACTCGCTCCGGCACGAATGGCTGGGCGATCCGGACACCGCCATCTGGTGCGTGCTGGTGGTCATGGTCTGGCAGCACGCGGGCCAGGCGATGATCATCTATCTGGCCGGGTTGCAGGGCGTCCCCGACGAGCTGGAGGAGGCGTCGGTGATCGACGGGGCGCGGCTGTGGATGCGGCTGCGCCGCATCACGCTGCCGCTGCTCGCGCCCGCGTTCACCATCGTCTCGACGCTGATGCTGATCTCCGGCCTGCGGGTGTTCGACCAGGTGTTCGCGCTGACGCAGGGCGGCCCCGTCTACTCCACCGAGACGTTGGCGACCCAGGTCTACCAGCAGACGTTCGTCGAGGGCAGGTTCGGCTTCGGCGCGTCCATCGCGATGGTGATGACCCTGCTGATCTCGGTCCTCGGAATCGCCAACATGATGTATCAGCGACGCCGGGAGAGGCGGTTGTAAATGGGTGCCTTCCGGTACACCTCGCGGTCCTTCATCCGCGAGATCGTCATGATCGTGGCGGCGATGCTGTTCGCGTTGCCGTTCTATTTCCTGGTCGCCATCTCGCTCAAGAACGACCAGGAACTCACGGCGGAGCCGTTGAAGCCGCCATTCGCCGACCCGAAATGGGGAAACTACTCCGATGCCTGGTCCAGCGGCGGCACCACCGGCGGGATGGGACGCGCGTTCCTCAACACCGTGATCATCACGGTGGGCAGCGTGGCGTGCCTCGTGCTGGTGTCGTCACTGACGGCATATGTGATCGCCCGGCGCACGTCGAAGATGAGCAACGGGCTCTACGTGATGTTCGTCATCGGCTTCATCATGCCCGCGACGCTCGGGCTGGTGCCCGTCTACGTCGTCATGCGAAGCATGGGGCTGCTGGCGACCTACCACGGCATCATCATCCTGCACACCGCGGGCATCCTTCCGTTCGCGGTGTTCCTCTATGTGGGATTCATCCGCGCGCTTCCACTGGAATACGAGGAGGCGGCGCAGGTGGACGGCGCCGGAATGTTCCGCACGTTCTTCAAGGTCGTCATCCCATTGTTGCGGCCCATCACCGCGACCGTGGCGATGCTGTCCGGACTGGTCGTATGGAACGACTTCTTCCTGGCGCTCATCTTCATGAGCGGAAGCTCGATCGGAACATTGCCGGTCGCGCTGAACTCGTTTGTCAACGAGAACTACACCCAGTGGAACCTCGTGTTCGCGGGGGCGACCATCGCCATCCTGCCGATGCTCGCCGTCTTCATCGTCGCCCAACGGCAGTTCGTCCGGGGCCTGGCCGGAGGGATCCGAGGCTGAGACATGGGAACAATCGACATTCGCGGGCTGGGAAAGGTGTACCCGGGCGGGACACGGGCGCTCCGCGACCTCAATCTGGAGATCGCCGACGGAGAGTTCATGATCTTCGTCGGCCCGTCCGGCTGCGGCAAGACGACCGCGCTGCGCATGATCGCCGGACTGGAGACGATCGAGGAGGGCGAGATCAGCATCGGCGGCACCGTGGTGAACCGGGTGGAACCCCGTAAGCGCGACATCGCCATGGTGTTCCAGAACTACGCCCTCTACCCGCACATGACCGTCTTCGACAACATCGCGTTCCCGCTCCAGTGCGAGGGCAGGCGCAAGCCGGAGATCAAGGAGCGGGTGGAGGAGGCGGCGCGGCTGCTCGGCCTCGGCGAGCTGCTGCGCCGCAAGCCGCGAGCCCTGTCCGGCGGGCAGCGGCAGCGCGTCGCGATGGGCCGGGCGATCGTCCGCAAGCCGCAGGCGTTCCTGCTGGACGAGCCCCTGTCCAACCTGGACGCCAAGCTGCGCATGCAGATGCGGGCCGAGCTGTCCACCGTCCAGCGGACGCTGGGCGTCACGACCGTCTACGTCACCCACGACCAGGTCGAGGCCATGACGATGGGCACCCGCATCGCCGTCATGCGCGGCGGCCTGCTCCAGCAGGAGGGCACGCCCGAGCTGGTGTACGACCGTCCGGCCAACATGTTCGTCGCGACGTTCATCGGCTCGCCCGGCATGAACCTGCTGAGCTGCCCGCTGGTCGCGGACGCGCCCGAGGACCTGCGGTGCGTGGTCGGCGAGCAGCGGATACCGGTGCCCAAGGAGTTGCACGGGGCACTGGAACGCCATGTCGGTTCCAAGATCGTCCTTGGGGTGCGTCCCGAGAAGCTCACCGACATGCCGGTGCACGCCGCCAACGGCAGCGGCGCCCCCGTCGGGCGGCTGCGCGGCGAGGTGTCCGTCGTGGAGATGCTCGGGCACGAGCGCCTGATCCAGGTGGAGGTCCCCGGCGAGCCGGTGGCCGCCGACCCGGAGCTGGAGAACCTGCGGCGGCCCGAGGGCGACGACGGGAAGAACGGGCAGGCGGCGCCGGGCACGGCGATCGTCTACGCGCGGTTCTCGCCCACCTCGGCCGTGAAGCCCCTGGAGACCGTCGACATCCCGGTGAACCCCGGCGACCTGCACTTCTTCGACCCCGAGACAGGTGAGGCGATCAGATGACGAGTGACGACTTCGAGGTGCTGGTGGCGGGCGGCGGGATCGGCGGGCTGACCGCCGGGCTGTTCGCCGTCCGCTCCGGCCGCCGGA
Organism: Actinomadura meridiana; assembly: GCF_039537545.1. NCBI lineage: Bacteria > Bacillati > Actinomycetota > Actinomycetes > Streptosporangiales > Thermomonosporaceae > Actinomadura > Actinomadura meridiana. The sequence goes on from NZ_BAABAS010000006.1 coordinate 379,202, forward strand.
CCGGGCTGCTGCTCGGCGACGACATCGGCGGCGGCCATCTGCTCAGCGTCGGCAGGATCGAGGACTTTCCCGGCTTCCCCGAGGGGGTGCCGGGCTTCGATCTGTGTCCGATGCTCCAGGAGCAGGCGCAGGACGCCGGGGTCGAGTTCGTGACGAGCACGTTGAAGGGCCTGGAGTCGGCGGAGAAGGCGTCCGAGGGCGCGTCCGGCGGGGGCTGGACGGCCACCACCGGCGACGGCGAGGTCCGCGCGGGCGCCGTCATCGTCGCCACCGGGTCGGCGCTGCGGGAGCTTGGCGTGCCCGGCGAGTCCCGGCTGCGCGGCCACGGCGTCTCCGACTGCGCGACGTGCGACGGGCCGCTGCACCGGGGCAAGACCGTCGCGGTCGTCGGCGGCGGCGACTCCGCGTTGCTGGAGGCGCTGGAACTGACCAACCATGTCGGCAAGGTGCTGCTGCTGAACCGCGGCGAGTCGCTCGACGGGCAGCAGACATATGTGAGCCGGGTGCTGGAGCACGCCTCGATCGAGGTGCGCCACTCCACCGTCGTGGAGGAGGTCCTCGGCGACACCGTCGTGTCGGGCGTCCGCGTCAAGGACACCGGTAGTGGCGAGACCACGGACGAAGAGGTCACCGGGATTTTCGTGTACGTGGGTCTGCGGCCCCGCACCGAGGTCCTGCGCGACTGGCTCACGCTGGACGGCGACGACCGCGTCCCCACGGACGGCTCGATGCGCACCGCCCTGCCCGGCGTGTTCGCGGCGGGCGACATCCGGACCGACTCGGCGAGCCAGGCCATCACCGCCGCGGGCGACGGCGCCACCGCCGCGCTCGCCGCGCACCGCTACCTCGCCGACCCGGGACGGGCCTGGCCCGTCCCGCCGACCCTGAGGGGAGCATCAGCATGACGATCAGCGTGTACGACCCGCGCGGGTACCCGCCCAAGGTGGAGGGACGGTCGCTCGCCCCACGCCTGGAGACCCTCGACGGCAAGGTCGTCTACCTGGTGATCGCGCCGTTCGACAACACCGACGTGTTCATGGACCGGCTCGCCGCCTGGTTCAAGGAGAACCGGCCCGGCGTCGAGACGCGGATCGTGGCCACCGAGGCGTTCGGGCAGGACTCCCCGGCGATGCGGGCGGAGATCGAGGCGGCCGGTGACGCGGCCGTCGTCGGTCTCGGCCTTTGAAGCACCTGCGCCCCGACGGTCGTCGGGATCGCGGCGGAGCTGGAACGCTCCGGGGTGCCCACCGTCGGCGTGCACTCCAAACAGTTCCGCAGGATCGCCAGCAACGTCGCCCGGACGAAGGGCATGCCGACCATGCGGCAGGCCTACCTTCCGGGCGCGATCTCGGGGAGGTCGGGAGCCGAGCTCACCGAGTACATCGAGGGGACGGACGCCGTCAGCGGCCGCCCGTTCATGACCGGGCTGCTCGACGCGCTGGCCGGGCGGCTGGACGAGGAGGACGTCAGGGGCAGTGACTACGACCGTCCGTCGCGGCAGCTCGTCGAGGCCGCCGACGAACGGGCCGCGCACGCCCTGTTCCTGGAGAACCGGTGGACGGACGGCCTGCCGATCGTCCTGCCGACTCCGGAACGCGTCCAGGAGATGCTGACGGGCACGTCCCGCCGCCCCGACGAGGTCGTCGGACGGCTCGCGCCCGCCAAGTTCCGGGAGCGGTGGGAGTACACGGTCGAGAAGGTCGCCGTCAACGCGGTGATGGCCGGGGCCGCCCCGGTGCACTTCCCGATCATCCTGGCGCTGGCCGCCAGCGAGGTCACCGCCCGGATGAGCAGCCTGACGTCCATGGCGACCATCGCGATCGTCAACGGGCCGATCAGGCTGGAGGCGGGGATGAACGCCGGGGTCGGCGCGATGGGCCCCTACAACCAGGCCAACGCCGTCATCGGCCGCGCCTACGGGTTGCTGTCACAGAACCTTCAGGGCGGGTCGGTGCCGGGTGAGACCTACATGGGCACGCTCGGCAACAACTACGCCTACACCGCCACGTTCCCCGAGAACGAGGAGGACAGCCCGTGGGAGCCGCTGCACGTCCAGCACGGTTTCCGGGCGGACGAGAGCGCGGTCAGCCTGTTCCTCGGCGGCTGGTACACGATCTCGGGCGCGGTGCCGCGCCGCAGGCACTGGAAGGAGATCCTGCGCGGCGCGCTGCGGGCCTGCGACCCGGCGTTCGCGCCGCTGGTGGTGATGGACCCGACGGCGGCGAAGGAGTTCGTCGAGGCCGGGTTCGCCGGTAAGGACGACCTGCGCGCGTGGCTGGCGCGCAACGGCCGGATGACGGCGGACGAGTACTGGTCCAACGGCGTGGTGCGGGCCATCCTGCGCCCGCTCGCGATCGCCGGTCAGGAACCGCACGCCACCAAGTACCGGGCGACGGGCGAGGAGCCCGTCGAGATCTACGACGCCGCCGACATCAACATCGCGGTGATCGGTGGCGGGACGGCCAGCGCGTCCAAGCTGATCGCCGCGCGCCACGAGGTCACCGTCCCGGTGGACCCCTGGCGCTGACACGAGGAACCGCACACAGAAAGGAATCGCCGTGGCCGTCGAACCTCCCCGCGGAGGGCTCGACGGTCACGGCGGTTCCGGTTCATTGGGCGGTGGCGTCCCAGGCCTCGTCCATGGCCTTCAGGATGTCGTCCACCGTCCGGGTCTTGTTGTAGAGCCCGGCCATCATCTTGTAGGCGGCCTGCGCCGGGGCGTCCGACGGCCACATGGTGCTGGCGCCCAGGCTGTACTTGCCCTGCTTGGCCAGCGGCTCCAGCGGCTTCAGGAAGTCGGGCAGCTCACCGCGCGCCATCTGCGCCGGAGAGAACGACCCGGTCGCCGTGGCGTACGAGTCGAGCCGCTGGTACACGAAGTCGAGGAACTTGAGCGTCTCCTTGACGTGCTTGCCGCGGCTTGCCGCCGCCATCGCGCCCACTTCGAGCGGGAGCGTGCTGCTGCGCCGTCCCGGCACCGGGATCGCGGCCCACTTGCGCTTCGGGTTGCGCGCGGTGACGTAGGTCGACGCCGTCGACGGCCCGATCCCCATCGTGGCCTTGTCGCCCTTGATCTGGAGGTTCTTGCCCTCCTCGGTGGTGCGGCCCGCGCCGCCGGGGTAGTAGCAGTCCGCGTTGATCATGTCGACGACCTGCTGGAAGGTCTGCCGCCAGCCCGGTGTGGTCTGGAACTTGACCTGCCCGGCCGCGCGCTTCTTGTCCCACTGCGGGTCGTCGGTGTAGACGTTCGCGGCGGAGAAGGACTGGAGCAGCATCCGGTTGCCCGCCGGGTCGGCGGCGCCCGGCACCAGCGCGTACTTGTCGTGCTTGCGGATCTCGCCGCACAGCTTCAGCAGATCGTCGAACGTCGACGGCGGCTTCAGCCTCCACCCCGCCAGCTCGTTGACGGTGTAGTCCATGAACTGCGTGGACGCCCCCGTGACCAGGGCGTAGACCTTGCCCTCGTAGGTGACTGTGGGTTTGAGCAGCTCCGGCACGTTCTGCATCCACGGCTTGGACGTCACGTCCTCCAGCCGGTGGGCCTTGGCCAGCTTGTAGAGCGGCAGCCCGGACGCGCCGCCCCCGGATCCGGGGGAGACGCCGATGATGTCGGGCGGGTTGCCCGCCTGCATCTCGGTGGTCGTGGTCGGGCCGATCTTCGGCGCCGGGACGTACTGCACATTCATCTTGATACGCGGCGCGTTGGCGTCGTTGAACTCCTTGACGAGCGCGTCGAGACCGGTCTTGACGGCCGGGGACGCGTACATCCGCAACGTCACGTCGCCGGAGCCGCCGCCGGAGCCGCCGCAGCCGGCGGCCATGACCGTCAGCGCGGAGGCCCCGGCGACCCAGGCGAGCCGCCTTCCGCGACCCCGCCCGTACTGCCGTTTCCCTACCATGGGCCCTGGTCCTCCTCAGTACCGGTTGCCTGTCACGTGCGTGCACACCCCCCGGCAGTTCCTGTTCGCTCAGCGCCACTCGTCGATGGACACCGTCCGGCCGGACAGCGACCGGTCGAGCTTGGTGCCGTTGGCCATGCCCTCCAGGACGCTCCACGCGGCGGCGCTCCGCCCGCCGACGACGACCACGTGGACGTCCTCGGGAACGTTGATGCGCACCTCCTCGTCGGGGTCGGCCGCCAGGTAGGTCGCCCAGGGCTCCTCGCCCGCGCGCGCCCGGTAGCCGAAGAACAGCTCCTGGAGCCCCTGCCCCCACCACCGGCGCGCGGTCACCCGTCCGGTGTCGGAGATGAACTCGATGAGGTCGGCCTTGCGGTCGAAACCGTGGTGCTCGACGAGGTTCTGCGCGGCGAGCGGGTCGAGCAGCAGCACGACGCCGCCGGTCGCGCGGGTCGCGTTGAAGATCCGCCGGGCGGCGTGCTCGCGCCAGTGCTCCGCGATGCCACCCGAGGTGATCATGGTCCGGACGCCGCGGAACACGGTGGCGGTGCTGTCGTCCGGCCCGAAGCCGTGCTGGACGTGGTACGGCTCCCAGGGGGAGCGTTCCTCGTTCTCGGCGAACGTGAGGTTGGTGAACGAGAACGGGTTGCCGAGCGACCCCATGTAGCTGATCCCCGGCTGGGACCCGCCCTGGAGGTTCTGCGAGCCGACGCCGTAGGCGCGGCCGATCGTGGCGTTGGCCCGGCTGTAGGGACCGAGCGCGCCGATCCCGGAGTTCATCCCGATCTGGTCGCGGATCGGGCCGTTCACGAGGACGGCCTCCGACATGGACGAGATGCTGCTGTGCCGCGCCGAGTAGCCGCTGCCCAGCAGGGCCAGGATCACCGGGAAGTACTCGGGCGCCGCCCCGGCCATCACCGCGTTCACGGCGGCCTGCTCGACGGTGAACTCCCAGTAGTCGCGGGTGGACGCGGCGCGGAGCTTGCCGACGATCTCGTCCGGGCCGTGGCTCGTCCCGGCGAGCATCGCCGCGACGCGCTCCTCGGTGGGCAGGACGATCGGCAGCTTGTCGGTCCAGCCGTTGTCCAGGAAGAGGGCGTGCAGGTCGTCCTCGGTGGCCGGTTCCAGCGTCCGGGACCGGACCTGCTCGAACGTCGCCCCGGCCATGTCGGCCTCGTCGAGCGGCTTGGTCAGGCCGTCGAGGATGTCGACCGAGAACGGGTTGCCGGAGACGGGGTTGTCGCCCTCGACGTAGCCGCGCAGCTCACCGGCGGTGCGGCCGGGGACGGGCGAGGGCACGAAGGCGTGCCGCAGCGTGGGGATGCCGCCGAGCCTGCTGGTGGAGGCCACCAGCCGCGCGAAGGCGTCGGCGTGGACGGAGACGGTGGGAACGCGGTACTCGGACTCGAGCCGCGTGGCGTGGCCGGCGACCGCCGGCGCGCAGCCGCTTCAAAGACCGACGCCGAGGATCGCGGCATCGCCCTCCGCCGCGATCCGCGCGTACAGCTCGGGCGCCGGGTCGAACGGGGTGGACAAGTGCTCGGTGACCGTCCGGACGTCGGGCCGGTGCTCCGCGAACGAGGCGCGGAGCTGGTCGATGAACTCGCTGGAGTTCTCGAAGCCCGCGTCCACGAGGAACACGGTCTTGCCGTCGAGGGAGTCGGGCCGTGGGGCGAGCGACTTGCCGCCGACGACGGGCGCGTTTCCCTCGGGATTGAAAACCGTGATCTTGCCGGCCATGACGTCCCCTCTTCCTGACCGCTGCTTCTTCGCCCTGATGTGCGTGATGAGCACAGATGTTCGTATGGTGATTCTCCTCAGCAGTGTTGAGGTTGTCAACACTTAGATTGACCCCGGCATCGGTGCCCGACTATCGTGCGGATCAAGAACAGATGTTTGGCATCCGTACAGAACTGGCGACCTGGCGATGAGTCGATGACGGAACCGATGACGGCGGACGACCCCGTCCGGGAGCGGGCCCGGGCGGCGCACTTCGTCCAGTCCCTGGAGCGCGGGCTGAACGTGATCAGGGCGTTCGACGCGACCACGCCCCAGATGACGCTCAGCGAGGTCGCGCACGCCACCGGCCTGACCAGGGCCGCCGCGCGCCGGTTCCTGCTCACGCTCGTCGACCTCGGCTACGTGCGCAGCGACGGGCGGCGGTTCTCGCTGACGCCCGGCGTGCTGCGGCTCGGCTACTCCTACCTGTCGGCCCTCTCGCTGCCCGAGGTCGCCGAGCCGCACCTGGAGCGGCTCGTCGCGTCGGTGCACGAGTCGTCGTCGGTGTCGGTGCTGGACGGTGACGACATCGTCTACGTGGCGCGCATCCCGACGTCCCGCATCATGACGGTCGCGATCAGCGTCGGGACCCGGTTCCCCGCCTACGCCACGTCCATGGGCCGGGTCCTGCTCGCCGACCTGCCGGGCCCTGAGCTGGACGAACGCCTCGACCGGGCGGCCAACGGCCCGATCACCACCCGCACCACCACCGACCCCGAGGCGCTGCGCCGCGAGATCGACCGGGCCCGCAGGCAGGGCTGGTCGCTGGTCGACCAGGAGCTGGAGGACGGCCTGCGCTCCATCGCCGCGCCCATCCGCGACGCCGCGGGCACGGTGGTGGCCGCCGCGAACATCTCCGCCGCGTCCAGCCGCACGCCCGCCGCGCGGATGCGCCGCGAGCTGCTGCCGCTGCTGCTGGACGCGACCGCCGGTATCGAGGCCGACCTGCGCGCCGCCCGCCGCTGATCGTGCCCGCCGCCGGTGGAACCGGCCGCCGGGGGAAGGACGGGAACATGCATGTGATCGCCACCGCGGGCCACGTCGACCATGGCAAGTCCACCCTCGTCGCCGCGCTCACCGGGATGGATCCCGACCGGCTCGCCGAGGAGCGCCGCCGGGGCCTCACGATCGACCTGGGCTTCGCGTGGACGACGCTGCCCGGCGCGGGCGAGGTCGCGTTCGTCGACGTCCCCGGGCACGAGAAGTTCGTGGCGAACATGCTGGCCGGGGTGGGTCCGGTGCCCGCCGTGCTGTTCGTCGTCGCGGCGGACGAGGGCTGGATGCCGCAGAGCGCGGAGCATCTGGAGGCGCTCGACGCGCTCGGCGTGTCCCGGGGCGTGCTCGTCGTCACCCGCGCCGACCTGGGCGACGCCGCCGCCGCGATCGAGGAGGCGCACGAGTGGATGGCCGAGAGCTCCCTGCGCGACCTGCCCGCCGTCGCCGTCAGCCCGGTCACGGGGGAGGGGCTCGACGACGTCCGCGCGGCGATAACCGACCTGGTCAGCGGGCTCCCCACGCCCGATCCCGCCGCGCCCGTGCGGTTGTGGGCCGACCGGTCGTTCTCCATCCGCGGCGCGGGCACCGTCGTCACCGCCACACTCGGCGCGGGCACCGTCGAAACGGGTGATGAGCTTCTCAACACCGAGGGCCGCGTGGTCAAGGTGCGCGGGATCGAGGCGCTGGGGGAGCACCGCGACCGGGTGACCGCCACCGCGCGGGTCGCGCTCAACCTGCGCGGCGTCGACCGCGACGACGTGCCGCGCGGGCTGCCGCTGCTCACGCCCGGCGCCTGGCGGATGGCCGAGTCGGTGGACGTGGAGCTGCGGCACACCTCGTCGGAGGCCCCGCCGGAACGGCTCGTCCTGCACATCGGCACCGCCGCCGTGCCGTGCCGCCTGCGCCCGCTCGGGCCCGCGCACGGGCGGCTGCGGCTCGACCGTCCGCTGCCGCTGCGGCACGGCGACCGCGCCGTGCTGCGCGACCCCGGACGCCGCAGGATCACCGCCGGTCTCCTGGTCCTGGACGTCGATCCGCCCCCGCTCACCAGGCGCGGCGCGGCCCGGACGCGCGCCGCCGAGCTGGCGGGCCTGCGCACCGCCGACGATGTCACGGCCGCGCACCTGTGCCGTGGCCTGCGGCGCGGCGCCGACCTCGCCGCGATGGGCCTGCCGACGCCCGGCGCGGCCCGGCACGGCGACTGGTGGACGGGCGACGAACGCTGGGCGGAGTACGCGGCGGAGCTGGCCGAGGCCGAACGGCGGCACCGCGCCGCCCATCCGCTGGAGCCGGGCCTGCCGGTCGCGGCGGCGGCCCGGCGGCTCGGCCTTCCCGATCCCGCGCTGGTGCCCGAGCTGGCCGCCGCCGCCGGGCTCGACTGCGCGGGCGGCCTGCTCACCCCGCCCGGCCATGTCCCCGGCCTGCCGGACGCGCTCGACGAAGCCATCCGCAAGCTCGAAGGCGACCTGGCCGCCGATCCGTTCGTGGCGCCGTCCGCCGACCGGCTGGCCGAGCTGGGCCTCGGCACCGCCGAGCTGGCCGCCGCCGAACGCTTCGGCAGGCTGCTGCGCGTCGCGCCCGGCATCGTGCTGCCGCCGGACGCCGACCGCCGCGCCCTCGACGTGCTGGCCGCGCTGCCCCAGCCGTTCACGTTGAGCGACGCCCGGCAGGCGATGGGCACCACCCGCCGCGTGGCCGTCCCGCTGCTGGAGCTGCTGGCCGCCCGGGGCCTGACCCGCCGCACCGAGGACGACCGGCACCGGCTTCGCGACCCGAAGTAAATTTTCTATAGTCTATGGAAAAGGAGGTTCGGTGAAGCCCTTCGAGTACGCGCGGCCCGCCGACGCGGGCACGGCCGTGGCGGCGGTGGCGGCCCGTCCGGACGCGGCCTTCCTCGGCGGCGGGACGAACCTCGTCGACCTCATGCGGCTCGGCGTGGCCGGGCCCGGCCTCCTGGTCGACGTCACCGGCCTCCCGCTCGACCGGATCGAGCCGGTGCCCGGTGGGCTGCGGATCGGCGCGACCGTCCGCAACACCGACGCCGCCGCCGACCCGGAGGTCCGGCGCCGGTATCCGATGCTCGCGCGGGCGCTGCTCACGGGCGCGTCCGGGCAGGTCCGCAACATGGCGACGATCGGCGGCAACCTGCTGCAACGCACCCGCTGCGCCTACTTCCAGGACGTCACCCTCCCCTGCAACAAGCGAGAACCCGGCTCGGGCTGCGCCGCGCTGCACGGGCACAGCCGGTACCACGCGGTGCTCGGGGCGTCCGACCGGTGCGTGGCGGTGCACCCGTCCGACATGGCGGTGGCGCTGGCCGCGCTGGACGCCACCGTCCGGATCCAGGGCCCCGGCGGGGAGCGCACCGTGCCGGTCGCCGAGTTGCACAGCGCCGACGAGCCCGACCGTGACACCGTCCTCGCCCATGGCGAGCTGATCACCGGCGTGGACCTGCCGGACCCGCCCGCCGGACGGTCCGCGTACCGCAAGGTCCGCGACCGGGCGTCGTTCGCGTTCGCGCTGGTCTCGGTCGCGGCGACGCTCGACGTCGCGGACGACGGCACCGTCCGGAGCGCGCGCGTCGCGTTCGGCGGCCTCGCGCACCGCCCGTGGCGAGCCCGACAAACCGAGGCGACATTGCGCGGCGCTCCCGCCACCGACGAATCGTTCCGCGCGGCGGCGGACGCCGAACTGGCCGCCGCCCGCCCCCTCCGCGACAACGCCTTCAAGGTCCCGATGGCACGCGGAGCGCTGGTCGCGACGCTCCGAGAGTTGGCCGCCCGATGACCGCGCCCGTCACGAGCAGTTCCGGGGGGCGTGGGGGGTCGTCCCCCCACATGAGAACGACCCGCGCCGCCGTGGGAACACCGGTCGCCCGCCTGGAGGGACGCGCCAAGGTCACCGGCACCGCGCGCTACGCCTTCGAGCACCCCGCCCCCGACCCGCTCTACCTGGCTCTCGTGACCTCGACGATCGCCCGGGGCCGGATCACGGCCATCGACACGACCGCGGCGGAGCGCCTGGACGGCGTCGTCACCGTCCTCACCCACGAGAACGCCCCGCGTCTCGCGTCCGACGAGAACCGCGAGCTGTGGGTGCTGCAGTCCCCCGAGGTCGCGTATCGCGGGCAGCTCATCGGCGGGGTCGTGGCGTCCACCCAGGAGATCGCCGCCCACGCCGCGAGCCTGGTCACGGTCGAGTACGACGTGCGTCCCCACGACGTCGAGCTGCGCGCCGACCACCCCGACCTGTACGCGCCCCCCAAGATCAACGCCGGACTGGAGACCGACACCGCCCTGGGCGACGTGGACGCCGCGCTCGCCGAAGCGCCGATAACGCTCGACCTCACCTACACGACGCCGCGCCAGCACCACGTCCCGATCGAGCCGCACACCGCCGTCGCCCGCTGGCACCGCGACGACGGAGCCGACCACCTCACCATCCACGACACCACCCAGGGCGTGTTCCGGACACGGCTGTTCCTGGCCGCCGCGCTCGGCCTCCCCCCGGAGCGCGTCGAGGTCGTCTCGCCGCACGTCGGCGGCGCGTTCGGCAGCAAGGTCCGGCCGAAGTCGCACCATGTGCTGGTGGCGTTCGCCGCCCGGACGGTCATGGGCCGCACGGTGAAGCTGGCCCTGACCCGCCGCCAGACGTTCGCGGGCACCGGCTACCGCACACCGACCATCCAGCGGGTCCAACTCGGCGCGGACGCCGACGGCAGGTTGACCGCCATCGCGCACGACGCGGTCGCGGAGACGTCCCGGTTCGTGGAGTTCGCCGAGCAGACGGCGGCCGGTACCCGCACCATGTACGCCGCGCCCAACCGCCGCACCACCCACCGGCTGGCCGCGCTGGACGTCTCCGTCCCGACCGTGATGCGCGCGCCCGGCGAGGCCCCCGGCATGTTCGCGCTGGAGTCGGCGATGGACGAGCTGGCCGTCGCCTGCGGCCTCGATCCGATCGAGCTGCGCGTCCGCAACGAACCGGGCCGCGACCCCGAGACCGGACTGCCGTACTCCACCCGCGACCTCGTCGCCTGCCTGCGGGAAGGGGCCCGCCGGTTCGGCTGGACGGCCCGCGACCGGGAGCCGGGCGTCCGCCGGGACGGCGGCTGGCTCGTCGGCACCGGCGTCGCCGCGTCGACCTATCCCGCCTTCCCGTACATGAGCCAGTCGACAGCCAAGATCCGGGCGCTCGGCGACGGCCGCTACGGCGTCGATATTGGCGCCGCCGACATCGGCACAGGCTCGCGAACCGCACTGACGCAGATCGCCGCCGACGCCTTGGACGTCCCCTTGGACGCCGTCGACCTGCGCCTCGGCGACAGCGCGCTGCCCCTGGCCGCGCCCGCCGCCGGGTCGATGGGCCTGGGCGGCTGGGGCTCGGCGATCACCGCCGCCGCCCGCGCGTTCCGTGACCGCCACGGCGTCGCACCCGCGGAGGGCGCCGAGGTCACGGCGAAGGGCGACGCCGTCCCCGGCGCCGGGGAGTTCGAACTGCACGCGTTCGGCGCCCAGTTCGCCGAGGTCAGAGTGCACGCCGACACGGGGGAGATCCGGGTGCCCCGGCTGCTCGGCGTCTTCGCGATCGGACGGGTCGTGAACCCCCGCACGGCCCGCTCCCAGCTCGTCGGCGGGATGGTCATGGGCCTGTCGGCGGCGCTGCACGAGCACGGCGTGATGGATCCGATCCCAGGTCAGGTCGTCTCCAACGACCTCGCGGGCTACCACATCGCCGCTCACGCCGACGTCCAGGACGTCGACGCCGTCTGCGTCGACGAGTTCGACCCCCGCTACAACGCACTCGGCGCGAAGGGGGCCGGTGAGATCGGCGTCGTGGGCGTCGCCGCCGCCGTCGCCAACGCCGCGTACCACGCGACCGGCGTCCGCGTCCGGGACCTTCCGCTCACGCCCGACGCGCTCCTGCGCTGACCGGACGGCCCGGGCGAACGCTGGAAAGACCCTTGTTCCACAAACTCTATATACTGTAGCCTATCGGCGAAATGGACGGCGGAACGTGGGAGGGAGCCGTCAGTGCTGAGTCACGAGAACAACGAACTGGTGACGCGCGTGGGCCCGGGAACCCCGATGGGCACGCTGATGCGGGAGTATTGGGTGCCCGCCATGCTGGCCCGGGAACTGCCCGAACCGGACGGCGATCCCGTGCGCGTGCTGCTGCTCGGCGAGAAACTCATCGCCTTCCGCGACACTTCGGGACGCATCGGGCTGCTGGCCAACAACTGCCCGCACCGCGGCGCGTCGCTGTTCTTCGGACGCAACGAGGGAAACGGCCTGCGCTGCGTCTACCACGGGTGGAAATTCGACGTCACCGGCCGGTGCGTCGACATGCCGAGCGAGCCCCCGGAAAGCGACTTCAAACGCAAGATCAAGCCCGCCGGATATCCGTGCGTCGAACGCGGCGGCATCGTCTGGACGTACATGGGAACGCGCGAAGTACCGCCGCCGCTCCCCGACTTCGAGCAGCTCGACGACGACGTCGAGAACCGCGAGTCCTTCGCCAGCTTCCGCGACTGCAACTGGCTCCAGGTGCTGGAAGGCGACCTGGACACCTCGCACGTCGGCTTCCTGCACACCGGGCACGGCTCACCCGACGAGGTCGGCGAGGGAACGTTCCTGCAATTCGCGCTCCAGGACCAGGCGCCGCGCTACAAAGTGCTCGACACCGATTTCGGCACCACGTACGGCGCGTACCGTCCGGCCGGTAACGACGACGACTACTACTGGCGGATCGGCCATTTCCTGTTCCCCTTCTACACGATGACGCCGACCGGAGTGCTCGGCCTGCGCGTCGGCGTCCGGGCATGGGTCCCCATGGACGACCACCACACGCTCCAGTTCAGCGTCGGCATCAAGCGCACCTACCTGGCGCCCAAGGGCCAGCGTGTCGGCATCACGGGAAAGCTGCCCCCGCAGAAGCCCAACACCACCGACTGGTTCGGCCGCTTCCGCCTGGAACAGGACGTCGACAACGACTACCTCATCGACCGCGACGCCCAGCGTCGCGGCGACAGCTACACCGGCATCGAGTACATCTCCACGCAGGACGTCGCCGTCACCGAGAGCATGGGCCCGATCTACGACCGGTCCCAGGAACGGCTCGGCAGCTCCGACATGATGATCATCCGGGTCCGGCGGCGGCTGATGGCGGCCGCGAAGGCCCTGGTGGAACAGGGCGTCACCCCGCCCGGCGTGGACGATCCCGAGGTCTACCAGCAGCGCTCGGGCGGCATCGTCCTGCCGAAGGACGTCGACTGGGTCGAGCGCACCCAGAACCTGCGCCGTGCCCGCGTCGAGCATCCCGAGCTCGACCCGTCCGTCGCGGGCGGCATCTGAGCCGCGCCGCGCGAGAGAAGGCGGTCACGGCATGAACGTGGACGACTATCTGGCCATCCCCTACATCCTGGACGTCGTGGCCGTCGAAGGCCCGGACGGCGAATGGGTCTGCCGCCTGGAGTACGAGGAGCTGCCCGGCTGCGTGGCCGAGGCGCGCTCGCCGTTCGACGCCCTGGACGAGCTGGAACGCCTCCGCGAGGAGCACATCCGCAAGCTGGTCGCGGAGGGCCGTCCGGTCCCCACGCCGCGTGCGGCCCTCCGCCCCGCGCGGGCAGGCCGCTCGGCGGCGTCCTCCGGGGAAGCGGGCGGCCCATGACCGCCCGGACCCTGCCCCGGAGTGGCGCCCGAAGCAACCGGATCGTCCGGCTGCGGCGCCGGTTCCTGCCCGCGGACACGCTCGTCGTGCTGCTCCTGGTCCTGCTGGTGGGGTTCCTGTTCATCTACCCGTTCCTGATGCTCGTCTTCGGGGCGTTCCGCACCGCGGCCCCCGGCCTGCCGGGCGACTTCACGGCCGACGGCGTCACCGGCGCCTACAAGGACGCGAAGGTCTGGACGACGCTGAAGAACTCGGCCCTGTACTCCGGCGCCGTCCAGGTGCTGTGCCTGACGATGGGCGCGTTCTTCGCCTGGGTGGTGACGCGCACGACGACGCCGCTGCGACGGCTGGTCACGCCCATCATGGTCCTGGTCTTCGCCACCCCGACGATCTTCTTCACGATCGGCTGGGGCATGCTCGGCCGCGACCCCGCCGGGCTGATCAACGTCGGCTACCGGGCGCTGCCGCTGCCCGGCGACGCGATCATCAACGTGGAGTCCTGGTACGGGATCATCGGCGTGACCGCGCTGAAGCTGACCGCGATCGTGTACTTCCTGTTCCTCGGCTCGTTCATGGGCCTGAACCGGAGCCTGGAGGAGGCGTCCCGGGTGTCGGGCGCGGGGCGGCTCCAGACCGTCCTGCGGGTCGAGCTGCCCGTGCTGGCCCCGGCGATCACCGGCATCGCGATCCTCGGGTTCACCGCCGGGCTCAGCCTGCTCGACATCCCGCTGCTGCTCGGCCTGCCCGCCGACATCCACGTCTTCCCGACGGAGATCCTGTCGCACGTCACGGCGGAGACGCCGTCCGACTACGCGGGGGCGAGCGCGCTGTCGATGCTGCTCGTCGCGATCGTCGTGGTGCTCGTGCTCGTCCAGCGCAGGCTGCTCGGCCAGCGGTCGTTCGTCACGGTCACCGGCAAGTCCGACGACCGGGCCCGCTGGGACATCGGACGCTGGAAGTACGTGTGCACGGCGGTGATCGTCCTGTACGGCGTGCTCGCGGTGCTGTTGCCGGTCGGGCAGCTCGTGATCGGCTCGCTCCAGCCGTTCTTCGGCGTCTACAGCAACTTCACCACGGCCAACTACACGGCCGTGCTGGACGACCCGGAGACGACGTCCGCGCTGGTCACCACGCTGACGGTCAGCGGTATCGCGGGCCTCGCCGGAACCGCCATCGCGGTCGTGGTCACCTACGTCGGCAAGAACAACCGGTCGCGGCTGCGGGGCGTCCCGGCGATGGGCGTGTGGATCCTGATGGCGCTGCCCGGCATCACCGTCGGACTCGCCATCCTGTGGGCCTACCTCGCCGTCCCCGGCCTGCGGGATCTGTACTCCACGGTCTGGATCCTGGTGATCGCGCTCGCGGTGCACTCCGTCCCGATCACCAGCCGCGCCACCGAGGGCTCCATCGCGCAGATCGGCACGGAGTTGGAGGAGGCCGCGCGGATCTGCGGGACGACCGCCACCCGCACCCTCATCGTCATCACCGGACGGCTGATCCTGCCGAGCTTCCTGGTCGGCTGGTTCGTCGCGGCGGTGCTGTCGGCGGGGAACCTGGACGTCCCGATCCTGCTCGCGTCACCCGACAACCAGACCCTGCCGGTGAAGGCGTACTCGCTCTACCAGAGCGGAGACGCCGGCCAGGCCGGGGCGTCCTTCTGCGTGCTGATGGCGAGCTTCATCGTCGTCCTGGCCGTCGGCTGGACGGCGGGCACGCTGCTGCGCCGCTGGGGCGCGGGCCCCGGGCGCCCCACGACACGACACCGCACGACACGACACCGGACGACGAGACGGCACCGCACGACGACACGACCGCACGACGAGTTGGTGTGAGACATGGCGAGCATTGGAATCAGCGGGCTCGGCAAGCGCTACGGCGCGCTCGCGGCCCTGGACGGCGTCGACCTGTCGGTGCGGGAGGGCGAGTTCCTCACCCTGCTCGGCCCGAGCGGCTGCGGCAAGACGACCACCCTGCGCTGCCTCGGCGGGCTGGAGAAACCGGACGCGGGTGAGATCACCATCGGCGGGGACGTGGTGACGTCCGTGCCCGAGCAGATCTTCGTGCCGCCCGAGCGACGCGACATCGGCATGGTGTTCCAGAGCTACGCGCTCTGGCCGCAGATGAACGTGTTCCAGAACGTGGCGTACCCGCTGCGGCGGCGCCGGGTCGGTCGCCGGGACGTCCAGAAACGGGTCGAGCAGGCGCTGGAGATGGTGGGGCTCGCCGCGCTAGCGGAACGTCCGGTCACCCGGCTGTCGGGCGGCCAGCAGCAGCGGGTCGCGCTGGCCAGGGCCCTGGTCAGCAGGCCGCGGGTGGTGCTGTACGACGAGCCGCTGTCCAACCTGGACGCCAAGCTGCGCACCAGCATGCGCATGGGCATCCGCGACTTCCAGCGGGAACTCGGCACCACGGCCGTGTACGTGACGCACGACCAGGTCGAGGCGATGTCGCTGTCGGACCGGATCGTCCTGATGAAGGACGGGCACGTCCAGCAGGTCGGCACGCCGCGCGAGATCTACGAGCGTCCCCGCACCTGGTTCGTCGCTGACTTCGTCGGCTACGAGAACTTCTTCGACGCTGACATCGTGGAACGCTCCGGCGACCGCGCCGTCGCCCGTCTCGACGGCGCGGACGTCGCCCTGCACTGCGTCGGCGGCCCGGGGAAGAAAGGACGGGCCCGGCTGTGCGTGCGCAGCACGGCTCTCAGCGTCGTCCGCGCCGACGAGGTGGCGGGGGAGCGCACGAACACGATCGACGGGCGGGTCAAGGACTCGATCTACCTCGGCGGGCAGGTGGAGCACTACATCGAGGCCGCCGGGACGGTGCTGCGGGTCCGCGACGACGACCCGGTCCCGTCCGGGGGGCAGGTGAGCCCGGGGGACGCGGTCAGCGTGCGGATCCCCCCGGAGAACATCGTCGTGCTGGACGCCGACGAGGCGTCCGAGCCGACCACCAGGGGGCAATGGAACGATCTCGACAGGGTAGGTTCTCCATGACAAGCAAACGGCTGCTCAGCGCCCTGGTCGCGGCGGCACTGCTCGCCGCCTCGTGCGGCGGGAGCGACGACTCCGCCGCGCTGACCCCGGAGGGGGTCGGCGGGAAGGCCAACCAGCAGAAGCTCGACGCGCTCTACGAGGCGGCGAAGAAGGCGGGTGACGACAAGCTCGTCATCTACAGCGAGACGCTCGGCGCCGGCAGCGCGCGGCCCGTGCTCAACCTGTTCGAGAAGCGCTATCCGAAGATCAAGGTGCAGGCGCAGGCCGGGTTCGGTGCCCAGCTCGCCAGCAGGCTCGACCACGAGTTCGCCGCGAACAAGCACGTCGGCGACCTGCTGGAGGTGGCCATCACCGACCTGGAGCGGCACTCCGCGCAGGGCCGGCTCCAGCCGTACTCGCCGCCGACGGCGACGGGCGTGCCGAAGGAGCTCACCTGCGAGGACGGCCAGGCGCTCGGCAGCGAGCTGTCGGTGCTCGGCATCGGCTACAACACGCAGAAGGTGAAGAAGGACGAGGCCCCCAAGAGCTGGAACGAGCTCCTCGACCCGAAGTGGAAGGGGAAGATCGCGCTGAACTCGCCCCTCCAGCCGGGGCACGGCGCGCAGATCGTCCAGTATCTGCTGGCGAACGGCTTCACCATGGACTTCGTGAAGCGGCTCGCCGCCCAGGACCCGACGCTCGTGCCCGGCACCCGCGCGCTGGTGGACCGGGTCGCGCAGGGACAGGCGTGGATCGCCGTGCCGTCCGCCACCGACCAGTTCCTGGCGGCGGAGGCGAAGGGCGCGCCGATCGGGATGGTGCTGCCGACCGGCGGCGGCAACCTGAAGCACCTGAACTGCATGGGCATCATCAAGGGCGCGGCGCATGAGGACGCGGCGAAGCTCTTCTACTCCTGGTGGTACACGCCAGAGGTGCAGAAGGCCATCGCCAAGTACATGTTCAAGGCGTCCGTGGTGCCCGGGGCGGCACCTCCCAAGGGGATGCCGCCGATGGACCAGTTCAAATTCTGGCCGGAGATCCCCCCGGCCCAGTACACCAAGGCCCAGCCCGGGTTGATCAAGCAGCTCAACCCGATCTTCCGGTAGCCGGACTCCGGCTGGTCCCGGCCGGTCCGGCCGGGCCGGGATCAGCCGGCGGCGGAGTCGTCGACGTTCTGCCGCAGCCGGGCCGCGTGCAGGATGTGCTCGGCCATGAAGCGGCGGGCGTCGTAGGGGTCGCCCCGGTCCAGCGCGTCGATGATGCGGTCGTGGTCGTCCGACAGCGACTGCGCGTTCTTGGCGTCCTTCCAGATGGTCATCCGCGGCGGAATGAACGCCCACAGAGAGGCGGCCTGTAGTGCGACGAGCGACGAACCCGCTTCGTAGATGGCGAAGTGCAGCGTCCGGTTCAGCACGGACAGCCGCGACTCGTCACCGGCCTCGATGGCCGCCTGGAGCTCGTCGTGGGCGGCGCGGATGCGGGCCATCGCCGGGTCGTCCATCCGCTCGACGGCGAGGGCGGTGGCGAGGCCCTCGACCTCGGAGCGCAGGAGGTAGAGGTCCTCCACCTCCTGGGGCGACATGTCCTTGACGGTGGCGCCGCGGTGGGACTCGTACTCCAGCGCGCCCTCGGCCTCCAGCAGGCGGAACGCCTCGCGCACCGGCGTGGGGCTGACCCCGTACCGCTTGGCGACGTCGGTCTGCCGTAGGTTCGTTCCGGGCTTGATGATCCCGTCGGCGATCTCCCGGCGGAGCCGCTCCAGGACGTACGCGGTCTTGCTCAGCGGCGGGCCGCTCTCCGCGGCGGTCGCGGGTTCGGGTGTTCTTGACATTTTGTTTCCTCCGGCAGTCAACCCTGCTATCTAGATAATACTCTATTGAGTCTCTGGACCTGTTCTTACGCGGTCTATCCGAGCCCCTTCTTCCGAATCCTTTGTGACGAACGCTGCGCGCACCGGCTCGTTGACCCGGCGCCCGCTCGATCACATAGAATATAGTGTAGAGAAGACAGCACCCTGACGAGAGGTCCGCGCATGGTCGACTTCTCCGAGCCGGAGATATTCACGCTGCTGGCTCGTGCCGGGATACCGATGGCGGTGTCCCGACTCGCCGCCGACGCCGAGGAGGCGGCCCTGGCCGCCTCCGGGCTCGGCGCGCCGCTCGTCGTCAAGGCGGGCGGCCTGGAGCACAAGACCGACGACGGCGGGGTCGTCCTCGGCCTGGACGGCCCGGACGCGGTGCGGTCCGCCGCGTCCGACCTGCTGTCCCGGCTGGGCGACCGGGCCCGGCCGCTGATCGTCCAGCGGCAGCACACGGGCCACGAGATGCTGGCCGGGCTGCGCCGCGAGCCCGGCGTCGGCGCCGTCGTCGTCGTGGGGACGGGCGGCATCCACACCGAGATCATCGCCGACGCGGTGGACGCCTTGGTCCCGCTCGACCGCGCCGCCGCGCAGGACCTGGTCCGGCGCCACCCCCACCACCGCCTGCTGGCGGGCCACCGAGGCTCACCCCCGTTGGACGTCCCCGCCCTGGTGGACCTCCTCCTGGCGCTGTCGGCCCTGGCCGAGCAACGCCCCGACATCGGCGAACTGGACCTCAACCCGGTGCTGATGGGCCCGCTCGGCGAGGGCGTGATCGCCGTGGACGCCCGCATGGCCGAGATCGACACGCCACCACCCCGGACCGCACGGGCCGGACCCGCCCGCGAGGGCGCCCGGAGCCTGGAACCGATCCTGTGCCCGCGCCACATCGCGGTGGTCGGCGTCTCCGACGACCCCGTGAAGGCGGGCGCGCGCATCTACCGCTACCTGATGGGGAACGGGTTCGCCGGACGGGTCGACGCCGTCCACCCGGCGGGCGGCGAGATCAACGGCCGCCCCCGCTACCGGACCCTTTCCGACGTCCCGGGCGTCCCGGACCTGGTCAGCATCGCGGTCCCGGCCGCCGCCGTCCGGGCCGTCGCGCGGGAGGCCGCCGCGCTCGGCGTGGGCGGCGCGATCATCCACAGTTCGGGCTTCGCCGAAACAGGCGAGGACGGCGCCCGCCTCCAGCGCGAGGTCGCCGCCATCTTCCAGGACGCGGGCATCCCCCTGGCGGGCCCGAACTCCATGGGCGTGGTCGTCCCGGACACCGGAATGACCGCGTCACTGTCCGGCGCCCTGGAGGCCGAGGGCCTGAAGGCCGGGGGAGTGGCGCTGGTCAGCAGCTCGGGCGCGCTGGGCAGCTGCGTGGGATCGAGGCTGATGGAGCAGGGCGTCGGCCTGTCGCGCTGGGTGCACCTGGGCAACGAGGCCGACCTGGACGGCGCCGCCTACCTGGAATGGCTCGCCGACGACCCGCAGACCACAGCGGTCGGCATCCTCCTGGAGAGCATCAACGACGGCGACCGCCTGATCCGCGCCGGGCGGGCGCTCGCCGCGAGCGGCAAGCCGCTGTTCGCCTTCAACATGGTGCGCACCCAGGGGGCACGGGCCGCGACCCGCAGCCACACCGGCGCCCTGGTCGGGTCGCACCGGCTGCGCGGCGCCGTCCTGGACGCGGCGCTCGCCACCCGCGTCCCGACGTTGCGGGTCCTCCAGGACGCGCTGATCCTCGCGTCGTCCGGCGGGCTGCCGCGCGGCGACCGGCTGCTGGCCGTCGCGGCGTCCGGCGGCGCCTGCACGATCATCGCGGACGGCGCCGAGGCCGCCGGGATCGCGCTGCCCCCGTTCCCCGCCCCGGTGAAGGAGCGCGTGGCCGGGGTGCTGCCCGACTTCGTCGCGCCCGTCAACCCGCTCGACATGAGCGCGCAGATCATCGCCAGGCCAGAGGTGCTCGGCGAGGTCCTGGACCTCGCGCTGGACGAGTCCCGGTACGACGTCGCCCTGGTGCAGCTCACCACCAACGCCGACCCCGGCGCCGAGCTCACCGCGAAGGTGGTGGCGGCGGCGCGGCAGCGAAGCTCGATCCCGCTGTACGTGGCCCGCTTCGGCGCCGATTCCCTCGCCCCCGCCGGGATGGCGGCCTACGCCGCCGCCGGAATCCCGGTGCTGGACGCCCCGGACCGCATGATGGACGCCCTCGCCGCGGTGGTGTGCGCGGCGGGCAAACTCAGGGAGGGCCCATGGAGTTCGATCTGACGCCGGAGCAACGGGCCCTGCGCGACGCCGCCCGGCGTCTCGCCGAGGACCGTTTCGCCGACCGGGCCTTCCAACGCAGCGGCTTCGCGTGGGACAGCGCCCGCGAGCTGGCCGCCGCCGGGTTCACCGGCATCATGATCGACGAGAAGGACGGCGGGCAGGGCGGCACGTTGCTGGACGCCGTGCTCGTCATGGAGGCCGTCAGCAAGGTGTGCCCGCACAGCGGCGACGCGGTGCAGGCCACCAACTTCGGCGCGATCCGCCAGGTCGCCGAGCTGGGCTCGCCGGAGCTGAAGGCCGAACTGCTGCCCCGGCTGCTGGCCGGGGAGGCGCTCATCGCGGCCGGGATGAGCGAGCCCGGCGCGGGCTCCGCGCTGACCGAGATGCGCACCACCGCCCGCTACGACGGCGACGAGGTCGTGCTCGACGGGCAGAAGTGCTGGACGTCGCACGGACCCGAGACCACCCATCTGGTGCTGTGGTGCCGGTTCGGGCCGTCCAGCCGGGACATCGGCGCGGTCGTCGTCCCGGCCGACGCGCCCGGCTTCACCCGGGGCCAGACCGAGCACTACATGTCCGGCGAGGCGCACTGCGTGTCCTACCTGGACGGCTGCCGGGTGCCCCGGCACAACGTCCTCGCCGACAAGGACGCGCTGCGCCGTCTCATGACCGTTTTCGGGGTCGAACGGGTCGGGAACGCCGTGCGGGCACTGGCCTTGGCGCAGTCCGCGTTCGACCGGGCGGTGGAGCACGCGAAGACCCGTGAGCAGTTCGGTCGCTTTTTGTGCGAGTTCCAGGGCTTGCAGTGGAAGTTCGCCGACATGTACGTACAACTGGAGGCGGCGCGACTGCTGATCTACCGCGCCGCCGCCGGGGCCTCGTCCGGGGCGCCCGACCCGATGGAGGCGACGATGGCGAAGCTCTACGCCAACGAGGCGGCGTTCCGCGTGGCGAACGACGCGTTGCAGATGCTCGGCGCGGCCGGGTACTCGACGGAACTGCCGCTGGAGTACATGGTCCGCAGGATCCGTGGCTGGATGATCGCGGGCGGGACGGTGGAGATGCTGCGCAACCGCATAGCCGAGGGCATCTTCGACCGGCGCTTCAGCCAGCGCGTCCCCTCATGACGACTTCGACCGAGGGCGCCGCCGACGGCGCGGGCGGCGGGGCGGGCAAGGACGCCACCTGGGAGATCGCCCGCTGGACGGCGTCGGTGGCCGACGACCCGCTGCCCGCCGAGGTCGCGCACGCGGCCCGGCGCCTGGTGGTGGACTACCTCGCGGCGACCATCGCGGGCACCACCCAGCCCGTCGCGCGGATGGTGTGGCGGCACGTCCACGACAGCTATCCGGGCGCGCAGGCGACGATCGTCGGCGGCGGCCCGGCCACCGCTCCGGGCGCGGCGCTCGCCAACGGCACCGCCGCGCACGCCCTGGAGTTGGACGACGGTTACACGCCGGGAGCCTCGCATCCGAGCGCTTCCACGCTGCCCGCCGTGCTGGCGCTCGCCGAACGGGAACGTTCCGATCCGGCCCGGACGCTGGCGGCGGTGGCCGTCGCCGTCGAGGTCGCGTGCCGGGTCGCGGCGGCCGCGCACCCGGCGACATGGCGGCGCGGCTTCCACAACACGCCGCTGGCCGGGGTGTTCGGCGCGGCGGCGGGCTGCGCGGTGCTGCTGCGGCTGCCCGCCGAGGACGCGGCGAGCGCGTTCGGTCTCGCCGGTTCGCACGCGGGCGGCCTGTCGGAGTTCCTGCCGCACGGCTCACCGGTCAAGCGGCTGCACGCGGGGATGGCGGCGCGCGACGGCCTGCTGTCCGCGCTGCTCGCGGCCGAGGGGATCAGCGGCCCGCCGACCGTCCTCGAAGGCTCGCAGGGGTACTTCGCGGCGTTCGCCGGAAACGAGTGGGACCCGGGCGTGCTGCTGGACGGTCTAGGCGAGCGGTGGATGATGCGTCGCACGTCCGTCAAGCCGTACCCGTGCTGCCGCCACGTGCACGGCGCGGTCGACGCCGTCCTGAAGCTGCGCGCCGACCACGATCTAGACCCAGCCACTGTTACCGGCATCGAGGTCGACACGTATACGGTCGCCGCCTACTACGACGGCACCGACGCCGGGACGTTGCTGGGCGCTCAGATGTCCATGCCGTACACGGTCGCGGCGGCCCTGTGCGACGGGAAGCTGGGTTTGGCGCAGTTCTCGCCGGAGCGGCGCCGAGCCGCGGACGTCAACCGGCTGATGGCCGCCGTCCAGGTGCGCGTGGACGACGAACTCGACGGGCTGTACCCCGAGCGGAGACCCGCCGTGGTGCGGATTCGCCGGAGTGACGGCCCCGAGCTGTCGCTTCGTGTCGACCAGCCGTACGGCGAACCCTCCAACCCCGTGGACGACGAGGCCCTCTCCGCGAAGTTCCACACGCTGTGCGCCCCCGTGCTGGGCTCGGTCGTGGCGGACGAGTTGCTGCGGGCAGCCTGGGCGTTCACCGAACTCGACCTGCTGACCCACGGCCTCGGATTCTTCGGAGGACCCGGATGACCGACACCACCCGCATCGGGACGGACATCGGCGGCACCTTCACCGACTTCGTCGTCCTGGACCCCGACACCGGCCGGATCACCCTGGAGAAGCGCCTCACCACGCCCGACGACCCGTCCCGCGCCGTGGTGGAGGGCATCGACCTGCTCCGCGCCGCGCGTCCCGGCCTGCTGGAGCGGGCCGAGGTCCTCACGCACGGCACCACGCTCGTGATCAACGCCCTGATCGAGCGCACCGGCGGCACGACGGCCCTGCTCACCACCGAGGGCTTCGAGGACGTGCTGGAGATCCGCCGGGAGGTTCGTTACGACGCCTACGACCTGGAGCTGGAGTTTCCACGTCCGCTGGTGCCGCGCCGGTTGCGGTACGGCGTCAGGGAACGGCTGCACGCGAGCGGCCGGGAACTCGTCCCGGTGGACGCCGACCAGGTCCGCGCGCTCGTGGACGGCCTCGCGGCCGACGGCGTCGAGTCGGTGGCGATCTGCCTGCTGCACTCCTACGCGGGCGGCGACCACGAGCGGGAGGTGGCGCGGATCGTCCGGGAACGGCGGCCTGATCTGTGGGTGTCGTTGTCGTCCGAGGTGCTGCCCGAGGTGCGCGAGTACGAGCGGACGAGCACGACGGTCGCCAACGCCTACGTCCAACCGCTGCTCGCGGGCTACCTGGAGCGGCTGAGGTCGGCGCTGGACGCGCGTGGCTTCGCCGGAAACTTCTACGTCATGCAGTCGACCGGCGGTGTCATCCCGCTGGAGGTCGCCAGGACGTTCCCGGTCCGCGTCGTCGAGTCGGGCCCGGCCGGGGGAGTGATGGCCGCCGCCCGGATCGGCGGGCATGCCGGGATCGACGACCTGCTCGCGTTCGACATGGGCGGCACCACGGCGAAGGTCGCGGCGGTCGTCGGCGGACAGGCGGCCCTCACCCACGACTACGAGGTGGCGCGGACCGCGCACTTCCGTCCGGGGTCGGGCATTCCGGTGTGCACGCCCGTCCTGGACCTGCTGGAGATCGGCACCGGCGGCGGCAGCATCGCGCACGTCGACACCCTCGGCCTCATCAAGGTCGGCCCCCGCTCGGCGGGCTCCGTCCCAGGCCCGGCCGCGTACGGCCGGGGCGGCGACCGCCCGACCGTCACGGACGCAGACCTGGTCCTCGGCTACCTGGACCCCGATCATTTCCTGGGCGGCGAGATGCCGCTGCGCGCCGACCTGGCCACGGCGGCGATCGCCGCGCTGGGCGAGCCGCTCGGCCTGGACGCCGTCGCGACCGCGCACGCGATCCGGGAGGCGGCGGAGGAGTCGATGGTCGCCGCCGCCCGCGTCCACCTGGCGGAGATGGGGCTTGAGCCGTCCCGGCTGCCGGTCGTCGCCTACGGCGGAGCCGGGCCGGTGCACGCGGTCGGCCTCGCCCGCAGGCTCGGGTCACCGCGCGTGCTGGTCCCGCCCGCGGCCGGTGTGATGTCCGCGCTCGGCCTCATCCTCGCGCCCGCCACGTTCGAGACCTCGCAGACCTACAAGGTGAAGACGGACAGGCTCGACCTTGAGCTGATGGACGAGCTGTTCCGCCAGATGGAGAAGTCGGCCGCGCAACTCCTCCCCGATCAGGAGGGCGGACACGTCACGTACACGCGGTGGGCCGACATGCGCTACGTGGGCCAGGGTTTCGAGGTCAGCGTCGGTCTGCCGAGCGGCGAGGAGTGGCCTGCTCTGTCGGCGGACGAGGTGACCGCGCAGTTCAGGTCCGCGTACGAGAGCCGCTATCGCCGTTCGTATGACGACGTGGCCGTGGAGACGATGAACCTGCGCCTGCGCGCCACCCTCAGTGGCGACGAAGCGCTCCAGCTGAGGGCCCCGGACGTCACCGGACGACCGCTGGCCGACGCCCTGAAACGGCATCGCGACGTCCACCATCCCGAGGGCACGAGCCGCTGCCCGGTCTATGACCGCGCGCTGCTGGAGCCCGGAATGGTGATCCAGGGCCCGGCCCTCATCCAGGAACGCGAGACGACGACCGTTCTGGACACGGGTGCAATGGCCACCATCGCCGACCTGGGTGTCATCAGCATTGATGTGAGGGGTGAGTGATGGTGGACGCGCCCGATCCCGTCCGGGTGGAGACGTCGTGGCGGCGGCTCCAGAGCATCACGGACGAGGCCGCGACCGCGCTGGTGCGCGCCTCGTTCTCCAGCGTCATCCGCGACTTCCTCGACTACGCGTGCGTCGTGTTCGACAGCGAGGGGACGATGCTCGTCCAGTCGTCGCGCTCGACGCCCGGCCTGCTGGGCGTGCTGCCGTTCGCGGTGCCGAACGCGATGGCCGAGTATCCGATGGAGACGCTGCGTCCCGGCGACGTCCTGATCCTGAACGACCCGTGGACGGGCAGCGGCCACCTCATCGACATCACCGTCCTGGCGCCGATCTTCCACCGGGACCGCATCGCGGGGTACGTCGCGTGCTCCGCGCACCACCTCAACGTCGGCGGACGGCACGCGACGATCGAGAGCCGCGACATGTACGAGGAGGGGCTGAAGATCCCGCTCACCCTCCTGTACGAGCGGGGCGAGCCGACCGTGGTGTTCGACTTCATCCGCGTCAACGTGCGCGAACCGGACAAGGTCATCGGCGACCTGCGCGCCCAGGTCTCCGCGAACGCGCTGATGGTCGAGCGGGTCGCCGCGTTCATGGCCGAGAGCGACCTGGCGGCGCTGGAACCGCTCGGCGCCGAGATCACCGGGCGCTCGGAGACGAGTATGCGCGCCGCCATCAGGGCCCTGCCGGACGGGGAGGCCAGGGCGGGGACATCCCTGAACATCCCCGGCCTGGCCGACCCGGTGCGGGTCGAGCTGCGGCTCTCGATCGAGGGCGACGAGATCGTCCTGGACTACACGGGCACGTCGGGCCAGGTCGCGAGGGCCGTGAACGTGACCCTCAACATGACGCGCTCCTACTCCTTCTACATCCTGAAATGCCTCCTGGACCCGGTGGTGCCGAACAACGGGGGGTCGCTGCGTCCGGTCAGGATCGTGGCGCCGGAGGGCAGCGTGCTGAACCCGTACCGTCCGGCGGCGACCTGGGGTCGGACGATGATCGCGCACATGCTGTCCGAACTGATCATGGAGGCACTGAGCGGGATCGTCCCCGACCGGATCCTGGCCCCGTCCGGCGCCACGCCGCTCGCCTACTGCAACCTCGTGGGGGAGCGGGCGGACGGCGGCACGTTCTTCACCATCGTCACCATGCACGGCGGCATGGGCGCCCTCGCCACGCAGGACGGCCTGAGCTGCATCTCCTTCCCCGCCAACTGCGCCAACATCCCGATCGAGATCATCGAGAGCGACGCCCCACTGCTGGTGCGCCGCAAGTCGCTGCTGCCAGGCTCCGGGGGACGCGGCAAGTACCGGGGCGGCCTGGGCCAGCGCGTGGAGATCGAGGTCCTGGACGGCGACCTCGGCCCGCGCGGCACGGTGCTCGCCGGGCTGCGCGGCGGGCGCCTGGGCGTGCCGGTGAGCGGTGCGTTGGGCGGTGAGGGAAGCTTCTCGGCGCGGGCCGAGCTGAACGGGAGCCGCATCGAGTTCGGCAACCAGGTCACCCTGAAACCGGGCGACATCCTGGCGTTCTCCCTGCCCGGAGGCGGCGGCTACGGCGACCCGGCGGACCGCGATCCACGGCTGATCGCGGAGGACGTCGCCGACGGCCTCGTCCCGGCGGAGTGACGATGGGGACCACTGACGCACTGACCGCCTGGGCGCGCGACCCGGCGACGACGCCCCCGCCGCACGTCCTGGAACGGATGCGGCTGGCGCTGCTCGACACCCTCGCCGCGCAGGTGGCCGGGTTGTCTGCGGACGGGGCGCGGCAGGTCGCCGACCTGGTGACCCACTGGGGCGGACGCCGGGAGGCGACCGTCCACGCGACCGGCGAGCGCGTCCCGCTGCACCACGCCGCGCTGGCCAACGCCACCTGCGCCCGTGCGTGGGACCTCGATGACGTGCTCGAACACGCCTTCAGCCATGTCAGCGGAAGCGTCGTCCCGGCCGCGCTGGCCGTCACGGAGGCGGTGGAGGCGTCCGGCCGGACGGTGAGCGGCCGAACGTTCCTGACCGCCGTCGCCGTGGGGGAGGAGGCGCTGTGCCGTCTGGCGCTGGCGCCCCGGGAGTCGTTCAGCGTCACGGGCGCGTCGAGGTCGTACGAGTGCGGGACGTTCGGCGCCGCCCTGACCGCCGCCCGGCTGATGGGGCTGTCGGAGGATCGGGCGCGGCACGCGATGGGGCTCGCGCTGTCGATGCTGTGCGGGAAACAACAGGGCTTCCTGGCCGGTGCGCACACGGTGAGCCTGGGCCAGGGTCTGTCCGCGCAGGCTGGCGTGCTCGCGGCGGTGATGGCCGAACGCGGCATCACCGGCGCAACGCCCGACATAGACGTCCTAGAGGGCAGGTTCGGCTACTACTTCACGAACCACCGAGGCCAGTACGACCCGGACGGGATCTTGACGGGCCTGGGCACCGACTGGCGGGTCCTGGATTCGAGCATCAAGCCGCTGTACCCGTGCTGCAAGTTCACCCACACGTCCATCTCGGCGACGCTTGACGCGGTGCGCGACCTGGACGGGGACACCGGCCGGATAGCGGCGATCGAGGTGGCGGTCACCGACCGGGAGGCCTACGACCTGGCCTGCGCGCCGGAGTCCGCCAAGCGCCGTCCGGCCACGCAGGCGGCGGCCCAGTTCAGCATGCCGTACGCGGTGGCGGTGGCCGCCGTGCACGGGACGGTAGGCCCTGAGCACTTCGTCCCGGCGGTGCTCGACGACCCGCGCGTCCTGGCCATGGTCGACCGCGTCGTCATCCGCGCCGACCTGGACGACGCCTCACGCGCCGCTGACCGAGGCGCCTTGCCGATGCCCGCCCACGTGACGGTCAAGCTGCGCGGCGGCGAGGCGATCACGGGCCGGGCGACGGTGGTGAAGGGCCATCCGCAAGCCCCCATGGACTTCGCGGACGTGTCCGAGAAGTTCCGCCGGTGCGCGGCGTTCGCCCTGCCCAACTGGGACGGGGCGGACAAGGTCGTGGAGACGGTGGCCGGGGTCCTGGACCTCGCGTCGATGGACGAGCTCATGGGCGTCCTGCCGCACAGACCTGTCTAGATCGACACATTTTATATACGATATTCTCTGTTGAACGGAGGTGCGTCGGGTGCGGATGCAACTGGCCACGGCCATCGCGAAGGCACTGGAGTCGGCGGGCACGGAGTTCTGCTTCGGCTACAACGGCCACGGCAACTGGAAACTCCTCGACTCGCTCGTCCACGAGACAACGATCCGCACCATCGCCGCCCGCAGCGAGGACCACGCCGTCCACATGGCGGACTGCTACTGGCGCAGCCGCCGGGAACCACCCATGGCGGTGGTCACCACGTCGGTCGGTCCTGGCAGCGCCAACATCACGCCCGCTGTGGCGTCGGCGTTCTTCGACTCGTCGGCCCTGCTGGTGCTGGCGGGCGGCGGCGCGACCCAGTGGTACGGACGCGGCGGCATCGAAGAGGTCTACCGGTACGGGCCGGAGGAGTGGCCGCTCACGCTGAAGCCGCTGACGAAGGCGTCGTTCAGCGTGACCCGTCCGGACAACGCGCTGGAGATGGTCCTGCGCGCGTACAAGACGGCGATCAGCGGCCGTCCGGGCCCGGTGGTGGTGCAGCTTCCGTTCGACATCCAGCACACCGAGATCGAGGTGCGCGGCGTCCCCGACCTGTCCCGCTGGACGCGGATCGCCCGCCCCGGCCCCGACCCGCAGGCCCTGGAGGAGGCCGCCGAGCTGATCGCCTCCGCCGAACGCCCCCTGCTGTCGGTCAGCAGCGGCATCCACAACTCGCGCGCCTGGAAGGAGCTGGCTGACCTGGCCGAACGCTTCTCCATCCCGGTCGAGACGGCCACGCCGGGCAAGGGCGCCATCCCGGAGGACCACCCGCTGTCCCTCGGCTGCGTCGGCCGCGCCGGAACCCTCCAGGCGAACCGGGCGGCCAGCGAATGCGACGTCCTCATCGGCGTTGGCACTCGCTTCGGCGACATCGACACCGGCGGCTGGACGCTGCACGACATCCCCGGCGGGACGAAGCTCGTCCACATAGACATCGACGACGGCGAACTGGCCCGCGTCTACCCAACGGACGTCGCGATCGTCTCCGACGCCCGCCTGGCGCTCGTGGGTTTGGCGGCCGCGCTGGAGGGGCGTCCGCAAGCCGACCGCACGGCCTGGCTGGAACACCTCGGCCAACTCCGCGACGAATGGGAGGCGGAGGTCGCACCACGCCGCACGTCCGACGCCGCCCCCATGGGATACGCCCGTGTTTTCTCCGACCTCTCAGACGTGGTCGCCGAGCAGGCCCCGGACGCGACGGTCCTGTTCGACACCGGCCATTCCCTGTCGTTCGGCCCGCCGTTCCTACGCGCACTGAGCCGCCACTACATCCACTCGGGCTTCTTCCACCGCATGGGTTGGACGTTGCCGGGCGCTGTGGGCGCGGCACTGGCCCGTCCGGACGAGCCCACCATCGTGGTCATCGGCGACGGCTCGTTCGTCATGACCGGCTCGGCATTGCTCACGGCCGTCGAACAGGGCGTCCCGATCGTGGTGGTCGTGCTCAGCAATGGCACGCTCCAGATCGAACGCGAACAGATGGTGAAGTTCTACGGGCGCCACTCGCTCACCGACTACGTCGACGAGGGCAGCGGCAAACGGCACGAGATCGACTTCGCCGACTGGGCCCGCGTGATGGGTGCGCAGGGCGTCCGCGTCCGGGCCCCGGAAGAGATCAAGGACGCCGTCCGCAAGGCCCTCGACAGCGGCGAGCCCACCGTCATCGACGTGGACATCGACCCGGAGAGCGAGGGATACCGGTCCGTCCACTACAGGTATCCGTCGAACTTCGCCGACCGCGGCCTGGCGCACCCTCCCGTCTGATGGCCGCGCGACGGGACACGACCCTGACCGAGCGCATGCTCGACTTCGCGCTGAGCGCGCACGACGTCCCCGACGACGTCCTCGCCTGGACGGCCCTGCGCTTCACCGACACGGTAGGCGTGGCCCTGGCCTGCGCCGGGCGGAACTTGGGGTCAGCCGCCGCACGCCTAGTGCTGGACGAACCGGCCCCGGGCCCCGCGTCGGTCTGGGCGTCAGGCGGACACCGCGTCCGCGCGGACGACGCCTGCTTCGCCAACGGCATGCTCGCCCACGGGATGGACTACGACGACACCCACACGGCCACGATGATCCACCCGAGCGTGGTCCTCGTCCCGGCGGCACTGGCAGTCGGCGAGCAAACGGGCGCGTCCGGCCGCGACGTCTTGGCGGCAGCCGCGATCGGCTACGAACTAGCGGCCCGCCTCGGCGCTCTCGCACCGGGCAAACCCCTCCAACAACGCGGCTTCCACCCGACATCCGTACTGGGCATCATCCCGGCGACCGCCGTAGTGGCCCGGCTGCTCGACCTCCCGCTGACGCAGGCGGTCAGTGCGGCCGGACTCGCCGGGAGCATGGCGTCGGGCCTGATGGAGTTCTTCTCGGACGGCACCGACGCCAAGCAGATGCACCCCGGCTGGGCGGGCAAGGGCGCGATCACAGCCGCGAAACTGGCCCGTCACGGTGCGACGGGCCCGGCCACCGTCTTGGAAGGCCCATCTGGCCTGCTGAGATCGTTCGCAGGCGTGGAGTCAAAGGAAGACGCCTTCACCGGCTTGGGCGAAGAATGGACAGGCACTGGAGTCTCCACAAAGCCCTATCCGGCCGGTCACTGCGTCCACGCCTCCGTTGATGCTTGGCGAGCCCTCCGCGACCGCCTGGCCCTAACCCCCGAAGACGCCGCGAGCATCCGCCGCTTCACCGCACTAGTACCGTCCGCGTACCTGCACCTCGTCTGCGAGCCCTTGGCAGACAAACACACACCCCGAACCGTCTACGACGCCCGCTTCAGCCTCCCCTTCACCCTCGCCCTAACAGTGGTGGACGGTTCACTGGGCCCGGACGGTTTCCGTACCGAACGCCTCTCTGACCCGACCGTCCTGGATGTGGCGCGCCGAGTCGACTACGAGGTAGTGGAGTACGACGAATACCCGGCCGCGTTCCCTGGCGGCGTCCGAGTCGAACTGTCGGACGGAACCGTCCACGAGGAGCATCTCCGGCACAACGTCGGCAGCCCAGGCAACCCGATGACGGCGGACGACATCGCCGCCAAGTTCCGCGCCTGCGCCCACGGCCTCAACGGAGCCGAACAACTCCTGGACGCCCTCCGCGGACTGGCGACAGCCCCGTCCCTGACCGACTTCACCGCAGCCATGGCCGAGGTCAACGTGGACTTCGCCCAAGGGAGCCCCTCATGACCGCACCGAGCACATCCCCGCCGACCGTCGACCGCCACGCCATGATCATCGCAGGCCGAGCCGTCCCCGCCACGTCCGGCGAATGGCTGACCACCTACGACCCGTCCACTGGCGAGCCCCTGGCCGAAGTCCCACGCGGTACGGCCCCCGACGTGGACCGAGCGGCAATCTCGGCACACGAGGCATACCGATCCCCAGAATGGTCCCGCCGAGCCCCCCACGAACGCGGCCGCGCACTGGCCCGCCTAAGCCGCCTCCTCCTAAATGACATCGACCAGCTCGCGGTCATGGAGACGCTCGACTCAGGCAAGCCCCTCAGCCAGGGCAAACGAGACGTCCAACTGGCGGCCCGCTACTTCGAGTACTACGCGGGAATCTGCGACAAGCTAGAAGGAAGCCACCTCCCGCTGGACGCCGAACACATGGCCGTAACAGCCAAGGAGCCATACGGGGTGGTAGGCGTCATCGTCCCGTGGAACGCCCCGCTCAACCAGGCGGCCCGAGCAGCCGCCCCCGCACTGACGGTAGGCAATTCAGTTGTCCTGAAACCCGCCGAAGAAACCCCGCTCACAGCCATCCGCCTAGGCAAACTAGCGCTGGAAGCAGGCCTCCCCCCAGGCATCCTCAACGTAGTAACCGGCCTGGGCGAAGAGGCCGGGCAAGCCTTGGTCGAACACCCCCTGGTCCGCCGCATCTCATTCACCGGCTCAGTAGAGACCGGACGCCTGGTAGCCAAAACCGCGGCCGACCGCATCATCCCCGTAGGCCTGGAACTGGGCGGCAAATCCGCGAACATAATCTTCCCGGACGCAGACCTAGATACCGTAGCCGCCAGCGTCCTACGCACAATGACGCACAGCGCGGGCCAGATCTGCTCCGCCGCCACCCGCCTACTCGTCCACACGGACGCATTGAACGAGGTCATCGCCCGCATCGTGGCCACCCTCGCCAAGGTGACCGTAGGCCCCGGAATGCGCGACCCGATGCTGGGCCCCCTCATCTCCAGAACCCAACTAGACCGCGTCCTCGGCTACATAAAGCTGGGCGGCCAGGAGGGCGCCATCTCAGTGACAGGCGGTGCCCGCTACTCAGACGGCGACCTGGCCCGAGGCTACTTCGTCCAGCCCACAGTGTTCACTCGCGTAGACCACGAAATGCGGATAGCCAACGAGGAGATCTTCGGCCCAGTAGTCTGCGTCCTCCCTTTCACCACCGAGGACGAGGCCCTGGAAATAGCCAACAACACCCCCTACGGCCTAGCCGCAGGCATCTACACCCGCGACATAAGCCGAGCCCTAACCCTGGCCCGCGACCTCGAAGCAGGCCAGGTCTTCATCAACGAATACCAGGCGGGCGGAGTAGAAACCCCCTTCGGCGGCTACAAACAAAGCGGCTGGGGCCGCGAAAAAGGCCTAGCAGCCCTAGATCACTACTCCCAACTAAAAACAACAATCATCCGCCTGTGACTTCACCCGACTGCCGTTCGTATTCGTCCCACAGCCCAAGCGACTCGATCAGTACCTCCTCAACCTGAGCGGCCGCTGCCCGATACGCCTGCGCACGTCCAGCGCACATGCCCGCGTCCCACACTCGCCCCTGCCGGGACCACACCCGAGCCCGTGCCGCCTCCATGTTCGCCATGGCGCGCCACGCCCGTACTTCGTCCGGAAACATCTCGAACGCCTTGCGTGCCTCAGGCCCTAAGCCGACGAACAGGAAGACGGTTTCCGGGTACGGCTGAGCCATCAGTTCTCGGACGGCCCGCGCCTCGTCCCGCCGAGTGAGCCCTTGCCAGTCCGCCTCGGTCCCAACAGCCCGCCGCAGCGCCGCCAACACACCGCGCACGTTCACCGCACGACCTCGAACGACACAGTGTGGCGCCCGTCCCCATCCACTAATGTCTCCCACCGATCGGCCAGCCCGTCCACCACCAGGAGCCCCCGCCCAGACTCACCCCACCCAGCCCCCTGAGCCGGAATTGTCGGACACCCCACTGCCCTGCCGTCGTCCCCGATCTCCACCCGCAACCGCTGCGCTGACACCAGCACCCGCACCCAGACCCCACCATCGGGCATCCCACTGGCACTGTGCCGGACGGCATTGGTAGCGATCTCGCTGACCATGAGTTCGACATCGTCCAAGTCGAACCCGTCCCCACACCCCATGAGCGCGTTCCGAACCCGCGCCCGCACTTCTCGCACGTCCGCACACATCCTGCCGACGTGCACCGCGTCCCAGACGATCATCACCGCACCCCGGCGATCCGCCGCGCAGCCTCCCGCACATGCCCGACCGGCGCCTTCTGAACGGCGTCCCACAGATAAGCCCACCCACCCCGCTCCTGAACAACGAGCACCGCCAGCGCCCGCCGCCGCGACAAAACCGGCACAGACAAAACCGGCTCCGCCGCCCCATCCAAATAAAGCACCGACCCCCGCCCCAGCTCCCGCAGGTCCCACATCAGCGTGACCAGCAGGTTGAACCGTTCCTCGGTCACTGGCGCCCTTCGACCCGGCCCGCCGCTCTCCACCAAGGTCACCCCATCTCCCCTCGTGATCGCCGGGCGTTGTCGCGAATCTCGATCACCCAGCGTGGGCGTTCAGCTGCGCACGCTCCGCTACGGGTGGCATGCTTTGCGTTGCAGCCGGACTCTGCATCCGCAACTTACAGATGCAGATTACTGATCACAAGGGGTATTGGAATGATTGCAAAGAGTGCGCCCACGGTGAAGCGTCGCCGCCTCGCTGGCGAGCTGCGCCGACTCCGTGACGCGGCCGGACTGACCCTCGACGACGTGGCCGAACAACTGGAGTGGTCGAACGCCAAGGTCAGCCGCATCGAGAACGCTCGCGTCAGCGTGCTCCCACGTGACGTCAAGTACCTGCTGAACGTGTACGGAATCGAGGGCGAAGCCCGAGAGGTACTGCTCGCGCTGGCCCGCGAAGCCAAGCAGAAGGGCTGGTGGCACAGCTACGGCGAAGCGATCCCGGCCTGGTTCGAGGTCTACGTCGGCCTTGAGTCCGACGCAGTGACCATGGACGCTTACGAGTCCGAGCACGTCCCCGGTCTGTTCCAGACGGCGGACTACGCTCGCGCAGTCTTCCAATCGTTCCCCATAGACGAGGAAGCCGAGATCGACAAGCGCGTCGAACTTCGCATGGCCCGCACCGAACGCCTGACCGTACCGGGCGCCCCAAAGTTCTGGGCCGTCCTCAACGAGGCCGTGATCCATCGCCTCGTAGGCGGCGACCACACCATGCGGGCGCAACTCGCGCATCTTCGCGACCTGGCCAAACTCTCGAACGTGACTCTTCAGGTGCTGCCGTTCGATGCGGGCGCCCACCCCGCGATGAGTGGCGCCTTCACCATCTTGGGCTTCCCCGAGCCATCCGACCCCAAGGTGGTCTACATGGAGGAGCAGACAGGCGGGCTTTACTTGGAGAAGCCGCCCGAGATTGAGCGCTATACCATGGCATTTGACCACTTGCGTGCGGCAGCTCTCCGGCCGAGCGACTCACTGGCGCTCATCGCCCGCGTAGCCGACAAGATGACGCAGAAGACGTGACGATCGAAGCAAGGAAGGGCGGAATCATGCGCGCCCCCGACGTAACCCGCGCCCTATGGCGCAAGAGCACGCGAAGCAACGGAGCCGGCGGCAACTGCGTCGAAGTCGCCAACCTCGACGCGACCGTCGGCGTGCGAGACAGCAAGGCCCCGAACGCCGGCCACCTCGCCTTCACCCCTCAAGAATGGAGCGCCTTCCTCACCGAGGTGAAGTCCGGGCGCTTCGCCGAGGGCACGAACTGACACCACTTGACCTAGCGCACGCGACGTGGCGAAAGAGCACCCGAAGCAGCGCAAGCAGCCACCGCGTTGAGGCCGCCGACCTCAGCGATGCGATCGGTGCAGCACGCAGGAGGCAGGATCACATTGACCGACCGGGACGCTGACGCCCGAGTCATCGGAATGCCCCCACGGCAACGCTGTGACCTGCACGTCTGCACTACCGCCGAGTCACTGTAAAACCACCCCTCCGCGACTCGCTCACCGCGGCTCTGACCTGGGACTTTACCCTCGCGCGTGTCGCTCATCACCCCCGGAGGGTTCGCAACGCAGGGTGATGGCCAATCTCTTGCGTGCTAGGTGGAGATTGTGGGGCGGGGCAGTGCGTTCCCGGGCGGATGGCCGTCTTGGTCGGGCGGCTTTTCCTCGTGCTCGACGAGCAGGGCGGGCCTGTCCAAATGCGCGACGCCGGGACGGCTGTCACCTGGCGGCAGTGGGACGATGTTTGCCCCGCCGCCACCACTAGGGCGGCGCAATTGTGTGTTAGCGTCTGCGGCGACTGCTCACCGTAGGGTTCAGCCCTCGCCATCAAGCCTCCTCGTGTCTGATGACACCAGGAAGGTGAGAGTCACACCAGATCCTGACAAGGGGTGTGACGATGGGTGCTGCCCACGTGGTAGGTGCGGCTGTGGAGGCCGTCGACCTGGTCAAGAGTTATCCGGTCGGCAGGAACAAGCCGCCTGTCACGGCACTGCGGGGACTGAGCTTCGCCGTGGCGAAGGGGACCGTTTTCGGGCTGCTCGGGCCGAACGGGGCAGGCAAGTCGAGCACGGTGAAGATCCTCTCGACGCTCTCGGCAGCCGACTCCGGATCGGCTCGCGTCGCCGGGATCGAGGTGGCGACGCGGCCCGAGCAGGTGCGCCGGGCGATCGGGTTCGTGTCGCAGAAGTCCGGAACGGACCCGACGGGCACCGCTGTGGAGAACCTCCTGCTCGCCGGACGCCTGCACGGGATGTCGCGGCGGGACGCCACGGCGCGCGCCCGCGAGCTCCTCGACAGGTTCGGGCTGGCCGACGCCGCGAACCGGCTGGTGCGGACCTACTCCGGCGGAATGGCGCGCAAGCTCGACGTCGCGCTCGGCTTGATGCACCGCCCTCAGGTGCTCTTCCTCGACGAGCCGACGACCGGCCTCGACCCTCACGCCCGCAGCGAAATGTGGGCCGAGATCGCACGGATGACCGCGGACGAGCACGTGACCGTGCTGTTGACGACGCACTACCTGGAGGAGGCCGACCACCTCGCCGATCGGCTCGCGATCGTCGACCATGGCACGGTGGTCGCCGCCGGAACCCCGGACGAACTCAAGAGCGGCCTGCGCGGCGACGCGGTGCACATCGAGTTGGCCCAAGCCGACAACAGGGCGCTCGCGGCACTTCGGAGGGTGCCCGGATTGCGGGACGTCACCATGGACGGGAGCACCGTCCGTGGCCGAACCGACGACGGTGCCGGGACGTTGCCACCCGCACTGGCCGCACTTGAGGAAGCGGGCCTGACCGTGACCTCCGCGGCTCTCGCCCGCCCCTCGCTCGATGACGTCTACCTGCGGCACACCGGCCACAGCCTCGGCACTGACGGGACCCCGAAGGCCATGGAGGCGACGAAGTGACCACCGCACACCAGCGCCCACTGACCACGCTGACGCACGCCGCGCTCCTGACCGGTCGGCTGCTGCGCGCCCTCCGGCGGATGCCGACCTTCCTCGTCATCGGCTTGGTGCAACCCGTGATCTGGCTGCTGCTGTTCGGACAGCTGTTCCGCTCGGTGGTGGACCTCCCCGGGTTCAGGCACGGCGACGGCGGCTTCCTCCAGTTCCTCACGCCGGGCGTGGTGATGATGACCGCGCTGTTCGCGAGCGCGTGGGCAGGAACGACGTTCTTGCAGGACATCGACCGTGGCGTGATGGACCGGATGCTCACCTCCCCCGCCAGCCGGGGCGCCATCGTGATCGCGACCCTGGGCTACCAGGCGATCCAAACGCTCGTCCAAAGCCTGATCATCGTCGCCATCGCCCTGGCCGCCGGGGCCCGCTTCCCTGGAAGCGTCTCTGGCGTGGGCGTCACACTGCTTGCCGCGGTGCTGCTGACCCTGATCTTCTCCGCACTGTCCGACACGGTGGCGCTGCTGACCCGCCAGCAGGCGACCCTCATCGCGATCTCCCAGTTCACCACGCTGCCGCTGATGTTCCTCAGCTCGGCCGTGATGGATCTCGGCCTCGCCCCCGGCTGGGTCGGTGGCGTCGCCGACTACAACCCCATGGAATGGGCGGTCGTCGCGGCCCGGGAGGCGATGGGCGCCCACACCGACTGGAGCACGGTCTGGACGCACCTGGGGCTGCTCGCGGCCGCAGCCCTCGTCACGGGCCTGCTGTCCACGCGTGCTTTCCACTCCTATCGGAAACAGGCGTGAAGTGACCACCCCGCCCCATGGGGGCGCCAGCCGAAAAGGGAAACCTAGATGTCCGCTACTCAACCATCGGGGTTCCCCACGTAGCTCGTTGAGCGCTGGGGGCGGAGCGCGGCGAGGAAGGAGCGGAGAGAGGCGGGCACACAGGTTCGGGGGCTTCCTCGGCCATGTGGTGGCCGGAGTCGATGCGGTGGCCGCGGACGTCGTCGGCCCAGTTCCGCCAGATCCGCAACGATCTCCGTACAGGTCTTCCAGGTCGTCCTTGGACGCGTTCGAGATGCTCGATCACTGGCAGCCCGTCCATGGGGATCAGCGCGCTGACCGCCTCCGGATGGTCCATGGCGGTTCGGAACGCCACGAGCGCCCCGCGGTCATGTCCCGCGACGGCGAATTCGTCGTGACCGAGTTCCCGCATCAGGTTCACCATGTCGCTGGCCATCGCGCGCTTGGAGTACGGCGTGTGATCGGCGTCGGTCCGCGGCTTGGACGACTTCCCGCAGGTCCGGGCATGCCATGGTGAACTGGTCCGCAAGCAGTGGCGCGACCTTGTGCTAGGTGGCGTGCGTCCGGGGATGACCGTGCAGTAACAACACTGGCGTCCCTTCCCCACCGTGCCCAACTCGCAGTTCGACCTCACCGACGTTGACATAGTCCAGGGTGAGGCCGTCAAAGATCACCGGTCTCCTAATTCTCTGCGAGCACATCAGGCAAGAGGGCTCAAGCCCATGCTGAAACGGCGGCGCACTGGTGGAGAAGTGGCCTTCGGCCCAGGGTCATCATTCGGCGGTACGCCGGGCTTCCCGGGCCGCGTCCTTGGCCTTCTCACCGACCTGCTTGGCGCCGCCCGCGATGCGGTCCTTGCGCCCCTCTGCTTCCAAGTACGGATCGCCCGACTCGCGCCCCGCGTTCTCCTTGGCGCGCCCCTTGCCACGCTGCGTCCTGTTCTTCAGCTTGTCGATCAGACCCATGGGATCCTCCCTGATCTGGTGTCGCCGTCCGCGGATCTCCCGTGGACGACTACGGCGTGCCCGCCCGCTCAGATCGCTTTGGCGGGGGACATCAACCGATGAAGCGGGCACCGCGGCGGTACCGCTTCGCCTCTTGATGGATTTGCGCCTCGGTCTCCAGGAGCGCGGCTTCGGCGCGTTCGGTCCGCATCCTCGCGTGCATCTCCCGGAAGGTCGGCACACAGTGTCGCCCTCGCGGCGACAGCGCCGTCCCCCGCTGCCTTGCCGCCCGCCGCCGGAAACGTCCCAGCAGCCCCATCGTGTGCCCCTCTCCGTCGCGTACGGGCCACCATGTGCCCCATATGAGGCAGTTCATGCGCAAGTGTGCTGACGAGGGGTTCCGGAGGATCGCCGTTCCTTGAAGTCG
The DNA here is from genome assembly GCF_039537545.1 of Actinomadura meridiana. NCBI lineage: Bacteria > Bacillati > Actinomycetota > Actinomycetes > Streptosporangiales > Thermomonosporaceae > Actinomadura > Actinomadura meridiana. The sequence goes on from NZ_BAABAS010000006.1 coordinate 418,154, forward strand.
CTCATCGCCCCTGGAGGGTTCGCAACAACACCGGACCAGGCAACCACTTCGCTGCCTGGCAGGAACCGACGCTGTTTACCACCGAGGTCCGCGCCGCGTTCCGGTCATTGCGCTAGCGGGGCGCTCTGGTCATTCACGGCACGGTTGACGGCCCGATCTGGTTGCCGCCACTCTCCCCGCATGGGCTTCGGGGAACGCTTTCGCTACCAGATCTCCTTTACGGACTCGGCCCGCTGGGATGGGTTCGTGTTCCGTCCCGGCGACATCGTGATCAGCACCCCGGCGAAGTGCGGCACGACCTGGCTGCAGATGATCTGCGCCCTGGAGATCTTCAAGAGCGCGACATTCGACCGGCCGCTCGACCAGATCTCGCCGTGGCTGGACGTCCTGCTGCGCCCGCTCACCGGAGTGCTGGCCGACCTCGAGGCACAGGCGCACCGGCGGTTCATCAAGACCCATGCGCCCCTCGACGGATTGCCCTTCGACGACCGGGTCACCTACCTCTGCGTAAGCCGGGACCCCCGGGATGTGGCCGTGTCCTTGGACAGTCATGCCAGCAACACCGACCGGGCCGTGTCCCTCGCATTGCGGGAGGATGCCGTGGGCGCCGCGGTCCTTGACGAGTTGCTGGCCGCCGCTCCGTCCCTGCCGAGCGGGACCGCGCGCGAGCGCTTCTGGTCCTGGGTCAATCCGGCCGCGCCCGGGAAGGCCGTGTCCGACCTGGAGATCATGCTTCACCATCTGGACACGTTCTGGCAGGTCCGCGACCAGCCGAACATCGTGCTGCTGCGCTACGAGGACCTCCTTGATGACCTCGAAGGGCAGATGCGCTACATAGCGGCCCGGCTCGGGATCGCCATCACCGAGACAGCCTGGCCGGACCTGGTCCAGGCCGCCACGTTCGCGGTCATGAAGGGCCGGGCGGGCGAGCTCGCGCCCGAAGCCAGCCACGACGGCTTCTATCACGACCACAGCCAGTTCTTCCACAGCGGATCAACAGGCCAGTGGCGGCAGATCCTCAGCGAGGATGAGCTTCCCCGGTACGCCGCCCGAGTCGCCGAATGCGCGCCCGCGGACCTTGCGGCCTGGATCCATCGGCCCGCGCTGCCGACGGCAGGCAACCCGGTGCAAGAGTGAAGACGCGCCGGAGCTGACCGCGGAACTGGTGGCCGACGGCGTCGTGCCGTCGCATCCGGTGATCTCGCCCGACGGGTGCCGGGTTGCCCACACCGTCGCTCCAGCCGACTGCAAGACAGAGCGTGGAATGTGCGCGATATGGTTGGCCGCCGTTGACGGTAGCTCACCATCGGCGAAGCTGACCGCCATCAGCCTGACCGCCAGGCCTGGTCGATGAGGGCCCTGGCCACAAGCCCCGACGAGGCCCGCCTGCGATTCGACCCCGACTCCCCGGTCGCCGACGGCCGCTGACCCGTCGACACCTGAAACCGCAAAGGCGGGGAAACCTCAAGCCGTCACAACAGCGCGGAACGCGCACCCGGTGGGGCCACGTCAAGCCGTCCGGGCGGGGCCAAACAGGACCGTTCCAACCAGTCAGGGCACCAGTGACCTCGCCTCGCTCAGCGCCGAGAGAGCGACTCGGATGCAGCGATTGCATTGATCAACCTGTGAGCGTGTGTCTCTCCTGGTTGCGAGCCTGGTGAAGGCGATGCTGTTCGCGGTCGACCAGCAGGCCCAGTGCACAGCGGGATGCGCGCCTCGGGTCTTGGGCGTCACGCAGACGGCGGGCGGCTCGCCAGCGATAGTCGAACATGTGGATCAGATCGCAGACGAGGTGGATCGGCACGCTGCGGCGGGCGGCCTCAGCTTGGAGCAGGTGGACCTGGTGCGGGTCGCCGTCGACCAGCAGGTCCCGCGATCAAACAGCCCAGGTCACAACAGCCCAGCTCACAGACTCACCACGGTCGGACCCATGCCCGCGTGAGTCCCCCTCAGCGCTCGGCTGCAAGCCTGATACCCAGGCCGATGAACACGCTCCCGGTCACGGCGTCGATCCGGCGGCGTACCGCCTGGCGTGCGCGCAGCCAGACGCCGATCCGTCCGGCCAGGACGCCGACCGTTCCATCCGCCAAGAATTCAAGGACGATCAAAATGCCGCCGAGGATGGCGAACTGCGGCCAGACCGGCCCCGCCCCAGGTTCGATGAACTGAGGAAGGAAAGCCACCATGAAGGCGAACGTCTGCGGGTTGGCCATGGAGGAGACCACGCCGTTGAGGAAGGCGCGTCGACCCGACATTCCGCTGGCGGCCCGATCATCGGTTTGGCCGTTCTTGCGGTTACGGATCATCTGGACACCCAGGTAGATCAGGTATGCCGCGCCGATGACCCGAATTGCCGTGAACACGACGGGAAACGCCGTCAGCAGCACGGCGAGCCCGGCCGCGGCTGCGGCGACGTACAACGCGTCACCCGTGATCACACCAACGGTGGCCAGCAGTCCAGCACGGGCGCCGCCCCGCATGCCACACCCGAGCACGAACAGCATGTCGGGACCGGGAGTGACCAGGGCGACAATGGTCGTCGCCGTGAACACGGCGAGCAGATGCGGATCGACCAGCACCCGATGATCTTCTCAGCTCCGCCAGCGCTCAGTCAGCCGGGATTCACTAAGGCAGATGGGAGATGCCAGCTGAGCCGGATGAACAGGCCCATGCAGAATAGCCACACCCACCGCCGATCGCTCATCGCCCCTGGAGGGTTCGCAACAAGTTTGCGATCACGAACGGTCCGGTAAATCCGGCGTCGCTCGTCGTCCCTGGGAGATCACAACCTCGCCAGGTCGCTCGTGCGTGAGCAAGATCCGCGCCCGTCCTCATCACGTCTGGGAACTCAGCTGGTGGTGGGTCGAGCCAGGCGGCCACAAGGTTCTCGCATTGGACCTTCTGACGAGCTTGATAAACGGTAGGAGGTTAAGGGTCCGTTGGTTGAAGGCTCTCGTCGGGCTATTCCAGGCTGGCGAGGGCTCGGGCGATGAGGTCACGCGTGGGTCGGCCATAGACGGCTGAACGCTGGAGTGCGGTAAATGCCTTGCCGTAGAGGGCGATCTCGTGAGGTTGGGTGATGGTCAGCTCGGCCGAGTAGGTCTCAACCATGACGACGCGCTCATCGAACATGATGAACGAATTCCCTGGCCAGAGCTGGTAGGCAGCCTTGGTGGGGATGACGCCGAGACTCAGGCGGGGCAGAGTCAGTATGGCCAGGAGCCGGTCGAGCTGGCCACGCAGGACGTCGTGCCCACCGACATTGGTGTAAAGGGCCTGCTCACCTAGGAGGACGTTGTAGCGTCGGTCGCCGTCGTAGAGAAACTGTTGGCGTTCCATACGGGCGGCGACACCTCGGTCGATATCGTCAGGGACTCCGTAGAAATCCACGACTTGGCCGAGGACGCAGTGGCATACGCGGCCGTCTGGAGTGTGCCCCAGACAACCGTTGGCTGGTAGACCCGGAAGACCTTGGTCCGCTCGTAAAGACCGAGAGAATGTTGTTGCCGGATCTTGGTCCCGGTCCTGAGAGTGCGCCGCCATTCCAGCCACATGATGTTGATGTTGCGGACGGTGGCGATCAGCTCGGGTATCTCGTCTTCGGCGTCGCAGTGGAGGCACCAGATCCGAATGTCGGCCTCCTTTGCGGTGCGCCTGCCGTGCTCGATCCGACTGATCTTGGCCAGATCCCATCCCGCCAGGGCGGCGAGGGCGCGCCCCGTGAGTCCCGCATCCTTGCGGAGATCACGCAGACGGGCCCCCAACGCCTCTCGGGCCTGCTGTGCCTGGCCAGACACGACTCAGGCGGGCCTGTACTTGTCGTGTGGGATGGCAATGGTCCACAACTGATCCCGAACCCGACCACAGTCGGCCACCAAGCCGGGGTCGGTGATCAGTTCGGAGCCCTTGACGCGTCCCTCGTCGTCGAAATGGCCGACGGTGACCAACTCGTCATCGAAGAGCCACCAGTCGTTTCCGCCGAACGGAAGCACAATGTCCTCGGGGAGAAGCCAGCGCGAGAGCCAGCGGATGTCTTCCCCTGCCTCCTGATTGAGGGGGGTGACAGAGTGCTCCCAGCGGATGTACTCGGTGAGTGGCTCGCTGACGACCCGGACTCGGCGCACGGTTCTCCCGAACCGCGTGGCGTGGCGAACCCGCTCCAGCCATGGCTGAAGCCAGGTGAAGTCGTTGGGTTCACCCCGGAGCCAGCGCGACAAAGGGGCGTCCTCGTACGCGGCGCCGTAGGAGTCCTTGAGCTCCAAGTGGAAGGCGTCGCGTTTGAAGGTGCCGAGCAACTCGTCGCGTTCTTCAGGCGTCATCAGCTTCATGATCGGCCTCCTCCAGCAATGCTCTCAGGGCCTCCATCGGAACCTCAACGCAATCTTCGTTGTCCGGCATGGCCATCTGCGCGCGGACCTTGGGGTCGGTGACTCGTTCTCCTTGAACGACGAAGTCACCGTTCTCGAGCACGTGCACGATCGGGGGCGCCCAGGTCGTGACCACACCCGTAACCCCGTTGTCCGACAGATGCGCCAGGAGTCTCGCGTAGATCTCCACACAAGTCTCGTCCTCCGGGATATCGAGCTTGGAAAGGATCACCGGATCGGTGATCTTGTAGCCCTGGATGAGGTAGGTCTGACGGTCGGTGGTGTACAGGGTCGGGCTGTCGCCGCCGGTCGTCTCCTTGCCCAGGAACCGTATCTGCGTGATCGTCCTCCTGCTGGGGGTTTGCCAGATCCTTTCCTTTTTGGATCGTCAAACACGCTCCTCGTCTGGTCAACGAGCAGGCTGGCAAACAATGGCAATTGCCTTGGGTGCGGGCTGGCAGAGCGGTTAGCGTGCGAGGGAGCTCGAACCGTGGCTCAAAACGACTCGACACCTTGCCGGGTTTCGACAGGTTCTGGGAGGAGCCAAGATGACCACCATCAAGCACGAGGCCATCCCCATCGTCGTGAAGCTACCGAAGCCGTTTCGCAACGGGTGGAATCGGATTAAGGGCGTTACAGTCGAGGGTGCGATAATCTCCATCGACCCGGTGGCCTATTTCTTTCGCTATGAGAATCCAACATGGCTGCTCTGCGACTGGGATGGTGTTAGGTCGAACCTGCTGGATGCGCAAGAAACGACGGAGACTGTGGTCGAGCAGATGACGCTGGACTACATCAAAGAACACGGCTGCCGCACTAGTGACCCGGCCAAGGTTCTCACGACCGCATACGCGGTCTACTGCCACACGTTCCGCGAGGAGTACCTGGAGGACCCGTCGCTCGCCGAGATGGGAGTCACCTCCCGGGATCTGCGGGCGCTGACCGAGATGGGCACCATGATGGCCCTCAACCGCGTCGAGTTGGATGGCAGCATCGGCAACGTCGGCCCAGCGTGGATGTTCGGCGAAGCCGCCAAGGTGGTGTTCGACCTTGACTCGCACGAAGCTGAGAAACTCGATCATTTGTACCACGGATCATGGTTCAACGAGCCGCGCCGGACCGAGCAGATCAAGGCGCACGCCGCCCTGGGCGGGAGATTGGTCCACGGCTGCCAGTCAGGACAGGAGCAGCACATGGCTGGCGGCTGCGTAGCCCCCTACGGGGCGGATATCCAGAGGTTCCGCCGAGAGCTGCGGGCGTTTCGCCGCGAATGGATTGAGAGGGTTCGTTCCTGTGGCAGATGAGCCGCTGGACGGTCAAAAAGCCGCCCGTGCGGGGGTGGCCATTCGACCGGAAACAGTCAACGCGCTCACCAAGCAGATCGGTGCCGTGGTCACCGCACGCGAGCAGGTTCGCGTGTGGTCGATGTCGGGAGTGGAGCGTCTGCTTCTGGACGATGACAGGACGGTCATTCTGAAATACGCGGTCGAGCGATTCGGTTCCGAGCCGATCATTCTGCGGCACGCACACGCGGATCGCCATCCCCAACGGCGGTCTCGTTGGGATCGACGCACCGATGGTCCCGCTCATGCGCATCATGTGGAAGCTGAGTTTAACGACCCTTGGTTGCTGCCAGGATATCGGTGAGTCGATCGACCACAACGGACACGGATCGTCCATGCCAGCGAGTGACCGACAGCGGTGGGTCGATTTCTACAAGGGTTACGCCTGGGTGAAGCTGCCCAGCGTAGATGCCAACCGGCTGATCGGCATCGTTGGTGCCAACGTGGTGTTCGGCCAGCGCGTACGCCGATGGACGCACCCAGAGGCGTGGCAGGCGGTGGTATGGCTGTTCCCGACTAACGAGGGGAACGCACGACCCGAGCCGAACGCTCAGATCACCTTCCCCGCGAATCAGATCGAAGACCTAACAAGCCTGCTCTTGGATGCGAGCAGCTTGAAATACAGGCAGCCGCTAAAAGGACCTCCGCAAGCACGCTACGGCCAGGTCCAAGGAGACTAACCTGTCCCATCTAGCCTTGCGTATCAGGCACAGCCATTAGAACGGCACGTGTGTGGAGGTCGCTCCTGCCGACGGCGTGGTAGTGGTTAGGGACAGCAGGGGACCCGCAAGGTCGGGCAAAGGAACACGTGGCCCATGGCTAGTGCCGGTCGACCCCGCCTCCCACGCCTGGCCTATGCCGCCCTGGTTGAGCGGAGCGGTCAGCTCGTAGCGGGCCCCGAGTGGCCGCGTCACGAACGTCTATTCCGTGTAGATCGGGATCAGTGTGGCGTACTTGGCGGCTTGCCGCCGTTCTCGGCGTTCTGGATCAGGGACGCGTAGACGATGACATTGTCGTCGTAGTGGCCCCGCTTGCGGTCGAAGTTGCCGCCGCAGGTGACGAGACGCAGTTCCGGTGTGCCTTCGTCTCCGTAGACGCTGTCGCTCGGGAACCTGTCCTTGGAGACGCGCCTCACGCCGTCGACGCGGAAGGCCGCTGTCGTGCCGTCCTCGCGGGCGATCTCGATCCGGCGCCCTGGGCGCAGCGCGCCCAGGCTGTAGAAGACACCCGGCTCCTTCTTCGAGTCGACATGGCCGACGAGGACGCTGCGACCATTCTCGCCCGGGGTCGGCCCGCCTCTGTACCAGCCGGCCTCGTCGACGCGGCTCAGTGGTGGTACCTCGAGTGTTCCGTCCGGCTGGACGTTGACCGGGGCGATCGGTGCGTCGACCTTGATGGACGGAATCCTGATCTGTTTCGGGACGGACGCGGGAAGCGCCTGCTGCGGGTTCGGGGCCGGGTCCGCGGGGATGTCCGCGACCGACGCGGGCGGCCGCGGTGGCGCCTCGGGGCCGGTCAGCCGGAACCCGACGACGCACAGGGCGACGCCCGTCGAGATGATCACGGCGGCCAGCAGGTACCGCAGCTGGACCGATCTGCCACTTCGCTTCGCTTCACGTGTTCTTTTTGTCTTCATTCTCCCCCTCGACTGGTGGTCTCCCTGCCCGGCGGCACCATGGAATTCTCTCGTTCGACGTGAATGTGGCCCGACAATTCAGCCGTGCCGAATTCGGTGGAATATCACCCGATCCGGGAGGTGGACGGGGACGGCGGCCGGTCGACCCTGGGTGGTCGGCCGACCGCCGAACGGTCAGGCGAGGTTCCTCGTCTGGCGGCGTCGAGCGGAGATCGCGACACCCGCGCCAAGGACGAGCGCGCCGATTCCGGCACCGGCCAGCATCGGGTTCGTCGCGGCGGAGGTGCCGCCGCCACCGGCGGAGACACCGCCCGCGGGCTTGATCCGCTTCAGATACTTCGCGAAGACCACGCCGTGGCGCTGCGACACCGGCACGCCCCCGTGCAGTTCGACCCAGCCATGGCTCGGCGTGCAGTCCGCCAGGACACGCGAGCCGAACTTCAGCGCCGGTGGGATCACCTTGCCTCGCGGCGTCTCGTGGACCCTGAGCCCGTGCCGCGCGATGACCTCGTAATGGCAGAGGTTGCCAGCGGTGGGCTTCTCCAGCGATGCGCCGGTGGTCGTCGCCAGGGCGGTGGCACCGCCGCTCAGCATGGTCAGGCCGCTTACCGCCCCGGCCACCGCGACCACCATGCCAGTGCGCGCACTACTTCTCATTCTTTCTCCCTTGAACCTGTGATCTCGGCGTTTGCCGGAGGTGTCCGGCATCACCTTTCGTGATCACGCTGCCCAAAGGGATGCGGCACATGTCACGCTATTCGTAAACACTGGGGAAACGCATATTAGAGATCATCATGGTCGTCTGAAGTGCTTCACTCTCGAAACTTAGTCGATCTCGGAGGCACTCTTGAACTCAACCGTCCAACCGCGTCACGTCGCCTTGGGCAGCGGCTGGGCTTGAGAGATCGCAACTGGGACATGTCGTGTTTTCGCCGGTAGTGGTGGACGTCGCCCACCGCGCCCGGACGGATGGCGAATGGTGGTGATTTGAGGCAAGGGGGCAACAAAGTTCCGCGTCGCTCATTGCCCCGGCAACGCGCGGGGTAGCGCCAGCGGGCCGGTGGTGGACCGGCGTACTTCCCCAGCGGACGAAGTTCTTATGAATCGGCGGAAGCGTTGAGGAGGTAGGTGCTTCTTGCGATGCCTTGTAGGACGAGGTCGGTGGTTGCCGTAGCGGTCAGGTTGGTGGAGTCCAGGACGTGAGGCTCGTAGGTGCCCAGGTCGGTGAACTGGGCGTACATTGAGCCAATCGGGTCAGGGTCGGTCAGAGCGTCGCCAGTCCGGGCCGTGGCTCGTTCCAACGTGGTGCGTTGGTCCGGGCGGAGGACGACGTAGTTCAGTGGCACGTCCCGCTCCTGGGCCGCCACGCGGAACAAATCAAGAAACCAGGGGCCGACGATCCCGTCACAGATCACCTGGTAACCGCCCTCGGCATAGCCGAAGACCGCCGAGACGAGCACCCGCAGGACCACCTGGTTCTGTTGATGCGCTTCGGGCAGGTAGGGCGCGAGATAACCCTGCTTGACGTAGCCCCAGAAGTCGTCGCTGTGCAGGTGCACGCTGGGACTCAGGCGATCGGCCAGCAGCTGTGCCACGGTGCTCTTGCCGGAACCGGGCGGCCCGGTCAGGATGATGACCTGGCCCTGGTGGCGGGACGGCCCAGGGACGGACGACGAGTTCATGCCACAACGGTCGCACGCTCGCCGAGCACACCGCTCTCGAACCCCGCCACCAACCACGCCAACGAGGGCCTCGGTGGTGCGGCGACATCACTTGCCGAGGACGTCGAATACCTGCTCTGCGTGGTCCCGGGTGCGGTACATGGTCCAGGCGGCGTCGGCCAGTTGGTCCGGGTTGAGGGTGTGTCCGTCGGCGACGCCGTATTTCTCGGGATCGGTGGTCACCATCGCGTGGATGTCGCCGCGTTCCACCAGTCCGCCGATCGTCAGCGTCCCGGCATAGACGCCGCGGTCGGTCAGCGCGGCGTTCAGGGTCAGTGCGTAGTTTCGCAGGGCGGCGGCGGCCAAGGCGAGCTGACCGAGCATCGGCATGGGGCGGACACTCGACAGGCCACCGGCGAAGATCAGCCCTCCGGTTCCCCGCTTCAGCATGTCCGGCAGGACGGCGCCAGCGACGTGCACGGCCGGCCATACCCAATCGAACGCCGACTGCGCGGTCGGGACGTCGATGTCGGTGATCGGCACGATCCGCTGTGTCGTCGGGCCGGGACCGTAGTAGACGAACTCGACGTCACCAGTGCCCTTGATCTCGTCCAACACGGCGGTCGATCGCTCGGTGTCAGTGACGTCGGCGGCGTGGGCGGTGGCATCGACGCCGTGCGCGGCGAGGTCTGCCAGATATGCGCCATGCCTAGCGTCGCTGCGCGAGACCAGGGCGACCCGGAAACCTTCCCGGCCGAAGCGGCGGGCCATGGACATGCCCAGACCCGGTCCGACGCCGATGATCGTAGCGATACGTGCGGTGGCCATGACTCTTCTCCGATCATGAGGGACCCCTCAACATTTCGGGACACTAGCATTACGTGAGGGTCCCCTCAAGTTCGTACACTGGGGGCCATGGCCAGACCGATGCGCCGCGACGCGGCTCGCAACCGTGACAGGCTGCTGCAAGAGGCGGCCGGTGTCTTCACCGAGCAGGGACTCGCCGGGTCGTTGGAGGAGATCGCGCGACGTGCCGGGGTCAGTATCGGCACCCTCTACAACCACTTCCCGACCCGCGACGCCCTCATCGACGCCCTGCTGCCGCCGCGACTGGCGGCGGTGGACGAGTTCACCGCGCAGGCCGAGGCTGAGCCGGACGCATGGATCGCGTTCACCGGTTTCGTCGAGAACCTCTTGGCCCATCTCACCGCCGACCGCGGACTTCTCGAAGCATTCACCGGTGACCATCCGGCAAGTGCGCGATTGGCGGAGGCCTGCACGCGCGGAATGGTGAACATGGCTGCGGTCCTCGAACGCGCTCGTGGCGCCGGAGTCATCCGTCCCAACGTCACTGACGAGGACATCGTTAATCTGGTCTGGGCGCTGTCCCTGCTCGGAGAGAACGCGGGTCCATCGGCATGGCAGCGTCTCCTGGGCTTCGTATTTGACGGCCTACGGACAAACCGAGACACGAACGCTTCCGCCTGAACACCGCTCCTATTGAGCTCTGGCCCAGAGAAGCCCGCGGTCGCTCGTCCTGCGGCCGGTTTCGACGAACCTTTGCTGAATGGGGTTGTCGCCGGTAGCGGAGGTGTGGTTGACGGTCGATCTGTGTCGCGGGCACGAAATCAGGTTGACGGCTTCCCGCCACGACCGGCACGCTGGGTGATCGTGACGAGTAGTGAGCTGTGGGGCCGTGCGACCGCCGACCGGTATGACGCCGAGGAGACGGAGATGTCCTCGGCTGCCGTTCTTGGGCCGACTCTGGACTTTCTAGCCGAACTCGCCGGGGATGGGCGAGCGCTGGAGTTCGCCATTGGGACCGGGCGTGTGGGCGTCCCGCTTCGGGAACGTGGTGTGCCCGTTGTGGGTATCGAGTTTTCCGAGCATATGGCGGCGGTGCTGCGGCGTAAGGTTGACGAGGACGTGCTCCCGGTCGTCATCGGGGACATGGCCACGACCGTCGTTTCCGGCGAGTTCGCTCTGGTTTGTCTGGTTTACAACACGATCTCGAACTTGCTTACGCAGGATGAGCAGGTTGAGTGTTTTTGTAATGCCGCACGACACCTGCGGCCCGGCGGGCGGTTCGTCATCGAGCTTGGTGTGCCGCCGTTGCGGTTCTTGCCGCCGGGGCAGGTCGCGGTGCCGTTTGACGTTTCTGAGCAGCACCTTGGCTTTGACACCTTCGACCTGGTTGAGCAGGTGCTCGTCTCGCACCATGTCACCCGCGATGGTGAGGACGACCGCTACCGGCGTGACAGCTCTCGGCATCGGTTCGCCTGGCCTGCGGAGCTTGACCTGATGGCGCGGATCGCGGGGCTTGAGCTGGAACGGCGCGTCGCGGATTGGGACGGTGCTCCGTTCACCCAGGATTCTGCCAAACACATCTCCGTATGGCGCAAGCCAGCCTGAGGGAGCGGGCTGCACTCTAGTCGCTCGTCACGGGGCGTTGTCGGGATGGCTTGGATGAAGCGACATGAGAAGGGGATGGGGACGCCAAGTCCTCCATCCCCTTGGTTGTCGGGTGGCCCTACTCGGCGGCGGCCTGGAAGATGCTGAACTCGACTCCCTGGTCGTCGACGCAGTTGGCGAACCTTCCGGCGGGGATGGTCACCGGCTCGCCTGCTGTGCCGCCGAGTTCACGGACGCGCTCGATGGCGCCGTTCAGGTCGTCGACGCCGAAGTAGACGCGCGGGAACTTCGACGTGTCGCCGTGCGCACTGCCGCCCATCGGAGTCGGGCCATGAATCATCGAGTAGCCCGGAAAGTTCCCCTCCTTGAACTTCCAACCGAACAGCGACTCCCAGAACTTCGCCGTCGCCGCGGAGTCCTTCCCGGGCAGGTCGAAGAAGACGATGTCTCCACTCATGGTGCTCCCCTCATGTGGTGATGCGAACTCGTCAACCTCACTCGACATCATACGATATCGTCAGGATAGCTGACAGTCTCTAGCTTCTACGATCTAGCATGGAACTGATTATTCACTGTGTCAACCAGGGCCCAAGATGGTCGGCGACGACACCGGGTGGCGGGGCTTCCGGGTGGAGAGGTGTTCGACGGCTCGCGCCGTCACGCAGGGTTTCCTGCTGGCCGCCGCGTGATCAATTTGGGTTGTCCTGTGTGTTCGTCCGGCGAGCAGGTCCGGAAGGGCTGAGAGGTCAGTCCGAGCAGGTGGGCATTACACTCGGGCCAGTGACTGACTGTTTTGGATGACCATGATCAACATTGCTGAGCGTAGGTAGAACTGAAGATGGCCGACATGAACCGAGCGGACGTGAACCCCGACGGGTCGCCGACCCTGCCTCCCAATTTCGCGGGATCCATCGGTTTCCTGCTGAACAAGGCCGGTCAGCTGCTGACCGCGCAGTTCGAGGCGGAACTGTCTCCGTATGGCCTCAGCGCGCGGAGCTGGGGAGTCCTCCGGTTCATCGACGTCAACGGCAGCCAGTCGCAGCAGCACATCAGTGAGCAGCTGCGTATCGACCGATCGACGATGGTGACCCTGGTCGACGACCTGGAGCAGAGGGGTTACGTCGTCAGGCTGCGAGACCGGCAGGACCGGCGGCGCTACGCGGTGACGCTGACCGAGTACGGGAACCGCCAGCTGCGCGGTGGCCTTGACGCCGTTGAGGACGTGGTGACGGACCGGTTCCTCAAGGATGTCGGCGAGCAGGACTGCGAGCGCTTGGTCTCGATCCTGCGCTCGCTGGTCTTCCCCACCGGCGGCGCGCCGTCCGTCCCTGGATGATCCAGTCTGGGGTTCGTGTCGCCTTTTGTCTTTAGGTATGGCTGGCGAGTTTTTCGATTTCTTGGAGGATTAGGGCTGGGCGGTCCTTGGGGATTTCGTGGGAGCTGCCCTTGGCGGTGATGAGTGTTCGGTTGGGGCCTGCGGCGGCGAAGGCCGTGGCGGCGTCGCGCCAGCGTTGGGCGTCTGTGGGGGAGCCGTCGAAGGGGGTCTTTTCTGAGACTATGACGGTTGCGGGGACTGAAGTGGGCCAGGTGACCTTGTGGTAGGCCCTGTGCATGGGGACGTAGCTTTCGGCCAGGGCGATCAGTTGGCGGTTTGCCTTGGATGATTTGTTTTGTTTGGCGGCGTCGAGTTGGGGCTTGGTCGCGGCTACCAGGCGGGAGATCTCCTGGTTCGTGTACAGGGGCGGGAGGCTCGCGTCGACGAGGACGGCGCCGGAAAGTTGTTGCGGGTTCGCTCGGGCGAAGTAGGTTGCGATCTCGCCTGCTTGTGAGTGGGACACCAAGATTATGTTGGAGGTGGCGCCCAGGGTTTTCAGGCCCGTCTCCAGGTCGTCGACGGCGTGCTGGACGTTCCATGGGCCGGGGACCTCGTCGCTGGCTCCCATTCCGGCTCGGTCGTAGGTGATGATCTCGGAGCCGGTGGCAGCGTGCAGCTTGGGAACGATGTCCTTCCACTCCGAGGAGTCCTCGCCGCCGCCTGCGTCCAAGACGATGGTGGGACGGCGACCTGGGGTGACGTGGAAGGCCAGCCGGTGGCCGTTGTTGTTGATCATGCGGAGGGTTGTGGGCGTGGTTGGCGCTTGGGAGGCGGGGGGCGGGGCGGACGAAGTCCCGCTGCCGCATGCTGTGAGGCTGGCCATCGCCAGGAGGGCGATGATCGGCAGGATTCGGTGGGTTTGGGCTCTGGGCTTCATGGGGGCCTCTTTGTTGTTTGGTTGAGCTCGAATAGTCACCATCCTTTGGGGTTGGGGATTCGCGGTACATGTGCTTGGCATGTGTATTGGTGGTGTTGCGAAGTGCAGGGGGGTGGTGGAGGTAGCTCCCTCAGAAGGGTGGAAGCCGGGCCGGAAGGGGTCTTCACTTCCGGCCCGGCTGCTTGGTTGGGTTAGAGGCCGCGGACGGTGGCGATGGAGAAGGGGAGTTGGGGGGTGCCCGGTCCCGTGGGGCCGCCCTTGTCGAACTGGGAGCGGACCACGTAGAGCTTGCCGTGCCTGTACAGCAGGTTCGTCGGGGTCTGGAATGCCAGGTCGATGACGCGGCGGGTCATCCGGGCCGAGTGGCCGTTCGAGCCGATGTGCCAGCGGCTGATCGCGTAGGCGTCCGTGATGGGGTGGACCACCCACAGTGTGTTGTTGTGGAGTTCCATGCCGTCGCCCGTGAGGACGTTGCCTCCGTGCAGGTCCACCTTGTCGACCTTGCCGGACGGCAGGGCGACGCGGTAGAGGTCGCCGCCCGTCATGTCGACCGTCAGCAGGTAGCGTCCCGACGGGGCGGCGACGATTCCGTTGAGGGTGATCGTGCTGGGGTCGTGCGGCTCCACGATCTTGCTCAGGTCGTAGGTGGGGAGTAGCGGCACGTCGCCGCCCTGCTTGTGGGCCCGCTTGAGGTCTTCGGGGGTGATGCGGTAGATCACCGAACGGCGGCTGCCGGTGATGTAGGCGGTGCCGTCAGGGGTTATGGCCAGGTCGTTGACGAGGCGCGGTGCCTGGTCGGGAATGGTGAAGCGGGCCAGCAGACGGCGGCTGGGAATGTCGTAGACGGCGATTCCGGTGAGGCGGTCCGTCACCCACAGGCGCCTGGACCGGTCGACTTCCAGGCCGAGGGCCTGGGTGCGTCCGTCGATGAACGGGGGCAGGAATTCCTGGGCGACCCGTTGGCCGGGCCTGGCCCTGTAGATCGTGCCGCCCTCGTACGAGCCGACATAGAAGTCGCCGGTGTACGGATCCCTGGCGATTCCTTCGGGGTAGACCTTGTCACCGGGGATGGTGAAGGTCGTGGAGACGTGGACCCGTCCGTGGGTGGACGGCTCCGCCGCCTGTGCGGTGGAGCCGAGGAGTAGGGGCGCGGCGAGGGCCGCGATAGCGATGAGGGGTCGCCGAACTGCGCGGAACATGATCACCTTCTCAATGAGATTTCTTGTCGCTGGATTTGTCCAGCGGGTGATTCGGTCGGCGGGGATTCGCAGGGCGGGTGCCTCGGCGGCGGCGCCGTGGGGTGGGTCGGGCGGCAGCGCGGCAATCGTGGTGCGTGCGCGGCGGCGACCTGGGGGACTGCCGATCTCGGGCAGTTCTCAGTGATGAAGGAGTGGCGCGTCGGCGGCCGTTGTGCGGGCGTCGGCGCACGGGTCGTCGCCTGGACGTAACGGCGGACTCATCGAGCGCATTACCGCTCCCTCCGCCCCTCCGGGCGCACTGTCAAGACTGCTGCGGAGGAACCACCGGTTCCTCACGAGTGAGGCTAGGTAGGTGGGTGTCAGTTGTCCAATGTCGTACAAACTTTGGCCGATGTCGGACATAGTACGGGTGAGGTGTGACAAAGCGGGGTTGTGTGTGGGGGCGCTAGCGGGCTTGGTCCCACCAGGTGAGGACGTCGACCTCGAACCAGACCCGGCCGGGTTGCCGACCGTGTTGGAGCCAGGTGCCGTCTGGTTGGCGGCGGGGCGGATCAGTTCGATCGCCTCGGCCATGCGCGGGTCGGGGTGGACGCCGTCGAACAGCGCCGCCTGGCGGAAGTACTCGGCCGCGTTCAGTGCGTTGTAGCGGCAGCGGAATGAATAGGCGAAGTGGGCGACCCAGGGGCCGAAATGCCGGTGATATCGGCGCCGAGCTACAGGCCGTTAGTGACCGTTTAAAGGTTGATACAGCAGTCGACTTCGCCATTCCGGGCTGTGGAAGTCGAAGTCCGCTGGGAAGTACGCACCGCCCGCCCATTGACCGTCCGGGTCCTGGGCGGCGAGGAGGCGTGTGCTGAAGCCTTCGGTGGCCATCCTGTCCCGTGTCGCTTGCCAGACCTCGGACGGTTCGCGCGCGAGATCACGCTCCACCTGCCAGCGCAATGCCGGGTCGGAGTCGAGAAGCCATGCGATCACGGCATCGGTGGCCATCGTGTGAGTCTGGCCAGACCACGTTCCCGTTACCGGCCGATCAACCGGGCTTGGAAAACGCCGGACGAAAGGGATGGTGATAATTCGCCGGGTTCGGCCTTGCTATTGTGAAGTATGGCCAGCCAAGACAGCGTCGACCGATGGTTGGAACAGTGGTCATGGGCGGGCGATGATCTCCCCCTGGACTCGATCGCGGTGGCGAAGCGCGTCACGCGCGTCGCCCGCGGGCTGGAGAAGCTGACCACCGCGACGCTACGTCCGCTCGGCCTCGACCCGGGCGAGTTCGACGTGCTGGCGAGCCTGCTGCGCGCGGGGCCGCCGCATGAACTCACGCCGACCGCGCTTAACCAGTCGTTGATGATGTCCGCGGGGGGTCTGACCAAACGGCTCGGCAAGCTGGAGGAACGCGCGCTGGTCACCCGCCGGTTGTCGGCGGACGACCGCAGGTCGCTCCTGGTCACGCTCACTGACACCGGGCTTGCGTTGGCCGGGCGCGCGGTGCGGGTGCATGCCACGGCGACCGCCGAGGTGATCGACCGCATGGGGGCGGAGTCCCGCGAGGAACTGTCCGGTCTGCTTCGTGGCCTGCTCGTGGAGCTGGAAGAGCCTGAACGTCAGCGCGAATCCGGGCAGCGGAGTGGAGAACCGGCCCTTGGCAGCGGGGGTCTGCTGTAGTCTCCGGATTGTTTTGCCAGCAAAATATTTGCTGGCAAAGCATATGTTAGTGTGCCTCTGCGGGCGTTGGTCCCTGACGCGCGTCGTTCGGACGACGTCCCGGAGGAGCGTTCTCATGAGTGTCGAGACGGTGACCTTCGAGCGGGC
Source organism: Actinomadura meridiana (assembly GCF_039537545.1). Classification (NCBI taxonomy): domain Bacteria; kingdom Bacillati; phylum Actinomycetota; class Actinomycetes; order Streptosporangiales; family Thermomonosporaceae; genus Actinomadura; species Actinomadura meridiana. The sequence goes on from NZ_BAABAS010000006.1 coordinate 434,836, forward strand.
GGGAGAGGTCCGGGAACGCTGGGTCTTACCGACGGCGTTCGTCACGTTGCTGACGATCGGCACCGACCTGTTCGTGGTGTCGCCGCTGCTTCCGTCGATCGCCGGGCAGTACGGGGTCTCGGTCGGCGCGGCCGGTAACGCGGTCACCTTCTTCTCGGTCGCCTATCTGGTCGCCGCGCCGTGCGTCGGCATGGTCGCCGACCGCGTGGGCAGACGGTTCGTGCTCGTCGCCGGGCTCGCGCTGTTCGCCGCCGCGAACGTGCTGACCGGGGCGGCGCCGTCGTTCGGGGTGCTGCTCGGTGCCCGCGTGTTGGCCGGTGTCGGCGCGGCGGCCGTGACTCCGTCCACACAGGCGTTGGTGGGGCAGGTCGCGCCCGCCGATCGGCGCGGCACCTGGATGTCGGTCGCGGTGGCCGGGTTCCTCATCTCGTTGACCACGGGTGCCCCCACCGGCACCGCGCTGGCCTCCGCGTTCAGCTGGCGGGTCACCTTCGTCGCGCTCGGCGGGCTGGCCCTGGTTCTGGTCGTGGTCAACGCGGTGAGCTGGCCTCGGCGGGCCGGGGCCGTGACCGGCGAGGGGCCGGTGGCCGACCGGGTGCGTGTTCTCACCAAGATCCGGGCCGTGTCGGTGACCGGTCTCTGGGCGTTCGCGGTCTACGCGCTCTACACCTATCTCGGGACGGCCCTGCGCACGGTCGCGGGGCTGTCCACGGGGCTGGTCGCCGTCGCGCTGGTCCTGTTCGGGCTGGGCGCGGTGGTCGGCAGCCTCTTCGGTGGACGGCTGGCCGACCGGTTCGGCGCGCGCCGGATGTCCACGATCAGCCTGGTGCTGCTGGCCGTGTTTCAGCTGGTGGTCGACCTAATGTTCCACGCTCCAAAGGGGGTGCTGGTCGTGGTTTTGGGTGCGTTCGCGTTGAGCGCGTATCCGTGTCTGCCCGCGTTCCAGGCACGGCTCGTCGAAGCGTTCCCCGGTCAGGTCGGTTCGGTGTTCGCCTGGAACAGTTGCTTCATGTACCTCGGAACCTCGCTCGGCGCGGCGGCGGGCGGCGCGTTGATGTCGTCCGCCGGGTTCGGCTGGATTCCCGTCGTGGGCGCGGCCGCCGGTGCCCTCGGCGCCCTGGTTTCGTGGCGTTTCGCCATCACCCGGCGTTGAGCGGCGTGGGGTGGGGGCGCAGCCAGGTGGGGTCCAGGGCTTGGACGGACGGGGCCCCGAGAAGGGCGAGCGTGCGCTCGATCTCCTCCGCGAAGATGTCGAGCACGCGTGCCACACCGTCCTCGGCGCCGACCGCGAGACCGTAGGCGTAGGGGCGGCCGATCAGGACGGCCCGGGCGCCCAGGGCGAGTGCTTTGATGACGTCGCTGCCGCGCCGGACGCCGCCGTCCAGCAGGACCTCGGTGTTCGGCACGGCGGCGACAATCTCGGGAAGGACGTCCAGCGCGGCGGGCGCGAAGTCGAGCTGGCGGCCCCCATGGTTCGACACGACGACGCCGTCCATGCCGCAGGAGACGGCCTTCTCGGCGTCCTGCGCGGTCAGGATGCCCTTCACGTAGAGGCGGCCCTGCCAGCCGTCGCGGAGCCAGGTGAGGTCGTCCCAGTTCAGGGTGGCCTGGCTCAGGTGGCGTTCCTGGATCTCCACCGACTCCACCGCCGCCGCGACGCCGCCGCCTTCGACCAGGTTGCGGGCGGAGATGCGACGGTGGCGAAGTGTCTGGTACGTCCAGGTCGGGTGGCGGCACATCCGCAGGGCCTGGACGGGCGTGAGCGTGGGCGGCGGCCCCATGCCGGTGCGCCGTTCGCCCTCCCGGTTGCCCCGGACGGGATAGTCCACCGTGACCATCATCGTCCGATATCCGGCGTTCCAGGCGCGGGCCATCAGCGCCGTCGCCGTGTCGCCCGAGTGGGGGTAGAGCTGGAAGAAGTGGGCCCGGGTGGTCGACTCGGCGACCTCCTCGATCGTCCAGGACGACGCCGTGCTCAACACATGGCGGGTGCCGCGCCGTTCGGCCGCGCGGGCGGCGGCGACGTCACCCTGCCAGTGGGCCAGGCCAGTCAAACCGACCGGGGCGAGCAGGACGGGCAGGTCGAGGTCGACGCCCGCGACCGTCGTCGCCAGGTCGGGGGACTGGTGGCCCGTCAGGACACGCGGCCGAAACCCCCAGCGGGCGAACGCCGCCCGGTTCGCGGTGAGGGTGGCGAGGTCGTCGGCGCCGCCGTCGATGTACTCCCGGACCATCGCGGGCAGTCGGCGGCGGGCCGCGCGGCGGTAGTCGTCGACGGTCAGCAGGGGGCGCGGGGCCCGGGGGCGGAGGTCGAAGCCGAATGCGTGCATCGTTCAATCATGCGCATCGGACGTCGATGACCGCGTGCCGCCCCTGCTCACGCACCGCGTGCAGCCCTCGGCGCAGGGCCGGGACCAGTTCAGAACGTTCGGTAACGCGCTCGCCATGGCCGCCGGACGCCTCCGCGTACTTCTCGAACGCCGGGATCGGGGCGAGTTCCGAGAAGGTCGTGTCCTTGGACGCGGCGGCGTGCCCGTCGGGATACATGGTCAGCGCGGAGTTCTCGACCGCGGCCCAGCGGCCGTTGGCGGCGATGATCGTCAGCACCGGCAGGTTGTGGCCGCGCATGGCGTGGTGGCAGGCGGCCGGGTTGGCGAACATGTAGGCGCCGTCGCCGACCGTCGCGATGACCGTCCGGTCCGGGCGCGCCAGGCGGACGCCGAGCGCGGCGGGCAGGCCCCAGCCGAGGCCGCCGTCCGGGGTGGTGCCGAAGAAGCCTTCCGGTTCGAGGTCGCCGAGGAGGTCGGGCCGCGCCCAGTACTCGTTGACGATCACCGCGTCCGGCGGCCTGACCTGCGCGAGCGCCCAGTTCATGAACGTTTTGTCGATCGTCCCTCCGGCGCGGGACGCCGCGTCCAGAACCTCCCGGCGGCGGTCGCGGGCCCGGTCCGCGATGGCGGCGAGCCGGTCGTGGCGGCCGGGGTCGGTCGGGCGTCCGGCGAGCGCGGCGGACAGGGCGGTGAGCAGGTTCCGGGTGTCGGCGGTGATCGACAGGTCGGAGCGGTGGCCTCGGATCGGGTACGCGCCGAAGTGCGGATCCGGGCCGGACTGGACGACGATCGCGTCGTGCCGGGGCTCCCCGCTGCCGGGCGTCCAGGGGACGTCCATGTCCAGGAAGCACAGGACGTCCGCGTCGGCGAGCGCCGGGGCGATGTCGAACCCGAGGTGCAGCGGATGGGACGACGGCACGTTCGCATACCGCGGTTTGTGCTCCAGCACCCCGATCGAGAATCGCAGGCACAGGTCGGACAGCAGCTTCACCGTCCGCGGGTCCGCGCCCGTCGACCGGGTGACGATGACCGGCAGCCGCGCGCCCGCGAGGCGCTCGGCCAGCAGGTCGACCGCGCCCGGGTCGGGGGACGCGGGGACGGGCACGGCGGCGGGCCCGTCCCGCACCTCGATGTCGTTCACCGGCCGGGCCAGCACTTCGCGCGGCAGAGTGAGATAGACCGGCCCGGACACAAGGGGTTTCCCCAAAAAGTCTGACGGAGTCTGCGAAGTAGACACTGACCTGGGAATACTCGGACGCTGCGTCTGACGGAGTCGGGAGCCATCGGGCGGAATCTGGGGGGGTTGGCTCCCCTGTGTGGCTCCCGGGGTCCGCTCGGTTGTGACTGGTGACGCGCGTTAGGTGCTTCGCTTCGAGCGGTCGGCGACCACGCGTGCCACTTCGACGTAGGAGCGCCAGGGTATTCCGTTGGCCTCCATGAAGCGGGTTAGCGTTGGGGAAAGATGTTCAGCGTCCGCGCTATCGCGGGGACGGACTCGCATCCGAGTAACGGCGTCGCGAGTCTTCAGGAATGACCGCGACTGCTTCACGCGGTTCCCTTTGTGGACCAATCCGGCATCAGTGATTAGGTATTGGTCGGGAACGTGGCAGGCTTGAGCCCGCCAATCGGTCACCACACGATGGAGCTTTTCGTCCTATCGTGGGAGTTGCCACATTAGCGAGTGCTGGCCGGGCATGAAAACGACCTGTTCGTTCGGGGTGACCTTGATCCGGAATTCTTCGATCTCTGGTGATCCGATATCCCGCCAGTCCGCTATTGCCTTTTCGATGCTGCTCCACAGTGCAACGGGCCCAATTTCCCGGACGAGGGTAATTCCGTTGCCCTGTGGTGTAAGGGATGCGATGGAGCCCGTGTCGTCCACGTAGTAATCAACCATCGGGCCGCCATCGACGCTCTTGCCGACGCATTGTGCCTGGGGTGCGGCGAGTTGGGCGATGAATTGCGCAGTCCAAGTGTGCAGGGTCTCAGGACTAATGACGGCCGGACGGGATTCGCTGGCGTCTATCCCTTTAGTGTCCCCGATATTGACAGTTGGGGGCATGTGGGGACGGGCGAGCATAAATGAGTAGGTGTTTGGAAGGAATCGGCCGGAAGCGGTTCCGTCTGAGGAAACGGTAAGCTTGGCATATCCGGAGCCGTATTGCCATCCTGAAAGTGTTGTCAGGATCGTGGTACCCGGTTTGCTTTGACTGATCCACGCAGCGGGGATATGTCGTACCGAGCACGTAGCGATGATCCGGTCATAGGGTTCCCGTTGCGGGAATCCATCGAGACCGTTCCCTGTAATAAGTAGTGGATTGTGCCCGGTCTGGTGAATCGCACGGGCCGCGCGTGCGGCAAGGCCAGCGTCGGTTTCGATGCTGACGACATTTTCAGCGCCGACTCGCTCACACAACAGCGCAGTTGAGTATCCAGTGCCGGTTCCGATTTCCAAGACCCTGCTGTCATCGGTTACGTCCAGATCTTCGAGCATCGCGACCACGAGGCCGGGAAGTGTTGACGACGATGTGGGATTTCCGGCGGGAATCGGTCTTTCCGTGTCGCCCGGGTGAAGGTGTACGTCGATCTGTGTGACCCAGGTTTGGTTCTCGTAGGTGAGTGCTATCCATTCATCGGTTCCGATACTTTTCGGTGTGACAGGCTCCCACTCCATGCCTTGGGGGGTGGTGATGGGGCGGAAGAATTCGGGGAGGAACAGATGGCGGGGGATTGTTTCGACGGCCGCGCGCCATTGCCGCGTTCTGAGGTCACCGGTTTCTTGTAGTTCGCGCGCCAGTCGCTGACGTAGTTCCTTTTCGTTCACGATCGCCCCTTCTCCAGAAGATCAGCGAATGCGCTTGCCATGGGCAATTCGGTAGGTGCTTGCATCCAGGCCCATTGCCCATTCGGGTTGCATTCAAGGAATACAGGCCGATCGTCGGCATCAATCGCGAAATCGAAGCATCCCGACATGAGGCGAAAATGGCCCAGGAAGCGGTGAATCTTGTCGGCGAGCTTATCGGGCACTTGTACCACCCGATATTCTATCTGCTCGTAATCGCGCCGCCAGTCCAGTACCGGCGAATCAATCCGCACAGCGAACAACGCGTCCCCAGCAACGGTAATCCTCAGATCCCATTTCTTGGGCACCATCCGTTGAAAGAGGTGCATGGTCCCCGCGATCCGGTTGTCTATTTCCTCCGCAGAAACTTCCTGCGTCCATATCGTGACGGCCGTCCCGTTGGTTTCGTACTCGACCGAACGGAGAGGCTTATAGATAACTCTCCGGTGGTCGTTAATGAATCTACGGACCTTGTCGGGGTCGTTCGTGATGAGAGTCGGGGGGACATCGAATCCCAATGCGACCGCCGTTGAGAGTTGCGCAGGTTTGAATTCCGCGTCCGCAATCGCGTGCGGATGATTCACATAAAGGCAATCCGGCAAGGAAACCAGCACGCCCCCCAAGCCGTATCTTGCCTGGAGGATGGCGAATCGGGCGTCCTGCCCATCCAGACCGGGAAAGGCAAATCCAGAGGGACGGCGGTAATACAATGACCGGACCGCTGAAAGATCTGCTTCCCGCGTCGTGGTGGACAACTGTCCCGATAGTCCGTACCCATCGCCGATTTCTGCTGACATGGTGAGATCATTCGGGAAGTCTGCGGAATCAAAACGCACAACTGGCACATTGCGGGAATGCAGTTCAGCGATCACCATATCAGCGGTCATGTCGTCCGCTTGGGTGACCACTATTACCGGCCCCTTTTCGTCAGTCCTGGTCACTGTCCTGCGTCGTGTCTTGGTCGAAGGTCTTGGGCGAACTCCCGTCACCCTTTGACGCCCGCGTCTTTTGCTCGGTGCCGGTATTGGACTTCTTGTGTTTCATTTCTACGACGACGCCGTTTGCATCGACGTATCGGCCGGTCTGTGTCACAGGGTCAATGGTGACCGCGTATTCGGGGAACTCGATGACGTCCGGATAGGGACCCATGCGGGACACCCCCCACGGCTGTGAGACCGTAGGTCCATCCTGCCTTTGGGCGGGCCTGGAAACGGGGATTCGCTCTGCGTGGCTAAACACTGTCGGAGATCTCCTTTCAAAGAGTGTCCGCAATGCCTGATCACAGACAACTCTAGTCGGTGCGGCCTCTCCCTGCCACCGCCTCTACTCGGATGCTGGCGTCTGACGGAGTCGGGAGCCATCGGGCGGAATCTGGGGGGTGGCTCCCCTGTGTGGGCTCCCGGGGGTCGCTTGGTTGTGACTGGTGAAGTGCGTTAGGTGCTTCGCGTCGTGCGGTCGGCGACCACGCGTGCCGCTTCGACATACGAGCGCCGAGGTATTCCGTTCGCCTCCATAAAACGTCTTAGTGTCGTCGCACCGATGTTCAGCGACCGGGCAATCTCGGAAATGGACTCACCAGCGGCGTAGCGCTGTCGCAAGTCCTCGGGAGTGATCCCGATTTCTTTGCGTGGTTTCCCACCTTTGCGGACCGGGCGCGGACGCGTGTTGACGCCGTCTCTTTTCCGCCTCCGGATGACAGTGGCTATAGGACGATCAGGGCCGCCTTTCCGACGCCGGTCAAGCATCCACGGGCGAGAGGGCTTCTCACCCTCATGCCAGAGCACTTTGAAGTTGCGTCGCGCGTCACCGAGTTGAGAGGTGAATAGCTGACGCCTCTTTCCGAGCGAGTTAGCCGCAATGCCGTTGTCAGCAAAATTGGCCATAGCCGCGAGGACAGACCTGTCCAGGTCCGAGAGCCGTTCAACGATCTGTAGGGCCGCGACCCTCTCAATCACGTACTCTTCCGGTCCCGGTGTGGAATGGAAACCAAACCAGTAGCGTTCAAAGCTCGGCCGGTTCTGGCGCTTTGAGGCATCGTTCAAGTCATACCCGTGACTACGGAGCCGGGCGGTTAGTTCCCGGTCGAGAACGTCGCCACTGGAGTACATCAATTCGCTTGCGGTCGGCGGCTCCTCACACGAATAGAGGAATTCCGCCATAGCGGACCATGTGATCTCGACGCGTTCATCGAAATCCCACCCATGATGCCGGAAAGATGTGTGAACGGTAATCGCCGCTAGCCGGTTCAAGTCCCGTAGCGTGTACCCGTGCCGTAATTCCTGATCGGCAATTGATCCATCGCGCATGGTCGGGGAGAGCTTTCCTTATCTGCCGAGTAGGGGGCCCTGCGGGCTTGCGTTGCTCTTGAGTCGGTCTACATGCGGGAACACGGCGAGCATTGGCAAACTTCTTTGGGGTTCAACGCCCGCCGCGTTCCCCGTCCTGTTTCCCGGTGATTCGCGCGTATGCCGGTTCGACGCGCGCCAATAGCGCCAACTGTCGCCACACCGAAAGCGATATGCGAAGCGTCGGGCCGTCCGGGTCTTTCGAGTCACGCACGATGACATACCCCTGCGCGCTTGCGACCTCCACGCAGCCGTCTTGGTTCAACGCTTCGCACCGCGACGACTTCCGGAATGTCAACGACTCCAAAGTTGTGCACTCTCCTCGTTACGCGTGATTTGGTGAACGGGCAGGGGGACAGGGGGGCACGCGCACGCAACCACCACGTAGAAGAATCCGCGAATGATGTACGAGTCGCACCCCCGGTCAAGCGCTCCGAGTGCTTCGGCGAACAAAGGGTCACCGGTCCTATTCACGATGCCAACCAGCAGGCCACGCACCGTCGCAATGGCCGTGACCCGGTCCAGCCGTTCCGAGGACACTTGCAGCCTCCCTTGCCGCGAGGTGCCCACGTGCCAATGGTCAGCCGGTACCGGAAATGCTCTCATGAGTCACCGTTTCGCCGGTCGCAGATACCCCTGCACTCGCAGCGCAGTGTCAACGACATGATTTGCCGGTCCGATGGGCTCATTCCAGGACGTGAAGAACCACAACCGTCCGCCGTCATCCTGCCGGGAACGGCACGTGATCGAATCGCAAAGGCGGCGGCGGTCGCAGCAGCCGGATTCACACGGATTGGCCACTTTGAGCGCCGAACCGGAAAGTTCTGCCTGAAAGCCACGTCCCGACAAATACGAACCCAGAGCGGCAAGCCTGCTTTCGGGCGTAGTCGAGTCGGTCACGACGCACACCCCCGTTCCCGCCTGCCTCCCGACAGGACCGAGAGCACACGGGCGGCCGCCCCCGCCACGTCGTCGATGGGACCGAGATCGTTACCGTGGTCGCTTCCCCATCGGAACCGGTTCCCGTCGGTAGCGATGACCCGCTGAACGCCCCCAGACGCCCCCAGAGCGACGATCAGGGCCCCGCTCTGCACCTGGGCACGGCACTCACGCGCCACCAGCTCTACGGCCAACTCATCCAACGGCCTACCCGTAGGATCAGCCATAGGTCCGAGCTCCCTTCGGGCCGAGGCCCCGGGACACCCCCGATGTTCACAGCATCGGGACCGGGGCCGCTTTTTTTCTTGCGCCCTACATGAAGCCAGCTTGCGGGGTTACCGTGTAGGGGATGAGTGATGGCAGCGAATGACAGTTGGTTGTCATCACCCGCATCAGCGAACTGGATCACCCCCGGGAAGATATGAGACATGGCGACATTCGGCGAGAAAATGCACGCATTAATCCAGGAACGCGGCATATCCCAACGATCGCTCGCTAAACGGCTCTACTGCAACCAAAGCCATATCTCCAAAATCAAGACCGGGGAGCGGACTCCGTCACCTGAACTCGCGAAACAAATTGACGCCGTACTCCAAGCGAACGGGGAACTGATCGCCCTCGTACCGGAACGCAGAGAGAAGACTCTTCACAGTAGGGAAGGAGACAGCGACGTGGAACGCCGACAACTTCTAGAAAGCCTCGCAGTGTTTGGCGTAGCAATTTCGCCTGCCACTCGCGCCCTGGAGAACATTCATGCCAGTCTGGAACGCACCTTCGGCGACAGCGACCGTAGGCGTATTGACCACTGGGAAGAAGTCACCACCGAATACGGGTACAGCTACATCACTCGCCCACCGGAGCAGTTCGCCCAAGACCTAGCGGTTGATTTGGTGGGTATCCGCCTGATAATGCGGGATATCGACACAGACTCTTTCGTCTACAAAGAATGGTGCCGTATCGGTGCCACGCTTTCGGCCCTGATGGCAAAGACACTCAGCAACCTGGGCCACACAAGAGAAGCTCGCCATTGGTGGATAACCGCGCAGACAGCGAGCGACGATTCCGACGACGTGGCCGCACGCCTTTGGGTACGCGGGGAGCGTCTTGTTCGTGGCCTTTATGAACAACGGTCACCCCATCTCCTTATCAAGCAGGCTAACGAGGCATCGGACCTTGAAAATGGGAATCCATGCGTTGGGCTGGCGACCATTATCGGAGGAAAAGCCCAAGCTCTGGCACTGGTCGGGGCTACTGATGCGGCTGAGACAGAACTGACGCACCTTGAGCGTACCTTTGATGGCCTCCCGCCAAAGGCTACTGAAGATTCTCATACCGTTTTTGGGTTTGGCGAGGACTGTTTGCGGTACACGGAAACGTGGGTATATGCAAATTGCGCGAACAGCGGAAAGGCAGACATCTCCGCCGCCCAGGCCGCGCAACTATATCCGCCGGATGACCGGCGGACTCCGACGCAAATAAAGCTGCTCCAGGCATTCGGCCGTACTAAAGCCGGTGACCTTACCGAAGGCATCCAGGAGGCTTCCCAGGCTTACGGAAATCTCCCTGTCGCACAGCGAACAATTCTGATCTCATCCCTGGCCGAGCGGATTGTCGATACAGTTCCATCGGCCCAACAGAATCGGCCGGAAGTGAAAGCCTACCGCGAAGTCGTGCACGGAAGGTAATTCATGAGAAGTCGAGAATATGTCCGGCTCAACGGCGGGCAAGCGCTGGAAATTCTGGAACCACTGACCGATGTCTACAGGGAGATTTACGACGGAGAATCATACGGCGATGACGCGCTATTCAGCCGAGCACAGTTCAAGGCCCGTACATCGGCACAATGCCGGGGACAGAAATTCGAGCTAGTCAAGTTGCTTATTGATGGCCGATGGGCAGGGTTCAGTTTCGGGCTCCAGTTTCCCGCTGGAGCCTGGTGGGCAAATGCAAGCGAACCGCCGCGCTCCATTCTCGCCCTGTCCAAGTTTGCCGTCATAGAATTAGGGATACGCCCCGCGTATCGCGGCCAAGGGCTCAGTAAACGACTCCTAGCCAACATTCTAGGCGGCCGGGATGAGGCATTCGCAACACTGACCTCAATTCCCGGCACCCCAGCCCATGACATGTATGAACGGTGGGGATGGTCGAAGGTCACGACTGTGGGCGGAGAAGGTCCAAAAATGGACGCGCTGATACTGCCTTTGCCATTTGCCGAGTGACCACAAGAAACTGCGATTCTTCCTCGCAGCCGGCAATATTTGATCTTCAATTCTGTTGCTACTTCGTCCATCCGAATGGCCATTATCTATTGGCGACCCTGCCGAGGCCCTTTCGGGACACGCCGTCCAGCCGCGTATGTCCTTGTCAGAAAAGCGCCTGCAAGGGACCTCGTCAGGCTCTCGCTGTTTTTGGCCTCGTCTTCCAGCTTAGCGCCATTTTTTGCAAGGCCAACGCTGGATATTTGGCCGGGTTGAATAGTTGCAAGCGGCACTGTTCTTTAGCCTTTCACATCCCCCTGCGCGTCCCCTTTCGTGTCCGCCTTCGATCGCGCGAAACCCATCCCGGTCTATCCGCCCAGGTCAGGGCTTACGCAGTCGCCCAAACGGCTGGCTAAATTTCCTACGGAAATCCGCCGGTCGTCGCTCCGCTCCTCCCGGAAGCCTCCCCAACCCCCTACTCCCCCATTCCGCTCGCCCCCCTCGTCTCCCTTCCCCACTTCACAAAGGAACGCAAATCGACTTGTCGAGCGCTCGCCGCATTTTGAATTCCAAAGAAACCCGTCACTATTTGTCACCTCATTCTTTCACCGTATTTGTGGATGTTTAGCGGGTCCATTGAAACGGAACGACGGTCGTTGCACAGGGCATTCGGCAACTGTGGCGACCGGTTCCGGGCGGAACATCCCATGGGACAGCCCCTAGACGGCTCTCAGAGTCCCGCAGACCCCCCGCGCGTCTCCCCCCCATAGTCAGGATGCCGTCAAGGGCTGTGAGAGCCGCACAGACGTTTCCGCGATGTGTCCCAGTAGACCGGACGCGCGACAACGCAGAACGGCCCCTGATGGATGTCAGGGACCGTTCTGTGCGGGTGCGGGTTATGCGGCCTTGCCGAACACCCGGTCAATCACGTCCGCGCTCTGACGGTGCACGGGTGCCAGCACCTTACGGTAATGCCTCTCAAGCGTCTTGAGAGTATGACCCGCCATATCGGCAATCACTTCTCTAGCCACACCATTGTGGCTCATCACGGACACGAACGTCGTGCGTGTTTCCCGCAGCGTCCAGGCGTCCGGATCACTGATATCCGCGACCTTGAGAAGCGCGCGAAACTCCGTCCGCGCGGTGTTCGTGTCGTACGCGCTGCCATTGGGGAGCGTGAAAACCGGCGTGTCTTTCGTGACCTCCGCGCCGATCGCTTCAAACTCTCGCTTCTGAATCACTCGCCAGATTTTTAGGCCGCTTACCGCCATGCCCCCCAGCGTCAGGCCACGCTTGCTCTTTTTCGTCTTGAGTTTGCCATCGGTCCGCGCCGCCTTTTCGATGTAGACGGTCGGTTCGGCGCTGTCGATGTCCAGCCATTTCCACGTGAGACCGTGCAACTCGTCCACGCGAAGTCCCGTCGTGATTGCGAGCGCGACATACCCGCACATCCGATGTGCCGGGAACGGGGACACGCACGCGGCCAGAATCGCGTTCGTTTCTTCGACGCTGAACGACTTGCTTTCCCGCAGGGTGTCTTCTGTGCCTTTGGGGCGCGTGACCGGAAGACTGACGTTCCGACCAACGTAGTCGAACACAATGGCGCGATTGATGCTGTTCGTCAGAAGCGCGTGAACCTTGCGGAGCGATTCACTGGAAAGCGTGACCGCCCGAGTCACCAGCCATTCGGACACGTGCGCCGCTTCCAGTTCCCTGATTTGGATCGCACCGATTGCCGAGATGTGGTTTTTGATCCATCCCCGATAGGTCACGATGGTTGATGGAGCCTTACCGCTACGCTCCAATTCGTTCACATACTCGATGACCACTTCCAGGACCGTACGCCGCGTGGTGGCCTTGACGTTGCTTTTCAGGTCCTTTGAAAGCGCGTCTAGCTTCTCTTCGACGATCGCTTTCGTGCGGCCCTTACGCTTGGGACGGTTCCGCGAACCATCGGGCTTGCTCCCCAAGTCCAGAACGCCCGTGTACCCCTTGCCCTCCCGGTAGATGCTGCCCTTGTAGCCGTTGATGAGTACGCTTGCCATCAGACGCTCCCTGTCCCTGTGTGACGGTGGGGTGTCAGGAGGGGTCGGGTGCTGAGAACACCCGGCCTCTCCGCCTGTCAGAGCCTAGAAAGTTTGATCAACTTCTCGCGTTCTGGAGACCTTGATCACGGCTCCCGCTACGGCTCCCTGACGATCTTGTGCTGTTGTTTTGCCTGGTCTTGCTAGGTGTCTGAGACTAGATCAGAAACCGGCCCGGCCGGCTGCGTTCGCGCGACGTCGAGCGCACGGTCCACGACCGTCTCGACCTGCACCGCGTCGCGCAGCTCGTAGTCCCACTTCACGAGTTCTCGGAGCATCCCCGCCTGGTCGTACAGTTCCTGCGCCCAGTGGATTCCCGCGTCGCGGGCCCCGGACGGGCCGTCCTCGAACAGCGGCGTCCGCCCGGCGGTGACCAGGAGCGGGACGCGGCTGCGCGCGGCGGTGAGCACGCCGCACACCGCGTTCGCCGTCCCGACGCTGGTGTGCAGCATGACGGCCTGCGGCTTCCCGTCGCCGAGGTACGCGCCGTGCGCCATCGAGACGGCGAGGTTCTCGTGCGCGCACAGCACGATCTCCGGCAGGTCGAGGCCGGAGATCGGCCGCCGTCCGTACGCCTCGACGACAGGGGCGAAGTCCGTCCCGGCGTTGACGAACAGGCGGCCGATCCCACGGTTCTTGAGCAGCGCGAGGTACGCTTCCGCGACCGTCGCCGCCGCGATTCGGGTGGTGCGTGCCATCAGTCGGCGTCCGGTCCCTCGGGGAGGTTGAACAGGCGCGCGGCGTTGAGGCCGAGGATGTTGCGTTTGGCCTTGGCGTCCAGGAAGCGGATGCCGAGGATCGAGCCGGGCAGGTCGAAGTCCCAGTGCGGCCAGTCCGAGGCGTACAGCAGCTGCGTCTCGGCGTTGATCGCCTTCATCGTCGCTTCGAGGAGGTCGTGGTCGTCGCACTCCATCGGCTGGGACGTGTAGAACATCTCCCGCATGTACTCGCTCGGCAGCCGGGTCAGCAGCGGCGCCTCCGACGTCCGTTTCAGGTACTCGTGGTCGAGGCGCTGCATCAGGAACGGCACCCACGCCAGGCCGCTCTCCACCCAGATGACCTTCAGTCTCGGGAAGCGTTCGGGCAGGCCGTTGATGATCCAGTTGGTCAGGTGCACCATGTTGCAGTGCACGAACGACAGCGCGTGCACCGAGATGAACCTGTTCATGGTCTTCATCCAGTCGTCGTCCCACGTCGGACCGGCGTGGAACGCGAGCGGCAGGCCCGTCTCCTCGATCGCGGCGTACAGGCGCATGAACTGGTTGTCGTGCACCGGGGAGTACCGGATGCTCGTGACCAGGAACCCGACCACGCCGGGCTTTCCCGCGAACTCGCGGACGATCCGCAGCGCCATCTCGGGCGAGCGCAACGGCAGGTACGGCATGAACTTGATGCGCGGTTCCTCGGCGCAGAACGCCTCGATCATCCACCGGTTGTAGGCGTACGCGGCCTGCGCCTCGCCCTCCGCCAGCGGGGACATGCCGAGGCCGAGCAGGCTCGTCGGGAACACGACCTGGACGTTGATGCCGATGGCGTCCATCGCCCGCCGTGACAGCTCGATGTCGCGGTGCCGGGTGACGCCCTCGACGGCCTCGGCCTGCGGGTCCTGGTGCGGCACCCGCCCGTGCATCGACTGCGAGCTGGCCCCCGAACCGCCCGGAGCCGGGTACGGGACGTACATCATGGTGCCCCGCGCGTCCAAGGTGGCGAGCGAGTTCGACCTCATCACGGGGTTCTCCATGAACTCCAGCACCTCGCGCCAATGCGCGTTGGGTTCACGGTGCGAGTCCACGTCGACGATGAAGTAGTCGTCCAGCCCGTACTCCACCGACTGCTGGCGCGCGTGGTCGAGCATGTCCCGGGTGTCGGTGAAGCGGTCGAACTGCGGCGGCAGCGTCTTCACCCGCGGGTCGGTCGTCATCGTTGCTCCTGTCCGTCGCGGCCCACGGCGTCGACGCGGCTGTTGGAGAACCACACCGCGAACTCGAACGGGGTGAGCGACTGGGCGTGCAGCAGCGCCGCGGCCGCCGTGCACGCCTCCGTCGGCGTCAGCTTCAGTTCGGCGAGGGCGGCCGGGCCGTACGGGTTCTCCGACCCGTCGGTGTAGAGGCGGACCGCGAGTGTCAGCAGCGCGCCGAGCGCCACCGGGTCGTCGGGCCGGTGCCCCGCCGCTGCGAGATCGCCCAGCTCCGCGACGAGCCGTGCCATGTCCTCAGAGTTCGACAACGATCTCGCCGCCCTTCTCGAAGACGCGGTACCCGCGCAGCCGGACGCGCGGGTCGCCGGGATGCCTGCCGGTGCGCAGGTCGTACTCGTAGCCGTGCCAGGGGCACACGATGTGGACATCGTCGGAGAACGCGTCCCCGAGGCTCCGCTTCTCGTCGTCGAGCCGCTCCACCACCCGGTTGATGATCATTCCCTGGCACACCGGCCCGCCCGCGTGCACGCAGTAGTTGCCGTAGGCGTAGAGCGCGCCGTCGATCCGGAAGACGCCGATCTCGGTGCCGTCCACATCGACGACCAGCCGTCCCCCGTCGGCGAGCTCCACCGAACTCCCCACCACCACCTGCCCCTGCATACCTCACCACCTCGGTGATCAATATTGTATACAATAACCCCGACTGTCAACGAAAGCGCGGCACAATCCTATTTAAGACAGCCTATCGACCATCCGGGAATCACCAGGGAGTCACCACGCGGTCGCCCTTCGCGGCGCTACGGTCGTGAGATGGAGTCTTTACGGGGCGCCACCGGGACGGCGTACGTGTGCGGACGAGGCGTCGGCGACGCGCCCGGCCCGGAGAGCCGGGAAGAAGCGGAAAGGTGACCGGGCACGACGAGAACGTCGCGGCGGTCCGCGCCTGGTTACCTCCTCATGACGACTGAGGCGGACGCGGGACGCGACCCCACGCTCCTGCTGCGGACCGCCGACCTCTGGCGCCGGATCATCGACCTGACGCCGGCCGATCACCCCCGGTTCCCCGAGCGCCTGTCCAACCTGAGCGGCCTGCTGCGGCAACGGTTCGAGAACGGCGCCCCGGAGGAGGTCCTGGACCAGGCGGTCGACATCGCGGGTCAGGCCGTCCGCGCCGCGCCCGCCGGGCACGCGGAGCGGGGCGTGTTCCTGTCCGCGCTGTCGGCGGCGCTCCCGGTCCGGTACGAGCAGCGGGGCGAGCGGGACGACTTCGACAGAGGCGTCCACGCCGCGCGGGAGGCCGTGGACGCAACCCCCGAAGGCCACCCTCACCGCGGCATGTACCTGTCCAATCTCGGCATCTGCCTCCAGACCGGTTTCCAGCGGTACGGCCCGCGGGAGTCGATCGACGAAGCCGTCGAGCTCGCGCGGAACGCGGTGCGCGCCACCCCGGACGGCCACCGCAACCGGGGCCGCCTTCTGGGGAACCTCGGGATCGTCGTGGGCCTGCGGTCCCGCCACAGCGGCGCCGCGAGCGACCTCGAAGAGGAGATCGGCATCACCCGCGCCGCGCTCGCGGCGATCCCGTCCGATCACCCCGACGCACCGGGGGGGCTCGCCGGGCTCGGCGTCGCGCTGCTGGAGCTCTACCCGCACACCCGCGACGGCGCGATCCTGGACGAGGCGGTCCACCTCACGTCGGCGTTCCAGCTCGCGGGCTACCCGCACGTGGTCGGGACGCTCTGGGGAATCGACGACCGGGTGGCCGTGGAGACCGCGGAGGTCTTCTACGCGAACCTGAGCCACGGACCGAACGCCGTCGACACGAACCGGGCGGCCCACGCGCTCCACCACGCCGTCCGAGCCATGCGGGACCAGCTTCCCCGCTCGTCTTCCCTCTGGGCCGCCCACGTCCACGCCGGTGCCTGAGCGGTGTCGCATACGCGAGCGGGATGGCGCGCGAGAGCTTTTCGCGCGCCATCCCTTTGCGTCGCGCTCATGCACGCGGGTGCGTGAGTGTTGGGGTGGGTGTTAGCCGAGGGCGGCGGCGTTCA
The DNA here is from genome assembly GCF_039537545.1 of Actinomadura meridiana. Taxonomy (NCBI): domain Bacteria; kingdom Bacillati; phylum Actinomycetota; class Actinomycetes; order Streptosporangiales; family Thermomonosporaceae; genus Actinomadura; species Actinomadura meridiana. Next base: position 451,543 of record NZ_BAABAS010000006.1, read on the forward strand.
GGTACCAGCTGGTGTGGGGGAGCCATTGTTCGCCCCAGCGCCAGTCGTCGTCCTTGCCGGTTTTGACGAATCCCTGGTCCCACAGGATGCCGCTGCCGTCCTCGTTCTCGCCGGTGATGCCGTTGACGATGCCGCCCGCGTTCTGGAGGAACTGCCAGGATTCGAGCCACAGGTACTGCGGGTTGTTGCGGCCCGAGCCGTCCAGCATGCAGACGTCGTACGGGTTGGCGCCGAGGATCCAGTTGAGCTGGTCCGCCGCGTACGAACGTAGTTTCGCGGCGAAACTGTGGTCGTCGGAGAATTGTCGGGCGGCCAGGCGTGCGGCTGTCGCTAGGGAAGCGATGCGTGCGTTCTCACCCTGCCACCACTGGTCTTTCGTGCGCGGGGTCACGTTGTGGGGGAAGAAGAACTGGCTGGCGCGTTTGCCGTTCGCGTCCTGGACGAGTTGCCGGGCATAGCCGAACGGGTTGGTGACCTCTTCGGTGACCGCTAGTTCGAAGGTGAGGGAGCGGCGTACGGCGTCGAGGGCTCGCTTCTTGGCGTCGCCGTCGGCGATACCGGCGTAGGTGAGCAGCGCGACGACGGGGAGCCCGGCGTCGGACGGGTGGAAGTACGGGCGGTCCTTGTCGTCCGCGCGCCAGTAGTCACGGTAGCCGTGCCAGGACACCAGGCGGGACGACAAATTCGCCGCACGCTTGTCGGCGCTCTTCTTGTAGGTGTCGTCTGACGTGGCGCGGTAGAGCTCTACTGCGGCGAGTAGCGCGTTGTAGTCGTCTTGGATGTTCTCTTTGCCGTCGTTGGTCATGCGGACGTTGTTGGCTTCGAGGTAGGCGAAGGCGTCCTTGGCGGCCGACAGGTATTCGGCGCTTTCGTAGTCGCCCGATACGTCATGCGTGCTCGCGATGGCCAGCGCGGCGATCGCCATGCCGCCGCCCTCGCGGAAGTTGACCTGGGCGGTGCCCAGGGTGCGCTTCACCGGGTCCTTCGGGGGGCCAGGCTGGCCCACGCTGCTGTAGAAGGACTCTCCCTGGACGTGGACGCGCCGGATGTAGTCCGCCCCGAAGAGGCCCTCGTCCTGGAGCCAGGTGCGCAATTGTGTGAAGTTGTCGTCCTTCCGGGCGGTCAGTTCCCGGTAGGAGACGAGCAGTGACCACGCGGTGAGCGGGATCTGGAGCGTGTTGAAGTAGGAGAGGGCCGACAGTTGTGTGAAGTGTTTGCCGAAGTCGCCGGTCGCGTCGTACCACCCGCCGTGCGCGTCGACCTTCTTCCCGGTGGTCCCGAGCGGCAGATGGTGGTCGAACTTGTCGTACTGGCCGGAGCAGCGCCAGCCTTTGAAATGGTGGACGACGTGCGAGAGCGTGTAGCGCTCAAGAACGGTCGCCTCGATTTTGAACTGTGCCGACCTGGCGGAGCCGATCGCGAGGTAGTAGTCGCCGGGACGTTTCACCGTGGAGAAGTCGGCCGTCCAGTATTGGTTGCCGTCCCAGTCGGCGACGCGGCCCGCGTGGCGGAGCCGTCCGCTGTGGACGGTCTGGCCCGTGCTCGCGTCGACGAGCTGGAACCGGCCCGGCGAGCGGTGGGCCGTGACGATGGCGCGCTTGGGCGCGTCCGGGTCGAAACCGACGTTGTTGAGGAGGATCCGCGTCGTGGCGTCGCCGTGCTCCGGGGGAGCCGCGGCGGCCTCCGCCGGAGCGGCCACCACGGAGGCGGCCGTGTATCCGGCTCCCACCGTGGCGGCTCCGATCAGGAAGCGCCGCCGATCACGTGCTGTTCTCATACCGCACCACCCTCGTGTCGCGTGGACCCCCCGATACCTGTGCTTTCCGATAGTTTCGTTAACAACATTGCAATATTCTGTGATCTTGCCGCGTAGGTCAACGGGGGACGGGCGAATGTTCGATGGCGGCGGGCGTCCGGCGCTGCTCCGCCGGATCAACGAGAGCACCGTGCTGGCCCGGCTGCGCGAGGCCGGACCGCTCCGGCTGGCCGATCTCAGCGACCGGACGGAGCTGTCGCGCCAGACGGTCGCGCAGGTCGTGGCCTCGCTCGTCGACGACGGTCTGGTCGAGTACGTCGAGGCGGGGCGGGCGGGGCCGCGTCCGCCCGGTCGTCCGGCCCGGCTGGTGCGGTTGCGTCCGGACGCCGCGCACGTCGTCGGCATCGACATCGGTCCGCATCGCACGCTCGTCGTCGTCGCCGACCTGACCGGCCGCATCGTCGCCGAGGACCGGGGGGACAGCAGCCGCATCCGCACCCGCGACGGGATGCTCGCTCATGTGCGCGACCATGTCCGGGACGCGCTGGCCGCCGGTGGCGTGCGGCCCGAGACGGTCCGCGCGGTCGGTGCTGGGACGCCCGGGATCGTCGAGGCCGAACACGGCGTCGTGGTCGAGGCGGCCACGATGCCCGACTGGAGGTCGATCGACCTCGCCGACCGGCTCCGGGCCGCGTTCGGCTGCCCGGTGTTCGTGGAGAACGACGTCAACCTCGCCGTCCTCGCCGAACGTTGGCACGGTCCCGGCCGGGACGCCGGGATCCTGGTCGCCGTCCAGTGGGGCGGCCGGGTCGGCGCCGGGATCCTCGTCGGCGACCGGCTGCTGCGCGGCGCGCACGGCGCGGCGGGCGAGGTCGGGTTCCTGCCCGCCGACCCGTCGGCGTGCGAGCCGGGACCGACCGGGCGGACGACTCTCGGCCCGTTCGAACGCCGGGTCGGGACGGCCGCCATCGCGGAGCTGACCGGCGAGCACTCCGTAGACGACCCGGCGGGCGCGACGCTGAGCGCCGCCCGGGACGGCGACCCGGCCGCGCTGACCGTCGTCGACACGATCGCCGAGCGGTTCGTGCGGGGACTGGCGCCGCTGATCATCATCCTGGACCCCGACCTGGTCGTCATCGGCGGCGGTGTCACGCGCGCCGGGCCGCCGCTGCTGGAGGCCGTCGAGCGGCATCTGCGGGGGCGGACGCTCGTCCGTCCGACGTTGGCGCTGTCGGCGCTCGGCGACCGGGCGGTGGCACTCGGCGCCGCCCGCCTCGCCCTGGACGACGTCGAACGGCGGCTGTTCACCGTCCGCTGACCGAGGCCGCGCGGGTTCAGACGGCGGTGGCTTCGAGGGCGCTCTCGGCGCGCGGGTCGGGCACCGGCGCCGGGTGCGCCGCCACCAGCTCGAACCCGGAGCGGGTGAGCAGGTCGCGGTACTCGGCGAGGGTGCGTTCGCGGCCGGTCACCATGACGAGCATCAGCAGGTCGACCAGCTTCGCCGGGCTGAACCCCGGGCCCTCGGGGATCAGCTTCTCCAGGAGGACGAGCCTGCCGCCCGGCTCCATCGCCGCCCGGACCGTCCGCAGGATCTGGACGGCCTTGTCGTCCGGCCAGTTGTGCAGGCAGCGGGACACCACGTACAGGTCGCCGCCGGACGGCACGCGGTCGAAGAAGTCGCCCTCGGTCAGCCGGACGCGCTCCAGCACGCCCGCGGCGGCGAGCCGTCCGCGCGCCTCCGGAACGACCTCCGGCAGCTCCAGCAGGACGCCCCACAGGTCGGGGCGCGCGGTGAGGGCGTCGGCCAGCAGGGTGCCGGTGCCGCCGCCGACGTCGACGAGCGTCCGGACGCCGTCAAGGTCGCAGCTCGCGGTGAACGCGGCGGGCGTCTCGCCCGTCCCGCCCATGGCCTCGTTGTATCGGCGTTCGGCCTCGGCGTCGGCGTGCAGGTACTCGAAGAAGCCCATGCCGTGCGCCCGGTCGAAGGCGGGCTTCCCGGTGCGCGCGGTGTGCATGATCTCCGCGAAGGAGCGGAACACCTCCTCCCCGTACATGATCGCGCTGCGCCGGGCGGAGCGCGCGGCGCCGGAGCACAGCAGCCGGGACGCGTCGTTGAGCCCGTACGTGCGCGGGCCCGGCTCCTCGAAGAGGCCGACCGCCGCGAGCGCGCGCAGCATGCGGTGCAGCGCCTCGGGGTGGGCGCCGCACCCGGCGGCCAGCTCGTCGGCGGTGCGCGGGCCGTCGTCCAGCAGGTCGGCGACGCCCAGCTTGGCCATGGCGTATCCGGCCTGGGCGAGCCAGCTTCCCGACAGGACGCTCAGCAGCACCATGCGCTCGACGGTGTTCGCGTCGGGGACGCCCGCGCCTGTCGATGGACTCATCTGGTACTCCCCGGTGGAAATCGCGTCGGTGCCGACGGAACGAGCTGGGAGCGACCGACACCTGGCCGGGAGAAAGTGTGTAATGCGATCCGGGCGCGGCGCTAGCCCAGAATGGGAAGAATTGCCTAGCAATCCATGATGGGCCAGGTGGCGCGCGTGTCAGCCGCCGCGCGAAACACCGATAATTCCGACAAGACAGACCAATCGGATTTCCGATCGGGGCGTTGCCGACGCGCGTGGGAACGACGTTTTATGACGGCGGAGAAACTGTCAGGACGGCGCCGCCGGACGGTCGTTCCGGCGCTCCGGCAACCCGAGGACGCGGCGGCAGATCTCGACCGCCTGCTCGGTCGACCGCTCGGGCCCGGCACCGGACGGCCCGCCCAGCCTGGTCAGCACCGAACGCAGACCAGCCAGCAGGAACGACGCGACGAACCCGGGGTCGGCGGCGGGCCGGGTGCCCTCCAGCGACTCGACGAACCGCACGATCACCCCCTCCAGACGGCCGATGACCTCCGTCTCGTCGAGCGGAGACTCCCGCATCAGCGCGACCACCAGTGGCCGCTGCCGGTGGTGCAGGACGGCCGTCTCGCGCAGGAACGACTCCAGGGCGTCCAGCGGGTGGCGCGGCGCGTCCTCGGCGGTCAGCGGCGCGGCCGCCGCGAACAGGTCGCGCACGTACCGCTGCTGGAGGTCGTGGAACAGCGCGGCACGGGAACCCCAGTAGTGGTACATGGTCCCCTTGGCGACGTGGGCTTCCGCGGCCACCTGGTCCATGGTCACGCGCGTCGCGCCGTCTTCGCGGGACAGGACCCGCGCGGCGGCGTCCAGGATCCGGTTCTTGCGCACATCGGGTGGCAGCCGCACCCGAGGTTTTGCAGGCATGGGACACCTCATGGCGACGAGGCCTTCCGGTGACCAATGCCGGTCACCGGCCCCCCTGCCTCAGGGTAGTCGATCGTGTTCCGGCGGCGGATTCCGCGAGGCGCGCGGCCTACGTCCCATTAGCATGGGGTTCATTCCGCGAGGGGGCGGACGGTCCGGCCGATTGAGGTGGCGATGTACCCGGTTCCAGCTGGCGGTGTCGAGCCCGTCCTGCTCCAGATAGGCGACATGTCCCTGACGAGCACGCACGTGATTCTCCCCTACGGGCGGTACCCGCTGCACGGCGCCACCTGGACCGTCCAGGACTCCACGCAGACGACCGAGGGCATCCCGGTCGTGGCCATCGTGCTGACCATCATCTTCGTCTGGTTCTGCCTGCTGGGCCTGCTCTTCCTGCTGATGAAGGAACGCCGTTACGTCGGTTTCGTGTCCATCTCCGTGACCGGTCCCGGGTTCCACCACGCCGCCCAGTTCCCTCCCGGCCCCCAGTCGAGCGCCTGGGCGGCCGGTGTGGTGGGTCAGGCCAGGGCCATCACGGCCTCGGCGCCCCCCTCGATCTGAGGGTCGGTCAGCCCACCCCGGTCACCGAGGCGCTGCCGGTCACCGATGCGCTGCCAGTTACTGAGGCGCGGCGGCGGGCGAGCATGGTGAGCAGGTCGGCGGTGCTGACGACGACGGAGCAGCGGTCGGCGGCGTAGGTGAGCGCCATGGCGTGGTGGTCGGCGGAGAAGTCGGCGGTCGCGTCGGAGGCGAAGAACGTCTCGATGTCGCGCATGAACGCCTCGGACGCGGTCATCAAGCAGCCGATGTGGGCGTAGATGCCGGTGACGATGAGCTGGTCGCGGCCGAGGTCGGCGAGGGTCCCGGCGAGGGACGTCCGCTGGAACGCGCTGTAGCGCCACTTGGTGAGGTGGATGTCGGCGTCCCCGGGCCGCAGCGGGGCGATGATCTCGGCGGCGCGGGGCTCGGCGGGGATGCCGTCGCCCCAGAAGTCCTGGAGGAGCCCGCGCTGCGCGAGGGTCTGCGCGCCGGGCTGCGCCGTGTAGACGACGGGAATCCCGAGCGAGGCGCACCGCGAGCGCAGCGCGAGGATGTTGGCCACCAGTTCGGGGATGGGGGAGACGTCGCGGGTGAAGGCGTCCACGAAGTAGTTCTGCATGTCGTGGATGAGCAGCGCGGCGCGGCCGGGGTCGGCCGTCCAGGCGACCCGGTTGGCGGGCACGGTGTCGGGCATCGGATAAGGGGTGATTCCGGGCAGTCCCATGACGCGCTCCTAACGGGTGGGAGCGAGCCGCGCGGCGAGGGCGCGGCGCAGCTCGCGCTTGCTGATCTTGCCGACTCCGGTGACCGGGAACTCGTCGACGATCTCGACCCGGTCGGGGATCTTGTAGGGGGCCAGGCCCCGGTCGCGCAGGTGGGCCCGCAGGTCGGCGGGGGTCGGCGGGTCCCCGCGCGGGACGACGACCGCGCAGGTGCGTTCGCCGAGGAACCGGTCGGGGACGGCGACGACGGCCGCGTCCCGCACGCCGGGATGGGTGAGCAGATGGTTCTCGACCTCTTCGGCGGCGACCTTCTCGCCGCCCCGGTTGATCTGGTCCTTGACCCGGCCCTCGACGACGAGGTGCCCGGACGGCAGGCGGCGGACGACGTCGCCCGTCCGGTAGAAGCCGTCGGGGGTGAACGCGACGGCGTTGTGCTCGTCGGCCCGGTAGTAGCCGCGGATCGTGTACGGCCCCCGCGTGAGCAGTTCGCCGGGTTCGCCCGGAGGCAGCTCGGAGCCGTCCGGGTCGACGACGCGGATCTCGTCGTCCGGGGAGATGGGGCGGCCCTGCGTGGTGAGGTGGAACACCTCGGGTTCGCCCGCGCGGGTGTAGCAGACGAGCCCCTCCGCCATGCCGTACACCTGCTGGAGGTCGCAGCCGAGGGCGTCGCGGACGCGGGCGGCGGCCGCGTCGGCGAACCGCGCGCCGCCGACCTGGAGGACGCGCAGGCTGGACAGGTCGTGCCGGGTCGTCCGCGCCGTCTCCATCCACAGCAGCGCGAGCGGCGGGACGAGCCCGGTGAGCGTGACGCCCTCCGCCTCGATCAGCGGGAACGCGGCGGACGGCGCGGGCCGGGGCGCCATCACGACGCGTCCGCCTGCGTGCAGCACGCCGAACACACCGGGCGAGCTCATGGGGAAGTTGTGCGCGGCCGGGAGCGCCGCCAGGTACACGGTGTCGGGCGTGAGGCCGCAGATCTCGGCGCTGGCGCGGATGCTGTACAGGTAGTCGTCGTGGGTGCGCGGGATCATCTTCGGCGTGCCGGTGGTGCCCCCGGACAGCTGGAAGAGCGCGACGTCGGACGGGTCGGAGTCCGCGAAGTCGGCGCCGTCCGCGTGGACGTCGGCCAGGGCGGTGAACTCCTGCGCGTCCCCGGCGACGAGGACGTGCCGGACGCTGGGCGCCTCGTCCCGGACCTGCCGGGCGAGCGTCCGGTAGTCGAACCCGTCGTGCTGGTCCGCGACGACGTAGGCGACGGCCTCCGAATGGCGGGCCAGGTGGACGATCTCGCTCGACCGGTGCGCGGGAAGCGTGAAAACCGGGATCGCGCCGAGCCGGAACAGCGCGAACGTCGTCTCCAGGAACGCGGCGATGTTCGGCAGTTGGACGACGACGCGGTCACGCGGCCGGACACCGAGGGCGGCGAGCCCGGCGGCGAGGCCGGACGCGCGTTCGTCCAGTTCCCGATAGGTGCGCCGGACGCTTCCCGATACGACGGCGACGCGGTCGGCTTGTTCGGCGGCGAGGCGGGTGAGCAGAGCGCCGAACGTCTCGCCGCGCCAGTGTCCGGCGGCGCGGTGGCGTGCGGCGACGTCGGCGGGCCACGGGGTGCAGTGGGGGAGCATCACAGGTCCCGGTCGATTCCGAGCGCACTCAGGAACGTGCGGAACTTGGCGGTGGTCTCGTCCAGTTCGGCGGCCGGGTCGGAGCCGGGGACGATCCCGGCGCCCGCGTAGCCGCGGATCTCGTGCGGCGCGACCTCGGCGCAGCGGAGCGCGATCGCCCATTCGCCGTCGCCGGACGAGTCCGTCCAGCCGACGGTCCCGCTGTAGAAGCCGCGGTTGAAGGGTTCGAGTTCACGGATGGCCTTGCGGGCGAGCTCGCGCGGGGTGCCGCAGACGGCGGGCGTGGGGTGCAGCGCCGCTGCGAGGTGGATCGAGTCGACCTCCGGGTCGATGATCCGGCCCTCGATCCGCGTCGACAGATGCCACATGGTGGGCGTCCGGGACAGCGACGGCTTGTCCGGGACCCGCAGGTCGCGGCAGTAGGGGCGCAGGCCGTCGGCGACGGCCTCCACGACCACGGCGTGTTCGTGCAGGTCCTTCGCCGAGGCGAGCAGCGCCTCGCCCGCGCGGGTGTCCTCGTCGGGGTCGGTGTGCCGGGGCGCGGACCCGGCGAGCGGGTTGGCGGTGACGACGCCGCCGGTGCGCTGGACGAGCAGTTCCGGGCTGGCCCCGAGCAGCGTGTGCCCATGCAGCAGGTCGACCGCGAACACGTACCCGGCGGGGTTGCCGTGCGCGAGCCGGTGCAGCATCGCGGGCACGTCCGCGCGGACGACGTCGTCGAGATGGAACGCGCGGGCCAGCACGACCTTGCGGAGCTTGCCCTCGGCCAGCCGGTCCAGGGCGGCGGCGACGCTCCGCTTGTACCCCTCGGCGGTCGGCGAGTGCCGGAGCGAGCCGAACGCGACGGGCGGTTCCGGCGGCGGCGGACCCGCCCACGACGGACCCTTCTCCTGTGGGGGGTCGACCCCCCACGCCCCCCGGAAGGACCCTGACCACCGCACAGTGGCGGGCACGGTCAGCCGCGCGGGCGTCGTCGACTCGAACGGCAACGCGCCCACGACGATCGGACGGGGCCGTCCGGCGGCCCGCGCGTCGGCGAGCGTCTCGCGCACCCGGCGGGTCAGCGTCTCGACGGGGTTGCTGGCGACGTTGCAGGTCGGGACGGTGGCGGCGGTGCCCCGCGCCAGGATCGTGTGCCCGGGGGACCGGAAGAAGAAGGAGTCGCCGGGCCGATAGTCGCTGAGGAGGTCGGCGTGCAGCTCGGTGAGGATCGTCAAGGGGTCGGCTCCGGGGTTCAGGCGCGCAGGGTGGCGCCGCCGTCGACGTACAACTCGTGCATGGTGATGTGCCGCGCCCGCTCGGACAGCAGGAAGAGCACGGCGTCGGCGATGTCGGCGGGGGCGGCGACGCGGCCGAGCGGGATGCCGGTGCGGAACGCGGCGGCGTCCCCGGCGATGACGTCGCCCGCGCCGAGGGCGCGCAGCATGGGGGTGTCGGTCGAGCCCGGCGAGACGATGTTGCAGCGCACCCCGTGGGGCGCCATCTCCAGGCCGAGGCAGCGGGTGAGGTGGGCGGCGGCGGCCTTGGACGCGGCGTAGGCGGCCATCCCGCCGCGCGGGACGCCGCCCGCGTTGGACCCGACCGTGACGATGGCGCCGCGGCGGCGCGCCCGCATCCGGCGGGCCGCCGCGCGGGAGACCGCGAACACGCCGGTCAGGTTGACCGCGAGGGTCGCGGCCCAGTCGGTGTCGGTGGTGTCCAGGACGGTCGCCGGACGCAGCAGCCCGGCGACGTTGACCGCCTCGGTCACGTCCCCGAGCTCCGCTTCGATCTTGTCGAAGACGGCCTCGACGGCGTGCGCGTCGGTGACGTCGACGGCGTGCGCCGTGACGTCGAACCCTTGGTCGTCGGCCCGGTCGGCGAGGGCGCGCAGGCCGCCCGCGTCGAGGTCCAGGGCCGCCACGCGATGGCCGGATCCGGCCAACGCCTCGACGGTCGCGGCGCCTATGCCGCCCGCGGCGCCGGTCACCACCGCAACACCTTCGCGTCTCATCGCCGTCCTCGAATTTAGGTCTACCTAAGTTAGGAGAGCCTTGCCTATCGTTCAGAGATCGCACCACCCCGTCAAGGGACTGCGAAGCGCGACCCGGTCGGACTTGACAGATCATGGAACACATCGAGATCTTAGGCAAGGCTAACCTAACTTGATCTCCAGAGGAGCGGGACATGGACCGGACTCAGCTCACCGCGGACCGCATCCGCGCCGACGTGGCCGACGTGCTGAGCCTGGATCCGCGGGCGGTCGCCGAGGACGTCCAGCTCACCGACCAGGGCATGGACTCGATCCGGCTGATGACCCTCGTGGAGCGCTGGCGCGACGAGGGCGCCGACATCGACCTCATCGACCTCGCCGAGCGGCCCACGGTCGCCCAGTGGGTCGCCCTGCTCGTCCCGTGACGGCCGCGCCTTGACGCCCGTCCCTGACAGGCGAGCCCCTGGCAAGACCCCGTCTCTGACCGCCCGTCTCTGACCTCGTCCGTCTCTGACCCGCCCGTATCTGACACGCCCGCCGTGATCGCGTCCACACCGAGGAGCCCCGAACGTGCAGACCGAGCAGTTCGATGTCGTCGTCGTCGGCGGCGGACCCGGCGGGTCGACCGCCGCCACGCTCATGGCCCGCCGTGGCCATCGCGTGCTGCTGCTGGAGAAGGAGACCTTCCCCCGCTACCAGATCGGCGAGTCCCTGCTGCCCGCGACCGTGCACGGCGTCTGCCGACTGCTCGGCGTCGAGGACGAGATGCAGCGCGCCGGGTTCACGGTCAAACGCGGCGGCAGCTTCCGCTGGGGCGTCAACCCCGTGCCGTGGAACTTCCTGTTCGCCCTGTCACCGGAGATCTCCGGCCCGACGTCGTACGCCTACCAGGTCGAACGCATGAAGTTCGACGAGATCCTGCTCCGCCACGCGGCGGCCAGCGGCGTCGACGTGCGTGAACAGGCGTCCGTGGGCGAGGTCGTCGCCGACGAGGAACGGGTGCGCGGCGTCCGGTACATCGACGCCTCCGGCGAGGCCCACGAGGTCTCCGCGCGGCACGTGATCGACGCCTCCGGCAACCGCACCCGCATCAGCGGAAACGTCGGCGGCGAGCGCGTCTACTCCGAACACTTCAAGAACCTCGCCCTCTTCGGCTACTTCGAGGGCGGGGGACGGCTGCCAGGCCCCGACTCCGGCAACATCCTGTGCGCCGCGTTCGACGAGGGCTGGATCTGGTACATCCCGCTCAGCGACACCCTGACCAGCGTCGGCGCCGTCATCGGCCGCGACCGCGTGCACGAGATCCAGGGCGACCAGGCCGCGCGGGACAGGGCGCTGCGCGGGTTCGTCGACCGCTGCGACATCGTCCGCGACCTGCTCGACGGGGCCACCCGCGTCACCACCGGCACCTACGGTGAGCTGCGCGTCCGCAAGGACTACTCGTACGCCAACACGCGGTTCTGGCGGCCCGGCATGGCCCTGGTCGGCGACGCCGCCTGCTTCATCGACCCGGTGTTCTCCACCGGCGTGCACCTGGCCACCTACGCCGGGCTGCTCGCCGCCCGGTCGGTCAACAGCGTCCTCGCCGACGAACTGCCGGAGGACCGCGCGTTCACCGAGTTCGAGGCCCGCTACCGCCGCGAGTACGGCGTCTTCTACGAGTTCCTCAGCGCCTTCTACGACATGCAGAGCGACGAGGACGGCTACTTCTGGAAGGCCAAGAAGGTCACCGCGTTCGACACCTCGGCGATGGAGGCGTTCGTCACGCTCGTCGGCGGGGTGGCGTCGGGCGAGAGCGCGCTGTCCGGTGCGGCGAAGACGGCCGAACGCTTCGCCGGTTCGTCCCGGTCGCTCTCGGACGCGGTCGACGCGACGGGCGACATGACCACCGCGTCGGGGGAGCGGATGAACCACCTGTTCGGCGTCCCGGTCGTCGGCGACGTCATGCGGGAGATGAACCAGATCCAGCACCGCGGGGTGGTCGGCGACGCGACCCGGGAGGCGCCGCTGCTCCCCGGCGGCCTCGTGCCCACCGCCGACGGGCTGGCCTGGACGGAGCACCGATGAACCACGGCACGGGAGAGTCATGATCCACGTCCTTCGGAGATCCCGGTCGCTGGTCGCGGTGGCCGCGGCCGTCGCCGCCGCGCTCACCCTCGCCGGATGCGGCGGCTCCGGCTCCGCCCACACCGGCTCGGCGTCCTCCGGGAAGCGGACCGTCCAGGCCACCAACGGCTCGGTCACCGTCCCGGCGCACCCGAAGCGGATCGTCGCGATCAGCTACGTGGCGGGCGCGCTGCTGGACGTCGGCGTCGTGCCCGTCGGCACCACCAAGGTCGAGGAGCCGCTGGAGCTGACCCCCGAGCAGACCGCGCGGATCGCGGCCAGCACCCAGATCGGCGCCGGTGACCAGGTGAACCTGGAGAAGGTCGCCGAGCTGCGACCCGACCTGATCATCGTGGAGGGCGCCGACTTCGGCTGGCCCATCGACAAGCTCGGCAGGATCGCGCCGACGTTGTACTACGAGGTCGCCAAGCCCAGCGAGCTGGTCGAGTCCGCCGAGAAGATCGCGCTGGCGGTGGGCCGGGACGCCGAGCTCAAACGGCTCAAGGACGCCTACGCGGCCAGGCTCGCCCAGGTGAAGAGCGCCTACTCCGCCCAGCTGACGAACACCAAGTTCTCCCTGGTCTCCACCTATGGGGACGGCAAGTTCTACATCGACACCCGCACGTCCTGGATGGGGCAGGTGCTCAACGCGCTCGGCGCCGGGTTCGCCAAGGAGTCCGACCGGACCGACACCCATGAGAACGAGTACTCGCAGGAGAAGATCTCCGTCCTCGCCGACGCCGACGTCGTGCTGATCGGCAACTCGGGCGGCAAGCTCAGCCCGCCGACCGAGGAGATGCTCGCCACCGCGCAGTGGAAGCTGCTGAAGGCCGCCAAGGACAGGCAGGTCCACGGCGTGAACTTCAGCTACGCCGACCGTTACACGTCGCTGACCGCCGTCCTCGGCCAGATCGAGACGATCCTCAAGGAACTCGGGTAACCATGTCCGAACCGGCCACTCCAGGAGCGACCACCCTCGGTCTGACGGGGGCCCAGAAGGGGGTCTGGTACGCGCAACGTATCGACCCCGCCCATCCGGGCTTCAATGTCAGCCAGTACGTCGAGGTGAGCGGCCCGTTGGACACCGCCGCGTTCCGCGCGGCGGTCGCCCGCGCGCTCGGCGAGGTGGACGCGCTCGGCGTCCGCTTCACCGACGGGACGGGCGTGCCGTCGCAGATCCTGGGGGCGGGTCGGCCGTGGCGCGTCGAAATCGTCGACGTGCGCGGGGAGGCGGACCCGGCGGCGGCCGCGCACGCGTGGATGCGGGCGGACCTCGCCCGTCCCGCCGACCTCACCGGGGACGTCCTCGGAACGCAGGTGCTGTTCGAGGTCGGCCCGGACGAGCACCTGTGGTATCAGCGCTACCACCACCTGCTGACCGACGGCTACTCCGTCACGCTGATCACGCGTCGGGCGGCGGAGCTGTACAGCGCGGCGGTCGGTGGTGCGGAGGCGCCGCCGTGCCCTTTCCAGCCGTTGGGCGTGCTGCTGGACGAGGAGGCGGCCTACGCGGGGTCGGCGGAGCAGGCGGCCGACCGGGAGTTCTGGGCCGCGTACCGGGGGGCGGCGCCCGACCCGGTGTCGCTCAGCGGCGTTCCGCGTCCGGCCGCGCACACGTTCCTGCGGGAACGGGTCGCGGCGCCCGACGCGACGAACGCCGCCGTGATGGCCGCCGCGAAGGCGGGCGGCTCGACGTGGGCGGACCTCGTGACCGCCGCGTTCGCCGCGTACACGCACCGGGTCACGGGTGTGGACGACGTCGTCCTCGGCCTGCCCTTGATGGGACGGGTCGGCACCAGGTCCGCGCGTGTTCCCGCGATGATGGTCAACATCCTGCCGCTGGTCGTGCCCGTCCGGTCCGGTGGGACGCCAGGGGCGCTGGTCGCGGAGGCGGCGTCGGGGATCGCGCGGGTGCGGTCTCATCAGCGGTATCGCAGCGAGGAGCTTCAGCGCGATCTCGGACTCGTCGGCTCCGACCGGCGGCTGACCGGGCCGGGGCTGAACCTGAAGCCCTTCACGTATGAGCTGCGGTTCGGTCCCGCGACCGGACATGCCTTCAACCTCGCCGCCGGTCCCGTCGACGACCTGGAGGTCAGCGTCTACCAGCGGTCCGGGGCGCTGACGTTCGAGTTCGACGCCAACCCCGACGCGCACACGCCGGAGGCGCTGCGCGGTCACCGCGACCGCTTCCTGGGGTTCCTGCACGATTTCGCCGCCGCCCAGGACGCTCCGCTCGGCCGGTTGGACGTCGCGTTGCCGCACGAGCGCGCCCCGCTGACCGGGCCGGTGATCGACCCGCCCCGCGAGCCATTGACCCGGGTCTTCGAGCGGCAGGCGGCCCGTACCCCGGACGCCGTCGCACTCGTTGCCGCGTCGGGGAGCCTGACCTTCGGTGAGCTGGACGTGCGCGCGAACCGGCTGGCCCGGCTGTTGCGGAGCCGGGGCGCGGGGCCGGAGCGGATCGTCGCTGTCGCGTTGCCCCGTGATGCTGATCTCGTCGTCGCGTTGCTCGGTGTGTTGAAGTCGGGCGCCGCTTATCTCGTTGTCGACGCCGACCGTCCGGCCGCGCACATGGCCCGGGTGCTGGCGGAGGCCGACCCGATGTGTGTCATCGCGGACGGCTCGTTCTCGGCTCCGGCGGGCATTCCGGTCGTCCGGGCGGACGAGGGCGTCGCGTCTGAGGCTGGTCCGCTGCCGGACGCGCCCGGGCCCGAGCAGCTCGCGTATGTGCTCTACACCTCCGGGTCGACCGGGGAGCCCAAGGGCGTGGAGGTCACCCATCGTGGCCTGGTCAACCTGTTCGACGACCATCTGGGCACGGTCATGGCCGACGCCGCGCCGGACGGCGCGCGGCTGAGGGTCGCGCACACCTTCTCGTTCGCGTTCGACTCCTCCTGGGACTCGTTCCTCTATCTGTTCGCGGGCCACGAGCTGCACCTGGTCGGGGATGGGGAGGTCCGCGAACCGCTGACGTTGGCGTCCCGGGGCTACGACGTCCTGGACGTCACCCCGGCGATGGCGCTGGAACTGCTGGACGCGGGCCTGATCGACGACCCGGAGCGGCGGCCCCGGCTGCTGGTGTTCGGCGGCGACGCGGCCACGGCCGAGCTGTGGGCGCGGCTGCGCGACGTTCCCGGACTGCTCGCCCACAACTTCTACGGGCCGACCGAATACACCGTGGACGCGCTCGGCGCCCGCGTCGGCGACCATGAGCGTCCGTCCATCGGGACGCCGATCGCCGGGACCCGGGCCCAGGTGCTCGACGCCGCGCTGCGGCCCGTACCGCCGGGCGGCCTCGGCGAGCTGTACGTGTCCGGCCCCGGGCTCGCCCGTGGGTACCGGGGCCGCTTCGCCCTGACGGCGGAACGGTTCGTCGCGGACCCGTCCGGAGCGCCAGGCGACCGCATGTACCGGACGGGCGACCTGGTGCGCCGCACCGCCGACGGGACGCTGGAGTTCGCGGGCCGCGCCGACCGGCAGGTGAAGATCCGGGGGCATCGGGTCGAACCCGGCGAGGTGGAGGCCGCGCTCATCGGGGAGCCGGGCGTCGCCCGCGCGCTCGCCGTCGCGCGGGACGGACGTCTCGTCGCCTATGTGACCGGCGCCGGGCCCCTCGATCCGGACGGGTTGCGTGCGCGCGCCGCCGAACTGCTGCCCGCCGCGCTCGTCCCCGCCGCCGTCGTGGTGCTGGACGCGCTCCCGCTGACCGCCGGAGGCAAGATCGACCTCGGCGCGCTGCCCGACCCGGACTTCGCCGCGTCCGGACGCGCCCCCCGCACCGAGCGGGAGGAGGCGCTGTGCGGCGTGTTCGCGGACGTCCTCGGGCTCGGGTCGGTCGGCGCGGACGACGACTTCTTCGCGCTCGGCGGCGACAGCATCACCGCCATCCAGGTGGCCACGCGGGTCCGGCGGCACGGTCTGACGATCGCGGTCCGCGACATCTTCGACCACAAGACGGCCGCCGCCGTCGCGCTCGTCGCGTCCACGATCACGGAAGCGGAGCCTGTTGACCGGTCGGTGTCGTCAGCCTCGGACGCTCCGCTCGTCGACCTGGACGGCGCCGAGTTGGACGCGCTGCTCGCCCGCCACCCCGGCACGGTCGACGTGCTGCCGCTGTCCCCGCTCCAGGAGGGGCTGCTCTTTCACGCCGCGTACGCGCCGGACGAGGCCGACGTCTACACCTCGCTCGTCCACGTCGATCTGGACGGCGACCTGGACGCCGCCGCCCTCCGCGCAGCCATGACGGCGCTGCTGGCCAGGCATGACGGGCTCCGCGCCGGGTTCGTCCACGAGGGGCTCGACCGTCCGCTCCAACTCGTCGCGGCGGAGGCCACGCCGGACTGGCGGGAGGCCGACCTGTCCGCGCTCGGCGGGTTGGAGCGCGCGGCCCGGCTCGCCGCACTGGCTGAGGAGGAGCTGGCGTTCCGGTTCGATCCGGCCCGGCCGCCGCTGCTGCGCTGCCTGCTCGTCCGGACGGGTCCGCGCTCGCACCGCCTCATCGTGACGAGCCACCACCTGATCATGGACGGCTGGTCCACGCCGACGTTCCTGCGCGAGCTGATGGCCCTCTACCGGGGTGAGACCCTGCCCGAGGCCGTCCCGTACCGGTCGTATCTGGGGTGGCTCGCGGGCCGTGACACCACAGCGATGGCCACCGCTTGGCGGGACGCCCTCGCCGGACTGAACGAGCCGACCCTCCTCACCGCCGACACCGGCCGGGCCGCACCGGGACGGGCCGCCGAGCTGACGTGTCCGCTGCCGGGCGCCGAACTGGCCGCGTACGCGCGCCGCCACGGGCTCACCCTGAACACCGTCTTGCAGGGCGTGTGGTCGCTGGTCCTCGGTGGCCTCACCGGACGGACCGACGTGGTCTTCGGCACGACCGTGTCCGGGCGGCCGTCCGACCTCGACGGCGTCGAGCGGATGGTCGGGCTGTTCACCAACACCGTGCCGGTGCGGGTGCGGCTCGACCCGGAGCTGCCGCTTCCCTCTGCGCTCGCCTGTCTCCAGTCCGAGCAGGCCGCGCTCGTCGACCACGCCTACCTGGGGCTCGCGGAGATCCAGGCGGCGGCCGGGCCGGGCGGCACGCTGTTCGACACCCTCCTCGTTTTCGAGAACGATCCTGCGGGCGAGGATCTCAACGGGCAGTCCCGGGGGGTGTGGGGGGTCGTCCCCCCACAGGGAAAGGGGCCGGATGAACCGCAGGTCACCGGTGTTGGCTACAGCGGTTTCACCCACTACCCGCTCGCCCTGGTGGTGTTGCCGGGCGCTGATCTGAAGGCCGTCCTGGAGCATCGGCCGGAGTTGTTGCCCGCCGGGATGGTGGAGGCGGTCGCCGAACGCCTCCGCTCCGTCGTCGCGCAGCTCCTCGTCGATGACGGGCTCACCGCCGGACGCGCCGACCTCCTCACGCCGGGGGAGCGCGGCGACTTCGCGCAGGTGAACGCGACCGAACTGCCGGGAGACGTCCCGGACGTGCTGACCGCCTTCCACCGGCAGGTCGACGCCACCCCGGACGCGGTCGCCGTTGTCGCCGGAGCCGAGCGGCTGACGTTCGCCGAGCTGGACGACCGCGCGGCCCGGCTCGCCACCGTGCTCGCCGGACGCGGCACCGGGCCCGAACGCATCGTGGCGCTCGCGCTGCCGCGCACCGCCGATCTCGTCGTCGCGCTGTTCGCCGTCCTCAAGACGGGCGCCGCGTACCTGCCGCTCGACCTGGACCATCCCGCCGAACGGCTCCAGCTGACGATCGAGGACGCCGCGCCCGTCTGCGTCCTGACGGAGGCCGACCTGGTCCCGGCTGAGATCGCCGGGGCCGCGCCGCATCCGCGCGTCACGCCCGAGCCTGATCAGCTCGCCTATGTCATCTACACCTCCGGGTCGACCGGCCGCCCCAAGGGCGTGCTCGTCGGGCATAGGGGGCTGGGTGTGATGCTCGCCCACCACGGCTCCACGGTGTTCGCGCGGGCTGTTGAGGCCGCCGACGGGCGGAGGTTGCGGGCCGCGCACACCGCGTCGTTCGCGTTCGACTCGTCGTGGGAACAGCTGCTCTGGCTGATCTGCGGGCATGAACTGCACCTGTTCGACGACGTGACGCGCCGCGACCCGCAGGCGGTGGTGGCGGCCTGCGCAGACCAGGCCATCGACACTCTCGACGTCACCCCGTCGTTCGCGGTGGAACTGTTCGCGTGGGGGCTGCTGGAGAAGGCGCCCCCGCGCCTGCTGCTCCTCGGCGGCGAGGCGGTCGGCGAGCCGGTGTGGACGCGGCTGCGCGACGCGGACGGCGTCCTCGGCCACAACTTCTACGGCCCCACCGAATACACCGTGGACGCGCTCGGCGCCGACCTCGCCGCGTCCCCGGGGCCGGTCGTCGGCCGTCCCATCGCCCGGACCCGGATCCATGTGCTGGACGGTCTGCTCAGGCCCGTCCCGGAGGGTGTCGCGGGCGAGCTGTATCTCGCTGGCGACGGCATCGCGCGCGGCTATCTGAACCGGCCGGGACTTACGGCGGAACGGTTCGTCGCCGTCCCGTCCGGGCGGCCGGGCGAGCGGATGTACCGGACCGGTGATCTGGTCCGGCGGCTGTCCGGCGGGACGCTGGAGTTCCTCGGCCGCACCGACGACCAGGTCAAGATCCGCGGGTTCCGAGTGGAACCGGGCGAGACGGGGGCCGCGCTCGCCGCGCTGCCGGGCGTCGTCCGCGCCGCCGTCGTGGTCCGCGACGGGCGGCTCGTCGGCTACGTGGCCCCCGAGTGGCTCGACGGCGCCGCGCTGCGGGACGCGCTGACGAAAACCCTGCCGGGGCACCTCGTCCCGGCCGCCGTGGTCGTACTGCCCGAACTGCCGCTGAACGTGAACGGCAAGCTCGACCGCGCCGCGTTGCCCGAGCCGTCCGCCGTCGCGACGGCGGGGGAGCGGGTGGCGCGGGACGCGCGTGAGGAACTGGTCGCCGCGGCCTTCACCGACGTGCTCGGCGTCCCGGCAGGTCCGGACGACGACTTCTTCGCGCTCGGCGGCCACTCGCTGCTCGCCACCCGCCTCGTCGGCCGGATCCGCGCGCTGCTCGGTACCGACGTGGCCATCCGTGACCTCTTCGACGCCCCCACCCCGGCGGGTCTGATCCGGCGGGCGGCGGGGCCGTCCACCCGGCCCGCCCTCGTGCCCGCAGCGCGGCCGCTCCCGGAGCGGGTGCCGCTGTCGGCGGCGCAGGCGCGGCTCTGGTTCCTGCACCGCCTGGACGAGACGGACACCGCCTACACCATCCCGTTCGCCATCCGCATCGACGGCGACCTGGACGTGGCCGCCCTAGGTGCCGCCTGGGACGATCTGGTCGAGCGGCACGAGATCCTGCGGACCGTCTACCCCGACGTGGACGGCGTCCCCTACCAGGAGGTGCTGCCAGCCGGGCCGATGCTCCGGATCGCCGATGCTGATCTGGAGGACGTGCCCGCACTCGTCGACGCGGCCCAGGCGACCCGGTTCACTCTGACGACCGACCCCCCGGTGCGGAGCGTGCTGTAC
This sequence comes from Actinomadura meridiana, assembly GCF_039537545.1. Lineage (NCBI taxonomy): Bacteria > Bacillati > Actinomycetota > Actinomycetes > Streptosporangiales > Thermomonosporaceae > Actinomadura > Actinomadura meridiana. The sequence continues at coordinate 471,051 of NZ_BAABAS010000006.1, forward strand.
CGGCTGGGCGACGGGACGTCCTCCTGGCTACTCTCGGTGGCGCTCCACCACATCGCGGGCGACCAGTGGTCCGAGGACGTGCTGATCCGCGACCTCGACACCGCCTACCGCGCCCGCACCACGGGCCGGGCACCGGACTTCGCGCCGCTGCCCGTCACCTACCGCGACTACACGATGTGGCAGTCCGGCCTACTGGCAGGGCCGGAGGGTGAACGGCAGGCCGCGTTCTGGCGGGCGAGGCTTGCCGGGCTGCCCGAGGAGATCGCGTTGCCCGCCGACCGTCCCCGTCCCGCGCGGCCGGACGGGGCGGGCGACGCGGTCCAGGTCACGCTGCCCGACGGCCTGCACCGCGACGTCGCACGGCTTGCGCGCGCCACCGGGGCGACGCCGTTCATGGTCTGGCAGGCGGTCGCGGCCGTCCTGCTGGGACGGCTCGGCGGCGGCTCCGACATCCCCCTCGGAGTGCCGGTCACGGGCCGGTCCGACGCCGTGCTGGACGACGTCGCGGGCCTGTTCGTCAACACGGTGGTCCTGCGGGTCGGCCTGACCGAGGACGCCTCGTTCGCCGACCTGGTGGGACGGGTGCGCGCCGAGCAGCTCGCCCTGCTCGACCACCGCGACCTGCCGTTCGAGCGGCTCGTCGAGATCGCCGACCACGAGCGCGTCACCGGCCGCAACCCGCTGTTCCAGGTGATGGTGCTGCACCACCGCGACACCGGCGACGACGGTGCGGTGTTCGGGCTTCACACGGCCTTGGAGGACGGCGCGTACTCCACAGCCCGCTTCGACCTGGCGTTCTCCGTCCGGGAGCGGGACGACGGCACCGACCTGACCCTCATCTACGCCACGTCGCGGTTCGAGGCGTCGACCGTCCAGGCCGTCGCCGAACGGTTCGAGACGCTGGCCGGACGGCTCGTCGCCGACCCGGACGCGCCGCTGTCCGCCGCCGACGCGCTGACCCCCGCCGAACGGGCCCTGATCGACGGCGCGTGGAACGACACGCGCCATGACGTCCCGGACGGCACCCTCACCGACCGGCTGGAGGCGCAGGCCGCCCGTACCCCCGACGCGCCCGCCGTCCTGTTCGAGGACGAGACCCTCACCTACGCCGACCTCCACGCCCGCGCCGACGCCCTCGCCGCCGAGCTGCGCGCACGCGGCGTCGGGCCGGACCGGGTCGTCGCGGTCGCCCTGCCCCGCTCCACCCGTCTCATGACGGCGTTGCTGGCCGTGCTCAAGTCAGGTGCCGCGTATCTGCCGCTCGACCTCGACGACCCGCCCGCCCGCCGCGCCGGTCTCGTCGGTGACGCGGACGCCGTCGCGCTCCTCGCCGACGACCCCGGCGGCCTGGACGGCTTCGCGCCGGGCGGCGTGCCCGGGTTGTTCGTGCGGGACGCTTCGCCCGCCGCGCCGGGGCGGGCGCGGCCCGATGACGCCGCCTACGTGATCTTCACGTCGGGTTCGACGGGGCGGCCCAAGGGTGTGGTCGTGTCGCACCGGGCGATCGTCAACCGGCTCGCCTGGATGCAGGCCGAGTACGGGCTGCTCGCCGACGACCGCGTGCTTCAGAAGACGCCCGCGACGTTCGACGTGTCGGTGTGGGAGTTCTTCTGGGCCCTGTGCGAGGGCGCGTCGGTCGTTCTCGCCGAACCCGGCGGGCACCGCGACCCCGGATACCTCGCCGGGCTGATCCGCGGCCGCGACGTGACGACCGTGCATTTCGTCCCGTCGATGCTGAAGGCGTTCCTCACCGACCCGGACGTGCCGCGCTGCCGGAGCCTGCGCCGTGTCTTCACCAGCGGCGAGGCGCTGCCCGCCGACACGGCCGCCGCGACGCGCGCCGTCCTGCCGGTGCCGCTGCACAACCTGTACGGGCCGACCGAGGCGGCCGTGGACGTCACCCACTGGGAGTACCGGCCGGGGGCGGCGACGATCCCGATCGGCGCGCCCGTGTGGAACACCCGGGTGCGCGTGCTCGACGCGCGGCTGCGTCCCGTGCCCGTGGGCGTGCCCGGCGAGCTGTATCTGGCGGGCGTCCAGCTCGCGCGCGGCTACCTGAACCGGGCCGGGCTCACCGCGGAGAGGTTCGTCGCCGACACGTCCGGGGCGCCGGGCGACCGGATGTACCGGACGGGCGACCTGGTGCGGTGGAACTCTGACGGTCACTTGGAGTACCTCGGCCGCACCGACCACCAGGTCAAGCTGCGCGGACTGCGCATCGAGCCCGGCGAGATCGAGGCGGCGCTGCGCGCGCTGCCCGAGGTGGGAGACGTCGCGGTCGTCGTCCGGCATGACGGCCCCGGCAGCGGCAGGCTGGTCGCCTACCTCACACCGGACGGGCTCGACGTCGCCGGACTACGCGCCGCGCTGGCCGAACGGCTGCCCGCGCACCTGGTGCCGGACGACTTCGTGCCCCTCGCCGAGTTCCCGCTGACGTCCAGCGGGAAGCTCGACCGCAAGGCCCTCCCCGCCCCCGTGCGCCGTACCCGTTCGCGTGCCCGCCCGGAGCGCCCCGCCCGTCCAGAGCCGGTCGCCGATGACCGGACGGCGCTGCTCGCGGGCGTGTTCGCCGAGGTGCTCGGCCTGGACGAGGTCGCCGCCGACCAGGACTTCTTCGGGCTGGGCGGCGACAGCATCCTGTCCATCCAGGTCGTCGCCAGGGCTCGCAAGGCCGGGCTGCGCATCAAACCCCAGGATGTCTTCGAGCACCGCACGCCCGCCGCGCTCGCCACGGTCGCGCGTCGCGAGGAGTCTCAGCGCGAAGAAGGCGCGGCCCTCGCCCCGGTCGGGTCGCTGCCGCCGCTGCCCGTGATGCATTGGTTCGCCGACTTCGGCGGGCCGATCGGCCGGTTCCACCAAGCGGTGCTGCTGCGCACGCCGATGCGGGCGGACGCCGCGTCGCTGACCAGCGCCGTGCGGAGCCTCGTGGACCGTCACGACGCACTGCGCCTCCGGCTCGACACGTCCAGCGGAGTCTGGGCTCTCACCGTGACCGCGCCCGGCACCGTGCCAGTGCACGTTCGGCGGGTGGACGCCGCCGGGGCCGACCTCGACGCGCTCGTCGCGGCGGAATCGGAGGCCGCTGCCGACCGGCTCGACCCGGAAGCCGGGGAGGTCGTGCAGGCCGCCTTCTTCGACACCGGACCCGGGACCGCCGGGCGGCTGTTGCTCTGCGTCCACCACCTGGCCGTTGACGCCGTGTCGTGGCGGACGCTCCTGCCCGACCTGCGTGCCGCGTGGGAGGCCGCGATCTCCGACGAGCCTGTCCCGCCGCCGCCCACCGGCGGGACGTCCCTGCGGGCGTGGGCGCACCGGCTGTTGGCCGAGGCCCACGATGGGGCCCGGGTGGCGGAACTCCCGTACTGGAAGAGCCTCGCCGCACCGGACGCCCCGCTCACCTCGCGGCTCCCGGACCCGTCCACCGACACGGCGGCCACCCAGGAGAGCCTTGTTGTCACCGTGCCCGAAGAGGAGGCGCAGGCGCTTCTCGGTGAGCTGCCGCGTCTCTACCACTGCGGCGCCGAGGACGTCCTGCTCGCCGGGTTGGCCATGGCCGTCGTGCGATGGCGGCCGGGCGACCCGTGGCTGCTCGTCGATCTCGAAGGGCACGGACGGCATCTGCTCGACGGCACCGACCCGTCCCGCACGGTCGGCTGGTTCACGACCGTCCACCCGGTGAGGCTCGACCTCGGCGGCCTCGCCCCGGACGCCACCGGCGACCTGCTCAAGACGGTCAAGGAACAGGTGCGCGCCGCCTCCGACCACGGCTTCGGCCACGGCCTGCTCCGCCACCTCAACGCGCGGACGGCCCGCGAACTGGCGGACGCGGCCCGTCCGCAGATCCTCTTCAACTACCGGGGCCGCGTCGACGGCGCAGGCACCGGCACCGGTGGGGACGAGCACTGGCCGCACGCCGCCGAGTCCGAGTCGTTGTCCCGGGCACCGCACCCCGACCTGCCCGCCCCCTATCCGCTGGAGATCGGCGCCGAGGCACCGTCCGGCGCCGGGCTGCGTCTGGAGCTGACCTGGCCGTCCCGCCTGCTCGACCGCGACGCCGCCGCCCGGCTCGGCGCGGGCTGGCAGGCGGCCCTCGCCGCCCTCGCCCGCCATGCCGCCGATCCCGCCGCGGGCGGCCGCACCCCGTCCGACCTGCCGATGGTGTCGCTGCCGCAGCGGCAGATCGACCGGCTGGAATCCCTGCTGAGGAGCCGACGCACGTGACCGAGGAATCGCCCGGACCCCTGCTGGAGGACGTCCTCCCGCTGTCGCCGCTCCAGCGCGGCCTGCTGTTCCACGCCCTGTACGACGACGCCGAACACGACGTCTACACCGTCCAGGCCCATCTGGACTTCGCCGGGACGGTCGACACGGCGCGCCTCGAAGACGCCGTCGCCGCGCTGCTGCGCCGCCACCCGAACCTGCGGGCCGGGTTCTGGTTCGAGGACCTCGACGAGCCCGTGCAGTTCGTCCCCGCCGACATCGGCACCCCGTTCACCGCGACCACCGAACCCGACCTGGACGCCGTGCTGGAACGCGAGTGGGCCACCCCGTTCGACGTGACCGGCCCGCCGCTGATCCGGTTCGCGCTCGCCTCCGCCGACCCGTCGCGGCACCGGCTCGTCGTGACCGCGCACCACCTGCTCATCGACGGCTGGTCGATCCCGGTGCTGCTGCGCGAGCTGTTCGCCTGCTACGACGGGACGCCGCCGCCCCCGGCCCGCCCGTTCCGCGACCACCTGCTGTGGCTGGGCGAACAGGACCCGGGCAAGGCGGCGCAGGCATGGCGGGAGGCGCTTCGCGGGCTGCCCGGGCCGGTCCTCATCGACTCCGCCAACGCCGGTGGGGAGCTGTGCGAACTGCCCGCCGATCTTCCGGACGGGACGGCCGCCGCGCTCACCGCCGCAGCCGCGCGTGCCGGAGTGACCGTGAACACCGTCGTCCAGGTCGCGTGGGGGCTCACCGTCGGCGCGCTCGCCGGGACGTCCGACGTCGTGTTCGGCGCGACGGTCGCCGGGCGGCCCGCCGACCTGGACGGCGTCGAGGACATGATCGGCCTGTTCATCAACACCGTGCCCGTCCGGGTGCGGCCCGCCCGGCCGGGCGACACGTTCGGCGACCTGGCGCGCGCCGTCCAGGACGAACAGGTCCGGCTGCTCGACCACCACTACCTCGGCCTCGCCGACATCCGCCGCGCCGCCGACGTCCCCGGCACCGGCCCGCTGTTCGACACGCTGCTGGCGTTCGAGAACTACCTGGGCGACGCCTCCACGCTCACCGCCGCCGGGCTCACGCGCACCGGGCTCGGCGCCCGCGACGCCACGCATTTCCCGCTCGCGCTCACCGTCCAGCCGGGGGACGGCACGCTGGGCCTGATCCTCGCGCACCGCACCGGTGCCGTCGACGAGCCGCTCGCCGCGCTCCTCGCCGACCGCCTCACGCTCCTGCTGCGCCACTTCGCCGCCGACCCGGACGGGGCCGTCCCCGCGCTGCCCGCGCTCGGCGAACCCGTCGCGCCGATCACCCTCCCGGACGTCGTGGCGGCGCCGTACCGGACGCCCGCGCAAGGACGCGAGGCGGTGCTCGCGGAGCTGTTCGCGGACGTCCTCGACGAGCCCGACATCGGCGCCGGCGACGACTTCTTCGCGCTCGGCGGCGACAGCATCGTGTCCATCACGCTCGTCGGGCGGGCCCGCGCCGCCGGGCTGAACCTGACCACGCGGCAGGTGTTCGAGCTGCGCACCGTCGCAGCCCTCGCCGAGGCCGTCACCGCCATGGACGACGACCCGGACACGGCCGCGCCCGCCGACCGTCCCCTGGTCGAGCTGACCGCCGCCGAACGGGCTCTCCTCCGCCCGGACGCCGAAGACGTGCTGCCGCTGTCGCCGCTCCAGGCCGGGCTGCTGTTCGAGTCCACCTACGACACGTCGGGCCGCGACCTCTACGTCACCCAGCTCGTCGTGGACGTGCGCCGCCCCCTCGACGCCGCCGCGCTGCGCGCCGCCGGGGACGCCTTCCTCGCCCGGCACGCCAACCTGCGTGCGGGTTTCGTGCAGGACGGGCTCAGCCGTCCCGTCCAGGTCGTGGCGCCCGCCATGCCGATGCCGTTCCGCGAGGTCGACCTGCGCGGTCAGGGCCCCGAGGCGCTCGACGCGCTCATGGACGCCGACCAGGCCGAACGCTTCGACCTCACCGAACCGCCGCTGATCCGCCTGACGGCCGTGCGGCTCGCCGACGACCGGCAGCGGATCATCGTCACGCACCACACGCTGCTGTGGGACGGCTGGTCGTCCGGCCTCGTCGTGCGGGAACTGCTCGACCTCGCCCGCGAACCTGACGCCGTCCCGCCGACCGTCCCGTTCCGCCAGTACCTGGAATGGCTCGACGGCCGCGACACCGCCGACAGCGCCCGCGCCTGGGCCGCCACCCTCGACGGCGTCACCGAACCGACCCTCGTCGCGCCCGGCCACACGCTGCGCGGCGCCGCCCTGCCCGGCATGGTCCTCACCCGGGTCGACGACGACCTCGCCGCGCGGCTCGGCGACTTCGGCCGCCGCCACGGCCTCACCCTCAACACCCTCGTCGGCGGCGTGTGGAGCCTGCTGCTGGCGTCCCTCACCGGCCGCGACGACGTCGTGTACGGCGCGACGGTCTCCGGCCGTCCCGCCGAGATCCCCGGCATCGAGAACACCATCGGCCTGTTCCTCAACACCGTGCCGGTCCGGGTGCGGCCGCGTCCCGACGAGACGCTGCTCGACTTCCTGACCCGGTCACAGGCCGAGCAGGCGACGCTGCTGCCGCATCACCATGTCAGCCTCGCCGAGATCCAGCGCGCGGCCGGGACGCCGCAACTGTTCGACACGTTGCAGGTCGTCCGGAACACCCCCGTCGACGACACCGCCCGGGACCGGCTCACCGAGCACTTCGGCATCGACGAGGTCGACATCCTCGACGCCACCCACTTCCCGCTGTCGTTCACCACCAACGTCGCGGGCGAACTGTCGTTCGAATGGAAGTACCGGCAGGACGTCTACGAACGCGCCGACGTTGAAGCGATGTCGGCGCGCGTGATCGGCCTGCTCGAACGGCTCGTCGACGCACCCGGCACACGGCTCGCCGCACTGGACGTCCTCACCTCGGACGAACGGGCGACCGTCCTGGAGCGCTGGAACACGACCGAGCGTCCGCTGCCGGACGTGACGATCGCGGATCTGTTGGAGGAGCAGGCGGTGCGGACGCCGGGTGTGACGGCGTTGGTGTTTGGTGCTGAGCGTGTGTCGTATGGGGAGTTGTCGTCTCGGGTGAATCGTTTGGCGCGGTTGTTGATCGCGCGTGGTGCGGGTCCGGAGTCGGTGGTGGCGTTGGGGTTGCCGCGTTCGGCTGACATGGTGGCGGCGTTGTTCGCGGTGTTGCGGACGGGCGCGGCCTATCTGCCGTTGGAGCTTGATTACCCGGCCGAGCGGCTCGCGTTCATGGTGGACGACGCCGGGCCGGTGTGTCTGGTGACGACCGCTGCGGTGGCGCCGACGCTCCCGGGGGCTCCGCAGGTGGTCGTCCTGGACGATCCGGAGACGGTGGCTGAGTTGGCGGGGTTGTCGGATGGTCCGGTCATGGTGGAGGTGGGTTTGGATTGTCCGGCGTATGTGATTTATACGTCGGGTTCGACGGGGCGTCCGAAGGGTGTGGTGACGCCGTATCGGGGTTTGACGAATATGCAGTTCAATCATCGGGAGGCGATTTTCGCTCCGGTGGTGGAGGTTGAGGGTGGGCGTCGGCTGCGGATCGCGCATACGGTGTCGTTCTCGTTCGACATGTCGTGGGAAGAGCTGTTGTGGCTGGTCGAAGGCCATGAGGTGCATGTCCTGGACGAGGAAGTGCGTCGTGATGCGGATGCGCTGACCGGGTACTGCGCCGAGCATCGCATCGACGTCATCAACATCACGCCGTCCTACGCGCAGGAACTCATCGACTTCGGGTTGCTGGACGCCGCCCGGCATCGGCCGCCGCTCGTCCTGCTCGGCGGCGAGGCCGTCCCCGAGGCGTTGTGGACGACCCTGCGCGACACGGACGGCGTGCTCGGCTACAACCTGTACGGGCCGACCGAATACACGATCAACACGCTCGGCGGTGGCACCACCGACAGCGCCACGTCCACGGTCGGACGTCCGATCTGGAACACCAAGGCGCTCGTTCTCGACCCCTGGCTGCGTCCCGCCCCGGTCGGAACGCCCGGTGAGCTTTACATCGCCGGGATCGGGATGGCGCGCGGCTACCTCAACCGCCCCGGCCTGACCGCTGAACGGTTCGTCGCCGACCCGTTCGGGAGGCCGGGCGAGCGGATGTACCGCACCGGCGACCTCGTCCGCTGGCGCTCCGACGGGCTCATCGACTACCTCGGCCGCACCGACGACCAGATCAAGATCCGTGGGTACCGCGTCGAGCTGGGCGAGATCGAGGACGCGCTGACCCGCAACCCCGAGGTCGCGCAGGCCGCCGTCGTCGTCCGCGAGACCGGCGAGACCAAACGCCTGGTCGGCTACGTCGTCCCCGCGCCCACCGGCGACGACGGCGCGGGCGACCTCGACCAGGTCGGCGAGTGGCGCGAGGTGTACGACGCCCAGTACGGGCAGGGCCCGGCCGACGCGTTCGGCGCGGACTTCGTCGGCTGGACGTCCAGCTACGACGGCGCGCCGATCCCCGTGGACGAGATGCGCGAATGGCGCGACACCACCGTCGCCGCGATCCGCGCGCTGCGCCCGCGCCGCGTCCTCGAACTGGGCGTCGGGACCGGGCTGCTGATGTCCCGGCTCGCGCCGGACGCCGAGGACTACTGGGCGACCGACCTGTCCGCCCCGCTCATCGAGACGCTGCGCGGCCAGGTCGCGGCGGAGCCGTCCCTCGCCGGACGGGTCACGCTCCGCGCCGCGCCCGCCCACGACCTCACCGGCCTGCCGCGCGGCCACTTCGACACGATCGTGCTGAACTCCGTCGCGCAGTACTTCCCCAGCGCCGCCTACCTCACCGACGTCCTGCGCGGCGCGCTCGACCTGCTCGCACCCGGCGGCGCGATCTTCGTGGGCGACCTGCGGAACCTGCGCGGCGCCCGCTGCTTCCACACCGCGATCCAGCTCGCCCGGGTCGGGGCGGGCGCGGAGGCCCCCGCCCTGCGCGCCGCCGCCGACCGCGCGCTGCTGCTGGAGAAGGAACTCCTTGTCGACCCGGCCTTCGCCGCGACGCTGGACCTGCCGGGAGTCACCGGCGTGGACGTGCGGGTACGGCGCGGACGGGCCCGCAACGAGCTGACCCGGCACCGGTTCGACGCCGTCCTGCACACTGGACCCGTCACCGACGTGTCCGCGCTGCCCGCGCTCGCCTGGGCGGCGGACGTCCGCGACATCGACGACTTGGCCGGACGGCTCGCCACCGGCGCGGCGCCGGTCCGCGTCACGAACGTGCCGAACGCCCGAATGGTCGGGGAGAGCGCCGCACGCCGAGCCCTCGCCGACGACGCGACGGCCGCCGCCGCGCTCCGCGCCCTCAGCGCGCCCGGCGGCGTCGACCCCGAGGACCTGCACGACCTCGGCGACCGCCACGGCCTGCGGACCGTCGTGACCTGGGGCGACGCCGACGACACCCTGGACGCCCTGTTCCTGCCCGCCGTCCCGCCCGTCGGCGCCGGGCCGCTCGGCGGCGTCCGGACCGCCGCCGCGCCGCCCGTCCCCACCAACGAGCCCAGCCGGTCCCGGGCCGCCGGGACGCTGCCCGCGCTGCTGCGCGACCGGCTGCGCGCCGCCCTGCCCGAGCACATGATCCCCGCGACGATCATGGCGCTGGACCGGCTGCCGCTCACCACCAACGGCAAGCTGGACCGCCGCGCCCTGCCCGCCCCCGACACCGGCGCCGCGTCCGGCGGACGTCCACCCGCCACGCCCGAGGAGGAGGCGCTGTGCCGCCTGGCCGCCGAGGTGCTCGGCGTGCCGTCCGTCGGCGCCGACGACGACTTCTTCGCGCTAGGCGGGCACTCGCTGCTCGCCACCCGGCTCATCACCAAGGCGCGGGCCGCGCTCGGCGTGCAGCTCGCCATCCGCGACCTGTTCGAGGAACGCACCGTCGCCGGGCTCGCCTCCCGCGCCGCGCCCGCCGTCCGCGACGACGCCCGTCCGGACCTGGTCCCGCGCCCCCGGCCCGGCCGCATCCCGCTGTCGTACGCGCAGCGCAGGCTGTGGTTCCTGCACCAACTCGGCGACGGGACGGCCGCCTACAACATCCCGGTCGTGCTCCGGCTCGACGGAGACCTCGACCTGGACGTGCTGCGCGCCGCGGTCGGCGACGTGATGACCCGGCACGAGACCCTCCGCACGGTGTACGCGGAGCACGACGGCGTCCCCTACCAGCGGATCCTGGACGACGCCGAAACCGTGCTGGAAATCGCCGACGTCACCGAGGAGCAGGTCCGCGCCGAGGTTGACGCCGCCGTCCAGTACCGGTTCGCGCTCGACCGCGAGGCCCCGCTGCGGACCCGCGTGCTGCGGCTCGGACCCGGCCACCAGGTCGTGGTGTTCCTGTTCCACCACATCGCCGGGGACGAATGGTCGGTTCGCGGCTTCCTTGACGACCTGACCGCCGCGTACGAGGCCCGCCGCGACGGCCGCGCCCCAGACTGGGCGCCGCTGCCCGTCCAGTACGCCGACTACACGCTCTGGCAGGCCGACCTGCTCGGCGACCCCGCCGACCCGGAGAGCCTTCTCGGGCGGCAGGCCGCGTTCTGGAAGGACGTCCTCGACGGCGTCCCCGAGGAGCTGGCGCTGCCCGCCGACAGGCCCCGGCCCGCCGTCGCCCGCTACCGGGGCGGGACCGTCGAGCGGGTGCTGCCCGCCCCTGTCGCCGCGCGGGTCCTGGAGCTCGCCGCGAGCACCGGCGCCACCACGTTCATGGTGATGCAGGCCGCCGTCGGCGCGCTGCTGCACCGGCTCGGCGCGGGCGACGACGTCCCGCTCGGCAGCCCCTCCGCCGGACGCGACGACGACGCCCTCCAGAACCTCGTCGGGTTCTTCGTCAACACGCTGGTGCTGCGCGTCGACGTGTCCGGTGACCCGACGTTCGCCGAACTCGTCGACCGGGTGAAGAAGTTCGACCTGGCCGCGTTCGCGAACCGGGACATGCCGTTCGAACGGCTCGTGGAGGCCCTCAACCCGCCGCGCTCACCCGCTCGGCACCCGCTGTTCCAGGTCATGCTCGGCTACCGCAACATCCCGGCCGACGGCGGTGAGGGCCTCTTCGACCTGCCGACCACGGCCGAGCCGTACGGCACCGCCGCCGCCAAGTTCGACCTGGACTTCAACGTCATCGAGTACACGGGCGGCGAAGGCATCGAGTTCGAGCTGGAGTACGCCGCCGACCTCTTCGACGAGTCCACGGCCCACCTGCTCCTCGCCCGCCTCGAAGCGCTCCTCGACCAGGTCACCGCCGACCCGGCCCGCCCGGTGGGCGACGTCGACCTGGCGACCACCGCCGAAACCAACCTCATCGCCGGATGGAACGCCACGGCGCGCCCGGTGCCGGACGTGACGATCGCGGATCTGTTGGAGGAGCAGGCGGTGCGGACGCCGGGTGTGACGGCGTTGGTGTTTGGTGCTGAGCGTGTGTCGTATGGGGAGTTGTCGTCTCGGGTGAATCGTTTGGCGCGGTTGTTGATCGCGCGTGGTGCGGGTCCGGAGTCGGTGGTGGCGTTGGGGTTGCCGCGTTCGGCTGACATGGTGGCGGCGTTGTTCGCGGTGTTGCGGACGGGCGCGGCCTATCTGCCGTTGGAGCTTGATTACCCGGCCGAGCGGCTCGCCTTCATGATGGAGGACGCCCGGCCGCTGTGCCTGGTCACCACCCGAGCCTTGGAAGACGTGCTGCCGAAGGCGGCGCAGACCGTTGTGCTGGACGATCCGGAGACGGTGGCTGAGTTGGCGGGGTTGTCGGATGGTCCGGTCATGGTGGAGGTGGGTTTGGATTGTCCGGCGTATGTGATTTATACGTCGGGTTCGACGGGGCGTCCGAAGGGTGTGGTGACGCCGTATCGGGGTTTGACGAATATGCAGTTCAATCATCGGGAGGCGATTTTCGCTCCGGTGGTGGAGGCTGAGGGTGGGCGTCGGCTGCGGATCGCGCATACGGTGTCGTTCTCGTTCGACATGTCGTGGGAAGAGCTGTTGTGGCTGGTCGAAGGCCATGAGGTGCATGTCCTGGACGAGGAGGTACGGCGCGACGCCGACGCTCTGACCGGGTACTGCGCCGAGCATCGCATCGACGTCATCAACATCACCCCGTCCTACGCTCGGGAACTGCTGGATCGCGGGCTGCTCGACGACCCCAGGCCCCCGCTCGTCCTCCTCGGCGGAGAAGCCGTTCCGGAGACCCTCTGGACGGAGCTGCGGGAAGCCGACCGCGTCCTCGGCTACAACCTGTACGGGCCTACCGAATACACGATCAACACCCTTGGCGGCGGCACCACCGACAGCGCCACGTCCACGGTTGGACGTCCGATCTGGAACACCCGCGCCCATGTCCTGGACGAGCGGATGCGCCGGGTCCCGGTCGGTGTCCCCGGCGAGCTGTACATCGCCGGGATCGGCATGGCGCGCGGCTACCTCAACCGTCCCGATCTGACCGCTGAACGGTTCGTCGCCGACCCGTTCGGGAGTCCGGGGGAGCGGATGTACCGCACCGGCGACCTCGTCCGCTGGCGCTCTGACGGGCTCATCGACTACCTCGGGCGCACCGATGACCAGATCAAGATCAACGGCTATCGGGTGGAACTCGGCGAGATCGACACCGCGCTCACCGAACGCGCGGACATCGCGCAGGCGGCCGTCGTCGCGGGCGAGCATCGCGGGCTCAAACGCCTGGTCGCCTACCTGGTGGCGGTCGCGGGCGCCGAACTCGACACGGCGGCGGTCAGGGCCGCGCTCGCCGTCCACCTGCCGAGGCACATGGTCCCCGGCGCGTACGCCGTGCTGCCCAAGCTGCCGCTGACCGTCAACGGCAAGCTCGACCGGCGCGCGCTGCCCGACCCGGAACCCGTCGCCGCGTCCCGGCCGCCGCGCACCCCCCTGGAAACGTCCCTCTGCGCGATCTTCGCCGACGTGCTGGGCGTCGAGGACGTGGGGGCCGACGACGACTTCTTCGCCCTCGGCGGCCACTCGCTGCTGGCGATGCGCCTGGTCGGCAGGGTGCGGACGGTGCTCGGCGTCCGGCTGCCGGTCGGCGCCGTCCTCACCGCGCCGACCGTCGCCGCGCTCGCCGTCGCCGTCGCCGACGCGCCACCCGACGCGGGCGCCAGCACCGGGCCGTTCGACCCGGTGCTCACACTGAGCCCCGGCACGGGCACACCTGTGTTCTGCCTGCCCGCGACGACCGGGCTGACCTGGAACTACGCGGGGCTCGCCGAGTACCTCCCGGCCGACGTGCCACTGTACGGGCTCCAGGCGCCCCGGCTCGGCGGCGCCTGTGTGCCCGCCGCGTCGATCGCCGATCTCGGACGCCACTACGCGGCGCGCATCCAGGCCGTCCAGCCAGAGGGGCCGTGCCGCCTGCTCGGTTGGTCGTACGGCGGCCAGCTCGCGCACGCGACCGCGACCGCGCTCCAGGCCGCGGGCCGGGACGTCGCCCTGCTCGCCCTGCTGGACGCCTACCCCCGCGACGAGACCGACCCCGCCGACGTCACCGAGAGCGACTCCGCCCGGTTCCTGCTGCGCCTCGCCGGGCACCCCGGAACACCCGCCGCGACCCTCGCCGAGGCGGCCGCTCTCATCGCGGCGGGTGGCGGGCCCATGTCCGCGTTCGACGCCGCGACGCTGGCCCGGGTCGCCGACACCGTCCACGAGTCGCTGACGCTGCCGCTCGGCTTCGCCGTGTTCGACGGCGACGCCGTCTGCTTCACCGCGACCGCCGACGCCACCCTCAGCCCGGCGCTGTGGGCGCCGAACCTCACCGGCCGCGTCCGTGAACACCGGATCGACTGCGATCACCACGGCATGCTCGATCCCGTCCCGATCGCCGCGATCGGGACCCTCCTCGCCGCCGAACTCGGAGAGCGCCGATGACCGCGCCGAAAAGGAGGATGTCCGCGCTGCTGCGCTCCTGCGTCCGCGACCAGTGGCGGAACCTGTCGGCCGCCACCGGCGGCGGCGTCGTCCGGCAGGCGACGCTGCTCGCGATCCCGTGGTGCGTGCAGCACGCCCTCGACGACGGCGTCGTCGCCGAGGACCCCGGCGCCACGACGCGGTGGGCGCTCGCCGCCGCCGGGCTCGCGACCGTGCACTTCGTGGCGGTGGCGCTGTGGCAGTGGCAGGCGCGGATGGCGGAGGCGCGGACCGGCGCCGCCCTGCGGGACCGGCTCACCGCGCACCTCGCCCGGCTCGACCGGGCGGCCCTCGCCGGATACGGGCACGGTGACCTCGCGACGCGCGCCACCCGTGACATCGACCAGATCCGGATGTGGGTCTACGGGCTGCCGGGGTGGGCGGTCATCACCACCACGTTCGTGATCGTCCTGCCGAGCGTCGCCGCGCTCGACACGGCGCTGCTCGTCGTCACCCTGCTCATCGTGCCGCTGCTCGCCGCCGTCAACATGACGTTCCCCGGCCCGTACGAGCGGGCGGGGGACCGGCTCTCCCGCGCGCACGCCGACCGCGCCGACGCCGTCGAGGATCTGCTGTCGTCCGGTGCCGCCGTGCGCGGCATCGGCGGCGGGCCCGTCCTGCTGGACCGCCACCACGCGCACAGCGCCGAGGTGGAACGGCTCACCGGGGACGTCGCCCGCATCCAGTCGGCGTGGGCGGCGCTCGGACCCGCCGTCCCCCGGCTGGCCATCGCGGCCGGGGTGGGGCTCGGCGGGTTCGCCGCGCTGGACGGACGCATCACCGTCGGCGGCCTCGTCGCGTTCACCGTCTGGATGGGCACGTTCACCATCGCCGTGACCGTGCTCGTCGACAGGCTCGTCGACCGGGGCAACGCCGCCGTCGCGGCACGCCGCGTGGAGGAGATCCTCGCGCTGCGGCCGTCCGTCACCGAACCCGCCGACCCCGTCCCGGCCGCCCCGCGTGGGACGCTCACGGCCTCGGCGGTGACCGCCCGGCACCACGACCGCGAGGCGCTCGGCCCGTTCGACGTGAGCGCCGAGCCCGGCGAGTTCGTCGTGGTGACCGGGCCGACCGGGTCCGGCAAGTCGACGCTGCTGCGGCTGCTGGCCCGCCTCGACGACCCCGCCTCCGGGACCGTCGCCTGGGACGGCACCGACCTGCGCCGCCTCGGGCTGGACGGCCTGCGCGCCGCGCTCGTCGTCGTCCCGCAGCGGCCCGTCCTGCTGTCGGGGACGGTGGCCGACAATCTGCGCCTCGGCGGAAACGCCGACCAGGCGGCGCTGGAGCGGGCGTGCCGGGACGCCTGCGTCCACGACGACGTCATGGCCCTCCCCGGCGGCTACGACACCGAACTCGGCGAGGGCGGATCGAGCCTGTCGGGCGGCCAGGTGCAGCGGCTGGCGCTGGCCCGCGCGTTCCTGCGCGCCGGTGAACGCCCCGGCGGCGTGCTGCTCCTCGACGACGTCACCTCCGCGCTCGACACCGGCACCGAGCAGCGGATCCTGGACCGGCTCGCCCGTCGCGACCCGGGCACGTCCGTCGTGTTCGTCACCCACCGGACGGCGGTCCTGAAGGCCGCCGACCGCGTCATCGACCTGCCGGGGACGGAAGGGGAGCGCAGTGGCTGAGGTCGTCCGGCTCGCCGAACGGGCCCCGGAGCGGCACATCTTCCGCCGCGTCCTGCCCTATCTTCGGCCGCACCGCGCCATCCTCACCGGGACGCTGCTGGTCGTGCTGGGCTGCGCCATGTGCGCCGCCGCGCTGCCGCCGCTCGTCGGCCGCGCCGCCGACGCCATCGTCGCCCACGACCGGGGCGCGGTCACGGTGACGGTGCTCGTCCTCGCCGCCGTGGTCGCCGCGCAGATCGCGCTGGCCCGCTGGAGCGAGCTGCTGCTGATGCGCGCCGGTGAGCGCGTCATCCGGGACCTGCGCGACCAGGCCGTGCACCGGCTCGCGCACGCGCCGCTGCGGTTCCTGGAGGCCCACCGGACCGGTGACCTGCTGCGCCGCACCACCGGCGAGGTGACGGCGCTGGCCCAGTTCGTCCGGCGCGACCTGCCGAACCTTGTGGTGGTGTCCGCGACGCTGCTGCTCACCTCCGTGACCCTCGTCGTGTACTCGTGGCTGCTCACGCTCGTGCTCGCCGTCGTGTTCGTGCCGCCGTCGCTGCTCGCGATCCGCGTCTTCCAGCGCGGTGCCGAGGAGGCGTTCGGCGGGCAGGCCGCGGCGGAGACGACCGTCGCCGCCACCCTCACCGAGACCCTGACCGCGCGGGAACTGCTCCAGACCAGCGGGGCGCTGCCGACCTGGCTCGGCCGCGTCCGGCGGGAGAACCGCGCCGTCGTCGCCGCCGCGCGCCGCACCGCCCGCGTCGAGGCGAACCTCGAACTGGTCAGCCTCATCGAGGGCGCCGCGCTCGCCACGCTGCTCGGCCTCGGCTCCTGGCTGGCCGCCGACGGGCGGCTCTCCATCGGCGCCGTCGTGGTGTTCATCCTGGCCAGCCGCACTCTCTTCGAGGGCCTGGACGACGGCTCCCAGCTCATCGGGGAACTCCAGCTCGCCCGCACCGGCCTGGCCCGGCTCCTGGATCTGCTGGAGTCGCCCGGCGCCCGGGCCGTCACCGGCCGGTCCACGGCCTCCGACCTGCCCCCGCACGGCGAGCTGCGGGTGGAGGGCGCGTCCTTCTCCTACCTGGACGGGACGTCCGTCCTGCGCGGCGTCGACCTGTCCTTCCCGGCCGGTGCCCGCGCCGCCGTCGTCGGCGTGACCGGGTCGGGGAAGACGACCCTCGGCAAGATGCTGGCCGGGCTCTACCAGCCGGACTCGGGCCGCGTCACCTACTGCGGCACCGACCTGCGCGACCTGTCCGGGGCCGCGCTGAGCCGCGTCGTGGCGCTCGTCCCGCAGGAGGTCCACATCGTCACCGGCACGGTCGCCGACAACCTCGCGCTCGTGCCCGGCGCGCCCGGCCGCGCGGAGATCGCCGCCGCCGTCGACCGGCTCGGCCTGCGCGCCTGGGCCGACGGCCTGCCGGACGGGCTCGACACCGGCGTCGGCGTCCGCGGCGAACGGCTGTCGGCCGGGGAACGCCAGCTCGTCGGCCTCGCCCGCGCCGCGCTCGTCGACCCGGCGGTGCTCGTCCTGGACGAGGCGACCGCCGACATCGACCCCGTCACCGCCGGATGGGCGGAACGGGCACTCGGCGAGCTGTGCGCCGAACGCACCCTGATCGTCATCGCGCACCGGCCCGCGACCGTCGAGTCGCTCCCGCGCACCATCCGCGTCGCGGACGGAACCATCACCGAAGGGAACACCTCGCCATGCCCGTATCCGACCGCCTCGTCCGGATCGTCGAGTATCCGATCACCCCGCGTCTGACCGAGGTGAAGCGCGTCCGGCGGCTCACCCCGGCGATGGTCCGCGTCACGCTCGGCGGCCCGTCCCTGGACGGCTTCTGCGAGCAGGCGCCCGCCGACCACGTCAAGCTGTACTTCGCGCAGGGCGACGACCCCACGCCGGTGCAGCCGTTCCTGCGCGCCGGGTACGGCCTGGACGACCCGCCGGAGGGCACCCCGCAGGCCGTCATGCGCGACTACACCGTCCGCCACTATCGGGCCGACCAGCGGGAACTCGACATCGACATGGTGCTGCACGGCGACGGCCCCGGCTCGTCGTTCGCCGCCGCCGCCCGTCCCGGCGACCTGGTCGGCGTGCTCGGGCCGCGCGGCTCGGAGGTCGTCCCGTACGTGTTCGACTGGTACCTGCTCGGCTGCGACGAGACCGGCCTGCCCGCCCTCGCCCGCTGGCTGGAGGCGCTGCCCGCCGGGTCGCGCGCGCACGCCTACTGCGAGGTCGCGGGCCCCGAGGAGGAGCAGGAGCTGAGGTCGGACGCCGACGTGACCGTGACCTGGACGCACCGCGACGGGACGCCCCCCGGCCGCGGCGACGTCCTGGAGAAGGCCGTCCGGGAGTTCGTCCCGCCCGCCGGGGACGGGTACGCGTGGTTCGGCGCCGAGGCCACCACCCTCAAACCGATCCGCCGGTACCTGCGCAACGAGATCGGCATGCCCAAGGAGCGCGTCGACGTGGACGGCTACTGGAAGGTCGGCGCCGCCGACCACGACCACCACGACGCCGTGGAATGATCCCCCCGACCAAGCGGAACGCGCCCGTGGCCCTGGCCGGGCTGGTCGTGCTGCTCGCGATCGTCACGCTGCTCAGCCTGGCCGTCGGCGCCAAGGCCATCGGGCCAGGCGAGGTGTGGCACGTGCTGCTGCACCGCGACGGGTCCGACGACGCGCTCGTCATCTGGGACCGGCGCGTGCCCCGCACCCTCCTCGGCATCGCGGCGGGCGCCGCCCTCGGCCTCGCGGGCGCCCTCATGCAGGCGCTCAGCCGCAACCCGCTCGCCGACCCCGGCCTGCTCGGCGTCAACGCGGGGGCCGCGGCCGCCGTCGTCACGGTCGGGGCCGTGCTCCCGGCGGCGGGCAGCGCCACCGTGATCTGGTTCGCGTTCGCCGGGGCCGGGCTCGCCACCGCGATCGTGTACGGGCTCGGACGGGGCGGCGGGGCGCGGCGGGCGACGCCCGTCCGGCTCATTCTCGCCGGGATGGCGACCTCCGCCGTCCTCGCCTCGTTCACCGCCGCGCTCACCCTGCTCGACGACGACTCCGCCAACAGCCTGCGGTTCTGGATGGTCGGGTCGCTCGCCGCCGCCAAGGGGGACGAGGTCGCGCTCGTCACCCCGTTCATCGTCGTCGCGGCCGTCGCCGGGGTCGCGCTCAGCGCCCGGCTCAACGCGCTCGCCCTCGGCGACGAGGCGGGCCGCGCCCTCGGCGTCAACCCGGGCCGGGTCAGGATCGTCACGCTCGTCGTCGTCACCGTCCTGTGCGGGGCGGCGACCGCCGCGATCGGGCCCATCACGTTCGTCGGGCTGATGGTCCCGCACGCCGTGCGCCTGTTCACCGGCCCCGACCAGCGGTGGGTGCTGCCGTTCTCGATGGTGCTGGCCCCGGCCGTGCTGCTGTCGTCCGACATCCTCGGCCGGGTCGTGGCGCGGCCCGGCGAGCTGGAGGCGGGCGTGGTGACCGCGTTCGTCGGCGCGCCCCTGTTCATCCTGCTCGTGCGCGGGAAGAAGGTGGCCGACCTGTGATCGCACCGCCGCTCGACGCGCCGCCCGCGATGCCGCGCCGTGTTCGCGTGCGCGTCCGTCCGGTGGTGGTCGCCGTGGTGTTGGCGGCCCTGCTCGGCACGGTCGTCGTGGTGTCGCTCGGCATCGGCGACTTTAGGCTGCCGCCGGACGACGTCGTCGCGACGCTGCTCGGGCACGGGCCGCCCGGCGCCGAGTTCGTCGTCATCGACCTGCGGCTGCCGCGCGTCCTGGTCGGCTGCGCGGTCGGCGTCGCGCTCGCGCTCGGCGGCGCCGTCTTCCAGAGCCTGACCCGCAACCCGCTCGGCAGCCCCGACATCATCGGCTTCACCGTCGGCTCCGCGTCCGGCGGCATCGCCGTCATCCTGCTGTTCGGCGGCGGCGCCGCGCAGATCTCCGCGGGCGCCGTCGGCGGCGGGCTGCTCACCGCCCTGGCGATCTACCTGCTGGCGTTCCGGGACGGCGTGCACGGCATCCGGCTGGTGCTGGTCGGCATCGGCGTCAGCGCCATGCTCGAAGCGCTCAACGCCTACCTGCTCAGCCGCGCGTCGGTGAACGAGGCGCAGAGCGCGTCCGCGTGGCTCGTCGGCAGCCTCAACGCGCGCGGCTGGGAGGACCTCGGCCCGCTCGCCGCCGCCCTCGCCCTGCTGCTGCCCTGCGTCGTGCTGCTCGGCCGCGACCTGCGGATGCTGGAACTCGGGGACGCCACCGCCGGGGCCCTCGGCGTCCGGGTGGAGCGGGCCAGGCTCGCCCTGATGGTCGTCGCCGTCGGGTTCACCGCCGTCGCCACCGCCACCGCCGGGCCCGTCGCGTTCATCGCGCTCACCGCCCCGCAGCTGGCGAAGCGGCTCACCCGCGCGCCCGGCCCCAACCTGCTCTGCGCCGCCCTGATGGGTGCCGTGCTGCTGTCGGTCAGCGACATCGCCGCGCAGCGGATCGTCGCCCCCACCCAGCTTCCGGTCGGCGTCATGACCGGCGTGGTCGGCGGCCTCTACCTTGGCTGGCTCATGCTCACCGAATGGAGGGCCGGACGTGCCTGAACCCCGAAGTCGGCTCGCCGCCCGCGACCTCGCCGCCGGATACGACCGCCGCGTCGTGCTCGAACACCTCGACCTGGACGTGCCCGACGGCTCGTTCACCGTCATCGTCGGGCCGAACGCCTGCGGCAAGTCGACGTTGCTGCACACGCTCGCCCGCGTCCTGCGGCGCGCGTCCGGGGCGGTGCTGCTGGACGGCGCCGACATCGCGCGGCTGCCGTCCAAGGAGGTCGCCCGGCGACTCGGGCTGCTCGCCCAGCAGCCCGTCACCCCCGACTCGATCACCGTCGCGGACCTGGTGTCGCGCGGCCGCCACCCGCACCGGCGGCTGCTGCGCGGGTGGTCGGGCGAGGACGACGACGCCGTCGCCCGCGCCCTGGCCGCCACCGACACCGTCGAGCTGGCCGAACGGGCCGTCGACGAGCTGTCCGGCGGGCAGCGGCAACGGGTGTGGCTCGCGATGGTCCTCGCCCAGGACACCCCGCTCATGCTGCTGGACGAGCCGACCACGTTCCTCGACATCGCCCACCAGATCGACATGCTCGACCTGTGCGCGTCCCTGCACGAGGACCACGCACGTACCCTCGTCGTCGTCCTGCACGACCTCAACCACGCCTGCCGCTACGCCACCCACCTGATCGCCATGCGGGACGGCGCGATCGTCGCGCAGGGGCCGCCCGCCGAGATCGCCACGCCCGCCCTGATCGAGAAGGTGTTCGGCCTGCCCTGCGAGGTCATCCCCGACCCCGTCACCGGCACCCCGCTGATCGTGCCGCTGTCGCGCAGGCACGCCGCCCGCGTCGACCGCTGAGCGGGGAGCGGGGGAGCCGCTCAGCGTTTGCGGCCGATGCCGCCGTGGATGGTGACCATGGAGTCGTCGAGCTTGGCCGACTCCTCGTCGGGGTGCCAGCGGTGGACGGCGACGACGCCCGGGTCGAGGAGTTCGAGCCCGTCGAAGAAGCGCTCCACCTCCACCCTGGTGCGCGCCTTCGTCGGGATGCCGTGGGCGGTGTAGGCGGCCACACCGGCGGCGACCGCCTCGGGATTGTTGTCGAGCGTGGTCGTGGACAGCGCCAGGACGCTGCCCGGGGCCAGCGGCTCCATCAACCGGTCGATGATCCTCCGCACCTCGTCGTCGTCGAGCATGAAGTGCAGGATGGCGATCAGGCTGACCGCGACGGGTCGTTCCAGGTCCAGGGAGTCGCGCAGCTGGACCGACCCGATGATCGCGTCCGGGTCCAGGAAGTCGGCGTCCAGGTAGGCCGTCCTGCCCTCCCGGGTGCTGGTGAGCAGGGCCCGCGCGTGGACGAGGACGATCGGGTCGTTGTCGACGTACACGACCCGCGAGTCGGGCGCGACGGCCTGCACCACCTCGTGCAGGTTCGGCGAGGTGGGCAGGCCGGTCCCGATGTCGAGGAACTGCCTGATGCCGTGCTCGGCGGCGAGGTGATGCGCCATCCGGGCCATGAACTTCCGGTTGGCCCGCATGCCCGTGGGAAGGGCGGTCCAGCTCGCGACGATGTTCGCGGCGGCCTCCCGGTCGGCCGGGAAGTTGTCCTTGCCGCCGAGAAGATAGTCGTAAATACGGGCCGAATGGGGGATTTCTGTCTTCAAGTCCACATTGCCATCGGGCATGTCCACATCCTGATCATCGTCGCGCCTCGATGATCTACCTTATGTGCCGGGTTGGAGCTCGACGGCCGGTTTGTGGGTGGTGCCGACCGCGAGTCGCGCCTGACCTGCGGGATTTCCGAGCCATCGGGCCCCGCCCGGAACCTTCTCTCCCTTCATCAGGAAGGAGTCGGCGCCGAGCGTGGATCCGTCCCCCATGATCACGTTGTAGTGGACGAACGACTCCACTCCCAGGGTGCAGCGCGCGCCGATCGTGGTCGGGCCGGATTTGAAGACGCCCTCCTCCAGCGAATGGCACTGGATCACGGTTCCCGCGTTGATGGTGCACTCGTCACCGATGCTGACCAGCGTCTTCTCCGGAATGGCGGCGCCGTCGTCGAAGACCCGGCGGCCGAGGCGCACGCCCATCAGGCGCCAGAACACGTTCCGGAACGGGGTGCCGACGAACAGTGCGTGGCCGCCGAGTTTCCAGAGCCGCTCGTGCCACCAGAAGTAGGGGTCGTAGATCGAGCAGATCCGGGGCTGGAGGGAGCGGAAGCGCAGCAGCAGTCGCTCGACGAGGATGCCGTACGCGGCGGTGAACAGGAGCGAGACCATCACGCCGACCGCGATTCCCGACACCGGATGCATGTGCAGTTGGTCCTCGGTCATGAGCAGCAGCAGCATCACCGCGAACGTCCTGAACCAGCCCACCAGGAGGAAAACGCCCATGGTGGCGACGTTGTAGCGATTCTTGGCCGACAGTCGGCGGTCGAATTCCTCGCCTTCCTCCAATTCGCCGAAACCGTGGTCGCGGTCCACGGATCGGGGGATCTCGAAGCACGGCGAGCCCAGCAGTCCGACGTTCTCCCGCACCGGACCGTCGACGGGGACGGCGACCTTCGTCCCGAGCAGAACATTGTCGCCGACCGCCGCGTCCGCAGGAAATGCGATGTTGTTTCCAAGGAAGTTGTTCGTCCCGATCTTCACCTCGGAGACCGTGAATGAGGAACTGGAGAAATCGGCGTTCAGAATCCACAGCGCGTCGGAGATCATCGTGCCGCTGCCCACCGTCGTGAGATAGGGCGTGTGGTGCGACATCTCGGTACCGAAATTGCTTCCGGTCTGCACGATCGGGCGCGCGAAACTGTATCCCAGGGCGCGCAGGTAGCCGACGATGTACGAGCTGTCGCCGAAAAGGTTGTGGAAGAACGCCCGATTGGTCAGCCGCCTGGTCGCCCGGAGCACCCAGTAGTGCCGTCCGAACAGGCGGTAGACCTTGCCGGGAGTGATGACGAGGCTCAGCAGCCGGGGGACGGTCAGCACGAACAGCAGCGACACGACGAGCCCGCCGACGAACAGCAGGCTGGAGATCCACAGGGCCTCGCGGTAGAGGTCCACGCGGCCGAGGCCCTCCGGCGTCCGCTCCATGATCTCGGCGAACTTCGGGACCTCGGTGAGCAGGGTGACCAGCACGAGGATGCCCAGCGGCCCGCTGATCATCAGCGTGGTGAACAGCTGCCCGACGCCGTAGGCGACCCTCCGCGCGGTGCCGCAGTCACGCGGCGGGACGCGCAGGTACGTGCTGCCGGTCGGACGCGCCGGGCAACCGTGCCACCGCTCGCCGGACGGCACGACCTGCCCGGTGTGCAGGGACGAGGCGTGCCCGAGCTGGGTGTCGTCGCCCATCACGGTGCCGATGTCCAGGACCGTCTTCTCGCCCACGAACACGCGGTCGCCGAGCGTGATCGAGCCCGTGGTGATCACGCCGTCGTCGGCCCGGTACCCGGGCATCGCGCAGTTCTCCCTGATGACCGTCCCGGCGCCGACGGTGAGCAGGTCAGTGCACACGGGCGTCGTCGCGAAGATCACGGCGCCGCGGCCGATCCGGGCGCCGAGCATCCTGAGGTAGAGGGAGTAGAGCGGCGTTCCCGCCACCAGCCTCATCGGGCTCGCCCGGATGAGGGTCTTGACCGTCCAGAACCGGACGTAGTTCAGGCTCCACACGCGGATCCGCTGAGGTTTCCAGCGGCCGACGAGCGTCCACTTCGCCACGACGGGCGCCAGGCAGGTGAACGCGAAGACCCCGCAGGCCGCCGCCGTCCCGCGTGCGTAGAGGTCGAGAGTGCTCGTCGCGCCGGACACCCACCGGTAGCCGACGAGGAGGACACCGGCACTGAGATACGTCATCGCGACGAACGCCAGTAGTTGCAGCGCGCCGCAGACCACGTACTCGCGGGCGGCCCGCCGCGCCTCCTTCCGCGTCCTCGGCTCCGGCGCGGCCGGGACGGCGTCGGCGGCGTCCACGCGGGCGAGCGCCTTCTCGTCCAACACCGTGGCGAGGCCCCGGACGTCCGGATGCTGGTACACGTCCGGCATCGACACCGGCAGGTCGGTGCGTTCCCGGAGCGCCGCGCAGAAGCGCGCCATCAGCAGCGAGTCGGCGCCCAGGTCGTCGAAGAAGTGGCTGTCGGCCGACACGCGGTCCAGCCGCATGACGTCGACGAGAGCGGCGGCGATCGCCCGTTCCGTGCCGGTCTCGGGGGCCAGGTGCCCGTTGCT
This sequence comes from Actinomadura meridiana, assembly GCF_039537545.1. Taxonomy (NCBI): domain Bacteria; kingdom Bacillati; phylum Actinomycetota; class Actinomycetes; order Streptosporangiales; family Thermomonosporaceae; genus Actinomadura; species Actinomadura meridiana. Next base: position 495,536 of record NZ_BAABAS010000006.1, read on the forward strand.
CGCGGCGGGCCCGCGCCGGGACGTCGGCCGGGGGAGCCGCCCACGGTCGGCCTTGTCGCTCGGAAGCATCGGGATGGTGTCGAGTTCCTCGAAGTACGCGGGCACCATGTATCCGGGCAGCTGCTCGCGCGCCTGTTTGCGCAGCCGGTCGCGGTCCAGGGCCGTGGTGCCGTTCCGCCGCGTGTAGTAGGCGACCAGCTCGACCGTCCCCGGCTCCGGCTCGTGGGTGCCGACGACCACCTGCGCGATCCCCGGCGCCTGCGACAGCACCGACTCGATCTCCGTCAGCTCGATCCGGTAGCCGCGGATCTTGACCTGCGTGTCGATGCGGCCGTTGTACTCGATCTCGGCGTCGGCGTTGATCCGGCCGAGGTCGCCGGTGCGGTAGATCCGGCCGGACGGGTTGTCCTCGATGCCGATGAAGTCGCGGACGAACCGGCTCGCGGTGAGGTCGTCGCGGTTGACGTACCCGCGCGCCAGCCCGATGCCCGCGATGCCGATCTCGCCCCTTTCGCCCGGCGGCAGGGCCCGGTCCTCGTCCGGGTCGAGGATCACGATCGAGTAGGTGGGGAGCGGGACGCCGATCGTCACCGCCCGGTCGGGGTGCAGGGACGTCCACGTCGCGGTGACGGTCGCCTCGGTCGGCCCGTACACGTTGAGGAACCTGCGGTCCCGGCGGTGCCAGCGGGCCACCAGGTCCTGCGGGCACGCCTCGCCCGACACCAGCAGGAAGCGCAGATCCGGAAGGTCGCGGTCGAGCGTCGCCAGCAGGGTCGGGACGCAGCACAGCGCCGTGACGCCCTGGTCCTGAAGAAAGCGCCGCAGATCCTCGCCCACGAGGACCGTTCCGGCCGGTTTGGGAACGAGCGTGGCGCCCGCCACCAGGGACACCCAGATCTCCTCGACCGAGAAGTCGAACGCGATCGTCATGCCCTGGTACATGCGGTCCGTCCCGCTGATCCCGTAGACGTCGACGGCGACCCGGACGAAGTTGCAGATGGCGGCGTGGTCGATCGCCACGCCCTTGGGACGGCCCGTCGAGCCCGAGGTGTACACGATGTAGGCGAGGTCGTGGCCGGGGACGCCCTTCTCGGCGCCGGTGAGACGGTGGCCGGGCTCGGCGTCGACGAGCGCCCGCGCCTCGTCGACGCACAGCACCTCCGCGTCCGCCTGGCGCAGATGTTCGCGCAGGTGGGACAGGGTCAGCACGGTCCGGACGCCTGCGTCGCCCACGATGTAGGCGATCCGGTCCGGGGGGTACCCGGCGTCCAGCGGCACGTACACCGCGTTCGCCTTCAGGACGGCCAGCATGGCGACGTAGGAGGGCACGGCCGCGTCGAGGAGCAGCCCGACCCGGTCGCCGGGCCGCGTGCCCCGCGCCCGCAGGTGCCGGGCGAGCCGGTTCGCGCGCTCGTCCAGCTCGGCGTAGGTGAGGACGCCTTCGCCCGCGCCTTCGCTCGCGCCGACGCCCGCGCCTTCGCTCGCGCCGACGCCCGCGCCGACGCTCGTCCCGTCGCCATCGCTTTCGCCCGTGTCGACGGCCGCGGCGTCCGGCAGCAGGTCGCAGCGTTCCTCGAAGAGGCGCTCCAGCCGTTCCCCGGCCCGGCGGGGTATCGCCCGCCCGTCCCCCACCGCGACCAGCACATGCTCCGCGGTGATATGTCGGCCCATCTCCCCGATGGTGGTGAGCGCCTGGCCGCCGGCGTTCGTTGTCATCTTCACTCCGCCCAAGAGAAAAACCGGGAATTGCATCCCCGGCGCGGTCATGTCCCGCAAGATGAGTTGTAAGGACCGAAAGATGATCTAACTCGAATCATTGCGGGTCCAATGACCGTGACCAGAGGCGGTCAGTGGGGGGACCGGCAGGCCTTTCTATTGACAAACGCGCTGACCCGTATTTAAACGTTTCATTTCCTAGGCTTTCCCTGCCATTGCGGAGTTATGGCCGGAAAAACGGTCGGGTAGAAAAAGAGACCCTTAAGGGGCGGGATCGCGGTCTGGTGACTCACCGGTTTGGTTGCGCTCACACCCCGGTGATGGACTCGGACCCGGTCTCCGGTTGGGCGGCACCGGCCGACGGCTCCTTTTCAACCGTTCCATTTCGCGTTGACCACTCGCAATGAACGGCGAGCCCACGGCGGCGGCGAAAATCCGTCACTCTTTGCCATTTACGGGGCTAATCGCCACGGATACGATCCACGTTCATCCCTCTGGCGCGCACGCGCCAGGCTCCCCCCAGGAGGGATGGCTCCCGCAGGTGCGGGGCGGCGCGCGTCGCCGCCCTCGCCGGACAGCCCCTTCCAATCCCCCGCATCGATCCGATTGGTCAGGTCCCCCCGCATGAGGAAACGTAGAACCCTGCTCGGCTCCACCGCGCTCGGCGCCGGTCTGCTCGCCGCGCTGCTGACCGTCCCCGGCGGCGGCGCGATGGCGCAGTCGCCCGCCCAGCCCAGCGCCCGGACCAGCGCGCAGCGGCCCGCCTCGGTCGCCGTCCAGTCCCCGGACATTCCGTCGGCGAACGTGATGGCGCACGCCCGGCAGTTCCAGACCATCGCCAGCGCCAACGGCGGCAACCGGGCGCACGGCAGGCCCGGGTTCCGCGCGTCGGCCGACTACGTCAAGGCGAAGCTGGACGCCGCCGGGTTCCAGACCACGTTGCAGCCCTTCACCTACCAGGGCGCCACCGGCTACAACGTGATCGCCGACTGGCCGCAGGGCGACCCCGACCACGTCGTGTTCCTCGGCGCGCACCTTGACAGCGTGGCCGCCGGACCCGGCATCGACGACAACGCGTCGGGCACCAGCGCCGTGCTGGAGACCGCGCTCGCCGTCGCCCGCGCCGACGCCAAGCCCACCAAGCGGCTGCGGTTCGGCTGGTGGGGCGCCGAGGAGGCCGGCATGGTCGGCTCCCGCAACTACGTCTCCACCCTGTCCGCCGCGGACCGGTCGAAGATCGACGCCTATCTCAACTTCGACATGGTGGGCGCGAAGAACAGCACGACCTGGGGCATCTACACCGACTCGACGACCCTGGGCGCCACGTTCTCGGAGTTCTTCCAGTCCAAGGGGATCCCGACCAAGCGGATCAATCCCGCGGGACGCTCCGACCACGCCTCGTTCAAGAACGCGGGCATCCAGGTGAGCGGCATCGCCGCCGACGACGACCCCTGCTACCACACGCGCTGCGACGACATCAACAACATCGCGGAGTCGGTCCTCGGGACCAGCACCAACGCCATCGCCTACGCCGCCTGGAAGCTGGCGGGCATCCCCGGACTCGCCGTGCCCGCGCGGCCCTACCGGCACGCCGCCTGAGGAGCCCGCGATGAACCCACGAACCCTCAAGGCCACGCTGGTGGCGGCCTGCCTGTGCGCGGCGCTGCTGCCCGCCGTCCCGGCCGCCGCGACGGCCGCGACCGCCCCCCAGCCCGCGCCCAGCACCGCGCGCCGCTACCTGGTGACCGGCTCCGACACCTCCGGGGAGCGGACGAAGGTCGCCCGCACCGGCGCGGCGATCGACCGGGTGCGTCCGGACGGCGCGATCGAGGTCAGCGCCATCCCGTCCGAGCTCGCGGCGATCAAGCGGCTCGGCTTCACCGCCGCCCCGATGGGCGGCTTCCCCCGGTTCGCCGCGTCCGCGCAGTCGTACCACACCCACGCGGAGACGATGGCCGAGCTCGACCGGGTCGTCGCCGCCTACCCGAAGATCGCGAAGAAGTTCAGCATCGGCAAGACCTACGAGGGCCGCGACATCGTCGGCGTCAAGATCAGCGACAACGTCGCGACGGACGAGGACGAGCCCGAGGTCTTCTACCAGGCCAACATCCACGCCCGCGAGCGCATCACCAACGAGCAGGCGCTGGTCTTCATCGACACCCTCACCAAGGAGTACGGCACCACCGAGCGGATCACGAAGCTCGTGGACAGCCGGGAGTTCTGGATCATCCCGATCCTGAACGTCGACGGCCAGATCTACGACATGACCAGCGACACGCAGGCCGGTCGGATGTGGCGCAAGAACCGGCAGCCGCAGGCGACCGACCTCAACCGCAACTACGACTACAAGTGGGGTTGCTGCGGCGGGTCGTCCGGCAGCCCGTCCAGCGAGACCTACCGGGGTTCCTCGCCGGAGTCGGCGCCGGAGACCAAGGCCGTGGCCAACTTCATCCGGAGCCGGGTCGTCGGCGGGAAACAGCAGATCAAGATCTTCCTGGACATCCACTCGGTGGCGGAGCTGGTGCTGTGGCCGTTCGGCTACACCACGGCCGACACCGTGCCCGGTGAGCTGTCGGCCGACCAGGAGGCGGCGCACCGCACCATCGGCCGCGAGGTCGCCCGGTTCAACCGCTACACGCCCGAGCAGTCGAGCGACCTCTACATCACCGACGGCAGCTCCGACGACTGGACGTGGGGAACCCAGGGCATCTTCTCGTACACGTTCGAGATGGGCGGCGGGAGCTTCTACCCGGCGCCGTCGCAGATCGAGGCGCTCACCCAGGTCAACCGCGATCCGCTGTTGATCCTGGCCGAGTACGCGGACTGCCCGTACCGCGCCATCAACAAGCAGGACCAGTACTGCAAGTCCGCCTGAACCACGGGCAACTGAATCGGGCCTCCCGGACGTCGCGTCCGGGAGGCCCGACCCGTCCGAGCGGGGCTCAGGCGGTGAGGACGGACCGCGTGATGGCGCCGAACTCCTCGTCGGTGAGCAGCCCGCTGCCGCGTGTGGCGAGTTCCGCGCGGCACCGCTCCACGATGACGGGCACCAGCGACGGGTCGACGTCGACGCCGAGACGGCGCAGCGCGGCGGCCACCACCAGCGGACCGCTCTGCGCCGTCAGCGGGACCCGGCGCTCGTTGCCGAACAGGCCGGGTTCGACGCTGTTGTGCATCAGCGGGTCCACGGCGCGCTCCACCATGACCCAGTCGCCGCCGCCCCAGCAGAAGGCGTCCGGGCCGGTGATCGGCTGGTTGACCGCCGGGACGCGGCCGGTCACCTCCGCCCCGGCCCGCGCGAGACCGGTCAGCTCGGCGAGCCGCAGGCCCGTGTGCACGCCGTACAGGGCCTCGAACGCGGCGGCGGTCGCGGCGAGGTCGGCGTTGCCGGGGCCGCCGCAGTACCCGTTCACCGACGACTCGACCACGCTCGCGCCGGCCCGCGCCGCCGCGACGGCGCACGCGACCCCGAGGCCGAACGTGTTGTGCGGGTGGATGCCCACCTCGACGCCCGGCGCGGCGGCCAGGGTCGTCTGGACGAGCCGTCCGTACGCCTCGGGCCCGACCCCGCCCGGTCCGTCGAACAGGGTGATCTCGTCCGCGCCCGCCTCGGAGATGGCCTTCGCGGTCTCGGTCAGCATCTCGTCCGACACGAACGACACCATCGTGAAGGGGACCGCGACCCGCAGCCCCCTGTCCTTCCCGCGCCGGACCAGCGCGGCGGCCTCCGCGACGATCTGCGCCCGGGACGCCGGAATGGACGCGCGGTAGATCCCCGACGCCGGGCCGAAGGCGGGCATCGCCACCTGCACGGCGTCGAACCCGAGGTCGGCGGCGAGGTCGATTCCTTCGAGGGTGGACGTGAACGGGCAGTGCACCAGGGCGTCCGGCCCCTCCTGCCTGACCACCGCCAGCTCGGCGCGGACGGCGTCCGGGTCGCGCCCGCCCGGATGCGGGTCGCGGGCGCTCGGCCCCGGCGCGCCCAGCACGATCTCCGGCACTCCCGAGCGGGCCAGCGCCCGCAGGAACGCGAGCTTCGCCTCGTGGGGCGCCGTCACCCCGGGCAGCGACTCGATGGCGCGCATGGAGGTGTCGCGCAACCGGATGTGGCCGGGCATCTCGCCGGTCACCTCCGGATCACGGTTCGCGGGGGCCACCGACCACCGGCCGGACTCGTAGGCTCCCGGGACCCGTGACCTGTTGACGTCCTCCCGGAGCAGGTCGACCTCCGCGTCGGTCAGCTTGTCCACCGCTACCGCCCTTTCCCACCGGTCAGTTCGTTGATCGCGTCGGCGAACAGCGCGCCGTGCCGCTCCACGTCGGCCTCGGCGGTCAGCGGCGACATCAGCGCCGCGCCGCTCATGGCGTTGAGCACGATGCCCCGGTTCGCCATGTAGAGCCACAGCGCGTCCCGCATCGAGCCGCCGACGCGCGGGTACAGCTCCCCGGCGTCGCGCGGCGGGTCCGGGGTGAACGCGAACGACACTCGGCCGCCGAGCCGTCCGACGTGCCACGGCAGGTCGTGCCGGGCGATGACCGCCGAGACGTCGCGTTCGTAGCGGTCGGCGAGCCGGTCCATGTGGGCGTAGGTCTCCTCGGTCATCACCTCGCCGAGGACGGCCCGCATCGCGCGCACGGCCAGCGGCCCGCTCGCCATCGTGCTGCCGAGACCGCCGTCCCCCGACTTGGTGTAGGCGGACGCCGCGGCCGCGACCTCGGCGGACATCCCGTACACCCCGGCCGGGACGCCGCCCGCGATGCACTTGCCCATCGTGATCAGGTCGGGATTCAGACCGAACTCGCGGGTGCAGCCGCCGGGGCCCGCCGGGATCGTCTGGGTCTCGTCGATGATCAGCAGCGTGCCGGTGCGCCGGGTGACGTCGCGCAGCGCCGCGTGGAACCCCGGCTCCGGCCTGATCACCGCGCCGCCGTTCGTCATCACCGGCTCGGCGAGCACCGCCGCGACATCGCCGGGGGCGAGGGCCTTCTCCAGGGCGTCCAGGTCGTTGAACTCGACGATCTTCGTCGTTTCGCGGACGTCCACGCCGTTCAACTCGACGCCGGGTTGCGGGACGACGCCATCCGGGGTGAGTACGGCCGCGGTCTGTTCCAGCGAGCCGTGGTAGGCGCGGTTGAACATCAGGATCTTCTGCCGCCCGGTGGCCATCTTGGCCAGCAGCAGCGCGAACCGGTTGGCGTCGGATGCCGACACGGTGAAGCCCCAGAACGGCGGGCCGAACCGGCGGTGGAGTTCCTCGGTCACCCACACGTGGTCCTCGTGCGACCACAGGGTGACGCTGCCCTTGCCGACCTGGTCGCGGATCGCCGCGACGATCGCCGGATGGTCGTGGCCCCACAGCGCGGCCGTCCCCGCCAGCCCGAAGTCGACGTACTCGTGCCCGTCGGTGTCGTACAGGCGGGCGCCCGCCGCGCGCTCCACCGTCAGCGGCACCGGCGGCGGGAACTGGTTGATCCAGTGCTGCGGGGTGCCGTGCAGCTGGGACCGGCGGGCCCGCTCGCGCAGCGCGGCGGCCTTCGGGTGGGCCTCGATCCACGTGAGCCGTTCCCTGTCCAGCAGCCTGGCGAGCCGGTCCGGGTCGATTCCCGGCGGTACCGCGTTCGGCTGGTCGCTCGTCATGCCTCTCCCCGGTGCTCGTCGGATGGCTGGTGGTCCGGACGGTGGTCCAACGGCGAGGGGTCGAGGAAGCGGCGCAGTACGTTGCCGGTCACCCGCGCCACCGGGTTGGCGTAGCCGTCCACGCCAAGCGCCGTGCACCAGGCGATGGAGCCGGTGCTGAACACGGCGCCGCCGCGCGGGTACTCGAAGTACGCCAGGTCCGCGCGGACGCGGGGCTCGACGGTGCCGCCCTGCCGTGAGTTCGAGGTGAGGACCTCCTCGACCGCGAGCTGGTAGGAGTCGCCGAACCCCTCGGCCGTCGCCAGCACGACGGCGTGCGGGGGAGTGCCGAGGGCGGCGTCGGCGCGGTCGATCTCCATGCCCGCCGCACCGTGGCTGACCAGGGCGTCGGCCTCGATGAGACCGTCCACCCCGGACAGTGCGAACGCGCCGCGCTTGTCGTCGCCGAGCGGCCTCGGCCGGTAGGGGCGGCCGTGGCCGCGTCCGCCCTGCGCGGTGAACCCGATGCCGACGTGCCGCTGCGGCGCGCGGCCCCGGTGCCGCCAGAGGCCGCCCATCTCGCCGGTCGTGCTCAGATGCGTCTCGCCCGCGGGCACCTCCCAGCCTCTGGTGCCGGTGTGGCCGCGGCGGATCTCGATGATGTGCGGCTGCTCGGGCGCCACCCCGGTCACCCAGTAGAAGCCGTTGCCGCCCAGGTACATCAGCCGTCCGCCGCCCGCCAGGTACGCCTCGTGCGCGTCCAGCATCGGCGCCGTGTAGTACTCGGGGTGGGAACCGGTGAGGACGACGTCGTATGCGGCGAGCGCGGCGACGCCCTCGGCGTGCAGGTCGTCGTCGCAGAGCACGTCGTAGCCGATGCCCTCGTGTTCGAGCCAGTCGAGCAGGCACAGGTCGGCGCTGAGGTTCCACAACCCGAACGCGCCGGTGTAGTCCGCCGTCACCGTCGTGAGCGGGCGCCGCCGCGACGCGTAGTAGCAGCCGCTGCCGTCGCGGTGCGTGTCGTAGAGGCCGCACAGCTTCTGCCTCGCGGCCCACTGGTGCTGGGGCGTCGTGGCGTAGTCGAGGCTCTCCGGCCCGTCCTCCTCAAAACTCCAGTGGGAGTTGGCGTACGCGAGGTAGGTGAATGTCGGGAGCAGGACGGCCGTCCGCGACGTGGTCGTGCCCCGGGGCGGGCGGACGAAGAAGGGGATGGTCAGGTGTTCGTCGCCCGCGGTCAGGCGGAAGGCGTAGACGCCGCTGCGCAGCGTGTCCGGAAGGCGCAGGACGACCTCCGGTTCCCAGCCCGCGTCGGTGAGGTCGTCGTGGACGTGGACGTGGACGGCGTCGAACTCGTCCGGGGTGAGCCGGAAGTCGATCTCGCGGCCCGTCCAGTTCGCGCCCGGCACGCCCCGCGACGGCGTGTTCACGGCCTCGGCGTCCAGCCCGTACGGACCGGAGTCGGGCACCGTCATACCCCCGGTGTCGCGGCCGGGATGCCAGCGCGCCAGGACCGCCTGTTCGAGTCGCCCGGGGTCGGCGGCGGCCAGGACCGGCTCGTCCGCCGCGCCCGCGAGGATCGCCGGACGGTCGATGAGGCCGTTGAAGCAGGCGTCCGCCGTCCTGTCGGCCCACCACGCCCCGACCTGGGGCGCGATGTCCACCGCCGCCGTGTCGACCGGGCCGGTGTGCGCGGCGGTCGCCCGCCATGACCCGACCGGCCACTCCGGCACCGGGACCTGCGCCAGCGTCACGCCGCCCGGCCCGAAGGCGGCGGCGACGAACGTCCAGCGGTCCACCGTGATCGGGACGCCGGTGGCCACCACCGGGTCGTCGCCGTCACCGGCCCAGGCGGCGAGCCGGTCGTCGCCGGTGAGGCCGAGCGCCCAGCCGCGCCGTCCGGCCGCGTCCCGCCGGGCGACGACGGCGCGGGGCCGCCCGCCCGCTGGCAGGGTCGGCCTGATCCACGCCGTCACGGTGAAGGCGTCGACGTCGAGCGACGGATGCGCGGGCGCACGCAGATACGAGCCGGACGGCAGCGTCTGCACACGCCCCGCCCGAGCCGCGAACGGGATGTCGACCAGCTCCTCACGCACCCCCGGCCCGCGCGGATCATCGCCACCGTGCACAAGACGCAGCAACTCGACCCGATAGCCCGACGTGGCGCTCACCATGAGCCGGACTTCGTCCCCCGCCGCGACACCGAGCGGATCGACATACCCCACCAACGTCGGCTGGCCCGCGTCTTTGTGGGGGGACGACCCCCCACACCCGCCCGTCATGTGCGTAGGCAGCCCGTGAGCGAAGCGACCAGTTCGCCGAATGCCTCAAGCTGGCCCGCGCGGTCGTACATCGGGTAGAGGATCAGTTCGTCCGTCCCGGCGTCGAACAGCTCGCCCAGCTGCTCGGCGCAGCGCTCCGGCGGACCGAAGACGGCGACGCGGTCGGCCATGCCGGAGGCGTCGTAGACGGGGTTGCCCCCGAAGGACCGGTCGAACGCGGGGACCAGGTGCCGCCGCGCCTCCTCCACGGTGTCCTCGACCGCGACGTAGACGCTCCTGGAGATCGTGAAGCTCGCGGGGTCGCGTCCCTGCGCGTCCAGCTCCTGTTTGACGATCGCGATCTGGTCGAGGTAGTCGGCGGTCGCGGCGGGCGCGGCGCCCGTCCAGCCGTCCGCGATCCGCACCGCGCGCCGCAGCGCGGGCTCCGCGCGGGCGCCGATCCAGATGGGCGGCCCAGGCCGCTGCACCGGCTCCGGCTGCGACCGGATCCCGGTGAAGGAGTACAGCTCGCCCTTGTAGTCGACCTCGCCGCCGCGCCACAGGGCCCGCATCACGTCGATGCCCTCGACCAGCCGCCGGACCGGCCGGTCGGCCGGGATGCCGAGCGCGGCGAGGGTCGCGCGGTGGTACTCGTTGCCGATGCCGAGCCCGACCGTCAGCCGTCCGCGCGACAGCTGGTCGATGGTGGCGAGCTCGCGGGCCTGGACGGCCGGGTTGCGCCGCCCGGAGTACAGCACGCCGATGCCCAGCCGGAGCCGTTCGGTGACGGCGGCCAGGTAGGACAGCATGTGCAGGCCGTCGAGGGAGAAGTTGCCCGTGCTCAACGTGTCCTGCGTCCAGATCCCGGCGAACCCGAGCTGTTCGGCGCGACGCGCGAACGGCACCAGGAGGTCCGGGTCGCTCGGTGCCCCGATCGACAGTCTGGGCGTCTTCGATACTGCCTCGTCAGTCACGGACCCCACGCGCCACCGCCCCGGTTCGACTTTTCGTTTGTGCCCGTCGGACCCCATCGCCGGGGCCGACCTGGAGCGGCTCCGAGTATGTGAGTGAAGTGTTGTGATTGTCAACAGTAAGGGTTTGTCCAACTTGGACGGTTTCGTTCTGGATCGCTGGATCGAGGACGGTCGCGGGACTCCAGGAAGCACTGGTCGACGGGGCGCTGCGGCGGGTCGTGGTCTCGCGTCGGTCGTGAGTCGGCGTTGTTGATCTGCGTGTTCGCTCGCGTGGGTCGTCGCCGGGATTGCTTGAGAATCGGCCTCTTCGCTCGGCTCAGATAGGTGTGATGCCCGCGTGAAATGTGTCTGTTTTTAGACCTCAAGAGCGATATGCCCGCTGTCTCGTCAGCTGGACTCTTCCACTCTTCGGACTGTTGACATCGACAACACCGCAGAGCATTGTTCCGGACCACGAGGTGATGACGTGAAGTTGCGCGAACGTTCTCCCGGCGGTAAACGGCGGCTCTGGGTGGCCCGGCGGCTGCTGCTCGGCGTCGTCGTGGTGCTGCTGGTGTCGGTGCTGGTGTTCCTGGCGACGCAGGTGTTGCCGGGGGACGCCGCCCGCGCGGCGCTCGGCCGTGAGGCGACGCCGGACCGGGTCGCCGCGCTGCGCGCCGACCTCGGCCTGGACCGGCCGCTCCTTGAGCAGTACTTCTCGTGGCTGGGCGGCATTCTCACCGGGGACCTCGGCCACTCCCTGGTCACCCAGGAACAGGTCAGCACGCTCATCGGCGACCGGGTCGTCAACTCCGCGGTGCTGGTGCTGCTGTCCGCGGTGATCGTGGTGCCGCTGTCGGTCGCGGCGGGCGCGCTGAGCGGACGGTGGCGCGACCGTCCGGCCGACCGCACGATGCTCGTGGTCACTCTCGGCCTCACCGCGCTGCCGGAGTTCATCATCGCCTTGCTGCTGGTGATCCTGTTCGCGACCTCGGTGTTCCATCTGTTGCCCGGGACCGTCCTGCTGGCACCCGGGCAGAACCCGTTCAGCAACGTCGAACAGCTGGTGCTCCCGGTGGTCGCGCTGGTGCTGGGCGTCCTGCCGTATCTGACCCGGCTGGTCCGCGGCTCGGTGATCGACGTGTACGAGTCGGAGTACGTCCGCACCGCGCGGCTGAAGGGCGTACCGGAGCGCGTCGTGCTGCGCCGCCACGTCCTGCCGAACGCGCTCGTGCCCGCCATCCAGGGGACGGCGCTCGCGCTCGCCTACCTGACCGGCGGGGTCGTGGTCATCGAGCAGGTGTTCAACTATCCCGGCCTCGGCAGCGCCCTGGTGGACGCGGTGAACAACCGGGACGTCCCGGTGATCCAGCTGATCTGCCTGATCTTCGCCGTCTGCTACGTGGTGTTCAACCTCATCGGAGACGTCCTGACGGTGTACGTAACCCCCCGACTGCGAACGGCCGGACCATGAACACTGCACTGTTGCGTCGTTGCCTGCGCGAACCGCGTGTCCGTGTGGGGGTCGTGCTGACCGGGCTCGTCCTGCTGATCACCTTCGTCGGCCCCTTCTTCTCACCGCACGCGCACAACGACATCGTCGGCGCGCCCTACACGACCCCCAACGGCACGGCCCTGCTCGGCACCGACTACCTGGGGGAGGACGTGCTGTCCCGGGTGCTCGCCGGTGGGCGCAGCATCGTGTGGATCGCCTTCGTCGGCACCCTGCTGGGCGTCGCGGTCGGCGCCGCCATCGGCATGACCGCGGCCTACAGCGGCGGTGTCGTCGACGAGCTGCTCATGCGGACCATGGACGTCCTGCGCGCGTTCCCGCCCCTCGTACTGATCCTGCTGCTGCTCGCGATGGCCAAGGCCAGCGAGGGGCTGATGCCGCTGATCGTGGCGGTCGCGTGGGTGCCGCAGGTCGCGCGGGTGGCCTACGGCGCGGCGCGGGAGGTGGTGTCGCGGGAGTACGTCGAGTCGGCGGAGACGCTCGGCGCCCCGCGGCTGCGGATCGTCCGCAAGGAGATCCTGCCCAACGTGATGACGCCGCTGATGGTCGAGTTCGGGCTGCGGCTCACCTGGTCGATCGGCATCGTCACCGCGATGAGCTTCCTCGGCGTCGGGCTCCAGCCGCCCGCCGCCGACTGGGGACTGATGATCAAGGAGAACTACCAGGGCCTGGCCCTCCAGCCGTGGGGCGTGGTCCTCCCGGTGCTGTGCATCGCGGTGTTCACGTTCGGCACCAACCTGATCACCGAGGGATTCTCCTGGACGGTGGCGCGGGTCTCCTCCCAGGAAGGCGAGTCATGACGGCGGTGACGGTCACGGGCCTGCGCATCGACCTGGAGGGACGCGGCGTCGACGTCGTCGACTGCGTGGACTTCCAGATCGAGGCTGGCGAGGTGCTCGGCCTCGTCGGCGAGTCCGGCTCCGGCAAGACGACGGTCGGGCTGGCGCTGCTCGGCGACGCCCGGCGCGGCGCGCGGATCGTCGGCGGCACCGTGCTGATCGACGGCAGGGACGTCGCCAGCCTCAGCCAGGACAAGCTGACCGCGCTGCGCGGCAGCACCGTCGCGTACGTGCCGCAGGACCCGTCGATGGCGCTGAACCCGGCGCTGCGGCTCGGCAAGCAGCTCAACGAGCTGTTCGAGTTCCACGAGTCCGACGTGCCCGCCGACAAGCGGGACGAGCGGATCAGGACCACGCTCCGCGAGGTCGGGCTCGACTCCGACGAAGCCTTCCTCGCCCGTTTCCCGCACCAACTGTCGGGCGGTCAGCAGCAGCGCGTCGCGTTGGCGCTCGCGTTCTTGTTGCGCCCCCGCGTGATCGTGCTGGACGAGCCCACCACCGGCCTCGACGTCACGACGCAGGCGCGCGTGTTGCAGACCGTCCGGGAACTGTGCGCCGAACACCGGGTCGCGGCGCTGTACGTCACGCACGACATGGCGGTCGTCGCCGACCTGGCGCACCGGATCATGGTGATGTACGCCGGACGGGTCGTCGAGACCGGGTCCGGCGCCGAGATCTTCGGCCGGGCGGTGCACCCGTACACCCGGGCCCTGCTCGCCGCGGTGCCCGTGGTGTCGGAGCGCAGGCGGCTCGCCGCGATCCCCGGCGACACCCCGGCGCCCGGACGCCGCCCCGGCGGCTGCATGTTCCACCCCCGCTGTTCGGAGGCCGTCGCGGAGTGCGCGACGACCGTCCCCGAACCGATCGAGGTGGACGACGAGCACAGGGTCCTGTGCATCCGCGCCGACGACCTCGCGTCCGGGAAGGCCCCCGCCCCGACGCGGCTGTCGGACACCCGCACCGTGAACCAGGCCGACGTCCTGCTGAAGGTGTCGAACCTGGACGCCTTCCACGGCGGGCGCCAGATCCTGCACGACGTCTCCCTGGACCTGGCCCGCGGCGAATGCCTCGCGCTGGTCGGCGAGTCCGGCTGCGGGAAGACGACGCTGGCGCGCAGCATCATCGGCCTGCACCGCCAGCACAACGGCGGCATCACCTTCCGGGACGCCGCGATGGCGACCCGCGCCAGGGACCGGCCGCTCGACCAGCGGCGGGCCGTCCAGTACATCTTCCAGAGCCCCTACAACTCCCTGAACCCGCGCCGGTCGATCGGCGAGACCCTGCGCGAGCCGTTGTCGGTGCTGTTCTCCATGCCGTCCGCCAAGGCCAGGGCCACCGTCGCCGAGACACTGGAGCGTGTCTCACTCTCGGCGAGCATGGCGTCCGCCTACCCCAACGAGCTCTCCGGCGGGGAACGTCAGCGGGTCGCGATCGCGCGCGCCCTGGTGTGCCGTCCCGAGGTGCTGATCTGCGACGAGATCACCTCCGCGCTGGACGTGTCCGTCCAGGCGTCGATCGTCCGGCTGCTGCGCGAACTCCAGGACGAGGAGGGCCTCGCACTGCTGTTCGTGACGCACAACCTCGCGCTGGTCCGCACCATCGCCGACCGCGTCATCGCCATGCGGGAGGGCCGGCTCGTCGAGACCGGACAGGTCGACGACGTGCTCGACCGCCCCACAGACCCGTTCACCCGGAAGCTCATCGCGGCGACCCCCGAATTCGGTGCGGTTCCGGACAGTGTTCTAGCCGAACAACGGTCGCAGGAGGACCGCACATGACCACGCAACCACGACCGGGCCTGAGCCGGCGAGGGTTCCTCGGCACGGCCGCCGTGCTCGGCGTCACCGCCGCTGGTGGCAGCCTCGTCGCCTGCGGTGACGACAATGCCGCCAAGCCCGTCGGCAAGCCCCGCAAGGGCGGGCGGCTCACCATCGCGACCGGCGGTGCCAAGGGGTCGGACACCCTTGACCCGATGCTGCTCAACAGCGTCCCGGTCAGCTTCATGGCCCGCGTCCTCTACGACCAGCTCGCCGACTACGACAACCAGATGCAGTACCACCTGCAAATGGCCGAGCTGATCGAACCCAACTCCAACAACGACGAGTGGACGATTCGGATCAGGCAGGGCATCGAGTTCCACAACGGCAAGACCCTGGACGCCGATGACGTGATCTTCACGTTCAAGCGGGCGCTGACCCTGCCCGGGTCGGTGATCGTGGGCAAGTTCAAGCCGCTCGTCGACCCGAACAACATCACGAAGCTCGACGCCCGGACGATCCGGTTGAAGCTGAAGCGGCCCGCCGCGACGTTCCAGACCGCGCTGGCCAGCCCGTTCAAGATCGTCCCGGTGGGCTACGACCCCGGCAACCCGGTCGGCACCGGCCCGTTCAAGTACAAGAGCTTCACCCCGAACCGGCAGTGGGTCGTCGAACGGTTCGCCAACTACTGGAACGCGAACGGCAAGTCCGAGCTGAGCGACCATCCGGCCCCGGCGAGCCTCGGCGGCAAGCCGTACCTCGACGAGCTGGTCGTCAACGTCATCAACGACGACTCGGCCCGGATCGACGCGCTCGTCAGCGGGCAGGTCGACGCCATCAACATGCTCCAGTACTCGCAGATCCCGATCATCGAGAAGAACCCGCGCCTGGAGCTGATGGAGTCCAGGACCGGCGCGTGGACCGGGATCTACATGAACGCGGAGCAGGAGCCGTTCAACGACGTCCGGGTGCGGCAGGCGCTGCGGCTCGCCATCGACCGGGAGCAGGCGCTCACCGCGTGCCTGTCCGGGCACGGCGTCGTCGCGCACGACCTGCCCGAGCCGTTCGCCCCCGGCTACCCGAAGACGCTCCAGCGCAAGCGGGACGTCGCCAAGGCCAAGCAGCTCCTCAAGGAGGCCGGTAAGGAGGGCGTCTCCGTCGAGCTGGTCGCCGGTCCGGTGTCGATCGAGGCCGTGCCGATGGCGACCGTGCTCGCCCGCAACGCCGCCGAGATCGGCATGAACATCAAGGTCCGGCAGGTGGACACCGCGACGCTGTTCGGCCCGAACTTCCACAGCTGGAAGTTCTCTGTCGACAAGTGGCCGCCGCAGGGCAACTACCTGACGCTGATGTCACTGACCGACCTCGCCGAGTCGACGTCGCTGACCCACCTCGGCGGGGAGGACCTCAGCAAGCTGAAGTCGCTCTACGAGCAGGCCCAGGCCACCAGCGACAAGGCCAAGCAGGACCAGCTGACCCAGCAGATGTACCAGATCCAGTTCGACCGCGGCGGCTGGATCATCCCGTTCTTCGCCAACGTCGAGAACGCCCGCAACACCAGGAACGCCGGGTGGCCGAAGAACGACTTCTCGGGCCGCACCTTCGGCAACGCCCATTTCGAACAGGTCTATCTGACCTCCTGACGGCCGCGGGCCCCGATGGATTCCCCCCCCCGGACGGTCGGGGCCCGCGGTTCACTCCGTCATGGTGACTGGAGCCAGAAGTCGAGCAGGTCGTAGAAGACGGCCTCCTGGTCGAAGTGCGTCATCTGCTCGTCGCGCCAGGCGTGGTAGTCGGGCGGCATCCGCGTGCGCTCTCCCTCGCGGGCGGCCGTCAGCGAGGTGAAGTAGGCGACGCCGAACAGGTCGGCGTCGGGGCTGACGCAGAACATGCCGCCGATCATGTCGGGCCGCAGCCGGTCGAGGATCTCCTGGGCCTCGGGCGGGACGAACGGGCGGGCCGCGTCCTGGTCGCCGAGGTGCGTCTGGAGGATCTGGACGAAACGGGCGCGGCCGATGTCGTCGCGTCCGAACTCCTCCACGTCGGTGCACTCGGTGACGGTGACCTCGCCCTCGAACAGGTCGCGGACCTCGTCCCACCAGCGGACCTGCGCGCGTCGCCGGTCATTGCGGTGCGCGGCCCGCTCCGACGCGAAGCGCAGCAGGTTGACGTAGGCGCCGTCGTCGGTCACGCCGCCGGTGCTGCCCAGCCATCCGCGTGCGCCGGGAGCGACGTCCCGGTACCAGCGGTCCGCGGCCTCCCGCAGAGCCGCCGCGTCGCGCGTCCGGCCCCTGACGACCTGGACGCACAGTCTGCGCTGGCCGAACACGGCTCACCCCCCGGCCCAACGTTACCGGGCGCGCACCCACCGTCACGCGCCGCCGGGCCGGGGAGCGGGCCGGGACGTCAGTCCAGGTGGGCCTCGATGGCCTCGATGATCCGCGGCCGCAGCTCGGCGGCGCCGATGACGGCGTCCACGGAACCGACCTCGACCGCGCGCCGGATGTCGTGGACGCGGTCGAACTCCGCGGCCACCTCGCCCAGCTTCACCGCGTGCACCGACGCGCGGAGCTCGTCGAGCTCGGCGGTCAGCGCGGCGCGGTCGGCGCCGGTGGCCGCCGCGACCCTGGCCTCCAGGTCGCGGACGCGCCGGTCGGCGGCGGTGCGGGTGTCGACGTCACGGGCGAAGACCACGGCGGCTGCGGGCGCGCCGCCGAGGACGGAGGCGAAGGAGCCGTCGATGGCCAGGACGGTCATGTGCGGGTTGAGGGCCTTGGAGAACACCACGAAGGCGCCACCGTGGTAGCGGGAGATGACACAGAAGACGATCGGCCCTTGGAAGTTGACGATGGCCCGGCCGATCTCGGCGCCATATTCGAGCTGGAGTTTGCGCATGGATTCGGGCGAGCCGTCGAACCCGGACAGGTTGGCCAGCACGACCAGCGGCCGGTTGCCGGAGGCGGCGTTGATCGCCCGCGCCGCCTTCTTCGACGACTGCGGGAACAACGTCCCGGCGGTGTAGGTCGCGGGCCCGTCGGTGGGCGGGAACCCGCGCCGCGGCACGGCCAACGACTCGATGCCGAGCAGGCAGATCGGGATGCCGCCCAGGTGGGCGTCGTGGACGACGGCGGTGTCGGCGTCGGCCATCGCGGCCCAGCGTTCCAGGACGGGGTGGTCCTGGTCGGTGAGGGCGCGCATCACGGTGCGGATGTCGAACGGCTTCTTGCGGTCGGGGTTGGTGCGGGCGGAGAAGATGTCCCCGACGGTGGTGAAGTCGCTGCCCTCCACCGTGTGCGGGAACTCCCGCACATCCCGGTCGACCGGGTCGGAGGTGCGGGCGCGACGCGGGGCGGTCTCCCCAGGCGCGATGTAGGTGTGGTCGTAGTGGGCCATCAACACGTCACGCGCGGCGGCCAGGTTCGGCGCCCAGTACTGGGCTTGGCCGTTGGGGCCCATGACCCGGTCGTAGCCGCCGATGCCGAAGTTGTCCTCGGCCGAGACGCCGCCGGAGAAGTCCAGGGCCTGCTTCCCGGTCAGCACCATCGCCGAGTCGGGGGTCATGACCAGGATGCCCTTGGTGTGCATGAGCATGGTCGCTTCGGCGTTCCAGTACGGCTGGGCGCCGACGTTGATGCCGGTGACCACGATGTTGATCTCGCCGCCGTCCTGGGTGAACTCGACGATCCGCTTGAGCGCGGCGGCGATCCAGTCCATGTTCTCGGTGCCCGACTCCATGGAGATCCGGGCGCCCGAGGACAGCGCGTACCACTCGACCGGCACCCGCATCCGCTCGGCCAGGTCGAGAGCGGCGATCACGCGGCGGCACTCCGGCTCCGACAACGCGCCCAGGGACTTGGTCGGGTCGCCGAGGAGCACGACCCGCTTGACGCCTTCGCGGTGTCGCCGGGTCCGCGTGGAGACCACGCCCGCGACCATCGCGGCGGTGTTGCGTCCCTTCGGCCGGTCGACCGGCACCAGCGCGTGGGGCTGTTCGGCGACTTCGTCGAGGTCGTGTTCGACGAAGTCGCCGAGCAGGCCCGTCAGCTCGTACGGGTACACCGTGTTGCGGCTGCTCGCGCGCAGCACCTTCTGCCTGTAGTCGTCGATGGGCTCGACAGGCTCGTCCGACGGCTCGCCGACGGTCAGCGCGGTGCCCCCGGTCGCGTCGAACGAGACCCGCACGGCGATCTTGTGCAGCTCGCCGGTCCGCGAGTGGCGCTGCCGCGCGATGAACAGGATCTCCTCGAGCCCGGCGCCGTCGGTCGTCGGCAGCACGCGCTCGGCGATCATCTCCAGCTCGGCGCGGGTGATGCCGCTCGGCGGCCACACGTACACGACGATCCGGTTGGTGTTGAAGCGCTTCTTGGACGGCCGCCGCTCCCGCGCCCGCCGGATCGAGTCGAGGCACGCGGCGATGGTGTACTCGGCGGTCGGCAGCGCGAGCAGCCTGCCGTCGTGGTCGCGCAGCTCGGTCAGGTTGCGGACCTGCGCGAACGCGGCGAGACGCTCGTCGGACGGGTTCTCCCGCGCCGCGCACTGGAAGAGGTAGACCTCCTCGTCGGCGGACGGCAGCCGGGTCAGGTCGAACTTGCCCAGCCGCTCCATCTGCATCCGCTGCGCGATGTACGGGTGCAGGCCCCGGATCAGCCGCTCCTCCGCCATCCCGGTCGTCGCCGGGCGGAAAGTGAAGTGGTGGTGCATCACCGCGCCGCCGCTGCCCGCGACCGTGGTGGTGATCCTGCGGATCCGCTCCGGCAGCGGCCTCGCGTTGAGGGCCTCCTGCAACGCGGCCGCCATCGCGTCGAAGTCGTCCGGCTGGTTCTCCCAGGAGAGGTAGATGTCGGCGTCGGTCCCCGCCTCGTCGTTGGTGACCAACTCGTCGAGGCCGCGCAGCGCGCCGTCCAGCGCGTCGAAGCCGACGGCGGTGGAGACGACCGTCGAGCCCGCGCGCTCGGCGATCACGAACTCGCAGCCCCCGACCTCGCGGGTGCGGACGCCGGTCAGGCCCTTGTTGCCGTAGTAGCGCCGGGTCAGCACCTCCAGCAGGACCGCGTTGTCGCGGTCGTGCCGGTCGAGCCGCCTGCTGAGCAGCCGCACCAGCGGCTCGGTGCTGCGCACCATCTCCGCGACGCGCTCGGCGCGGTCGGGCGCGTCCGGGTTCGCGTCCAGATGGCGCAGGTGCTTGCGGACGTCGGCGTACACGCGGGCGCGGTTGCGGCGCAGCAGCGGCTGGGCGAACCAGGAGAACACCACGCCGCGCGCCAGGTCGGCGACCATCGGGAAACGGACCTGCGTCGCCGCGACGAGCCGTTCCAGCGCGAACCCGATGGGCTCGTGCAGCGGCTGGTCCGGCGGCGGCTCGCGCAGCCAGGCCCGCAGCAGTGTCGCGACGGCCCTGGCGTCGGCGGCCGACCGCTGCTGCGCGAGGAAGATCCGGAACACGGCGGCCTCCAGCTCCGGCGAGCGGTCGAGGCCGGTGACGCCGTAGTGCCCGAGCGCCTTGGCGAGCCGGTCCTGGAACGCCTCGGGGACCCCCGCCCGGTCGACGTCGAGGCTCTGGAGATAGGTGTGGAAGTACTCGCGGGCGCTGTGCACGTGGCTGCCGTCGCCGCCGTCCTTGCCGGCGTCGCTCCTGGCGGGCCGGTTGCGGCCCAGCTCGGCGAGGTCGGTGAACACGTCGAGGAGTTCCAGTTCGCCGGTCAGCTGCCGGTCGCCGTCGGCGGCGGCCTCGCGGCGGGCGGCGAGGTAGCCGTCCAGGACCCGGCGCTCGTCGTGCGGGTCGACGTCGAAGCCGAGCAGCAGGCCGCGCAGGTCCTGCTGGCCGAGGGCGGCGCGTTCGCGCGCCGAGAGCACCTCGGACGCGGCGGGCAGGTCGAGCTCGACGGCCCCGACCTCGGCGTCGTCGGCGTCCTCGGTGTCGTCGGCGAGCGGTTCGAGGCGCAGCAGCGGCGCGCCGGTCTCGACCTGGCTGCCGACGGACACGACGCATTCCTTCAGCCGCGCCCTGAACGGCGCCCGCAGCACCGTCTCCATCTTCATGCTCTCCAGCACCAGGACGGGCGCGCCCGCCTCGACCTCGGCGCCGGGCTTCAGCGGCGTGGCGACGACCAGCGCGGGCGCGGGGGAGCGGACGACGCCGCCCTCGTCCCGGCTGACCCGGTGCGTGACGCCGTCGACCTCGACCAGGTGGACGGGCCCGTGCGTGCCGGTGAGGAGCCGGTACCGGGCGCCGTTCACGACGATCTGCCCGGTGTGCCGGTCGAAGCGGTCGAGTTCGACGACGGCGGTGCGGACCTCGCCGCCCGCCTCCACGCCGACGCGGAACCGGTGCGCGCCGACCCGCGCGACGCGCAGCCGGTAGGTGGCGCCGCGCAGCTTGAGGTCGAGCGGGCGGCCGCTCTCGTGCTGGACCTGGGGACGCCCGCCGAACGCCGTGGACAGCAGCCGCTGCCGCTCGGCGCGCTCCTCCTCCTCGTACGCCTCGATGGCGGCGGCGGCCAGCGCGACCGCCGAGTGCCGGTGCGAGACCAGCTCGCCCTCGCCGCGGACGCGGTCGATCCAGCCGGTGTCGGCGCTGCCGTCGATCACCTCGGGCCGGTCGAGCAGGTCGAGCACGAAGCTCTTGTTCGTCGCGCCGCCCTCGATGATCACGGTGGTCTGCGCCATCGCCCGGCGCAGCCTGCCGAGCGCCTCGTCCCGGTCGCGGCCGTACGCGATGATCTTGGCGATCATCGAGTCGAAGTCGGCGGGGATGACGTCGCCCTCGCGGACGCCGGTGTCGACCCGGACGCCGGGCCCGGCGGGCAGGTCGAGGCGCGCGATGCGGCCCGGGGACGGCGCGAAGTCGCGGTCCGGGTCCTCGGCGTTGAGCCGGGCCTCGATGGCGTGCCCGCGCTCGGGCGGCGGCGAGCCGTCCAGCCGTCCGCCGGACGCGACGAACAGCTGCGCCTTGACCAGGTCGAACCCGGTGGTGGCCTCGGTGATCGGGTGCTCGACCTGGAGCCGGGTGTTGACCTCGAGGAACGCGAACAGCCGGTCGCCGGGGTGGTACAGGAACTCGACGGTCGCCGCGCCCCGGTAGCCGACCGCGACGGCGAGCCGCTCGGCGGACTCCTTCAGCTCGGCGGCCTGCTCGGCGGACAGCACCGGCGAGGACGACTCCTCGATGACCTTCTGGTTGCGGCGCTGCACCGAGCAGTCGCGGACGCCGAGCGCCCACGCGGTGCCCTGACCGTCCGCGATCACCTGGACCTCGACGTGCCGGGCGCCGGTGACGAGCCGTTCCAGGAACACGACGCCGCTGCCGAACGCGCGGGCGGCCTCCTGGCTGGTGCGCTCGTAGGCGTCGGCCAGCTCGGCGCCGTCGGTGATCACGCGGATGCCGCGTCCGCCGCCGCCCGCCGTGGCCTTCAGCATCAGCGGGTAGCCGATCCGCTCGGCGGCGCTCAGCGCGGCGTCCAGGCTCTCGACCGGGCCGCGGCTCCACGGCGCGACCGGCACCCCGACCTCCTCGGCGATCAGCTTGGCGCCGATCTTGTCGCCGAGCTTGCGCATGGCGTCCGCGCTCGGCCCGACGAAGGTCACGCCGATGCGGTCGCACAGCTCAGCGAACGCCGGGTCCTCGGCGACGAAGCCCCAGCCCACCCAGGCGGCGTCGGCGCCCGACTCGACGAGCGCGCGCTCCAGCACCTCCAGGTCGAGGTAGGGGCGGGCGGACGCGGGACCCAGGTCATAGGACAGGTCGGCCTCGCGGACGAAGGTGGCGGCGCGGTCGACGTCGGTGTGCAGAGCCACCGTCTCGATCCGCGTCCCGGTCTCCGCGGCGATGTCCCGTACGGCGTGGATGAGGCGCATGGCGGCCTCACCGCGGTTGACGATGGCGACACGACTGAACACCGGATCGAGCCCTCCAGTAGACGACGATGCGCGCACCGGGACACGGGGCGACCCCCGGCGATGATGTTCACCTTTCCGCGTACGACCGTCCGGCGCCATATCGGAGACATCGCACACTGAGCGGCTCGAGTTGTGGGAAACGTGCAAAGCCGCGTCCGGCCCGTCCCGGTGTCGGACGGCGGCGGTAGGGTCGGGACATGTCGCGGCGCCGGTTCGAACACGCCATGGAGCGCATGCGGGCGGACGAGCCGAAGGCCCGCGAGGACGGCTTCGACTTCCTCCGCGAACACGCCGACGCCTATGTCGACGACCTGGTCACGGAGTTCACCGCCGGGCGCCGTGATCATGTCGACGATCATGGTCTGCGCTGCCGCCTGCTCGAACTCATCGCCGAGGCGCGGTCCGCGACGGCGCTCGACCTGTTCCGCGACCAGGCGCGGAGCGACGACGAGTCGCTGCGGTTCTGGGCCGTCCGCGGCTTGGAGATGCTCGACAGCCGCGAGGCCGAACAGGCGCTCGACGAGGCCCGCGCCGACGGCTGGATTCCCTGACGCCCGATCCCGTGACTCTGGATCCCACGACAGGCCCGTGGCAGCGCCGTGGCAGCGCCGTGACAGCGCCGTGGCAGTGCCGTGACAGCGCCCTGACAAGAACAAGGGGGCGCGCCGCGGGCACGCCCCCTTGTGTGATGGTCCGTCAGCCCGCCAGGCCCCCGAGGATGGGGGAGGTGACGTGCCCGATGACGTCGGTGACGGGGTCGAGCGGGCCCTCCGTGCGCGACCCGTCTTCGGGCGGCTGCTCGGTCGGCGGCTGCTCGGTCGGGTTCGGAGAGGGCGTCCCCGGGTCCTCCCGCGTGTCGGTCGGGGGAGTGGTGGGGGGCGGGGTGGACGGGTCGCTCGGCGGTGGCGGCGTCGTCCGGCCGGTCGTGCCGCCGCCGGGGCTGCCGGGCCGCTCGTTGACCGGGGTGGTGGCGCCCGACGTCGGCGCCGGGTCCGGTGCCGGGACGCCGGCCCGTGGCACGTCCACCGGACGGTCCGGGACGCCCGCCTTGCTGGTCATGCCGCCCGCGGGGGCGGGGCCCGGCAGGTTGTTGCCGCCGTGCGGCCCGAGGGCGTTCGCCGTGCCCTCGCCCGGGGAGGGCCAGGTCATCAGCAGGCCGACCGTGACGGAGGCCGCGACTCCGGCCACGCCGCCGACGCCCTTGATGAGGGCCCTGCGGCGACGGCTGCGGTCCCGCGCCGGGTCGGCGCCGGGGCCGGTGTCCGGGCCGATCACGACGAGCGGGCCGGTCGCGGTCTCGGGTTCGGTGAGCACGCCGTCGAGCCGGTCGAGCGGGTCGTCCGCCACGGCGACCACGTGGTCGCGCAGCGGGGCGGGCGCCCAGGCGGGCGCGCGGCGGGCGAGCAGGTGCGGGAGCCGCCCCTGCTCGAACGCCGCGATGACGTCCATGTGGTCGGCGGCGTCGGCGGTGCCGCGCATCAGGGCGTCCAGGACGCTGCTTTCCAGCGTGGTGCGCGCCTTGTGCAGGAGCCTGCGCACGTCGTCCGGGGAGACGGCGAGGACGCGGGCGAGGTCGTTGACGTCCAGCCATTCGCCCGCGTAGAGCAGCAGCGCCTCGCGGTATTCGGCGGGCAGGTCGCTCGCCGCGTTCAACAACGGGTCGGTGACGTTCTGGGCGAGGCGGTGACGCGCGTCGAACGCGCCTCGCTGAGTGCAGACCGTGCGGACGAGTTGGTGCAGGAAGAGCACCGTTTCGCCGCGCGGGGGACGCCGCATCGCTTCGGTGAACACGTCCTTGAACGCGTCGGGCGCGCCGTGGTCGCCGAGCAGCGACCAGCAGTGCGCGTAGAGGCGGTGGGCGTGGGCGTCGTAAAGGGTTTCCAAGTCCCCAGGCATGTGACCTCCTGGTGAGGTGGCCGTGGGAGCAGCCGTTCGGAGAGCGGACAGGAGCGGGGGCGGCCGCGGCACGCCTGGGCACGGGACTCTAGTGCAAATGTATGGCGGATGAAAAGTGAATGACCTCTGAGACGTAGATAATTCGACCCAGCGTAAGGCACTGATTGTGACCTGTCATGTTCGGCGGCATTAGCCGAACCGTGATGGGAGACTCCGTCCGATCGGTGCGTTTGTGCAGGTCATCACCGGAATTGACGCTGCCCTGACGGCGGCCTGCGCCTGGTCGCGGACGCCCCGTCCGGCACCCCCGCCGCGCTCTCCAAGATCATTTGAAGGATGGCAGGTCAGAAGGCCCGTGGCGTCCGGATGTGGGCACCGTGACGGCCCGGCGCGCCGCGTTCCTGAACGTTCCATTTTTCTTCGCGGTAGACGCGATTCGCGATCCGGCGCCCCATCACGCGACGATCACGGGACCGAACGGAATTCGCCTGACGGTCGGCCGCGCCGCCGCCGGGTGATCAGGGAGGGTGCCGTGGCCAGGGACCAACGGCCCTTGTCGGTGGTTAGGAGCCTCCGTCAGGGTGAGAACCGCGGAAGCCGACGAAGGGAATCCTGAGTGAGTTCGACCAAGGGCCGACCGGGGCTGGACGGGCCGCTGGAGGACGCGCTGGTGAGCACGCGCCGGTACTTCACCAAGGCCCGGGTGTCGCCCGACCTGCGGACGATGACCAGGACCGGCGGGCGGCAGGCGGACGCCTTCTACCGCGACCGCTGGTCGCACGACAAGGTGGTGCGGTCGACCCACGGGGTGAACTGCACCGGGTCCTGTTCGTGGAAGGTGTACGTCAAGGACGGCATCATCACCTGGGAGGCGCAGCAGACCGACTACCCGTCGGTCGGCGCCGACCGGCCCGAGTACGAGCCGCGCGGCTGTCCGCGTGGCGCGTCCTTCTCCTGGTACACCTACTCGCCGACGCGCGTCCGGTATCCGTACGTGCGCGGCGTGCTGCTGGAGATGTACCGGGAGGCGCGGGCGCGGACGGGCGACCCGGTGGCGGCGTGGCGGGAGATCGTGTCCGATCCGGAGCGCGCGCGGAAGTACAGGTCGGCGCGGGGACGCGGCGGGCTGGTGCGCGCCTCCTGGGACGAGGCCACGGAGATCATCGCGGCCGCGCACGTCCATACGATCGCCGAGTACGGCCCCGACCGGATCGCGGGGTTCTCCCCGATCCCGGCGATGTCGATGGTGTCGCACGCGTCGGGCGCCCGGTTCGTGTCGCTGATCGGCGGGACGATGCTGTCGTTCTACGACTGGTACGCCGACCTTCCGGTGGCGTCCCCGCAGGTGTTCGGCGACCAGACCGACGTGCCCGAGTCGGGCGACTGGTGGGACGCCGGGTACCTGATCATGTGGGGTTCCAACCTGCCGGTGACGCGGACGCCGGACGCGCACTGGATGACCGAGGCCCGCTATCGGGGCCAGAAGGTCGTGGCGGTCTCCCCGGACTACGCCGACAACGTCAAGTTCGCCGACGAGTGGTTGGCCGCGCAGCCGGGCACGGACGGCGCGCTCGCGATGGCGATGGGCCACGTCATCCTCAAGGAGTTCTTCGTCGACCGGCAGGTGCCGTACTTCACCGACTACGTGAAGCGGTACAGCGACCTGCCGTTCCTGGTGCGGTTGGAGGAGCGCGACGGCGTCCACGTCCCCGGGAAGTTCCTCACCGCCGCCGACCTGCCGGGCGCCGAGGCGGGGTCGGAGAACGCCGCGTTCAAAACCGTCGTTCTGGACGCGGAGACCGGGCATCCGCTCGTTCCGAACGGGTCGCTGGGGTTCCGGTACGGCGAGTCCGGCGAGGGCCGCTGGAACCTGGACCTGGGCGATGCCGACCCGCTGCTGACCGTCGCGGGCGGGGAGGGCGGCAGGGCCGTCGAGGTCGAGTTGGCCCGGTTCGACGCCGTCGACGGGACGCCGGGAACGCTCCGGCGCGGCGTCCCGGTCCGCGACGTCGGCGGCCACCTGGTCACGACCGTCTACGACCTGCTCCTCGCCCAGTACGGCGTCGGACGGGACGGGCTGCCCGGCGCGTGGCCGTCCGGGTACGACGACGCCGCCGAGCCCGGCACGCCCGCCTGGCAGGAGACCTTCACGGGCGTCCCGGCGCGGGCCGCCGAGCGGATCGGCCGCGAGTTCGCCGCCAACGCCGAGGAGTCGCGCGGCCGCTCCATGATCATCATGGGCGCGGGCACGAACCACTGGTTCCACTCCGACACGATCTACCGGGCGTTCCTGGCGCTGACGACGCTGACCGGCTGCCAGGGCGTGAACGGCGGCGGCTGGGCGCACTACGTCGGGCAGGAGAAGTGCCGCCCGCTGACCGGGTGGGCGCAGCTCGCGGGCGCGCTGGACTGGTCCCGTCCGCCCCGGCAGATGATCGGCACCGCGTTCTTCTACCTGCACACCGACCAGTTCCGCTACGACCAGTTCGACGCGGCCACCTTGTCGGCCGCAGGGTCGGCGGCGAACGGCGGCGGCCGGTTCGCCGGACGCTCCACCGCCGACGTGATCGCGCAGGCGGCACGGCTCGGCTGGATGCCGTCCTACCCCACGTTCGACCGCAACCCCCTGGACCTCGCCGACGAAGCGGAGGCAGTGGGGACGCCGATCGGCGAGCACATCGTGGGCGAGTTGAAGGCGGGCCGCCTCAAGTTCGCCTGCCAGGATCCCGACGCCCCGGAGAACGTGCCGCGCGTGCTGACGGTGTGGCGGTCGAACCTGCTCGGCTCGTCCGCGAAAGGTAACGAGTACTTCCTGCGGCACCTGCTCGGCGCGGCCGACGCCGTCCGCGCCGACGAGACCCCGCCGGAGCTGCGGCCGAAGGAGGTCGTCTGGCGGGACGAGGCCCCGACCGGCAAGCTCGACCTGCTGCTCTCGCTCGACTTCCGGATGACCAGCACCACGATCTACTCCGACGTCGTGCTCCCGGCAGCGACCTGGTACGAGAAGCACGACCTGAGCACCACCGACATGCACCCGTTCGTGCACTCGTTCAACCCGGCGATCGGTCCGCCGTGGCAGACCCGCAGCGACTGGCGCGCGTTCCAGGACATCGCGGTCCAGTTCAGCCGTCTCGCAGAGGGGAGACTCGGCGTCCGCAAGGACGTCGTCGCGGTGCCGCTCCTGCACGACACGCCGGACGAGATGGCCGTCCCGCACGGCCGCGTCGCCGACTGGGCCGACGGTGAGGTCGAACCCGTCCCGGGCGTGACGATGCCGAAGCTGGTGACGGTGGAGCGCGACTACCCGGCGGTCGCGGCGAAGATGGCCGCGCTCGGCCCGCTCGCCGAACGGCTCGGCGCGACCACCAAGGGCGTCACGTTCGACCTGGCCGACCAGGTCGACTACCTGCGCGACAAGAACGGCGCCGTGCGCGGCGGACCGGCGGACGGCCGCCCGTCGCTGCGCCGCGACGTCCACGCCTGCGAGATGATCCTCGCCTTCTCCGGCACGACCAACGGGCGGCTCGCCACCCAGGGGTTCCGTGCCGTGGAGCGCCGCACCGGCACGCGGCTCGCGGACCTCGCCGCCGAGCACGAGGGCAAACGGATCACGTTCGCCGACACGCAGGCGAGCCCCGTCCCGGTCATCACGTCGCCGGAGTGGTCGGGGTCGGAGAGCGGCGGACGTCGCTACTCGCCCTTCACGATCAACGTCGAGCGGCTCAAACCGTGGCACACCCTCACCGGACGGCAGCACTTCTATCTCGACCACGACTGGATGGCCGAGCTGGGCGAGCAGCTCCCCACATTCCGGCCACCCCTGAACATGCACGCGCTGTTCGGCGAACCCGAACTCGGGGAGACGGGCGAACTGGGACTGACCGTCCGGTACCTCACTCCGCACAACAAGTGGTCGATCCACTCGGAGTACCAGGACAACCTGTTCATGCTGTCGCTGTCGCGCGGCGGCCCGGTGATCTGGATGAGCGGGACGGACGCCGCCAAGATCGGCGTGCGCGACAACGACTGGATCGAGGCGGTCAACCGCAACGGCGTCGTGGTCGCCCGCGCGATCGTCACGCACCGGATGCCCGCCGGGACGGTGTACATGTACCACGCGCAGGACAAGCTGATCGACGTGCCGCGTTCGGAGACGTCCGGACGGCGCGGCGGCATCCACAACTCGCTGACCCGGCTGCTGATCAAGCCGTCCCATCTGATCGGCGGGTACGCGCAACTGTCGTTCGCGTTCAACTATCTCGGCCCGACCGGCAACCAGCGTGACGAGATCACCGTGATCCGCCGCCGCTCGCAGGACGTGGAGTACTGACATGCGCGTCATGGCCCAGATGGCGATGGTGATGAACCTCGACAAGTGCATCGGGTGCCACACGTGCTCCGTCACTTGCAAGCAGGCGTGGACGAACCGTTCGGGCGTGGAGTACGTGTGGTTCAACAACGTTGAGACTCGTCCCGGGCAGGGCTATCCGCGCCGGTACGAGGACCAGGAGCGCTGGCGCGGCGGCTGGACGCTCAACCGATGCGGCCGCTTGGCCCTCAAGGGCGGCGGACGCATCCGCAAGCTGCTCACCATCTTCGCCAACCCGAAGCTCCCGGGCATGGCCGACTACTACGAGCCCTGGACCTACGACTACGAGACCCTCACCGACGCGCCACTCCAGGAGCACACGCCGGTCGCGCGGCCGAAGTCGCTACTGTCCGGCAAGGACATGAAGGTGTCGTGGTCGGCGAACTGGGACGACGACCTCGGCGGGTCCATCGAGCACGGCGACCGGGACGTCCTGCTCAAGCAGATCTCCGACAAGGTGAAGCTGGAGTTCGACCAGACCTTCATGTTCTATCTGCCCCGGATCTGTGAACACTGCCTGAACCCGTCGTGCGCGGCGTCGTGCCCATCTGGCGCCATCTACAAGCGCACCGAGGACG
This sequence comes from Actinomadura meridiana, assembly GCF_039537545.1. NCBI lineage: Bacteria > Bacillati > Actinomycetota > Actinomycetes > Streptosporangiales > Thermomonosporaceae > Actinomadura > Actinomadura meridiana. Next base: position 524,928 of record NZ_BAABAS010000006.1, read on the forward strand.
GCATCGTCCTCGTCGACCAGGACCGATGCCGGGGCTGGCGGATGTGCGTGTCGGGCTGCCCGTACAAGAAGATGTACTTCAACCACCGCACCGGCAAGGCGGAGAAGTGCACGTTCTGCTTCCCGCGCATCGAGGTCGGCATCCCCACCGTCTGCTCGGAGACCTGCGTCGGACGGCTGCGCTACATCGGCCTGATGCTCTACGACGCCGACAAGGTCCTCGAAGCCGCGTCCACCCCTGATGACACCGGCCTGTACGAGGCGCAACGCGAGGTGTTCCTCAACCCGAACGACCCGGCGGTCGTCGCGGCAGCCGAACGCGAGGGCATCCCCGACGACTGGATCGAGGCGGCGCAGCGGTCTCCGGTCTACGCGCTCATCAACACCTACAAGGTGGCGCTGCCCCTGCACCCGGAGTACCGGACGATGCCGATGGTCTGGTACATCCCGCCGCTGTCACCGGTCGTGGACGTCGTCCGCGACACCGGACATGACGCCGAGGACGCCGGGAACCTGTTCGCCGCGATCGACGCGCTGCGCATCCCCGTCGAGTACCTCGCCGAGCTGTTCACCGCTGGGGACATCGCGCCGGTCGACGCCGTCCTGCGCCGCCTCGCCGCGATGCGGTCCTACATGCGCGACCTCAACCTGGGCCGTGACGCCGACGAGGCGATCCCGTCCGGCGTCGGCATGACCGGCGAGGCGATGTACGAGATGTACCGGTTGCTGGCGCTCGCCAAGTACGACGAGCGGTACGTCATCCCCACCGCGCACGCCGAACAGGCCCACGACCTCGAAGAACTCGCCACCGACTGCGCGCTGGACTACGAGGGCGGGCCCGGCATGGGCGGCTCCGGCGCCGCCGGGGGCTCGGGACCGTTCGGAGAAGGGTCCGGCGGCGCGAACCCCATCGCCGTGGAGAACTTCCACATGCTGCGGCAACGGCAGACGTCCGACCGCCCGACCGACCCCACCGACAAGCGGCACCGCGTCAACCTCCTCAACTGGGACGGCAAGGGAACCCCCGCCGGGCTGTTCCCGCAACGGACCGAGGACCAGGAGCCAGGGCCGGACGGCACGAACCCGCCCGCCGACTCCGGCCACGCCGAAACGGAGCCCAAGCCGTGAGAATGAAACGCGCGACCAAGCCCGGCTTCAGCGACACCGAGCTGGCCACGGCCTGGCAGGCGGCGTCGCTGCTGCTCGGCTATCCCGACGCGGAGCTGCTGGAACGCCGTCCGCTGCTGCGCCGCGCCGCCGACAGCGTGCCGGACGCGGTCGGAACGCACCTCCGGGCCTTTCTCGACCACCTGGACGCCACGCCCCTGAACGACCTGGCAGCCGACTACGTGGCCACCTTCGACCACCGCAAACGCTGCTGCCTCTACCTCACCTACTACGCCTACGGCGACACCCGGAAACGCGGCATGGCGCTGCTGCGTTTCAAGCAGGCGTACCAGGCGGCCGGGCTCGACCTCGATGACGCCGAACTGCCCGACCACCTGGCCGTCGTCCTCGAATTCGGCGCCACCGGCGACCTCGCCACCGGACGCCGCCTGCTCTTGGAGAACCGCGCGGGCCTCGAACTGCTGCGGCTCGCCCTCGCCGAGTCGGCCTCGCCGTGGCGGAACGTCCTGGACGCGGTCGCCGCGACGCTGCCGCCACTGACCGGCCGCACCGAGGACGCCGTGGCCCGCCTCGTTGCCGAAGGGCCACCCGAAGAACAGGTCGGCCTCGCCCCGTACGAACCCGTCCTGCTGCCCGACCCGGTGATCGGAGTCCGCTCATGAACGGCGACGACCCGGGCGTGCTCGGCATCCTGTTGTGGGGCGCCCTGCCGTACGTCGCCATCGCGGTGTTCGTCCTCGGACACATCTGGCGCTACCGGTACGACAAGTTCGGTTGGACGACCCGTTCGTCCCAGCTCTACGAGAGCCGCCTGCTGCGCGTCGGCAGCCCGCTGTTCCACTTCGGCATCCTCGTCGTTCTGCTCGGGCACGTGGGCGGGCTCGTCATCCCGGCCAGTTGGACGGAGGCCGTCGGGATCAGCGAGCACACCTACCACGTGATCGCGGTCGTCCTCGGCAGCGTCGCGGGCTTCAGCACGCTCGCGGGCCTCACGATCCTCATCTACCGCCGCCGGACGGTCGGCCCGGTGTTCTCCGCGACGACCCGCAACGACAAGCTCATGTACGCGGTGCTGGCCCTCACCATCGTGCTCGGACTCTCCGCCACCGTCGTCGCCAACATCGTCAACGGCGGCTACAACTACCGGGAGTCGGTCTCGCCCTGGTTCCGGTCGATCTTCTACCTGCGACCGGACCCGGACCTCATGAGCGGCGATGTCCCGATCCTGTTCAAGCTGCACGCCCTCAGCGCGTTGGCGCTGTTCTGCATCTGGCCGTTCACCCGCCTGGTCCACATGCTCACCGCGCCGATCGGCTACCTGACCCGCCCCTACATCGTCTACCGCAGCCGTGACGAACAGCTCGGCCTGCACGGCCCACCGCGCGGCTGGGACCGCGTCACCTGAGACCCGGTTGATATAGAGAATATTCTGTACAATTCTGCTCGCTCGCATCAGAATGCCCCCATGACGGACGCGCATCTGATCGCCCGACTGTGACGCTGGCCCGCAGGCCAGTCCCGGAGGGCCCACCGGTCGAGCCCGTCCCGGGCCGCGGTGGTCGGCGGTTCGGTCCGGTCGCCTACGCGGGCCCGGCCGCCCTGGTCGCGGTCGGGTACATCGACCCCGGCAACTGGGGGACCGACATCACCGCCGGGGCGATGTTCGGCCACCGGTTGCTGTGGGTGCTGGTCGTCGCGAACGTCGTCGCGCTGTTCCTGCAATACCTGGCGGCCAGGCTCGGGCTGGTCACCGGCGCTGACCTGGCCGAGTTGCTGGGACGTCGTCTGTCCGGCGTTCCCCGTGCGCTGGTCGTCGCGGTCGTGGCGGTGGTGCTGGTCGCCACCGAGGTCGCCGAGTTCCTCGGCGTGGTCCTGGCGCTGCGGCTGCTGCTGGGAATCCCGATGGCCTTGGCGATCGCGTTGGGCGCGGTGCTGGTCATCGGGACGTTGACGGTCGCGGCGGGCAACCGGGCGGTGCAGCGGTGCATCATCTGGCTGCTCGCTGTCGTGGCCGGGGTGTACGTGTTCGAGCTGTGGCTGTCGCGTCCGGGTGGGCAGGTCGCGTCCGGGCTGGTGCCCACGCTCCCGCCGGACGCGGCGCCGGTCGCGATCGCGATGCTCGGCGCCACCGTGATGCCGCACAACCTGTTCCTGCATTCCAGGGTGGTGCGCTGGCCCCTCGAACAAGACCCCGGTGGCGCCGCCGCCAAATCCGTGCTGCGACGGACCGTGATCGCCAGCGCCGTCGCGTTGAACGTCGCGCTGCTGATCAACGCGGCGATCCTGGTGGTGGCGGCCGACACCCATGAACAGCGGCAGGGCGGCGGGCCCGTCCCGGCGACGCTGGCGGAGGCCGCCGAGTCGCTGACGCCCGCGCTGGGGCCGCTGGCGACCGGGGCGTTCGGGCTGGGGCTGCTGGCCGCCGGACTGGCCTCCACGACCACCAGCGGCGTCACCGGCCAGTTCGTGATCGAGGGTCTCACCGGGCTGCGTCCGCCGCTGCTGGCCCGCCGCGCCGCCGCGCTCGTCCCGGCCGCCCTGCTGCTGTTCCTGGGGGTGGGCGAGGTCCGGGCGTTGATGCTCAGCCAGCTCGTGCTCAGCCTGGCGCTGCCGGTGGTGATCTACGTCCTGATCCGCCTCACCACCGACCGGACGCTGATGGGCCCGCACACCGGACGGCCCGTCACCCGGTACGCCGCCTACGGCGTCCTGGCCCTGGTCGTCGTCGCCGACCTGGTCGCCCTCGCGGACCTCGTCCGGTCACCAATCTGAGCCCGGACGATTTGTCGCGCGCCGTCCTTGCGGCCCGGTCGGACGTCCCCCGATCATGGCGCCCATGACGCCGACTGCGCTTGACGATCTGCTCGACTCCCTGGTCTCCGCCGCCCTCGCCGGTGAGCGTCCGACCCGGGAGCAGCTGCTTGAGGTGCTCCGCGCGCCCGACGAGGACGTGCTGGACGTGGTGGCCGCCGCGTCCCGGGTGCGGCGCCGCTTCTTCGGGCGGCGCGTCAAGTTGAACTACCTGGTCAACATGAAGAGCGGCCTGTGCCCGGAGGACTGCGGCTACTGCTCGCAGCGCCTCGGCTCGACCTCGGAGATCATGAAGTACTCCTGGATCTCCTCGGACGAGGCCGTCCAGGACGCGACCCGCGCCGTCGCGGCCGGGGCGCGGCGGGTGTGCCTGGTGGCGAGCGGGCGCGGCCCGTCCGACCGCGACATCGACCGCGTCTCCGCGACCGTCTCCGCGATCAAGGAGGCCACCTCGGACGTCGAGGTGTGCGTGTGCCTCGGGCTGCTCAAGCCGGGGCAGGCCGAGCGGCTGAGCGAGGTCGGCGCCGACGCCTACAACCACAACCTCAACACCAGCGAGCAGAACTACGGCGACATCTGCACGACGCACGGCTTCGACGACCGGGTGCAAACCGTGGAGCACGCCAAGCAAGGCGGCCTGTCACCGTGTTCAGGCGCCATCTTCGGGATGGGGGAGAGCGACGACGACATCGTGGACGTCGCCTTCGCCCTACGCGAACTCGACCCGGACTCCGTGCCCGTCAACTTCCTGATCCCCTTCGACGGCACGCCGCTCGCCGGACGATGGGAGCTGACGCCGCTCCGCTGCCTGCGCATCCTCGCCGTGTTCCGGTTCATGTTCCCCGACAGCGAGGTCCGGGCGTCCGGTGGACGGGAGATCCACCTGCGCACCCTGCAACCGCTCGCCCTGCACATCGCGAACGCCATCTTCCTGGGCGACTACCTGACCAGCGAGGGCCAGGCGGGTGAGGGCGACCTCGCGATGATCGCCGACGCGGGCTTCGTCGTGGAGGGCGCCGAGGACGACGCGGACGCCGCTCCCGCCGCCCGGCACGACCTCGTCGCGGTGCGCAGGCGCGGCCTCGGCTCGTCCCTCCCCGCCAACACCTAGCCCGCCGACGAAGACCGCGAACACACCCCGGACATGGGCGTGCCCCCACCGACCCCCTGGCGGCCGGTGAGGGCACTGTCCCGGTGGATCCCGCGCGCGGAACCCGCCGGGAGCCTAGGCCCGGACCTTCCCCCGGCGTCTGCGCTGGTCGAGCAGCAGCCGGGCCCGGGGATCGACGAACGCGCGCAGGCTCCCGCCCGCCAGGTTCAGCAGGAACACGAAGATCGCGATCGACAGACCGGGGAACAGCACCATGGTCGGGTGCTCCTGAAGGTAGGTGCGCCCGTCCGCGACCATGTTCCCCCAGGTCGCGGTGGGTGGTGAGATGCCGAGTCCGAGGAAGCTCAGCGTCCCGTCGATGAGCATGGCGCCCGCCGACAGCAGGATGCACTGCACCACCGCGAGCGGCAGGGTGTTCGGCAGGACGTGCACCGCCAGGGTCTTCCACGGCCCCATCCCGGACACCCGCGCGGCCTTCACGTACGTGCGGGCGGCCAGGGTCAGGGTGCGGCTGCGGATGATGCGCGCGGTGTACGGCGTGAAGATGATCGTCACCGCGAGCAGTTCGCTCAGCATGCCGGGGCCGATGACGACCGCGAACACGATCGCCAGGATGATGGACGGGAACGCCATCCAGGCGTCCACGATCCGCATGATCACCGACCCGACGCGGACGAAGTAGCCCGCGACCAGGCCGATGAACGTGCCGAGCGACACCGCGCAGATCGTGATCAGCGCGGTCATCCCGATCGAGACCCGGCCCGCCGACGCCCACCGGCTGAACAGGTCCCGGCCGAACTTGTCGGTGCCCATCGGATGGTCCATGGACGGTCCGAGCAGCCGCCGCGACGGCTCCGTCGCGTTCGGGTCGGTGAGCAGCAGCGGCAGCACCATGACCAGCACGATGATCGCCAGGATCAGCGCGCCGGTCACCACGAGCGTCCGGTTGCGCCGCGCGAACGACGACCACCGCCGCGGCGGCGATGCCGCCGCCTTTGTCACGACCGCCGCCGTCACGCGACACGCACCTTCGGGTTGACCAGCGAGTACGCCAGGTCCACCAGCAGGTTGACCGCGACGAACAGGAACGCGATGAACATGACCACCCCCTGGATGAGCGGGAAGTCGCGGGCGTACACGGCGTCGAGCAGTGTCGTGCCGAGCCCGGGGATGACGAAGATGCTCTCGATGACGACCACCCCGCCGATCAGCGAGGCGAAGTTGAGCCCGACCGTGGTCATCACCGGCAGCATCGCGTTGGGCAGCACGTGCAGGATGGCGATGCGCCGCTCGGTGAGACCCTTGGCCCGCGCGGTGCGCAGGTAGGGCTGGCTCAGCTCACCGAGCACACCCTCCTCCATCGTGATGGTGAAGAACGCCGTCTGTCCGACGACGAGCACCGCGACCGGCAGCACCAGCTGCGGGACGGCCGTGACCGGGTCGGAGTAGAGCGGCGTGTATCCGCTGGTCGGGAACCAGCCGAGGTAGAGCGCGAACACGTACACGGCCAGCAATGCCAACCAGAACTCCGGCAGGGCGAGGCCGAACTGGGTCACCCGGTTCACCAACCGGGCGACCCAGTTGTGCGGTGCCACCGCGGCCCAGCTCACGATCAGCACGGTCAGCAGGAAGCTGATCGCCGTACTGGCGATGGCGAGCGTGAGCGTGGGCGCGATGTGGTCGCCGATCACCCGCAGCACCGGCTCCTGGTAGTGGATCGACGTGCCGAAGTCGCCGGTGACGACGTTGCCCAACCAGTGGAAGTACTGCTCGTACTTCGGTCCGGTGAGCCCCAGATCGGCCCGCAGGCGGGCGAGCTGCTCCGGCGAGGCCTTGGTGCCGAGCAGCACCTGGGCCGGGTCGCCGGGAATCGACCGCAGCAGGAAGAACAGGGTCGTACCGACGACGAACAGCACCAGCACCAGGTCGCGCAGGCGGCGCAGGATCACGAGGAGCATGTCACCTACTTCTTCATCCACACGTCGGCGAACTCCATGCCCCACCCGTCGTAGCCCGCGACCTTCGGCCGGTAGGCCACGTAGGACTTGGCCATGTAGAGCGTGATGGTCGGCAGGTTCTGGCTGGTGAACGACTGGACCGCGTCGAGCGTCGTCTTCTGCTCCTGCGGCGTCTTCGCCCGGTTGTAGGCCTCCAGCAGCGGCGCGAGCTTGTCCCGCGGGTAGCCGGAGTTGTCGAGCCCGTTGACGTTGTCGGTGTACGAGGGCACCGGCGGGTTCGCGTCGTCCATCAGGGCGAGGACGTCCCAGCTGTTCGGCTGGTTGTTCTTCTTGCCGATCAGCGTGGCGAAGTCGTAGCTCTCGATGCTCGACTTGATCCCGATCTTCTTCAGCTGGTTCTGGATGATGAGCAGCGCGTCCTTGAACTGCGGGAACTCATCGGTCGTGATCATGCGGATGGTCTGGCCCGGCTTGAGGCCCGCCGCCGCGAACAGCTGCTTGGCCTGCTCGGGATTGTGCTGCTCCCACTTGGCCTTGCCCGCGTCGGAGTACATGCCCTTGTTGGTCGTCGTCGCGAAGGCTCCGTTGCTCGGCGCGACCAGATCGGGGACGCCCTGCGCGTCCATGACGGCCTTCTTGTCGATGAGCAGGTTCATCGCGTCCCGGGCCTGCGCCTTGGAGAAGATCGACCCGGAGTTGTGGTTGAGCGAGACGTACTGGACGTTCGCCGCCGCCTCGACGCCGATCTCCAGCTGCGAGTCGCCCTTGATCTGGTCGTACTGGTCGTGGGACGGCTCGGCGACGTCCCACAGCCCGGTCTTCAGACCGTTCAGCACGGCGTCCTCGTCCGCGACGATCTTGTAGGTGATCGTGTCGAGGAAGGCGCGCTTGGCGCCCGAGTATCCGCTGGACGGGCCCTGCGGCGGCTGGTACTTCGTGTTGCGCTCAAGAACGAGCTGCTGTCCCTTCGTCCACGACTTGACCTTGTAGGGCCCGGTGCCGACGTTGCGGTCGGCGGGGATCCCGGTGGGCCCGGAGGCGGCGATGTCCGCGGCCCGGTGGATCTCGGCGCCCGCGCTCGCGGCCATCAACGCGATGAGGTTGAACGGCTGCTTGAGCGCGACCTCGACCGTCGCGTCGTCCTTCGCGGTGATCTTCCCCAGCACCGGCTTGAGCGACTGGGCGTAGCTGCCGTTCTCCACCCAGTACTTCAGGGACGCGACCACGTCGGCCGCCTTGAGCGGCGAGCCGTCGGAGAACGTGATCCCCTTGCGGAGGGTGAAGGTGTAGGCGAGACCGTCGTCGCTCTTGGTGTACGACTCGGCCAGCACCGGCTTGGGCTGGTAGTCCTTGTCGATCGTGATGAGCTGCTCGAAGATCTCGTGGCTGATGTAGGTGACGCCCGCGTTGGTGTTCTTGACCGCGTCCAGCGAACCTGGGTCCTGGGCGATGCGAACCGTCAGGTTCCCGCCCTTGACGGGCTTGCCGTCGTCTCCGCCCTTCGTTCCGGTCGCCTCAGACGTGCAGGCGGTCGTGAGCCCCGCGGCGACCAGGACGGCCGCGACCGCGGCCATGGCGCGGCGGGAGCGTCCGCGCTTCTGGTGTCGTGAGCGGGGCGGGTAGTTGGATGGGGTGTTCATCATGGGTGGCTCCTCACCCCCGAGTCCGGCCTCGTGGCGGTTCAAGGTAATCGCGGCCGTGTCGCTCCAGTAGGCGTCAAGCTCCGCAGTTCTGTCACTGGCGAGAACTTTTACCTTTCTAGCTGATTATCGGGTGATTGGTCCCTTGTCCACCCACCCGGGGTTACCCCAAACTGCCCATACCTGGAGTTTTTCGCCGCTCCCGGCGGGCGCCCGCCGGGTGGGACGCCGTGCTGGCCGGGCGGGAGGGATGGCACACATGTCGTTGCTTGAGATCGAGGACTTCTGTGTCGGAGTGGGCACAGGGGACGACACCGTCGAGTTGGTGCGCGAGCTGTCGTTGAGCCTCGACCGCGGGGAGACCCTGTGCATCGTCGGCGAGTCCGGCAGTGGCAAGACGGTGACCGCGCTGTCGGTGATCCGGCTGCTGGAGTTCGTCGCGCCGACGCGCACGACCGGTGAGATCCGGCTGGAGGACGTCGATCTCACCACCCTGACCGCCGAGCAGATGCGCGCCTTCCGCGGCCGCCGCATCGGCATGGTGTTCCAGGAGGCGCTGGACTCGCTGAACCCCGCGCAGCGGATCGGCGCGCAGCTCGTCGAGGCCTACCGTCCGGCGGGCGTCGCGGCGGGCGCCGACGTGCGCGACCCCCGGCGCCGGGACCTGCGCGACCAGGCCAACGCCCAGGCCAAGGAGCTGCTGGGCGAGGTCGGGTTCCCCGACCCGCAGCAGATCATGAACCGCTACCCGCACCAGCTGTCCGGCGGCCAGCAGCAGCGCGTGATGATCGCGATGGCGCTGATGTCCGGGCCCGACCTGCTGCTGGCCGACGAGCCCACCACGGCCCTGGACGCGACCACGCAGAAGGAGATCCTGCGGCTGTTCCGCGACGTGCAGCGCAAGCACCAGATGGCCTGCGTGTTCATCACCCACGACATGGGCGTCGCGGCCGAGATCGCCGACCGGATCGCCGTGCTGTACGCGGGCCGCCTGGTCGAGATCGGCCCGGTCGCGCAGGTGCTCGGCTCGCCCCGGCACCGCTACACCCGCGCGCTGGTGGAGTGCGTCCCGCAGGCGCGGGTGCGCCGCACCGAGAACCTGCCGTCGATCACGGGCTCGGTGCCGGGCCCCGCCGAGGTGCTGCCCGGCTGCCGGTTCGCGCCGCGCTGCGCGCACGCGGTGGACCAGTGCGAGACCGCCGAGCCCGGAATGCGCGCGGTCGGCGAGGACGGCGGCCAGGTCGCCTGCTGGAACCCCGGCGAGGGCGCGGTGTCGCTGCCGATCGCCGCCGTCACCTCGTCCGCCGCGACCGCGGCCGACGACGCGCCGGTGCTGGTGATCGAGAAGGTGCGCAAGATCTACACGTCCCGCGGCCAGCGCGGCGGCCTGCTCGGGCTGCGCCGCCGCGAGGAGGTCGCCGCGGTCGACGGGGTGAGCCTGGAGATCCGGCCGGGCGAGTTCTTCGGCCTGGTCGGCGAGTCCGGCAGCGGCAAGACGACGCTGGGTCAGCTCGTCGCCGCCCTGGACGACCCGACCGAGGGCATGATCGGCCTCGCCGGACGCGAGCACACCCACAAGGGCCTGGACGGCGGCGCCCGCGACTTCCGCCGCACCGTCCAGCTGATCTTCCAGGACCCGCAGAACTCGCTCGACCCCCGGCACACCGTGGAGCGGATCGTCGCCGAGCCGCTGCGTGAGCTGACCGACCTGCGCGGCGAGGCGCTGCGCACACGGGTCGCCGAACTGCTCGCCGAGGTGGGGCTGCCACCGTCGATCAAGGACCGGATCCCCGCGCAGATCTCCGGCGGCCAGTGCCAGCGGGTCGCGATCGCGCGGGCCATCGCGCCCGAGCCGCGGCTGATCGTGGCGGACGAGCCGACCTCCGCGCTCGACGTGTCCGTCCAGGGCCAGGTGATCAACCTGCTGCTCGAACTGCGCCGCGAACGCAACCTCGCCTACCTGTTCATCTCCCACAACCTGGGTCTCGTCCTGTCGGTCGCGGACCGGGTCGGGGTGATGAAGGACGGCCGCCTCGTCGAGGTGGGCACCGCCGAGGAGATCGCCGCCGACCCGAAACACGAGTACACCAGGCGGCTGCTGGCCGCGAGCCCCGACCTGACCGCCGGTCAGGACCGGGCCGCGCCGGACGCCGCCCGGTCCTGACGCGGGAGGGACGGACGTGCGAGAGCGAAGGCCGCTTCCGACGCATCGCTTCGACGACCCGCTGATCGCGTCCGGGCCGCCCGGCTTCGCGATCAACTCGTTCAGCGACCTGGCGCCCTGGTCGTACGCGTCATTTCCGCACCGGCACGAGTTCTACGAGCTCGTGTGTGTGACACGCGGGTCCGGCACTCATGTCATCGACTTCGTCCCGTACGAGGTCGCACCAGTGACGTTGTACTTCGTCGCCCCCGGCCAGGTGCAGTTCTGGGAACGGTGCTCTCCGCTGGAGGGCTTCATCGTCGTTTTCCTGGAGGAGTTCCTGGCCACGCAGTACGGCGACCGGGTGTCGCCGCGCCGGTTCCTCGCCCTGGACCCGCTGGAGGTCGGGCACGCCCTCCAGTTGGAGGAGGACCAGGTCGAGCGGATCATGTCGCTGTTCTCGGCGATGGACCGCGAGTACCGGCGGCCCATGGGCGCGGACGTCTCAGTGCTCCAGGCGTACCTGCACGTCCTGCTGGTCGAGATGCGGCGGGCGCACAGCGACCTGGGCGTCCGCACCCTGGAGGACCGCCGGACCGCGCTGGCCCGCCGGTTCCTGCGCCTGGTCAGCGACGAGATCACCGAGGAGCAGACGGTGAGCGGGTACGCCGCGCGCATCGGTATCACCCCGAAGTACCTCGCGGACGTGGTCAAACGGTCGACCGGCAGGACGCCCGCGGAGATCATCCGGGCGGCGCTGACCGTCGAGGCCAAGCGGCTGCTCGCGCACACCGATCTGAGCATCGCGCAGATCTCCAAGCGGCTGTGCTTCGACAACCCGTCCTACTTCGGACGGTTCTTCAAGCGTGAGGCGGGCACGAGCCCGGGTCAGTTCCGGCGGCAGGCGGCGGCGACGGCGGGCAAGTCGGTTCCGCGGGTCAACGGGGTGGGCGTCACCTCGGTTCCGTGACACCTCGGTTCCGTGACACTGACGCCGACTCCAGTAGCTGTCTCCCAGGTGAGAGCCCGCTTAGCGTGACCGCATGGAATCGTCAGTCCCGGCCGTCGAGGCCCGATTCACCGAAAACCGCGCGGCCGGGCTCCGGTCGCTGATCACCGACGACCTGGTCACCGCCTGGGTGCGTGACCCCGACACCGGAAACCGCGAGCCGATGTCGTGGATCCTGCGGTTCCTCGACCGCAGGTCCCCACGCGAGCGGGTCGCCCTCTACGAGGCGGTCCCGGGCGCCGAGTACCGGCTGATCCACTGGCCCGCCCATCGCGGCGCGCCGTTCCGGATCGCCGACAGCCGCACGTTCACCGACCTCGCGCAGGCGCGCGAGGTGCGGCTGCGCCGCGAGCTGTACGAGGTGTTCGGCTGGGGCGACGCGCCGACCCACGGCGTGGACGGCCCCGAGCTGGTCACCACCGAGCCGGTCCTGCTCGGCTACACCGACCGGATCAGCGTCGCCCCCGGCGAGGACATCGCGTTCATGGTCAGCGCGGCGGGCGTCGCGGAGTACACCACCGAGCTGGTGCGGCTCCGGAACGTCGACGACGACCCGGACGGCCCCGGCGTCCGCGTCGACCCCGTCCCCGGGGTGTGGACCGGGCGGCACCAGGGGCGCGCGCAGGCCATCAGGCCCGGCGCCCACATCGTCGTTTCCGACCCCGGCGGCGTCACCGGGGGCGCCGCCGGTTTCACCGTCGCGGCCGCCGTGTACCCGACCGCCGTCACCGGCGTCCGGCAGGGGATCGTGGCGCGCTGGGACGAGGGCCCGCGCGGGTACGCCCTCGGTCTGGACGAGGAGGGCAGGCTCGCCCTCTGGCTCGGCGACGGGACCGGGGAGACGGTGGTCCGCGCCGAGGACCGGCTCGACCCGCACCTGTGGCACGGCGTCGGCGCCAGCTACGACCCGGCGACCGGGCAGGCGGTGCTCGTCTCCCGCCCGCTGGTGACCAGCGTCAACAGCAGGGTTAGCCCGATCGTGGTGGACGACCGTCCCCGCGTCACGCGGCAGCGGGTCAACGCGGAGCTGGCCCCCGCGTCCGGCCCCGAGCTGCTGTTCGGCACCTTCACCCCGGACGACGGCCACTACAACGGCAAGATCGAGAGCCCCGGCCTGTGGCCGTTCGCGCTCACCCCGGAGGCGCTGATCGCCGCCGTGGACGAGCACGAGGCCCCGCTGCGCTGGTGGTTCGGCCCCTCGGAGGACACCCGGAGCACCGCGTCGCTGGTGGTGCCCTGCGTCGGACACCCGGGCCTGGACGGACGGCTCGTCAACCTCCCCGTGCGGGGCGTCACCGGACGGCACTTCACCGGCCGGGCCGAGCACTACGCCGTCGACCCGCGCGGCTACGGCGCCATCCACTTCCACGACGACGCGGTGACGGACGCGGGCTGGGAACCGTCCCACGAGCTGACCGTCCCGGCCGATCTGCACAGCGGCGTGTACGCGCTGAAGGTCGTCGCCGCAGACGGCTCGGCCGAGCGGAGCATCCCGTTCTTCGTCCGGCCGCCCCGGGGAAAGGCCACCGGCGACGTCGCGCTGCTGCTGCCGACCGCCACGTACCTCGCGTACTCGAACGAGCGGGGCCTCGGGTACGTCCCGGTCGTCCCGCCGGGCACGGCGTTCCTCGAACACCGCTACGACCTCGGCCTGTCCAACTACGCCAGCCACACCGACGGCAGCGGCGTCTGCTACACGTCGTGGCACCGGCCGATCCTGACGCTGGCGCCGGGCTTCGACATCCACCTGTCGCCGTTCACGCTGGCCAACGACCTGTACGTGCTCGACTGGCTGACCGAGCAGGGCTACTCGTTCGACGTCATCACCGACCACGACCTGCACACCGACGGCGTCGACCTGCTGCGCCCCTACAAGGGCGTGGTGACCGGCGCGCACCCCGAGTACGCCTCCGAGCAGATGCTGGACGCGCTGGAGCAGTACGCGGACGGCGGCGGCAACATCGGCTACCTCGGTGGCAACGGCTACTACTGGATCGTGTCGTTCCACCCGGAGCTGCCGCACGTGATGGAGCTGCGGCGCGGCGAGAACGGCACCCGGAGCTGGCAGGCCAGGCCGGGCGAGTACCACCACGCCAGCACCGGTGAGCGTGGTGGGCTGTGGGCGTACCGCAGCCGGGCGCCGCAGAAGCTGTTCGGCGTCGGGTTCAGCGCGCAGGGCGGCGTGCCGTCCGGGCACTACCGCGTCGGCCCCGACCTCGGCGACGAGACCGCCAAGCGGCTGCTCGAAGGCGTCTCCGAGGTGTTCGGCGACCGCGGCCTGGACGGCGGCGGCGCGGCGGGCGGCGAGATCGACCGGTACGAGCCGTCCCTCGGCAGCCCCCCGGACGCGCTGATCATCGCCACCTCCGAGGGCATCGGCGACGGCTACCAGTTCGCCGTCGAGGAGCTGGGCGGCACCCACCCGGGGCTGGGCGCCGTCGAGCACCCCGGCGTCCGCTCGGACATCGTCTACTTCCGCACCCGCGGCGGCGGTTCCGTCTTCTCCACCGGCTCGATCGCCTACGCGGGAGGCCTGTCCGCGAACGGCTACGACAACGGGCTGTCCCGACTCACCCGCAACGTCATCGACCTTTGGCTGGACGCGCATGAATGAGCACACCATCACCGTCGACCGGATGGTCGCCATCCCGATGCGGGACGGCACCGTCCTGCGCGCGGACGTGTACCGTCCCGTCGCGCGGCGCGGCCCGGCGCTGGTGTTCCGCACCCCCTACGACCGCACCGGCCTCGGCATGTACGGCACGTTCGCGATGCGCGCGGCCTCGGCCGGGTACGCCGTCGTCCTCCAGGACACGCGCGGACGCGGCGCCTCCGGGGGCACGTTCACCCCGTTCGTCCACGAGCGCGAGGACGGCTACGACTCGATCGACTGGATCGCGTCCCAGCCGTGGTGCGACGGCGGGGTCGGCATGTTCGGCGGCTCGTACGACGGCGTCACTCAGTGGCAGGCCGCCATGTCGGGTCATCCCGCGCTGAAGGCCATGGCGCCGAACGTCACGGCGTCCAGCTACCACCACGGCTGGGTGTACCGGGGTGGCGCGTTCCAACTCGGCTTCAGCCTGGGCTGGACGCTGTCGCTGGCCGCGCACAACGCCGCCCGCGACCCGAACGTGTCCGCCGCGATCCGCGGCGGCATCACCGACGCGCTCGACGACCTGCCCGGCTCCGCGCTGCGGCTGCCGCTCGACGACCACCCCTACCTGGACGACATCGCGCCGTACTACCGGGAATGGCTCGACCACCCCGGCTACGACGAGTTCTGGGAGCGGCTCGACGTCTCCCGCGCCTACCCCGACATGGACGTCGCCGCGTTCAACATGGGCGGCTGGTACGACACGTTCCTCCTCGGCACCCTCGGCAACTTCACCGGCATGCGCGAGCACGGCCGGGGACCGGCGCGGACGCGGCAGCGGCTGCTGGTCGGGCCGTGGCCGCACGAGGGCCTGTTCTCCGGCAACCCGGTCGGCGAGTGGAACTTCGGGGGCCGCTCGACCGGCGGCGCCATCGACACCGACGGCCTGCAACTGCGCTGGTTCGACACGTGGCTGCGGGACGCCGACACCGGCATGGCCGACGAGCCGCCCGTGCTGCTGTACACGATGGGCGCGGGCGAATGGCGCGTAGCCGAGTCGTGGCCGCTGCCCGGCACCGAGTTCCAGGACTGGTACCTGCACAGCGACGGCCGCGCCAACACCATGGACGGCGACGGCACGCTGCGCCGCGACAAGCCGGACGGCCAGGCGCCCGACACGTTCCTCTACAACCCGCTCAACCCGGTGCCGACCGTCGGCGGGGCGCTGTGCTGCAACTCCGTGCACAGCCGCGCCGGGATCTTCGACCAGCGGACGGTCGAGGCCCGCGAGGACGTGCTCGTCTACACCTCCGAGCCGCTGACCGAGCCGCTGGAGGTCACCGGGCCGGTCAGCGTCGTCCTGCACGCGAGCACGTCCGCGCCCGACACCGACTGGACGGCCAAGCTCGTCGACGTCGAACCGTGCGGATACGCCCGCAACATCACCGACGGCATCATCCGCGCCCGCTACCGGAACTCCACGAGCGAGCCGAGCCCGATCACGCCCGGCGACGTGGTGGAGTACCGGATCGACCTCGGCGCGACCAGCAACGTCTTCCTCCCGGGGCACCGTCTCCGGGTGGAGGTGTCGAGCAGCAACTTCCCGCACTTCGACCGCAACCCGAACACCGGTGAGCTGCCGGGCCGGTCGGACGAGGTGCGCAGCGCGTTGCAGACCGTCCACCACGACGGGCCGTACCTGTCCCGGATCGAACTGCCGGTCGTCCCCGAGGGCGCGTCGGCCCCCTACCGGAGGAACTCCTGAGCATGCGCACCAGGCCGCTGGGCAACACCGGCATGGACATCACCGTCATCGGGTTCGGCAGCTGGGCCGTCGGGGGACCGGGGCTCATGGGCTGGGGCTCGCAGTCCGACGACGAGTCCGTCGCCGCGATCCGCCGCGCCGTCGAGAACGGCGTCAACTGGGTCGACACCGCCGCCGTCTACGGCTTCGGCCACTCCGAGGAGGTCGTGGGCCGCGCCGTGGCCGCGCTGCCGCCCGCCGACCGCCCGCTCGTCTTCACCAAGTGCGGGCTCGTCTGGGACGACAACGGCGACGAGAGCAACGACCTCGACCCGGACTCCATCAAACGGCAGTGCGACGCGTCGTTGCGCCGCCTCGGCGTCGACCACATCGACCTGTTCCAGATCCACGACCCGCACCCCGGCGGCCCGCCGATCGAGGACTCGTGGGGGGCGATGCTGGAACTGGTCGCCGAGGGCAAGGTCCGCGCGGTGGGCGTCTCCAACTTCGACGTCGAGCTGATGGACCGCTGCGCGGCGGTCGGCCCCGTGGGAACGCTGCAACCCCCACTGTCCCTGATCCGCCGGGAGGCCACCGCGGACCTTCTGCCGTGGTGCGCGGACCACGACACCGGGGTCATCGTGTACAGCCCCCTGGGCTCCGGTCTGCTGTCCGGCACGTTCACCCGCAAGCGTGTGGAGGGCCTTTCGGACGGCGACTGGCGGTCCCGGGCGTCCGCGTTCAAGCCCCCGGCGCTGGACCGCAACCTCGCGCTCCAGGACGCGCTGCGTCCCGTGGCGGCCCGCCACGGCGTGTCCGTGGGCGCCGTCGCGATCGCCTGGACGGTCACGGTCCCGGTTGTCACAGGTGCCATCGTCGGGGCCCGCACACCCGCCCAAACTGAGGGTTGGCCGGAGACCGCGGAACTGGTCCTGACCCCCGATGACCTGGCCGAACTCGCGTCCGCCGTGGCGAAGACCGGCGCCGGGAGCGGCCCCGACATCACCACTGACCGGAGCCAGTGACAGGGGTGATGGCGCCAGTGCCTTACCGCTGGCGCTCACTCCCAGAAGACTTGTCCGTATCGGTCGAGGTGGCCCCGCGCCGCCCGTCCCAGTACATCGAGGAGAGGCATGGCCAAGTACGACCACCTGTTCATCACGCAGATGCTGGAATGCAGCGCGGACCTCGTCAACGAGGGCGCCGCCGCGGGCGGTGAACGCCCCGCGAACATCGGGTCCCCCTTCGGCCTGATGCGCGGCATCGACGTCGAGGGTGCCCCGGTGCACATGGCCTACAGCTGGATCGGCCCGACGTCGAAGAAGACGCACTGGGTGAACGACCACCAGCACACGTACGACGAGGTGCTGATGTGGATGGGCAACGACCCTGACGACATCCACGACCTCGGCGCCGAGCTGTACCTGGACATCGAGGGCGAACGGCACACCGTCACCACCACGGGCGCCGTGTACATCCCCGCCGGGATCCGGCACTGCCCGCTCGGGTTCAACTACGTCAACCGTCCCTTCAGCTTCATCTCCCTGTCTCTCAACCCGGAGTACGCGTCGGACGAGAACATGCCGCCCGCGCACACCTGATCGCTTCCCGGCCGCCGCCCTGACATAGCGGGGAGGGTGCGGCGGCCGGGACCCGCGGCGCGGGCATGCGAGAATTCAGCCGTTCTTTGACCGGCTCGACGCGAGGGATTCTCGTTGACGTTCATCCGCCGCATGTCGATCGTCGTCGTTCTCGCAGTTGTCTCGACGTTCGTCGCACTGCTTCCCGCCTACGCCTGGACGCCCACAGTCGCGTCGTCCGGGGTCCCGTTGCCCAATGGCGTGTACCCCGGCGGATCGACATATCCGAGCGCTGGTTTCTACCAGTACGCGCCGTCGATCGTGCAGACGTCCAGCACACAGCGGATCATTTATTACTGCGCGAACACGGTCGAGTACCGGCGCAGCAGCGGGAACGCGCTCGCCGCCACTCACGACCATGTGCTGTTCAATGTGGGCACCCGGCAGTCGGACGGGTCGTACACCTGGGGAAAGAACCGGACGGCGCTCCAGCCGCGCCTCGAACCGGGCGACCCGGAATACCATCCGGCGACTCCGAGCTGGGCGGCGTACCACATCTGTGACCCGGACGTCGTGCGGGGACGATTCACCTACACCACGTCCAAGACCGGCACGAAGACCTACACCTGGGCGATGTTCTTCACCGGCGCGGACGACGACGACCGCGGTGCCGACGGCCGGTTGAGCCTAAGTATGACCCCAGCCGGAGTTCGTTCGTCATCTCACGCGACACCGGCGAACTCGCCGACAACGAAGTTGAGGAGAACATCGAGGTCGCCCGGATCGCGGGATCGAGCGTCTGGGAAGGCGGCGGCACCTGGACCGTCGTCGGTCAGATCACCCACGCGCAAAGCGGATACACCTGGAACCACAATTCGGGGCTGGTCCGCGGCCCCTATGGCGGGCTGGCCTACCAGCGTCCGGGTGACTATTCCGGTGTCGATGTCTATTTCGCCACCGAGCCCGGCTCAGAAGCCACTCCACCGCCCTGGGACGGTTACTTCAAATACCGCATCCAACACTGCGTTTCTCCGCTGTGACGGGTTGAGCCGTCATAAACGCACGGGCAGTTCGGCCAGTTTCCGCATTCCCGAGGCGGCGTGCCACCGCAGATCCCGCTCCGGCACGGCCAACGCCAGGCCGGGATACCGCTCAAGCAGCCTGCCCAACGCCGCCTCGACCTCCAGGCGGGCCAGCGCCGCGCCGAGGCAGTAGTGCGGACCCGCGCCGAACGAGACGTGCACCTCGCCCCGGTTCTGGTACTTGCGGGCGATGTCCAGCTCCTTGGGGTCGGCGAACTCGCGCGGGTCGTGGTTGGCGCCGCTCAGCGCCGCCGCGACCGCGTCGCCGGACCGGAAGCTGGCCCAGCCGAGGTCAACGTCCCGCATCGCGTAGCGCGTGCGGGCCACCAGCACCGGCCCGCACCAGCGGAGCAGTTCCTGGACGGCCCGGGGCATCAGCCCCGGGTCGGCCCGCAGCGCGGCCAACTGGTCCGGATGGGTCAGCAGCGCCCAGACGCTGTTGGCGATGAAGGCGGCGGTGGTGTCGTGGCCCGCGATGACCAGGCTGAGCACCATCGTGACCAGCTCTCGGTCGTCCAGCCGGTCGCCGTCGTCGTCCTGGACCCGCAGCAGCTCGCTGATCACGTCGTCGCCGGGCTCGGCGCGCCGCCGCCGGACCAGGTCGTGGGTGTAGTCGACGAGCGGGCGCAGCGTCCCGGTCAGGGACTGCCGGTCGAAGGACAGGTCATGCGTCCAGCGCAGCCAGGACGGCAGGTCGGCGGCGGGCACGCCGACCAGGTCACCGATCACCTGGATCGGGAGCGGATGGGCGAAGTGGTCCAGGAGGTCGGCGACGCCGCCGGTGGCGTGGTTGGGCAGGGCGTCGAGCAGGTCGTCGGCGAGCCGCTCGATCCGGGGGCGCAGCGTCATGATCCGCTGGACCGAGAACGCGGGCGTCACCAGGCGGCGCAGCCGGGCGTGGTCCCTGCCGTCACTGTCCAGGATCGTGTCGGACAGGTAGGGGACGAGGTCGTCGTCGAGGCCCAGCTTGCGCAGCGGCTCGCCCGGTAACAGCGCCGCCGCGCCGTTCGGCACCGTCGCCGGATTGTTCGCGAAACGCGGGTCGGAAAGCATTGATCGGACGCCCTCGTACCGTCCGGCGACCCACATCGGTGTGCCTTCCACCGATGGGATGGCACAGGCCGCCGCCTGCTCGCGCAGATGATCGTACGCGTTCTGGGGATCGGTGGATATCAGCGGAGGTATCGGCCGGCCCCGGCGCGGCTCGGCGTCCCTTTTCGGCATTGTCGCAATTCCATTCACTGTCGGTCACGACCGGAGGGACAACGTGTGCGGAGAGTGATGATCACTTGCGGCATCGCGGGTGCTGACAGATACTGAACACGGCCGAGGGTGCATGCGGTCAAGTAACGGTCACGATTTCGAAACCATGGCTAATCAGAGGATGCGTGCGTTTACTGTACCGCTCCACCTCCGTTTTGGGCAATGAGACGACCCTTGACCGTCCTTTGTTCCGCACTCACGCCCGGACCGTTGTCCCGGGGGCTTGGGCGCGGTTAATGCCTCAATTGTTGAATTGCCGCGCTCAGTTGGCGCCTTTCTCGCCGATGCCCCGGTATCTGTCGTCATTCATTGTCGAGGAGAAGCCATGAGCGACCTGTCCACGGTGATGCGCACCGCCTGCGCCGCGACGCTGGAACGGACGGCGCGAACCCTGGGCCTGGACGGGGGCGGCGCGCGGCTCGTCGCGGCGTTCCACGCCATGACCGACCACTGGGGCGACGCCCGCCCGAACGAGTTCCCTTTGTCGGACGTGTCGCCGGACGGCTCTCCCGTGGAGTTCGCCGTGGACCTCGACGGGCCGACGCCCGCCCTCCAGTTCGCCATGGAGCCGTTGCTGCCGGGCGTCCCCGCGTGCGACCCCGCCGCCGCCCGGACGCTCATGACGACGCTGGCCGGACGGTTCGGCGCCGGTGCCGCGCGGTGGTCGGCCGTCGCCGACCGGCTGCTGCCCGACAAGGCGCACGGCCCGCACGTGTCCATGTACGGCGCGGAGGTGCGGCGCGGCGGCCCGGTCCGCTTCAAGGCCTGGTTCTACCTTGACGTCGAAGGGCCGGACGGTGCCCCTGACCTGCTGCGTTCTGCCCTGGACGCGATGGGGGAGGGCGACTCGTGGCCGATGGTGCGGGAGCACGTCCACCGTCCCGAGCAGGACGCGCCGTTCCTGCTCTCGCTGGACCTGTCGGACCGTGCCACCGCCCGGGTGAAGGTCTACTTCCGGCATTACGCCGCCGACGTGGACGAGGTCGCGGCGGCCCTCAAGCCCTACCCGGGGTACGAGCCGGGGGAGGTGCGGGCCTTCTGCGCGACCATGCTCGACGGCCATCAACACTTCGCGGACCAGCCGCCGGTCACCTGCCTGTCGTTGCTCGACGCGCGCACGGCGAAACGCACCGCGAAACACGTGGACGCCACGCTCTACGTCCCGTTGTGGACGTACGCTGACCACGACGGGCAGGTACGGCAGCGGGTCCACCGCGCCCTCGCGGGACGTCCGCGCGCCATGCGCCGTTACGAGGACGTGCTCGCGGAGATCTCGCATCGCGGGCTCGACGCGGGCACCGGAATCCACAACTACATCTCCTGGCGTCCGGGTCGACCCGGCCCCCGGGTGAAGCTCTACTTCTCGCCGGAAATGCACGCCGTGAACCCGCCGCCGTTCGGCGCGGGCCAAGAGGAACGCATCGGTGGGCAGGGATGACGGAACGGTCGGCGACGTCGAGCGAGGCGCTCCCCGCGGAAGTTCCGCTCCGCCGGAACCGCGACTTCATGTTGCTGTGGAGTGGGCAGATCGCCTCCGATCTCGGCACCCGGGTGACGACCATCGCGTTTCCGTTGCTGGTCATCGCGATGACACATTCCCCGGCCAAGGCGGGCATCGCCGGATTCTGCGCGACATTGCCCTACGCCCTGTTCTATCTGCCCGCCGGGGCGATGCTCGACCGGTACGACCGCAAACGCACGATGCTGATCTGCGAGGTCGGCCGATTTCTCGCCCTCGGTAGCATCGTGGCCGCCGCCTGGATGGGACGGCTCACGTTCTCGCACATCCTCGTCGTGAGCTTTGTCGGCGGGACCTTCTTCGTCTTCTTCAGCGTCGCGGAGAAGAGCGTCGTCCCGACGATCGTCCCGGCCTCCCAGCTCACCACCGCGCTCGCCCGGCAGGAGGCGAGGTCGCGGGCGGCGGTGCTGGCCGGGCCCCCGCTCGGCGGCGCGCTGTACGGGATCGCGTCGTCCGTGCCGTTCCTGTTCGACGCGCTGTCCTACGCGGTCTCGTTCGTGCTGACGTTCCTCATGAAGGGTGAACTGAGGGCCCGGCGGGAGGGGCCTACGGGAAGCCTCGTCCAGGAGGTCGGGCAGGGCGTGCGCTGGCTGTTGCGCGAACCCTTCGTCCGCGTGTCGGTGGTGCTGGTGGGCCTCATCAACATCGACTTCCAGGCGCTGATGCTCACGCTGATCGTGCTGGTCGGCGACCTGGGCGCGTCCACCACGATGACCGGGGTCGTGCTCGGCTCCTACGGGTTCGGCGGGCTGCTCGGCGCCCTCGCCGCGCCCCGGCTCGGACGGCACCTGTCGCCGCGCTCGGTCGCCGTCGGCGCCACCTGGATCTGGGCGCTGCTGCTCCTGACGCTCGCCATGGTCACCTGGGCGCCCGCCCTCTGCCCCCTGGCCGCGCTGATCGCCTTCTTCGGACCGCTGTGGAACGTGGTCCTGGTCGGCTACCAGTACCGCGTGATCCCCGACCATCTGCTGTCGCGCATCAAGAGCATCGTCCTGCTCGTCAGCTGGGGGACGATCCCGCTGGGCTCCCTGATCGCCGGTTACCTGCTCGACCAGACCACCCCCCGGACCACCGTCCTCGGCCTGGTCGCGCTCATGACCGTGATCGCCGCCACCGCCACACTGAGCCCCGCCCTCCGCCGCGTCGCGACCTAGGGGCGACGGCCATGACCCGCCGGGTCGGCGGTGGGGCGGATCACCGACCCTGGAATCCCCCCTAAGGCAACGCCCCGGCTGAGACGTTCTCCGCGGCCCGGGCCCGCGCCGTGCTCCCGGGCCGCGGAGTCTCACGGCCGCTCGTCTGCGGCGCGACTCTCTCCGCTCCGTTCAGTTGAGCCGCGGGCATTCATGGCCTCGCAGATTTCGGCGGCCAGTTCCGGCGTGTCCACCATGCCGACCAGTTGGCCGCTCTCGGAGCCGCTGCGGTGGATGTACAGGGTGCGGCCGACCTTGCGGCCCTGCCGCCAGTGCACCTCAGGCACGAGTCCTCCAGGGATGGCGCTCTCGGGTGGGCAGGCCCAGCACGTGCTGCCAGGCAGGATCTCAGCCCCGCACTCGCAGCGCCGCCGTCCGAGTTTCGCCAACTCATCGAAGAGGAGTTGGCGAAACTCGGCGCGGTGACTGCGGGCCAGCTCGCCGCGGGCACGATTCGTGTTGCCCTTGTGCTTCTTGAGGAGGGCGGCGTATTCGTTAGCCCGTTCGGGGCGTTTGGCCAAGCGGCTGGTAGCCCGGTTCCACGCATTGCCGTGGTCGCGGCTGGCCGCGCGGCAGGCTTCGTCGACCGGCTCTTTGCGGTCGCGGTGCCGCACGTAGGCGGTTCGGGTGCCGCATGGGGCAAGTGACCGGTTCAGCGCCCGTTCACCCCCGAGTGGTAGCGCCGAGGTCGGCGGCGATCGCATCAGCGGCGTCCTCTGCGGCGGCGGGCAGCAGCGACCAGGGGCCGTCGCCCTGCCGCATCCGGTACGCGGCGCCGTCCCACTCTGCCGTCTTGGGTCCGGCGTCCCGGTAGGTGACGCTCACGTGTGGCAGATCGGTGTCCTCGTCGCGGACGACGGACACGGCGATCTGCGGGGCTCGGCGGCGGAGCGCCGCGTACAACCGGTCGGCCGGACCGAAGTCGGGTATCAGCATGGGAGCCTCTTCCAGCGATGTGTGGGGGTGGACTCGACAGGCGGCCGGAGGGGTTTCACATGGCCTCCAGGATCGGGAGCAGGTCGCGCACATGCTCAATGAGCAGCGCGCCATTGGGAAGCGTCTCCCCGGGGTCAAGCCCCAGCGGGCGGACGAGAGCGGCGCGCATGCCGTGGGTGAGCGGCTCGACGACATCGTGGTGAAGGTGGTCGCCGACGAACAGCACCCGTTCGGGTGGCACCTCGGCCGCGGCGAGTACGAGTCGATAGAAGAGGGGTTCCGGCTTGCGTACGGCTAGCGGGTAGGAGAGCAACGCGACGGCGAACAGGTCGTCGATTCCGGCCTTTTGGAGAGCGGGCCAGCGGGTCTCGCCGGGGAGCGTGTTGGATGCGAGAACGAGGCGCATTCCGTGGCGGTCGTGCATGGTGCGCAGAGCGGTGGCGGCCGCCGGGTCGACCGGTTTCTGTCCGAGTTCGTGGTCGACGTGGTCGGCCGAGATCGTCGACCCGAAGTCGGTGACGAGACAATCCGGGGTATTCATAGCATTGCCCCTTTGCTGGGTCAGGCCGCATCCGGCGGGTCCGGAACGGCGATGAGTGGGACGATTCGCGTGCGGGGCTGGGAGGCTTGCGTTCCGCGTTCGACGCGGGCAAGGAGCGGCGCCGCAGTGGGCGAGGGACCCAGCAGCGCCGCTCCGGTCTAGGTGGGCTCGCGGGCCGGACGCCCCAGCAGCCGATGCACGATCTCCCGCCACGGCTCGGGCGTCCCTGGCCGCACCCACATCCCGCGCACGACCGACGCCGACGTGACCCGCCACCATCCGTCCGGCTCGGCGGTCATCTCGGCGAAGGCGTCGTCTCGGGACTCCCGTTCCCAGATCGCGATGTACGCCTCTGGTTCCCCGTCGCCGTCCGTGCGGTAGACGGCGATGCGTTCGTCACTCGCCGCCGTGTCGGCGGGCGTCCGGTCGCCGGGCATCGTGGTCCTCTCTGGGTGGTAGCACGGCGGGGCGGGTGATGACCTTGGGGGCACCCGCCCCGCCGCGCCAGTACGGCGGCCGCTGCCACGCGCTGCGGCTGGCCGTACGATTGGGTGGGCGTGGCGGATCCTGCCAGAGGCGCCGTGCCACGCCCTCGTCTTGGATCACCGGGCACATGCCCCGGCGATGTCCTCGGCCAACTGGCGGAAGTCGTCGGCCTCCAGCAACTCCTGGAGGCCGGGCACGTACGCCCAGCACTTCCCGGTCCGCTTCCCGTACCAGGCCAGGACGCCAGGCCACCGATCGGAGATCGCCGCCGCCGCATTCTTGGCGAGCTGCTCGCGGCTCATCTCCGGTTGCGCGGTGAGTTGGCCGGTGACGTGGCATGCGCCCATCGGGGTCACCGCACGCACAGCTCTGCGTGGTCTGGTCGCCGCGTCTGCTCGGCCTGGGCGCCGCGGGCGGTCCAGGTGTGGACCTTGGCACCGGTCTCCACGGCCTGCGCGATCAGGCGCCGCAACTGCCCGGGGTCGATGGCCTCGGCGACGGGGTGACCGCCCAGCCAGCCAGGGCGCCGCTTGCGGATCGCGATCCACGGGACCGGCTCGTCCTCGGTGTAGGAGATCCCCCAGCCGGGGAAGGCGGCGCGGAGTTGGTCGAAACGCGTGTCGGTGGAGGCCTGCTCACCCTCGGTGCCCTCGTGGGCGTCGACGCCGCGCAGGCCCCTGCGAAATTCAGGGTCCTTGTGTGTCACAGACCACAGACTCACCGTGCCGGCGACGCCGGAGGGGCAGGATCCTGTCCCCTCCTAAACGAGCATTCCCAGCCGATCCGCCAGGTTTCGGGCATCCTGCCGCAGATTCTCGGGCCCTTCGGCGACCTCAAGGACGATCCGCTTCGCGAACCCGTTGTAGCGGATCGTCTCCGGCGCGGCGACGTACGCGCGGGTCAGCGCGCCGAGCGCGGCGTCAAGGTTCCCGGCGAGCTGCCATGCCCGTGCCACCTCGATCAGATGACGGCCTCGGCGGGGCTGGGAGGGGATCGCCGTGTTCGCCGACCGGACGGCCTGCTTGCGGGCCTCGCCTCCCTGCCGTGCCTCCACTGCGATGGTGACGGCATGCGCGCCCATGATGACCCGACTGAAGCTGGTCATCGGCTCGTAGAACCCACTGGGCAGGCGCCTCGCGATCGCGTCGGCCTGCTCCCACCATCGCCACGCCGTCCCGCGTTGCCCGGCCCGCGCCGCCGTGTACGCCGCCTCGTGGTGCAGGGCACCCCACAGGGCGCGCAGGTCCGTGGTGGCGGTCAGCATGTGTGGGCGGAGCAGCTCGAGACCCTCGCGGTTGATGGCCTCGGCGGCGTCGAAATCACCGGCGTCACGGTGCGCTTGGGCGGCCAGCCAGACGGCACCGGCGAATGCGCGCGGGTCGTCGGACTCTTCGGCCGCCATGATGCTGCGTTCGACTACGCGCCACAGAAGATCCGGAGACGGCTGATATGCCACGTAGAACTGGGTGAGGTTGTAGACCCCGGCCAGCAGCGCGAGGGCGCGGCGGCGGTCGTCTCCCTCGTAGGCGCGGGCGGCGTGCTTGGCGTCCCGGATCAACTCGGGCAGCAGTGCGCCGAGCACGGTTCGGTGATCGGGGGCAGCGTGGCGGGCCTGCCACGCTGCGGCCAGCCGCGCTTCGAGATGGGGGAGTGGTGGTGGCGGGTCAGTCATGGACACGGCGACCGCGTTGATCGCGTCACGCACGTCGGGGAGAGCGGCGTGTCCCGGCCCACGGAACATGCCCGCGGGGAGGGGTGGCCCGCCGGTGAGTTTGGAGACGTCGCGGACTTTCAGCGCGTCGGCCAGGGCGAGCAGCGCGGGAAGCTTTGTGTTCTGGATCTCGCCGCGCTCGACGGCCTTGACCCAGCGGGCGCTTTTCCCGACCAGCCCGGCGAGGACTTCGCGGCTCATGCCGCGCTTGCGCCGGTAGTACTGGACGCGCTGCCCGACGGTCAGCTCGGGAGCGGGGTCCGGGGTATCCCCGTGCATAGGCCCTGTACCTTCCTGAGATCTCGACAATCCCAGGCTACGGTGCAGGGCCTCGGTGCGTCAGAGGCGTCTGCTATAGCAGGTCGACCTTGTCACGGCCAGTCACATAGGACAGGGTCATACTGGAGACGACCGCGAACTATCAAAAGCTGTGGAACCCGGAGGGGGCCATGGCCGAGACGATCGGCGCGCGCATCGCTGGCCTACGGAAACTACGCGGCATCAGCCAACGCGACCTCGCGACGCGCGCCCACGTCTCCTACTCCCTGCTGACCAAGGTCGAGCAAGGGCGGCGCCGGAGCGTACCGGCAGGGGCTGACGTTGATGGAGCGGACGCGCCGTGATCTCGGGGACGACCCCGCCGAGATGGAGCCGGAAAGGCTGACGGTGTACGGGTCTCTGCATCTGCGGTCGTCGGTGCTGGCGGCGCGGGCCAGTGACGCGGACCTGGCTGACGCGCATCTGGCGGAGGCGACGCGGGCGGCCGACCTGTTGCCGGACCCATCGGCGAATCACTACGGGATGGAGTTCGGGCCGGGCAACGTGGCGCTGCACGCGGTGTCGGCGGCGGTGGAGATGGAGGACGGCGCGAAGGCGATCGAGCGGGCGCTGCCGCTTTACGAGGAGTTCCCGCCCAGCTTGCCGCCGGTGCGGGCGGGGCATTTCTGGGTTGAGGTCGCGCGGGCCTGGTACTACCAGGGGGATCGGCGCCGCGCGCTCGCCGCCCTGCGCAGGGCACGCGGGGCGGCACCGCAGCAGGTCCGGATCCACCCGATGGTGCGGGATCTGGTCCAGACGATCGCGAGCGCGGAAACCCGACCGTCTGAGGACCTCCGCGCATTCGCCGCGTGGCTTGGTCTGGACTGACGGCGCTAGAAGATCACGTCGTCGGGGCGATCCAGCCAGAGCCGCTCCCCAGCGTCCGTGACCGTGAGGCCGAACCGGTCCAGGGTCGGGCGGCCGAGCGCCTGCCACCGGAAGTACGCGGCCACCGTCTCGTCCCACAGGTCCCGGCGCCCATGCTGCCGGACCTCGAACAGGTCCTCGTGCTCGGCGAGCACGACGATCGCCCAGCAGTCCGGGTCGCGACCGTCGAGCAGCCACAGCGCGTCGTCCGCGCGGCGCGCGGCGACTCCAGGCGCCAGGTGCGTGATGACCAGGTCCGCGGCGGCGGGAGCGTAGGCGACCGTCCGCGGGTTGACGCCGGTCCGGGAAATCCGAGCGCCGGGTGCGTCCCAGTCGGCGGGGTGGCCGTCGACGGGGCGCTGGGACCGCAACGGCATGTACCCGCTGGTGCCGGGAAACCGGCCTATGCCAGTTCCGTCCGGGAGGACGTCCACCTGGGCGACCGAGCCGTACCCGAACCACCGGCCATACGGGGTGACGATCCGGCCTCCAGGCCTGGTCTGCGCGAGCCACGCGGGTGGGATCGTCTGGACCGAGCAGGTAGCGTGCACTCGGTCGTAGGGGGCGTCCGCCGCGTAGCCGTCGGCGCCGTCTCCGACGATCAGCGCGGGGGTGCGGCTGTCTGCGGGCAGGGCGGCCGTCAGGTTCTTCTCGGCGGCGGAGGCGAGCTCGGCGTCCACCTCGACCGACACGACCGAGCCCGCCTTCCCGACGATCCGCGCGGTGAGCGCGGCGGTGTATCCGGTACCGGTGCCGATCTCGAGCACGCGGTGCCCGTCGTCCAGGTCGAGGAACCCCATGTTGAACAGGACGCCCGACAGGGCGGACAGGGATGAGGTGGCGACGCCTTGCCCGGTGATGGGGTCGGTGGTGCCGTCGTCGGTCTGGGTGGTGATCGGCGCGTCGGCGTACACCGCGTCCCACCACCGGTCTGGGTGGGCGTCCCGGTCGATGGGGCCGCTGGGCGTCCATGCGCGGGCGGGGACGAAGGTGTGGCGGGGCACGGCGTGCAGGGCGCGCGTCCAGTCGTCCGCCGGGCCGGGGAGGTAGCCCTTGGTGGCGAGTTCGCTGATGAGCGCGGTGAGGCGCTCATCGGCGGGGCCGGCGGGGGTCATTACTTCTCGCGCTTTCCGCCGCCGGGTGGGGGTCCGGTGTCGGGGTTTGGTGGCGTGGGTGGTTTGGGGCTCTGCGGTTTGGGGGCTTCGTGTTTGCCCACGGGACCTCCTCGGCAGCGACAGTGGAGTCACACACGGTAGACGCGCGTTGACCCAACGTCTATGTGTTCGGGGGTGAGCGTCTGGTGAGTGGTGCGAGCCGGGCCGCAACGTCCGGGGGATCCCGAGCCACGCGGCCATCAGCGCCCGGTCGTGGTCGCTCAAGGGCGGCGGTGAGGCGGATCACCGACCCTGGAATACCGGTTGAGGCGACGCTAAGCTAAGTTAGGCTCGCCTAACTTTCCTGGCGGTGGATATTGCGCCACGCCACAGACCGCTGGAGCCCAGCATGAGAGCCGTCCGCCCCCGGGGCGCAGCGACCGCCGCCGCCGTCGTGGCACTTCTCGCCCTTTCCGGTTGCGCCGAGAAAGCCGACGGCAGCGGATCGGACGCCATTCAGATCACGGCGAACGACAGCGAGTGCAAGGTGTCGCGCACCAGTTTCCCGGCGGGGCACGTCCGGCTCAAGGTGGAGAACAAGGGCTCCAAGGTCACCGAGGTCTACGTCTACGCGCCCGGCGACCGGATCGTCACCGAGCGGGAGAACATCGGCCCCGGCACCAAGGCCGACATCGTCGCCGAGGTCAAGGCCGGGGCGTACGAGATCGCCTGCAAGCCCGGCATGAAGGGCGACGGCATCCGGCAGAAGGTGACCGCCACCGGCCAGAACTCGGCGAAGCCCGGCGACCCGCGCCTGGACAAGGCCGTCGCCGAGTACCGCAAGTACGCGCAGGAGCAGGCCGACGAGACCCTGCCCAAGGCCGAGAAGTTCGCCGCCGCCGTCAAGGCGGGAGACGTCGAGGGCGCCAAGAAGGCCTACGCCGTCTCCCGCGTCGGGTGGGAGCGCACCGAGCCGGTCGCGGAGTCGTTCGGTGACATCGACCCGAAGGTGGACGTCCGCGAGGACGGCCTCGAACAGGGCCAGACCTGGACCGGCTGGCACCGGCTGGAGAAGGCGCTGTGGAAGGACGGGAAGATCGGTCCCGAGGAGAAGAAGCTGGCCGACCAGCTGATCACCGATCTGCGCGACTGGCAGAAGCGCGTCGGCACCGCCGAGATCACCGCGACGAGCATGGCCAACGGCGCCAAGGAACTGCTGGACGAGGTCGCCACCGGCAAGGTCACCGGTGAGGAGGAGCGCTACAGCCACACCGACCTCGCCGACTTCCAGGCCAATGTGGAAGGCGCCCACAAGTCCTACGAACTGCTCAAGCCCGTCGCCGCCCAGAAGGACCCGGCGCTGAGCACCGAGCTGGACAAGCAGTTCAAGGCATTGTTCGCCCTACTCGACAAGCACCGCGACAAGGGTTCCCCGGACGGATTCGCCGCCTACGACAAGGTCGGCAAGGACGACCGCAAGAAGCTGTCGGACGCGGTCAACGCCCTCGCCGAGCCCCTGTCGAAACTGGCCGCCGCCGTCGCCACCTGATGGGGGGCGCCACCTGATGAGGGAGGGTCCGTGAGCTCCGATTCCGAACGCGCCCGGGAGCCGAGGCCGTTCTCCCGCCGCGCGCTCCTCGGCTGGGGCGGCGCCGGGCTCGCGCTCGGGGTGACCGCCTCCGGCGGCGTGGCGGCCGCCGCGATCGGGATCGGCGACGACCCCGAGTCGGCGACCGGGCAGGCCGTCCCGTTCCACGGCGCGCACCAGGCCGGGATCGCCACCCCCGTCCAGGACCGGCTGCACTTCGCCGCGTTCGACGTCACGACCGACGACCGGGCGGCGCTGGTCGCCCTGCTCAAGGACTGGACGCGGGCGGCCGAGCGGATGACGGCCGGGCGGCCGGTCGGGGACGGCGCGGTCGGCGGCCCGGCCGAGGCCCCGCCGGACGACACCGGCGAGGCGCTCGGCCTCAAGCCGTCCCGGCTCACACTGACCATCGGGTTCGGCCCGTCCCTGTTCTCCGCGAAGGGCAGGGACCGGTTCGGCATCGCCGCGCGCCGCCCGCCCGCGCTGATCGACCTGCCGACGTTCCCCGGCGACGACCTCGACCCGGCCCGTGGCGGCGGCGACCTGTGCGTCCAGGCGTGCGCGGACGACCCGCAGGTGGCGGTGCACGCGATCCGCAACCTCGCCCGCATCGGCTTCGGCAAGGTGTCGGTGCGCTGGTCGCAGCTCGGGTTCGGCAAGACGTCCTCGACCACCCCGGACGCCGACACCCCCCGCAACCTGATGGGGTTCAAGGACGGCACCCGCAACATCACCGGCACCGACACCGCCGAGTTGGACGGGCACGTCTGGGTGTCGTCCGAGGACGGCCCGTCCTGGATGACCGGCGGCTCGTACCTGGTCGCGCGCAGGATCGCGATGCGCATCGAGACC
The DNA here is from genome assembly GCF_039537545.1 of Actinomadura meridiana. NCBI lineage: Bacteria > Bacillati > Actinomycetota > Actinomycetes > Streptosporangiales > Thermomonosporaceae > Actinomadura > Actinomadura meridiana. The sequence continues at coordinate 556,094 of NZ_BAABAS010000006.1, forward strand.
TGGGACCGCACCTCCCTCCAGGAGCAGGAGGACATCTTCGGCCGCGACAAGGACGCGGGCGCGCCGGTCGGCCGCCAGGCCGAACACGACGAGCCGGACCTCGCGGCGATGAAGCCCGACGCGCACGTCCGGCTGGCGCACCCCGACAGCAACGGCGGCGCGCGGATCCTGCGGCGCGGCTACTCCTACACCGACGGCACCGACGGGTTGGGCCGCCTCGACGCGGGCCTGTTCTTCCTGGCCTACCAGCGCGACATCCGCCGAGGTTTCCTTCCCGTGCAGACCCGGCTCGCGCGCAACGACGCCCTCAACGAGTACATCCAGCACGTCGGCTCGGCCGTGTTCGCGATCCCGTCCGGGGTGCGGGACGCCGCCGACTGGTGGGGCAAGGAGCTGTTCGCCTGATGTTCGCCAACTACCTGATCGGGCTGCGGGAAGGTCTGGAGGCAGGCCTCATCGTCGGAATCCTGGTCGCCTACCTTGTCAAGACCGACCGGCGGGACGCGCTGCGCCCCATCTGGGCGGGCGTGGCCATCGCGATCGCCGTCAGCCTGGCCTTCGGCGCGATCCTCCAGTACGGCACCACCACGCTGACGTTCGAGGCGCAGGAGTTCCTCGGCGGCAGCCTGTCGATCATCGCGGTGGGCCTGGTCACCTGGATGGTGTTCTGGATGCGCCGCACCGCCCGCCACCTGAAGTCCGAACTGCACGGCAAGATGGAGAAGGCGCTGGTCATGGGCACCGGCGCCCTGGTCGTGACGGCGTTCCTGGCGGTCGGCCGGGAGGGGCTGGAGACCGCGCTGTTCATCTGGTCGGCGGTGCAGGCCACCGGCGACGGGGCGCGTCCTCTCGGCGGCGCGCTCCTCGGGCTCGCCACGGCGGCCGTGCTGGCCTGGCTGTTCTACCGTGGCGCCGTGAAGATCAACCTCGCCAAGTTCTTCACGTGGACGGGCGCGATGCTGGTGGTCGTGGCCGCCGGTGTGCTGGCCTACGGGTTCCACGACCTCCAGGAGGCGCGCTTCCTGCCGGGCCTCGGCACCAAGGCGTTCGACATCAGCGAGGCGATCCCGCCCAGTAGTTGGTACGGGACGCTCCTCAAGGGCACGGTCAACTTCCAGCCCGACCCGACAGTGCTTCAGGTCGTGGTGTGGCTGCTGTACATCATCCCGGTGCTGGCGCTGTTCCTGCGCACCGGTAAACCCCGCAAGCGGGTGACCTCGGAGGCCCCGTCGTCCCAGCCCGCGTGAGGGCGACGGCTCGTCCGCCCGCGTCGCGGTCATCGGCGCACCGATCCCGGAGGCCGAACCCCTGGAGGGGCGCGGCGCCGATCCTTGACTTTTCCGAGAGTGCACCAGAATATGGGAGTATACCGTCATTTGAAGGTGACTATCGGATCTTGACGGCTGGAGCGTCCGGGCGATCAGCGCCCTCGGCGGACACAGCAAAGGAGCGGCCACCGGTGCCCGTGCCACGCAAGTACCCGCAGGAGCTCCGGGACCGTGCGGTGAGGACGGCCCTCGAATCGGACCGCCCCATCGCACAGATCGCCCGTGAGATCGGGGTGCACAGGGAGGCGCTGCGAACCTGGGTGCGCCAGGCGAAGACCGTCGACGAGCCCGGCAAGACCACCAAGACCAGTAAGTCAGTCAAGTCCACCGAGTCCACCGACACGCTTTCGGCCGACGCCATGGAACTCAGCCGCCTACGGAGAGAGAACACCAAGCTGAAGAAGGACAACGAGATGCTGAAGGCGGCGTCGGTCTTCTACGCCGTGGAGCTCTCTCTCCTGTGGGGCGGCGGGGGCGCTAGTCGTTCCTGACGAGCACGCTGGTCCGGAACCGCGCCTCCAGTTCGGACCGTCTCTTCACCGACAGCTTCCGATAGACCCGGGTCAGATGCTGCTCGACCGTGCTGACGGTGATGAAGAGCTCGTCGGCGATCTCCCGGTTGGCGAAGCCCTGCGCGGCCAGGAGGGCGACCCTGCGCTCGGCGTTGCTCAAGGCCGCCAGCTTCTCGGAGTCGCAGGCGGTGAACGCGGACGGGAGCATCGGCGCGGACTGGGTGATCGTCGCGAGTAGCGCCGTCTTCAACGGGACGGCCCCGCACTGGTCGGCGAGCTGGAGGGCCTGGCGGGCGGCCGTGTCCGCCTGGTCGTGCAGGCCGAGGGCGGTGTGGGCGTGGCTGAGGTCGGCGAGCGTGTACGCCAGTTCGAGCGCGTCGCCGGATCGCTCGAAGTAGGACGCGGCCTTGCGCAGCAGGTTCGCCTTCTTCTCGCCCTCGTGGCTCGCGGCGTGCAGCCGCAGCGTGGCGGCGTGCGCCCGGGTCTGGTCCGGGCGCACCAGGTCGAGCTGGTCGCGGACGAGGACTCCGGCCCGGTCCGCGTCGCCGACGCACAGGTACGCCTGCGCGGCCTGGCTCCGCCAGGGCAGGATCTCCGGGTTGTCGAAGCCCCACCGGGTGAGCGCCTCCCCGCAGGCGAGGAAGTCGCTGAGGGCGGCGCCGTAGCGTCCGACGGACAGATGGAACTGGCCGCGGGCGCTCAGGTAGTACGGGCCGCACAGGGTCTGGAACATCGCGTCCGGCACATGGGTGTGCAGGTAGATGCGGGCCAGCTCGTACTTGCCCATCGCGGTCGCGGCCAGCACCAGGAAGGCCAGCGGCATGCCGACGGCGACGCCCCAGCACTCCGGGGAGACCAGGGTCAGCGCGCCCCGGGTGCACCGCTCGGCGTCGGCCAGTTCCCCGCGCAGGTAGTGCACCGTGCCGCGCACGCAGGTGAAGATCGCCTGCCACATCGGCATGCGGGTGATGGCCGGGTCCCTGAGCACCATGTCGCACCAGGACGCGACGGTGTCGAGACGTCCGCCCCAGAGCATCGTGACCAGGGCGGCGGTGGTCGGGAGCAGGGTGATGTCGCTCAGCCGGGTGCCCAGCAGGAGCTGCTCGGCCTTGGCCAGGGACTCCTCCGAACCCATCCCACGCAGCATCTCGCCCATCGCCGTGGCGGCCTGCCGTTGCGGCGCCCACACCGGGACGGTGGAGCCCGCCAGGGACGCGGACGGCCGCTCGGCGCGGTCACCGCGCACCCCCTCGAACAGCCCGGGGTAGACGTAGGGCAGCCACAGGTCGGTGTCGTCGAGGTTGGGCATCCTCCCGTTTTCGGCGCCCATGGTCGTGGCGACCTCGGCGGTCCGCCCGTGCCAGAGGAGATGGTTGAACGTCTGGACGGAGTGTTCCTGCTTGAGCAGCCCGTCCTGGAGCGCCGAGAAGAGTTCCGGCAGGTAGACGTGGACGGCCGCCGCCGGGTTCTTCGGCCACTGGGCGCTGATCAGCAGGGCCGCCAGCGCCGCCCGCTGCCCGGCGTCCGAGCACGCGTCGTAGGCGCGCCGCAGGTAGTCGATGGCGCTGTCGGTGTCCCCCTCGGTCATGGCCTGCCTGGCGGCCAGGTGCAGGACGGGGATGCTCCACTGGGGGATGTCGTCGGAGGCGAGGACGTGCGCGGCGACCGCCGACGGCGCCGCGCCGTCCTCGTGCAGGAGACGTGCCGCGCGCGCGTGGAGCCCGCGGCGGGCGTCGGGGGCCATGCCGTCGAGGATCGCCCTGCGCATGGCGCCGTGGCGGAAACGTCCGCTGTCGGTGAGCAGCCCCGCCGCGCCCATGACCTCGACCGCACGAGCCGCCGCCGCCTCGTCGGTGTCGGTCGACCGGCTCAGCAGCGAGATCGACGCCGGATCGCCGAGCACCGCCAGGGCGTCGGCGACCCGCGACAGCGTCACCCCGCCGCGATAGAGCAGGTCGAGCATCGCGCGCATGTAGGCGTGCCCCGCGCCGGGACGTCCGCGCGACGACCGCTGGTCGTCGATCACCGCGGACAGCAGCAGCGGGTTGCCGCCGGTCAGCTCCTGCGCCGCCGCCGTGAAGGCGTGCTCGACGGGCGTGCCGAGCGTGCTTTCGAGCCAGGCGGCGACCCCGGTGGGGGACAGCGCCCCGAGCGTGATCTGGCGGTAGTTCAGCAACCGCAGGAGTTCGGCCTGGAACCGCCTCGGGAGCATCGGCCCGTTGTCACGTTCTACAAGCACCAGCATCAGCGCCGATGACCTGAGCCGCCGGACGAGGTGGAGCAGGCATTGCAGGGACGGGACGTCGGCGAGCGACGCGTCGTCGACCACGATGATCACCGGTTGGCGCCCGGCGAGATCGAGAAGGGCCTCCGACAGCGTGCGCAGGAGGGAGACCGTGACCTGTCCGACCCGTCCCGGCGCGTCGTCGTGCGCGCCCGTCGGCGGCGCCGGTCCGACATAGGACTCGATGGTCCTGGCGATGTCGTCGTCGCACTTCTCGCATTCCTGGAAGAGCTGTTCGACGACGCCCAGTGGAAATGCCAACTCGGTGGACGCGGTGGCACTGAGAACCGCCGCTCCCGATTCCGCCGCGTGTTCGGCGAAAGCCTGTACCAATGCGGTCTTTCCATTTGCCAGGGCACCGTTGACGATGCCCACCGAACATCGACCCCGCCGGGCGGCGTCAAATAGTTCGACCAGCTCCATGAATTGTTCTTCGCGTTCGGCGAGTGCTGGCGCCGATCCGACAGATATCATGATCTTTTGTTCACCCCGTCTTCCGGACTTTCGTCGCGGCTTCCCCGTAGCGGCTGGATCGCGCTGCTTCCGTCGCACCCAGTGCGGAGCCTGGCGGCCGCTTTGAAGGACGTTAGCATTGATCGCATGGCCAGTTAAGACCCCAAAATATGGCTACGCAGCGTCGCCAATTACAGGCTACGGAGCGTCGCCAAATGTCTTCGTGGGGTGAGTGGAGGCGGTGTCGGGGCACACTTCTTTTAGGGGTGGTTCAACTTTCAATTCGTGCCGCGATGGCAAGTTCTTGTCAGCGGCCGCATGGTGATCGAATCTTGTCAACATAATGGTCGTAAAGGATTTGAAGATGATTATGAAATCGTCTCACGACGCGCTCTGGACCCGGTGCTACGAGCGAGCCGTCCCGGACGCGCCGCGGCTCGTGTGCTTTCCCCACGCTGGCGGGGCGGCCAGCTACTACCGCCCGCTCGCCCTGACGCTCGCCCCCCGGATCGAGGTACTGGCCGTGCAGTATCCGGGCAGGCAGGACCGGCATCGGGAGGCGTGCGTCGAGGACGTGCACCGGATCGCCGACCAGATCGTCGAGGCGTTGCCCCCGGAGGACGGGCGCGACCTGGCCTTCTTCGGGCACAGCATGGGCGCGGTCATCGCCTTCGAGGTGGCGCGGCGGCTCCACGACAGGGGCGGCCCGGTGCCAGCGCGGCTGTTCGCGTCCGGCCGTCGCGCGCCCTCACGGCACCGGGAGGAGGGCGCCCACCTGCTGGACGACGCCGGGCTGCTCGACGAGATCGGCGCCCTCGGCGGAACTGACTCCCGCCTCCTGGAGGACAGCGAACTGCTGTCCGTGATCCTTCCGGTGGTGCGCAGCGACTATCGGGCGATCGAGACCTACTCGCACGCCCCCGGCCCGCCATTGCCCTGTCCGGTGACGGCCGTGGTCGGCGACGGCGACCCGAGGGCCACGGTGGACGAGGCTCGGGCATGGGCCGATCACTGCACCGGCGATTTCCAGTTGCACGTCCTGCCAGGCGGACACTTCTACCTGGACGCCCAGCGGGACGCGGTCGTAAAGATCATCACCGAATCCCTGTGTCACTGAAAGGCGACCCCTAACTTTCTCCGCCGCGATCAGGGTGACCCCTGACGTGGCCGCGCGGCCGTCTTAGGGGCTGACTCCGCGGACGACCCTTCCTAATGTTGGGATGGCCGGCGCCGAGGCGCGCCGGCACGCCCGACCCCCGCCGATTCCTGACCTGAAGAAGGGACGCGTCATGCATAGCGAGGAGGTCTCGGCTCGGATCGGGGCCTTTATCCGTGAGAAGTACGTGGGTGCGGACGACGGTGAAGTGACCGACACCACGGCGCTCATCGCCCTGGGAATTCTGGATTCACTGAACACCGTGCTCCTGCTCGGTTTCATCCGGGAGGAACTCGGCGTCGTGGTGCCCGCCCAGGAGATCAACGCAGCGAACTTCAAGAACATTCAGGCCATTACCGCCCTGGTGTGCGGGCTGGCGAACGCCACGGCGTCCTAGCGGACTTCGGGGAAGGGGAGCAGGCTCTGATGAATCCCGATTTCGACGTGCTCATCATCGGCGGCGGCCCCGGGGGTTCGACCGCGGCCGCCTACCTCGCCAAGGCGAACCTGTCCGTGGCGGTCTTCGAGGGCGAGAAGTTCCCGCGGCCCCACGTCGGGGAGTCGCTCGTCCCGGCCACGACGCGGGTCCTGCTGGAGACCGGCGTCATGGACAAGGTGGAGAAGGCGGGGTTCCTCCGCAAGTACGGCGCCGCGTGGAGCACCGCCGAGGAGCGCGAGGTCCCGCGCAACGGCTTCACCGGCATGTCCTACGACTGGACGGCGCAGGTCAGGTTCGGCGAGCGCGCGCAGCCCGGAGTCGACCGCGAGTACACCTTCCACGTCGACCGCGGCAAGTTCGACGTCATCCTCCTCGAACACGCCGAGAGCCTCGGCGCCACGGTGTTCCGGGAGACGCGGGTGATCGGGGCCGACCTCGACGACCCCGGCGGCGTCCAGATCACCTGCCGGTCGGGCGGCGAGGAGACCACCTACACCGGGCGCATGCTGATCGACGCGTCCGGCCGCCAGACGATGCTGGGCAGGCAGCTCAAGCTCAAGGTGCCCGACCCGGTCTTCGACCAGTACGCGATCCACAGCTGGTTCGAGGGGCTGGACCGCAAGGCGCTCGCCAGCGACCCGAAGGACATCGACTACATCTTCGTCCACTTCCTGCCGATCAACGATTCCTGGGTCTGGCAGATTCCGATCACCGACACCGTCACCAGCATCGGGGTCGTCACCCAGAAGCACCGTTTCCGTGAGGCCAACACCGATCGGGAGAAATTCTTCTGGGACTTCATCAAGACCCGTCCCGACCTTTACGAGGAACTGCGGAAGACCGAGAGGGTCCGGCCGTTCAAGCCGGAGGGCGACTACAGCTATTCGATGGAGCGGATCGCCGGTGACCGGTTCGTCATGATCGGTGACGCCGCCCGGTTCGTGGACCCCATCTTCTCCAGCGGCGTCAGCATCGCGCTGAACACCGCGCGGCTCGCCTGCGCGGACATCGTCGCGGCGAGCGAGGCGAACGACTTCTCCCACGCCAGGTTCGCCCAGTACGAGGAGATGCAACGGATCGGGACCCGGAACTGGCACGAGTTCATCTCCATCTACTACCGGCTGAACATCCTGTTCGCCGCGTTCGTCCAGGACCCTCGGTACCGGATCGACGTCCTCAAGCTGCTCCAGGGCGACATGTACGAGGAGGACCCGCCGATCCTGGGCGAGATGCGGGAGTTCGTGACCACGGTGGAGAACGACCCCGACCACCTCTGGCACCCGTACGTGGGGTCCCTGCGCGCCTCGCGGCCCGAGTTCTGACCGCCGATCGTCGCGTGGCCCGAGTCGCCCGAATCGCCCGAGTCGCCAGCGGCGGCGGCCGGTGGAGGGGAGCGGGATGCCGGTAGCCGATCCAGTAGCGCCCATCGTCCCCCACCACCTGCTCGTCCTCCTGCTCCAGCTCGGCGTGCTGCTCATGCTCGCGGCCCTGCTGGGCAGGCTGGCCAGGAAGTGCGGGATGCCCGCGATCGTCGGGGAGCTGTGCGCCGGGGCGCTCGCCGGGCCCTCGGTCCTGGGCGCGCTGTCCCCGGACCTGTCCGGCTGGCTGTTCCCTGCGGACGGCGCCCAGACGCACCTCCTCGACGCGGTCGGGCAGGTCGGGCTGCTGCTCCTGGTCGGCCTCACCGGGATGGAGCTTGACTTCGGGCTCGTCCGGCGCCGGGGGCGGGTGGCCGCGCAGATCAGCGCGGCCGGGTTCGTCCTCCCGCTCGTCCTCGGCGTCGGCCTCGGCCTGCTGCTCCCCGCGTCCCTCCTCCAGGAGGGCGCCGACCGGACGGCGTTCGTCCTCTTCCTCGGCGTCGCGATGAGCGTCAGCGCCATCCCGGTCATCGCCAAGACGCTGTTCGACCTGAAGCTGGTGCACCGCAACGTCGGGCAGCTCATCCTGGCGGCGGGAGTCGTGGACGACGTCGCCGGATGGCTGATGCTGTCGGTGGTGTCCGCCCTCGCCACCTCGGGGCTCCAGACCGGCGACCTCGGGCGGTCGCTGATCTGTCTCGGCGCCGTCGTCGTCTTCGCCCTCGTCCTGGGCCGCCCCACGATCCGGCTGGTCATGCGGTCCTGCGGCGGGCGACCTGGTGAACATCCCGCGGGTCAGCTCGCGGTCGCGGTCGCCCTCATCGTCCTCGCGGCGGCGGGGACGCACGCCATGGGGCTGGAGGCGGTGTTCGGCGCCTTCGTGTGCGGCATCGTCATGCGCGCGAGCGGCGCGGTCGATCCGGCGGTGCTGGCTCCGCTGCGCGGCGTCGTCCTCGCCGTCCTCGCCCCGATCTACTTCGCGACGGCCGGGCTGCGCATGGACCTCACGGCGCTCGTCCGGCCGTCGGTGCTGCTGGCGGCGGTGGCCGTCCTGGTGGTCGCCATCGTCGGAAAGTTCGCGGGCGCGTTCCTCGGCTCGCTCGCCGCGCGGTACGGGCCCTGGGAGGCCCTCGCGATCGGCGCGGGAATGAACGCCCGCGGGGTCATCGAGGTCATCGTGGCGATGGCCGGGCTGCGTCTCGGCGTGCTGAGCACCGAGGCCTACACCATCATCGTGCTCGTCGCGCTCGTGACCTCCGTGATGGCGCCGCCGCTGCTGCGCGTGGCGATGGGACGCGTCGAGCAGACCGCCGAGGAGGCGCTGCGCCGACGGGACGACGACCCCTTCCGACATGTCGAGGAGGCCACGTAAGGGCCGCCGGAGCTCCGGACGGCCGAGGTGAACGCCGAGGTGAAACAAGCACAGGAGGTATCCAGTGAACAGCTCGTCCGACCTCGTGAGCGTCACTCTCGAAGGAGGGCCGCGCGACATCCCGCGGACCCTGCGCGTGCTCCGCGCGAGGGTCGCCGAAGGAAAGATCAAGATCGAACGGCACGGCGGATACGAGCACTTCGAGCGGGACCCGGCGGCCGAGGGCTTGGCGGTCGACGCGGGTGCCGAGTCCCCCGTGTTCCGCTGGACGGTCCGGACCAGGATCGCCGAGTAGGCCGGGTCCGCCGGGGACGACCCACCGGAGCCCGGCGGATCACCGCAGCGCGCGGGACACCCGTCCGCCGAGGTCGGCGATGGCCTCGGCGGACCGCCGCGAGAGCGCCCCCCACGCCAGGTAGCCGTGGTCGACGCCGGGGCTGTCGATCAGCGTGGTCTCGACCCCGGCGGCGCCCAGCACGCGCGCGAACTCCAGCGCCTGCCCCCGCAGGAAGTCGAACTCTCCCGTGGTGACCACGGTCGCGGGCAGGCTCGACAGGTGCGGGGCGAGTAGCGGCGACGCCTCGGGGTCGGCGCGGTCGGCCGCGCCGAGGTACAGCTCGATCATGTGGTGCAGGTTCTCGGGGAGCGGCCCCGACGGAGGCCGTTTCCGCAGGTCCACGGCGGGATGTACGAGCAGTTGCAGCGCCAGCGGCGGGCCGCCCGCGGCCGCGAGGCGCAGCGCGGCGGCCACCGCGATCTGCCCGCCGCCGCTCTCCCCGGCCACGCCCAGCCCGGCCGGGTCGACTCCCAGGTCGTCGGCGTGCGCGGCCACCCACTCGACGGCGGCGGCCGCGTCGTCGACCGCCGCCGGAAAGGGATCCTCGGGGGGACGCCGGTAGCCCACCGACACGAAGGCGACGTCGCAGGCTTGGGTCAGCGCGCGGACGACCGGGTCGTAGGACTCGACGTCCCCCAGCGCCCAGCCGCCGCCGTGGAAGAAGACCAGGGCGGGCAGCGGCCGGGCATCGCCGTGCCGGGGTGGGCCGGGCCGGTAGAGGCGTGCGGGGACGCCCGCCGCTCGGAGGTCCCGGACCTCGCCGACGGGCGGGCGCGGGAGCTTGGCCAACTGGGCGTCGTGCATTTCTCGCAGCCGCGCGATGGTGTGGGGGAGTTCGGCGCTTGTCGTCATGCTCACGCGTCCGACCGGGCCGCCACGGTGGCCGCCAGCCCGGCGACGGTGGGCCCGTCCAGCAGCGCCGCCATGATCTCCTGGGCGCTGCCGCGCAGGCCGAAATCCTCGCGCAGCGGGCCCAGCATGGACACCACGTGCAGGGAGTCGCCGCCGAGTTCGAAGAAGTCGTCGTCCACCCCGAAGTCCGTCCGTCCGAGGACCTCGGACCACAGGTCGAACAGCCGTTGCTCCATGGGGTCGCGCGGGCCGACATGCTTCTGGACGGGCCCGTCCTCCCAGCGGGACGGCAGGGCGCTCCGGTCCACCTTGCCGTTGGAGCTGAGCGGGAGCCGGTCCAGGAGCACGAGGTGCCGGGGCACCATGTACTCGGGAAGGGCCTTCTCCAGCGCCTGCCGCAGCCGCTCCAGGTCCGGGCCGCCCGCCGCGCTCGCGCCGGACGGCGCCTCGGCGACCAGGACGTGCATGTAGAGGTCGTGCGGGGAGCCGTCGCCGGGCAGGGTGTGGAGGCCCGTGAAGCCCGCGGCTTCGATCCGGTCCCGCCACTCCGGCACTGACAGGAGCGGCGGACGCCACTCGTCCCGTGGCCGGTCCTGCGCGAGACCCTCGACGAACCCGACGGTGACGAGGGTGGAGAGCATGGTGGTCGTGCTCTCCAGCAGCACCAGGAGGCCGCCGGGCGCCAGGGCGCACCGCAGCGCCGCCAGCGTCCGGTCCAGGTCCCGGGCGTCGTGGAGCACGTTCGCGCCGAGCAGGACGTCCACCGAGCCGGGGCCGATCCCCTGGTCGGCGAGGTCGGCGTCGATGTCGACGGCGCCGTACTCGACGAATGGGTACGCGTCGCCGAACCGCTGCCTGGCCCGTCCGGTGAAGTAGCCGGAGATGTCGGTGAACTGGTACCGGACGCGGTCGGGCGGCAGCTCGGCCAGCACCGGCGCGGAGGTCGAGCCGGTCCCGCCGCCGACCTCCAGCACGCGGACGGGCCGGTCGGCGGGCGCCGCGTCGACGAAGGACCGGACCACGCGCGCGACCGTGCGGTTCTGCACCCTGGAGACGGGATTGTCGGCGTACAGCGCGTTGACCACGCTCCAGTCGCCGCCGGGCAGCAGGAACTCCAGCGCGTCCGCCTCACCGCGCAGCAGGGCGACCTGGGCGTCGGCGCAGGCGGCGAAGTACTCGCGCAGCACCCCTTGGGGGCCGTCGACCGCCATGTCCGCCAGCCCGCGCTCGATCCGCTCGCCCAAGGCCGCCGGGTCGAAGGGGTTCGCGCAGCGGTACTCGTCGGGACGGTCGCCGAGCTGGAGCATTCCCTGGTCGACCAGGGCGGACAGCCTCCGCTCGACCAGCTCGGCGTACTGGGGCGCGACCCCGGCCGCGACGATCTCCTCGGGCCGGACGGTGTCGCCCTCGGCGAGGAAGAAGCCGAGGTCGGCGAAGGCCCGCGCGATGACCAGGGGGGTCAGGGTGTTCGCCGCGTCCAGCGTGTCCCGCTCGGTGCTCAGATCCGCGGCGTGCTCGGCCCTGTCCCGATCGAGGGCGGTCGCGGTCGCTTCGAGGATGCCGTGCAGTCGCGTACCTGGATCGGGCTCGTTCGCGTGGCCCGCGCCGTCCGGGGTCGTGGCTTCGGGGACGACGTAGCCGACGAGCTGGCGGCGTCCGGTCCGGGGGCTCGCGTCGACGCCGACGACCGCCTCGGCGATCCCGGGCTGCCGCGCGAGCTCCGCCTCGATCTCGCCCAGCTCGATCCGGTAGCCGTTCAGCTTGACCTGGAAGTCCTCCCGGCCGAGGAAGTCGATGTCGCCGCCGGGAAGGTAACGGCCGAGGTCGCCGGTGCGGTACAGCCGTTCCCCGGTCCTCGGGTGGACGATGAAGCGTTCGGCGGTGCGCTCCTCGTCGCCCCAGTAGCCCTTGGCCACGCCCTTGCCGCCGATGTAGATCTCACCGGTCGCCCACACCGGGCATGGTTCGAGACGCTCGTCGTACACGTGCAGGGTCTGGTTCGCCAGTGGCTTGCCGTACGGGATGCGCGTCCAGTCCGGGGGAACCTCGCGGATGTGGTGGAACACCGACCAGATGGACGCCTCCGTCGCGCCGCCCAGGCTGATCACGTCGGCGCCGGGGCACTGGGCGCGGATGGAGTCCGGCAGCGACACCGGAATCCAGTCGCCGCTGAGCATCACGAGCCGCGGCCCGGGGGCGGACGACGGTAGCCCCGGGGCGGACGGCGCGAGCCCGGGGTTGGACGGCGCGAGCCCGGATTCCAGCGAGTCGACCCACGCCTGCATGAGCGCGGGCACCGAGTTCCAGACCGTCACCCCGTGCCGCCGGACGAGGTCCGTCCAGTGCGCGGGATCGTGCGCCTCCGACGCCGACGGAATGACCATCGCGGCCCCGGTGGACAGCGTGCCGAACACGTCGTACACCGACAGGTCGAAGCTGAGAGACGAGAGCGCCAGCACCCGGTCGTCCGGGCCGACGCCGAAGCGCGCGTTGATGTCCTGGACGGTGTTGGCCGCCGCGCGATGCTCGATCACCACGCCCTTGGGACGTCCGGTCGAACCGGACGTGAAGATGACGTACGCGAGGTCTTCCGGTGAGGGCGCGACCTGGGGCGCTTCGGTCGGGGCGTCGCGTGTGTCGGCGTCCGCGAAGGTGATCACGTGTAGGCCATCGGGCCAGGTGTCCTCGTCGCGCAACTGGGGCGTGGTGACGACGATCCTTACCGCGCACCGCTCCAGCAGTTGTTCGCGCCGGGCCTGCGGCCAGTCCGGGTCGATGGGGAGGTAGGCGGCCCCGGCGCGGGTGATACCGAGGACCGAGGCGATCTGGTCGCGGCCCTTGCCCATCACCACGGCGACCAGTTCGTCGCGGCTCGCGTCCAGGGCCACGAGCCGGTGGGCGAGACGATGCGCCGCGTTCGCCAGCTCCGCGTAGGTGTACTGCCCGTCGTCGGCGATGACCGCGACGGCGTTGGGGCTGCGCTCCACCTGCGTCTCGACCAGCTCGCACAGCGTTCGTTCGGGGATCGGCGCCGCCGTGTCGTTGGCGGCGCGGCGTTCGGTCTCCTGCCAGGCGGGCAGCGCGATGGCGGCGGCGTCCGCGTCGTCCCAGAAGCCCTCGTCCTCGGCCAGCCGGGCGACCAGCGCCCGGTACGCGCCGAACATGTCGTCCAGCATCCCGGGCGGGAAGAGCTCCTCCGCGGAGTCCCAGCTCAGGTGCAGGTCGCCGCCCTCCTCGGCGACCTGGTGGTCCAGCCACACCTGCGGCGTCTGGCTGACGCCGTGCACGACGTCGCCGAGGAAGCGCAGGCCGCCGACCAGACCCTCGTCCGAGGCGGCCCCGAGCATGCTGGTGAACACCACCGGCATGGCGGCGCCGGGCGCCCCGCCGAGCCGCCGGGCGCGTTCCCGCAGAACCCGGACGCCGCTGTAGGCCAGATGGTCGAGGTTCCGCGCGAGCCGCCGGTGCAGGTTCCCGCACCGGGTCGCGAAGCTCTCGTCCGGCCGGGCGTCGGCCGTCAGCATCGTGACGGACGTGAAGTCGCCGATGACCCGGTCGATCTGCGGATGCACCGGCGGCCGGTCGAACAGCGTCAGGTTCAGGGTGAAGGACGGCGCCTTCGACCAGGCGCGCAGCACATCGGTGAAGGCCGTCATCAGCACCGCCGAGGGGGTCAGGCCCCGCCGCCGCGCGATCGCCTTGATGGCCGTCCAGCCGGGTTCGGGCACCGTGTCGTGGCGGCGGTGGAACATCGCGCGTCCCGGCCGGGGGCGGACGGGCAGCTCGGGGGGCGGGCTGAGTTCGTCCAGCCCGTTCAGCCAGTACTGCTCGGCGAGGCTGTACTCCTCGCCGTCCTGCCGTGCGAGCTGGGCCAGGACTGCGTCGCGGTAGGTGACGCCCAGCGGCTCCGGCGACCAGGCAGGGTCCTCGTAGAAACGGCGCCACTCCTGGAAGAGCAGGTCCATGCTGAACCCGTCCATGATGAGCATGTCGAGGCTCAGATGCAGGCGCGCGTGCCGGTCGCCCGTCCGGGTGGCGCGGATGTCGAACAGCGGCCAGCGGTCGGCGGGCAGGATCTGGTGGCTCATCTCGTCGCGGACCCGCTCGATCTCCGCGTCCCGCTCGTCGTCCGCCAGCCCGCGAAGGTCGAGTATCCGTAGGTCGTACGCGGGGACCTCGGGCAAGACCCGCTGCTGGCCGGACGGCTCGACCACGGCGCGCAGCATGTCGTGCCGGTCGATCACCTTGCGCAGCGCCCCGGCCAGCCGGTCGAGGTCCAGGCCCTCGCTGGCCAGTTCCAGGTAGGCGTGGGTGGACGTGCCGCCCATCTCCAGCGCGGGGTTGCGGCCCACCCAGTAGGCGTGCTGGATGTCGGTCAGCGGGAACGGCTCGTACCGGTCCGCTGGCCGGGGGACGATCCGCTCCGCCGTGTCGTCGCGCTGCGCCCGGCGGAGCAGGTCGATCAGCCCGTCCCGCTCCTGGCGGAGCCGGTCGCGCAGTTCGTCGGTCAGGCTGCCGGCGGGGGCCAGCACGTCGAGGCCGTCCTCGCCCAAGCGAAGCCGGACGCCGAGCCGGTGCAGCTCGGTGAGCAGGTCATGCGCCATCGTGGTCTCCTGCGTGTGGACGTGGTCTCCTGCTGAGCGTCACAAGCTCAGCACTTCGATCTCGCCGTTCCGCGCCGCCTCGTCCGCCGCGCCGTCCGGCGGGGCGACCAGGGTCCTGGCGGCGAGCTGGGCGCGGATGTCGTCGACGATGTCGGGCAGGGCGCTGTCGCCGAGGAGCAGCCCCAGGGTGAGGTCGACGGACAGGTCGGTGCGCAGCCGGTGGCGGAGCCGGACGGCCAGCAGCGAGTCGAATCCCAGCTCGTTGAGCCGGGCCCGCTCCCGGCCGGTGAGCCGCGCCGCGTCCCAGCCCAGCAGGAACGCGATCCGTTCGAACAGCGCGGACAGGACGGCCGCACTGCCCGCGTCAGGATCCTGGACGACGAGTTCGGCCAGTTCGGACTGCTGCTCGGGCGTGAGGGGACGTGGCTCGCGAGGGAGCACGTCGGGTGCGCTCCAGCGTTGCCGTCCGCCGCCTTCGTCGGCCTTGGGGGCCGGGGGAGTGAGCCAGTACGCGCGCCGCTGGAACGGGTAGGTCGGCAGGTCTATGCGTCGCGCTCCGGTGCCCGCGAACGCGTCGCGCCAGTCGGCGTCCAGGTCGGGGGCGTCGGGGTCGGGGGCGAGCGGGTCCTCGCGGGTCGCGAGCTTCGCCAGCCGGTCGAGGAACCGCGCGCGGTCCTCGGCCACGATCACTGCGCGGTGCTCGAAGGTCGAGCGCGCGGTCGCCAGCGTGTAGCCGACGTCCAGCGGGTCGACGTCGGGATGTTTCTCCAGGAACGCGGCGAGCCGCTCCGCCTGCGCGCGCAGCGCGTCCGGGCTCCGCGCCGACAGCACCCACGGCACCGTCCGCGCGGGCTCCGGCGGCGCCTCCGCTGTGGCGCCGTCCGGGGCGGTCGGGATCGGCGGCGGGGCCTCGCCCAGGATGATGTGCGCGTTCGTGCCGCTCATGCCGAATGACGACACGGCCCCGCATCTCGCTCTGCCGGTGTCGGGCCACGCGCGCGGTTCGGCCAGCGGCTCCACCGCGCCCCGCGTCCAGTCCACGCTCGTGCTGGGACTGTCGAGGTGGACGATCCGCGGCACCCGCCCATGCCGCAGCGACATGACCATCTTGATCACCCCGGCGACCCCGCTCGCCGCGTGCGGATGCCCGATGTTGGACTTGACCGAGCTGACCAGCAGCGGCCGGTCCGCCGGGCGGCCGCGGCCGTAGACCTCCAGCAGGGCGGACGCCTCGATCGGGTCGCCGAGCGGGCTGCCGACCCCGTGCGCCTCGACCGCGTCGACCCGGTCGGGGGTCAGCCGCGCGTCCGCGAGCGCCTGGCGGATGAGGCGCTGCTGGGCGGGTCCGCTGGGCGCGGTGAGACCGTTGGTGGCGCCGTCCTGGTTGGTCGCCGACCCGAGGACGACCGCGAGCACCGGGTGCCCGTTGCGCCGCGCGTCCGACAGCCGTTCGAGGACGAGCATGCCCACGCCCTCGGAGAAGCCGATGCCGTCCGCGGTCGCCGAGAACGACTTGCAGCGGCCGTCGGCCGCGAGCCCGTGCCGTCGGCTGAACTCGTCGAACGCGTCGGGGGTCGCCATGACGGCGACCCCGCCCGCCAACGCCAGCGTGCAGTCGCCGTGGCGCAGCGCCTGACAGGCCAGATGCGTCGCGACCATGGAGGAGGAGCAGGCGGTGTCGACCGTGACGGCCGGTCCCTCCAGCCCCAGCGTGTAGGCGATCCGGCCGCTGGCGGCGCTGGTGGCGTTGCCTATCCCGAGGTACGGCTCCAGCCCGGGAGGCGGGGTCTCCCTGGACTGCGGCCCGTAGTGTCCGTACACGACGCCCGCGTAGACCCCGGTCCGGCTGCCGCGCACGTCGTCGGGGACGATTCCCGCGCGCTCCAACGCTTCCCAGGACGCCTCCAGCAGCAGTCTGTGCTGGGGGTCCATCGCCAGTGCCTCGTGCGGTGCGATGTCGAAGAACTCCGCGTCGAAGTCGGCCACGCCGTCCAGGAAGCCGCCCTCGTGGGTACCGGTCTTCTCCAGGCCGTCGGAGTCGGGCGAATAGAGGCCCGCCAGGTCCCAGCCGCGGTCGTCGGGAAAGCGGGAAATGGCGTCGCCGCCGTCGTCGACCAGCCGCCACAGGTCCTCGGGTGAGCGCACTCCGCCGGGAAATCCGCAGGCCATGCCGACGATCGCGATCGGTTCGCGTGCCGCGGATTCCAGCTCTTCGACGCGCTGGCGAGAACGCTGGAGCTCCGCCGTGGCCTTCTTCAGATATTCACGCAACGTCGCTTCGTCCGCCATTCCCATCAGCTCCCTGCACGTCGCGCGGACAGAAATTCTCCAGTGTGACCGTAGGCGTGCCGGGCCTGGTGCGGCCACCCCTACCTCGGACCTAGGGGATTCGCCGCGTCCGAACCGGAGTGGCATTAGGGGTGACGGGGCGCGGGTTAGGGGATGACGTCCAAACGCGGCGTCCATAGTCTCGGAGCGAAAACGCCCTGACCATCATCGCATTGTGCCCGATTTCTGAACGAAAAATGCCGTGCGGCGATTTCGAGATGCCACAAAGGCCGCCCGCCGCCGAAATGAATTCGATCTTTCCCGGTTCACCATGGACGAGGAGATGCGACGCGCGTGACACGCGGAACTGGTGCGATCCCGTCTCGGATGGGCGGTGGGCCGCCCGAACCCGTCGCCGTCGTGGGCGTGGGATGCCGTTTCCCCGGTGGGATCCGGAGCGTCGACGCGCTCGGCGCGCTGCTGGACTCGGGCGCCGACGCGTTGACCGAGGTGCCGCCCGACCGGTGGGACGGCGACGCCCACGACCCGCGTCACGGCCGTCCCGACGCCGTGCGCAGCCGCGTCGGGGGATTCCTCGACGACATCGACCGGTTCGACGCGGTGTACTTCGGGATCTCCCCGCGCGAGGCGGGCCGCGTCGACCCCCAGCAGCGGTTGCTCCTGGAGGTCGCGGCGGAGGCGATGGCCGACGCGGGCCGCCCCTACGCGGAATGGCGCGGCAGCCGCACGGCGGTGTTCGTCGGGATGCTCGCCAACGACTACACGCTCCTGCACGCCAGGACGCTGGGCACCGAGGGGATCGGGCCGCACTACGCGAGCGGGGTCGAGGCGAGCTTCGCCGCCGGAAGGCTGGCCTACACCTTCGACCTGCACGGCCCGGTCGCGTCGTTGAGCGCGGCGTGCTCCTCGTCCCTGCTGGCGGTGCACCAGGCGTGCCAGAGCCTGCGGTCGGGCGAGTGCGACGCGGCGCTCGCGGGGGGCGTGAACCTACAGATCGTCCCCGACATCAGCGTCTTCATGAGCCGGGTGGGGGCGATCTCGCCGACCGGGCGCTGCCGTCCCTTCGACGCGTCCGCGGACGGCCTGGTCCGCGGCGACGGCTGTGGCGTCGTCGTGCTGAAGCGACTCGCCGACGCGCTGGCGGACCACGACCGGATCTACGCGGTGCTGCGCGGGTCGGCGGTCAACAGCGACGGCGCCAGCATGGGCCTGACCGCCCCGAACGCTGTGGCGCAGGCGTCTCTGCTGCGGACGGCGACCGGCACGGCGGACGTCGACCCCGCCGACGTCGACTACGTCGAGGCGCACGGCACCGGGACGCCGCTCGGCGACCTGGTCGAGCTGAGCGCGCTTCAGGAGGTGTACGGGGCCGGACGGCAGGACCGCCCCCTGGTGGTCGGGTCCCTCAAGGCCGTCTTCGGCCACATGGACGCGGCCGCAGGCGTCGGCGGCCTGTGCAAGGCCCTGTGGGTGCTGCGGTCCGGGCGGGCGCCAGCGCAACCGCACATCGACCAGTTGAACCCCGCGATCGACTGGGCCGACGCCGGAATCGCGGTCGCCCGGCAAGCGGTGGATTTCGACCCCGCCGACCGGCCGGTGCGCGTCGGGGTGAGCGCCTTCGGGCTCAGCGGCACCAACGTCCACGTGATCGCGGAGGCGGCCCCCGCACTGACCGAGCCCGCGCTGACCGAACCCGCGCCGGGCGAACACGCGCCGGGCGGAAACGGCGTCCCTTACGTGCTGCTCGCCTCCGCCCCGGCCTCCGCGACGGGCGGGCTGCCGGAACAGGTGCGGGCCCTGCGCGAGCGGGTGGCCGGAGAACGCGACCTCGCGGGGCTCGCCGCGTCCGCCGCGACCCGCCGCACGCACGAGTCGCACCGCTTCGCCGCCGTGGCGACCGACCGGGACGCGCTGCTCACCGCCCTGGAGGACCTGGACGATCCCCCCGACGGCGTCTTCACCGGCGTGGTCGCGGACCCGGACGACCCGCCCCCGGTGGCGTTCGTCTACTCCGGGCAGAGCAGCCACTGGGCGGGCATGGCGACGGACCTCTACGGGAGCGACCCGACGGTCCGCGACGCCTTGGACGAATGCCACGAGCTGATCCGGGCGCAGGCGTCGTGGTCACTGCTCGACGAGCTGCGCGCGTCCGAACCCGAACGGCTGGACCGCACCGACCGGGCCCATCCGGCGATCTTCGCCGTCCAGGTCGCGCTGACCCGCTGGCTGGGCGAGCGCGGGATCACGCCGTCCGCCGTCCTCGGCCAGAGCCTCGGCGAGATCTCCGCCGCGTACGCCGCGGGCTGCCTGGCCCTGCCGGACGCGGTGCGGCTGGTGGTGCGCCGCGCGGAGATCCTGACGTCCCGCGCCGCCGGGACGGGCCTGATGTACGCCGTGGCCGCCTCGGCCGACACGGTGCGCGGGTTCCTGGCGGACGCGGGATCGCCCGTCGCGGTCGCCCTGGTCAACGGCCCCGAGTCGGCGGTGGTGTCCGGTCTCACGGCCGACATCGAGCAGGCCGTGCGCGTCCTGGAGGGTCACGGCCTGCGATGTCGGAGGCTGCGCAGCGAATACCCGGCGCACAGCCCGGCGCTGGAGCCGTGCGCGCGCGAGCTGGGCTCGGAGATGTCCGGAATGCGTTCGACCGCGCCCCGGATCCGGCTGCTGTCCACCGTCCACCCGGAAGAGGACCTGGACGGCGTCGACGCCCGGTACTGGGAACGCAATCTCGTCGAGCCGGTGCTGCTGTGGCCCGCCGTCGACCGGCTGCTCGCCGAACGGGACCACGCCCTGGTCGAGATCGGCCCGCATCCGATGCTGCTCAAGGGGCTCGCGGCGGCCATGCGGCAGCGCGGCCGGAGCGCACCGGTGACGGGGACACTGCGCCGCGACGTCCCCGGACCGCTGGCGGTGCACCGCGCCCTCGCCCGCCTGCACGTCTCCGGGGTGCCGGTCGACTGGACGGCCGTCACCGGCAGACCGGATCGGTACCGCACGCTGCCGGTGCCGTCCTGGGGCGGAGAACGGCATTGGCTCCCCGGTGTCGAACGCGGCTACCACACCGCCCCCCTGAGGGAACGGCCGCCACAGCCCGAGACACGTGAGCCCGAGACACGGGCGCCCGTGGCCGAGGCGCCCCCACGTCCCGATCAGGACGCGGTCGACCGCGTCGCGCGGGTGGTCCGTGACGTGCTCGGCCTCCCGGACGGGGAACGGCTGGGACGCCGTCGCGGCCTTTTCGAGCAGGGCCTGGACTCGCTGACGGCCGCGGAACTGCGCTCCCGGCTGGAGGCGGAGTTCGCGGTGGATCTCCCCGTGCCGGTGGTGTTCGAGAACCCGACCGTCGAGGCGCTGGCGGCCTACCTGCGCACCGCCGCGCCCCGGCGGGAGGCGGCACCGACCGCGGAACCGGCTGCCGAGCCATCGGCGCGGGGCGTGACGTCCGCCGACCGTCCGGACCATCAGGACGGGGCGGTGGCGGTGATCGGGGTGGCCTGCCGCCTGCCGGGCGCCTCCTCGCCCGAGGAGTACTGGTCCCTGCTGACCGAGGCCGGAAGCGCGATCAGGGAGCTGCCCGCGCGGCGCCGCGAGGACCCGATCTGGGACGAGGCCGGACGCGACCTGCCGACGCGCGGCGGCTACCTGCCCGACATCGCCGGGTTCGACGCCGCCTTCTTCCGGATCTCCCCGCGCGAGGCCAGGTCGCTCGACCCGCAGCAGCGGCTGTTCCTTGAGGTGGCGTGGGAGGCCCTGGAGGACGCCGGTTGCCGCCCCCGGACGCTGGAGGGCCGTGGGATCGGGGCCTACGTCGGCATGGAGATGGCCGACTACCAGCATCTCCTCACCCGCGACATGTCCAACGTCGACCTCTACTACGGCACCGGCACCTCGTTCGCCGCCGCCCCCGGACGGCTGTCGTACTTCCTCGGCCTGCGCGGTCCGAGCCTGGCCGTCGACACCGCGTGCTCGGCGTCGCTGACCGCGGTCCACCTGGCCTGTCAGGGGCTCCGCGACGGGGACTGCGAGGTGGCCGTGGTCGCGGGCACCAACGTGATCGCCGCGCCGACCGTGCTCGTCGCGATGAACGCCGACGGCGGCGCCCTCGCGCCCGACGGGCGTTGCAAGGCCTTCGACGACGACGCCGACGGGCTGGGCTGGGGAGAGGGCGCCGCCGCCCTCATCCTGAAACCGCTGGCGGCGGCGGAACGCGACGGCGACCGGGTCTACGCCGTGATCCGGGGGAGCGCGATCAACCAGGACGGGGCCAGCGGCGGGCTGACCGTGCCGAGCGGCCCGGCCCAGGTCGGGGTCGTCCGCGACGCGCTGCGCCGCGCCGGGTGGGCGCCGCGCGACGTCGACTACGTGGAGGCGCACGGCACCGGCACCCGGCTCGGGGACCCGATCGAGGTGCGCGCTCTCGCCGAGGCCTACGGGCCGGGACGGGACGCCGCCGACCCGCTGCTCATCGGGTCGGCGAAGGCGAACATCGGTCACCTCGCCCCGGCCGCGGGCATCGCCGGACTGCTCAAGGTGGTGCTCGCCCTGCACCACGGAGAGATCCCACCGCACCCCGTGTCCCGTCCGTCGACCAGGATCGACTGGGACGAGGTGCCGGTAGCCCTGCCGACCGCGCGGCGCGGCTGGCCCGCCCGCGAGCGGCCCCCGCGCGC
Source organism: Actinomadura meridiana (assembly GCF_039537545.1). Lineage (NCBI taxonomy): Bacteria > Bacillati > Actinomycetota > Actinomycetes > Streptosporangiales > Thermomonosporaceae > Actinomadura > Actinomadura meridiana. The sequence continues at coordinate 577,748 of NZ_BAABAS010000006.1, forward strand.
GGGCGTGAGCTCGTTCGGTCTGGCGGGGAGCAACGCGCACCTGCTCGTCGAGGCGGCGCCGCGCCCCGTCCGGGAGAAGGAGCCCGCCGAGGCGTCGCCGCCGTTCGTCCTGCCGGTCACCGCGGCCACCCCGGCGGCCCTGCGCGCGGCTGCCGCCAAGCTGGCCGCGCGGCTCAGAAAGGACCCGGGGGACATCGCCGACGTCGTAGCCACGGCGGTGTACCGGCGTTCATGGCTGGACTACCGGCTCGCCGCCGTCGGCGACGTGGACGACATCGTCACCGCGCTGGAACGTGCGGCGGCCGGTGCGGACGCGCCGAACCTCAGGATCGGACACGTCTCCGCCGATGACACCCTGCCCGTCGCCTTCCGGCTCGGCGCCGAACCGCCGTCCGGACCGGTGCTCGCCGCCTTGCTCCGGCACCCCGAGTACCACCGCGCCCACGTCCGGGCGGGCGAACTCGACGGGGCCGGGGACCTCCTACGGCACCATGCCGCGATCACCCACCTCTGGGCAGTCCTCGGAATCGTCCCCTCACCCTCCACCGGGGAGCGGGACGACGAGCCGACCGCTGAGACGCTTGTCGACGTCCTTCCCGAGGGGGACGATCCGGTCTCGCAGATCGCCTACGCCGTGGCGGACCTGTTCGTCGCCGGGTACGAGCCCCCCGAGAACGTGCCGTCGCCGCGACGGCCGGTGAGCCTGCCCGCCTACCCGTGGGAACGGCGGCACTACTGGTACCGCGAGACCTCCGCCGTGGAGCCGTGCGTGCTCGCGGCGACCAGCGCCGGGGAGTTGCGGGCCGGTGCGCGGCACCTGGAGGAGTTCGTCGCGTCCGATCCGACCCTGACCCCGGCCGAGGTGGGGTCGGCCGTGGCGGCGACGGCGCCGGACGGGCGGCATCGCGCCGTCGCGCTGGCGGCCGACAGGGAGGACCTTCTGCGGCAGCTGTCCGCGGTGGCGGGCGGACGCCGAAACGGCCGGGCGGTGAGCGGCGTCGCCAGGGCGTCCGCCGCTCCGGTGTTCGTGTTCCCCGGCCAGGGCTCGGAGTGGGCCGAGATGGCCGTGGGCCTGCTGGACACGTCACCGGCCTTCGCCTCGGCGATGCGGGCATGCGACGACGCCCTGCGCCCGTTGTGCGGATGGTCGGTGCTGGACGTCCTGCGCCAGGACCCGGCGGCTCCCGGGCTGGACCGCGTGGACGTCGTCCAGCCGGTGCTGTTCGCGACGATGGTGTCGCTGGCCCGGACGTGGGAGTCCTACGGCGTGCGTCCCGCAGCCGTGGTGGGCCACTCCCAGGGCGAGATCGCGGCGGCGCACATCGCGGGGGCGCTGTCCCTGGAGGACGCGGCGACCGTGGTGGCACTGCGCAGCCGGGTGCTCGGCGAGACGCTGGGCGGGGAGGGGGCCGTGGTCGCGGTCGGCCTGCCCGCCGGTCAGGTCCGCCCACGGGTCGCCGGACGGAAGGGCGTCGCCGTCGCGGGCGTGAACGGCCCGAGATCCACCCTGATCTCCGGGGACGCCGCCGAGGTCGAGGCGCTGGCCCAGGAGTTCCGGGACGAGGGCGCGCGGGTCCGCAAGGCCGCCGCGTTCGCCTCGCATTCGGCGCATGTCGAGCGGATCCGCGAGCGGTTGCTCGACGTCCTGGCGAAGGTGCGGCCACGGGCAGGGCGGGTGCCGTTCTGCTCGACCGTCACCGGGGAGATGACCGACACCACCGTCCTGGACGCCGACTACTGGTACCGCAACCTTCGCCAGCCCGTGGAGTTCGAGGCAGCCGTCCACACCTTGCTGGAGGCGGGCCACGAGGTCTTCATCGAGATGAGCCCGCATCCGGTGCTGGTCGCGGGGATCGAGCAGATCCTCGACCTCGCGGGCCGCGACGGCGTGGCGCTCGGCACTCTGCGGCGCGGCGACGGCGGCCTGCGACGGTTCTTCACGGGACTCGCGCACGCCTGGGTCAACGGCGTCGCGGTGAACTGGCGGGCCGCCCACACCGGGACCGGACGTCCCGTGGAACTGCGCGCACGGGTGGACGAGCCCCCGGCGCCCGCGAGCGGCTCCGTCGACGCCGAGTTCTGGGAGGTGGTGGACCGCGCCGACGCCCGGGAGCTCGCGACGCTGCTCGACCTCGGACGGGACACCACCGAGAAGGTGCTGCCCGCGCTGGCGTCCTGGCGCCGGGGCCGCCTGGAGCGGTCGGTGCTCGACTCCTGGCGCTACACCGTCGAATGGCGGCCGGTGACGGACGTGCCGACCCCGGCGCTGAACGGGGTCTGGCTGCTGGTGGTCCCGTCGAGGGGCGCCGCGCACGCCTGGGTGGCGGGCTGCGAGGAGGCCCTCGCGTCCCACGGAGCCGAGGTGCGGCGGGTGGTGCTCGACGTCGAGGCCGACCGGCGCGAATGTCTGGCACGCCTGCGCCGCGCACACGCGGACGCCGAGCCCGCCGGGCTGATCTCCCTGCTGGCCCTGGACGAGGAGCCGCATCCCGCGCATCCGGTGCTCACCGGGGGTGTCGCGGGTTCGCTGGCGCTGGTCCAGGCGCTCGGCGACGCCGGGTTCGCCGCGCCCGTCTGGTGGGCGACCGCGGGCGCCGTCTCGGTGGGCGCCACCGATCCGGTGACCCGTCCCCGGCAGAGCCACGTCCTCGGCATCGCGCGCGTCGACGTCCTGGAGAACCCACGGCGGCGCGGCGGTCAGCTCGACCTGCCGGGCGCCCCCGACCCGGACTCGCGGAGGCTGCTCTGCGCCGTGCTCAGCGGGATCGGCGACGAGGACCAGCTCGCGGTGCGCGCGGGCGGCCTGCTGAAGCGTCGGCTGGTCCGCGCGCCCCTCGCGGGCCGCTCGTCCGCTCGGCGGCGCCCGCGCGGCACCGTCCTGATCACGGGCGGGACCGGCGGCCTGGGCGCGGCGGTCGCCCGACACCTCGCCCGCGAGGGCGCCGAGCATCTCCTCCTGGTCAGCAGGCGGGGATCGGACGCGCTCGGAGCGGCCGAGCTGGAGGCCGAACTGACCGCACGCGGGACCCGGGTCACCATGGCCGCCTGCGACGTGGCCGACCGCGACGCCCTGGCCGCCGTCCTGCGCGCCGTGCCCGCCCGCTTCCCGCTGACGACCGTCCTGCACACTGCGGGCTTGAAGGGGCCGCGCGACACCCTGGCGGAGGCGGACCTGACCGACTTCGCCGACGTCTTCGCCCCGAAGGTGGCGGGCGCCCAGAACCTGTGCGAGCTGGTCGCGGGGACGGACCTGGACGCCTTCGTCCTGTTCTCGTCCACCGTCGGCGTCTGGGGAGGCGGCCAGCAGGGAGCGTACGTCGCCGCGAACACCTACCTGAACGCGTTGGCCGAGCACCGCCGATCCCGGGGCCTCCCGGCCACCGCCATCGCCTGGAGCGCGTGGGACGGCCCCGGCATGTCCGCCGACGCGGGCGACCATCTGGCCGAACGCGGCGTGCGGCTGATGGACCCGGCGACGGCGCTCGCGGCGCTACGGCAGGTGCTCGACCACGACGAGACGTTCGTGACGATCGCCGACAACGACTGGGAACGGTTCGCGGAGGTGTTCGGCGCGGCTCGTCGCCGTCCGCTCATCGGCGACCTGCCCGAGGTCCGCCGCGTCTGGGCGCCGCCCGGATCGGACGGGACCTCGGACACCGCCGGGCACCCGGCGCTGACGGGAGAACTGCTCAAGCTCTCCGCCGCGCAGCGGGAGGCCGCCCTGGTGGACCTGGTGCGCACCGAGGCCGCGAGCGTGCTGGAACACCCCACCACGGAGGCCGTCGACCCGGACCGCCCGTTCAACGACCTCGGCTTCGACTCGCTCACCGGGATCGAGCTGCGCAACCGGCTGAACGCGGCGACCGGGCTGCGCCTCCCCGCCACGCTGATCTTCGACCATCCCACCCCGACAGCGCTCGGCGAGCGTCTGGACGAGGAACTGCGCTCCCTCGCCCCGGTCAACGGCGGCCCGGGCCCGGCGACCGGCGCGGCGACCGGCACCTCCGCCTCCGCCTCGGTGCTCGACGCCGAGGCGATCGCCGCGATGGACGTGGACGACCTGATCGAGCTGACGCGCCGCTCGGACGAACGGAGCTGACCATGCCCGCAACGGCTGACGAGATCGTCGAGGCGCTGCGCACCACGCTGGCGGAGAACCAGCTGTTGCGGCGGCGGAACCGGGAACTGGACGCCGCCCGCCAGCCGGTCGCGGTGTCGGGAATGGCGTGCCGGTTCCCCGGCGCGTCCACTCCCGGCGACCTCTGGAACGTGGTCGCCTCCGGCCGCGACGAGATCACCGGTCTTCCGGCGGGCCGGGGATGGGACGTCGAGGGCCTGTTCGACCCGGACGGCGAGCGTCCCGGAACGACGTACGCGCGCGAGGGCGGCTTCCTCGCGGACGTGGCGGGTTTCGACGCGGAGTTCTTCGGGATCTCGCCGCGTGAGGCGTTGGCGATGGATCCGCAACAGCGGTTGTTGCTGGAGGTGGCGTGGGAGGCGCTGGAACGAGCGGGAATGGATCCCGGGTCGTTGCGCGGGACCCCGACGGGTGCCTTCGTCGGCGCGTCCAATTCCGGTTACATACCTGACCTGACCGACGTCCCGGCCGACGCCGAAGGCTACGCCCTGACCGGGAACGCGCTGAGCGTCGCGTCGGGGCGGTTGTCGTACGTGCTGGGCTTGGAGGGTCCGGCGGTGACGGTGGACACGGCGTGTTCGTCGTCGTTGGTGGCGTTGCATCTGGCGTGTCAGGCGCTGCGGCGTGGCGAGTGCACGATGGCGCTGGTGGGCGGCGCCACCGTGATGGCCCAACCCGCCCAGTTCATCGAGTTCTCCCGGCAGCGCGCCCTGGCCGCCGACGGGCGCTGCAAGGCGTTCGCCGCGTCGGCGGACGGATTCGGCCCGGCCGAAGGCGTGGGCGTGATCGTCCTGGAACGCCTGTCGGAGGCGCGGGCGCGCGGGCATCGGGTGCTGGCGGTGGTGCGCGGTTCGGCGGTGAACCAGGACGGCGCGAGCAACGGCCTCACGGCTCCGAACGGCCCGTCGCAACAACGGGTGATCCGCGCGGCCCTGGCCGACGCCGGACTGGAACCAGGCGACGTCGACGTCGTGGAAGCCCACGGCACGGGAACCCGACTAGGTGACCCGATCGAGGCCCAGGCGCTCCTGGCGACCTACGGCCGCAACCGAACCCCCGAACATCCCTTGTGGCTCGGCTCCATCAAATCCAACATCGGCCACACCCAGGCCGCCGCAGGCGTGGCGGGCGTCATGAAGTTGGTGCTGGCGATGCGGTCCGGAGTGCTGCCCGCGACGCTGCACGCGGACGAGCCGACACCGGAAGTGGACTGGTCGTCAGGCGCAGTGGAACTCCTACGAGAAGCACGGGATTGGCCCGAGACGGAAGGCCGGGTGCGACGCGCCGGGGTGTCGTCGTTCGGCATGAGCGGCACCAACGCGCACGTGATCATCGAGGAGCCACCCGCCGCCGACACCGTTGACGCCGTCCCCGAGGCGGTCGGCCCGGTGCCGTGCGTGGTCTCCGGCGTGGGCGCGGAGGGGCTGCGGGGCCAGGCAGGACGGCTTGCCGAATTCGTGGGAACGGAAGAACCCCGACTCGACGAGGTGGGCGCGGCGCTGGCGCGACGTTCCGCGTTCTCGCATCGCGCCGTCGTCCTGGCCGACGACCACGCCGACCTGCTGAAGGGCCTCCAGACGGTGGTCGACGGGACGACCGCCCCCGGCGTCGTCGAAGGCGCGACCACCCGTCCCAGGGGAAAGGTGGCCTTCGTCTTTCCCGGTCAGGGCTCGCAGTGGGCCGGGATGGGCGTCGCGCTGATGGACGCGTCACCGGTGTTCGCCGAGGCGCTCCACGCCTGTGATCAGGCGCTCCGCCCCTGGACCCGATGGTCGGCGGTCGACGTGCTGCTGGGACGGCCGCACGCGCCCGGCTTGGACCGGGCGGAGGTGGTGCAGCCGGTCCTGTTCGCGGTGCAGGTCTCCCTGGCGAGGCTCTGGCAGTCGTACGGGGTGCGTCCGGCGGCCGTGGTCGGCCACTCCCAGGGTGAGGTCGCGGCGGCCCACGTGGCCGGGGCCCTGTCGCTGGACGACGCGGCCCGGCTCATCGCGGTGCGCAGCGCGCTGGTCGGCCGGGTGCTCGCGGGCAAGGGCGTCGTCGCCTCGGTCGCCCTCCCGGCGGCCAGGGTGGAGGAGGAACTGGCCCGGCTGGGCGCGGACGCGGTGATCGCGGGACGCAACGGGCCAGGCTCGACCATGGTGTCCGGTGACCGGGCGGTGATCGAGGAGCTGGTGGCCGCGTGGAAGGACGCGGGCGAGCGGGCCAGGGTCGTCCCCGAGACCTTCGCGTCGCACTCACCGCACGTGGACCAGGTCCGCGACGAACTGCTGGAGGCCGTGGCGGACATCGCGACGCTCCCGGCGGAGGTGCCCTTCTACTCCACGGTGACCGGTGACCTGCTCGACACGGGCGACCTCACCCCCCGCTACTGGTTCCGCAACCTTCGGGAGCCCGTCGAGTTCGAGACCGCCGTCCGGAGCCTGCTGCGCGACGGCCACCGCGCGTTCGTCGAGACCAGCCCGCACGGGGCGCTGACGGTCGGGACCGAGGAGACCATCGACGACGCGGGCGCCGACGCCGTCGTGGTCGGCACGCTCCGCCGCGACGACGGCGATCTCAGGCGTTTCCTGACCTCGCTCGCGCAGGCATGGACCCACGGCGTGGACGTGAACTGGGAATCGGTGTTCCCCGGTGTGGAACCCGTGGAGGCACCGACCTACGCCTTCCGGCACGACGCCTACTGGCTGGGTAACGGAGACCGGCGGCCCGACATGTCGGCGGCGGGCCTCACGTCGACCGGCCACCCGCTGCTGGGAGCCGCCGTGGAGCTGGCGGACGGCGCCGGGGTGGTGCTGACGGGCCGCGTCTCGCGCTGGACGCATCCCTGGCTCGTCGACCACGCGCCCGCCGGGATGCCGCTGGTCCCCGGCGCGGGTTTCGTCGAGCTGGCGCTGCGCGCGGGCGGCGAGGTGGGGTGCGAACGCGTCGAGGAGCTGACGCTCGCGGCCCCGCTGCCGCTGCCGGAGCGGGACGAGCTCCAGCTCCAGGTGCGCGTGGAGGCCGCAGACGAAGCGGGACGCAGGCCCTTCTCGGTGCACTCCCGGACGGCCGAGGACGGCTGGGTACGGCACGCCTCCGGTTTCCTGACCCCGAGCGGATCGCCACCGGAGGCGCACGATCTGGCCGCGTGGCCGCCCCCCGGCGCGCAGCCGATACCGGTAGACGATCTGTACGAGGACTTGGCGGCGCGCGGCTACGGATACGGACCGGCGTTCCGTGGTCTGACGGCCGCCTGGCGGCGTGATGAGGAGATCTTCGCCGAGGTGAGTCTGCCGGACGGCCCGCGCGGCGACGCCGCCCGGTTCGGGCTGCATCCCGCGCTGCTGGACGCCGCCATGCACGCGGCGCTGCTCGGAGACGCCGTCGCGGACGGGCTGTGGCTGCCGTTCGCCTGGAACGGGATCACCCTGCACGCGGCGGGGGCCGCCGGGCTGCGCGTGCGGGTCCGTCCGCTCGGGCCCGGTTCGGTGACCGTGACCGCCGCCGACCAGACCGGACGTCCGGTGCTGGCGATCGAGTCCAGCGTCGCGCGCCCGGTTTCGTCCCAACAGTTGCGGGTCGTCCACAGCCGCGCCGCGCAGGCCCTGTTCGAACTGGAATGGATCCGCCGCGCCGAGGCCCCCGCGCCTTCGGCACCACCGGGAGACTGGGCCGTCCTCGGACCGGACCCGCTCCACGCGGTCGACGAACTCGAAGCCCTGACGGCCAGGACGCGCGCCTACGCGGACGTCGCCGCCCTGTCCGCCGCCGTCGACGCGGGCGCCCCGATTCCCCGCGCCGCAGTACTGACCTGCGCCGGATCCGGAGACGGAGACGGAGACACCGCCGGGCGTGCGCGGCGCCTCCTGCACGACCTGCTGGGAACCCTGCGGGCGTGGCAGGCCGACCCGTCCCTGGCCGACGTCCGCCTCATCGTGGTGACGCGCGGGGCGATCCGGGCGCACGGCGACGCGGACGTCGTGGACCTGGCGGCCGCCCCCGCGTGGGGGATGGCGCGGTCGGCGCAGGCCGAACACCCCGGACGCATCGCGCTCATCGACGTCGACGTCGACGACCGCTGGGGCGCCGCGCTTCTCGACGCGTGCGACGACTCCGAGCCGCAGCGCGCGGTCCGCGAAGGCGACACGTTCGTCCCCCGCCTGGCCCGCGCCGGGAACGACGGCGCGCTGGCCGTCCCGCCCGGCCTGGACGCGTGGCGCCTGGAGAGCACCGGCCGGGGAACGCTGGACGACCTCGTCGTGACGCCCCGCCCCGAACTGCTGGCCCCCCTGGACCCCGGCCAGGTGCGCCTGCGCGTCCGCGCCGCCGGGGTGAACTTCCGCGACGTGGTCGTCGGGCTCGGCATGGTCACCGACGCCGAGGGCATCGGCGGGGAGGCCGCGGGCGTGGTCCAGGAGGTCGGCCCCGGCGTGGACGGGCTTGTCGTCGGCGACCGCGTGATGGGCGTGTTCCCCGGCGCCTTCGCGCCACTGGCGGTGGCGGACCACCGCACGCTGGTCCGCATCCCGTCCGGCTGGTCGTTCGAGCAGGCGGCCGCGATCCCCGCCGCGTTCGTCACCGCCTACTACGCGCTGTCAGACCTCGCCGGATTGCGGTCGGGTGAGTCGCTGCTGGTGCACGCAGCGACGGGTGGTGTGGGGATGGCGGCCGTGCAGTTGGCCCGGTACTGGGGCGCGGAGGTGTTCGGCACGGCCAGCCCCGGTAAGTGGGATGCCTTGCGCGGCTTGGGTTTCGATGAGGAGCGAATCGCGTCGAGTCGCTCGGCGGAGTTCGAGTCGCGGTTCTCGGAGGCGACTGGTGGCGCAGGCGTCGACGTGGTGCTGGACTCCTTGGCGGGGGAACTGGTCGATGCGTCACTGCGGTTGTTGCCGCGCGGCGGCCGGTTCATCGAGATGGGCAAAACCGACGTCCGTGACCCGGACCAGGTCGCCCGGAACCACCCCGGGGTGACCTACAGATCGTTCGACGGCAGGGACGCGGGCCCCGAACGCATCGGGCAGATCCTCACAGAGGTCATGGGCCTGTTCGAGGACGGCGTGCTGCGCCCGTTGCCGACGCGCGTCTGGGACGTGCGGCGAGCAGGCGAAGCGCTGCGATTCATGAGCCAGGCCCGGCACGTCGGAAAGATCGTGCTGCGTATCCCGGACGGCTGGGGCTCAGGGTCCGTGCTGGTGACCGGCGGAACCGGAGTGTTGGGCGGCCTGGTCGCAAGGCACCTGGTCGCCACCCATGGCGTGCGATCCCTCGTGCTGGTGGGCCGTCGGGGTTGGGACGCGCCCGGGATGCCGGACCTGGTGGACGAGTTGCAGAGCCAGGGCGCCGTCGTCCGGGTGGTCGCCGGTGACGTGGCCGACCGCGCGGACGTGGCGCGCGCCTTGGCGGTCGTTCCCGGGGATCGTCCGCTGACCGGCGTCGTGCACGCCGCCGGAGTCCTCGACGACGCGCTGATCGCGTCCCTCACCCCGGAGCGGGTGGACGCGGTGCTCCGCCCCAAACTCGACGCCGCCGTCCACCTGGACGAACTCACCCGGGACATGGACCTGTCGGCGTTCGTCCTGTTCTCTGCGGGCGCCGGAGTGATGGGCATGCCCGGCCAGGCGAACTACGCGGCCGCGAACGTGTTCCTGGACGCGCTGGCCGCCCACCGGCGGGCCCGCGGCCTCCCCGCCGTGTCCCTGGCCTGGGGGCTCTGGGAGGAGAGCGGCATGACCGGCCACCTCGGTGACGACGACCGCTCCCGGCTCGCCCGCGAGGGTCTGCGCCCGATGCCGACCGACCTGGCCCTGGACGTGCTCGACGCCGGTTCCGGAATGGACCGGGCACTGCTGCTCGCGTCCTCGGTGGACGTCGAACGGCTGCGGACGCGCGCCGACGAGGGCACCCTGCACCCGCTGTGGCGCGGGCTCGTCCGCGCCCACGCCGACCGGTCCGCACCGGACGACGACGCCCCGGACACGCTGGCGCACCGGCTCCGGCCCCTGCCCGAGGAGCGGCGCCGGTGGACGCTGGTGAACCTGGTCCGCGACCACGCGGCGGCCGTGCTCGGCCGCGCGTCGGCCGCCGAGTTCGACGCCGGGCAGCCGTTCAAGTCGGTCGGCTTCGATTCGCTGACCTCGGTGGAACTGCGCAACCGGCTGAACGCCGCCACCGGCCTGCGGCTGCCCGCCACGTCCATCTTCGATCACCCCACCCCGGCCGCCCTCGCCGATCACCTGCTGGACCTGCTCGGAGTGGACGGCCCCGCCGAGCAGTCCCGGCCGGAGACCGCGCCGGTATACGAGGACCTGCGGCGGCTGGAGGCGGCGATCGAGGCCCTTACCCAGGACGACGTCCGCGTCGACGTCGCGCGCCGGTTGCACGTCCTGCACACCCGGCTGACGGACGCGGACGCCGGAAACGGATCCGACGCGGTGGTGCGGGACCGGCTGGAGTCGGCGTCGGCCACCGAGATCCTCGACTTCATCGACAACGAGTTCGGCCCCAACCTTGGACGGATGACGTGACTGACGAACGCGACCTGGTCGAGTACCTGAAGCGGGTCACCACCGACCTCCACCAGACCCGGCGGAAGCTGAGCCGACTCCAGGCCGGGCAGAGCGAGCCGGTCGCGGTGGTGGGAATGGGATGTCGTTTTCCAGGTGGCGTGTCGTCACCGGACGACCTATGGGGATTGTTGACACGGGGCCAGGACGCGATGGGGGCGTTTCCAGGAGACCGGGGCTGGGACGCGGAGGGGCTGTTCGACCCGAACCCGGATCGGTTGGGGACGTCATATGTGCGCGAGGGCGGCTTCCTCGCGGACGCGGCCGGTTTCGACGCGGGCCTCTTCGGAATTTCGCCACGCGAGGCGCTCGCGATGGACCCGCAGCAACGGTTGTTGTTGGAAGTGACCTGGGAGGCCTTGGAACGGGCCGGGTTGGACCCGCTCGGGATGCGCGGCAGCGACACCGGCGTGTTCATGGGCGTGCCCCACTCGGAGTACGTGTCGGGTTCCGCCGACCTGCCCGGCAACGTCGAGGGCTACGCGCTGACGGGGAACGTCGCCAGCGTCGCGTCCGGACGACTGGCGTACACCTTCGGCTTCGAAGGCCCGGCCATCAGCCTCGACACCGCCTGCTCGTCGTCGCTCGTGGCGCTCCACCTGGCGGCCCGGTCGCTGCGCCAGAGCGAGTGCGCTCTGGCGCTGGCAGGTGGGGTCAACGTCATGGCCACCCCGACCCTGTTCGTCGAGTTCTCCCGGCAGCGAGGACTGGCCAGGGACGGGCGGGTGAAGGCGTTCGCGGCGGCGGCCGACGGGACGAACTGGGGCGAGGGCGCCGGTGTCCTGGTGCTGGAACGGCTCTCGGACGCGCGGCGCAACGGTCACGACGTCCTCGCCGTCATCACCGGATCCGCGGTCAACCAGGACGGCCGCAGCAACGGCCTCACCGCCCCGAACGGCCCGTCGCAACAGCGAGTAATCCGGGCGGCGCTGGCGGCCGGAGGTCTGGAACCGGGCGACGTGGACGCGGTGGAGGGCCACGGCACGGGCACGCGCCTGGGCGACCCGATCGAGGCGCAGGGATTGCTAGCGACCTATGGACGCGACCGATCTCCCGACCAGCCGTTGTGGTTGGGATCGGTGAAGTCGAACCTGGGTCATACGGCCGCGGCATCGGGTGTGGCGGGCGTGATGAAGATGGTGCTGGCGTTGCGGCACGGCGTGCTGCCCGCGACCCTGCACGTCGACGAGCCGACACCAGAGGTCGACTGGTCCTCGGGCGGAGTGGAACTGCTGCGGGAACCACAACCCTGGCCAGCGGTGGACGGCAGGCTACGGCGAGCCGGGGTGTCGTCGTTCGGGATCAGCGGCACCAACGCCCACGTGATCATCGAAGACGCCCCGGCCGAAGAGCCCCCCACCGAAGAACACGGCGAGCCCGACGTAGCCCCGCCGGCGAAAACCCTCCCCGCCTCGCTCGCCGCGTTCCCGGTGTCGGGCGCGGGGGCCAACGGGCTGAGAGCCCAAGGCGCCCGGTACCTCGAATTCGTGGACGCGCGACCGGACCACGCCGTCGAGGACGTCGCGGCGTCCCTCGCCGGACGTCCCGCCCTGTCACACCGCGCGGTCGTCCTGGCCGAGGATCGCGCGGAGCTCCGCTCCGGCCTCGCGGCCATCGCCGAGGGCGGGGCGGTGGGCCATCTGGTCGAAGGCGTTGTTCGGGGCGACGGGCGGACGGCGTTCCTGTTCTCCGGGCAGGGCGCGCAACGCCACGGGATGGGCCGGGAGCTGTACGAGGCGATCCCCGTCTTCGCGCGGGCGCTCGACGAGGCCGACGCCCATCTCGACGGAACGGTGCGGGAAGCCCTGTTCGGCGACGCCGCCCTCCTCGACCAGACCAGGTACACCCAGGCCGCGCTGTTCGCGATCGAGGTGGCGCTGTTCAGGCTGGTCGAGACCTGGGGCCTGCACCCGGACCAACTGCTGGGGCACTCCATCGGCGAGCTGGCCGCCGCCCACGTCGCGGGCGTCCTGTCCCTGGAGGACGCGTGCACGCTGGTCGCGGCGCGGGGACGCCTCATGCAGGAACTGCCGCCGGGTGGCGCGATGGTCGCCGTCCAGATGTCGGCGGACGAGGCCCTCGCCACGCTGGCCGACCACCGCGAGCGGGTGAGCGTGGCGGCGGTGAACGGCCCCTCGTCGGTGGTGCTGTCGGGTGACGAGGACGCGGTGACCGAGCTGGCCGCCCGGTGGGCGGAACGCGGGCGGCGAACCAGGCGACTCGCGGTCTCGCACGCCTTCCATTCCCCGCACATGGAGCCCATGCTGGCGGAGTTCCGCGAGGTCGCCGAGGGACTGTCGTTCGCGCCACCGCAGCTGACGATCATCTCCGGCCTGACCGGCGAGCCGGTCGCGGGCGCGGAGATGCAGTCGGCGGACTACTGGGTCCGGCAGGTCCGGCGGCCCGTCAGGTTCATGGACGGCATCCGCGCGCTCGCCGCCGACGGCGTGTCGATCTTCATGGAGCTCGGCCCCGGCGGGTCGCTCTGCGGAATGGGCCAGGAGTCCGTCGCCGACCGCGACGACGTGGTCTTCGTGCCCCTGCTGCGCACCGATCGGCCGGAACTGACCGCGCTCCGCCACGCCATGGCCGACGCCTGGGCGAACGGCGCCCAGGTGACCTGGGACACCGGCGCCGCGTCCCGCGTCGACCTGCCCACCTACGCCTTCCAGCGGGAACGGTATTGGCTGGACGCACATCCCACGCGACGCGCCACCGGGCACTCACCGGAGTTCGCCGACTCCGCCTTCCACGTCGAATGGACGCCATTCACCCCAGACAAGGCGCTCGCCGCAGGCGGCCCGATCCCATCAGCAGTGGTGCTGCGCTGCGAGAGTCCACGAGACATCGCGACGGCCGCCCAGGACGCGCACACACTGACCACCACGCTCGCGGACGAGCTGCGGACCTGGCTGGCCGACGACCGCGTGGAGTCGTCCCGCCTCGTCGTAGTGACGCGGGGGGCGGTCGCGGCGCGCCCGGGCGACGACATTCCCGATCTGGCGGCGGCAACGGTGCCGGGCCTGCTGCGCAGCGTCCAGGCCGAACACCCAGGCCGGTTCGTCCTGCTGGACGTCGACGACGCCTCCGACTGGTCCGAGGCGATCCCCACCGTGGCGGCGGCGGGGGAGCCGGAACTGGCCCTGCGTGACGGCGAACTTCTCGTGCCGAGGCTCGCACGATGGACGCCCCCGGACGGGGAGCCGACCCCGTTCCTCGCGGACCCGGACGGCACCGTCCTGATCACCGGCGGCACTGGCGCGCTGGGCCGGGAGATGGCCCGGCACCTGGTTGTCGAATACGGCGTCCGGCGGCTCGTGCTAGCGGGACGGCGCGGCGACCAGGCACCCGGCGTGGACGCGCTGCGCACCGAACTCACCGACCTGGGCGCGCACGTGACGGTCGTCGCGTGCGACGTCGCCGACGCCGACGCGCTCGCGCGGCTGCTGGACGAGCATCCCCCCGCCGCCGTGGTCCACGCCGCCGGGATCCTGGACGACGCGCTGGTCGGCGCGCTGACACCGGACGCGCTGGCCGGGGTGCTGCGCCCCAAGGTCGACGGCACACTCACCCTGCACGCGCTCACCGAGCATCTCGACCTGTCGGCCTTCGTGTTGTTCTCCGCCGCCGCAGGCGCCCTCGCCGGTCCCGGACAGGGCGCGTTCGCCGCCGCCAACGCGTTCCTGGACGCCTTCGCCGCGCATCGCCGCGCCCGCGGCCTGCCCGCGACCTCGCTGGCCTGGGGCCAGTGGGAGCACCCGGACGGGATCGGCGGACGGCTCGACGCAGCGGGCCGAGCGCGGCTGGAACGTGCGGGCCTGCGCCCCATGAGCACCGCGCACGGGCTGGCCCTGTTCGACGCCACCCGCGACGCCGATCGCCCTGCGGTCGTGGCGGCCCAGGTCGATCTAGCCCGGCTACGCGACCAGGCGGACCAGGGGGCTCTCCCGCCCTTGTGGAGCGGGCTGCTGCGAGACGCCGCGCGTCCCCAAGCCAGTGGCCTGGCGTCCAGCCTCGCCGCGCTGCCCAAGGACGAACGGCGGCGGGTGCTGCTGGACACGATCCGAACCCAGGCGGGCCTGGTCCTCGGCCACCCGGCGCCGGGCGCGGTCGACACCAGGCAGGCGTTCAAGGAGCTGGGATTCGACTCGCTGACGTCGGTGGAACTGCGGAACCGGCTCAACACCGTGACCGGGCTGCGACTCCCGACGACGCTGGTCTTCGACCACCCCAACCTGGAGTCGCTCGCCGCGCACGTGGAGACGCAGCTGCTCGGCGACGACGCGTCCGAGACCGCCGCCACGGCACCGAACGCGGCGGCGCCGGACGCCCCCATCGCCATCGTGGGCATGGCCTGCCGGTTCCCCGGCGGGTCGGACACCCCGGAGACCTACTGGGACCGGCTGGTCGAAGGCGCCGACCTCGTCACGGACCTGCCGCTGGACCGGGGATGGGACGTCGAGGCTCTCTTCGACCCGGACGCCGGACGTCCCGGGACGACCTACGTCCGAGAAGCCGGGTTCCTCGCGGACGTGGCGGGTTTCGACGCGGAGTTCTTCGGGATCTCGCCGCGCGAGGCGTTGGCGATGGATCCGCAGCAGCGGTTGTTGCTGGAGGTGGCGTGGGAGGCGTTGGAGCGGTCGGGCGTGGATCCCGACTCGCTGCGCGGAACCCCTACTGGCGTCTTCGTCGGCGTTGGTGGATCGGAGTATCTGTCGCGGTTGAGCAAGGTCCCCGACGACCTGGAGGGCTACACGATCCTCGGGAACGCGTCGAGCGTCGCGTCGGGGCGGTTGTCGTACGTGCTGGGTTTGGAGGGTCCGGCGGTGACGGTGGACACGGCGTGTTCGTCGTCGTTGGTGGCGTTGCATCTGGCGTGTCAGGCGTTGCGGCGTGGCGAGTGCTCGATGGCGCTGGTGGGCGGCGCGACCGTCCTGTCCGGCCCGGGACCGTTCATTGAGTTCTCCCGGCAGCGAGCCCTGTCCATAGACGGACGCGCCAAGTCGTTCGCCGCGTCGGCCGACGGCACGAGCTGGGCGGAGGGCGCGGGAGTCCTGCTGCTCGAACCGCTGTCGGAGGCGCGGGCACGCGGACATCGTGTGCTGGCGGTGGTCCGGGGCTCGGCGGTGAACCAGGACGGGGCGAGCAACGGCCTGACGGCCCCGAACGGCCCGTCGCAACAGCGGGTGATCCGCGCGGCCCTGACCGACGCCGGACTGCAACCAGACGACGTGGACGCGGTAGAAGCCCACGGCACGGGAACCCGCCTGGGCGACCCGATCGAGGCCCAGGCATTGCTGGCGACCTACGGCCGCAACCGGGACTCTGAACGTCCGCTGTGGCTCGGCTCCGTCAAATCCAACATGGGCCATGCCGCTGCCGCCGCCGGTGTCGCAGGCGTCATGAAGATGGTGCTGGCGATGCGGTCCGGAGTGCTGCCCGCGACGCTGCATGTCGACGAGCCGACACCGGAGGTGGACTGGTCTTCGGGCGGCGTGGAGCTCCTACGGGAAGCACGGGATTGGCCCGTAGCGGAGGACCGGGTAAGGCGAGCGGGAGTGTCGTCGTTCGGCATGAGCGGCACCAACGCCCACGTGATCATCGAGGAGCCACCCGCCACCGACACCGTTGACGTCGTCGTTGAGGCTATTGCCGATGCGGTCGGGCCGGTGCCGTGCGTGGTCTCCGGCGTAGGAGTAGAAGGGCTGCGAGGGCAGGCGGCACGGCTGGCCGAGTTCGTCGGGGCCAAGGGCGCGAGTGTCGCCGAGGTGGGTGCGGCACTGGCGCGGCGTACCGCGTTCTCGCATCGCGCCGTCGTCCTGGCCGAGGACCACGCGGAACTGGTCGCCGGGCTTGAAACTCTCGCGGCCGGTGCGAGCCCGGACGGCGTCGTCGAGGGCGTGACCCAGGGCGACACGGACCCGATCTTCGTCTTCCCCGGCCAGGGCTCGCACTGGGCGGGCATGGCGACCGAGCTACTGGACTCCGCGCCGGTGTTCGCCGAGGCTCTGCGGGCCTGCGATGACGCCGTGCGACCCCTGACCGGCTGGTCGGTGCTCGACGTGCTGCGCGCGGCGGACGCCGACCGGCTGGAAGCCGTCGACGTGCTCCAGCCGGTGATGTTCGCCGTCCAGGTGTCCCTGGCGAGGCTGTGGGAGTCGTACGGGGTGCGGCCGTCGGCGGTCATCGGGCACTCGCAGGGCGAGGTCGCGGCGGCGTGCGTCGCGGGAGCGCTGTCGATCGAGGACGCCGCCCGCGTGATCGTGGTGCGCAGCCGCCTGGTCGCCGGGGTCGGGCGCGGGGCGATGGCGTCCCTCGCCCTGCCCGCCGACGAGGTGACCGAGCGGATCGCCGGGTTCGGCGGCGACGTGGTCGTCGCCGGGCGTAACGGGCCGAGTTCCACCATCGTGTCCGGAGACCGGGACGCGGTCGAGACGCTGGTGGCCGACTGCGACAGCGAGGGCGTCCGGGCGCGCGTCGTGCCGGTGACCTACGCGTCCCACTCGCCGCAGATGGAGGCCGTCCGCGACGACCTGCTGGCGGAACTGGCGGACGTCCACGGTGTGGCGGCCCGGGTGCCGTTCTACTCCACGGTGACCGGCGCCGCCCTCGACACCGCCACGCTGGACGCCGGGTACTGGTATCGCAACCTGCGCGAGCCCGTGGACTTCGAGACCGGCGTGCGAGCCCTGCTGGACGCGGGACACCGGGTGTTCATCGAGGTCAGCCCGCATCCGGTGGTCTCGCCGGGGATCGAGCAGACCGTGGACGCGACGGGCGTCCAGGCCACGGTCCTCGGGACCCTGCGCCGCGACGAGGGCGGCCCACGGCGGTTCCATGCCTCGCTGGGCGAGGCATGGGTCAACGGCGTGCCGGTCGACTGGAGCCGTTCCCACCCCGCCACCGCCGCGCCGCCCGTCGATCTTCCGCCGTACGCCTTCCAGCGTGAGCGCTACTGGCTGGACGACGCCGCGGGCACCGGCGACCTGTCCGCGGCCGGACTGGCGTCGACCGATCACCCGTTGGTCGGCGCGGTCGTCGAGCGCGCGGGCGAGGACGGCGTGTCCCTGACCGGCAGGCTGTCGACCCGGGCCCAGCCTTGGCTCGCCGACCACGCCGCCGCAGGCGCAGTGCTGCTGCCCGGGACCGCCTACGTGGAGCTGGCCGTACGCGCGGGCGACGAGGTGGGGTGCGGGCACGTCGAAGAGCTGACCTTGGAGTCCCCGTTGGTCCTCCCTGAGCGCGGCGGAGTCCATGTCCAGGTCGCCGTGGGCCCGGCCGACGACACGGGCCGCCGGGACCTGGCGGTGCTGTCCCGCCCCGAGGACGGCGGCACCTGGACGCGGCACGCGAGCGGGATCGTTCGCCCCGCCGTCGCCGCACCGAAGACTCCGGCGTTCGACGAGCTGGCGGTCTGGCCGGTGCCGGGCGCCGAACCCGTCGTGGTCGACGGCATGTACGCGGACCTGGCGGAGCGCGGTCACGGCTACGGCCCGGCGTTCCAGGGCCTGACGGCCGCGTGGCGGCGCGGGAACGAGATCTTCGCGGAGGTGCGGCTGCCCGAGGGCGTCCGCGACGGGGCGGACCGGTTCGGGTTGCATCCGGCGCTGCTGGACGCGGCGCTCCACGCGACGGGACTGGGCGACGACCGGGAGGGCACCTGGTTGCCCTTCGCGTGGAACGGCGTGTCACTGCACGCCGCAGGCGCCGCCGACCTGCGCGTGCGGATCGCCGAAGGCCCCGGCGGCGCCGTCGCGATCCACGCGGCCGACACCGCCGGGGAGCCGGTGCTGTCAGTGGAGGCCATGGTCGCCCGCCCCGTCACGGCCGGACAGCTGCGCGGCGCCGAGGACACCGCCATCGACTCCCTTTTCGAAATGGAGTGGGCCGAGACCGCGCTCGCCGACAACAAGGCACCCGGCGAATGGGCCGTCCTCGGAGCCGACCCCCTGGACGCCGGATCCGCGCTGGAAACGACCGGGACCGCGATCCGCCGATACGAGGACGTGGCGGCACTGATCGCGGCACTGGACACCGGCGCCGCGATCCCGGACACCGCCGTCGTCGGCGTCCGGGGAACCGCCGGTGACGGGACGGACATCGCCCGCGAGGTGCGCGCGGTGCTGGACGACCTGCTGACGACGGTACGGGCCTGGATCGCCGACGACCGTCTGGAAGCCTGTCCGCTGGTCGTCCTGACGCGCGGCGCCGTCCAGGTCCCGGCCGACGACGTCGACGCGGAGGTTCCCGACCTCGCCGCCGCCCCGGTCTGGGGGCTGCTGCGGTCCGTCCAGTCCGAGCACCCGAACCGGTTCGTCCTGGTCGACGTCGACGAGGACACCGCCGGGTGGGCGGCGGCGCTGCCGGGCGCCGTGGCCGCCGACGAACCGCAGCTCGCGCTGCGCGCGGGACGCGTGCGGGCACCACGGCTCGCCCGGGTCGGGGCCGACAGCGCTCTGCCGCCGCCGCCGGTGCCGGAGTGGAGGCTGGAGACGGCGGGCTCGGGCACGCTCGACGACCTCGCGCTGGTCCCCGCCCCGGACCTGCGGGAAACGCTGCGTCCCGGCACCGTGCGCGTCGCCGTCCGCGCCGCCGGGGTGAACTTCCGCGACGTCGTCGTGTCGCTGGGCATGGTCCCCGAGGAGCGCGGACTCGGCTCGGAGGGCGCGGGCGTCGTCGTGGAGGTCGGCCCCGAGGTGGACGGCCTGTCCGTCGGCGACCGCGTGATGGGAATCATCCCCGGCGCCTTCGCCCCGCTGGCCGTCGTGGACAGGCGCTTCCTGGTCCAGATGCCCGAAGGCTGGTCGTTCGAGCAGGCCGCGTCCGTCCCCACGGTCTTCCTGACCGCCTACTACGGGTTGTCGGATCTTGCCGGGTTGCGGGCGGGGGAGTCGTTGCTGGTGCACGCGGCGACGGGTGGCGTGGGGATGGCTGCCGTGCAGTTGGCCCGGTACTGGGGCGTGGACGTCTTCGGGACGGCCAGTCCCGGCAAGTGGGACGTGTTGCGCGGGCTGGGTTTCGGCGAGGAGCGGATCGCGTCGAGTCGCTCGGCGGAGTTCGAGTCCCGGTTCTTGGAGACGACCGATGGCGCGGGCGTGGACGTGGTGCTGGATTCCCTGGCGGGGGAGCTGGTCGATGCGTCCTTGCGGTTGTTGCCGCGCGGTGGCCGCTTCATCGAGATGGGCAAAACCGACGTCCGCGACCCGGACCAGGTCGCCCAGAACCACCCAGGCGTCGCCTACCAAGCCTGCGACCTGATCAAGGCGGGCCCCGAACGCATCGGGCAGATGCTGTCGGAGATCGTCCGACTGTTCGAGGACGGCGTGTTGAAGCCGTTGCCGGTGCGTGTCTGGGACGTGCGGCGAGCGGGCGAGGCGTTTCGGTTCATGAGCCGGGCGCGCCATGTCGGCAAGGTGGTCTTGCGTATCCCGAACGGCTGGGGCTCGGGATCCGTGCTGGTGACCGGCGGAACCGGAGTGTTGGGCGGCCTGGTCGCACGACACCTGGTCGCGAACCATGGCGTGCGATCCGTCGTGTTGATGGGTCGTCGAGGCCCCGACGCGCCAGGCATACCCGACCTGGTGGACGAGCTGGAAGGCCAGGGCGCCGAGGTCCGGGTGGTGGCCGGTGACGTGGCCGACCGCGCGGACGTGACGCGGGCGTTGGCGGCGGTCCCCGAGGGTCGTCCGCTGACCGGCGTCGTGCACGCCGCCGGAGTCCTCGACGACGCCCTGATCGGCGCGCTGACCCCGGAACAGTTCGAACGGGTACTGCGGCCCAAGGTCGACGCGGCGCTGCTCCTGGACGAACTCACCCGGGACCTGGACCTGTCGGCGTTCGTCCTGTTCTCGTCCGCCGCCGGTCTGATGGGCTCGCCGGGCCAGGCGAACTACGCGGCCGCGAACGTGTTCCTGGACGCGCTGGCCGCCCACCGGCGGGCCCGCGGCCTCCCCGCCGTGTCCCTGGCCTGGGGCATCTGGGCGCAGAGCACCGGGATGAGCGGTCATCTCGACGACACGGACCTGGCACGGATCGCCCGCAGCGGCGCGCTGCCGATCGCCGCCGAACGGGGCCTGACCATCCTCGATGCCGCGGGCCGGGTCGACCAGGCCGCGCTGCTCGCCTCGCCCGTGGACCTGGGCAGGCTCCGCGCGCTGGCCGACTCGGGCATGCTGCAACCGCTCTGGCGGGGCATGGTGCGTGCCCCGGCCCGGCGCGCCGCGGGCACCGGCACGGGTGGTGCCGACTCGCTCGCCCGCAGGCTGACGGCCGCGCCGGAGTCGGAGCGGCACCGGCTGCTGCTGGAGGTGGTGCGGACGCACCTGGGCACCGTCCTGGCGCATCCGTCCCCGCAGTCCATCGACGCCGAACGCGGATTCATGGACCTGGGCATGGACTCGCTCACGGCGGTCGAACTGCGCAACCGCCTCAACGCCGCGACCGGTCTGCGGCTGCCCTCCACCCTCGTCTTCGACCATCCCACCCCGGACGCCGTCGCCCGCCACCTGTACACGGAGCTGGTCGGCGAGGACATGCCGGACGCCGACCCGGCCCGGCCGGGCGAGGAGGAGATCCGCAGGGCGCTGGCGACCGTCCCGCTGGACCGCCTCCGCAGCGCGGGGATCATGGACGCCCTGCTCGCCCTGGCCGGGCTCGACTCCGGCGGCGCGAACGGCGTCGTGGAGGACGGCCTGGACGTCATCGACGAGATCGACGTCGAGGACCTCATCAAGATGGCTCCGCTGGACACGAAGGAGAACCCCTGATGGCGGCTTCCACCGAAGAGATCGTCGGGGCGCTGCGGGCGTCCCTCAAGGACAATGAGCGCCTGCGCAGGCAGAACCGGCGACTCGTCGAAGCCGCCCGCGAGCCGGTCGCCATCGTGGGGATGGGGTGTCGCTTTTCGGGCGGGGTGTGGTCTCCGGACGATCTCTGGGGGTTGTTGACGCGGGGCCAGGACGCGATGGGCGCGTTCCCAGGCGACCGGGGTTGGGATGTCGAGGGATTGTTCGATCCGGACCCGGACCGGGTGGGGACGTCGTATGTGCGTGAGGGCGGTTTCCTCGCGGACGTGGCGGGTTTCGACGCGGGTTTGTTCGGGGTGTCGCCGCGTGAGGCGTTGGCGATGGATCCGCAGCAGCGGTTGTTGCTGGAGGTGGCGTGGGAGGCGTTGGAGCGGGCCGGGCTGGATCCGCTCGGGCTGCGCGGCAGTGACACAGGCGTGTTCATCGGCGCGTCGACGTCCGACTATCTCTCCGGCCTGACGATGGTTCCCGAGGAGATCGAGGGCTACGCGCTGACCGGCAATCTCCCCAGCGTCATGTCCGGGCGGATCGCCTACACGTTCGGGCTCCAGGGCCCCGCCGTCAGCCTCGACACCGCCTGCTCGTCGTCGCTGGTGGCACTGCACCTCGCCTGCCAGGCCCTGCGGCAGGGCGACTGCTCGATGGCCCTCGTCGGGGGAGTCTCGGTGATAGCCCGGCCCGGGCCGTTCGTGGAGTTCTCCCGCCAGCGCGCCCTGGCCCCGGACGGACGGGTGAAGGCGTTCGCGGCGGCGGCCGACGGGACGAACTGGGGCGAGGGCGCCGGTGTCCTGGTGCTGGAACGGCTCTCGGACGCGCGGCGCGAGGAACGCCGGGTGCTGGCCGTGGTCCGCGCCTCCGCGATGAACCAGGACGGGGCGACCAGCGCCCTGGCGGCCCCGAACGGCCCGTCCCAGCAGCGGGTGATCCGCGCGGCTTTGGCGGCCGGGGGCTTGGAACCGGGTGATGTGGACGCGGTGGAGGGCCACGGCACGGGCACACGCCTGGGCGACCCGATCGAGGCGCAGGGCTTGCTCGCGACCTATGGACGTGACCGGCCTTCAGAACGGCCGTTGTGGCTGGGATCGGTGAAGTCGAACCTGGGTCATACGGCCGCGGCGTCGGGTGTGGCGGGCGTGATGAAGATGGTGCTGGCGTTGCGGCACGGGGAGTTGCCCGCGACCCTGCACGTCGACGAGCCGACACCAGAGGTCGACTGGTCGTCGGGCGGAGTGGAACTACTGCGGGAAGCACGCGATTGGCCCGAAACGGAGGGCAGGGTGCGGCGGGCCGGGGTGTCGTCGTTCGGGATCAGCGGCACCAACGCCCACGTGATCCTCGAAGAGCCCCCAGCCGTGGAAACGCCGTCCGAGGAGCCCGTCGTCCTGTCGGCGCCCGCAAAGGACGAGGCAGGCGGCGTCCCGATTGCCGTCCCGCTGTCGGGGGCGAGCGAGGGCGCGCTGCGCGGCCTCGCCGACCGGATGCGCGCGGCCGTGGTCGAGCGGGACCTGCGCGTTCCCGGGGTGGCGGCGGCGTTGGCGCGGCGCGCCACACTGCCGTACCGGGCGGTCGTGGTCGCCGCTGACGACGAGGAGTTGCGCGCCGGGCTCACCTCGACCGCCGACGGCGCCCTGGCCGAGAACGTGATCGAGGGCATCGCGCGCGGCGACGGACGGACCGTCTTCATGTTCCCGGGCCAGGGCCCGCAGCACGCCGGGATGGGCCGCGGGCTCCACGCGGCGTTCCCGGCCTTCGCCGAGGCGCTCGACGAGGCGATCACGGAACTGGACGCCTGCCTGGACGCCGACGGACCGGCGCTGCGCGACGTCATGCTCGGCGACCGCCCGGACCTGCTGGACCGCACCCTGTACATCCAGCCCGCCGTGTTCGCGATCGAGGTGGCGCTGTTCAGGCTGGCCGAGTCCTGGGGCCTGCGCCCCGACTACGTGCTCGGGCACTCGCTCGGAGAGCTGGCCGCCGCGCACGTCGCCGACGTGTTCTCGCTGGCCGACGCCGCCCGGCTGGTCGTGGCGCGCGGGCGGCTGATGCAGCGGCAGCCGCCCGGCGGAGCCATGATCGCGGTGCAGGCGTCGGAGAGTGAGGCCCAGGCGTCGCTCGCCGACGTGCGGGACCGCGTGAGCGTCGCCGCGGTGAACGCGCCCGGCTCGGTCGTCCTGTCCGGTGAGGTCGACGCGGCGGTCGCGGTGGCCGAGGAATGGGCGCGGCGGGGCCGCAGGACCCGCCGCCTGGACATCACCCTGTCGTCCCACTCCCCGCTCGTGGAGCCGATCATGGCGGAGTTCGAGCAGGCGGCGGCGGAGCTGTCGCCGCGTCCGCCGCGAATCCCCCTGGTGAGCAATCTGACCGGACGGCCCGCCACCGTCGAGGAGATCACCTCCCCGGAGTACTGGTCGCGGCAGCTCCGCAATCCGGTGCGGTTCATGGAGGGGATGCGGTGGCTGCTGGACGACGGCGCGTCGATCTTCCTCGAACTCGCCCCCGCCGCCACGCTCGCCGCGCCCGCAGGCGAGTGCGCGTCCGACCATGCCGCCGGTGACGAGACGGTCGTCGTCCCGCTGCTGCGCGCCGGGACGCCCGAGGACCGTTCGTTCCTGACCGGCATGGCCCGCGCCTGGACCCACGGCGCGCGGCTGCGCTGGCCCGCCGACTCCCGCCCCGCCGACGCCCAGCCCGCAGACCTGCCCACCTACGCCTTCCAGCACGAGCGGTACTGGTTGGAGACCCCGGCCCGGGGCGCGGCCGAGAGTGCGGACGGCGCCTTCTGGACGGCGGTGGAAGATCAGGACGCCACAGCCCTCGCCGCCAACCTCGAACTCGACGCCGACACGGTAAGCACGGTCCTGCCCGCCCTGTCGTCCTGGTGGCGAGGACGGCGCGAACGGAAGGCCGTCGACTCGCTGCGCTACACCGTGCGGTGGACGCCCCTCCCCACCCCGACGTCCCCCGCCCTAGACGGAGTCTGGCTGGTCGTGGCGCCCACCGGAGCGCTCGACCATCCCTGGGTGGCGGAGTGTCGCCGGTCGATCGCCGCGCACGGTGGCCAAGCGCGCCTGGTGGAGACGGACCCGGCCGAACACGACCGGGCCGCGCACGCGAAGCTGCTCCGGGACGCGATCGAGGACGGCGCCCCGGTGTCGGTGGTCTCGCTGCTCGGGCTCGACGAACGTCCACACCCGCGCCACCCGGCGCTGACGGCTGGCCTGGCGGGCACGTTCGCCCTGGCCCAGGCCATGCAGGACTGCGATCTCGACGCCCGCCTTTGGCTGCTGACCTGCGGCGCGATGGCGACCGGCGGGCAGGACGCGCCGCCGCGTCCCGTCCAGGCACAGGTGTTCGGGCTCGGCCAGTCGGTCGCCGTGGAGGAGCCGACCCGATGGGGCGGGGCAGTCGACCTGCCTCCCGAGGCGACCGGGGACACCGGCGCGATGCTGTGCGCCGTCCTCGCCGGACTCGACGGTGAGGACCAGGTGGCGATCCGTCCCGAGGGCGTCATGGCGCGGCGACTGATCAGGTCCCCGCGTCCGGAACGGCCCGCCGGACGCGCCTGGCGTCCCTCCGGCACCGTCCTCGTCACCGGCGGGACCGGAGCGATCGGCGCGCACGTGGCGCGGTGGCTGGCGCGCGGCGGCGCCGAACACCTCCTGCTCGTCAGCAGGCGCGGCGACGAGGCCCCCGAGGCGGCCGAGCTGACCGCCGAACTCACCGGACTCGGCGCGGCCGTCACCGTGGCCGCCTGCGACACCGCCGACCGCGCCGCCGTCGCCCGCCTGCTGGCCGACGTCCCCGGGGACCGTCCGCTCACGGCGGTCTTCCACATGGCCGGGGTGGTCGACGACGCCATGCTCGAATCCCTCACCCTCGACCAGATCGACGCCGTCGTGCGTCCCAAGACGGCCTCCGCGCAGGTCCTGGACGAGCTCACCGAGAATCTGGACCTGTCGGCCTTCGTGCTGTTCTCGTCCTGCGCCAACCTGCTCCCCAACTTCGGCATGGGCAACTATGTCGCCGCCAACGCCTACCTGGACGCGTTCGCACGGACGCGCCGGGCGCGGGGCCAGGCGGCGACCTCTGTGGCATGGGGCGCCTGGGCGGGCGGCGGCATGGCCAAGGGACGGCTCGTCGAATGGCTGGCGGGCGGCGGATTCGGGCTGCTTCCCCCGGACACGGCCCTCGCGGGACTCCAGCGCGCACTGGACCACGACGAGACGTTCACCATGGTCGCCGACATCGACTGGGAGCGGTTCACTGACGCCGTGGACGTCGGGCGCCGCCGTCCTCTGCTCGCCGACCTGCCCGAGGTTCGCGCGGTGCTGGACGCCAAGCGCGCGGCCACCCTCACCACCGGCACGGACGACGCATCACTGGCGGGGAGGCTGGCGGGCATGCCCGAGGACGGGCGCGTCGCGACCCTGCTGGACATCGTGCGGGCCGAGGCGGCCACGGTGCTGCGGTACGCGGACGCGTCCGCCATCGACCCCCGGCGACCGTTCCGGGAGTTCGGCTTCGACTCGCTGGCCGGGGTGCAGTTGCGCAACCGCCTGGCCGCGGTCACCGGGCTCCGCCTGCCCACCACCCTCGTCTTCGACCACCCGACCGTGCGGGCGCTCGCCGAGCATCTGCTGGCCGAACTCGGCGGGCTCGACACCGCCCCCAGCGTGCTCGACCGCATCGGGGAACTGGAGCGGATGCTCGCCACGCCGGGGGAGGACGAGGACCGACGGCTGATCGGCGGGCGCCTGGAGGCACTGTGGCGGGCCTACCGCGACGGCGCGACCGAAGCCCGCACCCCGGCCACGGCCGCGCCGGACGCCGACGAGACCGTCACCGACGAGGACCTGTTCGCCCTCATCGACGGCGGACCCGGCGACGCGTGACCCGGCGGTCAGTCCAGGGGAGTGCGGTGGCAGTCCTGGGTGTCGAGGAGCTTCCACTCGCCGTCCTGCAAGATCGACTCCCGGATGACGAAATGGTCCTCGTCGACCCTGCTGAAGACCGTTCGCATTTCGACGTGGCCGTCCCCGAGCGTGTACCGGCCGTGGAAGATGAGTTCGCCGTCGCGCCACCCCTCCGAGGCGGTGCTGCCCTGCATCCCCGTGTCGTCGTAGTAGTAGCTGCTGAACATCTTGTCGGCGGAGTTCCAGCCCAGCAGCCACCGCCCGTTGACCTGCTGGCCGTTGGTCCGGTTCGCGGTCAGCTCGAATTCGTAGTAGTGGCCGCCGAGGATCGACCGGAACACCCCGGTGATCTTCGTTCCGGTGTTGAAGACGCAGGACATCGAGCCGAGGAGAAAGTCCAGATCGCGCATCTGCTCGGGCGGTGGCTGCGTCCCCGTGAAGGAGGCTTTGACGTCCGACATGAAAAGGCTCCAGGGAAGGGAATATGACCGTTTCATTATCTGCGGGCGGGGCCGCGCCGGGTACCCGTGCGGCCGCCTCCACCCGACCCGTGGCAGAGATTAAGGGCATGCGTTTAGGGGTGAGTCCCGCATTAAGGGGTCAGTGCGAACAATAGGGGGTGACGCGACCGAAAGGCGTGGATAGGCTCGCTATTGAAAGCGGTCGATCCGAACCACCGGACTGGCTTATCCGCGACCTGCCGCGTCACCCTGGGGGTGCGATGAAGTACGGCATCTCATTACTGCCCGACTGCCGGCCGGAGATGCGCACGGCCAAACAATACTTCGACGACGTGCTGCGTCTGGCGGAGCTGGGCGACGAGCTCGGCTTCTCCCACGTCAAGATGACCGAACATTACCTGCACGCCGCCGGTGGCTACTGCCCGAGCCCGCTCGCCTACCTTTCGGCGGTCGCGGCCAGGACCAGCCGGATCCGGCTGCTGACCGGCGGCATCCAGGCGTCCTTCCACCACCCGATCCAGACCGCCGCCGAGACGGCGCAGGTCGATGTCATGAGCGGTGGCCGCCTGGACGTCGGTTTCGCCCGGGCCTTCCTGCCGAACGAGTTCGAGGCGTTCGGGGTGAGCATGGACGGCAGCACCGAGCGTTTCCGGTCCACGGTGCGTTCGATCGTGCGGCTGTGGACCGAGGAGGACATCTCCGAGGACACGCCCTACTACCGCTACGAGAACGTCACCTCGTTCCCCCAGCCGATCCAGCGTCCGCACCCGCCCGTGTGGATCTGCGCGGTGATGTCGGAGAGCAGCTTCCGGTGGGCGGGCGAGCAGGGCTTCAACCTGCTGGTGACGGCGTCGCCGAGGCCCGAGGCCATGCAGGGCGTCAACAAGCTGGTGAGCGTCTACCGGGACGCCTTCATGGCGAACCACGGGGCGTCGGGCCGGAGCCCGGAGACGGCCATGGTCGTCCCGCTGGTGCTGGCCGACACCGACGAGGAGGCGCTCGAGGAGGCCAAGCCGCACCTTCAGGAGTACATCGAGGTGTGGAAGGAGGCCGCCGCGTCGGTGCTGAAGGTCAACTCCGCCGACTACCGGGGTTACAGCCAGGCCCTCGCCAAGTCGGTGGAGGCGGGCAGCGACGGCGCGGGCGGCAACGGCGTCATCGGCTCCCCGGAGACGGCGGCCCGCCGTGTCAAGGAGATGCAGGAAGTCCTGGACATGGACACGATCCTCTGGCAGGTCGACTTCGGCGGCCAGCCCTACGAGAAGATGGAACGGACCCTGCGGCTGTTCA
This sequence comes from Actinomadura meridiana, assembly GCF_039537545.1. Lineage (NCBI taxonomy): Bacteria > Bacillati > Actinomycetota > Actinomycetes > Streptosporangiales > Thermomonosporaceae > Actinomadura > Actinomadura meridiana. The sequence goes on from NZ_BAABAS010000006.1 coordinate 605,897, forward strand.
CCGACAGGACCTTGCCGATGCTCGGCTGACCGGCCCATTCGACGGTCCCCCCGGCGCCTTGGTCGCCACATCCTCGATGTGGCGACCAAGGCGTTTCGCACGTCCTGCCCTGGGCGGAGTCATCGTGCACGGGGTGGTGTCCAGGCGCCGTGAGTGTTCGGGCGCCAGGGGTGTCCAGGGTGAGCCGTGCGGGAGGGTCGGGGGCGTCAGGCGCCCAGGGGGCAACCGGCGGCGAGGAACTTCAGGTTGCGGTCGACCAGCTCGGGCAGTTCGAGTTCGCCGTCGCTCTCCAGCCAGGAGAACATGGCGGCGTAGAGGGAGCCGGTCACCGCCCAGGCGAAGCACTCCACCTCCGGGTCCTTCGGGTCGCGGCCGACGCGCTCGGCGATCACCTGGTCGATGACGGCGAGCGTGTTGCCCCGCATGGCGTTGAAGAACCGGGACTTGATCGACGGGACGGTGGCCATCAGCTGGATCCGCGCCGTGAGCTGGGCGCGATCCCGCTCGTACAGGTGCGGCAGGGCCTCCCCGAACATGGATCGCAGCGCCTCGATCGGGGACAGCTCGGGCGGCTGCGCACGGAACAGCTCCAGCATGAACGGGTCGTACTCGTCCTGGATGACGAGATCTTCCTTGGTGGGGAAGTAGCGGAAGGCGGTGCTGGCCGACACCTCCGCCGCCGCGGCGATCTGCTCCATCGTCGTGGCTTCGTAGCCCTGTTCGGAGAACAGCCTCAGCGCCTGGTTCTGGAGGGCCATCCGCGTCCTGCGCTTCTTACGCTCCCGCAGCGGCAGCCGCTCCAGATGGTCAGAGAAGGTGGCGGCCTGCTTCAGATCCTCCGCGCTCATGATGCAATTCTGCTCCATTGGGCGGCTAGCTTACACCCTTCCGGTGCTCATTTTACCGCGAAATAGTTGCCGCGGGTCGACGATACCGTTGGTGTTCGGTTCATCACGGCCCTCAGTAATGGCAGGCGATTGCGGGTGCGGCAAAGGCCGAATTCCGCTTCGGCGTCCGTTTTCCGGTTCGGGACGCTACCCGTGCTCCGGGCCGGTACGGCCGGACGCGGCGGTCTGCTCCTCCCGTGCCCCGGCCGGTCCCGTGGCGTCGTGGGCCCGGAGCTTCTCGCCCTCGACGTCCACGTGCGGCAGCAGCCGTTCGAGCCAGCCGGGCAGCCACCAGCTCGCCTGGCCGAGCAGCGACATCAGCGCCGGGACGAGGATCATCCGCACGATGAAGGCGTCGAAGAAGACGGCCGCCGCCAGGGCGTATCCGAGCGCCTGGACCATGCTGGAGTCGGCCAGCACGAAGCCGCCGAACACGCTGATCATGATGATCCCGGCCGCCGTCACGACCCGGGCGTTGTGCGCGAAGCCCGCGACGACGGCGTCCCGCGGCCGGGCGCCCCGGACGTACTCCTCGCGCATCCGGCTGACCAGGAACACCTGGTAGTCCATGGCCAGCCCGAACACCACGCCGATCATGAAGATGGGCAGCAGGTTGAGGATGATGCCGAGCGGCACCACCCCGAGCGCGCCGGTGAACCAGCCCCACTGGAACACGGCCACCACCATGCCGAGGGTCGCGCCGACGCTCAGCAGGAATCCCAGCGCCGCGCTCAGCGGGACCAGGACGGACCGGAACACGATCATCAGCAGCACGAACGCCATCCCCACCACGATGATCAGGTAGGGCGGCAGGGCGTTGGCGAGCTTGGTCGACATGTCGATGTTGAGGGCGGTCTGGCCGGTGACCGCGATCCGCGCCCCGGTGGCGTCCCGGACCTGCCCGCCGTGGTCGCGGATCTCGTTCACCAGGTCCTCGGTCGCCTTGCTGGCCGGGCCGCCGGTCGGCACCACCGACAGCAGCGCGGTGTCACCGGCCTCGTTGACGATCGGGGCCTCGACCGCGGCCACGTGGTCGAGGCCCTGCACGACCTGCCGGGTCCTTTCGCCCGCCGCCTGCGGATTGCGGCGGTCGGCGGCGTCGACGACCACCACCAGCGGACCGTTGAACCCGGGGCCGAAGCCTTCGCTCAGCAGGTCGTACGCCTTGCGCTGGGTGGCGTGGGCGGGCTCGGTGCCCTCGTCCGGCAGGCCGAGCCGCATGTCCAGCACCGGGATCGCGACGACCACCAGGAAGGCGAGGGTCCCGACGATGGCCGGGATCGGATGCCCCGTGACGAAGCGCGCGAGGCGCTGACCCAGCGGAGGGTCGAGCTTCAGCACGCTGCCGGTCGGGGGCCCCGCGTCGTGGACCGCCCCGGCCCCCGAGCCTTCCGGACGTTCGTTGCGTGCGCGCCTGCCGAGGATGCGTCGTCCGGTGAAGCCGAGCACCGCGGGCAAGAGGGTGAGCGCGACGGCGACGGTGACGGCCACCGCCAGCGCGGCGGCGAGGGCGATCTGGGTGAGCGGCGGCAGCTGGACGACCGACAGCCCGCACAGCGCGATGATCACGGTCAGGCCCGCGAAGACCACGGCGGAGCCCGCGGTCCCGATCGCGTGCCCCGCGGCCTCCTCCGGTTCGCGGCCGGACCGGATCTCGTGCCGGTAGCGGAACACGATGAACAGCGCGTAGTCGATCGCGAGCGCCATGCCGATCATCAACGCCATCACCATGGTGTCCTCGGTGAGGTTGATGAACCCGGTGGCGGCGTAGACGGCGGAGATGCTGATGCCGAGCCCCACGAAGGCGAGCAGCAGGGGCAGTCCGGCGGCGACCAGGGAGCCGAGCGCGATGAGGAGGGTCACGGCGGCGACCAGGACACCGATCATCTCCATCAGGCCGCTGCCCGTTGGTTTGATCGCGTCGCCGCCCATCTCGACCGTGAGGCCCTGCGCGCGGGCGGGGTCGGCGGAGTCGCGCAGCCCGGCCCGGTCGGCCTCGGTCAGGTCCCCGGCCGGGACGCGGTAGCTGACCTCGGCGTACCCGATCCGGCCGTCCTTGGAGAGCGCCCCCGGGTCATAGCCGACGTTGGCCACCTTGGGCCGCGCCTTGAGCGTGCCGACCACCTTCTCGACGGCGGACTTCGCGGCCGGTTCCTTGAGCGTCCTGCCCTGCGGTGCGGCGAACACGACGCGGGCCGTCGCGCCGTCCGCGCTGAACCCAGGGAACCGCTCGGCCAGCAGGTCGTTGGCCACCTGCGACTCGGTGCCCGAGACGCGGAACTCCTCGGAGGTCGGGCCGGAGAGCCCCGCCGCGCCCGCGATGGCGGCGACCAGGAGCCCCAGCCAGACGAGCGCGACCAGCTTCCGGCGGCGGAAGGACAGCCGGCCCAGCCGGTAGAGGAGCATGGACATGCGACTCACCATCTTTAGCTAGTAGACCACTGAATGAGAGCCTACTATCATTTTTTACGCCACGAAACCCCGTCCGCCCGGCGGGGGGTCGGACCCGCGGGGCGCACGCGCCTGGCGGTTCGTCGGCGCGGACGGAGCCGTGCGTCCCGTCGGTGGCGCGGTGCGTGAATGGCCTCCAGAGCGATCCGCCCTGGTTTGTGCTTACGTACGGTATTGGCGGACGAAGCGCGGCGGACCCCTATCTCGGATACCTCTGCTAGGGGTGGAAAGCTAGGGGATGACACCACCTGGACACGTGCCTAGCCTGATGCCGACGGCAGGACGAAAAAGTCGCGAAACAACTGTCCAGACTTTCGGAGTAATGATGAAGCTGGAGTCGGCCGCCGATGTCGACCCGTCGTCAATGCGGGCGGTGATGGGCAATTTCGCGACCGGGGTCACCGTGGTGTCCACCAGTACCCCCGACGGGCCGGCCGGAGTGACGATCAACTCGTTCACGTCCGTGTCCCTGGAACCCCCGCTCGTGCTGTTCTGCATCGGCCGGGCGTCGCGCACCTGGCCCGCGATCGAACGGACCGGCCGGTTCGCCGCCAGCTTCCTGACTGGAGAGCAGGAGAGCGTGGCACGCCGGTTCTGCGCTTCCGGCGTCGACCGCTTCGCCGGTCAGGATCTGGTCACCGCCAGTACGGGAGCGCCGATCCTGGCGCGGGCCGCCGGGTTCGTCGACTGCCGGATCGACCGGGTCCTGGACGGCGGCGACCACCGCGTGGTCCTGGGCCGCGTGGTCGCCGCCGGGGTGCTCAACGGCGGGCGCCTGCTCGTCTTCGCCCACGGCGCGTACGTCGCCAGCGGTCCCGCGTAGGGCGCCACCGGGGCGTCGGCCGGGAGGCGTCCGCGATGCCGATCCCGGCAGGCCGGGCCGTCTCCGACAACGAGTTTTCCGACGGACGTTCGTGAAGTGGCGCCCAGCTGGTGGCGGTATCCGATGACACGACGGCCGTGCGCGAATGCAATCCCCTAAGAGAATAGGGGACTCGACCCTTAGAGGCGGATGGTGGACGGATAGGGGCGACCCTTGATTTCGGTCGCCAAAATTTGGGGTGTTCGCTTTCTGGTTCCCATGCCAGCCTGGTCCGTATGCGGGAATTCAGATACTCCTTGGTGGCGGACCACCACCTGGGAACGGCATTGCCTTTCTTCGCGCCCGTGGCCGTGGCGTCCGCCGCCAGGCGACCGCGAAGGGCCGAGTGAGGCGCCCGTGCCCTCTGACTCGTTCATCGCGATGTTCGACGGTCATGTCCGCCGGACGCCCGGTGCCACCGCGCTCGTCTGGGACGGTCACGGCGTCACCTACGCCCAGCTCGCGGAATCGGCCGCCGCGCTGTCGTCCGACCTGTCGCGCCATGGCCTGCCGTCCGGCGCGGACCCGGCTGGCTCGGAGCCGTCTGGTGCGGGCTCGTCCGGCGCGGTCGCCGTGCGGGCTGACAAGTCGCCGCGCACCATCGCCCTGGTCATCGCGTGTCTCGGCGGCGGGCGGCCGGTGCTGCTGCTCTCGCCCGAGCTGGGCGCGGCGACCGTGCGAGAGCTGGTCGCCCGGTCCGGCATCCGGCATCTACTGAACGTCGAGCGCGACGACGGGCTCACCGTGGTGGAGATCGACCCGGTTCCGGACGCCCCCGCCATCCCGGCGGGGACGGGACTGCTGCTGACGACGTCCGGGTCCACCGGCCTGCCGAAGGTCGTCCCGCTCCCGATGGCGGGCGTGGCCGCCTTCATGGCTTGGGCGGTCGACCGCTTCGGCATCGGGCCTGGAACCCGCGTCCTGAACTACGCGCCGCTCAACTTCGACCTGTGCCTGCTCGACGTCTGGGCGACCCTCGCCGCCGGTGGCTGCGCGGTCCTCGTCGACCCCGAACGAGCCACCGATGGTGAGCACGTGGCCCGCCTGATAGCCGACAACGGTGTGCACGTGGTGCAGGGCGTCCCACTGATGTACCGGCAGCTGCGCGCGGTCGCCGACGACGACCTCGTCGGGCCGCTCAAGGACCCCCGCCACGTCGTGTTCACCGGCGAGGCCATGCCACCGGCGTTGCTCGCGACGCTCCCGGACCTCTTCCCGCGAGCCGCGTTCCACAACGTCTACGGGTGTACGGAGACCAACGACAGCTTCGTCCACGAGGCGGATCTGGTGGGCTGGGACGAGCGACGTCCGCTGCCGATCGGGCGGCCGATCCCCGGTGTGCGGGCCCTGGTGACGGCGGAGGACGGACGTACCGTCCACGGTCCGGGCACCGGCGAGCTGGTCGTGCACACCCCCTTCCAGACGACCGGGTACCTCGACGCACGGCTCGGCCGGGACGCGTTCGTCCCGCGCGACGATCCCGACGGGACGCGGGTCTACTACCGCACGGGCGACCTGGTCCGCCGCGACGCCGACGGAACGCTGGTCCTGGTGGGGCGCCGCGACTTCCAGGTCAAGGTCCGTGGGACGCGCGTCAATCCGCAGGAGATCGAGCGGGTCCTGCTCGCGCATCCGCAGGTGGCGGAGGCGGCGGTCGTCGCCTGCCCCGACGACCTGGCGGGCAACCGTCTGCACGCGTTCGTGCGGCGCGTCCCCGGCGGCGCCGTCAACGGCCTCGGGCTGCGGGGGCACTGCGCCGACCGGCTGCCCAGGGTGGCCATTCCCAGCGAGATCCGCTTCGTCGACGGCCCCCTTCCCCGAGGGGCCACCGGAAAGGTGGACCGCGCCGCGTGCGCCCGGATGGTCGCGCGGCCACGGTGACCCGGCGAGACACCGGTGACCGTGCCCGCTCCGCGAACGAAATGGAGCAACAATGCTGATTCGAGAAAAGACGAACATCCAGCCCGTCGACTGGGGAAACGGGCTCAGTTATCGGTTCCTCGTGCAGGCCGACGGCATGGGTTTCACCGTTACGGAGACCCTGGTGCGGGCGGGCACCAAGTCCCGGATCCAGTATCGGCGGCACCTGGAGGCGTGCTACTGCATTCGCGGGCGCGGCGAGGTCGTCAGCGCGAACGGCGGGACGTCCCACCGGATCGAGCCCGGCGTCCTGTACGCCCTCGACCGGCATGACGCCCACTTTCTCATCGCCGACGAGGAGGAGGACCTCTTCCTGATCAGTGTCTTCAACCCCGCCTTGAACGGCGACGAGGCGCATTTCCTTGACGAGGACGGATTCTCGCAGTACTGATCCAGGCGGAGCCGATGATGGAATGGGACCGGGAACAAACGGAACTTCGCGACGCGGCGATAGTGCTGGGTCAGGAGCTGACGCACGACCATCTCAAACGCGATCACGCCGGTGAGTTCCCGGCCGACAAATGGAAGCTCGTCCAGGACTCCGGGCTCCTCGGTCTGCCGTTCGAGGGACGCCGGGGCGGTCTCGACCGCGATCTGCTTACCACGATGTACGTCTTGGAGGGCCTCGGTTTCGGCTGCCGTGACAGCGGCCTCACCTTCTCCGTCTCCACGCACATCGTCAGTACCGGAATCCCGATCCACCAGTTCGGCTCCGACGCCCTGAAGGAGCGTTACCTGCCCGCCGTCTGCGCGGGCGAGCTGATCGGCGCCCACGCCGTCTCGGAACCGGACGCGGGCTCGGACATGCTCGCCATGCGAACCCGCGCCCGTCCGGACGGCGACGTGTTCGTCCTGAACGGAACCAAGGCCTTCGTCACCAACGGCCCGATCGCCGACCTGATCGTGGTGTACGCGGTGACGGAACCCGACGCGGGCCCGTTCGGCCTCAGCGCGATCGTGGTCGAACGCGACACCCCGGGCCTCATCGTGGGCGAACCTCTCAGCAAGATGGGGTTGCGCACCTCCCCGCTGAGCGAGATCGCGTTCGACGACTGCCGTGTCCCCGCCGCCAACGTGATCGGGGGAGTCGGCGCGGGCTACTCCATCTTCGACCACGTCATCCAGTGGGAGATCCTCTGCTCGTTCGCGGTGACGGTCGGGGAGATGCGACACCGGCTGGATCGCACCGTCGAATACGCGAAAAGCCGTCGGCAGTTCGGGCGGCACATCGGCGCGTTCCAGTCCGTCGCCAACCGCGTCGTCGACATGCGCATCGCGGTGGACACGTCCCGCCGCGCCCTCTACCACGCGGCCGCCAAGCTGTCGGCGGGCCAGGACGCCGCGGCGGAGGTGGCCATCGCCAAACTCCTGACCAGCGAGGGCAACCTGGCCACGGCGGTCGCGGCGGTGCAGACCTTCGGCGGCTACGGATACATGGCCGAATACGGTCTGGAACACGATGTGCGCGCCGCACTCGCGGGCACGATCTATTCCGGGACGACAGATGTTCAGCGCGGCCGGATCGCGAAGTTGATGGGCCTCTGAATTCACCCCCGAGGGAATTCTTTCTCGGCGGCACACCGTCCGGTCGACTCCCGGGATTCCGGTCATACATGGGGCGCCGAGGATCAATAAGCGATTGTCATTGAGTGGTCGCTGTCAGTTGCGTTACCATGGCGAAAGATCGTGTGCTCCCGCAGGTTTGGCGGTGTGATCAATGGCGGCGCCACGCAAGTATTCACGCGAAGTCCGAGAGCGAGCCGTGCACCTGGTGCTGGACGGAGATCGTCCCATCGCCCAGGTCGCCCGCGCTGTCGGCGTCCATCGGGAAACATTACGTCTCTGGGTGCGAGAGGCACGCGAGACCATCGGCGAAGACGGGCCGCCCGCCTGCGATCCCGACGAACTCGTGCGGCTGCGCAAGGAGAACGCCGAACTCAAACGCATTAATGATCTTCTTAGGGCGGCCCTGGTTTTCTTCGCCTCCGAATTGGCCCGGCTCCGCCTGCTCGATTCCCCCGCCGTCCCCGCCCGGGTCCGGCTGGGCGCCGACCATTAGCGGGCGACCATTGGCGGGCGCCGACGTCAGCCGGAGCCGATCTCAGCCGGAGCCGAGCCTGCCGAGCGCGGTGACGTCCAGCAGGAGGTTCGGGGAGCCGGGGCCCGGGTCGGAGATGACGCCCGGCTGGGCCGCGCGGACCACGGCGTCCCGCGCCTCCTGCGGCGTCGCGTTCGGGTGGCCCTCCAGGTAGAGCGCGAGCGCCCCGGCCGCGTGCGGCGTCGCCATCGACGTGCCGCCCAGGATCGTCGAGCCGGTGTCGGACTCGTAGTCCGCCGAGACGATGTCGCCGCCCGGCGCGAACAGGTCGAGGCACCGTCCGTAGTTGGAGAAGTACGACACCCAGTCGCCCTCGTCGGTCGACCCGAGCGTGACGGCCTCGGACACGTCGCTGGGCGCGTCGCAGCCGTTCCTGGAGTCGTTGCCCGCGGCGATGGCGAACTGGATACCGGCCCGAATGGCCCCCCTGGTCCGCGAGGGACGTCGCGCCCTTCAACGCGACGATGTACTGGCCGTCGACCGTGCCGGGCGCGTCCGCGTTGATCACGACGCCCTCGGCGGCGTTCGCCGTCGCCGGGGCGGCGAGGCCACCGGCAGCGAGCAGCGCGGCCGTCGCGGCGAGGGCCGGGCGCCAGGCGGCCCCGGGTCGTCTTCGGTTCGTCCTGACCGTTCCCATCCTGGGTCGCCTCCGGGTTCGTGGCGCGGGCGGCCGGGGAGCGCGGCCGCCGGGCCATAACGATAGAGTTCCGGCTGATGGCGAACAATCCGACAAATCTGATCAAAACGGGAGCTTTCTGCGTCAGTTTCTCCTCCCCCTCGTCCCCGCACCCGGCCCTTTGCCGCCCCTGTGTCATCCCTACGCCGTCCCTGCGTCCGCCCCAGGTGGAGCGGCCTTCGGTGCCCGACGCGTTGCCCCGTCTGGTCGCGGCCGTCGCCAAGAGCGATCGGCTGCTTTCGAAAAGTATGCTGATGGACTGTTTTGGGACGGTATGGTGATCATTCGTCAGGTCCGCTCAGCCGAAGTGAGGATTCGCAACGCCGGACGGCGCCGCGCGGAAGGGGGACCCCGACATGCTCATCACCTGGGCGCCGTGACCAGTGGCCCGCCGAACGTGTCAGTCAGGATCCGGACCGGGCCACAGTGCTCGGGACCGGACGGCGTCACTCGTCGCTTCGCCGACGTCCGGTGGCGCGATCACGGCTGCCCGCGTCCACCCGCTCCGCCCGCCGAGGGGCCGTGTATCGCGGACGTATCAAAAACCGCATACGCCGCGGCAACAGCCGTCCGCCTTCAGTAGCAGCATGGATAACAGCACTTCACAGTCAACTCCGGCCCGTCATGCGCGCAGGGTCGTGCTCATCACGAACACCACGCTGGACGAGAGCGACGGCGTGATCCCCGACGGAGTGGTGGTCTCGGTGTTCGACGAGAAGAGGCCCGCGGTGACCGGGCTCTCCCCGGACCTCCTCGCCGCCCTGCGCCGGGCCGCGACCGCCGCGGACGCCGACGGCGTCCGGCTTCGCGTCAACAGCGGCTGGCGTTCGCCCGAGTACCAGGAGCGGCTGTTGCGGAACGCCGTCCTCAAGTACGGGTCGCCGGAAGAGGCAGCGCGGTGGGTGGCGACCCCGGAGACGTCCGCCCATGTGTGGGGCAATGCGGTCGACATCGGCCCGCCCGACGGCGCGAAATGGCTGTCCGAGCACGGCGCCGCGTACGGGCTGTGCCAGATCTACCGAAACGAGCCCTGGCACTACGAACTGCGCCCGGACGCCGTCGAGAACGGTCGCCCGCCCATGTACGCCGACCCGACCGAGGACCCGAGGATGCGTTTGTGAATCAGATCCCGGTCACGCTCGAAAGCCGGACGGGCACCTTCCGGCCGCCGACCCTACAGACGCTGCCGGTCGGGGTGGCCGCGAACATGGCCATGATCCGCGCGCGGACGCGCAGCACGATCATGGCCGTGGTCAAGGCCGACGGGTACGGCCACGGCGCCGTCACGGTCGCCGAGGCCGCCCTCGCCGCCGGTGCCGGATGGCTCGGGACGACGAGCCTGGAGGAGGCCACGGCGTTGCGCGCGGCCGGGTTGGCGGCGCCGATCCTCACCTGGTTGAACCCCGCCGGGATCGACGCCGAGCAGGCGGCGGCCAACCGCGTCGACGTCGCGGTCGGGTCGGTCGACGAACTCGGCTCCCTGCTCGCGCAGTCCGCGCCGACGGTCCGGATCCACCTCTACGCGGACACTGGGATGTCCCGTGGCGGCTGCCCCCGGAGCCAGTGGGACGAGCTGATCGCCCTCGCCCGGCGCGGCCAGCGGGCTCGGACCGTCCGCGTCGCGGGCGTGATGGGGCACCTTTCGCTGGCCGACCATGCGGACCCGGTGGCGAACGCGGCCGGGGTCGCCGACATGCGCGAGGCGGTGCGCGCCGTCCGGGCGGCGGGGCTCGGTTCGCCGCTCGCCCATCTCGCGGCCACGTCGGGGACGCTGACCGACCCGGCGACGCACTTCGGCATGGTCCGCATCGGGGCGGGGCTGGTCGGCATCGACCCGTCCGAGACCGTGGAGATGCACGGCGCGTCCCGGCTGACCGCACCGGTCGTGCACACGGCGGCGGTCAAGGCCGGGACGCCGGTCGGGTACGGCGGCACGTACGTCACCGAGCGCGCCACCCATCTGAGCGTCCTCCCCGTCGGATACGCGGACGGGATCCCGCGTGAGCGTTCGCCCCAGGCGGGCGTCGAGATCGGCGGGCGCCGTTTCCCGGTGGTCGGACGGGTCTCGATGGACCAGATCGTGGTCGACACGGGCGACGAGGCCGTCCCGGTCGGCACGTCCGCGACCGTGTTCGGCCCGGACGGCGGCGCGACCCCGACCATCCAGGACTGGGCGCGGTGGGCCGGGACCATCCCGCACACCATCGTCACCGGCATCGGTTCGCGCGTGAAGCGGAGCACCGCGTGACGAGGAGCACCGGCGAGACGAGGGGCACCGCGTGAAGCGGAGCACCACATGAAGAAGGCACACCCCTATGAGAAGGAGCACGGGATGACACGGCGCATCGTGGTGATCGGCGGCGGCGAGAACGCCGAGCACGACGTCTCTCTGGCCACCGCCACGGGGGTCGCGAAGGCGTTGCATTCCGGCGGGTTCGACGTCGACGAGCTGACCATCGAACGCGACGGGACCTGGCGGCGAGGGGCGGACGCGCTCGGATCGCGGCCCGCCGACTCCCTGGCGGGCGCGCTGGGCGTCATCGCACTCGCCGACGCCGTGTTCCCGGCCCTGCACGGGCCGCTCGGCGAGGACGGGACGCTCGCCGCCCTGTGCGCCCTCACCCACACGCCGCTGGTCGGCTCCGACCTGCGCGCCGGGGCGATCGGCATGGACAAGTGGGCGACCAAGCTGGTGGCGGAGGCCGTCGGGATCCGCACCGCCCCCGGCCGCCTGGTCACGGCGGGCGCCGAGGTCGAGTTCGAGTCGGACGTGGTGGTGAAACCGGTCGCGGCCGGGTCGAGCTACGGGGTCGCCCTGGCACGCGACGCCTCCGAGCTGCGCGAGGCGCTGCGCGTCGCGGCGCGGTTCGACGACCGGATCCTGGTCGAGGACGTCGTCCGGGGCCGGGAGATCGACGTGGCCGTCCTGCGCGAGGCCGACGGCCGCTGCTGGGCGGCGCCGCCCCTGGAGATCCACACCGACGGCCCGTTCGACACCGAGACGAAGTACGACGGCTCGGCCCGGTTCAGCGTGCCCGCCGACCTCGACGACGCGGAACGGGACGCCCTGACCGGCGCGGCGGTGCGGATGTTCGACGCGCTCGGCTGCGCCGGTGTCGCCCGCGTCGACTTCTTCCTCACCGCGGACGGGCCCGTCCTCAACGAGGTCAACACCATGCCGGGGATGACGGCCGAATCCCAGGTGCCGAGGATGTTCGCCGCGGCCGGGGTGACCTACGAGCAACTGGTCGCGCGCCTGGTCGACGCCGCCGTCGTGCCCGGCCCGCCGAGCCCGGACAGGGCCGCGTGAGGCCCTGACCCCACCGGCGCCGGGCCCGTTCGGACACACCGACGATACGGATACACGGACGATACGCAGGGCCGCATAACCTCCAGGTATGCGCGTGCTGATCGTGGAAGACGAGCCCTACCTGGCCGAAGCCGTCCGTGACGGGCTCCGGCTGGAGGCGATCGCCGCGGACATCGCGGGCGACGGCGACTCCGCCCTGGAGCTGCTCGACGTCAACTCCTACGACCTCGCGGTGCTGGACCGGGACATCCCGGGCCCCTCCGGCGACGAGGTCGCCCGCCGGATCGTCGCGTCCGGCAGCGGCATCCCGATCCTGATGCTGACCGCCGCCGACCGGATCGACGACAAGGCCGAGGGGTTCGGGCTCGGCGCCGACGACTACCTCACGAAACCGTTCGATCTTCGCGAGCTGGTCATGCGGCTGCGGGCGCTCGACCGCAGGCGCGCGCATGCCCGGCCGCCGGTCAGCGAGATCGCGGGCCTCCGGCTGGACCCCTTCCGGCGGGAGGTCTTCCGCGACGAACGCTACGTCGCGCTCACCCGCAAGCAGTTCGCCGTGCTGGAGGTCCTCGTCGCGGCCGAGGGCGGCGTGGTCAGCGCCGAGGAACTGCTGGAGCGGGCCTGGGACGCCAACGCCGACCCGTTCACCAACGCCGTCCGGATCACCGTCTCCGCCCTGCGGAAACGGCTCGGCGAACCATGGCTCATCGTCACGGTGCCCGGCGTCGGTTACCGGATCGACACGGGCGGTGACCCTTCCGGCGGCACCGATGTATAGGCGCCCGGGGCTCAGCGCGCGGCTGAAGCTCACCCTCAGCTACGCCGGATTCATCATGGTCGCGGGCGCTCTCCTGCTGGCCGTGGTGCAGCTCTTCCTGCTGCGCTACGTCCCCGACGGCGTCCTCAACGCCCGGCCGGAGTTCGGTCGGCGCGGGCAGCCGAGCCCGCCGTTCATCCCGAACCAGACCGACCTTCGGGAGGCCTTCGTCCCCCGCGCGTTCACCGCGATGGGATTCCTCCTGGTGCTCGGCCTCCTCGGCGGATGGATCCTCGCCGGTCGGATGCTCGCCCCGCTCACCCGGATCACGGACGCGGCACGGATGGCCGCGAACGGCTCGTTGTCCCACCGGATCCACATGCCGGGCCCCGGCGACGAGTTCCGCGAACTCGCCGACGTGTTCGACACCATGCTCCAACAGCTCGAATCCCACGTCGCCGAACAGCAACGGTTCGCCGCGAACGCCTCCCACGAGCTGCGCACCCCGCTGGCGATCTCGCGGACGCTCCTGGACGTCGCCCGCAGCGACCCCACCCGCGACCACGGTGAGATCTTCGAACGCCTCCACACCGTCAACACCCGGGCGATCGACCTCACCGAGGCGCTGCTGCTGCTCAGCCGCGCCGACCGGCAGAGCTTCGCCCGCGAGCCCGTCGACCTGTCCCTCGCCGCCGAGGAGGCCGCCGAGACGCTGCTTCCCCTCGCCGAACAACGCCGGATCACCCTCGAAGTGACCGGCGAGAGGGCCCAGACGGTCGGTTCAGCGGAACTCATCCTGCGGGTGGTGACGAACCTCGTGCAGAACGCGATCGTCCACAACCTCCCCACCGGCGGCACCGTCAGGGTCCACACCGAATCGCACCATCACATGAGCGTCCTGCGCGTCGAGAACACGGGCCCTCCGCTCCCGGCGGAACTGATACCGATCCTCACCGAGCCCTTCCAACGCGGCACCGAACGCATCCGCACCGACGAGCACGCGGGCGTCGGCCTCGGGCTGGCCATCGTGCACAGCATCGTCCGGGCGCACAACGGGATCCTCGACCTCGCGCCCCGTCCCACCGGCGGCCTGGTCGCGACGATCCGCTTTCCCCACGCCCCGAAACACCCGGGCCCTACCACGGCACGCGCCCCTGGTCGTTGAAGAACGCCCCGGTGGCACCGGCCTCGGTCAGCGTGGCCAACTCCACGATGATCCGAGCGCCCTCCCCGACCGTGCGGGCGCCGCGATGCCCGGTCATGTCGGTCGCGGTGTATCCGGGCGTCGCTGAATTGATCTTGATGTGGCGCAGGGCGGGGTCCTTGGCGAAGGCGTGCGCGTACTGGACGGTGAGCATGTTCAGCGCGGTCTTCGACGACGTGTACGCCATCCGGCGGTCGGCGTCCCCACCGAAGTCGGCGCCGCCGCTCGTCAACTCCAGCGAGGCGGTGGTGCTGGACACGTTGACGACGCGCGGCGCCGCCGAGGCGCGCAGCAGCGGCAGCATCGCGTGCACGACCGTGACGACGCCGAAGACGTTCACCTCATAGGTCTGGCGCATCTCGACGCCCGTGGTGTCGGCGGCCAGCCGGTCGACGACGGTCCCGGCGTTGTTGACCAGCACGTCGAGCCGCCCGTGGTCGCGGCGCAGCCGTCCCGCCACCGCCTGGACGCTCGCGGGGTCGGTCACGTCCAGCCGCACCGGTACGGCGGCCCCGTCGGCGTGAAGCTCACGGGCGGCAGCGGCCCCGCGCTCCAGGTCGCGGCTGCCCATCACCACGGTCATTCCGTGTTCCAGGAGCTGCCGGGCGATCTCCTTGCCCAGCCCCTTGTTCGCCCCGGTCACCAGCGCCACAGGGCGATCGGCCATGGCTCACCCCTCCTCAAATAATGTTACAAGCTGTATCTCAGGATACTAGCTGTATCATTACCGGGTGGCGACGTCGGAATCGAAGAAGGCAGGGTTGCGCGCCGAGGGCGTGCGGCGAACCCGGAGCGGCATCCTGGCCGCCGCGCGGCGGCATCTCATCGAGACCGGCTACCACCGGCTCAGCCTGGAGGACGTCGCCGCCGACGCCGGAGTCACCCGGGTCACCATCTACCGGCACTTCGACTCCAAGCTCGGCCTGCTCGACGCCGTCGCCGAGGATCTCGCCCAGCGATCCGGCCTGGTCGCCGGTGTGCGGGACGCCGCCGAGGTCGCCGACCCGGTCGCCGCCTTCACCGCCATGGTCGAGTGGCTGTGCCGTTTCTGGGACACCGACCTGGAGGTGTTCCGGCGGCTGATCAGCCTCGCGGCCGTGGACCCCGAGGCCCAGCAGGTGACCGCCGCCCGCGAGCACTGGCGATACGAGCAGATCGGCATGTTCGTGCGACGGCTGGCCCAGGCCGACCGGCTCCGGCCGCCCTTCGACGCGCGGCACGCCACCGCCGTCGTCGGGACGGTGACGAGCTTCCCGTCCTGCGACGAGATCGCCACACGCCTTCAGACGGATTTGACCGGACTGCACCAGACGCTCCTGCCCTTGCTGAGCAGCGTCGTCCGCCTCGACTGATCCCCCTTACCGTCAGCGGACGTCGGACCGGGTGGGTGCCGTGCGGGTACTGACGTGCGGGACGTCCTGATCACGATGGTGCCCCGGCTGAGGAGCGTGCGGCACTCGTCCCTGGTCAGGACCTCCAGGCCACTCTGGTCGAGCTTCATGGCTCAAGGGTGGGGCATCGGGGACACGCGCCGTCAGGGACGAACGTCCCGACAATCCGCGTCCGGCGTCCGGCGGACGTCTCCCAATCGTCAGACGCCCAGCGCCCGCTCCAGTTGCGCCTTGGACATCTTGGAGCGTCCCTCGATCCTCTTCTTCTTGGCCTCGGCGTAGAGCTGCTCCTTCGTCCGGCCGCGCGGGCCGGGCCTGCCGGAACGCTTGCCGCCGCGCCGCTGCGGAGAGATGTCCTGGACCGACGTCCTGCTCTTCTGCTTCGCCTCACCGGACCGGGCGCGGTTCTTGTTGACGGTCCGCGCGGCGATCTCCTCGGCGCGCTGAGTCCCGGTTCCGCGCTCCTTCTGCGACTCCTTGATGTCCTCGTACTGCCGTTCGCGCTTCTTGCTCCACGCTCGCTGCGGCATCCCATCCTCCTTCGCCAAGTGACTTATCCGTCCACTTCCCCGTATGTCCGGGTGAAACGGCTCGGGGCAGGTGGGCTCGCGCACGTACTCGCGCACGTTATGGGGCTGATGCGACGGGAATGGCCGGGTGAACGGACGATCGAGCGAGGTGACGAGCGTGGCCAGCCCTTCAGCCCAGAGTCAGCCCTACCTGGAGGAGGACCGCGACGCCCGGCACACCGCCGGTCTCGTCGAGGCCGAGGGCCGCCGCTGCGCGACCTTCGGCGGCGACCTGGCCGACGAACGCCACACCCGGGATGTCGTCGCCCAGGCGGTCGAACGGCTCGGCGGCCTGGACGTCCTCGTCCTGCACCACGGCACGCAGCAGCCCGTGGACGACGTCCGCGAGATCGACACCGAGCAGCTCGACCGCACCTTCCGGGTGAACGTGCACAGCCTGTTCTGGACGGTGCAGGAGGCGCTGCCGCACCTGCCGGACGGCGGGTCGATCGTCATCACCGGGTCGATCAACGGGCTGCGCGGCAACACCAGCCTGATCGACTACTCGGCCAGCAAGGCGGCCGCGATGACCTGCGCGCAGTGCATGGCCCAGGCCCTGATGGACCGCGGAATCCGCGTCAACACCGTCTCGCCGGGCCCGGTGTGGACGCCGCTCATCCCGGCGACGTTCGACGAGGATCGCGTCGAGGGCTTCGGTGAACAGGCCCCCGATGGGACGCCCGGCCGACCCCGACGAGATCGCGCCCTCGTACGTCTTCTTCGCCAGCGGGCGGCTCTCCTCGTACTACACGGGGCAGAACCTCGTCCCCGCCGGAGGAGAAATCCACCCCGGCTGAGCGTCCGGCGTCAGCGGCGCGGGCGCCACGTCTGCGCGGCGAGCAGCAGGCTGCGCCGTTTCGCACCGTCGTCGAAACCGCCGTGCGCGCCATGGTCCTCTTCGGCGTCGCGCGGCTCCCAGAGGTTGCCGGGCCGCGCCTCGGCCCGCGGCTCGCCGGTCTGCTGCGAGCCGTACCCGGTCCGGCCGAGGTAGCGGTCGAGCAGCCCCGGCACGACCTTCTCGGCGATCAGCGTGGCGATCGTGGACCCGCCGACCCAGCGTTCCCGGCGCCGCGGATGCTCGGCGGCGTGGACGATGGCGCGTGCGGCGACCTCGGGCTGGTAGATCGGCGGCACCGGCCGCGGATGGCGCGGCAGCCGCGACCGCACCCAGTCGAACTGCGGTGTGTTCAGCGCGGGCAACTGGACCATCGTCACCTTGACGGCGCTCCGGTCGTGCAGGAGTTCCGCGCGCAGCGACTCGGTGAACCCCTCGATGGCGTGCTTGGCGCCGCAGTACGCCGACTGCAACGGGATGCCACGGTAGGCGAGCGCCGAGCCGACCTGGACGATCACGCCGTCGTCCCGCCGCTTCATCCGGGTGAGCGCGGCCCGCGTTCCGTTCACCGTGCCGAGATAGGTGACGTCGGTGACCCGCCGGTAGTCCTCGGGCGCGACCTCGTCGAACGGCGCGAAGACGCCGCTGAACGCGTTGTTCACCCACACCCGGATCGGCCCGAACGCGCGCTCCACCTCGCCTGCGGCCCATTCCACCTGGTCCGGATCGGCCACGTCCACGGTCAGGGGCAGCGCGGACCCGCCGAGATCCTCTGCCTCGGCGGCCGCGGCCTCCAGCCCGGCGCGACCACGCGCGAGCAGCCTCGCGCACGCCTTCCCCTGCACCTTCGCCGACGCCATCGACAGCGCGTCCGGCACCTTCACCGACGCCCCGCGCCGCTCCGCCCGCGCCTTCCCCCACATCTCGCACCGCCCCACCCGCGCCCTGGCCGACGTCCTGCACTGCTCCGCCCGCGCCGCGACCGACGTCCTGTGCCGCGCTACCCGCGCCCTGACCCACGTCCTGCACTGCTCCGCCCGCGCCCTGGCCGACGCCCCGCGCCGCTCCGCCCGCGCCTTCCCCCACATCTCGTACCGCGCCGCCCGCGCCCTGGCCCACGTCCTGTACCGCGCCGCCCGCGCCCTGGCCCACGGTCTCCACCGCTCCGCCCGCGCCGCGACCGACGTCCTGGACGGCGCCCCTGGCGCCCCGGCCGACCTCGCCCACGGCGGTTCCGGCCCCGGCGCCGATGTCGCGGGCCGCCGACTCGACGCCGCGTCCGATGTGCTGGAGGATCTCCGGGTTGCGGTCCAGCGTCGTCAGGACGCGGTCGACGATGACGGTCACGTTGTCCAGCCGGACGTCCAGCCGCGCCTGTGCCTCCACGCCCTTGATCTCCAGCTTGACCTTGCCGAGGGCCACGTCCGCGCCGACGCTCAGCCTGAGCATGTCGAGGACCTGGGCGACGAGCGAGACGTGCGCTTCCAGGTTCTCGACCTCAAGGGAGATCTCGTCGACCTTGAGCAGTGGCACGTCAAGGTGGACGTCCGTCTCTTCGCCAGACGCGTTGTCGCTCATCGCCGCCCCCGCTCCTTGCTCCGCGTCGTCACTCGATCTGCTGTACATGCCGTCGTTCGTGACTCCCACCTCGGCTGGTCGGTGAACCGCGCCCGTCGGCGCCCCTCTCCCGAAGGCCATAACCGATGAGACCGCAGCGAAACGGCCGCAACACTCCTGAGCAGCGAAAACGAAAGATCTACCAACCGAGCGGCGGCGCGTGCCGTGCCGGAACACCCATGAAGCCGTCTTCTGCGGGTAAAGGGGCGCCATGCGAATCGGTGTGCTGGACGTCGGGTCGAACTCCGCCCATCTCAAGGTGACGGACCTCAGCGTGGGCGCGCCTCCGGATCCGGTGACGACGGTCAAGCGCCCGACCCAGCTCGCCGAGGCGATCAATGCCGACGGCGCCGTGGAGCGGGAGGCGATAGACCGGCTGGTCGCGTCGGTCGGGGAGGCCGTGCGCGCCGCCGCCGCACATGACGTCGAGGAACTGGTGACGTTCGCGACGTCGGCGGTGCGGGACGCGACCAACCAGCAGGAGATCGTCGCCCGGGTCGCGGCGGCGACCGGTGTGCGGCTCGGCTTCCTGTCCGGTAGGGACGAGGCACGCTTGACGTTCCTGGCCGCCCGCGCCTGGTACGGCTGGTCGGCCGGACGGCTGCTGCTGGCCGACATCGGCGGTGGATCGCTGGAGATCGCTCACGGCGAGGGCCAGGAACCGGTGCTGGCGTTGTCGCTGCCGCTGGGCGCGGGACGGCTCACCCGCGCCCACCTGCCGGGGGACCCGCCGTCCCGCAAACACCTGAAACGGCTGCGCCGCCGTGTCTACCGGCGGCTGAACGAGGCGTCCGCCCAGGTGATGCCGGGCCTGGAGGGGGAGCGTCCGGTACGGCCGGTGGCGACGTCCAAGACCTTCACCCAGCTGGCGCGGCTGACCGGGGCGCCCAAACGCAAGGTCGGCCCGTACGCGCGGCGGGTGCTGGAGTTGGAGCGGCTCCGTGAGCAGATCCCCGTTCTGGCGGGCAAGCGCGCCTCGTCCCGGGCGAAGCTGCGGGGGCTCTCCCACCCCCGGGCGCCGCAGATCCTGGCCGGGGCGATCGTGGCCGAGGCGCTCATGACGACCTTGGAGATCGACCGGGTCGACATCTGCCCGTGGGCGATCCGCGAGGGCCTGATCATGCGACGCCTCCAGGCGATGTCCGATCCCGCGGCGGCCGACGACGAGACCGCGCGCCTGACCCAGGCCGTCCCGGCGGCGCGGATCCGGCCGCCGCTGAGCCCCGTCCCCACGCTCAGCGCCTGACAGTCCCCGGAGACATCTCCGCTCGATTGCAGTCGGTAGTCAAGCACATCTCGGTCGGCTACCTGCACCGGTTGTTCCGCCGCGCCTATGGAATGTCCCCCGCGACTACCGAGAAGCCACACGACCCTGATCTGTCCAGGGGTTGCATCCGGTACCGGGGTACAGGCTTACCGTCGAGACATGGAACATCAGCAAGCATCTGCTGACCAGGACGGTTGGGCGCCGCAGGCGTGCTCGTTGCCGACCACGGAACGTCCGTTGCGAGTGGCCGAGTTCGACGCGCTGTTCGCCGAGTCGGTGACCGCCGTCCAACCCGACGGCCCCGGTCGGGTGCGGCTGGCGCTGCGCCCCGACCCCGAGATAGCCGGACGGGCCGCCGAACTGGCCGCCCGGGAGACCGGCTGCTGCTCGTTCTTCACCTTCGCCCTGACCGCCACCGGCGGCGAGCTGAGCATGCGAATCAGCGTCGACGAACAGCACACCGAGGTGCTGGAAGCGCTGACCGCCCGCGCCATCACGACCCTGGTGACCGAGCTGGCCATAGACTCCGACCACCGCTGAAGCCCGCTCCCACCCCGGCATCGGCGGACGCCCGCGAGCAGCCGGGCCCGGCGCATGAACGCCGCGCGGTCGACGCCGACCCCCCCACACAGCAAAAACGCCGTTCAGTGAGAGGACTGAACGGCGACTGTCGAAAGCTGAGTCGGGGTGGTCTGGTGGCGGGTGGGGAGTTGGGGGAGCGGCACACGCGGCGGACGGCGTTGGTGCGTGCGTCCGCCGCGTCGGCCGGGGCGATCAGGCAGGGACGATGTTCTCCGCCTGGAGGCCCTTCTGACCCTGGGTGACGTCGAAGGTCACCTTCTGGCCCTCCTGGAGCTCACGGAAGCCCTGCGCCGCGATGTTGCTGTAGTGGGCGAAGACGTCGGCGCCGCCGCCGTCCTGCTCGATGAAGCCGAAGCCCTTTTCCGAGTTGAACCACTTCACGGTACCGGTGGCCATGGTCGTCTCCTTCTTGGTCAGTCCCGCCGCACACCGTGTGCGGCCGAGGACGCCGCGATGGCCCATCCGGAAGATCCAGAACAACAAAAATGCGCCTGATGGACAGATCCAACAGGCGCACGAGCATGTCTATGGGAACCGCAACTACCCACACATTACCACAGGGGTCGGCGGACGGCGCAGGATCCGGGCGTCGCCGGGTCGAGTGCGCTTGTGATTTTACTATCAAGTATCGGCGAGGCTATCCATAACGCGCGCCAACGGCGCATACTGCGATGATGAAATCCCCCAGATCAGCCAGGCGCCGACACCTGGCCACCAGCCCTTTTCCGCCGCCGTCCGCCGCCCCGCCGGTGGAGGAGTTCGCGCTTGAGGACCTGGTCACTCACGACAAGTACGGGCTGGGCCGCGTGGTGGAAGTGGAGCCGGGAGGGGCCGTCCTGGTCGATTTCGGGTCGAGCAAGGTCAGGATTCTCGCTCCGTATGTAAGGCTCTTCAAGCTCTGATACCCGTACAGAACCCCGCCACGGCCGTGCGAGCCGAGGGTCGTCGCTCACGCTCCCGCGCTGTGCTCCCGTCCCGTCATGTCACGGTCGCCCGGGCCGTGGCGGGTGGAGCGCGACGATCCGCGCCTCCGCCGAATCCGGGGGGACGGCCGCGCGCTGGTCCTCGCCGAGCTGGACCAGGCGGGCGGCGAGATCGGCGAACAGCAGCAGCTGACGGGCGGCGGACGGGCTGAACGGCTCCGCCCCCGGCTGTCCGAGGACGGCGAGCACGCCGCGGGTGGCGTCCCCGGTGTCCAACGGCAGGATCAGGATCGGACCGGCCGGTAGCGCGGTCAGCGTCTGATCCGCGACGACCCGCGCGGACAACGCCCGGCGGGAGCTGAACGCCCGTCCGAGCAGCGACCGGCCGCGCCGCACCGTCAGTCCGCGTATCTGGTCGCTGCCGGTGCCGACCGCGACCTCGATGCGCAGGGTGTTGGCGTCTTCGGCGGGCAGGGCGACGAACGCCAGCGAAACACCCACCATGACGCGGGCCCGCTCGGCCACGAGCGTCAGCAGGCCGGGCAGGGCGACCCCGTCCAGGACCGCAGACATCAGGTCGAACGAGGCGGCCAGGCGCCGCCGGTCGACCGCGTGTCGGGGCGGGTTCGGCGGCCCCCAGCCGATCGTCGGCAGATCGGTGCCGGTCATGTCGTCATCCCGCTCTCCTCCTTGGGCCGTGCCGAGGCCCGGCCTTGACCCGACACCGGCCGGGGCTCCGTCCGGTGCACGCGAGCGTCCGCGTTCCCACGCGGTCAGGCCGCGACCGATCGGACGGCCGAGCCCGCGGCCCGGGCGACGGTCACGGAGGAACAAACGACGAACACGCGAAACAGCCGGGTGATCTCGCTCGGCCCGGCGCGCCGAGGGCGCGGGAGCGAGGCGGAGGAGAGTTCGCCGCTGAGAAGGGCGGCGCGGCGGTCGGCGAGCCGTTCACGTGTCAGGTCCGCGGCCCCGATAGCGCGACCGGCAGTCTGGACGGGGCGGTGTTGCGGCGTCATAGCGCCGGACCTGTCTGGCCCGAAGGGGGCCGAAATTCGAGAGACCAGGGGGACGCGGGCCTGGTCGCCTGCATCGAGAAACCCTCGTCACCACGAGTCTACGCTCCCGTTCTGCCATCACGGTGGGCACGAGGCACCTCTTGTCCCCCAATTTCCGCCGCGATTCGGTCGCCCCCAACCGGCGCGCTGCCCGGGTCCTGCCCGCACGGGTCACCGTCCGTGAAGGGAAATCGCCCGGGAGCGAACCACGAGAAGCGGGACGACCGTTTCCGGACGCACGTCCTGCCTGCTCACCGCCCCGCACAATGCCGCACCGGCGTTTGGAACGGTGCTTTGTCAAAGAGTCGGTATTGACGCTCGATAATCGATGGCCAAAGCGATCGAGACGCCTCTTGTCTGTAAATTGATGTGGATCGAAAGTTGAAAACCCTTGATTGACACTACTTAACCGACGAGGTTACCATTTGTCCAAATCTTGGTTTCATCGCCATTGACGGCGTCCGTTCAATCCATACATCCGGTGCTGCCGCGTCGGCCGCCGAAGGAACAGCAGCGCCCAGTTCCGAGCTGAGGAATCGCATGCGTTACGGGATCACTATTTCTGCCGCTGCCGCCGCGCTCGCCATGACCGCGGTGTCCGTCGCGCCCGCCGCCGTCGCGTCCGAGCAATTGGTCGAAGAGGGCCCCGACGGGGTCAGCATGGAAATCGCGAGCGTGAACGGCAGCGGCTGCCCGATCGGCTCCGCCGCGGCGGCGCTGTCGCCCTCCAACGACTCCTTCACGGTCACGTACAGCAGGTACCTCGCCCAGGCGGGCGGAGGTTCCACACCCACCGACGACCGTAAGAACTGCCAGATCAGCTTCAAGGTGCACGTCCCGTCCGGCTACCGCTACGCCGTCTCCTCCGTGGACTACCGCGGCTACGCCTCATTGCAGAGCGGCGCGAACGCGAGCCAACTCGCCTCTTACTACTTCCAGGGCGACTCGCGCACCAGGGAGTACTCGCATCCCATATCGGGCCCTTACGACGATGACTGGCAGCACGTTGACGCCACGGACGCGTCCCAGCTCGTGTGGTCGCCCTGTTACGAGCAGCGGAACCTCAACATCAACACGGAATTGCGAGTCGACCAAGGGTCCTCGGACCCTTCGGAGGTCAACTTCATCGGCATGGACTCGACCGACGGCAACCTCGTCACGACGTACCACTACTCCTGGAGGCGCTGCTCGTAATCGAGCTCCCTAACGGTTCGCGGCGTACGGGCCGTGCCCTGCCCGCGAATCTCCCACCGGCGAAGTGGTACCGATGACGCGCCGGGACGCCTCGGCCACGACGGAGGAGCGGCCCGGCCGCCGGAGACTCCGGGCGATCGACCACGATGATGGTGTTGCGGCAGGTCAGGACGATGATGATCCTGGCGTGGGCGAGCCACGTCCGCTACTATCTGTGCCTGTTTGATCACAGCTTCTACCTTGTGGTCCCCTAGAAGCAGACTTATCCGCTCAAGTGAGTGACCGGACGGCTGACAGTAGGTCTCGGGCGCTGCCCAGGTGGGTTGGCCCCGTGCCCTCTGGCGGGGCGCCCTTGCCGGACTGGACGTGGATCGACCAGCAGCCAGCGGCTTGGGCGGCGGCCATGTCCGACTGCTGGTCGCCGATCAGCAGGGTGCGATCGGGGCGGGCCCGCGCGCGTTTCAGTGCGGCGTGGAGCAGACCGGGGCGGGGTTTGCGGCACGGGCATCCGTCATCCGGGGTGTGGGGGCACGCGAAGATGTCGTCGAGCGAGAAGCACGCGGGGCGAAGCCCGTCGATCATGCAGCAGTGGATGGCGTTCAGCTCGGCGTGGGTCAGCACGCCCCGTCCGACGTTCGACTGGTTGGTCACCACCATCGTGCGGGTGCCCGACTCCGCCAGCATGCGGACGGCCCTTCGTGCCCCGGGAAGCCATTCCCAGTCGGACCAGTGGCGCACACCCTGGTCCAGGTTGCGGTTGAGGACGCCGTCCCGGTCCAGCAGGACGAGGTCAAGGTCGAGGCCCGCCAGTTTCTCGTTGCGTGCTGTGTCCATTGGCCGCCGCTGGTCGGTGCGACTGCGGAAAGATATCCCTTGCTTCTCTTAATATCAGAGTTCGGAGAGGGTGTGATGTCGCCACGGCGGGAACGACGCAACTGTGAACAGACTTGTGCCTGATCCGGTTTTTCTGTTGTCGTCGGTGCGGTCGGGATCGACGCTGCTCCGTTGTGTCCTGGACAGTCACTCAATGGTCCATTCGCCCCACGAACTGCATCTCGCCAAGCTTCGGGTGGTGTTGGCGAACGAGTTCGGCGAGGGCGCGATGAAGATTCTCGGGGTGACGCGGCGGGACTTGGAGCACCTGCTGTCGGACCGGCTGCTGCATCGGGAACTGGTTCGCAGCGGCAAGCACGTCATCGTGGAGAAGACGCCGGACAGTCTGTGCCATTGGGAGCGGTTGAGGGAGTGCTGGCCGGACGCCCGGTACATTTTTCTGCTGCGCCACCCCGCCCATATCGTCGACTCGCTGTACACCGCCCATCCGGAGTTGGGGCGGGAGCGGCTCTATGCGGAGCATCTGGAAAGGTTCGTCGAGCCAATGCGGCGGGCGCGGGAAAGTCTCGACGGGATCGCCGTACGCTATGAGGATTTCACTGCCGATCCAGAGACCGAGGCCAAGCGGATCTGCGCGTACCTGGACGTCCCGTGGGAGCCGACCATGCTGGAGTACGGACGGGTTTCACGCCGATTCCGCTATGGGATCGGCGATTGGGGAGACAGGATCAGGTCCGGCCGGATTCAGTCGATGCGGCCCCTGCCGCTCCCGGACGAGGTCCCTGACCAGCTGCGCGACTGGTGCCGGGCGTGGGGTTACATGCCCGCCTGAGCCTGGCCCGGCCTGGCCCGCCAGGGGTCAATCGAGATATCCCCATTCCCGGCACCATGGGCGCAGCTCGTCGGGTATCTCCTCTGGGCGCGGGGCCGGGCGCGCCCGGTGTATGCGACCAGAACTGATCTTCTCTCCCCAGTCTCCCACTCCCGGAGCGAACACCCGTTCACTTTTGGTGTAATCCAGCATGTCCGGGTCCCAGTCGACGTCGAGGTGGTGGCAGACGTCCTCGATGACTTGTCGCGGGTTGGCGGTGAGCTCCTCGTACCGCACGGTGATCCCGGTGAGGTTCGCCCGCGCGTCTCGCATTGGTGCGACATCATGAACCATCCGTAGGAGCAGCATGTCAGGGCTGAATTCGGGGTGATTGTTGACCAGTGACTCGAAGATGTGCATGGGGTGTCGGAGCAGGAAGATGTACCGGGCGTCCGGCCAGCACTCTCGTAGCCGTTTCCAATGGCTCAGGTTCTCCGGCGTCTTCTCCACGATGATCCGCTTGCCGCTGCGGGTCAGCTCCCAGTGCAGCAGGCGGTCCCACAGCAGGTGTTCCAGATCGTCGTTGGTGAGTCCGAGTGCTTCGATGGAGTTGCGTGCGAAGTCGTCCTCCATCTCGACCTGAATCTGGCGGAGGTGCAACTCGTGCGGCGCGCGTATGTCGGGGTGGGCGTTCAGGATGGACCGCAGAAGTGTCGAGCCCGACCGGGGCGCGGAGATGATGAACGTCGGCGTGACCAGAGTCGTTTTCATGTCATTGTCCTGATGTCCTGACGCGCCACCTCGATCAGCCGGGTCGTCGAGCGTCCCGGAACGTAGGGGACCGTGAGCGTCTGTCCTCCCCAGGAGGCCAGCAGGTGGGCCTCGGGAAGTTCGGACACCGTGTAGTCCCCGCCCTTGACCCAGATGTCCGGGCGCAGTGCCGTCAGTGGCGCCTCCGGGGTGTCCTCGTCGAACACCGTCACCGCGTCGACGCACTCCAGTGCCTCCAGCAGGGCGCGCCGGTCGGCGCAGCCGTTGACCGGACGGTCACGGCCCTTGAGCCGCCGGATCGAGGCGTCGGAGTTCAGGCAGACGACCAGGCAGTCGCCGAGGACGCGGGCGGCGCGCAGCATGGCGATATGGCCGAGGTGCAGGATGTCGAAGCAGCCTCCCGTCGCCACCACGGTTCCGCCGGTGGCGCGCGTGGCGGCCACGACCTCCTCGGCGAGGCGGGGCGGGGCGGGCGACCACGAGGCCCGGCGGCCCGGCATTCCGATCGCCTTGCCGGACGGTGTGGTGAAGGGGATTCGCACACGGGAGTCGGTCACGTAAGTGGCGTGCTCTCGTCCACCCACTGTCGGACGGTCCGTCGTTGGCTCGCCGGTCGGCGCCGTGGCCAGACCCGCGGCGCCGCCCGCCGCGACATGGGCACCGGCGTGGCCGACGGCGGCCGTCACCGCCTCGGACGGGAGCGCGCCGCCGCCGAGTTCCAGTGCGACCGAGGCAGCGAAGGCGTCTCCCGCGCCGCAGGTGTCGGTTTCGGGGTGCGCGGTGCCTGGGACGATGAGCGGAATGTCCTCCCCGAGCGACAGCAGGGCGCCGAGACGTCCCATCGTCACCGCGACGGCGGTCGACGACCAGTGCCGGATGAGCGCGGACGCACACCGCGCGGCCAGCGAGAGGACGTTGCCCTCGCCCGGCTTCTCTGCGGCCGTCACCGCCGGGTGCGCGGCGTGCAGGGCCTCCGTGAGGTTCGGCGTCGCGATACGGGTGCCTGCCACGGGTGCGCGATACCGGGTGAAATCCTTATTCTGGTGGCCTTGGGCCGCTTCTGGTCCGCCGCCGCGCCGGTCAAGAGTCGGCACCGACGGAAGCGTCGTCCTCGGGCATCGAAGTGGCCTCGGACGCGGGGACCGCCGTCGTCCACGGATCTCCCGCCGCCTGGCCGGAGAACCAGGCGATCGTCCGTCCCAACCCTTCGTTGGCGGGCACCCGCGGCCTCCAGTCCAGCAAAGAATCAATGATCGGTGTCTACAAGCGCTGCGTCCGGGTGGGAACGGCGCTGGCCGAACGCGGGCACGAGGTTCTGCTCGCACCCCATGGCATGAAGTTGCCCGCGGAGGAGCCGCCGGGTATCACCTTCGTGGAACTGCCGTTCACCCCACCGCAGGACAAGGACGATTGCTTCGGCCTCGCCGAGGAAGGGCCGAACAGGTTGCGAGATTCTTCGCGGCGGGAAAGACAATGGGCCTCGCGGCGTATGGGCGCGCGGCCCGGCTCCAGGTGCCCGAGCTGACGACGTTCGACGACGCCGAATACCGACCAGTCGTGGTGGACGACCCCGTGGTCGCAGGCCATGACCCGGCCGACATCCGCGCGCCCAGGGCCCGGCGGGAACCGTTCGTCCCCTTCACCGGTCGGACGCCCGGCCCATCGCCCGAGCACCTGGACGGGCTGGAGTTCCGCGATTTCCACCCCGACGAGGTCGCGACGCTGCTCCTGGACGGACGCATCGGTGCGATCGTGACCGGACGTTCCGAGGCCGGTCCGAGAGCCCTGTGCAACCGGTCGATCATCGCGAGGCCCGCGCCCGCGCAGCTGCGAACGCGGCTGAACTCGATCAAGGACAGGGAGCAGTGGCGCCCCTTCGGCCCGGTGGCGAGCGCCACCACGGACCGGCGCCTGTGGGACGACGTGGGCGAACTGAGCCGCTACATGCTCGGTGCCGCGCGGATGACGGAAACCGGCCTGGACACGGCCCCGGCCGTGGCGCACGTGGACGGGACGACCCGCCCCCAGGAACTGCGCCCCGGCGAGTCCCCCACCATTTCGGCCGTGCTGGACGCCATGGCGGCCCAAGGCGCCGCTCCCGTCCTCGTCAACACCTCCTTCAATGGCCGTGGCGAACCGATCGTCGACACCGCCGCCGACGCCCTGGCCGCATTCCACCGGCTCGACCTTGACTTCCTCATCCTGGAAGACCGAGTCCTGCGCAAGCTCAGTGCACCTTGATGCCGGGGTCAGTGAGGCCGGGCCGACCGGTTTCGACTCGACCGGCGAGGCGGCGCACGAAATCGCTGCCCGCGTCGCACGTGATGGTGAGGTCGTACCAATGTGACGTGCGCACCGGAAGCACCCAGTGACTCGTCCGCCCCTTCGGCCGGACGCGGAGCGTCCGTCCCCGGGAACTGTGCGAGTTGTAGCCGTCGTCAATGGCGAACCGGACGGTCCGGTCGCCCTTGTTGATCAGCGTCAGCCAAATCATGCCGTTCTTGGCGTGCGCCTCGACTTCGACCAGCGTGTCCGTCGTCCCGGCGAATCGGCGCAGAAAGCCGTTCGGGCCGTGCACCGACAGGTCGTAGCTCTCGCCATTCCATGAACCCGCCAATTCACGGCCGGACTCAACGGTGTAAGTGCGCGGATCCTGACCGGCGGCGGTGACGTAGAAGCAGGCGCCAACCTTCCCGCGGCTGGCGAACTTCAGGGTGATCCGCCCGTCCGCGACCTCACCGGCGACGCTCAGGTCGTACGGCAGCGGACGGGTGTGGCGCCGACCGCGCTCCTGCCTGAACGGCTGCCCCGTGGCCGGGATCGCCGGGACGAACGTCGAGTGCCGCTTGCGGTCCGGCGGCTCGTAGCCGTCGGTGTCGGGCAGCCTCGCCGGGCGCGCCTGCGGTCCGGCGAAGTCGAACGCGCTGGTCAGGTCGCCGCACACCGCGCGGCGCCACGGCGAGATGTTCGGCTCGCGCACCCCGAAGCGCCTCTCCATGAACTGGAGGATCGAGGTGTGGTCGAAGGTCTGCGAGCAGACCCAGCCGCCCTTGCTCCAGGGCGACACGACGAACGCCGGGACGCGCGGCCCGAGCCCGTACGGCCCGGCCACGTACCCGCCGCCGCCCGCGAAGTACTCGGTGGAGGTATCGGCGGTGGAGGCGCTCCCGGTCCCCGGCAACGGCGGATACGGCGGCACGACATGGTCGAAGAAGCCGTCGTTCTCGTCGTAGGTGATGATCAGGGCGGTCCTGCTCCAGACCTCGGGGTCGGCCGTCAGCGCGTCCAGGACCTTGGCGAGGTACCAGGCGCCGAAGTTGGACGGCCAGTTGGAGTGCTCGCTGTACGCCTCCGGCGCCGGAATCCAGGAGATCTGAGGCAGCCGCCCGTTCTTGACATCGCTCTCAAGAATGGAGAAGTAGCTCTCGCCGTCGACGGCCTTCGTGCCGGTGCGGGCCTTCTCGAACAGCGGGTCACCGGGCTTGGCGTTGCGGTAGTTGTTGAAGTACAGCAGCGAGTTGTCGCCGTAGTTGCCGATGAACGCGTCATCCGTCCAGCCCCAGCTTCCGGCGGCGTTCAGGCCATTCCCCTCGTCCTGGTAGACCTTCCAGGAGATGCCCGCCTTCTCCAGCCGCTCCGGATAGGTCGTCCAGCCGTAGCCCTTTTCCTCGTTGCCCAGGACCGGTCCACCGCCCGTGCCGTCGTTTCCGGCGTAACCGGTCAGCATGTAGTAGCGGTTGGGATCGGTGGCACCGAGGTACGAGCAGAAGTACCCGTCACAGATGGTGAACGCGTCGGCCAGCGCGAAATGGAACGGGATGTCGCCCCGATCCAGGTAGGCCATCGTGTACTTCGACTTCGCCGGGACCCACTTGTCGTACCTGCCGTTGTTGAACGCCTGCTGACCGTCGTTGCGGCCGTGCGGCAGCCCGTACAGGTACTGCATGCCCAGGTCGTCGACCTCGGGATGGAACGGCAGGACGTCCGTCGTCCCGTCCGCCTGGTGGTAGATCGGCTTCCCGTCGGGCCGCGTGACCGGCCGGGGGTCGCCCAGGCCGCGCACACCCGACAGCGTGCCGAAATAGTGGTCGAACGAGCGGTTCTCCTGCATCAGCACGACGATGTGCTCCACGTCGCGGATCGTGCCGGTCCGGCGATGCGCGGGAATCTCGGCCGCCCGCGCGATGCTCTGCGGCAGCGCGGCCAGCCCCGCCGTCCCCCCGGCCAACTGCAAGAATCGTCGGCGACTGACCTCGCTCATGCCTGCCTCCCGAATGCGAGACGGTCGGTGATCCTCAAACCCCGACAGATCGTCTTCGCCGCCGGTGGCGCACGCGTGTACGCGGCCGAAACTGCCGCCGAAGCTCTCGCGGCCCACGCCACCACGACGAGAGGTCACGGCATCGGCGACGCCGAACTCGCGTTGTCGAGCAGGAGCCGTGGTCGTCCCGGGCCGGATGCCGGGACGGCCCACGTCTGGTTCGTGCCGTCGCTGAGTTGGAGCGTGTAGCCGACGGTGTGGTCGTCCAGCCAGACGGGTTGATCGTCGACGTTGCGGGTCTCGGCGAGCGATGCCGTCCTCAGCGTGGCGAGGTCGAGCGTCGACAGGCGCCAGCCGCGCTTCGGGTCGCCGCCGATGGCGGACTTGAACGCCAGGCGGGTGCCGTCCGGCGACAGGGACGGGCACTCGACGTTGGGCGCGAGCGCCCGGACCGTCCGGGCCGCGAAGTCGCCTTCGACGAGGTAACGTCCGCCGCCCGTGGACAGCGTCGCGTAGAACCGGTTGTCGTCGGCGGCGAACGTGATGCCCCAGAAGTTGACGTCCCGGTTCCGGTACGGGACGCCCTCCCTGGTGATCGCGAAGTCCTCCAGGGACGTGACGAGGCGCCCGGTCCGCGTGTCGAGGACGCCCGCCCGCGTGGAGAACCCCGTGGTCGCGTAGCTGTGACCGTCGATGAAGAGCGTCCAGGCGACCATCCGTCCGGACGCCGACACCCGCAGCCGGTTCGGGAACCCGGTCAGCGGGACGCGCCGCCGCTGGCGCAGCCCGGCGTCCATGACGACCAGCGCGCCCGCGCTCAAAGCCCCGACCGGGCGCAGGCAGGCGACCGTCCCGGCGGCGGCGTAGGCCCGGTCGCACTCCACCGAGGTCACCCGCCGCGACCCGGGCGGGGACGTGTAGGACAGCCGCCCGTTGGTGAGGAACTGGAGCCGCCGACCGTCGGCCGTCCCACCGCCGGAGGCCCGGCCCTCGGCGGGCGCGGGCTCCGCGCCACGGAACACCGTGTACACGACAGCTACGGCCGAGAGAAGCACGGTAGAAACCAGCAGAACAATGACGCGGGAGCGCACGTTCACGGGGTAGCCCCTTCTGACGGACGGAGGACGACGGCGGTCCCGGCGAGCGAGACGACGCTGACGAAGGCGGCGGCCAGCAGCGCCGGACGTGTGCCCCACACCTGCCACGCCACCCCGAACAGCACCGACGAGAACAGGTACGCCAACGCCTGCCCGCTCTGCACCAGCGCGATGCCGGTCGTCCGCAGGCCCGCCGGGAGCAGCGGCCCGGCCAGCGCGATCAGCCCGCCGTCGGTCGCGGCGTAGAACGTCCCGTGCAGGACGACGGCGGCGCCGACGAGCCAGAGCCCCCCGGACCCGAGCCCCAGCAGCAGGTAGATCGCGGTAAGCGTCAGGTAGCCGCCGAGCACCACGGGCAGCCGTCCGACCCGGTCCGCGAGTATGCCGAAAGGCGTGGCAAGCAGCAGGTAGACGCCGCTGGTGGCGACCGCGAGCAGCGGGAACCAGCCGAGCGCGAGGTCCGCGCGCTCGGCGACCAGCAGGTAGGTGAAGCCGTCCCCGATCGTGGCGAGCCCGAGCAGGAATGAGGCGGGCACCAGCCGCCGGGCGGCGGGCCCGCGCAGCAGCTCCCGCCAGCGCAACTCCTCCCGCTTCGGTTTCGGCCCCGGCCTGTCGCGGACGAACAGCACGAGCACCATGACGCCGAGCAGCGCGACACAGAAACTCGTCATGATGACCGAGTCGAAGGACCCGGGCGCGGCGGCGAGGACGGCGAGCGCGACCAGCGGACCGGCGAACGCCCCGGCGGCGTCCATCGTCCGGTGCACGCCGAACGCGCGTCCGAGCCGGTCGGGCGGCGTGCAGAGGGTGATGAGCGCGTCTCGCGGGGCGGTGCGCAGGCCCTTGCCCGCGCGGTCCGCGGTGAGCGCGAGGCCGATCCCGGCGCCGGAGCCCGCCGCGGCGAGCAGCCCGAGCTTCGCGACCGCGGACGCGCCGTACCCGAGCAACGCCACCGGCTTGCGCCGGTCGACGAGGTCGGCCACGTACCCGCCGACGAGGCGGAGCAGGACGGTCGCCCCGGTGTAGAGCCCGTCGATCGCTCCGTAGGCGGCCGGGCTGAACTGGAGTCCGACGACCAGGTAGAGCGGCAGGATCGCGGTGACCATCTCGGCGGAGACGTCCGTGATCAGGCTGACCGCGCCGAGGGCGACCACGTTGGCGGCGACAGGCCCCGCGCGGCGCTGGCCCCTGGCTGGACGGGTGAGGGTGGAAAGGTACACGCCCGCTCCTTGGGGAGGGCCCGGCGCGCCCCCGCCACGCCGGGTCCCGGACATCAGTGGCAGTTGGTGGTGCCGCTGTCGGCGTAGGTCTTTCCGGCCTGCGGGACGAACTGCCAGTCGTAGCTGTTCGCGTGCAGCGTCAGCTTCAGGACGCCGTACGTGTCGCTGTTACGGGCCTGGCTGTTCGGCTGGATCGTGCCGAACGAGTAGTGGCTCGCCCCGCCCATCCCGGCGACGAACTCGCGGACACCCCGCGTGGAGTCGGCGACGCCGCTCGGGTTCATCGGCGCGAACCGCTCGTACTGGTGGTTGTGTCCGGTCAGGATGACGTCGGCGTTGTTGTCGTAGAGCGCCTGCACCAGCGGACCCACCGCGGTGTTGGGGGAGTGGTTGGCGCCGGACGTCCACCGCGGGTGGTGCCAGTAGGCGACGGTGCACGGCTTCGGATGAGCGGCGAGGTCGGCCCGCAGCCACTGCTCCTGCGCGCCGCCCGCCGCGCAGCCGCCGCTGATCGACCCGCAGTTGGAGTTGATGGCGACGACGTGCCAGTTGGCGCCGATGTCATAGGAGTAGTACCCCTTGGATGGGTCGCCCGCGGCGGCACCGAAGTACCCGTAGTAGCCGCTGGCGCCGGACGTGTTGTAGTCGTGGTTGCCGGGCGACGGCCGGGTGCGCGCCTTGTGCCGTCCCCACGTGGGGTTGTAGTAGGTGTTGAACTCGCTGGCCGTGCCGTTGTCGTAGACGTTGTCGCCGGTGGTGAAGACCGTCCCGTCGATGCCGTCGAGCAACGCCGCCGTCGCGGTGTCGCCGCTGCCGGAGTTGCTGATGTCACCGGCGCCGACCAGCACCGGATCGGCCGCCGCCGAGGCCGCGCCGGGCAGCGCGACCGCCGCGATCGAGGCGGCCCCGAGGACGCCCGCGAGGGCGATCCCGACCACGCTTCTGCTTGGAGCCATGTCCACTCCTTTACGGGGGAATTGGGCACTCCGGACGGTAATTCCACCGTTACAAGTTCTGGCGATGCCACGGCGAGCGCACACCATCTATCAGATGAATGACGCCAGAAAACAAAGATCCGTAAAGACCAAGAGTCACCAGTTTGGGACACCCCGCCACCGAATAACTTCCAAACCCGTAACGCGACCACCGCCGTACTCCAGCCAAGGGGACCGGTGGACGCGGTCAGCTGATCTGGGGTGGCCTACTCGGATGAGCTACCCTGACCGAAGATCAGTGGTCCACATGGACGAAGACACTTTGCTCGAACTCGTAGTCCTCTTGTCGTACCTCGCCGGGCTGGTGAGCACGAGCGCACCGAAACGACCTTCTCCCACGTCCCTGCGTCATGATCTTGGAGTGCGGCCATGACGAAACTTCTCAAGCAGCCCCCGAAGAGCGTCGTCCTAGTGTTGAACGCCCGTTTCGTTCCAGCGGACAGGGATCGCCCGTACCTGTACGGAGCCGTGCAGCACGCGATAAGGACTGCGGATTTACTGAACGCCGAAGGTATTCAGGTAGCTTTCCTTCTGTACCTGCGAGACGAAGAGCGGCAGCTCCCTCGATTAGAAAGGACCATGGTTCTCGGGCAGTTTCCCGCTCTGACGATGCGCTTCAATTTCAGGATGAGCGAGGATGTCCTCTCCAAGACCGCGAGCCTCGCGTCCATCCAGGACGCGGGGCTCGCTGCACTCATGGCACGAGAGACCTACCAGTGCCTGGAGATATCCGGGATTCAGGAGGCGGTTCTCGGCAACGCCGGAATCGCCGAGAACCGAATCCACCGGCTCCCGCAGCCGCTCCAGTCGGATGACACGTCGGCCTCGCTCCCGCCCGCCCGGGTGAAGGACTTCGTGGAAAGCCGCCGGAGTCCGGCCAGCGGGACATTCGCCATCACGGCGGTTTTCCCGCTTCGACTTCTTCAAAAACGTAGACCTGATGATCGAAGGGACGCGGATCGCCGTCGAGTCGGGAGACCTGGACGGAGTGATCGTCATAGGCGGCTCCACCGACGACCCGGACCGGCAACGGCTCCGCAGTTCGTTACCCGCCGAACTCGCGAAGTCGTACCTCTTTTTGGAGAAGCTTCCGCGACAGTTGCTCGTGAACGGGTTGTTTCCCTACCTCGTCAGCAACACAACCGCCACGATCTTCGTTTGCTCGTCCCGCTACGACCTCGTGCCGTACACGGTGCTGGAGGCGGCGCGATCGGGATTGTGCACCATAGTGCCAAGCGGCGGCCTTGTGGGCGCGTCAGAGTATCTGCCAACTGAGTATCAATTCCGTCCAACGCCGAGCGGGCTAGCTTCCAGGATCAGTGCTCTGACCAGCGATGACGATCTTTCTCTGAACTTCCGGCCGGTCGCTGAATCAATCCACAGAGACACTGGCGACGACGCCTTCATGAAAGCGTTCTTCGCCCACTGCCTCAGTGCTTGATGGCGTCCTGCGACGACTGGCATGCGATCGCTTCACTGCGGAGCCGCTGTGCGCCGTGCTCGGGCCATCGGCCCCGTGGACGGCGGGTGGCGAGGCCCAGGACGTCCAGGAGAAAGTTCTCACGGGGGGTGTAACGCGGGCTCTGGTCTGGACATCTGCTGGGGTGGAGGCCGAAGGAGGACCGTGTGGGCCAAGGCGCGAGCGACAGGCAGCGCTTGGAGGAGATGTACGCGGCGCACTTCGACGCTGTGGCGCGCTACGCGTCGCGCCGGACGAACTCGCCGGACGACGCCGTCGACGTTCTCGGCGAGACGTTCCTGACGGCCTGGCGCCGTCTGGACGACGTCCCTCAAGGCGACGAGGCCAGGCTGTGGCTCTACGCGGTGGCCCGCCGGGTGCTGGCCAACCATCGCCGGGGCGCCGCCCGGCGGGAGCTGCTGGTCACCAGGCTTCGCCGGGAGTTCGCCGAGGTGACCGGCGTGCAGCGGCCCTCGGACACCGGCGCGGTCCAGGCCGCCTTCGGGCAGCTGTCGGACGATGACCGGGAGCTGCTGTCGCTGACCGGCTGGGAGGGACTCTCGCCCGGCGAGATCGCGCAGGTCCTGGGCTGCAAGGCGGGTACGGCGCGCGCTCGCCTGCACCGGGCGCGCAAACGGTTCGCTCGCGCGCTGGCGCGTGAGGGCGTGGACGTGGAGCGGTACGGGACGCGGGCGGTGGCGATGGCGGAGGGAGTGCTCGGATGAGCATCGACGAGATCATGAAGCACATCGACCCGGTGCCCTCCGTCCCGCCGAGGGGCGCGGGCGCGCGGGAGCTGCTCGACGAGATCACCGCCGTCCCCCGGGACACCGCCGGACGGAGCCACCGGCGTGGGGTCCGGTTCCGCCAGTCGGCCGGGCCGCCGCGCCGGTGGTTCGCAGTGGCGGTGGCCGCGGGGCTGGCGGCGGTCGTGATTCCCGTGAGCTGGCTGTTGCCGGGTGTCTTCGGGGCAGCCCCGGCCGCCGCGCTCGACATCAGGATGGAGGGCGGTTACTACATCGTCACCGTGAAGGACGCCTTCGCCGATCCCGACCGTTATGAGGCGCAGCTCCGGAAGGCCGGTCTCGACGTCTCGCTGCGCGTCGTGCCCGTGTCGCCGAGCCTGGAGGGAACCATCTTCCAGCCGTACGACCCGCGCGAGAACGGGCTGAGCACCGCGCAGTTGTCCCGGCGCAAGGATGTCGTCCAGTCCATCGAGAAAGCGGGGGCGTGCGCGTCCTCCTACTACTGCACGATCGGGGTGAAGATTCCCGTCGGTTACCGCGCCTACAAGGGTCCGGAACATCGGGGGCCCGCCGTCATCAGCCTCGGGCGCGAGGCCCGTCCGGCAGAGCACTACACGGCCTTCGCCGGAATCAACAACCCTGGCGAGCCTCTTCAGTGCTTGCGGATCGTGGACAAGACCGTCGACGAGGTGCGTTCGATGATGCGCGCGCGGGGCGTCACCGCCGCCGACTTCGCCGTTCCGTTGCGCGGAACGCGCGCCTCGGTGCCGGGGTCCTGGTACGTCCACGAAGGCTGGCTGAGCCAGCCGGGTAAGGCGTTGCTCGTCGCCGCCGAGACCAAGATCGGCCCGCCGTATCCTCCGCTGGCCAAGGGGTGCCCTGGCGCGCCCTAGCCGCCCGGCCTCCCGGCCACTGACACCACAGGTTCCGCGCCATTCGGCCATCTCCGGGTGCCGTCATGCCCGAAAACGACAGAGGAAGAGATTCATGAAGCGCGTCCGACTACTTTTCGTGGCCATTCTGCTGCTTTCGGTGGCGGCCTGCGGGAACGGCTCCGGTTCGCCTGACGCCGCCACCGCCACGTCCGGCGCCCCGATGCCGCGCGGCTGAAATGGGCCAGATGCCTGCGTGAGCATGGCGTCAACATGCCGGACGACCCCAAGGACCTGCCTCCGGAGGGCATGGCGGTCTCCGACAAGGCGGACAAGGCGTGCGCGGCCCTCCAACCGCCGGGCAAGACGATCGACATGAACGACCCCGAGACCCGTGACCGGATGGCCCGGTTCGCCAAGTGCATGCGGGCCAACGGCTACGACATGCCGGACAACGCGCCGCCGAACATCCAGCAGAAGAACCCGCCGCTGTGGGAGAAGGCGTCGAAGGTCTGTGCCCCCATCCTCGATGGGAAGCGCGGGTGAGGCGTCGGCGGTTCGTGATCGCCGGGGCCGTGGCCGTCGCGGCCGTGGCGGCCGGGGGCGCGGTGCTGTCCGCACGCGACGGGACCGGAACGGCGGCCGCCGAGCGGCGGCCACTCGACACCGTCCAGGTCTCCCGTGGTGACCTGGTCGACACGAAGTCGGTCGACGGCACGCTCACCTACGCGGGCGAACGCGAGGTGACCGGGGCCGCCGCCGGGGTCGTCACGTCCATGCCACGGCCCGGCCAGGTGATCGAGCAGGGCGCGGCCCTCTACCGGGTGGCGCGCCGCCCGGTCGTGCTCATGTAC
This sequence comes from Actinomadura meridiana, assembly GCF_039537545.1. Classification (NCBI taxonomy): domain Bacteria; kingdom Bacillati; phylum Actinomycetota; class Actinomycetes; order Streptosporangiales; family Thermomonosporaceae; genus Actinomadura; species Actinomadura meridiana. Next base: position 643,418 of record NZ_BAABAS010000006.1, read on the forward strand.
GGAAAACTGCCCCTTTACCGGACGCTGCGCGCGGGCGTCACCGACGGCCCCGACGTCGAGCAGCTCGAACGGTCGCTGCGCGCGCTGGGCCATGCCGACGGCGTGACCGTCGACGACCATCTCTCCGCCTCCACCGCGCGGGCCGTGCGCGCCTGGCAGCATTCCGCGGGTTTGCCGGAGACCGGATCCGTCGACGCCGCGCAGCTGATCTTCCTGCCCACGGCGGTGCGGGTCACCGAGACCAAGACGGCCGTCGGCGACCGGATCGGCCCCGGCACCGCCGTGCTCGTCGTGACGGGCACCGAACATGTCGTCCACGTCGACCTGAAGGTGACCGACCAGCCCCTGGCCAGGCGGAACACCCGGGTGACCGTCGAACTGCCGAACGGCACCACGGTCCAGGGGAAGATCGCCTCCGTGGGCGCCGTCGCCCAGCGGAAGGGCTCCGGCCAGGGTTCACCGGGCGGCGAGAACACCGCCGAGCCCACCATCGACGTCGCGATCGCGCTGCCCAGGAGCACCGACACCGGCGGGCTCGACCGGATGCCGGTGACGGTGACGCTGGTGAGCGAACGCCACGCGGGGGTGCTGACCGTGCCGGTCGAGGCGCTCCTCGCGCTCCGCGAGGGCGGCCTCGGCGTGGAACTGGTCGCCCCGGACGGCGGCCGCCGCGTCGTCCGCGTCCGGACCGGTGCGTTCGGCGGCGGCCGGGTGGAGATCTCCGGGCCGGACGTGCGCGAGGGCGTGCGGGTCGGGGTGTCGAGATCACCGACGTCACGAAACGCTACAACGAGCAAGTGTGGGCTCTGCGGGGCATCGACCTCGGCATCGCGGCGGGTGAACTCGTCGCCATCGTGGGGCCGTCCGGTTCGGGAAAGTCGACGCTGCTGCATCTGATCGGCACGCTGGACCGCCCCTCGTCCGGGCGGGTGCGCATCGCCGGGTACGACACCGGACGCCTCTCCGACCGCGCGCTGTCGGCGTTGCGCGCCACGCACATCGGCTTCGTGTTCCAGCAGTTCCACTTGGACCCCGGCACGTCCGCGCTGGACAACGTCGCCGACGGGCTCCTGTACACGGCGTGCCCACCGTCCGAACGCCGCGAGCGGGCCCGCGCGGCCCTCCACCGCGTCGGGCTCGGGCACCGGCTGTCCCATCGTCCGCACCAACTGTCCGGGGGCGAGCGGCAGCGGGTCGCGATCGCCCGCGCCGTGCTCGGTGACCCGCCACTGCTGCTGGCGGACGAGCCGACCGGGAACCTCGACTCGACCTCCGGCGCCGAGGTGCTCGACCTGCTCGGCGACCTGCACGCCGCGGGCACCACCGTCGTCGTGATCACTCATGACGCCGAGATCGCCGGATGGTGCCCGCGGCGCGTCCACATGCGCGACGGCGCCGTCGTCACCGACGAACGCACCGGCCACGACCAGGGAGCCACCCGATGACGCTCAAGCCCGCCCGCCTGCGTCCCCGGGACGTCGTCCGGGTCGGCGCGGCGGGCCTGCGCGCCCGCCGTGCCCGGGTGGCGCTGTCGGCGCTCGGCGTCGCCCTCGGCATCGCCACGATGGTCGCGGTGATCGGGATCTCCGCGTCCGGCCAGGCCGGGCTGCTGCGCCGCCTGGACGCGCTCGGCACCAACCTGCTGCGTGTCCAGCCCGGCGAGTCGATCACCGGGGAGCGGGCGGTGCTGCCGCCCGACGCCGAGGCCAGGGCACGGCGGATCGGGGACGTCCTGTCGGCGAGCGCGACCGGCGAGGTCAGGGCGACCGTCCGCCGCACCGACCACATCCCCGTGGTGGAGACAAGCGGAATCACCGTGCAGGCCACCGGGCTCGGCCTCCTCCACACGCTGGACGGCTCCGTCCGGTCCGGGACGTGGCTCAACGACGGAACCGCCCGCTACCCGGCGGTGGTGCTCGGCGCCGTCGCCGCCGACCGGCTCGGCATCGACCACATCGGGCTGCGGGTGTTCGTCGGCGACCGCTGGTTCACCGTGACCGGCATCCTGCGGCCCCTGCCGCTGGCCCCCGAAATCGACCGGACGGCGCTCGTCGGGATCCCGGCCGCCCGAGCACATCTCGGTTTCGACGGCCACCCGACCACGCTGTACGAGCGATCGACCGAGGAGTCGGTGCGGACCGTCCGGCAACTCCTGCCCCGAACCATCAACCCCGAAAACCCGGAGAAAGTGGCGGTGTCGCGTCCCTCCGACGCCTTGGCCGCCCGCGCCGCCGCGGCGGGAACCTTCACCGGCCTCCTCCTGGGCCTGGGCGCCGTGGCCCTCCTGGTCGGCGGCGTCGGAATCGCCAACACCATGATCATCTCCGTGCTGGAGCGCCGCCGCGAGATCGGCCTGCGGCGGGCCCTCGGCGCCACCCGCGGCCAGATCCGCGTCCAGTTCCTGGCCGAATCGTTCCTGCTCTCGACCCTCGGCGGCGTCGCGGGCCTGGCCATCGGCGCCCTGGTCACCATGGCCTACGCCATCCTCCAGGACCACCCCCCGGTCCTCCCCATCTGGACGCTCGCCGGAACGGGAGCCGCGACCCTCCTCGTCGGCATGCTCGCGGGCTTCTACCCGGCCGTCCGAGCGTCCCGGCTGCCCCCGACAATCGCCCTCTCCGCCCCATAACGCCGAAGTTATCGGCGTCAGGCGGCGGCGCGCAGGGAGTCCAGGGCGGTGGACCAGGTGACGACCTGGTCCAGGACGGTGGTGAGCGCGGCGGACTGGTGTTCGGCGGGAGTGAACTCGGTGAAGCCGGTGAAGTCGTTGTGGAAACTCAGCGCGACCTGCGCGGACACGTCGGCGACCCGCAACGCTCCCAGGACGGGGCGCAGCGCCTCGACTGCACGAACACCTCCGTCGAAACCATAAGAGACGAAGGCGGCGGCCTTGTCGTTCCACTCGGCGTAGACGCGGTCCAGGGCGTTCTTCAACACCCCGGGGTAGGAGTGGTTGTACTCGGGGGTGACGAACACGAAACCGTCGTAACCGGCGACGGTCTCGGCCCACGACCTGGTGTGCCCGTGGGTGTACCGGCCAGTGGCGGGCGGCATCGGCTCGTCCAGGTGGGGCAGGTCGACTTCGGCGAGGTCGACCAGCTCGAAACTGGCGTCGGAGCGCTGGATGGCGTGCTTGAGAACCCAGTCGGCGACGGCCTCGCCGCGGCGGCCGGGACGGGTGCTGGCCAGAACGACAGCGATCTTGATCATGCGCGGATGCCTTTCGCGTGAAATAGGGGACGGGCGTCAGTGCTGCTCGTGCTCGGTGAACATCTCGACCAGGCGGGCGACGGGATCGGGGCCGAACAGCATGTCCAGCGAGGCGGCCGATGTGACCGCCGAAGTCTCGCTGCGCGGGAAAAGGTCCTTTTCGTAGGCCGCCAGGGCGGCTTCGGGGTCGCCGGGATGGTCGGCGATGGCCAGGCCGAGTTCGGCGCCGTCCAGCATGGCGAGGTTGGCGCCCTCCCCGGCGAACGGTGACATGACGTGCGCGGCGTCGCCGAGCAGGGTGACGCCGGGGACGCGGTCCCACCGGTGGCCGATCGGCAGGGCGTTGATGCGGCGCGGCACCGGGGGACCGTCGGCGTCGGTGATCAGGGCGTGGAAGGCGGGGGCCCAGTCCGCGAAGTGGGACAGTAGCGCGGCCTTCGCGGCCGGGACGTCGGTGAAGTCGATGCCGTCCAGCCAGGTCTCGGGGGCCCGCAACGCGGTGTGGACGTGCAGGCTGCCGTCGGTTTCGAGGTGGCCGAGGAACCCTCGTTCGCCGTCCAGGGCGATCAGGAAGCCGCTGCCCGCCAGCTCGGCGGACTTCGGGTGCCGGACGACGGCGTCCAGCAGATCGAGTTCGACGAAGGAGATGCCCGTGTAGGACGGGCGCGCGGAGGAGACCAGCGGCCGGATCTTCGACCAGGCGCCGTCGGCCCCGACGAGCAGATCGGTGGTGATGACGGAGCCGTCGGCGAAGGTCACCTCATGACGGCCACGCTGAGGATCGTCCAGCGGGCGAACACCGATGGCCTTGGCGTTCCACCGGACCGTGTCCTCGGGCAGGGAGTCCAGGAGCAGGTCACGCAGGTCGCCGCGGTCGACCTCGGGACGCTCACCGGTGCCGTCGTCCCGCTGCCGCAGCGCGACGGTCGCGTCGCGGTTCAGCAGCCGCAGCCCCTGCCCGCCCGGATGGATGATCTTTTCGAAGCCCTCGTGGAGGTCGGCGGCGCGCAACGCGACTTGCCCGGAGTCATCGTGGATGTCGAGCATGCCGCCCTGGGTGCGGACATGCCGCCCGGCTTCCAGGTCGAACACGTCCGCCCCGATGCCGCGCGTGCGCAGAACTCGGGCCAGCGTCAGGCCGCCCAAACCGGCGCCGATGATCGCGATGGGGTGATGCGTGGTGGTCATGACCACTCCTCAGAACAGAACGAGCATACAAGTGTTGTTGCTCCAAAAACATAACAGCTCTACTTTAGGAGTTGTTCCGGTCGGCGGTAGGCTGGACTCATGACCGACGCCACCGTGGGACGTAGAGAGCGCAAGAAGGCTCGTACCAGGCAGGCGATCGCCGACGCCGCGCTGGACCTGTTCCTGGAACGCGGCTTCGACCAGGTCACGGTCAAGGACGTCGCCGAGGCCGCCGACGTGTCGATGAGCGGCTTGTTCAAGCACTTCCCGACCAAGGAGTCGCTGGCCTTCGACGAGGATGACGACGTCCGGGCGGGCATCGTCTCCGCCGTCCGCAGCCGTCCAGAGGGAACACCCGTCCTGGAGGCCCTGCGAACCTGGCTACGCGACCACCTGTGCGACAGGTCCACCTCGCCGCGCGCCGCCGTGTTCCAGGAGCTGGTGGCGCGAACCCCCGCGCTGAACGAGTACGCGCGCCAGATGTGGCTACGCCATGAGCAAGCACTGGCCGAGGCGATCTACGAGGAGGGCCCGGACGCCCCCGGCGCCGACATCGCCGCCCGCACCGTGGCCCGATTCGTCCTGGACCGCACCCAACCCTGGCACTGCGAAGACCTCGACGCCGCCTTCACCCTGCTGGCCGAAGGCTGGCCCGCCCCAGAGCTCCGCGCCAGGGCCGACCACGCGCGAAACGACCCGACCCCCACACCTCCGGCGCACCCACCGGGACTTCGTGAACGCAAGAAGGCCCAGACCCGCCGAGCCATCACCCAGGCGGCCCTGGACCTGTTCACCACACGCGGCTACGACGAGGTCGGGGTCCGCGAGATCGCCGACGCCGCCGGGACCTCGATCGCGACCCTGTTCACCTACTTCCCGGACGGCAAGGCCAGCCTGGTCTTTCCCGGCGACCAGGCGGACCGTGCCGCCGCCCTGATCGACGTCGTCCGCCATCGCTCTCCGGACCAGAACATCGTCCGGGCACTCCACGACCACATGGCACAGCGCGGCCCGTTCAAGCCCGACCTCACCCCCGACGAACAACGGGTGATCGACCTAGCCCACGCCACCCCGGCCCTCAGCGACTACGCGCTAAGGGCTTGGACCGCAGCCCAACCCTCCCTGGCCGCAGCCATAACCCAGGAAGCCGGACTCGCGGCCGACGATGTCACCACCAGGCTCCTGACCCACTACATCCTTCAAATCCCCGACCTCGCCCGCGCCGCCACCGACCCCCGCCAGGCCTTGGACGTCATCACCAACCTCCTGGACAAGGGCTGGCCAACGTCCCTGACCAACGACCACCCCTGAACCGCCTACTCAGCCGACCGCTGCTGTCGGACACGCCATATTCGTCGCGTGTGCAGGCGTACTTCGAGCGCAGCGTCGGGCTTCGGGTGGACGTCCCGTCCGGGCCGCGGTCGGTGTGGACGCCCGATCGCCCCGGAGATCGTCTTCGGCGCGGTGGCCCGGCGTCGTCGGCCGGTCAGGGTGCTCGGCCGTGGTCGAGGTCGCGGAGGGCGGTAGTCGCATCGGGATGGTTTGGGGACCATTTCAGGGTCGCCCGCAGAAAATGCCGGGCTTCGGGGCGTTTTCCAGCCCGTAGAAAGTCCTTCGCCTGTAGATAGTTTCGTTCGGCCAGGAGGTCACGGATACGGGCGCTCGTGGGGTCGTGGTGCAGCGCGCACTTCAACCATTGCTCGTCGGTTTCGAAGCTCGTGATCCTTGGGTTGGCCATCGCGGCGGTGCAGTGCAGGTCGAGCATCTTCTCGAACACGTCCACATCGTGTCGATCCTTCTGCCAGGCCCGGTGGGACAGGGCGATCGCGTTCCGGTGATTTCCCTCGTCCAGCAGTTTCCGGGCCGCGGCGATCAGATCCTTCGCGGGCGTTGTCGCGGTGCTTTCCTGTCTTGGGGCGTCCAGGTCGTCCAGCATGGATCGGGCCTCGGTGATCAGTGCCCGCAGTTCGGTTCGCGCCACGCCGGTCCGGCCCTCGTTGATCAGACGACGAATCTCGTCAAGGGCGGCCTCCCGGGTGCCGTCGGGGAGTTGAGCGGCTTTCAGGACGGTCGCGTTGAGCGGCGGGGGCCGCGCCGCCGGCTCGCTTCGACGGGGGCCCGATTCCGGCGGATGGGCGTCGTACGGCGGCGGTGGGCGGTGGCCCAGCTCCTGCGCGTGGCGCAGGGCACCGCGGGCGAGGTCGTCGGAGGGGGCGGTGGACGTGGGACGCCCCAGCCCTTCGACGGCGTCGCGGATCGCCGGCATGCCGGTGCTGCCGCCGGTCAGCACCACCAGGTCGATCGCGTCCGCGTCCAGCTCCGCGCGGGTCAGCAGCGTGGCCACCCCGGCGAGCGTGCCGGCGGCCAGGGCCCTGACCTGCCGGTTGAACGATGACTGCTCGAACTCCACATGTCCTGTGCCGCCGGGGGTCGGAACCGGGTTCGGGAACAGCACGGACTCGGCGGCCCCCAGCCGCCACTTGACCTGTTCGGCGAGCCGCCGCAGCCACGACCAGTTCGTGCCTTCCCTCGGCGTGGCTCCGTAGCTGGCGAGTGCGGTCAGCCAACTGCCCAGGACCTGCGTGTCCAGGGTGTCGCCGCTCGGCGCCGCGTCGCCGTCGTAGCCGAGTACGCGGTAGGTGCCGCGTTCGGCCCGGACGAGGCCGAGCTCGTAGCCGCTGTGTCCCATGCCGTACACCAGATACGTGCCGCTCCCCTCACCGGCGGTCTGGCTGATGACCGACGCGGCCGAATCGGTGATCAGGCTGACGTCGGTCAGACCCGCCCGTGCCGCGGCGGCCAGCAGCGCGGCCCGCCGCGTGCTGGGGAATCGTGCCGGCACGCTGATCACCGTCTGGCCGACACTCTGGCCGGGCCCCCGGACGATCTCGGCGCGCACCAGGTCCAGCGCCTTCGCCACGACGTCCGTCGGCTCGACGTGGACGCCGTTCGGGGTGATCGGGGACGTGACGCCGAGCCTGCTCTTCAGGCTGGGGAACGACACCGGGACCGTACCTCCGGCGGCGGGCTCGCACAGAAGCCACGGCCATTCCGCGCCCGCCATCGACACGACTTTTGGGGCGGCACCCCGAGCGGCGTACGCGGCACGCAGTTTCGTACTTCCCAGGTCGATACCTATGTGGATGACCGCCACCGCCGTCCTCCTGCCCTACGAGTCGAGCAGCCTCAGCAACCCGGCATAGTCCTCCGCGTCGGGGATCTCGGGCACGTCCTGGTTCCGGATCGCGCTGACCAGGACCCGCAGGTACCGCACCTGCTCGTCGACCACGCTCCTTCTCCCTTCGCGGTGCGCGTTCTTGACACTCGCGATCGTCTGGTTGAGCCGTATCGCTTCGTCCCCGGTCGCCCGCTCGGCGGCGTGGTCGGCGAGCAGCAGCGCGGACGCGGGACCGGAGTTGAACAGATCCGACTCCAGCACGGACAGCATCCGCCGGCGTTCCGCCGGTTCGGCGAACAGAATCGTCTGCTGGGCGAGATCGAGGTCCGCCCGGATCTTCATCGCCTGCGGCGGGTCGAGATACTGTTCGTAGTCGCAGAGGAATTCCGTGGTCATTTCCTGCGCGAAGATCAGATCGGTGGAGTCGGCCGTGTCCCGGTTCTCGGGCGGGGGTGGCACGGGGGGCGTGCGCGGGGCGTCGAATCGCAGTTTCTCATGGAGCTCGAAGTCGGTTCCCGGCACCGTGATCGTCACGTGCAGGACCCGGTTCCGGTCGAACATGAACGCGACGTCGACCCGGGAGTGCACATCGATCTCCTGCGGCAGCTCGTACTCGATCACCCCCTGCTCGCGGTTCTCGCTGGCGCGCATGCTGTCACCTTCGTAGACCGGCACCCGGATCCGTTTGCCGTCCGTCAGAGCGAAGCTGTGCCGGATCGGCTCACCCATCGGATAAGCGGTGTTGCGTGGGATGATCGGCACGAACGTGTCCCGGTGTGAGCCCTTCACCGCGTTGATGCCGAGCGCCATGCCGGTGACGTCGTGGACGTGGGTGTCGCCCGCCGACCTCGCGTTCACCAGCGAGTGCTCGCATTCGGCGCAGGCGTCCGCCGACTCGTCGTTCACCGTGCCGCACGACTGGCACCGCACCCCGTGCAGGGTGTTCGCCAGGATCGCGGCGCCGATCGCGACGCACTCCATCGGATCGACGTCGCGGCGGACCTTGTCCTTGCCGAAGAACTCCTCGACGGTCTCGTACACCTTGGGGATGAGCGTCGCGCCGCCGACCAGCAGCACGTCGGTGATGTCGTACGAGGTGAGGTTCTGCTCGTCGAGGACCGTGCGGATCAGCTTGATGGTCCTGTCGACGCGCGGCTCGATCATCGCTTCGAACTCGGCCCTGGTCAGGGACATCGCCACATCGCCCCTGGTGCCCTCCGCGGTCTCGTACGCGTACTTGAGCAGGATGTCCGCCGAATCGTGCTCGCTGAGCCACCGCTTCGCCTCTTCCGCGGCCTCCTTGGCGCGGAACATGAACTCGGGGTCGCCGCTGGGGTCGGTCTCGGCGTTCGTCCGCACCCAGTCGATGATCCGCTCGACGATGAGCGCGTCGAAGTCGTCACCGCCGAGCCAGGTGTCGCCGTTGAACTCGATGACCTGGAAATGTGGCTGGCCCTGCCTGTCCCTGGTGGCGTTGAGGAGGGAGATGTCGAACGTGCCGCCGCCCAGGTCGTACACCAGCACGCGCCGCCGGTCCAGGTCGGTGGCCTCGTAGCCGAACGCGATGGCGGCCGCGGTCGGTTCGTCGATGATTCGCTTGACCACGAGCCCGGCTCGTTCGCCCGCCTCCTGGGTGGCCTTGCGCTGCGCCTCCTCGAAGTAGGCGGGCACGGTGATCACGGCGTGGGTGACGGGCGCGTTGAGCGTCTGCGCCGCGCCGCCCGCCAGGTACTCGAGGATGAACGCGGACACCGCGGCGGGGGCGTGGACCTCGTCGAGCAGCATCACATGCGCACGCGGATCGTCGTCGGGGCCGGGGACGATCCGGTAGCTGCGCTGACGCCGTGTCTCCTGGACCGCCGGGTCGGTGAAGTCGCGTCCCATCAGCCGCTTCACCGACAGGATCGTGTTCTCCGGATCGTTCATCGCCCAGCGGAGCGCGTTCCGGCCGACCAGGAGCTCGTCCCTCCCGTCCCGGCGGTGGACGCTCACCACGGACGGCACCTTCCGCTCGCCGCCGACGGTCAGCAACCGTGATCTCTTCCGCTCCGGGTCGTAGGTGGCGACGACGGAGTTCGTGGTGCCGAGGTCGATCCCGATCGCGGTCACGCTTGCGCTCCCTTCCCGGAGGAGACGACGACCGCCGCGGGACGCAGCTGGGTCCCCCGGTAGCGGACGCCGCGTTTGACGACCTTGACCACGGTGTCGGCCTCAAGGCCCGCGGCATCGGTCACGTCGACGACATGGTGGGTGTCCGGCGCCGCCCGTTCACCGCGCGCGCCGATCAGCTCGACGGCGCCGTGGGCGGCCAGCGCGCTGCTGAGCTGGGCCGTGATGGCGCGCACCTCGCTCGTCTCGCGGGCGCCCGCGTCAAGGTGCCGGTCGAGCAGGTCGAGCCGGTCGAGCGCCTCGACGAGGGTCTCGACCAGCGTCTCGGTGTCCAGGTCGAGCCGGGTGAGCTCGCTGAGGAGCCGCCGCTCGGTGCCGGCCAGATGTGGTTCCATATCGGCTCCTCGGCTCAGCGGTCGAACCGGATCAGCCCGTCGAGGAAGGACGGGGACGGGAAGGGGAACAGATCGTCCGGCACCGCCGCGGGGCGCGGCGATCCGGCTGGAAGCGTGCCGGGCGCCCCGGCTTCCTGGGCCGATTCCGCCAGTTCGCGGGTGATCTCCTCGTGTAGCCGGCCGATGGTCGCGTCATCGATGTCGTAGAGCAGAAGATCCATCAGCAGGCGGCTGGGCACGTCGCGCAACCGGCTCCATGCCTGCTGGGTGGTGGGGTTCATCATGCCCTCGGCCATCAGCGTGAACGCGGCGGCCTCGACGTCGGCCCGGGTCGATCGCGGCGTGATCCCGGCGTCGGCGAGGACGCGGTAGGGGAAACCGCCCGGCCAGGTGGTCAGCGGATCCTCGATCATGTGCCACTCCCTTCGTCGCGCAGCTCGGCGAGCGCGGCGAGCAACCCGGTGCGGTACCGCTCGTCCCGCGGCTCCGCGCGTACCGCCTCGACCAGGTGGTAGGCGCGACCGGCGAGGTCCCCCGGCCTCCGGAGGCGTTCGGCTTCACGGGCGTGCGCGCGCGCCTTGGCCGTCCCCGTCAGGTCCGCGGCCGGGTCGGCGGGCAGCTCCTGGATGCGCCGGTGCAGATCAATGCTCGGGAGACGGGCGAGCAGGATGTCGTCGGTCTCATCGAGCGTCACGTTGAGCACCTCGACCAGGTGATCGCTGATGCCCGCCAGGTCGAAGCCGGCGAAGATGACGTGCAGGGCCTCGATCAGCGGGCCGAGGCGATCGGCGGAGTTCCGGACCGGGCGCTCGCCGGAATCGCGGATCAGCGCCCAGGCCAGGTGGGACCGCGTCCACGGGGAGTCCGGGCCGAGCTCCAGGGCCCGGCGCAGATCGCGGACGGCACGCGCGAGGTCGACCGGTAGCCCGAACTGCTGGCACGTCGCGCCGTGCCAGATGGCGCGTGCTACCAGCAGATCTGCCAGCTTCGGCCGGAGCCTCCAGTTGATCGGCGCACCGAGCGCGGCCCCAGCCCTTTCCACCAGCTCGATCGCCTCGTCAAGGCCCGCGGAGCCCTGCTCGCCGGTCTCCGCGAGCGCGTCCACCCGGCCGACCAGCACCCGGATCACGGCATCCTGGGCGCGCACCCCCATCAGCGCGTTCGCCGCGACCTTGATCGCCTCGGCCAGCTCGGCCAGCGCGGGGTCGGGCCGGTGGCCCGCGAGCAGGTCTCGCGCGATCGACAACCGGGCCCGTACGGCGAGCTCGGCGGCGTCCCCCAGCAGGCGAACCCGGCGGTTGGGCAGGTACATGTACGCCGGATCGTTCTCGACGAACTCCCGGCAGTGCGCGCAGCCGTCGACGTCGCCGTGCCGCGCCGGCCCGCCGCAGTCGTCCGGTAGCTCCCGCCGCCGCTTGCGGTGGTAGTCGGGCAACGCGCGCAGGGCCGACTCGAACCGGTGGTGGTCCAGGCAGTTCGCGGCCGCCGACAGGTTGGAGAACGCGCAGCGCAGCCTGCGCAGCAGCCCCTGGCGCGGGTCGGCGTCGGCCAGTCCGGGCTGGTCCTCGGCCGCGACGAACTCACCGAACGTACGGGCGAGGCCGAACATCCGCAGGTACTCGCGGCCGCAGCTCAACCGGCCTTCGCCGCCGCGCAGCGGCAGCCCGCCCGCCTCCTTGAGGCATTGCGCCGCCTTGAGCTCGGCCTCGAAGAAGGACACCAGCTCCCGGTACCGCCCGGCCTCGGGCCGCCGTCCCGCGTCGGCGTGGCGCTCCGCGTGCGCGTTGAGGACGCCGATCAGGTACCGGCCGAGTTCGACGCGCACCAGCTGGCTGTCCGCCGGGGTCACCGTGTGGCGGTAGCACGACGCTCGGCCCTGCCGCCAGCCGATCCAGAACCCGTCGTTGGCGAGCGTCATCGCCAGACACGCCAGCGCGGTCCGCCATTCCTCCGCGGCCTGCTCCCACGCGCCTGTCTCCTCAAGGCCTTGGGCGTGCCAGAACGAGGCCACGCCGAGGCAGTGCGCGTCATCCTGATCGTCCAGACGGGTGGCGAGGCGGTCCCGCCACAGCCGGACGGCCTGGGCTTGGTCACCGGCGAGCAGGGTCAGCAGCGGGCCGTCGGCGGGCAGCCGTTCGCACAGACGGTCCAGCGTGTGCTCTTCGTCCGCCGGGTCCAGTCCGGCCAGCGCTCGGCGGAGCGCGGCCGGCTCGCGCAGCGGGTACATCCGCGTTTCGAGCAGGAGCCGCTTCGCGGGCGTGCGCAGCTGGTCCCAGGCGACGCGTTCCCGCCAGCTGATGTCGCCACTCTCCATGAGGGTGAACGCGGCGTCGGCGACCACCTCGGTAGGCGACGCCGGGGTGATGCCGGCCTCGCGCAGCGCGAGATACGGGAAGGTGGACTCGCGCAGCGCCACCGGGTCGGCGGCGAGGGTCGCGTCGGCGAGCCCCTCCAGGAACGGCACCTCGGCGAGCAGTCGGCGGAGCCGCTCCGTACGCCGCCGGATGTCGGCGCCGACGACGGCGTCGATCCCGGTGGCCTGCTCGTACGCGGCCACGGCCGCCGACCAGTGACCGGTGACGTCCAGGTGACGGCCGTGTGTGTACGCGGCACGGCCCGCGGCGTCGGCATGGTCGCCGCAGGAGCGGTACTGGGCGGCCGCCTCGGCCCAGGACCCGCGCTGTTCGGCGCGGCGGCCGCGCGCGTACGCGGCCAGGATCGGGGCGTCCAGGTAGCCACCGCAGCGCTTCGATTCCTGTACGGCCAGGGCCCATTCCCGATTCGCGAGCAGCATGCGCAGCCGAGCGTAGCTCGCCCGGACCGGCGCGTCGGAGAACTCGCCCGGCAGCCTGCCGTACAGCTCGGCGGCGCGGGGCCAGTCCAGATCGAGCTCTGCCATGCGCGCCCTGGCGTGGACGATGCGCCACGACGCGTCCCGGTGGTCGTCCGGCAGCGCGGCGTACGTGTCGATGGCCCCGGCCCAGTCTCCGTCCAGCTCCTGCTTACGGCCGGTCGCGTAGCGGTGTGCCGAACCGAGGTCGCCAGCCAAGGCGTAGCACTCCGCCGCCCGCGCCCAGTCGTCGTCGGCTTCGGCCAGCCGGCCTCGCGCCGTCCAGCGCAGCATGCCCACCGACCCGCCACGGTCGTCGTCGCGCAGCGCGCCGAGCAAGGTGAGCACGGCGCGCCAGTCCGTCCGCCCCTCCCGCAGCTTGGCCCGGGCGTACTGCCGCCGCCGCCCGACCTCTCCGCCGGCGAAACAGTCGGGGAGGCCGCCGAACCGGTCGATGACACCGGTCCAGTCGGCGCGGTCGTCGGCGATCCTGCCATCCGCGTAACGCTTGCGCGCGCCCGTGTCGCGGACGTCTTCCGGCAGGCCGGCGTACTGCCGCCGCGCCGCCACCCAGTCGTCGGCGTCCTCGGCGACCCGACCGGCGGCGTAGCCGGTGAGGTGATCGGCGATGCCGAGTTCCGCCGCGGCGCGGAGATGTCCTTCGGCCGCCGCCCAGTCGCCTTCGTCGGCGGTGACGTTGCCGCGTGCGTACGCCTCCCGGGCCGGTGCGTCGGCGAATCCGCCGCAGCGTTCGTACGCGCGGACGGCGTCGGCCCAGCGCGCCTCGGCTTCCGCGGACCGGCCGGCCAGGTAGCCGGCCCGGGCGGCGGTGTCGCGGTAGCCGCCCGGCCGGACGGCGAGGATCTTCTCCCCCTCGGTGAGCGCGGCCTCCCACTGCCCGGCTTCGTGATACGCGCACAGGTTCGCGTAGTGCTCGGCCAGCGCGACCTCCTCACGCGCGGTGGCCAGCGCCGCCGTGACGTCGACGACGCCGGGCGGCTGCTCACCGTCGAGCCGTTCGTACCGGTCGACGGCGGAGACCCAATGCCCGTCCGCCGCCGCCCTCCGTGCCTGCTCCACCTTCTCGCTGACCGTGCGCGCCGCCGCGATCTCCATCCTCAGCAGGCTGAGCACCGGCTCGGGCAGCATGTCGCGCACGCGGCGGCCGTCCGGCAGATCGCCGTCGAGACGCTCCTGCGCGCGGACGTGGTCGGCCTCGGCCAGCGCCTCGCAGAGGCGTTCGACCTCCGGCCATGCCTGCTCGAGCTCGGCCTCGGCGATCAGTCCCGCCGACTCCTCCGTAGTCGGCCGGGTGGCCTTCGCGATCGACTCCACCTGATCCCACTCGCGCCTGAGCCGCAGGAACCGTGCGGCCGCCAGCGCGGTGGCGGGCTTGACATTGCCGCTGGCGTCGTTGACCTGACGGAGCGCGTCCTCGCCCGCCTTCAGGGGATCGGCCGACTCGTCGTCGTCGCGTACCTCACGCACCTTGAACAGCCAGCCGTGGGCGCACGCCTCGTTCAGGAACAGCATCGGCGTGGCCCACTCGATCGCGGTGTGCCCCGGCACGGGGTTGAGATGGTGCCGGGCCAGCGTCACCGCCTCGTCCACCGGCTTGTTCTCGCAGACACGGGCGAGCAGCTTCGGGCCGAAGGCGCTCGCCGCGCGGTCGGTGACCAGGCCGTGCATGGCGACGACGGCCGGGATCCCCCTGCCGATCATCGCCTGTGCCAGCCCGGCGAACGGTTCGCGTTCGGAGTTGCGCGCGCTGAAGCACAGGTTCAGCACGACCAGCCGCAGGTGCGGCGCTCGGATGAACATGCCGCTCAGGACATCGCCCGGGACCGCGTCGGCCGTGCCGTCCTCGGCCTCCAGCAGGACCATGCCGTCATTGCCGTCCGCGGCCCCTCGGCCGTGGGCGATCAGCAGCACCGCGGTCGGTTGGGCGGCACGGCTCAGCCAGTCCTCGATCTTCGCGAGAGTGGCGTTGTACATGGTCTCGACGCGAAGGGCGATGACAGGCACCTCGCGCAGCTCCGCCAGCTCCGCCGTGGCGTCGATCCGCGGCAGACCGTCCTCGGCCGGAGTCGCGACGGCGATGAGCAGATTCAGTTTCTCCGGGACGCAGTCGCCGGTGGGCAGCCGGTGGCCGAAGGGCCCGCCGGGCAGCGACCGCACGATGGAGAGGTTCCCGTCGGGACCAAAGGTCTGTAGCGAGTGCTCCGGCGGCGCGCGCATCGTTTCGACCGGCAGCGCGTGGAGGTCCGACGGCAGGTCGAAGCGCAGCCGCAAACCGCGGCCGTGCCGGTCCGCCTCGGCGCGGGCCCCGACCACGCAGGCGGCGAGTTCGTCGCCGATCAGCGCGTCGAACACCGACCGACCGAGTACGCGCATGCCCTCCAGGGTGTTCGTCGAGCCGGACGGCGCGTTGCCGCTTTCGATTTCCAGGAGGCGGTCGAACCTCGCGCGCAGCTCCGCGGCCGGGCCGATCCTGTTCGCGCGCGCTCCCTGCGCCGTGCCGTTGGCCAGGATGAGGTAGCGTTCCGCACCGATCCGGCGAACGCGGACACGGAGTTCCTCGTTGTCCCGCACGGCGCTCACGCCTCCGCACCCGGTTCCGGCGTGTCTGGTTCCTGCCCGGGAAGCTCGGCCAGCCGGGCCGCCAGCTCACCGCGTGTATCCTCCAGCTCCTCACGGAACTTGTCCGTCTTGTGCTTGTCGTGGCCGATCTCGAACTGGTCGACGGATCCGACCAGCAACCGGATGCCGTCCTCAAGGCTGCTGTCGTACGCCATTTCGCGGAGCAACCTGCCGAAATTGAGCCGCGGCCGCGGCAGCTCCGGACTCAGTGCCACCGCCCGCCGCATGTCCTCATGCGCACTCTCGGCGTCGCCGCCGCGATTGAAGCTCCGCACGCCCCGGCGGTCGAGCAGGTCGCTGAGCCTGGTGGTCACCCGCTCGCGTTCGCCGGTGTCCCTGGCGGGCACGGCCACGAGCACCGCCTCCAGCACCGCGATGGCATCCGTCAGGTCACGGCGGCCGGCGAGGGCGCGGGCCCGGCCGAGAGCATCATCGACCGCCTCCCGCGTGACGGCGCGGCTGTCGCCGAACCGCTTGGACAATGTGATGGCGCCACGCCAGCACGTTCTGGCGTCGGCGAGGTCCATCTCCGCCTTCGTGATATGGCCGCGCGCGATACCGAGCAGCAGTTCCGCGGCCAGTTCCGCGCCCGCCTTGGCGAGTTCCTCGCGCTTGTCGGTGAAGGTACAGAACGCGGGGTTGAGGTCGTCGAACTCCGCGCAGCCCGCCTCGCACAGCAGCGGCTCGGAGATCATCGCCGGATGGGTCCGGCCGCCGGTCCGCGCGCACGACGGGCAGCGCATGTCCAGTGCCGCCAGCGCGGCGGCCCACGGCCGGTCGGTGGCGACCCGCGCCTCGGCGAGACCGATCTGCGAGAACTGCCGGAACAGGGCCACCGTTTCGGCGTCGGCGGGCCGCGCGCGAAGGTGATCGCCGAGCCGCCGGTGCAGGCCGAGTTCGGTGACGCGCAGCGGCCCGCACACGATCGGGGCGCCATCGGGGTCGGCTGCCGGGAGGCCGCCGGCCCGGGCCAGTAACGCCGCGGCGGTACGTTCGCGGCGCAGCAGTAGCGCCAGCTCATCGGTGGGGAGCCGCTGCTCCAGAAGGTCGTCCAGCGCGGTCCGCGCCTTGTCGGTCATGGCCGCCGACACGACACCGCCGTACCGCCGGTGCGCCCGGTGCCGCCAGCCGACCCAGAAGTCCTCATCGTGCAGCAGGCGAACCCATGCGCCGATGCAGGCGGACCAGGCGGCGTCGTCCGCCTGTTCCGCCGCGCCGAGCGTGTGCAAGCGCAGCACCGCCTCGGCGTGGGCGACACGGTGATCGGCCGGCATCCGCACCGCGACATCCAGCATCTGCGCGACCGCGTCGTCGCGGCGGCCGCCCAGCGCGCAGGCCACCGCCCTGACCAGCGCCAGATCGGCGGTCAGGCCCTCGACGTCGCCGGGGAACAGGTCCGCGGCCGCGCCCCAGTCGCCGCGGCGCGCGGCGGTGAGGGCATCCGCGGTGTGCCGTAGCTCGCGTTCCCGCGTGTCCCCGGCGGCGGCGCGCGGGGCGGTCGGCTCGGCGCCGGGCAGGTGGCCGAGGACGGTGACCGCCGCGGCACTGTCCGGGAGCCCGGCGCCGATGGCCGACGCCCGTTCGGTGTCGCCGCTCCGCAGCAGCAGCGCGGCGGTCAGCAACCGGGCGTCGTCGTCGGTGACGTGCCGGTCGGCCGCCGCGAGCAGATCGGACAGCGCCAGGTCGAACTCGCGCCGTCGCAGCCGGACGTACGCGCGTTGCAGGTATGCCCGGCCGTGTTCGCCGTCCCGTTCCAGCGCGGCGCTCAGCAGCCATTCCGCGCGCTCGTACCCGGCATGGTGCGCGGCGGCGCAGCCCGCCCAGTAGAAGCCGTCAGGCCAGGCCGGGCACAACCGTTGCGCCCGGTCGAATCGCAGGTCCGCGCGCCGGATGTCGCCGCCGGCCAGGTGGACGCGGCCGAGCCCGATGTGCGCGGCGACCGCGAGGCGCGTGGCCGTCTCCCCGGCACCGGTCACGTCGCCGAGGCGGTCCAGCGCGGCCGTGAACGCCGACGTCGCGGCGGGCAGGTCGCCGTCCGACAGTGCCCGTTCGCCATCGGTGTTCGCCGCCCGGACCACGTCAACGGCGGTGGGCGGCGGCTCGTCCCGCGCTTCGCGCATGGCGCCGGCTCAGTGTTCGGGTTCGTCGGGTTCGTCGGGTTCGGGCCGCCACCTCTGGCCGGCGCGGTCGTAGCGCAGCGGGCCGGTCTCGTGCGCGCCGAGTTCGAGCCCGATGAGCTGGGAGATCGCCTCGGGTGGCAGATCGGCTTCGAGGATCACCTTCAGCCCGCTCTCCGCATCCTGCAGAATCAGTGGCACGCGGCCGTTGCTCCCGGCCCCCTTCTTTCCGGCCGTGGCCAACGTCTTGGCCTTGGCGTACAGGTCGCCGGCCACTTCGGAGCTGATACTGGACAGAAAGGCATGAAGGGGCAGTGCGGCGAGCATCAGCCAGGTGATTTCGTCCGGTCCGCGATGGGCATGCCGCGTACGTCTTTCCGTGGCGAAGCCGATCCGCCGGAACTCGGCTTCCAATCCGGCGGCCAGATCGGTGTCCACGCTGTAATCGAAGATCAGTTCGGCGTGCGGCACCGGATTTCCCATCGTCACGATTCCCTTCTCATCATCACTCGCCTTTTATCCTGCGCTGGCGTCCGTGTGCTTGTAGGCTCGACTATGCACAGCGCGGCCGACGTGAACGAGTTTCCTGGAAGTGGCGCTCTGTGTCGTAGACTACTCGTCGCAGCGAGATTCGGTGGATCCTTTGGTAGACACGACCGATGAAAGCTCTACTGACCTTCCGGGTGTGGCGAAACTCGGCGGCGGCGCGGCCAAAATCGCGGCCGAGAAGTTGATCATTGTCGCGGCGGAGCTGGCGAAATCCGGTGTCACCACAGCCGAACGCCGAATCCGCGACATCGACGCGGTTGTCGACTCCCTGCCGTTCCCGGTGGTCGAGCGCCTTGTCGCACCGGACCGGGTGCTGGCCGAACTGGACGACGTCCAGGCACGACCGGTGCGCGAGCTGCACTCCCTGCGCAACCAGACCGCGCTGCTGCCCCTCGTGCTGACGTGGTTGTCGATCGGGTTCGCGGTGATGATCCACGGCACCTCGCTGCTGGTGCCCGTCTACAGCACGGTCGCCGTCGTGGACGCCGTGCTCATCGGCACGGTCGTGGCGCTGACCCGGGCGGTGCACTCCAAGGAGCAGGCCGCCGCCGCCGAGTACTACCGCATCGCCGAGCAGGTCGACGCGGCGATGAAGGCGCTCGCCATCGCCATGGCCGGCCACGCGGCGAGTACGCCGGAGAACCCCGAAGACTGGGCCGTCGCGGCACGCGAGGTGCTGGAGGAGACTCGGAAGCAGACCGCCGAGCTGTTCGAGTCGACCACGGCCGCGGTCGACAAGGCGAGCGAGAATCTCGCGTCGGTGCACACCGAGACCGAGAAGCTCGTCGGACTGTTAGCGGAACAGAGCGGGAAGACACTGGACTCGCTACGGCAGGCCAACGAGCAGATGGTCGCGCGGGTGGCCAAGGAAGCGGTCGACGTCCTGAACTCCGCCGTCGCCGAAGACCGGGCGCTGGTCAGCGAACATCTGGCGCCCCTGATCGAACAGTTCCAGGCCAACGTGGAGTCCTTCACCCGCGGCTTCGACGCCTACCAGGAGGACATCTCCGCGTTCGTCGCCGTCACCTCGGACGTCGGGGTGGCCACGAAGGCGCTGGGTGAGAGCGCCGCGTCCTACACCGACACCGCCGAGTCGATCGACACGCACCTGCGCAGCATCGAGAGCTCACAGCAGGCGTTCATCGAGAACGTGACAGAGAGCGCGCGCAACATGGGCACCGCCGCCGGCGCGATGGAGACCATGAGCAAGCTGCTCAGCGACCGGTTGCGGGCCGACCTGGAGACGATCACCCGGCAGTTGACGTCGTCGAGCGCAGGGCTGGCCGCCGTCGACACGAACCTCGTCCAGACGACCGACGCCCTGGGCATGGCCGCCGACCGGTTGCAGGCCGCGGCCGCCGCCATCGGCGGCGCGAGCGCAGAGGGCCGCCGATGGTTCCGGCGGCGTTGACGACATGCGCGGCCTGAGATCACGCCAGACGGGCGAAATGATGTTCGGCAGTGCGGGATGGCTGTTCGCCGACCTGATGCTGGCGCTCGTGGTGATGCTGGTGCTGGCCACTGGGATCGCTCTGCCCGACGAGCCGGACCACCCGCGGCCGAAGCCGACGCCCACGCCGACGCCCACGCCCACCCTCACACCGGCACGGCCGCCACGGCTGCTCCCGACTCCCGTCAAGCGCGACGTATCGGTGGACGCCGACGCCCTGCTCCGCAATGACAAAGGCGCGGTGGACGCATTGCGGAAAAGGGTGCGCGACATGCTCGACAAGCCCCTGGGCGGGCGCCGCGCCGGCATCGTTCTCACCTTCGGGCCGGGATCCGGCGACATTGCTCGCGGTGTCAAGATCGCGAAGAGCTTCAACGAGAAGGTCCTGGGGGCCCTTGGCGGCGGGCAGTTCACCCGTGATACGGCGTACCGCAGCTATTTCCAGGGCGGCGACAAGGTCACCTTTGAGATCTTCGTTTTCGAGAGCTGAGCCGCCCCTCAACCGCGCCTGCGCTGCGGCCGGCGTGATCGGTGTTGCTTCTTCGGGGTGAACCGGGCCTCGGCGCGGGTGCCACCGGCGACGAACAACTCGCCGTCGCGACGTTCCGCCGCCGCGACGAGGAAATGGAACGCCTGCTCGCGTCCGGGCGTGGTGCCGTCGGCGTCGTAGTCGCCGGTGCGGTCGTCGCCGTCCCGTTCGACCAGCACCCGGTGCGGTGCGACGGTCGGGTCCGTGGGCGGCCCGTCGTGATCCCAGGCCACCAGCGCCGCGGTGCACCCCTCTGGCCACGTCCACGTGAGCCGGAGCGTGTCTCCCTGCTTCCGCGCCGCGACCTCGCCGATCTCCTCGCGCGCGGCGTAGCGGCGGACCGCACCGAGATGGCCGGTGCCGTGCCTGACCACCACCTGCGCGAAGTAGTAGAGACCCTGCCTCGGCAGGGCGAAGCCGCGGGCCTCGGTCTCGGTCAGCAGTGACCCGTACGCGGCCAGCTCGGTGATCGGGCGCTGCTCGCCGGGCTGGAGGTCGAGCCGATCCTGCGTCCACAGCACCCGGGCCGTTCCCGGCTCCGCGCCCTGGGGCAGCAGGTCGACGAACCGGTAGCACAGGCCGAGGTTCCGGGTGACCGTGCGGACGTGGACGGGCCCCGGCGACGCGGGCAGGCGGCCGGGAACCAGCGTCACCGCCGTCCCCGCGGACAGCTCGTCGGTGCCCGCGTAGTGGGCCCGTACGGTGTAGGTGTACGACTCCTCGTTCGTGACGGTGACGTCGCGCAGCCGACCCGGCTCCGTCACGTGGACGTCCGTGGTCTCACCGCCCGCAGTGCGCCGTACAGTCACGCCGGTGGCGTTGGCGGGCAGCCGCCACTCCAGCTCCACCACGCCGTCGTCGACGCGCTGCGCCGTGATCTCGACCCGACCCGTACGGAACACCGGCCGCCGCGAGGTGGCGGCCTGTTCGGAGACGGTCCCCGTCGGACGGCGGGCGAACACGGCGTAGTACAGCGGGACACCCGTCTCCGGGCGAGTGTCCTCATAGACGGTCTGGCGAACCGTCGCGACCCGCGTGCCGTCCGATACCGAGGCCGGTGGCACGGCGCCTTCCTTCCGCACGACGACGTAGCGGACATCGTCGGAGACCGACGGCTCCCACGCCAGCCGTACGCCCCTGCCGACCGGCTCGGCACTCAGCTCGCACGGTGGCTCCGGAGGCAGCGCGGCGAGGCCGCGCCGGGCGCGGGCGTGGTCCGCGCAGTGAGTCAGCGCCAGGGTGTAGTAGTCCACCTGCTGTCGTGTGCTTGTGTCGTGCCGGTTCGCGGCGTCGCACAGGCTGTCGGCCTTACCGATGTTGTCCTTCGATTCCTGGATCACGGACTCGCGGTCCGGGACGGTCGGGCGCGTGCTGTTCGCCTTGTTGAGCGCCGCCTGGTAGTTCCGCTGCCGGACCAGCGAGCGCAGCTGGCGCGCCGTCGCGTCGTTCTCGGCGTCCCGCTCGCCGCGGAGCCGCTCGACCCGTGTCCGGCAGTGCCGGATCGACACGGCCAGCGGCTCGTCCTCGCCGTCGGACGGCCAGGCCCGCGCGGCCTCGGTGAGCTTCTCCTCTGCGCCGTCGAGGTCGTCCCGGTCGAGCGACTCCGCGCACTCGCGGATGAGCAGCCTCGCCCAGTCGTGGTCGCCGACCACGAAGCCGCACGTGGCGCAGGCGCCGTGCCCCGGCACCGTCGTGCCGCACCCCGGGCAGACGATCCGCAGCCGGGCGCCGCAGACCGCGCAGAACTCGTTCGCCTGGACGTTGCGCGCCTGGCACGCCCCGCAGCTCACGTGCTCGTCCGGCGTGCTCCATGGCGCCTCCGGCGGCAGCGCCACCGTCCACCCCTGGTCTTCGAAATGCTTCAGCAACATCGCGCGGGCGATTTTGGAGTCGGCGCCCTTGGCCGCCGCCTCCGCGATGAACTGCTCGACCTGGCTGGTCTCCAGCCGCCTGGTCTGGCTGAGCGCCGTCCTGTATCTCGCGATCAGGTTGGTCACGGGCGTCAGGGCGAGCGTGTTGTCGTACCGGGCCCGGTTCTCAGCCGTGCTGAAGACCTGAAGTGCGTGGCCGGCGAGCGCCTGTTTCGCGTGCAGCCGCGGGTCGTGCTTGTTCATGTCCCGCTGCGTTTGGTCGTACAACGCCCTCGCGGCGTCGTACAGCCGTTCGCGCGTGGCCCTCTCGACACTTCCCGAGCTCACGGTCGCCAGCAAGGTGTAGAGGGACGCCTCACCGAGGGAGTCGAGCAGGTCGCGGATCTCGTTCGTCAGGGATGAGGCGAGCTGATCGGGTACGGCCCGCAGCTCGGCGAAGCTGTGCTGAGGCGCGGTCTCGATCCGCTCCGCCACCGTGACGTCGGCCATCAGGTCGGCGTAGTCGCGGCGCAGGACGTCGGCTTCGGCCTCCCAGAGGAACCCCTTGATCATCATGATCCGCAGGTCGCCCTCGAAGGCGGCGAGCCGGTCCGAGCTTTCGGCGGCCCGTCGTTCGCGCGCGTCCTTGCGCTCCCGCTCTCGCCGCGCGGGGTCGCTCATCGTGGATCTGATGTCCGTGAGGCGGTGGCGCGCGTCCTCCGCCGTCAGTACCTTCCGGCTCCCCTGCACGCCGTTGAGGACGGCTCTGCTCCACTCCGCCCGCCGGGCCCGCAAGCGCGATTCGAACGCCGCCTGGTCCCACTCGTCGTCCGGGTCGATACCCAGCAGCAAGAAGTAGTTCGGACGGTTCTCGCCGCGCATCAGCAGTTCACCTCACGCCTCGTCCCTGGTCAGCGAGCCGATCTTGCCGCCGTGGCCCTGGGTCAGCTCGCGTGCGATCGTGCTGAACGACTCGGTGAGCCCGGTCAGATCGGTGCACAGGTTCCGCCCCGACGCCGACGCGATGCGACGTGGGGAGCCCTCATCGGCGTCGTCGAGGCCGACGGAGATCATCTCGATGCCGGCGGCACGACACCGGGCGGCCCGCGCGATCACGTGTGCCTGCCGGCTCCATTCGCCGTTGGCCAGCACGACGGCGTAGCGGGGGCCGGGCCCGTCTCCGAGCAGGTCGTGCAGCTCGTCGAACGGGTGTCCGGCGTTCCCCACACCGGTGGCACAGGCATGCAGGTCGTCGATCGCCCGTCCGATGTGCTCCGCGTTCCGGGTGGCCTTCTGCTTGACCTGCACGGTGTCGGAGAAGCCGATCAGGCCGACCGAGGTCGCGGCCAGGTCGCACTGCTCGACGAAGGCGTGCGCGGCGCGCCGTGCCTCGGCCAGCGGGGACCCGGCCATGGCGCCGGACAGGTCGATCGCCAGATACACCGTGACGCCGCCGGGTCGGCCGATGTTCGCGGGCCTGGCCAGAAAGCGATCAGGTATGTCCGCCGGTGCCTCGTCGACGGTGACCAGCAGCGGCCTGCCCGTCCCGCGGTCCTTCCCCGAGACGTGCGCGACACCGTTGTGATCATAGGCGTACTCGATGTCCACGACCGTTTCGCCGGCACCGGGCCCGAATCCGGTGAAGACGTGACGACCCAGGTAGACGCAGTCGCGCGGATCGTCGGTCTCACCCTGGGTCAGGAAGACCTCGAGCAGGTTCTCATCGGTCTTGTGTAGGACGAACTGGTGCGCCCTGCTCTCCCGCGCGGGGATCGGCACGTTCCTTCCGATCAGCACGCTGTTGACGTGGCGGGAGCGGTCGGTGCTCTCGACGATCACGCCGAGGCTGTGCGCGATCACATCGTGGACGAGCCGTGCCCCCCGCGATGGCCGCTCGGTACGGGCGGCGACCTGTCCGGACCGCGTGCGCCGCGACCCCGCCGCCGCGAGGGCGGCACCGATCGCGACCGCCTGGTCGGGATGCGCGCCGCCGAGGGGTGCGCGCCCGGAGACGCGGGCGATGCGCTCCCGGATCATCGGCATGCGGGTCGAGCCGCCGACCGGGATGATGCCGTCGATCCGTTCCCAGCCGAGCCCGGCGTCCGCGACCGCCTGCCGGGTGAGCCGTTCGGTACGGTCGAGCAGGTCACGGGTCAGGTCCTCGAACACCTGCCGCGTCATCTCGTAGCGTGCGTCGTGCCCGGCGAAATCGACCCGGATGTCTCCGTGTCGCCGCTGGGAAAGCGTGTGCTTGAGCTGCTCCGCGCGCACCAGCAGGGTGAGCGCGTCGTCCGGGCCGACCTCGGAGCCGAACTCGTTGGTGAAGCGCTCGCGCACGTGGGCGACGATCCGGTCGTCCCAGTCCCGGCCGCCGAGCCGGGGGTCGCCGTGGGTGCCGACCACGGTGATGCCGTCCCCGGTGACGCGCACGACGGAGACGTCGAACGTGCCGCCCCCGAGGTCGTACGCCAGCATCGTCCGCTCCTCGCCGCCACGGTCGCCGTAGGCGAGCGCCGCGGCGGTCGGTTCGCTGATGACCTGCGAGACCTCCAGCCCGGCGCGCTCGCCCGCGGTGATCGTGGCGGCGCGCTGCGGGTGGGTGAAGCACGCGGGAACCGTGATCACCGCTTCCGTCACGGGCGCCCCGGTGAACGCCTCCGCCTGTGCCTTGAGGCCGGCCAGGAGGATCGCCGACAGGTCGGTGGCGGTGAACTCCCCGCCGGTGAACGACAGGAGGAATCGCGGGTCGCCCATATGCCGTTTGAAACCGGCCGCGACCTCGGTTTCTCCGTCGACCTGCCCGGTCATCGCCGCCGCGCCGATCGACGGCGGATCCGTGGCGAAGCTGATTACCGATGGGACGAGCGGGCTGCCGGTTTCATCCGGGATGACTTCCGGCCTGCCATTGACGTCGACGCGGGCGACGGCGGAATAGGTGGTGCCAAGATCAATACCGATCGCCACGGTCACCGAAGCCTCCACAGGTCCGCCAGTCAGCGATCTCCCCACCGCATGGGACGCGTTCAGAGTAATCTACCGGTCACAATGGAGTGAGTTCAGTCGTTCGCTTGGTCAGCGGGAGGTTAGGCGTGCCGTCCGAGGATAAGCAGTGCCCGGCGGAAGCGAACATGGCCGAAACCGGTCAGGAAGGAGGGCCGGCGCCAATCGACGACGAACCGGACGCCGGACCGGACATTTTCGAGGACGGCGCCGCGATCAGCGAAAAGCGGCACCTCATCTCGCTCACCGAGCGGCTGACCGCCGAAATCGCCGACCTCCGGGCGGAGTTCGCCGCCAAGATCCGTTACGACGAGGTGAAGGAACGGCAGATCGCGAGTATGCACGAGGAATTGCAGGATCTGCGCGCGGGCCTGCATCTCCGGCTGCTCCAGCCGTTGTTCACCGACCTCATCTCCATGTACGACGATCTCTGCGGCGTGGAGGCCTCCGGCACCGCGGCGCCGGAGCTCGCGTCGTTCAAGGACGACGTGCTCGAGACGCTGGCACGTAACGGCGTGTCCAAGTTCTCCGTCGACTCGCACGAGGTCGACCGGGCGCGACAGCGGGTCATTCGCACGGCCCCGACCAGTGACGAGAAACTCGACCGGACCATCCGGGGCAGGCTCCGAGCCGGTTTCGAGTACGAGGCCGGGAAAGTGCTGCGACCGGAATGGGTGGTCGCCTACCGATACGCGCCAAATGCGGAGGAACCGGACGCGGCTCCGACCACCAGAGGGGAACCCGGTAATGAGTGACTCCACGATATTCGGTATCGACCTCGGCACCACCCACTCGTGCATCGCCTACATCGACGAAGCATCCGGCAAGCCGATCGTCGTCGCGAACGCGGAAGGCGATCTGACCACACCGTCGGTGGTGCTTTTCGACGACACGGAGACCCGGGTCGTCGGGAAGGAAGCGAAGAACGCCGCCGTCATGTACGCCGATCGGGTCGTCTCGATGGTCAAACGGCAGATGGGCGTGGCCAATTGGCGGTTCCCCATCTTCGAGCAGGATTACACGGCCGAAGAGATCTCCTCCTACATCCTTCGCAAGCTCGCCGCCGACGCCGAAGCCCTGCTCGCGGCGGAGGTCGAGAAGGTCGTGATCACTTGCCCGGCCTATTTTGGGATCTCCGAGCGCGAGGCGACCGCCAAGGCCGGCAAGATCGCGGGGCTGGACGTCCAGGCGGTGCTCAACGAGCCGACCGCGGCGGCGATCGCGTTCGGAATGCACAACGACAGCGACCAGACGGTCCTGGTGTACGACCTGGGCGGCGGCACGTTCGACGTGACGATGATCGAGGTCAGGGACGGCTCGGTCCGCGTCGTCGCCACCGGCGGCGACCACCGGCTGGGCGGGCGCGACTGGGACGAGGCCGTGGTGAACTACCTCGCCGAACGGTGGCAGCAGGACACCGATTCCGCGGAGGACCCGAGAGACTCCGAGGAGACCCTGCAAGACCTGTGGCAGCACGCGGAGGACGGCAAACGGTCGCTCAGCGCTCGGGCGGAGGCCAGGATCATGGCCAGTCACGCCGGTCACCGCGTCGCGGTCCCCTTGACGCGGGAGAAGTTCGATGAGCTGACCGCACACCTGCTCGAACGCACCGTGGAGTACACCAGGACGGTCATCGGCGTGGCCGCGGAGCGCGGCATCGGCTCGTTCGACAAGCTGCTCCTGGTCGGCGGGTCGACCAAGATGCCCCAGGTCGCCGCCCGCCTCAACGAGGTGTTCGGAGTGACGCCGCAGTCGTACGACCCGGACCAGTCGGTGGCGAAGGGGGCGGCGGTCTACGGGCAGAAGCTCATGATCGGCGAGCGGATCAAGGTCGAGATCGCCAAGATCATGGGTGCGCCGGACGCCGGGGCCGATGACGAACAGGTGCCCAGCGAGGTGAAGAAGCAGGCCGTCGGGGAGGTCGCCGCGCAGGCCGGGCTGCGCGACGAGGACGTGGAGAAGTTCGACAAGATGGAGGTGACCAACGTGGCCAGCCACAGCTTCGGCATCGTCGTGCTCAGCGACAGCGAGGGCAGGGATCAGGAGGTCATCTCCAACCTGGTGGTGGCGCAGGACCCGGTGCCGGCCAGCAAGACCCGGACGTACGCCACGGTCACAGCCGGCCAGTCGAGGGTCGACATCCGTGTCATGGAGAACTCCAGCGGTGACGTCACCGTGCCGCTCGCCGAGGGCCGGCCGATCGGCAAGGCGACACTGAAGCTGAGCAGGGGCCTGCCCGGCGGCTCCCCGGTCGACATCACCTTCGAGCTGGAGGCCGACGGGCGCCTCAAGGTCACGGGCCAGGACGTGGCCGACCCGAGTACGGAGATCTCCGCGGTCATCAAGACCGACCGTGGCCTGTCAGAGGAGGAGCTGCGCCTGGCCACGGCACGCGCCCAGGGAATCAGGGTGAACGGCTAGCCCGGCCACCGTGCCGGCACGTACCCCGGCAAGCGCACCCGCGAGCAACGGCCCACAGAAGCACAGTCATCCGCCCCGCTACTGCGCCACGTCCCAGAAAGTCACTGCCTCTCACTCCCGCCATGGAACACCCATTCCAGGGCCGCATCGCTCTACGCTTCGGGTCCAACATCGCTTTGTCCGTGAGACCACAACCTGAATACGCGGCCCCATTGATTACCCCGAAAAGAGGCCCCCCGAGGGGTCTGGGGGAGACCCCAGATCGGGGGGTTTGGGGGGTCGTCCCCCCAAGGGAAAGGCAGAACGCCGGGAAGCAGCCCCAAAGGGCTGCGAACAGGAGGAGGCGAGTGCGCCGTCAGGGACTTGAACCCCGAACCCGCGGATTAAGAGTCCGCTGCTCTGCCAATTGAGCTAACGGCGCGTGTCGGTGGGCCTCTGGCCCTTGCGACAGGAAGAACAGTATCAGGAGCGTCGGACCTGTGCGAATCGGTTTAGTCGCGGGCCGGGAGGACGCTGACCATGCCGCGCCAGAGGGCGATGGCGGTGGCTCGGGAGCTGACGCCGAGCTTGGAGTAGATGCGGTTGACGTGGTTCTTGACGGTCTTCTCGCTGAGGAAGAGCTGGCGGGCGATCTCGCCGTTGGAGCGGCCGGTGGCGATGAGGTCCATGACCTCGGACTCGCGGGCGGACAGGCCGAGGGAGGTGCGGGACGCGTCGCGGACGCTGCGGATGAGGTCGGGGACGGTGAAGGCGCCGGGGACGAGGTGCCCGCAGGCGCCGGCGCGGAGGGCGTCCTGGACGGCGGGGTGGTCGTGTCCGGCGAGGACGAAGACGCGGGACGTGTGGCTGAGCGGGGTGGCGTGCCCGGCGGACGCGGCGTCCAGCAGCACGATGTCGGGGCGCAGGCGTGCGGCCAGGGAGAGAGCAGCGGTGGGGTCCGGGGTCTGGCCGATGACGTGGAGCTCGTCGCTGGCGTCGAGCAGGGAGGTCACGTCAGCGCGGACCTGGGGGTCACCGTCCACCACGAGGACACGCAGTGGGGCGGTCTCGTCGACAGTCATCCGTTGCCCTTGGGTTGGCATGTATAGGGTCGGAGCATAACGGGCCGATCTTCTGGAGTCGATGCGTCCGCCACGTGAAAGGGCCCCGGCCAGATGACCGGGGCCCTTGCGACGAGGGTGAGTGACGGGACTTGAACCCGCGACATCTTGGACCACAACCAAGTGCTCTACCAGCTGAGCTACACCCACCGTGGCCGGGGTCGAGACCCGGCTTTCTGTAGTGTAGCGGTTCCGTGAGGCTGGGTCAGCCTGAGGTGATCCGGGCGGCGACGGCGCGCGCGGTCTCGGAGTCGGGGCCGGGCTGCGGGACGAAGACGGCCGCGCGGTAGTAGCGCAGTTCCTGGATGCTCTCGGTGATGTCGGCGAGGGCACGGTGGCCGCCCTTCTTCTCGGGGCTGGCGAAGTAGGCGCGCGGGTACCAGCGGCGGGCGAGTTCCTTGATGGACGAGACGTCCACCATGCGGTAGTGCAGGTGGGCGTCGAGCGCGGGCATGTCGCGGGCGAGGAACGAGCGGTCGGTGGCGATGGAGTTGCCGCACAGGGGCGTCTTGTTGGCGTCCTTGACGTGGCCCTTGATGTAGTTGAGGACGACGTCCTCGGCCTCGGCGAGAGTGATCCCGGACGGGAGCGCTTCGAGGAGGCCGGAGGTCGTGTGCATGTCCCGGACGACCTGTGTCATCTGCGCGAGCGCCTCGGGCGGGGGCTTGATGACGACGTCGACGCCCTCGTCGAGGATGGTGAGTTCGCTGTCGGTGACCAGGGCGGCTATCTCGATCAGCGCGTCGTTGCGGAGGTCGAGCCCGGTCATTTCACAGTCGATCCAGCACAACCGCTCGTTCATGTGTTCACCCTACGACCATGTACGGCCGCGTGGGTCACCAAGTTGGAACGAATTAACTGGTCACACGGCGGGCGATGTGCTTGGGGACGGCGATTCCCGGACGCAGGACGGGGTCGGGCGAGGGAGTGCCGATCGTCTGCCGGACGGGCAGCGTACCGGCCCAGACATCGAGCGCGTAGTCCTCGTCATCGTCACTGGGGCCGCCCTGGCGGATCTTGACGGACGCCTCGTCCAGGGAAAGGGCCAGGACGGAGGTCGCGGCCATTTCCTTGCGGGTGGGTTGGCGGGCCGTGTCCCATTGGCCGGGGGTCAGGTTCTCGACGACGGCGCGGAGACCGGCCAGCTTCTCGTCGGGGTCGTCCACCAGGCGGGGCGTGCCGAAGATGACGGCGCTGCGGTAGTTGATGGAGTGGTGGAACAGCGACCGGGCGATGATGAGGCCGTCCAGGTGGGTGACGGTGACGCAGACGTCCTGGGACGGCCCGTCCCGCAGGCTGGTCGCTCCGGTGGAGCCGTGGATGTAGAGCGTGTCGTCCAGGCGTCCGTAGGCGGTGGGCAGGACGCGCGGGGTGCCGTCCACGACGATTCCGAGGTGGCAGATCATGCCGTCGTCGAGGATCTCGTGGAGGGCGGCGCGGTCGTCGGAGCCGCGTTCGGGGTGCCTGCCGAGCCGGGTCCTGGGCGTCGAGGAGAGTGTGGTCATGGCCGTTTACGCTAGAAAGGGAAGTGGCCTGGTCGGAAGAGCCACTCACGGCACATAGCGGGAGACCACTTTGTCGATCGACCTGCCCCTCGCCGTCGACCGGGACGGGGACGAGCCGTTGAGCGCCCAGATCGTCCGCCAGTTGCGGGCGGCGATGGGGGAGGGGCGGCTGGCGGCGGGGGAGCGGCTGCCCGCGAGCAGGGCGCTCGCGGAGCTGCTCGGTGTCAGCCGGACGGTGGTGACGGGGGCGTACGAGCAGCTGTACGCGGAGGGCTGGCTGGAGGGCCGCCACGGGTCGGGGACGTTCGTGACCGACGGCGTCGCCGCCCCGCGCCCGGCCAGGCCGCGACCGGTGGAGGCGCGGCCGGCCGCGCCGACGGCCCCGCACGTGATCGACCTGAAGCCGGGGCTGGCCTGGGTCGGGGCGCTCGACACCCCGGCGTGGCGGCGGGCGTGGCGGCTCGCGTCCCGGCTGCCGCCCCAGCAGCGCCAGGATCCGCACGGCCTGCCGGGGCTGCGGGTCGCGCTGGCCGACTACGTCCGGCGCAGCCGGGGCGTGGTGTGTCCGGTGGACGGGCTCCTGATCACGCGCGGCGCGACGAACGGGCTCGACCTGCTGGCCGCGACGGTGCTGCGTCCGGGCGACCGGGTCGGGGTGGAGGAGCCCGGCTACCGGCGTGCGCACGTGGTCCTGGCGGGACGGGGCGCCACGGTGGTGCCGTGCCCGGTCGACGAGCAGGGCCTGGTCGTCGACGGCCTGCCGGACGATCTGCGGCTGGTCTACACGACGCCGTCGCACCAGTACCCGATGGGCGGCGTGCTTCCCGTCCCGAGGCGGCGGGCGCTGGTGGCGTGGGCGCGGCGCTCCGGGGCGATCATCGCGGAGGACGACTACGACGGCGAGTTCCGCTACGACGTGGCGCCGCTGCCCGCGCTCTACGGCCTGGACCCGGACGTGGTCGTCCTGCTCGGCACGACGGCGAAGATCCTCACGGCGGACATGGGGGTCGGCTGGCTGGTGGCGCGGCCCGAGCTGGTGGCGGAGGTCGCGGCGCGCCGGGAGAGCCTCAACGACCGGACGGCGGTCGTCCCGCAGGACGCGCTGCGGCGCCTGCTCGAACGCGGCGATCTCGACCGTCATGTGCGGCGGATGCGCGGGGAGTACGCGCGGCGCCGGGACGTGGTCGTCCGGGCGCTGGACGGGCTGCCCCTGCGCGGCGACACGGCGGGGCTGCATCTCGTCGTGGACGTCCCGGCGGCGGTGGCCGAACAAGTCGTGCGGGTGGCGGCGGAACGCGGCGTCCTGGTGGAGACCCTGGACCGGCACCACATGGGGCCGTGCCGGGAGTCGGGCCTGGTCATCGGGTACGGCACGGCAGCGAGCGCGGCGGAGCTCCGGACCGGCTGCGAGATCGTCCGGACGGTCGTACGGGAGACGGTACGGGAGGTCGCCGAGTCAGTTGGACATCGCTGACCGGCCGACCGAGACGGGTTCGGCGACGGGCTGGATCCGTGCGGGGGGCGGCGGCGCGTCACCCTGCGGCGAGCGCACGGGTTCGGCGTTGCGCGGGACGCGGCGCGACGCGGGCGCGGCGTCCGGGTGGAGCGTGCGGGGTTTCGGGAAGGGCGCGACCGGGGTGTCCGGCCCGGTGATGCGGCGGATGTCGATGCCGCCCGGGTCGGGACGGTCGACGAGCGGCACCTGCGACGCCCCGTAGTGCCCGCCGCGCGCCCACTCCTTGCGGCTACGGCTCGTGTGGTAGGACTGCGGCGACGGCAGCGGCGGCCCGGCGGGCCAGCGGCGCGCGACGCCCCAGGCGTCCAGCCACTGGACGATCGCCTCGATGCCGGTGAGCGGCGCCCCCGTGAACGGCACCCGGGACTGCCCCACCACCATGATCTGCATGCAGACCCGGCCCTCGCGGCCGACGCGGTCACCGAGCAGCCGGGCGGCGCGGGTGGCGGGCAGCAGCTGGACGATCTCGCCGGTGCCGGGATGCCAGACCAGGTGCGACGGCCGATCCTCCTTGATCAGGTCGGCGGCCACCGAGCGGGCGGAGACGGTGCGCGGATCGTATTCGTCGGCACACCACACGGCTCGTGGAGCGCCCCCTCCCAGAGCCCCGCCGTCCTGTCTCGCCGGCATGCGACCGGCTCTCGGCAGCCATGCGTCTGCCACGGTGCGTCCCCCCAATCGGGCGGTCTAGCCCCCGAATGGTCTAGTCCTCGTCGCTGGCCCGGCGGGACCGCAAGAGTCCAGCTCGCCGTCATGGGCCGGTTATGACGGCTATTGACCTCCGCGCCGGGTAGAGACCACTCTGCTCGGGTGTCGTCGCAGATGCGTACCCCGGGTGTCTCTCGAATCCACCTGGCATCCCCCTTTTCCTGAGAGATTCTCGGGGCACCGTCCGGCCGGTACTGGCCTTCCCCATGTTTCCGCAGGTCAGAGCCTACTCTGGAGACCAGGTGAAGCCTTCCTGTAAGTCGGCCGGAAGTGGCCGATGTGTCACAGACAGCACGAACCAGCACGTGACAGGACAGAACAAGGGGTGCGGTCCGAATCGGACCGCACCCCTCGTCAAGGACGCGCGAAGCCGCAGCTCAGCAGTAGTAGGCCACCGACCCGGACCGACCGGGCGACACGGAGACGGATCCGCTCTGACGGCCCAGGCAGATGGTCGGCTCGTCGCGCGACACTGTCACCGTGGCGGTCTGCCCCGCGGCGAGATGCCCGGCCCCACCCGCCTGGACGGGCCCGGACGTGCCGGTCACACGCCAGTTCACGGGGCCGCCGACCGCCGTGATCGTGATCGGGCAGGAGTCGCTCCGGCCCATGTCGCACCCGCTCACGCTGAGGCTGCCGGGCTTCGGCGGTTGGGGCGTGTCGGTGTCGGGCGGCGGCGCCTTGGTGGTCGGCGACTTCGACGGCGACTTGGACGGTGACTTCGACGGCGTCTTCGACTGGGACGGCGTCGGCAGGCTGACCGTGGGCGACGGGTCGGTCGGCGACGCCTCCGCGCCGCTCGAACTCGCTCCGCTGCCCGGCGCCGTCGGGTCGTTCGCCGCGCTGTTCGAGGCGTCGCCGCCGCCGAGCCACGACATCGCCCCGACGAACAGCGCCACCGCGCCGACGGCCACGACGACCGCGCCGATCAGCGGGCCGCGGCGGCGCGGGGAGCGGTCGCGGGAGCGCGCGGGCGACGGCTCGTAGGGGAGCGGCCACCCGTACTCGTCGAATGGCTCGGTCCACGCGGCGATGGCGCGGCGGTTCCCCGCGCGGTCCTCGGCGGTGGCGGCGGTCAGCACGTCCAGCCGCAGGTCGGCGGGGATCGCCGCGATCGGCAGGACGGACAGCAGCCGGTCGGCGGGCAGCGGCGGCGTCTCGCGCTCGCCGCACACCGGGCAGCTCGCGACATGCCGGACGAGCGACGCCGACGTCTGCGGGGACAGCGGCCACGACTCGGTCAGCGCGGAGACGCTCGGGCAGTCCTTCCAGTGGTTCTGCGCGATGAGGGCGGCGTGCAGCGCGGCGGCGAGGTCCTCGCGGGCACGCTCCACCAGCGCGAGCGTCTCTTCCAGCGGCATGCCGAAGACGCCGGACAGGTCGACCTCGTCCAGCTCGTGCCGCACCGACAGGTCGATCGCCTCGCGCTGCCGCCCGTTCAGCGCGGCGAGCGCGCTGTGCGCGAGCAGCCGCCGCTCCTCGCGGCGGGCGAGCTGCTCGTCGGTCAGCTCGTCGTCGGCCTCGGGCGCCTCCTGCCCGGTGTGCCGGTTCGGGCTGTCGCGGCGGCGCATGCACTCCTTGCGGGCGATCGCGTACAGCCAGCCGCGCAGCCGGTCCGGCTCGGTGAGCCGGTCGACGTGCTCGCGGGCGGCGATCACGACGTTGCGCAGCGCCCCGGCGGCCTCCACCCGGTCGCGGAGCAGCCCATGGCAGTAGTCGTAGAGGAACGGCGCGTAGGTGTCGTAGACCTCGGTCAGCGCGATGACGTCCCCGGCCCGCAGCGCGTTCGCGAGCCTGAGGTCGTCGTCCCGGCCGGGCCCTGGCTCTCCGGCCACGGGAACCCTCCCAGTCGAACTCGGTGTTTTCGATCATGCCCCCGTGGGCGCCGACGACGGTCGGCCCACTCTTGGTTGCCTGATCTTGCCACCAAGCCGCTGAGATTTCTCCCTTATGAGTGGATATCAGTGACCATGGCGGTACACGCCGTGGCCGTCTCTCCTAGTGAGACGGGCCCTCCGGACCGAAAATGTGATCTGGGACACGTCTAATTCGGCTCTCCGTTGTTGGGGGTCCCGCTTCCCGGGCACCGCCAGGTGACGTCCGCCGTCTGCTCGCCGGGAAGGAAGGTCACGCGCCCGGACCCGGAATCCGGGCCGTCGCAGTCAGTGGGAAGGGTGACCACCGCGGTGACCGTCCCGCCATTGGGAATCATGCCGCCACTGTTGCCGTAGAGGGGCGGCGGGACCGACACCAACCAGGCTTCGACCGGCCCGCCGACCGCCCTCACCTGGAACCGGCAGGTGTCGCCGGGGCCGAGCTCCCGGCACCGTGAGAAGTCCACCTTCAGGGTTCCGGGCCCGGTCTGCTGCGGCTGCGAGGTGCTGGGCGTCGGCGCCTTCGTGCGGTGTGTCGGCGTCGTCGGCGTCGCCGGGGACGACGTGCTCCGCGACGGCGTCGGGCTGCCGCTCTTCGAGGACGTCGGCGACTGCGACGGCACCTCGGTCTCGCCGCTCGGCAGGCCCGACTCGGGTGCGGGCAACGACGGGTCGCCCTGCGTGCCCTCCGCGATCGGCGAGGTCGCGGGCGAGTCGGACATGACGTAGTACGCCCCCGCCACGATCACGATGACGGCGGCGACGGCGGCCAGGACCGGGAACACCGCCCGCGAGGCGCCCCGTCCGGACGAGGCGAGCGAGGCCGTCGAGTCGACGATGACGGGCCAGCCCCAGGTGTCGAACGGCTCGGCCCGCCGCGCGATCCCCGCGCGGTCGGACGCGAGCGAGGGGTCCGTCGCGGTGACCATGACCAGCCCGCGCAGGTCGGTCGGCATCATCGCGACCGGCAGCACCTGGAGCAGCCGCGCCGCCGACAGCGTGCGGTCGCGCCGCGCGATGCAGGTCGGGCATGTCTCGATGTGGTGGACGAGCTTGCGGATCGTCGGCCCCGGCAGCGGCCAGCCGCCGTCGTCGGCGAGCGCGGAGACGCTCGGGCAGTCGCGCCCGTTGCGCGCGATGGAGGCGGCGGCGAGCGCGTCGTCGAGCCGGACGCGGGCCTCGCTCGTCAGATCCGTCGCGGCCTCGGCGTTCATCCCGAGGACGCCGCCGATCTCCACGACGTCCAGGCCGTGCCGCATCATGAGATCGAGGGACTCACGTTCACGTCCGCGAAGGCCGGCCAGGGCACCGTGCACGAATTGGCGGGTTTCGCGCCGCTGCGCCAGCTCCGCCTCGTCGAGGAAACCGTCCTCGACTTCGGGGGCCTCATGGCGTTCGGTCGGACGGCGCGGGCTGCGCAGCCGTCGCGTGCATTCGTTGCGGACGAGCGCGTACAACCAACTGCGGAACCGGTCCGGTTCGCGGAGGAGGGACACGTGCGCGTAGGCGGCGATGAGCGCGTCGTGCAACGCCCCGGCCGCCTGTTCCTGATCGCGCAACAGCGCGTGACAGTAGTCGTACATACGTGCCGCGTAACGATCCATGACCTGGATGAGGGCGCTTGGATCGCCTGCGGCCAGCGACCGGGCCAGGCGCTCGTCGTCGGCACGATCGAGATTGGGCCATCCGGACACAAGGTCCTCCTGCGGGCTGAGTCAGAATCCTCGCGCGTCAGGGACGGGCTTGAAGATCCGATGGGGAGCAACGCGCTTCCCGGCCGCGGCTTCTGGCCTGCGGCCCGAGAACCGTCCCATCCGGTGCGCCGCGGATCTCGTGCCCGCCGGCCCTCCGGGAATGAGGACGGTTCGCTCTCCCCGTGTACGGGACCGGGGGGAAGCGGGTCGGAGGCCCGACGGCCCCGCTCCCCGTCGGGCCTCCACCTAGATTGACGATCGACCGCCGCGCCCGGTTGACACGGATCGAAGGGAAAAATCAGGAACTACCTGGCGCGGTCGGATGATCACAAAATCGGACGTTCGGGGCATTCTCCCTGGATCTCACTGGATGCGGCGCGACAGCATCCGCAGGAAGATCCTCTGGATCTCGCCGGGGGTCATGGCGATCTGCACGCTGCCACCCGTGACCTGGGCGATCTGCTCCAGCTCACCCCGGTCCACGCCCTTGCCGAACCCGATCATGTTGACCTGGATCGGCTTGTTCGGGTCCTGCGCCTCCTTGAGCTGCTTCAGGGTCGCCTGGAGCGTCGGGCCGCCCGGGTCGTCGTTCTTCCCGTCCGTCAGCAGCAGGATCGAGTTGCCGAACTCCGGTTTGTAGGTGTCGTTCATCATCCGGTACGCGGCCAGCATCGTCCGGTACAGGCCCGTGTCGCCGTTCGGCTTCGGCCGCATCTGGTTCAGCGTCGACAGGACGAGCTGACGCCGCGTGTTCGACCCGACGCGCTCGCCGAGCGGCCCCATCGGCACGACTTCCTTGTACGGTTCGTCGCCGTTCATGTTCGTCGAGAACAGCCA
Source organism: Actinomadura meridiana (assembly GCF_039537545.1). Classification (NCBI taxonomy): domain Bacteria; kingdom Bacillati; phylum Actinomycetota; class Actinomycetes; order Streptosporangiales; family Thermomonosporaceae; genus Actinomadura; species Actinomadura meridiana. The sequence continues at coordinate 680,118 of NZ_BAABAS010000006.1, forward strand.
TTGACCGAGCTCGGTGTCGTTCGACATCATGCTCAGCCCTCCCTGCGACACCTGCGCGATGGCCTGCAACCGGTTCACGTTCGGCCCGACCTGTTCGGCCATCGACCCGGACACGTCGATCAGCGTGAGCATGCGCAGGCCGAGCGTCAGCTTCGACCAGGCCTGCATGGTCCTCGACACGTCCGCGCCCTTCGGCGCCGGAAGCCGCCGTGGCCGGGCCGGGTTGACCCCGGTCTTCTCGCCGAAACCGTTCGGCGCCTTGCCGTCCGGTGTGCGGAACCCCTGCGCGAGGACGTCGCCGCGCGTGGCCTCGGTCGTCATCGCCTTCTCCAGCAGGCGCGCACCCGCTTGCTTGGACGCGTCCTCGGTGGCGACGGTGAACGGGTAGTCCATCGACAGCGTGCCTTCGAGCGGATACAGCGCGACCGCGGGTTCCTCCGGCCCGCCCCGGTTGTAGCTCCACAGCGCCTGCTCGGACGACAGCGAGATCGGCTGCTTCCCGGTGCGGTCCCGGCGGAACTGCGCGAACTCGTCCTTCACCGAGGAGACGGTGCTCTCCCGGACGGTGCGGACGATGCCGGTGAAGATCGCGTCCCGGTTCGGGTCGTTGGCCAGCAGCGTGCTGGTGATCATCAGCGAGCCCATGCCCGCCGCGTTCCGCGTCGGGTCGGGCACGATCAGCCGCACCGTCCCCGCCGGGATCATCTGGTTCTTGGTCACCGCCCCGCCCGCGACGCCGCCCGCCGCCTTGAGCAGGTTGTCCCAGGACGGGGTGGCGGTGATGCCCTGCTGCTTCAGCTGTGACGCCAGCGTCCGCGGCAGCCCGACGACGATCGGGCTGGACGCGACCGACGTCCCGGCGGACAGGGCGGCGCCGTCGTTCCCGCCGCCGCCGCTCGGCCGGGCCATCGAGAGCCAGAGCGAGGAGTCGGGGATCCACACGTCGGGACGCTCGTTGGACGAGTTCGCGACGCTCTGCCCCGACAGCAGCGTCGACACCGCCGACGGCTCCGCGCTCTTCACCGTGGCCTTGACGCACCTGCCGTCCGCCACGCGCCTGCTGTCGTTGAAGCGTACGGCGGCCTTCCGCACGACCGGCGCGATGTCCGGCGCCGCCGCGACGGTCAGGTTGATCGCGTCGCTGCCCGCGCAGCCGCCCCCGCTCTCCGCGAAGGCGTACACGCCGACGCCGAGGAGCACCGCCAGCCCCACGGCCCCCGCCATCGGCCCGATCAGCGCGGTCACGCTGCGCTTGCGCCTGCGCCGCCCGTACTCGTAACCACCGGACCCGCCCGAACCGCCACCATGACCGCCCGACCCGCCGCTGCCACCGCCACCGCTGCCGCCACCGCCGTACGCCCCGTAGCCACCGGACCCACCGATGGGGTCGTACTCGCCATAGGTCGTCGGAGCGGGCGGCGGCGGACGCTCGGGCGGCGGCGGACCCTGCCGTCCCGCGGGCGCCGCCGTCTCTTCGCTTCCCGGCCCGTAGATCGGATACCCGCCAGGCTCGTATCCACCAGGTTCGTATCCACCGGGCTCGTACCCGCCGGAGCCGTACACGGGCTGCTCGCCCGACGCCATCGGCGTGAACCACTCCGGTGTCGCACCGGACGGCGCGGACGGATACGGGGCCGGGTTCGGCGGGGACGGGCCCGTCGGCGGCTGGCTCGGCGGGGGTTGCGGGCCCTGGCCGTCCCTCGTCCCGAACCAGTCGGAGGACCCGTCGTTGGCGGGGCCGAAGACGGGCGTGGACGGGTCGTGGCCCCCCTCGTCCGCCCCCTCGGGGAAGCCGTCGCGACGTCCGCTCATGCCCCTGCCCTCGATTCACCCGAAACCAGCCGATATTTCTCGGCACTGTAGTAGTACGAGTAGAGGTTACAAAGAACTCAAAGGTGATAATGACGCAGGTCATCAGCGCTTTGCGGGACGATCACGGCACCGTGGCCGCTCCGTTATTCGATCAAGGAAGGTCCGGTCCGGCACGACCCGGCCGCTGCGGGAGACTTGGGGGATGGCCAGCCTGGTTCCCGTCTCCGACCCCGCCGATCCGCGCCTCGCCGACTATGTGCGGCTCCGCGACGTGAACCTGCGCAGAAGCCTGGAGGCCGAACACGGCCTCTTCCTCGCCGAGGGGGAGAAGGTGATCCGCCGCGCGGTCGCCGCCGGTCACCCCGTCCGGTCCCTGCTGATGGCCAAGCGCTGGTCCGAGCCGCTCGCCGACGTCCTGGACGGCCTGGACGCGCCCGTCTACATCGCCGACGAGGCCGTACTGGAGTCGATCACCGGGTTCCCGGTGCACCGCGGCGCGCTGGCGTCCCTCGAACGCCTCCCGCTCCCCACCGTGGACGCCGTCCTCACCGGTGCCCGCCGCGTCATCGTCTGCGAGGACATCGTCGACCACACCAACGTAGACGTCCCTGTGCAACACACACAGACACCTCGGCGCATCCTCGTCCTAGAGGATCTTGTCGACCACGCGAACGTGGGCTCTATATATAGGTGTGCCGCAGCGCTCGGGATAGACGCGATCATCCTGTCCCCGAGGTGCGCCGATCCCCTCTACCGCCGCGCGGTCAAGGTGTCCATGGGCGCGGTCTTCGCGATCCCCTACGCCCGCATGACCAACCGGCACGATGACCTGGCCAAACTCCGCACCGCTGGCTTCACCCTCCTGGCCCTCACTCCCGACCAGACGGCCACACCTATATATAGGGCATCGAGGGGCGACCGCGTTGCCCTCATGCTGGGCTCGGAGGGCGACGGCCTCTCGTCCCACTGGCTAGGCGAGGCGGACGAGGCTGTGTGCATCCCCATGAGTCCAGACGCCATGTCCGCCGGAGTCGACTCCCTCAACGTCACCGCAGCAGCCGCCATCGCCTGCCACACCCTTATGCGATAGCAGCGGCGACGCCGGATTAGTCTCCGCTATGTCACCATGCCACGAACACGTGCTGTGAGCTGTCGACCGAGACCAAGGCCCGTCGAGAACGCAGGGTGCTGCCATCTGGCAGGGGCACCACTCGTCTGGGAACCGGTGATGGAAACCGAGGGGGCCGACCGTTCCTGTCGCTCAAGTAGCCGTCGCGTTGGGTGACGATGACCCTGACGAAGGTTCAGGATCAGGCCGGGGTCGACTCCCTCAACGCCGCAGCCGCCGCCCATCGCCTGCCACCTCCTGTGTGCTACCGACCCTACCTTTAGGAAAACTGTGCACTGGGCAACTTCTTGTCATACGATTACTTGGTGGCCAAGCTTAGAAGTGTATGGATTGAAGATTTCCGTGCCTACCGTGAAGCACTAATCCCTCTTGAGTCGTCGGGGCTTATCTTGGTGGCGGGTCCTAACAATGCTGGAAAAAGCGCTCTACTGTCAGCTCTTGATGTAGTTGGTGTTGGCGCGACACCACCAAACTTGCCGCACGGCCTTAAGGGGAGTCCAAAGGTGCGCGCTCGATTTGAGCTGAGCCAAAAAGAGCGGTTGGGCTTGCTGGGGCTTCCATTTGTTCGAGACCTCTCCTCGCCTCATACTCAGCGGTTGCTGACCGGGGTTGTCCGGTGGATTGAATGGGAATATTCTTACGTTGATGGTGTCATGGTCGAAACGACTTTGCGCGTGGCCTGGCCAATTGAAGAGGAAGACGAAAGCGTAGTAGTCGCCGCTGTGCAACCCGAAGGGAAGCACCTAGTAACTGTTGTTGCGGCCAATGAAAAACTCCACAAATGGAGTGCGACGGACGGCTATGCGGAACTGGCGAAGTTGCCGATCGGATCGTCTGGTAATTCTCTCCTAGAGGCTCTAAAAAATAGTAGGGGAGGCTTGGCGACTGCCGCACAAGTCTTGTTTGATTTTCGAGCGGCATATTTTCATTTCACTCCTTTGCGGCAAAGCCCATATCGAATTGGACAAACTACAGGGATAGCGCCGAATCTGGCAAACGACGGAACCAACTTGCAAGCAGTACTCTTGCATATGAGCACCAATTGGCCAGAAAAATGGAGGGAATTGAATAGACTCCTGGAGAGCATTGTCCCGGGTATTGGTCAGCTCATGACCCCCATCAATGGCAACAACTTCGAAGTGTTGAGTAAATTCGAATACAGGCGGGGCGATCCAGACAGACTTGTTCAAGATTTTTACCTCAATCTAAAAGATCTCGGCACCGGAGTTGAACAACTTCTCATGACTCTGGTGGTTGGCCTGACCCAAGACGCACGAGTTGTGCTGATTGAGGAGCCCGAGACGGGGCTTCATCCCGCTGCTCAGCGAGCATTGCTGGCACAGTTGCGTCAATGGTCGAGGAATCGCCTGTTTGTTGCTTCGACACATTCTCCAGCTATGCTCGACTGGTCCGGAAGTGGAGCCAGAGTGTTTTCAGTTAGCAGAAGCGGCTATAGGTCGACAATTAGCGAAGTAACGACTGAACGTGTCAGCCTGCTTAAAGACCTTGGAGTGAGACTAAGTGATGTCCTATCGGCAGACCGAATTCTTATCGTCGAAGGCCCAAGTGAACAAGCCGTTTTGGATATATGGTTCCCAGACGTTGTCCGTAGTCCAAGGGTGGCGCTAATATCAGGTGAGGGTGGAGACAACGCACGTCATACCGGCATGCTTCAAAGCTGGCTGAATCTAGCTGATCAACTTGAGCAACGAAAGCTGCTTTATGTTCGTGATCGCGACGAGTTGCCGAAGAGACTACTCGAAAAGCTTGAGGAAGCCACAAGTGTCTGCGTACTTCCGGTACGCGAGCTAGAGAATCTCCTGCTAAACTTTGATGCCATCGCGATAGTAATGAATAGTCGGCGGGGAAAGAACGAGCCGAGGCTGAACGCTGAGTCGCTTGCTCAAGATTCCCGAGAAGTTGCCAACGGCCTTAAACAGGCAATTATTCTCAAACGCACAATTTGGGATCTTGAACCCCTGCGTTACGTGGACAACCGCCTGAAAGCTAAACTGGCGAAAGAGAATGCGGATAGCGGGACTCTGATTTCCTTTGTGCTAGATCGACTTCCTAGTGAGCCTCAATTGCGCCAGCGTATCCTTGAATCCTGGAAACGCAATAGTGATGACCTTGAGGCTAATTGGGAGCGCGATTGGCTAAATCTCGTCCCTGGCGCCGATTTGCTTGAAAAGCTTTGGGTGAAGCATTTGGGCTGCAAGTACAACAAGCAAATAGACTGTGAATCTATTGCGCGTGTCATGAAACCACCCCAGGTCTTGGTGGAAACCCTCAAGAATTTTATGGCGGACTGAGCATCACCTCTCTATCGGTTGACGCAGGGACTCTCAACAGTGGCAGAAGCCCGTCGGCAGTGCCCGAAATTTTCAGTGCCTGAATTGAAGTTTCTTCGACCGGACCTGTCGATCTGGCACTAAGAGTAGTCGCCTCTATCATCCGTCCTTTTTCTCCCATTGGGCGCATTCTGCCCATTCCATCCATTTACTGGCAAAGCAAGGCAAGGCGTCACATATGCCCTGTAGTCAGAGGCGTAGTCGTGGAGATTCGAGTGTGGCGTACTTGAGTCGATCTTCAATGAAGTGGCATGATCTAACAGGTCGACAATGGTTTTCATCTCCAGGATGGGGGATTTGTGAAGGTTGCGTTCGTGGGTAAGGGCGGTAGCGGGAAGACCACCACGTCATCGCTGTTCATTCGGCATCTGGTGGCGGAGGGGTTGCCTGTGGTCGCGATCGATGCGGACATCAATCAGCACCTCGGCGCGGCCCTGGGGCTTAGCGATGAGGCTGTGGCGAGCGTCCCGGCGCTGGGGGCCCACCTCGACGTGATCAAGGAGTACCTCAGGGGTGAGAACCCTCGGATCCCATCCGCAGCGCAGATGGTGAAGACCACGCCACCAGGGCGCGGTTCCAGGCTCCTACGGATCGGTGATGACGATCCGGTCCATGCCTTCTCGCGTCGACTCGGCGACGTGACCTTCATGGCCGCTGGCCAGTTCGATGACAAGGACCTTGGGGTGTCTTGCTATCACGGCAAGACCGGAGCGGTTGAGCTGTACCTCAATCACCTCGTCGACGGCCCTGGAGAGTACGTCGTAGTGGACATGACGGCAGGGGCGGACACGTTCGCGTCGGGACTCTTCACGCGCTTCGACATGATGTTCCTCGTCGTAGAGCCGACCAGGAAGGGCGTTGCTGTCTACCAGCAGTACACCGACCATGCACGAGATTATGGGGTCAATATCTCAGTCGTGGGAAACAAGGTTCAGACGGCTGATGACGAGACGTTCCTACGCGATCAGGTGGGGGACGACCTCTTGACCTGCATGGGGCACCAGTCGGCAATTCGAGCGATGGAGCAGGGGTTCCCGTTCAATCTCGATGCGCTCGACGACGCTGCCCGTCAAGTTCTGCGGCGGCTTCAAGAGGAGGTAGACGCTCAACCCAAGGATTGGGAGAAGTTCTCCCGGCAAGCCGTTGAGTTCCACATCAAAAACGCGGAGAGTTGGGGGAATCGCAGCGTTGGAGTGGATCTGTCACAGCAGATCGACCCTGATTTCGCAATGGGTCCGGGTGCACTCACCGTAGCCTGAGACCACAGAAGCGAGTAGCAGGGTAGGCCGTTAGTCATCGGCCTACCCTGCTACATTCCGGGTGAAGGTTCGGTATCAGACGGACGGGACGGGCAAGATGCTGCCCGTGCGGGCTCCGTTTCTCCTGCCCCAATTCGTTGAAGTCTGCGGGTCAGACAGTTATCGGCTGGTTGGTGCGGCCTCGGCGCTGACTGCCAGAGCGGTCAGATGCTCGGCGAGCTTGCGTGCCTCAGCCGGAGCGAGCGGGTATTCCTCGGGCCGGTCCTCGTGGGACAGGACGACTTGCGGGCCGGTGCCAGGATCTTGGCGCAGTGCTAAGAGCAAGTCCCCCGGGCGTGACTCGCCGGAGGGGACGGGTCCGGCAGGCTGAACGGTGAAGACTGTTCCGGCGTGCTCGTCCGGGTCAGTATGGCCACCTCCGCACCACAGCGGACAGCGTTCGGCATCGTGTGAGAAAGCCTTCAGATATCCGCCGATGATGGCGGCTGCGCTAGTCACCTCCTCTGCTGGAGCGATCGGCTCGCCTAAGGACGACCAGAACCACATGCCGCCATCGACAGCAGACCGTGCCCTGCACGTCACCGTGTCTGCCAGCCGTGGTCCGTCTCCAGACGCGATCACGATAATGTTCGACGCGCCAAGCCTGGTTACGAACCCCCGTTCGTCTAGCGTTGTCTGGAGTCTCGCGAGGAGGCTGTAGGCGGGCACCCTGCGAGGGCGCCCGCCGTTCGTATGGTCAGCCGCCACGGGACACCTTCCGAATCTCCTCGGCGAGGTCCTGAGGAGAGGCAGCGTCCACGGAAGCCTGCCGATTGATGTCCTCTCGGGTCAGCGGACCGCGCGTTGCCCACCATCGGCCCTGGTCGGACTGAATGATCGACCAGCGCGGAAATGCTTCGCGAAGTCGGGCCTTGACGGTGTCGACGTCGCCCGTCAGGTCGAGCTCGTTCGCAGCCGGTTCCGATCGGGGTGTGGGGTCACTCATGCCGCACGGTCCCAGTTCCAGCGGACAACGCGCGATGGTTCGGCGCCCTCATGCATCTCGCCCAGAATCGCTAGGTTCCGCCGCGCCGCACTGACCACGCGCGTAGCGCGTGCGACTTCGGCGCGCGAGACCCATGAAACGCCGCGCGTCCAAGCCTCGTACACGTTCACTACGGCTTGGTTGTAGAGGGCTTCGACGAACCGCTCATCCGGCGTCATTGTTGCGACGTGACTCGCCTCGCTCAGGTTGAGCGAACCGCTCACGTGCGGTCTTTCGACAGTCATCCGCACTCCCGGTTTGGTTGCTCCTCTTGGTTTGTGGACTGTGCTCCGTGCCACAGGGGGCACGGGCACGGAGCACAGACCGCCCCAGGGCGCGCTGGGCGAAGACGCACCCCGATCGAGGTCAGGCCAGCATCCAGACACCGAAAGTGATCATCCAAGGACGCTCCGTCAACCTCGTATACGAGGTACGCTAGCCTCGTATACGAGGTTCATGCAATATGTTGAGCAACATTTTTTAGAGGACGGGCCGATGGCGTACGTGCCGACGATCCGAGGTCGCAGGCTGGCTAGGGAGCTACGGCAAGCACGCGAGAGATGTGGTCTCACCGGCGGGACGGCTGCTGAGCTGCTCGGCTGGACACAAGCCAAGATCAGCCGAGTCGAGACCGCAAAGGCACGCGTGACGGTAGGCGAGGTGATGGAGCTGTGCGAGGCATACGAGATCGCCGGTGCCCGACGCACAGCTCTGATCACCCTCGCACGAGAGGCTAAGAAGCAAGGATGGTGGCACACATACCTATCGGTACTGAAAAACGGATTCAGCGACTACCTTGAGTTTGAGTCAGAAGCCGATCAGTACCAGTCACACGATGTCCACCTTATCCCCGGCCTATTCCAGACGGCAGCGTACGCGCGAGCAGTCTTCCATACTTCAGCCATTCTGAGGACGTCCGAGGAGATTGATCGCGCCGTGGAGGCCCGTCTCGCCCGGCAAGAACGGCTTACCAACTCGGAAAGAGCGCTGCATGTTCGTCAGATCATCGAAGAAGGGGCGTTGAGGCGCGTCATCGGTGACAATCGCGTCATGCGTGACCAACTGCATCACCTGATCAAACTCGGAGAACTGTCGAACGTAGAACTTCAGATTGCTCCCTATCTGTCGACGAACCATGTCGCTTCAGATGGACCTTTCACGCTCCTGAACTTCGCAGACTATCCCGATGTGCTATACGTAGAGCACTTCATGGGATGTCAGTACTACGAGAGGCCGGAGGAAACCGCACACGGTAACGTAGTACTCGAACGCCTCCGTGGATCAGCGCTGAGTCCCCCCGACAGTATCGCGTTGATCCGTCAAGTGACTAGGGAGATGCCTGATGAAACAGAAGGGCACACAGGGGACACCTGAATCACCGGTTAGCCACCTCAGGTGGCGCACGAGTAGCTACAGCGGCAACGGTGGTGGTCAGTGCGTTGAGGTTGGCGCGTTTGCCGGGATGTCGCTGGTCCGCGACTCCAGGAACCCAGATGGACCCGTGCTGCTCTTCAAGTCCGAGACTTGGCGGGCCACGCTCGACGAGATCAAGCGCGGTGCCTTGGACCTCCACTGAGGTCGATCGGCAACATCCGGGTTTCTAGGTATCCGCGTGTCTTGCGGTCTTGCCACCTACAAGGGGCCCTGACAAGCGTCGGGCCCCTTGTCCCATTCCGGAACTATTTCCACTCAACCGGTGATGATGCCCAATTCGCAACGAATGGGGTGGCATCAACCATGTCCAGTTCCGGATCACTCGCAGGCAACGACCTTCGCCAGCAAAACACAATCCAGAGAACCTAGTATGTTAACATACGAGGTTGAACGTATTATGTTCACATGCAATATGTGAGATGATCCGCTCATGGTTGAGCGCGATCCCTACAAGCCGTTGTACCTGGTCATCGCGGAGGATCTTCGAGACAAGATCGAACGTGGGGAGCTGAGGCCAGAGGCCCGCCTGCCCAGCGAACGGGAAATCTGTGAGCAGTACGAATGCTCGTCGATCACGGCTCGACATGCGATAACTGAGCTTCGCAATGCTGGTCTGGTCCTCACGCGCAAGGGCAAGGGAGCCTTCGTCGCCCCGAGTCCGCCCCCACGAGTGGTTCGCGTCGCTCCAGACCGCTTCCAGCGTCCACACAGTCGGCCGACCTACCAGCAGGAAGCCGACCGCGCGGCTATGGAGCTGGATATAGAGCACTCGACGGAACATGTTGACGCTCCTGCCGAGGTCGCTGAGCGACTAGGGATCGACGAGGAATCGCCCGTCACGGAGACGACATACAAGATCAGCATGGCTGGTCAGCCGGTCTCGATCAGCGTCGCGTGGGAGCCCCTCGCGCTCACCGGCGGTACCGAAATCGAGAATCCGCACGATGGACCCTACGGCGGAAAGGGAATCGTTCCGCGATTCGACGCAATCGGATATCACGTCGACACTGAGGAAGAGTTTCTCATTGCTCGCCTCCCCAAGGCACACGAGATCGAGCAGCTAAAGGTCCCTCCAGGCACTCCAGTGATCGAAATTTGGCAAACTTTCTGGGCCGGAGATGTCGCCACCGAGGTCGCAAAGATTATCTTCCGCGCCGATCGATACGAGTTCCATTACCGGCTGCTAATCGGCGCGACAAAGGAGGGCGCATCAGATGGAACAGAAGATTAATCAAGTGCCTTCGTCAAAGATAGTTCGACCACAGTTCTTGCAGACCTTGCACGCGATCTCCTCGCCAAACGCGAGGTCTATCGTCGTGGAGTCTTCAGTCTGATCCGAGCCGCAATAGGGGCACTCCTGTGCCTCGGGTAGTTCCGGCGAGGTGCCGTGTTCCTCGCTCATTTGTTCCTCGCCAATGACAAGACGTCGACGCGCGTTGTCTCTCCCGGCCAGACCGTCATCGTGTAGTCGATTGGCTGACCATCCTCGTCTTGTGTGACATCGATTCGGACGAGAACGCATGCGGTCGGAGTAAGTCCTAGCATTGCACCCTCTGCGTCGCTCGGATGGCGGGCAGAGATCGCGCTCTCAGCCAGAGTCAAGCGCCTTCCCGTGTGTTCGGACAATGCTTTGGACCATGGCTTGTCGATTGCGTCTGAGGTTTCGAGAGGTGTGCCCTCGCCAACCTCGCAAGCTGTGTAGCTGACGCGCAACTGCACAGGACTGCCATTAGCGTCTACGGCCACGCTGCGACGCACGATCGCGCGTGCATGTGGATCGGTCGCATGCAGAGCATGCGCCACTTCGACGGGGACGGGCTCTGACCGTACCTCGCACGCGGACGTCACGACCTCTAGAGAGCCATTCGCGGTTACGACTTGAGGGACTCGGGCGGCCGATAGTCCGGCTATCGGCTGCGGCATCGCGGCGCCCTGGTCCTCAGAGGTGCGCGTGCTCTCCCCCTGATCGGGGATCGCGGCTACGTAGCCTTTCGTACCTTGCGAGCGCGCCCAGCCGGACGCCGCCAGCTCTGAGACCACTTTGCGCGCCGTCGTGGTGCTCACGGTCCATGTGACCGTGATCTCTCGTACGGACGGCAGGAGCGCCCCCGGCGCGTACACGCCGGACTTGATGGCCTCAATCAGCTCATCTCTGACGATCTCGTAGAGCTTGCCGCCTGCCTGGGCTTCTTTCGCGGGGCCCGTCATGGCGCACCCTGCCTCCTCCGTCTCGGTCACGTGGTCACGACCACCCTAACGCGCATAGCTTCATGCGTCATGGTGTGCGCGTCAAGATTTTCGCGCACAGATGTGCGCGCAGGACTTGACGCGCGAAGCTGTGCGCGCACAAGATGGATGCGATCGCGCTGCCCCAGAGCGCGACAGGTCGAGAGGAGTGATCCAGATGGCATACGCGGACATGAACCAGCGGCCTCGGCTCATCGCGGGTCTACGCGCACTTGCGGCCTACCTCGAAGTGCACCCCGAGATCCCGGCCCCCACCACCGCAGAACTCATGGTCTTCACCCGTGGCAGCGACCACGCCAAGCGCGTCGAGATCGACCGCATCGCGGCCCTCATCGGATCGAAGACCTTCGGTAACGACTCGTCCAGCAGCCACTATCGCGCCGCACGGGACTTCGGCCCCGTGACCTACAGCGCGGTCGCGATCCCGAACGCCGACCTCGCCAACCACAACGCGCTGATGTCTTACGACGGCGCCGTGAACGCAGACACCTCCGAAGGGATGTGACCTGATGTCTTCCGGGATCTTCATCCTTCTACTCGCCGTGTTCCTGGCCGGTAGCGCCCTCGGCGCCTTTGTGTTCCTACTCATCGGCATCCACGCCGAGGAACACCACATGAGCCTGACCGGTACGCCCGGCTCCCGAACCACGGCGTCAACGCGCCGACTCCTCGGCGTCACGGTCCGATGCCGTACTCCCGAGACGACTCCCAAGCCCACCAGCCTCAAGAGGTGAATGTGCGAATCCCGAACGACATCCGAGGACGTTCCTGCCCGTGCGGAGCCCGTACCGAGATCGGCACCCGACGGTGCCTCAAGTGCCGGTCCCGCTCCCGTTGGCGCCGCCGCAAGTCCCGCAACGACGAAATTTGAGAGGACGGTCCCATGCCCCCGACCGATGCACACCTGACCGCAGTACCGAGCGCCGTACCCACTGACGACGGCACGGTACGGGACTGGTGGGTCGTGATCGGCATGACCATTGCAGCCGTTTCGGCTGCGGTCGCCAGCTTCACCGGCCTGTACGGGCTAGCCACCGTCGCTGGTTGGCCCGTACGGCTGGCGTGGCTCTTGCCGCTCACCATCGACGCACACGCCATGACCTCGGCGCGCGTCTGGTTGGCCACCACGACCCGTTCCGCTTCCGCACGTCGCTTCGCTCGGACGAACGCCATCGGCGCTATCGGGATGAGCATCACCGGCAACGCTGCGTACCACGCCATCGGCGCCGGATTGATCGACCTGTCATGGCCGATCGTCGTCCTCGTCGGTGCCGTTCCGGCCGCCGTCCTCGGACTCACCGCACACCTTCACGCGCTCCACAGTCGGACCGACACGCCATCCACCGTCGAGGACGCCTCAGGGAGCAGGACGAAGGACGCCTCGTCCCCGCGATCGAAACGCCGGGTACGGCGTTCGCCGCGCCGTACCGATGACGAACTGTTGGAAGCTGCACGGTTCGCCGACGCCCAGTACCGACAGGCGAACGGTCGTCCTATCACCCGCGACGCCCTTAGGACGTCGCTGAGGATCAGCACCCCGAGAGCGACCGAACTCCGGCGCCAACTCAACGACCCTGACCAGCCCAGCCCCGATGAAACCGACCGTTCGTAGGGGCTGTGTTCCCGACCCTCTTCGCCCTCGAAGGGAGGTGATGCACCTCATGAACGTTTCCATTCCGCTCGTCGTCGTCCTCGGCGTAGTCGCGTGGATCGCATGGCGTTTCCTCGGCTTGCGCGTATGGCACGCGGTCATCTGCCTGTTGTTCGGGTTCTTCCTGGCAGCGACCAGCGCCGCGCCGGAGATTCGCCGCCTGGTGGCCGTGATCGTCGAATCGCTCAGCTCCGGTCAGTCCTGACGCTGGCTCTCGGATGTCCAACGCCCCCTATCTAAGGAGGGGATGCCTAGTGACCAACGCTCCGTATCACCCGAAGATTGACCTTCAGGAGGCCATCAGGCGCAGCCGCACAGCACGCCGCATCATCGCGAACACGTGGCCTGACGAATCTCTCCCGACCATCCTTCGTAGAGCCCTCGATACCGCGCTCGACGCCGTTCCGGCTCTCGCCGAGGAGATCGAGCGCCTCAGCACCGAACTACGCGACACGCGCATACGTCGCGCCAACCTCGCAGCCGCCGCACGGGCCTCACTCAGCGCACAGCGTGACGGGGAACGCGACCCGCTCTCATACCTGCGAGACGAACTCAGCGCCCAGGGATACACCCCTGAGGGGCGCGCGTGAGAAATCGGCAGATGAAGCGACACGCGCGCCGAATGCGTCGCAACGGCCTTCAACCAATGGTGTTCATCGACTCCAACGGGCAACTTCCCGACCTCGCCGCAACCGTCATCGCCCGCGCACTTTGGCGCTACCGTTCCGAACTCGGACCGATCGCGCTCGCTCTCGTCCTCAACATCGCAGCCGTTACGCTCCACCTCTGGCACCCCGAATGGTGGATCGGCATCTTCATCTTGGCCATCATCACCTCGTCGGCCTTGCCCCTCGTCGGTGCGCGTATCGGTCTCTCGCTCCGAGTTGAGCGACTGTACGCGGCAACCATCACCGCAGGCGCCGGAGGTTGGCTCGCCGCAGCCACAGCGATCGGTGCCACCCACCGACCGCTGCCTCAAATCATCCTGGTCGGCACGCCCATCCTGGCCGTGCCGTGGTGGGCACATCGACGGAGACGCGCCCGCGTCCGCATCGAGCGCACGCTTGACGCCTGGCCCGACATCTCGCAATCGGTCGGACTCGCAGGCTCCCGCGTGATGTCGACCGTGGTGGACATGTGGGGATGGCGCGCCCGCTTCGGCCTCGCCCGCGGCCAAACCATTCAGGACGCGACCGCAAAGATCCCCGAACTCGAATCTGCGCTCGGCACCTTCCGTGGCGCCGTCCGCGTCTACCCGACTCGCGACGACAAAGCCAACCGCTTCGAGTTGCGGGTACTCAACATCGACCCGCACGCCAACGCCATCACGTGGCCAGGACCGTCCATCTCTACCATCACGGAACCCATCGACCTCGGGCCCTTCGAGGATGCCGCGCCCGCTCATGTCCTTTTCCTGCGTAGGCATGCCCTCATGGGAGGTGCCACAGGTTCAGGCAAGAGCGGCATCATCAACGTCGTCATGGGCAACCTTTCCGCGTGCCGTGACGTGGTCATCTGGGCAATCGATCTCAAACGAGGCATGGAACTACGCCCATGGGCTGCATGCATCGATCGACTCGCCACCACAGCCGAGGAGGCACGCGCCCTCCTGCGTGACGCCGTGGTGATCCTTGAGGGGCGTGCCGAATACCTCGCCTCCACTGGCCGTCGTGTCTGGGAGCCGACACCGGACATGCCCGCACTAGTGATCATCATCGACGAGTACGCGGAACTGACCGATGAAGCTCCGGAAGCTGCGGTCTCTACCGATTCCATCGCGCGGCGCGGACGGGCCGTCGCCGTGCAGCTCATCGCGGCAACGCAACGACCGACACAAAAGGCCATGGGAAAGGGAGCCGTCCGGTCCCAGATGGACGTACGGATCAGCTTCCGCGTCAGGGAACGTAAGGACGTTGACCTCATCCTCGGTCAGGGGATGCTGAGCGCAGGATGGCATGCTCAGACACTCAACGCCCCCGGCAAGTTCCTCGTGTCCGCCCCCGAACACACCACACCTCGACGCGCCCGCGCCTACCTCCTCACGGACGAGGCAGTCACTCAGACAGCCGCACAGAACGCCCAGAAACGTCCGACGCTGGACGAGGTGTCTCGACATGCTCTCGACGCGCACAGGGCGTCTGAGGAACGCTCAGCACCGTCGATCGACGAGGCTGTAGCCGACGCCTCTGAGAGCGGAGAGAGCCCAGAAGCAGGGCTCTGGGCCATGCTGGTGGCAGCCCCTGAGGAGGGTGTCCCTGTGCCCCTCCTGATCAAGGCCAGTGGCAAGAGCCGTAGGTGGGTCTACTACCAACTCGGCGGCCATGCGAGCGCCGGACGTGCTGTCCAAGTCAGCCGTGGACGGTGGCGCGCCACCTCACACGCTGACGACGTTCCGTGATCGTGCACAGGTTCGTGCAATGCACAAGTCTCACGCGCGTCTGCACGTAAGGGGCCGTGATTGCACGATGCACGTGCACGTTTCACACCTCCGCTTCGACTACACACAGTAGGGAGGTGAGGCCACACGGGGAGACATTCGAGAGAGCAAGCGCCAAGCCAACGCGAATGTTGGGATGAATTTTGGAAGGTAGCCGCTCATGTGCTCGCCAATGTCGAACGCAGACGGCGCGCTCAAACCGCAGAGCGACGAGACGACCTCAAGCGCTGAGACTTCCCCCTGCCGATGGATCACGGCAGGGGGAAAGTCGTATGACGGGTCACTCCCTGACCCAACGCGGCACGATACGCGCCTTGTCAGGGTTGGCCCACGTGCCCGGCTGGACCTCGATCCTCTTGACGACCCTGGTGAGCATCTCGTTTCGCTCGTGCGGCGTTGCGTCGTCCCAAAGGTCGGCAAGAGTCGTGAAGACGGACCGGTAGTCCTCGTCCAGCTCCCTCGCTTGTGCTTTGGCTATGCGTTCGTTGTGCTCAGCCACCGCCATCGCCTCGTCTATCTCGGCCTTCTGCTCGTCGTAGTCCTCACGTTCCACGGCGCCATCCGTGTGCAGAGCGAGGAGACGCTTGCGCTTGGCCTTCAATCGCTTGATCTCGGCGCTTGATGCTTCGAGGTCGGTCGTGGCCGCACGTGCCGCGATCTCACGGCGTGCGTCCGCTTCGATCGTCTCCCCGCCCTTTGCGTTCTTGAGAACCCACTTGCGGACGTATGCCTCAAGTCGTGAGTTGCTTGCTACCGCGCCAGGGCATGACTTGGAGTCTTGCCGCTTGCGGCATCGCCAGACGTGATACTGCCGGGCCCCGTTGCGGGCACTGATCATCGTGGTAGTACACGCCTTGCAGACGACCAGGCCGGAAAACGTGTGTGCGACGGTTCGGAGACGAGGGGTCTTGAGACCGTTGGCTATCCGCTTGTCGCGATACCTCTCCCAGAGATCGGCCGAGATGATCGCTTCATGCGCTCCCTCTCGCCAGACGTCGAATGCCGCGATCTTGCGTCCGTTCGTTGCGGCGTCCGGTGGCTCTGACCGCTCACGGATCAGCCCAGCGGCGAACCCTGTGTCCATGGTTCGGCCCAGAGCGGTTGGGGTGAAGAGGTTGCCGCGCGTGGTCCGGTAGCCGTTGGCGTTGAGTTCGAACGTCAGAGACCGCATGGACTCACCGTTCACGAACCGCTCGTAACACGACTTGAGGGCGGGCGCGGTCGTGGCATCGATGACGTAGCCTTCGCCCCTCACGTACGTGTAACCGAAGCGTTGGGCGGTTGTGTGCGGCAAGCCGAGACGGCGACGGCGGGCATGTGCCTCACGCCAGCTTTCTGCCATCTGGTTGGACTGGAGTTCCGCGATGGCAAGCATCTGGTCACGGGTGAACTTGCCGACGCTCGTCGTCGTGTCGAAGTCCTCCGTGACGGCGATGACATGTCCGCCAGCCTGTTCTACCTCCGAGAGGTAGAGCCGCGACTGTAGAAGGTTGCGGCCCCAACGAGACCACTTCCACAGGAGGACGGTGTTCCACCGTCCGGCCTTGACGCCTTCAACGATGTAGTCGACCGACCGACGAGCGAAGTCACGGCCGGACAGGTCGAGGTCTTCCACGCGTTCAACGATCGGGAATCCGTGCCGCGCGGCGTAGGTGTCTTGTTCGTGCGCCTGAAGTTCGGGGCTGACCATCTCTTCGCGCTTGGTGGACACTCGCGTGTAGGCGACCGCGAGAACGGGGGACTGGTCGGCGCGCTCAGGAGGGGGCATCGTCCGCTCACCTGCTCCGTAGAGTGTGTTGTTTAGTGCAGTCTACGAACATCGGCGCCATCTTCCGGTGCGCGGCGGCGCTCGGCGTGGACGCCGCCGTCCTCGCGCCCCGCTGCGCCGATCCGCTCTACCGCCGGTCGGTCAAGGTGTCGATGGGCGCGGTGTTCGCGCTTCCGTACGCGCGGATGACCGACTGGCGGGACGGTCTGTCGGCGCTCCGCGACCGCGACTTCCAGCTCCTCGCCCTGACCCCGGCGCCCGACGCCGAGCCGATCGACGATGTGAAGGCGGCGGAACGGCGGGCGCTGCTGCTCGGCTCCGAGGGGGACGGGCTGTCGTCCCGCTGGCTGCACGAGGCGGACCACCGCGTCCGCATCCCGATGAGCGACGCCGCCCTGGCGCGCGGCGTCGACTCCCTCAACGTCGTGGCCGCCGCGGCGATCGCCTGCTACGGCCTCACGCGCTGATCACTTGCCGAACGAGCCGCGGCGGGGGCGGCGGTGCGTGCCCTTCGTCTTCTTCGCGGCGGCACCGGCCGGGAGGCGGCGCCGTCCGAGCCGCAGCTGGGTCAGCAGCAACGAGAACGCCACCAGCAGCGCCGCCAGCCACGCGATCTGCGTCCGCGCCATCCGGTCGAACGTGAGGTCCTGCGCGACGGGCGCCTGGTTGCCCTGCAACCGGCTCTGCGGCGTCATGTTCGGGCTCGGCGCCGCGACCGACGGGTCCTGCGCGCCGGGCGGCGCGATCGGCGGCAGCGCCACCTGCGGGTTCCGCGGGTCGAACGACGAGTTCGGCACGGGTGGGAGCACGCCGCCCGTCGACGGTCGCGTGCTCGACGAGCCGCCGGACCCGGAGCTCTTGCTCGAACCACCGCTCCCCGACGCGGGCGACGACGGTGTCTTCTTGGTGGGCTTCGCCGGCTTGGACGGATGCCCCGTGGTGTTCTTGCCCCCGCCCGGGGTCTCCGACGACTCCGACGGGTCGGGCGACGGGTCGGGCGGCGGCGAGAACTTCACGGTCGCGGGCCTGCTGTCGGTCACCGGCTGGCCTTCCACCGTGCCCTCGACGGTGATGGTGACCGTCACGTCGACCGGCTCCTCGATGGTCGTGTCGGTGAGGGAGACGACGGTCTTGACCTCGACGAGTTTTCCGTCCGTGTTGAGGAGCCCGCAAGGCTTCGCGTCGGCGCCGCACCCACTGGCGACGTGCGGTTTTCCCTTGTCAGGGACTGCCTTCAGCTCGACCTTGGTGAGATCGAGCTTGGTCACCTTGCCGGTGTTGACCTTGGCGGTGGTGAGGATGGTGGCGGACTCGCCGCGGTCGACACTGTTGTCGGTGGCGGCGACCGTGATGCTCAGGGTCGGATCCTCGGCGCCCGCGATGGCCGTGGCGCTGCCAGTGGCCACCACGGCGGCCGCGCTGATTCCGATGGCCATGGGTATGACCGCTGATCGGCAGATCACTGCCGAAACACCTCCGTCGCATCGCCGTTAGCGCGCATATGTCATGACGCCGAGGGTTCGCCTCGGGAGACATGCCAACACGGATCTCGGGGCCAAAGCAACCCCATCCGGAATCATGTCAATTCTTCCCGAACGTCCTCAACTTCCGATCGTGGGGCCCATGCCTGCCAGATGCCCTGGTCGACGCGGTCGAGCCCGAGATTCTCAGCCGCGGGGGCGCGTCCCCCGGCGAATTCGACCCGCAGCCAACTCTCGTGCTCGCCGACGACGATGAAGCGTTCACCGCGCCACCGGCAGGTCGTCCGGACGTAGCGGAGCTCCTCGACCTCGGACGCCGGGACGACGCGGCGGAACCGTCCTGGCCGCAGCTCCTCGAACCCGTCCGTCGGTTCGGGCGCGTACAGCCTGATCTCACCGTCGGCCCCGGGCGCGGCCTCGAAGTCGCGGCCGAGCCAGCGCGCGACGTATCCGTCCCGGGTCATTGCGCGGCCTCCGTTCGTCCGCCTCCCCAGGCCTCGGCGTTCGCGTCGGGCCGGAGCCAGGCGAGCTGGTCGGGGTCGTACATGGCGACGAACCGTTCGTTCCGGTCGCCGCCGAGATAGTACATCTCCGCCCCGTACGGCAGCCGGACGCTGTTCACCTTGTACTCGCGGATGGATCCGGCGCTGCCCGGCGCGAACCCGGTGCCGAGGAACGGTGCCTGTTCGATCACCCATCCGGCGTCGCCCCAGGTGGACAGCTCCTCCTCGTCCCGTCCGCCGAACGGGATCCGGTACAGGCCGGGACAGTACGCGGGCCACCGGACGACGTAGACGCCCTCGTCGTTGGGTGTGAACGGCGACCCCTCGTACAACAGGCCCAGCGCCTCGTACAACTGGGCGGGCGTCTGGAGTTCGCCCACGTCGCTCGTTGAGTGCACGAAACCGCCCACCCGGTCGTAACCCTGTTCCAGATACCAGGCGACGTGCGCGGGCGGCACGACCTTCTGCATGATGACCGGCGCCGCCGCACGGTCGTCGGGGTCGGGCAGGACCCGCGGCATCTGCTCGGCCCGCTCCACCGGCGGTTCGGCGCGCTCCACGGGCTCCGCCGGTTCGAGACGCTCCGCTTCCGGCTCGCGGGGCCGGGGCGGCGGCGGAACCTCGGGCCGCGCCGGGACGAGTCCGACCCGCGCCGCCCACTCGCTCAGCACCCGCACCTGGTCACCGCGCAGCGAGGCGCCGATGCGCGTCCCCGGGTTGAGGACCATCGTCCATTCATCCCGGGGCCACGCGCCGATCAGTTCGCGGAAGTCGGCGTACACGAACCTGGACTCCGGCAGCACTTCCCGCAACCGCACCAGCGACGTGAACACCTGCACGGCCGACTCGCTCCGTAGCGCCGCGTCCCACCGGAACTCCCGCTGGACGGGCGTCACCTCGGGCGCCCCGTCGTCCGGGATCGGCACCAGCACGTTCGCGTTCAGCAGGACCCGCAGGAATGCGTCGGCGTCACCGCTCGACGCCATCTCGTACAGCTCCTGGTCGATCCGGTTCCCGGGCTCGAACGGCACCTCGGGCTCCGGCACGGCCCGCAACCGCCGTCCGCCCCCAGCGTCCTCGCGCACCTCGCCACCGGACGGAGCAGGACCGGCCTCCGCGTCACCACCCGACGTCGACACCGCGCGCTCGTCGGCCGCTTCCTGCCCCTCGTCGGCACCGGCGGCATGCCTGCCCCGAGACCGCGCGGGCGCGTCCGGCGACTCCACCGCCTCCTCGTCCACGCCCGGAGCCGGGCCGAATGCGGCAGGCGGCGTCAGATCGACGGGCGAGCTCGGCGCCAGGTCCGCGACGGTCGCCGGAGCCGAATCGGCAGCCGCGGGCGGCGTCAGGTCGACGGGCGCGCTCGGCGCCGGGTTCGTGGCCGCGGGCGGGGCCGGATCGGCGGACGCGGGCGGCGTCAGATCGTCGGGCGCCGGTGGGGTCGGGTCGCCGGACGCGCTGGATGTCAGGTTCGCTGCGGCGGGCGGAGCCGGATCGGTGGGCGCCGGTTGGGTCAGGTCAGTGGGCCCGCCGGGGGTCAGGTTCGCGGCGTTAGGCGGAGCCGGATCGGCGGCCGGGGGCGGCGTCGGCCCGGTGGGCGCGGGCGGGGTCAGGTCGGTGGGCGCGCTTGGGGTCAGGTTCGTCGCGGCGGGTGCGGCCGGGGTGAGGCCGGTGGACGGTTCGACGGTCAGGTCTGTGGCCGTTTCGGTGGGCAGGCCGATGGGCGGGAGCGGGGTCAGGTTTGTGGTGGTTTCGGTGGGGAGGGCGGGGGCCGGGGCGTCGGGTTCGGCGGGGACGGCGGGTGCCACGGGGACGTCGGGCGTCTCCGGCGGTGGCGGGGTGGACGCGGACGGCGGGGTCGCCGCCGCTTCCGGGCCGCGCAGTGAACGGACCTGGTCGCCGGGCATCGTCGCGTCGATGGGGGTGCCCGGGTTGAGGACGAGCGTCCAGCCGGTGTCGGGCCAGGCGGCGACCAGGTCGGCGACCGTCGGCATGACGAAACGGGTGGAGCCGATGGCCTCGTTCATCCACTTCAGGGACGTGAAGATCTGGACGGACGCGCGGCCGTGGACGGGCACGGGCTGCCACGGGAACGCCGCGTCGCCGGGGTCGATGCCCCAGGGCGTCTCGACGTCGGCGGACACGAGCACCTGCGCGCCGAGGAGGATCTTGAAGAAGGTGTCGGTGTCGCGGCGGCGGGCGGCGTCGAACAGGCGCTGCTCGATGTCGTTCTGCGGGTCGAAGCTCTCCGTCATCCGTTGGGCGGCGCGCTGGTCGGCCCAGGTGGCGAGCCCCGGAAGCTGCTGCGCGAGAACCGTCCCCCCGGCGGGCGAACCGGAGTTGATGGCGAGCAGCCACTCCCCGTGGGGCCAGTAGCGCAACGCGACGGTGAACGGCAGCTTGATGTACTCGGTGCCCGTCCCGGCGGCGCGGGCGGCCTCGATGAGCCGCTCCGGCGAGGTGAAGACGGGCACGACGGTGGATCCGTCGACCTCCCGGGTCTGCCAGGGGAACCCGGGACGTCCCGGACGCATCGTGTAGTCGGTGTCGTCCGGGACGGGCAACAGCACGTCCGTCGCCGCGAGGGTCTGCAAGAACAGATCGTGGTCGTTGTCCACCGCCGCGCGGAGCAGTTCACGTTCCACGTCGTTGGCGGGCTGGAATTCCTGCCGCGACGTTTCGGGACCAGCCCCCGCCGGGGTTTCGGGTGTTTCAGCGGACGCCTCGCGCGGCAACTCGCGATGCTGGTCGCGGAGCTCCTCCCACGGCGCGGCAGCCCGGCCGACCTGTGGCGGGCGACCGTCGCCCCCCGCCACCTGGCGGACGAACCAGGACGGAAGCCGCGACTCGATGGGCAGGGACGCGCCGCCGCCGGACGCGGGCACGTCGACGGCGAGCCACCAGCGGTCGTCCGGCCACGTCTGGGCGATGTCCGCGAACGTGACCGTCATGAAGTGCTGGTAGGCCGGGCCGAGGCAGGCGCGCATCGCCGCCCCCGAGGTGTACACGAGCACGTGGACGCGGCCGTCCTCCTCCTGCGTCGGCCACGACGGCTGGGCCTCGTTGGCGAGGACACCGTCCACCAGCTCGGGCGGGACGGGCACGAGGAGCTCGCTGCCCGCCAGGAGGCGGAAGTAACTCTCCTGGTCGCCGGCCCGCACCGTCTCCTGTAGTCGGCGTTCCAGTTCCGATGTGGGTCGCCACACGTCGGCCACGGTCGCCACCCCCTCGTTCCTTCGAGCTCGTCCCCGCGCGACTGTCTACGCTACAGGGGCGAACAGGGCCGGAGCGCATCATCACCCGGCGGCCCGCGCGACCGTACAGGTCAGCTCGGCGAGGGCGTGCAGGAGCCGGTCGACGTGCTCCTCGCTCGTCCCGAGGCCGAGCCCGGCGCGGACGGCCGAGTCGTTCCCGTCCAGCAGGTGCCGGACGAACGGGTGGGCGCAGAACCTCCCGTCCCGTACGCCGATCCCGTACTCCTCGGACAGCGTGCGCGCCACGTCACCGGCGTTCCAGCCGTCCACGGTGAACGACACGATTCCCACACGCGGCGCGTCATCACCCCAAAGCCTCAGTTCCCGGACGGACGGCAGCTCCGCCAGCCCCGACCGCAGGCGCCGCAGCAATGCCTCCTCGTGTGCGGCCACCGTATCCCGGGCGTCCGACAATGCTTCGCAGGCGGCGGCGAGCGCGAGGGCGCCCAGCACGTTCGGGGACCCCGCCTCGTGCCGCTGCTCGGGCGCCGCCGTCCACCGGGTCGTCCGCCCGACGGACGCACTGGCCCCACCGCCCTTGAGGTACGGGTCGGCGGCACGCAGCCAGTCGGCCCGCCCCGCCAGCACACCGGCACCGAACGGCGCGTACAGCTTGTGCCCGGAGAACGCGACGTAGTCGACGCCGAGGGCCGTGATGTCGATCGGACGGTGCGGGACGAGCTGCGCCGCGTCCACCGCGATGCGCGCCCCGTTCCGCCGGGCGACCCGCGCCAGCTCCTCCACCGGCCACAGCTCGCCGGTGACGTTGGACGCGGCGGTCACGACGAGCAGCCGCGGCCCGATCGGACACTCCCGCAACGCCCGGTCGGCGGCCGCCACGGCCTCGGCCGCGCTGGCGGGCGCGGGCAGCCGCACCGACCGCCGCCACGGCAGCAGGCTCGCGTGATGCTCGGTCTCGAACACCACAACGGTCGTCCCCGCAGGAGCGACGTGCGCAAGCAGATTCATCGCGTCCGTGGTGTTGCGGGTGAACACGACGGCGGACCGCCGCCAAGCGCCGACGAACGAACGGACGGTCTCGCGCGCCTCCTCGTACGCCTCCGTCGTGAGCTGGGACAGGTGACCCGCCCCGCGATGCACGCTGCTGTAGTACGGCAGCGCCCGGGTGACGGCCTCGTGCACCGCCTCCAAACAGGGCGCGCTCGCCGCGTGGTCCAGGTTGGCGTAGGGGACGTGCCCGCCGCCCCGGACCGGCACCGGGACGTCCTCCCCGATGACTCGCGGAACGGGGCAGCGAACCGGGACCCCCTCCGCGCGCGTCACAGCGGGCGTGATCGGGGATCGGGGGAAGCGGGCGAGAGGCGTGCGCATGCCGGAACCTTCCGGGGTCAGGGACCCCGGGCGACGCACCGGGATCCGCGCTTGCCGGAACGCGGTCCCGCGTCCGGCCAGGTCTTCTCCCGGGGCACCCCGTCGCGGACGAAGGGTTGCCGGCCAGCGAGCCGGGGCTTGGCACTGGCACTCATGACCTATGCGGGATTATATGCGGGGATCAACCGGGAGGAAACTATGGGACAGCGGATGGTTCGGACACTCGCCGGAGGCGCGCTGGCGCTCGGCGCGTCCGTCCTGCTCGGCGGATGCGGCGCGCTCGGCGGCGGGACCGGCGAGGTCTGCACCGATACCAAGGCGGCGTTCCAGCAGTACATCACCCAGGTGAGATCCCTCCCCGCCGCCGAACCCGCCCAGTGGCAGCAGGCGACCGAACAACTCGCCGGACGCCTCGACGGGCTCGCCAAGGAGACCGGCGACGACGACCTGAAGAAGGCCCTCAAGGCGGAGGCCACCAAACTCCACGCCGCCGCCCCCGCCGTCGGCACCGGAGACGTCGCCCAGCTCGACTCAGTGATGAAGGACACCCCCGCCAGCATCGGCAAAGCCTGTTAGGGCTTCGACCGGGCGGTCAGTTGTCGGGGATTCAGTTATTGGGAATGGGGCCCCCGCCGCCCGGGTCGGGGCCGCCGCCTCCGTCGCCGTTACCGCCGTCGTCGGGCCCTCCTCCTCCGCCGCCGGGGTCGGGTGGGTCGATCGTGGGCGGGCCCGATGGTGGCGGTGGGATGTCCGGCTCGTCGGTGTCGTTGGACGGTGGCGGTTCTGAGGGGCCGTCGTTGCCCGGTTCCTCCGTGTTGCTCGGACCCAGGCCGTCGGGTGGGCCGTTTCCGCCGCCGGGACGCATGGACGGGTCGCCGAACGGTTCGGGGTCGTAGCCCTTGATGTTCACGGCGTCGCTCATGTACGTCCGCCAGATCCGGGCGGGGAGCTGACCGCCGTAGGCGCTGACGCCGGGGATCTTCAGTGGTTTGCCGTCGCTGCGGAACATCGCGACCGACGTCGCCATCTGCGGGATGTAGCCGTTGAACCAGATCGCGCGGCCCTGGTCGGTCGTGCCGGTCTTACCGGCGACCTCGCGGCCGTCCGGGAGTTGCGCGCCGGTCCCGGTGCCGCCGCGGACGACCTGCTGCATCGCGTACGTGGCGTCCCGCGCGTTCTGCTCGCTGAGGGCCCGCTCGCCCTCCTCGGTGAACGTTCGTTTGTGGCCGTCGTTGTCGTTGACGGACTTCACGACGTACGGGTCGCGGTGGACGCCCTCGGCCGCGAACGTCGCGTACACGCCCGCCTGCTGGACGGGGTGCAGCGACACGATGCCGAGCGGGAACGAGGCGGCGGTCCGCTGCTCGGGCTTCATCTGCGAGCCGGGGATGCCCATCTTCTCGGCCATCTCGACGATCTTCTTGTTGCCGATGTCCTCGCCGAGGTTCACGTAGGCGGTGTTGACGGAGTGCTCAGTGGCGGTGACCAGGTTGATCGTCCCGAAGTTCTCGCCGCTGTCGTTCTCGATGGCATGGCCGTTGAAGTACTGCGGGGAACTGCCGTTGTAGGTGGACGAGAGGGACCTGCCGTCCTCCAGGGCGGCGGCCAGCGCGATCGGCTTGAACCCGGACCCGGCCTGCGCCCAGTCGCCGAACGAGCTGCTCAGCGCCTCCTCCAGATAGCCGCGGCCGCCGTAGAACGCGACGACCTGGCCGGTCGCGGGGTCGACGGACACGGCGCCCGTCCGGATCTTCTCGCTCGTCGTCTTGGGGACGTTCTGGGACACCGAGCGTTTCAGCGCGTCCATCAGCCGCTTGTCGAACGTCGTGGTGATCTTCAGCCCGTTGCGGTTGATCTCGTCCTCGCTGTAGCCGCGGCGCTCGATCAGCTCCTTCTTGGCCACGTTGACCATGTAGCCCCGCTGGCCCTTGAGGACGTCGGTGATGTGCTGCTTGCGCGGCACGGGGAACTGCATCGACGCCGTCTGGGCGGGGTTCAGGGCCCCGTCCCGCACCATGTTGTCGAGGACGGAACGCCAGCGCTGCTCGGCGTGGGCCCGCTTCGGGCCGGACGGGTCGGCGAAGTTGCTCGGCTGCTGGATCGCGGCCGCGAGGTAGGCGCCCTCCGCGGGGGTCAGCTCCGAGACGTCCTTGCCGTAGTAGGCCTTGGCGGCGGCCTGCACCCCGTAGGCGTCGCGGCCGAAGTAGATGGTGTTGAGGTACTGCTCAAGGATCCAGTTCTTGGGCTTCTCGCGGCCGACCTTCAGCGACACCATCACTTCTTTGAGCTTGCGGGTGACGGACACGTCCTTGCCGATGCCGCCGTAGTAGTTGCGGACCATCTGCTGGGTGATCGTCGACCCGCCCTGGAGTTGCCGTCCGGTCACCGTCGACCAGAAGGCCCGCGCGGTGCCCGAGACCGACACCCCGGGGTCGTCGTAGAAGCTGCGGTTCTCCGCCGCGATCACGGCGGCGCGGGTGCTCTTCGGGATCTGGTCGAGCTTGACCGCGTCGCGGTTGACGCCGGTCTTCGCGATCTGCGTCTTGCCGTCGGAGTAGTAGAACGTCGGGCCCTGCGCGATGGCCTGCTCCTGCGGCGACGGCACCGGCGTGAACACGTAGGCGATGGCGAACGCGACGATGAAGAATCCGGCGCAGCCGAGGAGCGTGAACAGCGCCCGCCGCAGGTACCGCGACCGGCGGCTCCTGACCTTACGCGGCCTCCCCGCTCCGCGTCCGCCGTCACGGCCGCCGTCGCCGCCGCGTGCCGGTGGTTCATCCCGCCCGGCCACGTTCGCCCCCCTTGTCGCCGTTCTGAGATATGTCGGTCTGGTGGGCGAATTCTGTGCCTTGGGCGGATTCTTCGGTGCGTCTCGTCAGCCCGGCGGTCGTGGAACCGTCCCCGCCCGCCGGTGGCGCGACCTGGGAATGACGCAGGTCCGCCTGGTGCGGCCCGGTGCGCTCCCCACCCTCCGGGCCGTTTCTTCCGTTGCTCACAAGCCCCCCGTGATTAATGCGTAACCGACGATACCTGAGGGGATCGATGGGATGGCCGCCCAATGCACAGTCCCATGACTTCCCAATAGGTGGACGGGCAATGCGCCGCCCAGGTTGTCGTGACGGAGCCCCGGTTGTCGTGATGGACGGCCCATCGAGGGACGTTCCGGAACGCGAAGCGGCGGGGACCCGTCCGGATCCCCGCCGCTGTCGGCTCGGGTGGCGCGGCCCTACCGCGCCGCCCACCGCCCTACCGCGTCTGCGGAACTACCGCGCCCACGGCACTACCGCGTCCGCGTCACTTCTGGATCTTGGCGATGATGTCCACCACGAACACCAGGGTGTCGTCGCCCTTGATCTTCGGGGGGCTGCCCTTGTCGCCGTAGCCCTCCTTCGGCGGCAGGATCAGCAGCAGGCGGCTGCCGACCTTCGCGCCGGTCAGGCCCTTGTCGAAGCCGGGAACCGTGGCGCCGGTGCCGATCGAGAACTTGGTGGGAGCGCCGCCCGTCCAGCTGGAGTCGAACTCCTTGCCGGTCTTCCAGATCGTGCCCTGGTAGTTGACGATGGCCTCGTCGCCCTTCACCAGCGCCGGGCCCGTGCCCTCGACGAGCGTGTTGACCTGGAGCTTCTTCGGGGCGTCCTTGCCCTTGGGGATCGTCACCTTGGGAGCCTTGCCCGCGCCCTTGTCCTCCACCTTCGGCAGGGACTTGTCGGTGAGCTCCTTCTTGGTGCCCTCCGGCGCGGGGCTCTTCGGGACGACCGCCTGGACGTCCACGATGAACACGACCCAGTCGTCCTTGGCGAGCCCGAGCTGCTCGCCGTCCTTGAGGAAGCCCTGCGACGGCGGGATCTGCAGAACGACCCGGCTTCCGGCCGTCTGACCGAGCATGCCCTGGTCGAAGCCCTTGATGCCGCTCTTGCCGACGACGAGCGGCTGCGTCGCCTGGCCCTGCGCCTCCTGCTTGTAGGACGATCCGAGCTGCTTGTTCGTGCTCTTCTTGGAGCTGTCGTCCTCGTCGTTGTCCTTGGCCCACTGGTAGAAGGCGTACTGGACGAACAACGTGTCCCCGGTCGCGATCTTGTGACCGGCGGTGCCCCTGATCGGGACGGTCACCTTCCGGCCGCCCCGCGGCGCGAGATCGGTGGGAATCTTGACCTTGGGCTCGGCGGCGAACTTGCCGGTGACCTCGATCGAGGGCCCGGGCCGGTTCACCCACCACACGACGCCGCCCGAGATCGCCACCGCGACCGCGACGACCCCGGCGATCACCAGGATCCGGCGCTGTCTGGCCTTCTTGGCGGTCAGCGCGGACGGCGCGGAACGCCGGTTGAGCCCGCTGCCGCGCCCGGCGCTGATGCCGTGCGGCGTGAATTCCGGGCTGCGGATGCTCTTGGCGTTCGGGATCTTCGCCTTCGCCTTGATCGCCGGCTTGCCCCCGGGCTTGTCATCCTCGGACATGTTTCCTCACTCGCTCCGGGTTCGACGACATCAGGAACGTGACCACCCTTCCAGGGCCGGTCTAAGCACAGCGTGAAAACCGTGCAAAGGAGGCCGACCCGCAATCTATCGGTCACGCGGCCATGGGGGGGCGCCACGTGACCCGGACGGGTCCGACCCGCAATGTACCGGTCACTCGGCCACCTCAGGGGCCGCGCGCCGGGGACGGGGGCCGCCAGGATACCGCCGTCCGGCCCGCCGTTCACGCCCCGGACGCTTTCGGCGGTTCCCACGTTCAGGGGCGCAGGCCGGTGACCTCGTATTCGTAGAGAGCCTTGTTGCTGTTGCGCTTACGGATTGTCGAGATCTCCACATCGGCGAAGCCGATATCGCGCATCAGCGCGGCGTACCACTGCTCGGCGGGAACGAGATGGCCGTAGAAGGTCGAGTTGCCGATGATGTACGAGCACCGGCCGCCGCTCTTCACATGCTTGAACGCGGCCTCGAAATGCGCCTGCATGTCGCAGAAGTACTTGGCGACGTACGCGCTCAGCAGGGGGCCGTTCTTGCCGCCGTCCCGTTCGATCAGGGCGCGGACGTCGCGCATCTGGTCGTCAATGGGGAGCGTCCGGCCGTCGGAGGCCCATTCGTTGAGGCGCGACGTGGCGACGCCCCAGGTCCCGCCGATCGCCTGCCAGTCCAGCTCTCCCGCGTCGCTGGACTTGTCGAGGAACCTCAACCAGTACATGTAGGGGCGAAGCTCTCGGATGTAGGACATGCGGTTGACGTAGGGCGGGGACGTGAGAAGCAGGTCGCAGGGCTCCAAGGCGCCGCTCGTCTCCATGCCGCGCGAGTCGCTGAGGACCACCTTTCCCGTGCCCGGCAACGTCATCGCCGCGCTGTCCAGCACCTCCGCGCAGTCTCCGGAGAACTGCCGGATGGTCTCGGTGGATGCGTCCATGTCGACAAGGGTGTTTGTGTTGTCGACGTCCTTGAACGACATGCTCTGGTGGTTGAAGGCCGCGTTGCTCGCGCCGATGACCGTCCGGCAGAAGGCGAGATCCAGCAGGTCACGGCCTTCATGGGGCAGATCCGCCTGGTCGAGGGCGTGCCGGATCGCCTTGAGAGCGGCCAGCGTTCCCGGCGACCACCACCGCTCGATCTTGTGGAGCTTCGGCTTCCACAACTCGTGCGCGTCGCCGATGAGGGCCTCGGCCTGCTCGCAGATCGCGTGGACGGCGCCCCTAGTAAAGGTGAGCGTGTCGGTTGGATAGTGGCGAACCTTGACGTTGCCCAGCCAGACCAGGAAGGGGTTCACGTCCAGCGACTGGCCCGCGCAGCCGTGCTCGGCCGCCGCGAGCGTGGTCGTCCCGGTGCCCGAGAAGGGGTCGGTGACCACGGCGTTGGGTGGAAGACCGTTGACGCGATCCCGCACCAACCGGACGGAATAGGCGGGAGTGAGCCGCAGCCAGCCATGACGGCCGACGCCCGCGTTCGCCTTGTGCGTGAGGTGGGCGTTCTGCCGCTGGCGGGCCGGGGGCATGCGCGGGAGTCTACCGAGGATGTCCGTCGTCGCCGTCGGGTGGCAGGCTTGGGGGATGCGCCTCGCGACCTGGAACGTCAACTCCGTCAAGGCCCGCCTGCCACGACTGCTGGCCTGGCTGGACGAGAACGCGCCCGACGTCGTCTGCCTCCAGGAGACCAAGTGCCGTGCCGACCAGTTTCCGGCCGCCGAGGTCGAGGAACTCGGTTATACCGCCGCCGTGCATGGTGACGGGCGATGGAATGGCGTGGCCGTCTTGTCCAGGGTGGGTGTCGACGACGTCTCCATGGGGTTTCCCGGCGAACCCGCCTATGCGGGTGAGCCCGACGACCAGCAGTTGACGCTGGCCGAGCCCGTCCCGCAGGTGCCCGAGGCCCGAGCGATAGGCGTGACGTGCGGGGGCGTCCGGGTCTGGTCGTTGTACGCGCCGAACGGCCGGACGCCCGATTCGGCCCACTACCGCTACAAGCTCGAATGGTTCGCGGCACTTCGCGAAGCGCTCGCCGCAGAACTCGCTTCCGGCACGCCACTCGTGGCGTGTGGCGACTACAACGTGGCCCCCACCGATGATGACGTCTGGGATCCGGCCGTGTTCGTTGACTCTACGCACGTCACGCCCTCCGAACGCCAAGCGCTGGCTGATCTGCGTGCCCTCGGCCTACACGACGTCGTTCCCACGCCCATGAAGGGGCCCTTTCCCTACACGTACTGGGATTACCGGGCTGGGGCCTTTCACAAGAACCTGGGCATGCGTATCGACTTGTTCTACGCCTCGGCGGATGTCGCCGGACGGGTTCGTTCGGCCTACGTCGACAGGGAAGCGCGTAAGGGGAAGGGTCCTTCCGACCACGCCCCGGTGGTCGTGGACATCGACTAGGGGTGCGACGTTCGGCGGGCTAGGAAGCGGCGTTTCCCGGTGGACGGATCGTCGTCCTGCTGGATAACGGTGAACCCGTCGGGGAGCAGCGACGCGGGCTCGCCAGGCGCCAGGCACCATTCGGCGGGGAGAGTGGGGCGTTGCTGACGTGCGTCCTCGGTGAACGCCTCCCAGCCGAGCAGGCCACCGTCCAAGACGGCACGGGCTGCGTAGTCGAACACGACGCGATCCCAGAAGCCGGTGCAGAGGACGAGCGCGTACCCGGGCGGGTGCGGCGTCCAAGCGCTCAGGTCCGCTTGGACGAGCGTGAGCAGAGAGTCGAGCCCGCGACGGTGCGCCTCGGAGGCGAGCCGTCGCAGCGCGACCTCGGAGACGTCCACGGCCGTGACGTCGCGGCCCGTCTCCGCCGCGCGCAGGGCACTGCCGGACGGCCCGCACGCCAGGTCGAGCACGGCCCCGTCCGGCGGAGCGAGCGACAGCGCCCGCTCCGCCAGAGGGGGGACCGGCGAGAGTTCTGGAGCGTTCCCGTACTTGGCGTTCCACCGCAGCCTGTCCGGATGTTCGGCGAGGTCCGCCGGTACGTCGTCCATGCGGACGACTCTACGGCTAGCGCAACTCCGCGATGAGAAGGATGAACATGGCCGTCGGGAAGCCCTCCCGCCACCACGGGTCGTCGCGGAGCTGCTCCTCCGACGGGTGCGGTTCACGGAGGTCGGCGATGACGAATCCGCTGTCTCGGAGCGTTCCAGCGTAGAACTCCAGCGGCCGGAGCCACGATGTGATCTCTGAAGGTGATTCCAAGCCGTCCACAAGGAAGCGCTGGGCAATGCCGCGACCCCCGAAGTACTGGGCCGCCGGGACGCTGTCCCGCGCGCCCCGCTCGGAGTGGTGCACGTAGAAGCAGGGGTGCAAGGTCAACAGGATCAGCCGCCCGCCGCTCTTCATGACCCTGCCGAGTTCACGGAAGGCGTCGGTCGGGTCAGGCAGATGGCTGAACAAGTGGTTGCAGACCACCAGGTCGAACGTGTCGTCCTTGAACGGCAGGTCGTCGACGCTGGCGTAGGTGAAGTTGGCCGTCCCCTCCGGCGACGGATAGCTGGACGCCGCCTCGACCAGGGCCTCGCAGGCGTCGATCCCGTCGACTTCGGCGCCTGCGGCCGCCATCGTGCGGGACAGATAGCCCTCGCCGCAGCCCGCGTCCAGGACGCGCAGCCCCGCGCAGGGGCCGATGGCGTCCAGCACGGCCGCGTCGGTCAGCTCCGTCCGGTATCGGTCGCGGCGTTCCCTGATGACCTTGACCCAGTAGTCCGCGTTCGCCTCCCATCGTGAATGCGTCAGATTCGCCAAGGCCTGCACCGTGTCCTCCACCCGGCTCTCCCCATTCTCCAAAGCCGGTTCAGACGATGCTCTTGAGTCGCCGAACCAGCATGTTGCAGGTCTGTCTGATCCTTCTGTCCTGGCAGTCGATCCCGCGCAGTTCCAGCGCCTGGATCAGCTCGGTGAGCTTGCCGCCGAACGCGGGGTCGCGTTTCAGCGCGAGCGGAATGTACGTCGACACCAGGTAGTACAGGTAGGCGTCGTTGTACACGGCGATCTCGCGTAACACTTCGATGGCCGTGTTGCGCAGTGACAGCGAACTCGGCAGGGTGAAGTCGCTGCTGATGCGACCGTCCCGCGTGTAGGTGGGGAACGCCCACTCCTCCAGCGCCTTGTACACCGGCGCCGTCTCCAGCTCCCTGCGGTACCGCTCCGCCAGGTCGAAGTCGTTGGAACTGATCAGGAATCCCATCACGACGCCGCGGGTCATCCACGCGGTCTGCCGGGCGGGGACCTCGAACCCGAGATCGGCCTCTATTCCCTCGGTCACCTTGCTGACCTGGTGCGCGATCACGTTGAGCGCCAGGATCGAATGGAACGAGTACGCCTTGCGGTTCAGCCGGGGAGCCAGGTCGATGGACGCCTCGCGAAGGACCCGGGTGTCCTCCAGGATTCCCCGTCCGGGCTCGTCCGAATAGATCAGCTCAAGCGCGCGGTCCTGTTCGCGTCCCCAGAAACGGGCGATGAACGACGACGTCTTCTGCGTCGGCTCGCCGCGCACGATGCACAGCGCAGCCTCCAGCGCGTTCAGCAGGTGCTGCTGCGGGACGGGCGAGTTCTCCAGCGCGTCCAGATTGACGGCGAGTCCCTCGGCGTGCAGGTGGCCCAGGAGGACGTCACGCCTTTTCCGCACGGAGTGCGCCCGCGAGTACTCGGCGATTCCCGGGATGGACGACATCAGGCTCTGTAGGGACCGTCCGCTGACCCGGTCGAGCCATTCGACGTTGTCCCACAGCCGGAAGACCGTGCTCTCGTCGAGACCGGAGAAGGCCGCGACGTCGGACATGCTGAGACCCATGTCCCGGGTGATCTCGGAGAGTGACTTCGGCTCGCCGTCCGCGGTCATCGCTCGCCCTAGATGTGGCACTTGTTGGCGCTTCGATCGTAGCGAAGCGCCGGGCGGGTGGCGCGGGCCGACGGCGGTAATTTCCGCTCCGTCGTCGATGACGGCGAGCATGGCGGGAGGTCACCCCCTTCCGGCGTCCGGAATCATGGAATACGGCCTGTGCCTGGACGTGTTTCGCAGGCCCGTTTTTCGTCGGCCTGTGTCACGTCGGCCCGGGCGTCGTTGGAACACGGCGCGGGACGTCCGCGACCGTCCGCTGGTCGGGTTCGGCTCGGGATCGCCCAGCAGGGCGACGGGGTCGCGCACGTCCCCCTCGTACGCGACGCTGCGCCCGTGCACGGCGAGCAGCGCGCGTCCGTGCGCGACCACCATCGGGTCGTTGTCGATGTAGACGACACGGCAGGACGGGTCCGTCCGCCGGACGACGTCACCGACGTTGACGGGCCTCGGCGACCCGCGACCGCTGTCCAGGAACCGCCTGAGCCCCGCCTTGGTGGCGAGTAGCCCCGCCGCGTCGTCCAGGAAGCCCCTGTTCGCCTGGACGAGCGACCCCACGATCGGGCTTTTGCGGAGTGCCCATTCGGCGAGTTCCCGGTCGGCCGCGAAGGTGTCCTTGCCGCCGCGGAGATGGTCGTACACGTGAGCGACGCTTGGGGCCGACGCATCGAGCGGCCCGCGGGTGTCCGCCTCACCCACCCGCGGGTCGAGCTCCGCCCATCGGGCGGGGCTGAGCGTCGGCCCCGGCGTCACGGCAGCCGCCAACCTTCCCGGACGCCCACCCCGAACCAGAACGTGGCTCCGTTCTTGCCCCGGTGGGTGCCGAAATCGGTGGCGAGCGCCTTCATCAGTTGGAGCCCCCGCCCGTGTACTGGCAGTGGCTCCTCCGCCGCGCGCGGTCTCCCGGGCGCGACGCCCCCGTCGGTGACCTCCACGCGGACGTACCGGTCGATGTGCATGACCGAGAGCGTGACGGTCCCGTCCTGGCGCGGCCTCGCGTGCAGCACCGAGTTGGTCATGGCCTCGCTGGTGAGAAGTTCCAGGTCACCGAGCTCGGTCCGGTCGGCCCCGAAATGCTGGCCGATGAGTTCCCTGACATACGATCTCGCGAGCCGCACCGCGGCCGGGGTCGCGGCGAGATCGATCTCTCCGATGAGCCGCCCGCAGGACTTGCCGTTGTTCCAGGCGGACGGGATTCCGAGTTCCAGCGACGGTGCGGGGGCCGGGACGAGCACTGGTGTGCCGGACCACGCGTCTGATGCGTTCATGGCGGTGTGGGCTTCACGTCTCCGTGTCGGGCTGTATGCGAACATGTGTTCTTCGGCCTGGTCGAAGAGAACATCCCCATTCGGCCTGTCCGCGCTGCCGTGTGTGCTGTGCGGGCCTGCCGAGGATGGAGGCTGTTCGGTGGACGTGGAAGTGAGACGACACACACTCTGACGTACCGCGCGCGAGACAGTCACCGGCTCTTGCGCGCATGCAAGAGACTTACCGTACGCTGCGAACCTTCACTGTCAGTTAAGGATTCGCCACACTGCATCGACGGCGATTCGGTGGCGAATACGGATTCAGCCTCCGGCGCCCGGGTTCTGGACCAGGCTCGTCAGGGGATGAGCGTGGGCAGAAGGGTGTCGCGGAGGTCCGCCAAAGTTCTGTTCTCGTGGACGGCGGCCTCGACGCGCCGGGCCAGGGGCCGCACGAACTCGTCGAACCGGCGGGCGTCGCCGTCGCCCGTCCACGGGACTTCGTAAGCGGCGAGGTCCGGCCATTTGGCGCGCGGCATGCGCGTGCCGTCACCGACCGCCGAAGCGTGCGCCACGACATCGTCACTGGACAACGCCGCCAGCAGCCAGCCCCGATGGGTCTCCCGTTCCGGACGGACGACGAGAATGTCGGTCGACGCCACGCCGCCGACGAACGCGAGACCCACCTTGTGGAAATAGGGGCGGAGCCTGCCGAACAGCACATCGCCGGGTTGGAATCGCCTTTTCGGACTCGTCACGGCGGACGCGCCCGTCCACGAGGCGAGCCACAGGTGACGTTTCGGCATGTGCTCCAGCGCGATGTAGTTCTCGTCCGGACGGATCCGTTTGGCCGCGACGGTCGAACGAACCGGCGACCCGAGTTGGTCGATTCGGATAGAGGTGGTGGCCCCGGCGGTGAGTTCTTCATAACGGGCGCGCACAAGGTCGTCGGCCAGCGTCGCGACACGGCCATTCGCGGCGATCTTGTCATCGAGGGCGCCGAGGACGGCCACCGCCGAATCCTGCTCGTCCCGCGCCACGCGCCTGACGGTCAGGCGGCGGAGGATGCCCTGCGTGAGGAGCGGCTGACCCGACCCGATGCGGAACCGGTTCAGGTCGAGCCTCTTGAGCAGGTAGTAGACGTAGCGCGGGTTCACGCCTTCTCTCGCCGTGGCGATGATGGCGTTGTCGGTGACCCAGCATCGGTCAGGGCTGTAATGGACGGCACCGCAGTACGAGCCGACCCGTCCGATGACACTGGTGCGGCCCTCGGCATTGCAATGATCGGACGCCCCGATGACACCGTTCGCGCCATAGGTCAGGTACGCGATGCCATCGCTCGCCGGGTGCGGCTTCCCGTTGGCAAAGTCCACCAGGTCGCCCAAGGCCACATCATTCATTCAGCCGCCCCAGCTCCGCGCGGACGACCTCGTCGAGACGTGACGACTCCTCGAACTGCGCGAACAATTCCTTGGTGAGGCGCTCGACCCTGTTGGCCGCAGGCTCGTCACCAGTATCGGGACGGGCGGTGCCGACGTAGCGTCCTGGGGTGAGAACGTGGTCGCGGGACCGGATCTCGTCCAACCTGGCCGCGTGACTGAACCCGGGCACACCCGAATGGTTACCGTCGCGCCAGGAATGGTAGGTCCCAGCGATCGTGCCGATGTCAGTATCGGACAGGACACGCTCGGTGCGATCGACCATGATCCCCATCGCGCGGGCGTCGATGAACAAAACCTCGTCCCGCACAGCCTTTCCCCTGTCAAAGAACCAGAGACACGCGGGAATCGGAGTGCTGCGGAACAATTGCCCAGGCAGTGCCACAACGCATGACACCAGGTCGGCCTCCACCATCGCCGCGCGGATACCGCGCTCGGCGGACTGCCGGGACGACATCGACCCGTTGGCCATCACCACCCCGGCGGCGCCGCCGGGACCGAGCTTCGCGACGATGTGCTGCATCCACGCGAAGTTGGCGTTCCCCCCAGGCGGAACACCGAAGCGCCAGCGCGGGTCATTCGCGTCCCGGTACCAGTCCGACATGTTGAAGGGCGGGTTGGCGAGGACGAAATCGGCCCTCAACTCAGGATGCGCGTCCTTCTCGAACGTGTCGGCCCACCGCGTCGAAAGGTCACCGGCGATTCCATGGACGGCCAGGTTCAGCTTCGCCAGCCGCCACGTCCGTTCGTTCGCCTCCTGCCCGTGGACGGCGATGTCGTCCCGGCGTCCCCGATGGCTGAGGACGAACCTCTCCGCCTGCACGAACATGCCGCCCGAACCGCAGCACGGGTCGTACACCCGCCCCCTGAACGGCTCCAGTATCTCGACCAGAAGCCGCACCACACTGGACGGTGTGTAGAACTCACCGCCGCGTTTTCCCTCGGCCCGCGCGAACTTCTCCAGAAAATACTCGTAGACCTCACCGAGCACATCGCGGGTGGCCTCTCGCCCACCGAACCGCACATCACCGATCAGCGTCACCAGCTCACCGACGCGGCGCTGGTCTACACCGTCCCGTCCGAAAAGGCGGGGAAGCACACCGGAAAGCGCCGGATTGGCGCGCATCACGTCGTCCATCGCCGAGTCGATGACCGCACCCACCGTCTCCGACCCGGCCCGCTCGGCGATGTCGGCCCACCGCGCCCCGTCCGGCACACGGAACGAACCTTCACCAGACGAGTCCGACACGTACTTGAGGAACACCAGCCCGAGCACGAAATCCCGATACTGCGCCGCGTCAACGGACCCGCGCAACTTGTCCGCGGCCCTCCAGAGCGTCTCCTTGAGATCCAGACCAGAACCCATACCCGAGATCCTCCCGCGCCCCAACCCCCGACCACCCCCCCGCCACGCTGAACCCGTCTCGGTTCATCGACCACGACACCACCGGACACGACGACCTCGGACGTGCGTCAGAAAGATTTCACGATCGCGAAGACATAGAACAAGATCGTAATGCCGGCGACGACATATGCCGTCCCGTAGAAAAGGCGTTTCCGTCCCGGAACCTGCTGAGGTGGCGGTCCCAGGTTGGAGAGTCAGTTCGGCGTCGGTGGCCTTCTTGAGGTCGGCGGCCAGTTTCGCGAGATCTTTTCCGGCGTTGGCCCAGTTGTCGGGCATCGGCGCCGAGGCGTTCGCCGTTGCCGGTGACGAGCCCGAGAGCGTCCTCCAACGGCTGGACCACGTCGACGAGGAACCCCAGTCCTACTCCGATCAACCAGCGCCAGCGGGTCGATCCCGATAGCGACGGCATGCAGGCCTAGCTCGGTCAAGGACCCGGCGACGTCGTTGAGTTCCGGTCCGGTGGCAGAGCTGTAGAGCTTGTCGAAGGGTTCGGCGAAGGGAATGTTCTTGCCGGGGTCGACGGTGATGGGGCCGCTGGAGAATGGGGTGTTCTCTGACATTTGGGCCGGTCACCCGCTCTCGATCTCGCCCAGGTTTTTGAGGACCTTGGAAAGGTGTTTGATGATCGCCTCGTCGGCCACGTGGTAGTTTTCCGCTGACTTGTCGAGCGCCAGGCTGCTCTTACCGAGGAATTCGGCGATGTCGTCCAGCGAGTCGTAGATGGATTCCGCCAGGTCCTGGTATTTGTTTGGCAGTTGGACGAGCTGGCCGAGGCCGCCCCAGGTGAGGCCGTCGACGTCCGCTTGATGGGCGTCGGCCCGGATCTTCGAGGCGCTGTCGGAGAAGCGGTCCATCGTCTTGGCGGCATTGCGGAGCCCGCTCTTGTCGACACCGAACTGTGTCATCGGCGGTGCTCCCGTCCGGTGGTGTCCTCGTCGAGTGACTTCTCCGGGAGCCGGGCGTTGACCATGCTGACCACGTCGAATGTGTCGCCGACGGCGTCCTGGACACGTTCGGCCATTCGCGACGCCACCTGCGCCGCGGCCTGCTGGATGGTTTCCACCAGTAGGCGTTCGAGTTCTCCGTTGCTCTTGCGCATGGCGCGCACGGTGAGCTTGATGTTCTTGACGGCTCCACCGGGCAGGACCGTCACGGTCACGGTTTCGTCGTCGGACGTCACCGTGGATTCCATATCGGCGAGATCGGTGCGGAGCTGCCGGTACTTCTTGATCTTTTCCCCGGCCTGCCCTTCCAGATTCGAGATGAATTCGTCAGGTTCGATGCCCTTGGACGTCACGTGTGAAGGCTCTCCTGGGAGCGAACGGTGGGAGCGGGGATTGCAGGAGCATATTAGTTTTGGTCAAACAAGGTCAATGTGTCCGACAAATACGCCCCTGACCTGCGAATCTGGCGAGACGATAAGATCAAATTGCGGGGTTTTCGTGGGTTTGGGACTTCGGCAAAGGTCTATTTTCGGAACCCGAAATTCGTAGGCTGGGGCGGTGCTCGACGCGCCTGTTGGACGGACAGCGCGGGGTGGTGCGAGGCTGCGGGCGTGTTGGTCCTCGGTGTTCTGGCGTTGGCCGCGCTGGTCGGATGGCTGTATCTGGCGCTGGGGCACGGCGGCTTCTGGAGGACTGGGCCCGGTCTTCCGGCCAGCTCTGACCCGGGGGAGTGGCCGGACGTTGTTGCGGTAGTTCCGGCCCGTGATGAGGCGGCTGTCTTGCCCGAGACCCTGCCGACCTTGCTGGATCAGGGGTATCCGGGAGAGTTCCGCGTGGTCTTGGTCGACGATGCGAGCGATGATGGGACTGCCGAGACGGCCGAGCGTCTTGCCGGTGACCGGTCGAACTTCCAGGTGGTGCGGGCGAAGGACCGTCCCGAGGGGTGGGCGGGCAAGGTGTGGGCTATGTCGGAGGGTGTTCGGGCGGCGGGTGGGCCGGAGTTTCTGTTGTTCACGGATGCCGACATCGCGTATGCGCCCGGAACCGTGACCAGTCTTGTTAGCGCGGCGCAGGCTGAGGGGCGCGATCTGGTTTCGCAGATGGCGACGCTCAGCGTCCGTACCGGGTGGGAGCGTGTGATCGTTCCGGCGTTCGTGTACTTCTTCGCGCAGCTGTATCCGTTTCGCCGGGTTGCGCGCGATGGGGCCCGTACTGCGGCGGCGGCAGGTGGTTGCATGCTCGTCCGGCGTGCCGTGCTCGTGCGTGCGGGCGGGCTTGCGGCGATCACTGGTGCGCTCATTGACGATGTCGCGCTGGGACGCCTGATCAAGCGGAATGGGGGGCGTTGCCGCCTCGATCTGAGCAGGGATGTCGTCAGTCGTCGTCCTTACCCGCGGCTGGCGGATCTGTGGATGATGGTGGCTCGCAGTGCTTACGTCCAGCTCCGCTACTCGCCGGTTCTGCTGGTGGGCACGGTTCTCGTCCTGCTCTTGATGTATGCGGTGCCGCCTGGCGCGGCCCTGGCGGGGATGGTCGGGCTTGCGGCGGGGGTGGACGGTGCCGTGCTACCTGTGGCGGCGGGGTTGGGCGCTTGGATGGTCATGGCGGCGACTTTTGCGCCCATGCTTCGCTACTACCGGCTGTCGTTCGTCCGCGCTGTGGTTCTGCCGCTCGTCGCGCTTCTGTACGCGGGCATGACCGTCGACTCGGCCCGCAGGCATTATGCGGGCACTGGCGGCGCGTGGAAGGGCCGGACGACGCCAAGGTGATCACCTCGCGGATTCCAGTCTCCGGAACGGTCACCGGGCTCTCCGCCGCCGCACTGGGCAGGATGGCCTCATGGACCTAGTGGAATTCCTCCGGGACCGGCTGGCCAAGGACGAGCGGATCGCGCAGGCGTGCTCTGGTGGGCCGTGGAAGACCGCGCCGTCCGGGACGGTCACCGCCGACGCCGATGACCCCGGCTTCGTCGCGACCGCCGAGAACGAGGCGTACGCCGAGCACATCGCCCGCCACGACCCGGCGCGGACGTTGCGCGAGGTGGCGGCCGCGCGTCAGATCGTCGACGACTACGAGAAGGAGACCTGGATGCTCGGGCAGGGCCACCGGAGCCCGGAACTCGAAGCCGCCCACGAGGCTCGGGCGTCCGTGCTGCGCCTGCTCGCCCTCCCGTACGCCGCGCATCCCGCCTACCAGGAGGAATGGCGCCCCTGAGGCGGTTCGCGCGGCCCGTCCGTCCGACTGATCCGGAACGCCCCTGACAGAACGGACGATGGGCCTGTAACCTCGATGACGAAGCCGAGAGGCGCTGCAACGGGTGAGAGCCCGCCACGCTCGGCCTCGTCTCACGAGCAACAAGGGCGCCTCCCACATCAATGGGAGGTGCCTGGAATTGACCGAGACCAAGCTTCGTGACCTTCTGGACGAGCGGATCGCCGTCCTCGACGGTGCGTGGGGCACGATGCTCCAGGGCGCGAACCTGACTCCGGCCGACTACCGTGGCGACCGCATCTCCGCCGACCATCCGAAGGACGTCACCGGCGACCCCGACCTGCTGAACCTGACCCGGCCGGACGTCATCCTGGACGTCCACCGGCAGTATCTGGCGGCCGGGGCCGACATCACCACGACGAACACGTTCACCGCTTCGCGGATCAGCCAGGCCGACTACGGCCTGGAGAGTCTCGTGCACGACATGAACGTCCAGGGCGCCCGCCTCGCCCGCCAGGCCGCGGACGAGTTCGACGGACGGCTCGTCGCCGGTTCCGTCGGCCCCCTGAACGTCACGCTGTCCCTGTCGCCGCACGTCGACGACCCGGCGTTCCGCGCCGTCACGTTCGACGAGGTCAAGGGCGCGTACGCGGAGCAGATCCGGGGCCTCGCCGAGGGCGGCGTGGACGTCCTGCTGATCGAGACGATCTTCGACACGCTGAACGCGAAGGCCGCGATCGCCGCCGCCCGCGAGGTCGCCCCGCACCTGCCGCTGTGGATCTCGGTGACGATCGTCGACCTGAGCGGGCGGACGCTGTCCGGCCAGACCGTCGAGGCGTTCTGGCGTTCCGTCGCGCACGCCGAACCGCTCGTCGTCGGCCTCAACTGCTCCCTCGGCGCGGCGGAGAACCGCTCCCACGTCGAGGAACTGGAGCGGGTCGCCCCCACCAACGTCGCCTTCTACCCGAACGCCGGGCTCCCCAACGCCTTCGGCGGCTATGACCAGACGCCCGAGGAGATGGGCCGCAGGCTCGGTGAGATCGCCGCGTCCGGCCTGGTCAACGCGGTCGGCGGCTGCTGCGGGACGAGCCCGGAGCACATCGCCCGCATCGCCGCGGCCGTCCGCGGCGTCGACCCCCGCGAGCGCGTGACGCCCGCCCCGGCGCCCCGCTTCAGCGGACTCGAACCGTTCGAGATCGGCCAGGACACCGGCTTCGTCATGATCGGCGAGCGCACCAACGTGACCGGGTCGAAGCGGTTCCGCAGGCTCATCGAGGCGGGCGACCACCAGGGCGCCGTGGACGTGGCCCTCGAACAGGTCCGCGGCGGCGCGAACCTCCTCGACGTCAACATGGACGCCGACCTGCTCGACAGCGAGCGGGAGATGACGACGTTCCTGAACCTGATCGCGACCGAGCCCGAGGTCGCCCGCATCCCGATCATGGTGGACAGCTCGCGCTGGACCGTCCTGCTGGCGGGGCTGAAGGCCGTCCAGGGAAAGGGCGTCGTCAACTCGATCAGCCTCAAGGAGGGCGAGGGCCCGTTCCTGGAGCAGGCCCGCCGCATTCGTGACTTCGGCGCGGGCGTCGTCGTCATGGCGTTCGACGAGACCGGCCAGGCCGACACCGCCGACCGCAAGGTCGACATCTGCGGGCGCGCCTACGACCTGCTCACCCAGAAGGCCGGTTTCGCCGCCGAGGACATCGTGTTCGACCCGAACGTCCTCGCCGTCGCGACCGGCATCTCCGAGCACAACGGCTATGCCAAGGCGTTCATCGACGCTCTGCCCCGTATCAAGGAACGCTGCCCAGGCGTCCGCACCAGCGGCGGCATCTCCAACCTGTCGTTCTCCTTCCGCGGCAACGAGGTCGTCCGCGAGGCGATGCACTCGGCGTTCCTGTTCCACGCCGTCCGCGCCGGTCTCGACATGGGTATCGTCAACGCCGGACAGCTCGCCGTCTACGAGGACATCCCCGCCGACCTGCTCGAACTCGTCGAGGACGTCCTGTTCGACCGCAATCCCGACGCCACCGACCGGCTCGTCGCGTTCGCCGAGAACGTCAAGGGCAAGGGCACCAAGCGCGAGATCGACCTGTCCTGGCGGGACGCGCCGGTCGCCGCGCGACTGTCGCACGCGCTCGTCCACGGCATCATCGACTTCATCGAGGACGACACCGAGGAGGCCCGCGCGCAGGCCACCCGTCCCCTCGACGTCATCGAGGGCCCGCTGATGGACGGCATGAAGGTCGTCGGCGACCTGTTCGGCTCCGGCAAGATGTTCCTCCCGCAGGTGGTGAAGAGCGCCCGCGTGATGAAGCGGTCCGTCGCCTACCTGGAACCGTTCATGGAGAAGGAGAAGCAGGAGGCGCTGCGCGCCGGGCGCGTCATGACCGACCGCGGCCAGGGCAAGATCGTCCTCGCGACGGTCAAGGGCGACGTGCACGACATCGGCAAGAACATCGTCGGCGTCGTCCTCGGCTGCAACAACTACGACGTCGTCGACCTCGGCGTCATGGTGCCCGCCGCCAAGATCCTCGACACCGCGATCGCCGAGAAGGCCGACGCCATCGGCCTGTCCGGGCTGATCACCCCGTCGCTGGACGAGATGGTCTCCGTCGCCGCCGAGATGGAACGCCGCGGCCTGCGGCTGCCGCTGCTCATCGGCGGCGCGACCACGTCCCGCCAGCACACCGCCGTGAAGATCGCGCCCGCCTACGAAGCGACGACCGTGCACGTCCTGGACGCGTCCCGCGTCGTCGGCGTCGTCTCCGACCTGCTCGACGAGGGCCGCGCCGAGACCCTCGCCGTCACCAACCGCGCCGAGCAGCAGAAGCTCCGCGAGCAGCACGAAACACGGCAGCGCAGCCCAATGCTCACCATCGGGAAGGCGCGGGCGAACCCCGAGAAGGTCGACTTCGGCGACCTGCCGACGCCCGACTTCACGGGCGTCCGCGTCGTCCAGCCCGACCTGACCGCGATCCGCGAGATGATCGACTGGCAGTTCTTCTTCCTCGCCTGGGAGCTGAAGGGCAAGTACCCGGCGATCCTCGACCAGCCCGTCGCCCGCGAACTGTTCGACGACGGCAACGAACTGCTCGACCAGATCATCGCCGACGGCTCCTTCGAGGCCCACGGCGCCTACGGGTTCTGGCCCGCGCACTCCGACGGCGACGACATCGTCCTGCCGCAGGCCCGCTTCCCGATGCTGCGCCAGCAGACCGCCAAGCCGGAGGGCCGTCCGAACCGCTGCCTGGCCGACTACATCGCCCCGTCCGGCGACCACCCCTTCAGCGACCACCTGGGCGGCTTCGCCGTGACGATCCTCGGCGCCGAGGACCTCGCCGCCAAGTACGAGGAACAGCACGACGACTACAAGTCGATCATGGTCAAGGCCCTGGCCGACCGCCTCGCCGAGGCGTTCGCCGAGTACGTCCACCTGGAGGCCCGCCGCGCCTGGTTCGAACCGGCCGCCGACCCCGCCTTGGCTGACCTGCACGCCGAACGGTTCCGCGGCATCCGTCCCGCCCTCGGCTACCCGGCGAGCCCCGACCACAGCCTGAAGGAGACCCTGTTCGACCTCCTGGACGCCAACCGCCTGGGCATGAAGCTCACCGAGTCGTTCGCGATGATCCCGGCGTCCAGCGTCAGCGGCCTCATCTTCGCGCACCCGTCGTCCCGGTACTTCACGGTCGGCCGCGTGGGCCGGGACCAGATCGAGGACTACGCCACCCGCTGCGGCCTCCCCGTCCCCGAGGTCGAACGCTGGCTCGCCCCGAACCTGGCCTACGACCCGTCCTGACATGTCCTAATTAATCGCAATAATACCCAGCGCTTGTTCGAATTTTCTTTCATCAAGTTCGAAGAAAACGCTCCGTAAACTGTCGGCAACGGTTAGTCTTCAGTCATGCCAACAACAGCCCATGAGCTGCCGCTGGAGATGGT
Source organism: Actinomadura meridiana (assembly GCF_039537545.1). Classification (NCBI taxonomy): domain Bacteria; kingdom Bacillati; phylum Actinomycetota; class Actinomycetes; order Streptosporangiales; family Thermomonosporaceae; genus Actinomadura; species Actinomadura meridiana. The sequence goes on from NZ_BAABAS010000006.1 coordinate 724,279, forward strand.
CCGCAACCAGCCGCAACTCGCCCCGACAATCCTGCGGACCGTCTTCGGCATGAACCTGCCCTCGGATGACCGAGCCACCTCGGCCTCCGAGGCCGTCGGCGACGTCAAACCAACCGAACTACGCTGCGACGCCACCATCCTCCTCGACGGGCCCAGCGGCCCGACCTGGGGCATCATCGTGGAATCGCAGATGCGCTTCGACAAGAAGAAGGCCTTCAGCTGGCCCGCCTACCTGTCCATGCTGCGGCAACGACACAAGTGCCCGGTGACCCTACTGGTCTTCTGCCCCACGGAGACAATCGCCCACGCCTGCGCGACCCCCATCGAAATGGGCCATCCCGAATGGGTGCTCAAGCCCCTGACCTTCCACCCCGGCATGCTGCCCCCCGTCACCGACACTGACCAGGCCGTCCAGATCCCCGAACTAGCGGTCCTGAGCACCCCCGCCCACTCCGACGGCCCGCACTCCAAGGCCGTCCTGACCAGCGTGGCAACCGTGATCGAGAGACTCGAAGACAACCGCGGTGCGTTGTACCATGACTACCTGATGACGCACCTCTCCGAGAATGCCCGCAAGCTCCTGGAGGACATCGTGAAGACCGCCGGCTACCAGTGGCAGTCCGACTTCGCCAAGTCCCACCGCGCCGAAGGCCGCGAAGAGGGCCGCGTCGAGGGCGAGGCGAAGATGCTCCTCCTCATGATGGAGAACCGTGGGATCGCCGTCCCGAACGACATCCGTGAGCGGGTGATGAGCTGCGCCGACACCGCCCAGCTCGAGCGCTGGGCCAAACGCGCGGCCGTCATCGACGACGCGCGTGACCTCCTCGACTGACTCTCGACGGGTTCCTGGACGACGCTGTGGACATCAAGAACCACGAGTGGCAGGTCCGACTTCGCCAAGTCCCACCGCGCTGCGGGCCGTGCGGAAGGCTACGCCGAGGGCTTTGCTGAGGGGCGGGTTCAAGGTTGGGTGAAGGCGGTTCTGGTCGTGCTGGAGGCGCGGGATCGCCGTGCCGGACGATGTTCGTCAGCGCGTGACCGCGTGCGCTGACCTGGATCAGCTGAGCGCTGGCTCAGGCGTGCGGCCGTTGTCGACGACGCGCGAGACCTTCTCGACTGACGGTCGCGGCGGGTTCTTGGAGGTCCCTGTGGACATCAGGAACAACGAGTGCAGTTCGACTTCGCCATGTCCCACCACGCTGAGGAGCTCCTTGGGTGATGGGTGTGGTGGTTGGTTTGTTGTCTGGGCGGCCGGGGGGTCGCCCAGACACTCAGGTTGGGGTGAACCGGGGGCGGGGTTGTTGCGTCGGTAGGGGGACGTGGTTGTCGATGAGGGGTAGCGGTGCTGAACGTTCACGGGTGGGACGCGATCGATGGGGTGCTGAAAGCGCGGTACGGGGACGTGGAGCGGGTGGTGTGGGACGCGCCGATCGCGCATCGGCCGTTCGGAATGCCGGTGCCGGTGGGGCGGTTCGTGACCAATACGATCGTGATGTATCCGCGGGACGAGCCGGTGCCGCACTGGCATCTCATCGGCTACGCGTTGACCGCGCCGTTCGAGGAGCGGGGGTACGAGTTCACGATTCGGGTGCCGCGTGGGCCGGGGGAGTCACACCCGCCGAACTGGGCGCTGGGGCATCTGGAGAGCCTCGCGTCGTATGTCTCCAAGAGCGGCAACGACTTCAAGGCCGGTCATTACATCGAGTTCCCGGATCCGATTGATCCGGATCGGCCCGGGTCGATGGTTCGGGCGGGTGCCTTTGTGCTTGATCCTGAGCTTGGGCGGGCGCGGACGTCTCTTGGCGACGTTGTCTTTCTTCAGTTCGTCGGTATTACCACCGAGGAGCTTCACGCGGCGCAGTCCTGGAACGTTGCGGGGTTCGTTGACGCTCTCGCGCCGCACCTGCCGGTGCTGCTGACCGACCTGGGCCGCTCTTGTCTGGCTGGGGTTTCTGAGGTGGCTGAGGTTGTGCGTGAGGGATCTGCTCGGGATGGGTCTGGTACGGGGTTCTTGTTCTTTCATCGGCTGGGCGTTGATACGTCTCAGGGCGTTACGTTGGAGATCGGTGCGCAGCATGTCGCGCAGTTCACTCGGGTTTTGCCCGCTCGGGTTCCGCATGGCAATCCGTTGGTTCTGCGTGGGCCCGGGACGCCTGTGGTGTTGCTTCCGGGGCGGGAGTTCACCCATCGGCGGACCGAACAGGCCCTGGAGATCACGCTCCCGGACGCTGTCAGTCGCGCCATCGCCGACGTGGTCCGTCCCCGGCCGGGGAACTATGCGATCCTCACCGCGCCGGGTCTCACTGTGGCCGTTGTCCCGTAGGTGACTGAACCAGTTCGGTGCTGGCGACGAAAGGGTGTGGGGGGAACGCCACGATGTCGGCCTGGGGGGTGGGCGGTTCGCGGCGGGAGAGCGGGTTCGTCGAGGGCGATCCGCTTCTGCGGTCGCCGGTCTCGCCGGTGGCGCCTTCGAGCCGGGAGAGGCCGCGGAGAAGTTCGGGGAAACGTTCCTCTCCCCGTTCCCACAGCCGTAGCTCGGTGATCCAGGCCGTCTCGCGCTCTTCTTCCAGCTCCAGAGCGGGTTCCAGCCTGTTGGGCGGACGCTCCGGCAGGGGGGGCAGATTCACAGCACGTCCTTCCTGACAAGCTGGATTATGTCATTGACGGTGTCGTCCAGACTCGTTCTCTTGGCCCGCCATTCGTCGCCGCCGTTCGCACCGGCCTGGACGAACTCGCGGAGCCGCCCCCGCAGCAGCTGGACGTTGGCGACGGTCTGCTGGCAGCCGATGATGTCCATCCGGCCCATCGCGGCGTTGACCTCGGAGAAGTCGAACCGTTTCGCGGTGGCCGCCGGGTCGTCGCCGGGTTCTGGACGCGAGTGGGCGACGCGCAGCTTCGACACGGCCAGCTTCAGGTCGACGGCGGCGCGCACCCTTTCCTCGCGGAGCCATTTGCGTTGCTCGTGGCTGGTGTTCATCCGCGCGACGATGATGACGGTCACCAGCGACAGGACGGCCGCGATGCCCGACATGACAGGCGCGATCCACATTCTTCGTTACTCCTGATCGTCATCGTCGTCGGACGTGCCGCTGGCGTCGTCGTCCGTTCGTTCCGCCGCGAGCAGTTTGCGCTTCCTCAACCAGTCGTCCAGGAAACTGCTTCCGCTGGATTTGGGGCGTTGGCCGGGGGATAGGTCTCCCTCCTCGTCGTCGGCCTCGCCTTTGTCCTCGTCCGCGGCGGGGACCTCCCGGTTCATCGAGGGAATGGTCACGGACGCCCTGGCCCGCGCCAACGCGTCCCGTGCGAAGGCCGCGGCGACGGTGGCGGCGACGACGCCGGGGCGCTCGTTGGAGTCGTTCAGGTCGACGGTGAACGGTTCGAGCCGTTCACCGTCGACCGTGAGCACCACGGCGGCCTCGTACTTCTTGATCCGGGTGAGGCCCTCCGGGGCGATCCCGACGTCGTCGGCGAGGCGTTCGGCGTCCCGCTTGTTGACGCCTTGGACGATGAGGTTTCCGACGTTGCCGAGCAGGGTGTCGGAGAGGTCGTCGCTTGACCTGCCCTCATGCTGGGAGAAGTTGCGCAACTGGCTGATGGTCTGGTTCGCGACGGTGATGGCGAGGTTGAACTTGCGGGCCTCGGGGATGAGGGTCGCGAACGGCGTGCCGACGAAGTTCTGGAACTCGTCGACGATCAGGCTGGCGGGCGTCTCGCTGGTGAGGAACGCGCCGTCCATCGTGTACTGGAGCACGCGGTCCACGATGAGGGAGCCGATGAAGCGGCTGGGTCCCGTGCCGAGCGTGGTCTGCGGGATCTTGACCAGGATGGCCGCGCCGCGCCGCAACTCCTCCTCCAGGTTCGCGCTCGGCCGCCCGCTGGTCGCCTTGATCAGCGTTTCGGACACGCGGAAGTCGCCGAACTTGGCGATGAACCACTGTTCGACCTCGGCCTGTTCGGTCTCGCTCATCCGTGAGTGCAGGGTCCAGCGGCGCAGGAGGGTGTCGCGTTTCAGTTTCCGCAGTTGCCGCAGCGCCCACGCCCGGTGGTCCTTGTCCTCGATCAGCCGGACGACGTCACCGAGATAGGCCCAGTTCCCCGCCTCCTCGTCGGCGATGGCGACGAGTGTTTGCAGGCAGAGCCGCAACAGGTCGGAGAAGCGCGGCCCGGCCCACTGGAAGTACATGCTGTTGCGGACGAGTTCGATCAGCTTCTCGATGTTGGCGTCGACGGCCTGGTGGTCGGCGGCGTCGAGGTAGAGCGGGTTGAGGCTCGGCACGTCGTCGCCGGAGAAGTCGAGCGCGAGGAACGAGGACCGGGACGTCGCGTGCCGCACCGCGTAGTCGAACAGGTCGCCGTGCGGGTCGATGACGATGGTCGGCCCGGGCCTGCTCAGGTCGTATCTGGCCAGGTTCTTGAGGGTGTTGGTCTTGCCGACGCCGGTGCGGCCGATGATGTAGGTGTGCACCAGCCGGTCGGGGTCGGGGATCCGGATGTCGATCTCTTCGTCGACGTAGGGCCGGGCCGCCTTGGCGGTGCCGATGACGGCGCCCTCCCCGACGACGGAGAACCCGGTGACCGGGATGGACAGCGGTCGCCGGGATCCGAGGCCGCGCCCCCCGATGTGCCCGTGCGGGGGGTGCAGGATGCGATGCGCGACCTCGACGGGGAAGACGGGCGTCGGGAGTTGCTCGGGGCTTTCGGCGCGGTCGATCGTTTCGAACCGTTCGCCGCTGAAAAGGGCGGCGCCGACGAGGTTGGCGAGGGCGTCGTTGGGTTCCGGCGTGGTGAGCCGGACGTGGATGCCGAGGCCGACGGTCGAGGTCGTCTGGGACGCGAACCATTCGGTCGCCTCCGCCTTGTCGTCGGCGTCACCGGACGCGGACGTCGGCCCGGTCGCCTCCGGGGGCAGCGTGTCGACCTCCCCGTCCCGCCGCAGCCCGCTGATCTCCAGGGCGCAGCCGCCGCCGATCGCGCGGAGCACGTCCACGAGGAACCCGAGGTCCTCCCGGACTTTCGGGAACACCCCGTCGCCGGGCACGATGTCGACGGTGTGCCCTTTGACGACGGGATCACGTGAGGTGTAGATCGACCAGCCGCGCAGGAATATCGGACGCGCTATCCGCTCCAGTTTCTTGAAGTATTCGACGCTCTTCTCGTCGGAGGGGCCGCAGTAGTCGATGAAGAAACGGGGGGAGATATTGCCGGTCGCCGGGTCTTGTGACGTTTCCAACCGGTAGGTGACGCGCGAGTCCGGCGGCGCCGATTTGGCGAAGGTGAGGAGCAGGTCCTGCTGGTCGGCGAGCGTCGCCAGCGCGGAGCCGGACTTGAACGTCCCGAGGCCGAGCGAGAAGTGCCGCCGCAGTTCGAGGGCCTGGTCTTCGCTTTCCGGCCGGTCGGATTCGATGGGGTGGTCGGTCCGGGCCGCCTCGTAGGGCCCGGCGGCGGCCAGCAGGAGATTGTTCTTCGCGGGGCTGTGGTCCTTGGCGATCTCGTCCCTGATCCGCCCGGACACGAGTTGGACGGCCTGCTGCCGGTGACCGCGCAGCGAAAGTGTCTGCTGCGAGACGAAATGGGTGGACAACTGCTCGGCGATGTCCGCCGTGACGAGGTCGTCGGTGTCCAGTTCCTGGTAGTACCGCAGGGCGTCGGCGATGAGGGCGAAACGCGGGTCGCTGTCGAGGTGGGTCAGCCAGCCCGGGAATTTGCTGAGCGTGTCCGGGCCGGCGGTCGTGTTCTGCGCGAGGCCCTGGAACTTGCGGACGATCTCGGCCACGGACTGCCCGTCGTCCTGCGAGATGATCGCACTGCGGAGGGTGACGGAGTTCTTCTCCTGCCGCAACCCGGTGGGCTTCTCGGGCGGCCCGTACCATTTGACGCCGATGACGCCCTCGGACTGCGCCGGGACGGGCCGAAGTTTTCTGTCCTCAACGAACCGGTCGCCGTCGAGCCCCGCCGCGAAGATGGTGGAGCCGCCGAACCTCGCGTTGTTGGCGAGGACCCGGGGGAAGTCGCGGGCCTCCTCCGGCTGGAACGCCGCGACGTTGCCACTGAACGCGGGAATCGCCGCGATGTCGGGTGCCGGTTCGATGTCGGCGAGATTGTGACCGGCCCTGAGATAGTCGATGCAGATCGCGACGGCGAGGTTGATCCGCTGACCGCCACAGGTCACGGGAACGCACCGGATCCCGCTTCCGGGGGTGAGGTCCTCGCCGTCGGCCGGGTGTTTCTTCGCGACGATGTAGCGGTCGTCTCCGCTGAACACGATCGCCACGTTGGATTTCGGTGCGATCTTCTCGTCCGTGTATTTCGACAGCAGGTCGAGCTGTTTCCCGCGGATCATCCCCAGCCCGGCGACGATGGTGATCTTCGGGGCGAACCCGGCGAAGATGTCCAGCGTGGCCTCGTTGGCGAGGAAGGCGTACTCGGGAAAGACGCACAGATCAACGGATTTGTCATCGAGGAACGACAGGATCTGTTCCAGCCGCCCCTTCTGGTAGGCCATCAGATCGCCTTCGACCTTCTTGCGAAGGCTCTCGAAGACGGGCATCTCGTTCTTGAGGTAGGAGAGGGTGGCCTCCCGCTTGGGTTTCTCCTCCCCCCAGGCGAGGGGTTCGGCCGGTGCCCACATGCCGAGCCCGCTGATGTTCGCGCCGGGAATGAAGTCGAGCTGAACGGATGCCAGATGAAGCACGGCGCCTTCTCTTCGTCGGTGTGGCGGCGAAACCACCGGTCCCCGAAGCGGCCCCCCTGGCACCGCCTCCCCCACCTCCGATTTTGCCCACAACGACAGGTCGCGCCGCCCGCATGATGCGGTTTGTCCGCTAACGGCCAGTTACCGGTCCGTATTCGGCCGCGCGAACCCGAAACATCATCCGGAGACGACGCTGGAGGTGACCAGGGACAGCCCCGCCGAAACCAGCGCGAGAATGATCCCGGGGATCACGACGTGTTTGTGGCCGTAACGGTCGGCGGCACGTCCGGCGACCGGCAGCGCCGGTACGGCCTCGAACGGCGCAGCCGCCTGCGCGCCGAGGACCTCGACCAGCGCGTCCCGAGCTCCTGAACCTGGTCGCGCGAACCGGCTGATCCACCCGGACCGCTCCCGGCTGGCCGGGCCGTGTGGTGGACGGCGTGGGCGTCAGACCTGGAGCCGCCGGGCGAGTCTCTTGACGGGGCCGATGCCGCCCGCCACGACAAGGACCCCGAGCCCGATTCCGACCCCCACCAGCAGGTCGTTTCCGATGCCCCTCGCCATGAGCGCCAGCACGATGCCCGCGATGATCACCATCAGCATCAGCAGGATCCCGGCGAGCATCGCGAGCGCCTCACCCAGCGGCTTCCCGTCGTAGAACAGCAGGAATCCCACCCAGACGGCGATCGTGACCAGCCCGATCGCGGTGAACCCGATCGTGCCCGCAAGGTCGACGATCTTCTCGTTGTGCTCGCCGTGGCCCGACGCGGACGCCAGTTGGCCGCGGAGGAGACCCCGGTTCTGGAGGGCCATGGCGAAACCGGCCAGGGGCGCCGTGAGTACGTAGAGCGTCCCGCCGAACGCCCGCTCCAACGCCAGGGCCAGGGTCACCCCGCCGAAGTAGGGGACGACGAAGAGAATCGCCACGGGATGAACGGACGCGGAATCGTCCTGCCGCCCGAGGACCACCTGCAACAGGGTGAAGCTCTGGCTGACGAACAGCACCCAGAAGACGAACGCCCACGTCTTGCGCGCGTGAGCGGTCGGCCCCATCTTGCTCAGCAGCCAGTGAACGGCCCAGTGGCCCAGGCATTTCGGATCGCCGTGCTTGCGCCGCGTCGCCGGTCGGCCGCATGGGGACGTGCCCTCCACGTCCGTCGTCCGCGTGTAGGAGCAGGTGAAGGAGAACCGCCTCATCGTGACGCCTCGCCGGGCCTACCGGACGGAAGCTCAGCGTCGCGCGTCGCCATGACCCGTTTGTGCAGCCACTCGATGGCCGCGCGGCGGTTCGGCGCCCAGATCTTCCACCACGGCGCCTCGTTCGATGGCGCGGAGAACCACGCCTTGAGCTCGGTGATGGAGACGCTGTGCTTCACGACGTCCTCGACCACTCTGCGACGCCTGCGAAAGCCCCTGCTCATCAGCAGGTAGGTCACGGTGAGGAGCCCGGCCGCGACCCCGAACGTCATCCAGAGCCAGGACGGCAGCATCCACGGGTCGCCGCCAGTGTCCGGCGGGTTGGCGGGGTGCGCGGCCTCGCCGGGGGTCGGCGCGTGGCCGGTTTCGGGCGCCTTCTCCGAATCGCCGAAGAACATGGGTGCGAGTCCGGCGCAGCAGACCGCCAGCATCGCGGCGAAGAAGCCCGCGGCGAGGCGGGAACGCAGGAGGTTTCGCCGCATCGTCATGAGTTCTGTCGCCGCCCAGCCGGGAGTGTTGACGATCCACAGGGCCCATTTGCTGAACCGGTCCCACTCGCTCGGTAGCAGATCGCGGTGCAGGCCCTCACAGCTCATCCGGTCGGACGCGACGAGGATCTCGTGCCAGGCGTGGGTCAGCTCGTCATAGCCGAGTTCGAAGTTCGGCCGCCCTTCTTCCCAGTCCTGGAAGAGCCTGCGGTCGAACGGCAGCCAGTGGAAGGCCGTCCCCGGGGAACTGAAATCCGGATTCCCCCAATGTTGCACCAGGGCCTCCCTGCTCGGAGCCCGGTTGACGACCGTCTCGACCCGCATCCGGTTGAACTCCGGAACGGTGTGAGTGGAGTTCGTCAGCATCGCCTCGCGCTTCTCCCGCGCACCGGCGCGCGCGGCGGCGACGACGAACGGATGGTGCGCGGCGGCGAAGGCGTTCACCACCAGGGGGTCGAACTGGGCGCCGCAGTCGATGACGATGCAGGTCGCGCCCTGCCGCATCCCCCGTTCGAACGCGGCGTCGAGGACCTGCCGGCAGATGGCGTTCGAGCGGCGGTCCTTGATCTCGGCGACCAGTTCGAAGCTGAACACCTTGTCGCTCGCCCGGGCCGCCGGAAGCAGCAGGATCCGGCCGCATTCGTGGCGTCGCAGGTATTCCGGGGTGACGTCCACCAGGTGGTCGGTGAGATGTCGCGCCGCCACGCGGTTCTTGGCGCGGGACTGCACGGCGACATGGTCGGCGAACGTGCGGGTGTGCCCGATGTCGGTGCCCGCCCGCTGGCACCATTCGCTCGTGCCGCCGTAATGCTCGATGTCGACGTCGAGGTACATGACGGTGTTGCCCGCCTCGGCGAGGAGTTCGGCCGTCATCATGGCGAGCGTGGTCTTTCCCACGCCGCCGGACGTCCCGATGAAAGCCCAACTCGGCACCGGCGGCTGGAACGGGGCCGGGGGCGGCAGCGGAATGGTCCAGTCGGAGCCGACCGCCGACTGGTGCAGGGACGGGGTCTGCCCGTTCCTCGTTATCCGGTGCACCTCGTCGCGAAGGCTGGAGGTCAGGGCGGGCACGCTGGCCGTCCGCACGCCGTCCGCGGCGCCCCGGTCGAGGACGGACAGCAGCGCCCTGGTGAAGTGCCCGTGCCCCTGTTTCGGGTCTTCGCGGGCGACCTGGTTCGGGCCGCAGGCCGTCACCACGATCCGGCCGTGGCCCTCCATCTTGAGGAAGTCGTCGGTGAGCGCGGGCGCCCCGCGCGTGTCGCCGAGGGCGAAGCCGCGGCCGAAGCCGTCCCCCGCGAAGGCGCCGCTGAAGCAGGTGTCGAGCAGGACCAGGAGCCTGCGGGTCCTGAGCCTGTTCAGCAGTGCCCACACGTGCTGCACGGCGAGCGCCGTGCTCATCGGCCGCTCGACGTCCGCGTCGAAGGGCAGCAGGAAGGTGGACCACTCGCGTTCGGCGTCGCGCAGGTCGGTCAGTCCGTGGCCCGCCCAGTAGACGAGGACGGGATCGTCCTCGTCGGCGGTGCGGTCGTCCAGGCCGCCGTCGAGTTCCCCTTCGATGGCCTTCTGGGTCGCGTTCTCATTGGTCAGCGTCACGACCTCGAAGCCCGCCGATTCCAGCCGCTTGGATATCTCGAGCGCGTCGTTGACCGCGCATGTCAGCGGACGTATCCGTGGAGCGGAGTACCGGTCGATTCCGATCACCAGGGCTTGTGGCATCTTCATGTCCCTCCCTTAACGGACGTCGTCGGGCTCTTCGTGCGCCCGGATCAGTTCGGTCAGCTCCGCCGCGAGCCGCTCTGCCTCGCGGGCGGAGTAGCCGTGGATGGAGAACGAGCTGTCGTCGACCCTGATACGGGCCGCCTTTCCGCGGTCCCGTCGCAGGTAGGCGACGATGGTGGCGCCCAGCGCCGTCCAGGCGCCCGGGTTGGACGCCGTCGCGATGATGGTTTCCGTCAGGACGGAGCGCGCGTTCTCCGCCTGGTCGTCGACGACGAAGCCGTGCGCGCTCAGGTGCCGACAGAGATCGGCCATGTCGGTGACGGAAAAGTGAACAATGATCTTATTGGCGTGGTCGGGAGACGTCAGGGTGAGCTGACTCGTCTCGTCGTCACTCGCGCGGCCGGGAGCTGTCATCGATATTTCCTCTTGAGGGAAACCGGGGCCTTGGAGACCCGAGGCTATCCGCCGAAGAATCGACGCATGGCGTCATTTCTGAATGTCTGACTCGCGGCAATTGACCGCTTTACTCGGATTCCTGGCGGTGCGGCGTGAGCGCGGAAGCGGGGCGCGATCTCTGCCGGGTCCGGGGCCGGCTCGGCTGGACGCGCCCGTGGCGCGCAGTGAAGAGGGGCCTCCCGCGGCAACGGAAGGCCCCTCGTGCCAATCGGTTCCGCCCGAGCCATCAGACGGATGCGTCGATCGGGTCGTCCGGTCGAGAAGACGGCGGTTACGGCGCTTCGGACGACCTCTCTAGGTAAGCCCGCGAAGGCGTTGTCCGGCAACCCTCCTGTCGAGCAGGCTTGACAGGTTGGGCGCGGGATCGAGAGTTGCGCGGCTGACCTGCGGAAACGCGCGACGTCTGACCGTTTTCGTTGTTCCGATTTCTCGCTGGCCCGGCGTTGTTCATGCTCTGCATGAACGTCTGCTTGTTCATCCGGACGAACTTCCGAACAACCAAGCCTTGACGGGGCCAGGTTTTCGCGGCTATAGGCCCCTGCCTGGTGAGACTCCGAACAACACGTGGCGCCGAACGCCTCCCGATTCCATCCGCCGTCCGCCACGATGATGCATAAGGCGGGAATAGGACGATCCCCTCGGCGGCAACCGGGTGGGTCGTAGCGACCCTGTTCCTCGCCACACCACCGCCCGAGCCATCGAACGAACCAGTCCCGAGAAGAGAGATGCGTCGATGTATTCGTCAGTCCCCCGCCGCCCCGGTCAGGCGTGGCTCCGATCCCGGCCGCTGATCATCGTGCTCCTGATCGTGGCCGCGGAGATCGTCGCGCTGGGCGGGATCGTCCTTCACCAGAACCGCCCGCGTCGCGGCGCGCACCGCGTCGGTCGCGGCGGCCGGGCCCGCCGTCCTGTTCGGGGGTGTCCGCGACGGGACCCGCGTTCGGCGTCCGCTCCCTCCACCGGCTATCTCGTAAGTCCCGAGGGCCATCGGCGGAGACTCTTGTGACGGGGCGGGCCGATGCCACGACCAGAGAATCCTCTGGACCCCACGGCGGGGCCCGTCGCCGCGTTCGCGGTGGCGTTGCGCCGGCTTCGCGCCGACGCGGGCGGCATCAGCTACCGCGCGATGGCCACCCGCTCGTTCTACGGCTACACGACCTTGGCCGAGGCCGCCTCGGGGCAGCGCTTCCCCAGCTGGGAGGTGACCCGTGCGTACGTCCTCGCCTGCGGCGGCGACCTGCGGGAATGGGAGCGGCGGTGGCGCGAGGCGGCGGACGTCCTCAGACGGGGGGGCGGTGACAAGAACGGGGAGCGGTCACCGCCGCGCCGGACGCCCTACGCCTCGCCGCGTACGCCCGCCGTCAGGGCAGCCCAGGTCGACCCCACGCGCGCCAGAACGTCGCACGAGCTGGTGGAGATGCTCGACGAGCTGCGTTCCCGGGCCGGGCTCAGCCTGAGACAGCTCGTCGAGCGTTCCCGAAGCGAGACGAGCACGGGGCCGGTCGCGGAGCTGGCGCGTACGACCGTTTCCGAGATCCTGCGTGGCGAACGTCCGCCCCGCGTCCAGGTGGTGCTGCGGATCGTGGAGCTGTGCGGGGGCACGTCGTCCGATCTGCGGAACTGGGCCGCCGCCTGCCACCGGCTGGCGCGCCCCCCCGAGGACGGCGTCTCGATGCTCTCGGCGCCGCCCGCGGTGGGGGAGACGGCGGCGGCGACCTGGGGGACCGTCCGGTTCGCGCCCGCCGGGTACGAGGTGAGCGCGGACGGGCCCTCGTCCGTCCGGGCGTTGGAGCACGGTCGGCGCGCCGGGCCGACCGTCCTGCGGATCCTGCTCGGCGCGCGGCTGCGCCGGTTGCGCGAGGACTGCGGGATCTCCGTCGAGGACGCGGGTTATGTGATCCGCTCCTCCGCCTCGAAGGTCAGCAGGATGGAGCTGGGACGGGTCGGTTTCAAGGAGCGGGACGTCGATGACCTGCTCACGCTCTATCGTGTGGCCGATTTCGACGAGCGGGTGTCGTTGCTGCGCCTCGCCAGGGAGACCAACGGCCCCGGTTGGTGGCATCGGTACGGCGACCTCGTGCCGAGCTGGTTCGAGACGTACCTGGGGCTGGAGGAGGCCGCCTCGGTGGTGCGTTCCTTCGAGCTGCGGCTCGTCCCCGAGTTGCTGCAAACCGAGGGCTACGCCCGCGCGGTCGTCCGGCGCAGCCGCCTCTCGGCCTCGGAGGGGGAGGTCGAGCGGCTGGACGAGATCCGTGCCAAGCGGTGGGAGCGGTTCACCTCTCCCGGGGCGCCGGAGCTGTGGGCCGTCCTGGACGAGGCGGTCGTGTACCGTCCGGTCGGCAATCGCGAAGTGATGCGGGCTCAGATCAGGCACCTCATCGAAATGTCGGAGCTGCCGCACGTGACATTGCAGATCATGCCGTTCGGGGCGGGCAGGCACGCGGCGGAGGGCGGCCCGTTCACGATTCTGCGTTTCGCCGACCCCGGCCTGTCCGACGTCGTCTACCTGGAGCAGCTCACCAGCGCCCTCTACCTCGACAAACCGGCGGAGGTCGAGATCTATGGTCGGGCCATGACCGCGCTGACCGCGGCCGCCGCGGAACCCGAGCTGACCGTGGGGTACCTCACGCGTTTCCTGAAGGAGCTGTGACCGGGCCCTGTGAAGCGGCCCGGTACAGGGGTAAGGGCGCCGGTATGCGTACTTTCATCAATGGGTTGATCGCGGGGGCGGCGGGGACGAGCGCGCTCAACGCGACCACGTATCGATCCGTGGGAGTGGTCGGCGTCGAGTTGGGTGTCGGACGTGGTGCCGCACCTGGTGTACGGGGCCGCGACCTACGCCGCGTTCGAGCGGATGCGCTGAGAGCCCGCCACGAGTCCTAAGCCGATGGGACCTTACGGTCTGGGTCCCGTGGCCGACGCGGCGGGACGGGCGGGGCGGGCAGCCTGGGGGGCATGACCACGATCCAAGGCTCCGATGTCGCCGGGAAGGCGGTGGACCGCCCGTCGACGCCAGGCTGGGCGGCGCTGCTGGCAGCGTCGATCGGGCAGTTTCTCGTTGTTCTGGACATCTCCGTCGTCAACGTCGCCCTTCCCGAGATGCGGACCGGGCTGGGGCTTGGCGCGACCGGGTTGCAGTGGGTCGTGAACGCCTACTCGGTGTCGTTCGCCGGGTTCCTGCTGCTCGGCGGGCGGGCCGCCGACCTGTTCGGACGCAAGCGCGTCTTCCTCGGCGGGCTCGGACTGTTCACCGTGGCGAGCCTCGCGGGCGGGTTCGCGCAGGACGGCGGCATGCTGATCGCCGCCCGCGCCGTGCAGGGGCTCGGCGCCGCGATCCTGGCGCCCGTCACGTTGTCGCTGGTGACCGCCACGTTCCCGGACGGGCCCGCGCGCACGAGGGCGATCGCCATGTGGACGGCCGTCGGCACCGCGGGCGGCGCGACGGGCGGCCTGGTCGGCGGGCTGCTCACCGACTATCTGAGCTGGCGCTGGGTGTTCCTTATCAACGTGCCCGTCGGTGCGGTCGTGGCGTTCATCGCGTTCACGTGGCTGCATAACGAGCGGGGCGCCACCGGGCGGCAGCGGCTGGACCTGCCGGGGGCGGTGCTCGTCACGGCCGGGGTGGGGCTGCTCGCGTTCGGCATCGGACGGATCGAGGAGCACGGCTGGTCGGCGCTCGGCCCGATCGCGGCGGGGCTTGTGCTGCTGGCCGCGTTCGTCGCGGTGGAGGCGCGGACCGCGCAGCCGCTCGTCCGGCTGGGGCTGTTCCGGCTGCGCAGCGTCGCGATCGGGAACCTCACCACCGTCGTGACCATGATGGCGGGGTTCGCGCTCTGGTACTTCCTGTCGCTCTACATGCAGAACGTCCTGCATTACAGCGCCGTCCGCACCGGCTTGTCGTTCCTGCCGCACACGGCCGGGATCATCATCGGATCCCGGCTGGCGCCCACGCTGATGGCGCGCGTGGACGCGCGGCTGCTCGCCGGTGCGGGCGGGCTGCTCGCCGCCGCCGGGTTCGCCTGGCAGAGCGTCGTGCTGGACCCGGACGGGACGTTCCTCGGCTCCGTTCTCGGCCCCGGCGCGACCATGGCGCTCGGCTTCGGGCTGCTGATGACACCGCTGGTGGAGGCGTCGACGGCGGGCGCGCCCGCGTCGGAGGCGGGTGCCGTGGCGGGGGTCGTGAACACGTCCCGCACCATCGGCGGGGCCATCGGCCTCACCGTTCTCGGCACGGCCGCGGCCCGTTCCGGCACCGACCTCGTGGACGGCTACTCGACCGCCTTCGTCGTCGCCTCAGTCATCACCACCGCCGGGACGGCGCTCGTCCCGTTCCTGCCGAGGCCGGGTAAGCGAACCTGAGGGCGCCTGCCGGAAGGAACGGACGCCCCCAGGTCGCGTCTTGGGTGGGACAGGGCCTGGGGCGCCCCCCGCCGGGCACCGCGCTCCGGCGGAGGGCACGCTCATCGGACGGTCAGCGCGTCGCGGCGCCGCCGATGATCTGGGTGATCTTGTCGCGGTAGGCCGAGGTGTCGCTGTAGATGGCGGGTCCCGCCGCGCAGTTCTGACCGCCGCGGCTGGTCGCGCCGACCAGTTCCCAGGAGCCGGGTCCGCCGATCACTGCCGGGCCGCCGGAGTCGCCGTAGCAGGCGCCCTTGCCCTGTTCGCCGCCGGTGCAGATCTCGGTCGACGCGGTGATCCCGTCGCACTTGGCGTCCGCGATGATGCTCGTGTCGAGCTGCTGGAGCTGGTCGGCCAGGCCACCGCAGCCGGGCGTCGGGCAGGTTTGGCCCCAGCCGAGCAGCCGGATGGCCGACCCGACGGGCGCGGACTTGGCGACGGCGATGGGCTTGCTCTTCGACGCGCTGGACAGGTGCAGGATGGACAGGTCGCCGCCCACCACCTGGGCGCTGTCCACCTTGATGACCTCACCACCCGACTTGTGCGTCTTCGTTCCGATCCTGACCTGTTCGGGCTGGCCGCAGTGCGTCGCGGTGATGACCCATTGGGGCGCCACGAGGGAGCCGCCGCACGTGTGCGAGCCCCCCTCCTGGAGCGACGCCATGAACGAGTAGGCCTCCGTCGCGTTCACGCCACCGACGATGGTGGTCCTGGGCGGTGGTGCCGGTTCGGTCGCCGCCGCCGCGACCGACGTGCCGGACAGTGTCAGCACGGCGAGCGGCATCGCTGCCCACAGTGTGCGCTTCCTCATGAGCGGGGGGTCCTTTCACGGGGTGGGAGAAGAAACGGGGTGACCGCCTGGCCCTGCCGGTCCCCGGCCGGTGCCACGGCAATGTCGTCACACCGGCCCCGTGCTCCCCGACTATTGACTACCGATGCGGAATGCACCACATCCGGATCTTGGCTCCAATCCCGGATAGAACGCGTTCGACAACCTTGGATGGGGCGACCTGCGCGCCTTCGAGTTCCGCGCCGCGTGACTGAACTGAAGCCCACTTTTTCAACCCGCCCGAAGGCTGTGAAACGGGTCCGGGCCCGACTACATGTCCGAGGTCGCGCCAACCCGCATTGTGACGGGGTGGGTGGACGCGCGGCGGGAGAGGGTGAGCGTGGCGGCACCGAACCTGGAGGTCGGGATTGGACTCGGGATGGGACGGGGACGCGCGGATCACCTGCGTCGGATTCAGCATCGGAGGGTGGCGGCGGCTGACCACGCCGGAACGGATCCGGGCGCGCGTGGAGTCGGTCGAGAGCGTGCGGCGGTCCGGGGGCGGCGAGGTCGAGGCGGTGTTCGCGACGGCCGAGACGCTCGTGCTCGTGCTCCGCGCCGAGCCCGTCGATACGGCGGTGGCGCTGGTGGACGCCCTGCGCCGCCACGACACCGAACCCTCGGAGCGAGGAGACGGCCCGGCATGGGCGGGACGAAGCGGAACACGAATCGGTGTCACGGGCGGCTCGGGCGCGGGCGCGCTGTCGAACGCCGAGGCCGTCGCCGAATCCATCCGGCTGATGGAACGGACGCGCGGGCACGAGGCCGAGGCGCCGTCGGCCGTCCTGCTGGGTGACCTGCTGCACTGGCATGTGACGAGGGCGTTCGCGTCGTCCGCGCCGAAGTTCCAGCGGATCACGGGCGACGCGTTCGGGCCGGGATTCTGGCTCTGGCGGGCGGGCACCCCCACGGACACGGACCCAGACCCGGACACGGACCCAGACCCGGACGCGGCCCCCGACGCGCAGCCTGAGAGCGAGGCGGGGACGGAGGTGCCGGTGACGACGTTATGGCGCCGGGTCCGGACGCAGATGCGCGCCGGGGAGCACGGCTCGGCGGCGGAACTGCTGCGGCGGATCCTGCGCGTCCGCCCCGGACCGGAACCCCTGCTCGCGCTCGGCGAATGCCATCTGCGGCTCGGCGAGCGGCGGCACGCGGTCGAGACGTGGCGCTACCTGCTGCGGCGCCACCCGCTGACGCCGGGCGCGTACCCGCTGCTGGACCTGGCCGAGCCGGACGACGTGGCACGCGCCTATCTGGAGGACGGCCTGCGCGTCGTCCGCGCGGGACCCGATCTGGCGGCGGAGCCGGAACGACTCGAACACGACCTGCTGCTGGCGCTGGCCGCGCGCGCGTACCGGCGGGGCGATCAGCGCGCGGGCGACCGGCTGGTGAACGCGGCGGTCGACGTCCACCCCGGGGGCGCCGCGCCGCTGCGGACGCTGGCGGTCGACGCCCTCCGGCGCGGGGACCAGGCGGGCGCGCGGAGGCTGCTGTCCGCCGCGCTCGCCCGTGGCCCGGAAAGGACATGGCCGGAACGGGCATAGATATGTGTCATGTGACCCGGTTCGGCCATGGTGGTCCTGCGATACTTGGTCCCCGTTCAGGCGATGTCCGGCCCTGGGGGGTCGATGCGGCGAGACGCGCGTGCGCGAAGGAGACGTCTGTGACGAGCTCCGGCTGGCATGAGCTTTCCTATCTCGGACGGCTGACCCCGTCCGCCCAGCGGACGATGCTGCGGCTCGGCCGGACCAGGACCCTGCGCCCGGGCGAGCCGCTCATGCACCAGGGCGAGCCGGGCACGGCCGTGTTCGTGCTGATCGACGGCCGGGTCGACGTGACCAGGGTCGTGGAGAACGGTTCGTTGTCGCTGCTCAGCATCCGGCACGCGGGCGACCTCGTCGGCGAGATGGCCGTGCTCAACCAGGAGGCGCGCAGCGCGACGGTGACCGCGTTGGACCGGTGCGTCGTCTCCATCATCCCCGCGCGGGACTTCCTGCGCTGCCTCGCCGAGCTTCCCGAGGTGCTGTTCGCGCTCAACCGCATGACCGGCGACCGGCTCACGCAGGCCAACACGTACCGCGCCGACGCCGCCGGGTACGACGTCGACGCGCGGCTCGCCCGCGCGCTGCTGTACCAGGCGCGCCGTTCACCGGACAGGGAGAACGGCCGTCCCGTCGTCAAGCTCAGGCAGCGGCAGCTCGCGATGCTCATCGGCGCGCAGGAGGGCACCGTGCAGAAGGCCCTGAAGGGCCCGGCGATGCGCGAGCTGGTCGAGTGCGGCCGGGGCTGGGTGGTGCTGCGGGACGTCCCGGCGCTCGCCCGACTCGCCGACATGCCGGTGCCCCCGGAGCTGTCCGGCTGAGGACCCTCCGCGCCCGAGGTCCCCGATTCCCGTCGCGTGATTAATCCCGGCCGAATCCCGCCTTGCCCGTACTGGTGCGGGTTGCGGCGCCGTCCGGGCCGCGAGACTTCATGCCGAGCCCCGGAGAACGGGCCGGAAGGGGGGTCGCATGGATGCCCGGTCGCGCCGTTCGCTGTGCGCGGGAATGGACATCGAGGGGTGGAGCAGGCGGCTCGTCCCGGAGCAGATCCGCGCGCAACAGGCGCTGGTCACGGTGGCCCTGGCGGCGTGCCGGGAGGCCGGGGTGCCCGAGGAGGTCGTGCAGAGCAGCGGCGACGGCGTGCTGATCATGCCGCCGAGCGACATCGACGAGAGCGTGGTCATCCCGGCCCTGATCGCGGAGCTGGAGGTCGCGCTCTGGCAGGAGAACCGGCTGCTGGCCGACGGCGCGCGGATCCGGCTGCGGCTCGCGCTGACCAGCGGCCTCGTCACGCCGGGCCCGGCCGGGTTCAGCGGCACCGCCGTGATCGACTGCTTCCGGCTGCTGGACGGCCCGCCGGTGCGGGCCGCGCTGGTCGACTTCCCCCGGGCGCAACTCGCGGTGGTCGTCTCCGACCATCTCTTCCACGACGTTGTCCGCAACGGGTTTCGGTCGCTGCGCGCTGAGGATTTCTGGAAGGTCCGCAGTTCCCTTCCCGGCAAGGGATTCTCGATGGACGCCTGGCTCTATGTCTCCGACCGCGTCGGTGGTCCGGCGGTGCCGCCGTCGTCCGGTTCAACGGGAGCATCGGACGCCGCGCGGGCCGCGGCGCGGGCCGATGGGGCGACCGGCGCGGTCGGAGACGCCGATCCGGCCGGGGCGGGCGCCGCGCCGTCCGGCCGCGTGGCGGAGGCGCGGGCGCTGCTCGCCGAGGCACGACCGCTGGACGCGATGCACCGGCTGGACGAGGTCTCCCCGGACGGCCGCGAGGAGTGGGCGGCGCTGCTGACCGTGCGCGCGGAGACGCTGATGCGGCTCGGCGAGTACGGGCGAGCGCGGCTCGACTTGGAGGAGTTGCTCGGCCTGGGCTGCGATCCGGTGTCGTCCGCGGGGGCGTCGACGCTGCTGCTGCTCGGCCGGTGCCACGCCGCGCTCGGCGCCGAGCAGGAGGCGCGGCAGACCTGGATGTTCCTGCTGGAGCACCAGCCCTCGTCGGTCGAGGCATACCTGGAACTCGGCGGGCTGGAGCGCCGGGCCGGACGGTACGCGACGGCGCAGACGCTGCTGGTGGAGGGGCTGCGCCTGGTCCGCAAGGAACCGCGCGGGACGGACGCCGTGACGGCCGACCGGCTGCTCGACGGGTTCCTGCGGGAGTTGGCGGCCCTCCCCGTGCTCGACGACCCGGAGGACGATACCGCCGGCTAGATCCGGAAATTCGGAGAACGATCTTAATTGCGCGTTCCGGTGGGGCGCACCGACGTTCCCCACTGAACGGGTCGATGCCATCCATAAGTGGAGCAATTTGGACATCGGGTCCTGTGTGATCTCAGGGATGGATGCCATGGGGCGAATTGGTAACAGTCGGATAACCGAGACCCACTCTGATGTAACAGTGGGGTAATCATCGGGATAGTCGGGGGAGTGGGGGTGACCTTATGCAGGGGGTCGGGAGAATGATGCGAAGAACAGGCCGTTCATTCGCGCGCCCGGTGGTAATGATCGCCTTGGCGCTGGCGATCATGGTCGTCCCAATGTGGCCATCGGTGGCGGTGAACGCCGCGCCGAGCATAAGGTCGAAGGCGACGCCGAACAGCGCGACGGGCGCCATTGTGAACGCGAAGTCGTTCGCGCCCGAACCGACGCTGACCGACGTGTCCATCCTGGTGGACGAGTCGGGAAGCCTGACGGAGGCCGACGTCCGGGAAGAGATCAAAGCCGCCACGACCATCGCGTTCAGCGGCCTGAATTCCCGCAGCCGGGTCTCGATCTACGGATTCGGCAGCCAGAACAAGACCGGGCAGAACGCGATCACCGCGGCGTGTCCGCCCCTCGTCCTGGACAGTTCCGTGAAAGCCGACGCCATCGGCGCCTGCGTCCGGAAACTGCATCACCGTGACGACTCCGAGGGCGCCGACACCGACCATGCCGCCGCGTTGGCCCAGGCGATGAGCGCCCTGAGCAACGGCGGGCCGCAGGGCGCCCTAAAAATGATCTTCCTGCTCACGGACGGGCGGCTCGACGTCCACGCCAGCCCTATTTACGGACGGATCGAAAGCGACCGTAATGGGGAGGCGCTAAAGCAGGTGGACACGCAGCTCGCGCTCGCGCGCACGAACGGCACGCAGGTGTGGCCGCTCGGCTTCGGCGACCAGATCGACCGGGCCGCGCTGGACCGGTTCGCGGCGGGCGGCTCGCAGGGCGGGTGCGACGAACGGTCCGCCTCCAAGCCGCGGGCGAGGGTCGTCCACGACTCGGGCGACGTGCTCGACTCGCTCACCGAGGCGTTCGCCGCCGCCGGATGCACGGGCCGCAGCCGCGGTGGCGAGACGACGCTCGGCGCGGGCGAGACCCGCGAACTGAAGATCAACATCCCGATCATCGCGACCGACGGCACCATCACCGTCGCGAAGGGCGACCCCCGGGTCCGGGTCGACTTCCTTGACCCGGACGGCAAGACCGTGCCCGCCGACGGGAAGATCGGCGACAGCGAGTTCGAACGCGCCGGTGAGAACGCGACGGTCGAGAAGCTGAGCATCGTCAACCCGAAGAACGGCGACTGGAAGGTCAAGCTCACCGCCCCGGACAGGCTGTCCAAGCAGCTCGTCAGCGCCACCGCGATCTGGCAGGGCGCGGTGAGCTCCTCCCTGGTCGTCGATCCGCCGAGCGCCCGCGTCGGCCAGCCGCTCACCGTGCGGCTCTCGCTGGTCACCCGCCGGGGCGCGATCACCGACGCCAAGGCCCTGTCCGGACTGACGTTCACCGTCCAGGCCCAGGGCCCGTCCCTCGGCGCGGCGAACAGCATCGTCGTCCGCGACGACGGCAGGGCCCCCGACGACCGGGCCGGGGACGGCCGGTACGCCGGGACGTTCGACGCGCCGCCGCGCCCCGGCGACCTCACGTTCACCGGGGTCGTCAGCGGCTACGGCGTCCGCGCCGAGAAGGTCCCGGTGACCGTCGCGGTCACCGCCGAGGGGCTGCCCGTCCAGGGCCGCGTGGCGTTCTCGTCCGGCGCGGTCGTGCACCCGGGCGGCGAGGTCCGGGGCAAGGTCACGATGGAGAACAAGGCCGCGCCCGCCCGCGGCCGGCTGGTCCTGGAGGGTTCGGGGAGGGCGCGCGCCACGCTCGCCGGTGCCACCGACCTGGCGATCGGGTCGGGCACCACGACGCATCCGTTCACCGTGCGGTTCCCCCCGGACGCCGGTCTCGGCGGCACGTCGCTCACCGTGAAGGTCGTTGACGCCGCCGACCCGTCCAAGACGTACGCCGTCAACCAGCTCACTGTCACGGTCAAGAATCCGCCCGGCTGGTTGCAGCGGCACTGGCACGAGATCGCGGGCGTGCTGCTCCTGCTGCTCCTGGTCGCGTTCCTGGCCTACCTGCGGCGCCGTGCCCGTCGTGCCCGCGTCGACGTGCGCGGCCTGCGGGCCTCGTTGCGGCAGGACGGCGAGGAGCTCACCGTCCTGAAGGCGCCGGGCAAGTGGGCGCCGGAGTTCCGGTTCGTCGTCCACGACTCCTCCGACGGCCGCGATCCCGGGCTCGACTACCCGCACCCCGGTGACCGGCCCGTCCGGGCCCGGCGTGGCGCGCCGGGCAAGGTCGTGGTGCAGATCCCGGACGGCCCGCGCTACGAGATCGAGATCGGCACCGGGGGCGAGCCGTACGAGGAGACCGGCCTGATGCTGGCCTTCACCGACGTGACCCGGCGCCGCTCCGTGCGTCCCCGCCGAACCGGGGACCGCGCCGGGGACAGGGCCAGGACCAGGGCCGACGCGACGTCCACCGACCGGCCCGACGACCTCGGCACCTCCGGCGGCCGTCCGGACGACCCCGGTTCCGGTACGGGCCAGGCGGAACCGTCCACCACCTCCACATCGTCGACCTACAACGACCCCTGGCTCTAGCGGCCGGTCAGAAAGAGGTCCCCCCAGTCATGAAGCTTTACCAGCCGGTCCTGTTCGTGGGGCTCGGTGGCACGGGCTGTCTGATCGGCGCGGAGCTGGAGCGTCGGCTCAGGGAGGAGATCTGCGGCCCCGACGGCACCGCGTTCCAGCGTCTCCGCGAGGACGCGCTGCCCTACCAGCTGCCGGGCTGCCTCCAGTTCGTGTACGCCGACGTCAACCAGGCCGACCTGGACCGGTTGCCGACCAGCGTCGTGCCCGGCCCGCAGCACGTGACCGCCGCCCAGCGGACCGCGCACTACGTCCGTGGACTGGTGCCGCTGGTCGACACCTACCCGGAGGTGGCGCGCAACCTGCGGGTGAACGTCGGGCGGGAGGTGGAGCCGTGGCTGCCGCCCGACCCCGGCGAGCCGAGGGTGACGCCGCTGCAACGCGGCGCGGGCCAGCTGCCGACGATCGGCAGGGCGGCGCTGTTCGAGACGTTCCGTGGCGGCACCGGCCCGGCGACCACCGACCTGAACGCCGCGATCGGTGGTCTGTCCGGCCCGCAGGCCGCCAGTGACCTGTACAAGCTCGGCGGCAAGTCCAGCAACAAGAACGCGGTGGACGTGTTCGTCGCGTTCTCGGTCGCGGGCGGGACGGGCGCCGGAATCTTCTACGACTACCTGCACCTGATCGGTGAGCTGTTCGACCGCACGAACCTGCGGCCCAAGATCTACCCGCTGGTGCTGATGCCGTCGGCGTTCGTCGACGGCCTGGGCGGCGGCCGTCCCGCGCAGTTGAACGCGGGCCGCGCCCTGCTGGACCTGTTCCGGCTCGTCGACCACCAGAACGGCGGCGACGCGCAGCGGGACCTGCGCGGATACACGGCCCGCGCCGACATCGACCCCGACGAGGTGGCCGTCCACTACCCGGTGGACGGCCGCATCGCGCTGCGGCCGGGCACCGCGCAGACGGCGTTCCTGTTCTGCCGTCCGGTGGGCGCCGAGCCGGGCGACCTGCGGCGGTCGGTGGTGTCGCTGATGCTGTCGCTGCTCGGCACCGAACTCGACCAGCGGACCAGGTCGGACGGCGAGCAGCACCAGTCGTTCGCCGACAGTTTCATCAACGCCAGCGTCGACCGGCAGATCCCGGCCGAGAACGGCATCGGCAACCGGGGCGCGTCCACCGCGCTGGTGGCGTCCCTGACGGTGCCGGTGGACGAACTGGCCGACCTGGTCGCCGGACGACTGCTGCGCACCGGGGTCGACGACCTGCGCGGCCCGCTGCCCGGAGTGGAGACGAACCGGACGCTGATCCAGGAGTTCTTCGCCGTCGCGAACATCGCCGAGATCTTCACCCGCCCGGCGCAGGACCACGCCGAACCCGACCCGGTCACCGGGGCCAAGGACGTCACGACGGCGCTCAACGACCGGGCCGAGGCGATGCGGGTGGCGCTGACCCGGCTGCGCGCCCGGCTCGACCGCGACATCCCCGACCGGGTGAACGCGTTCGATCCGCGCGACGCCGTGCCCCGGATGCTCGCGGGCGTCGACCCGTTCCGGCTGGCGCGGGCGCTGTTCGGCAACCCCGAGTCGGCCGACGAGGTGGAGCGCGGCGGCGCGGTCGGGCTGATGCAGCGCCGCCGCGTCGAGCCGCCCGCGCCCGAGGGACTCGGGCCGAACCCGCCGCCGCTGCCCGCGCTGCGCGACCGGAGCCTCGGCATGGTCAAGGTGAAGTGGGCCGACCCGGATCCGGTCGACGCCCGCCAGCGCCAGGACCAGTGGTACCGGTGGCGGACCAACGTCGCCTGGACCGAGCCGTGGTCGCAGCTCGCGCCGCGCTGGCGCAAGCCGATGGACCAGGTGGAGGCGATCCTGCGCGCGATGACCCGGGCGCTGGCCGACCACGCCGGGCAGGACCGTGAACGGTTCCGCGACCGGGCCGCCGACCTGTCCAAGGCCCGCGTCGGCGTGTCCTATCTCCTTCCGCCGGGCGGCGACCTGGAGCAGTTCTACGCCCGGGTCGTCCGGCGGATCACCGACGACCTGGTCGGTAAGGGGCAGTTGCAGCCGAGCGCGTCCGGGGCCGACCTGCTCGGCGTCCTGCTCGGCGCGGACGCCTGGCGGGAGGCGTACCGGACGGCGTGGGAGGCCACCCCCGAGGCGGCCGTGGCCGAGCTGCGCGAACGGGTGAAGGCCGAGGTCAAGACGTACTTCCGGATGGCCGAGCAGGGCCGGGTGCCGCTGCTGCCGACACTGCACGACCTGGTCGCGCAGGCCGCCGGGCAGGCGCCCGCCGAGTTCGGCGAGGCGGAGCTGGAGGAGTTCCGCAGCAAGCTCGCGGGGCTCGTCCCGGCGAACTTCAGCCCGCAGGGCACCGGCCGGTTGAAGGTCCTGGTGTCCTACCCGGCGGGCGCGGACGACCCGGGGATCGAGCAGTACCTGCGGGAGGCCGTCAACCTGCCCGCCGGGCCCGACATGGTCTACGACTTCACCCACACGACCGCCGAGTCGATCGCCGTCGTGCTCTTCCGGTCGTCCATGGGCATCACCGACGTCCGCGAGGTCCGGGACGTCCTGCGCACCTGGGCCGACGCGATCGACCGGCCGCAGCGGCAGGACTACCTCAAATGGCGGCAGCGGCTCGGCTACGACTTCGGCTACCTCGCCACCCACGAGGAACACCGCGTTCAGATCCTCCACAGGATGCTGTGCGCGATGTGGAACGGCAAGGCGACGGTGGACGGTGACCCGGCGTCGCCGATCAGCGTGTCGGTCCAGCTCGCGGGCGGTGTGTCGATGACGCTGGAGTTGACGCCGCTGGAGCACGCGTCGTCCTGGGGAAGCCTGCTCCAGTCCTACGAGCTGTGGACGTTCGCCGACAACGCGGGCATCCGCCGTGACTTCTGCTCGCAGCTCATGCAGGAGGCGCCCGACGGCGTCGGCAGCATGCCGAAGCCGCCCGGCGACCTGTACCTGGTGCTGCGCGACATGGCGGAGGGCCAGGTGCGGCGGCTCGACGAGATGCTCGAAGAACTGCATTCCTCCAGCCGTGCCCGCGCGAAACAGCTGCGCGACTTCTGGGCCCGCACCTATCCGGCCGCGCTGGACGCCGAGTTCACCGACGTGTCAGCGGTGCGCGCCAACCTGCGCGCCCTGGAGCGGCCCGCCATGGACCAGCCAGGGGAGGGCCGGTGAGCACCCGTGTCGTCCGGCTCGACCTCAAGGACTGCGACGCCGGTGAGGCCGCCACCCGCGTCGAGGAGCTGCTGCACACCTCCCAGGACCTCGGCATGCTCCTGGTCGAGGACACCGCCACGGCCGTCGTGCGGCATCGCGCCGCGTTCGAGGCGCTGGACGGGTCGCACCAGGTGACGCAGATGCTGTGCCTGGTCGTCGGACGCCAACCGGACGGCGCGGGCGCCGGCGACACGGACGGCGCGGGGCCGGGCGGCGGGGCCCCCGGCGGCGGAGGGCCGGGCAGCGGTCTGCGGCTGCCCGGCAACATCCAGCGGCGAACCCTGTGGGCGATCGAGGAGATCGGGGTGGACTGGCCGCTGCGGCCCGGTGCCCGCGCCCGGCGCCGCGACGCCCGCGACGGCGACGGCCTCGGCCGCCTGTCGGAGCTGCTGCGGCTGCCCGGCGTGTTCCGGCGCACCCATGAGCTGCTCGGCGACGTGCCGTTCGGCGCGGCCGTGCCCGGCCTGCGCATCGCCGGGGCCGCGGGCACCGGTCAGGAGGACTTCCTGCGCGTGCTGCGGGCGGCGATCCGCGGCATGCTCGCCGACGACTCGCCCGTCCCCGCGCCGCGCGACGACGACGCCCCCGCCGGACGGGTCGCGCTGCGGCTCGCCCAGGACGGTCCCCTGCGCCGCGCCGTCGACGCCGCCGACCTCGCCCTGGACGACGCCCAGGAGATGGCGGCCGAGCTGCCTGGCGTCCGGGCGCTCGTCCGGGAGCTGCCGATCGCCGCGTCCGTCGAGGCCGTCGGCGGACGCTTCACCGAGCTGCGGGAACGGGTCGCCGCGCTGTTCCAGGCGGTCCCCGGCGACGACCGGATGACCGAGGACCGGCGGGCCGCGATCGCCGCGCACGGCGTCCACCCGCCGGTGCCGGAGCCGTTCGAGGCCGAGCGGTTCCAGGAGACGCTGCGCTCGTGGGTGCGCGCGAGCCTCCGGGGCGGCGCGTCACTGCCCCGCATCGACCTGGACCTGCGCGCGTGGACGAGCACGCTGGAGCAGCACGGCGGGTACCCGCGCCGCCTCGGCCAGGTCTGCCCCGACGAGACGTTGCGGCGGCTTCGCTCCCCGGGGCCGTTCCCGCCGCCGCAGGCGTGGTCGCCGCTGCCCGGCGCGGTGTGCGCGGCGTTGGCGGGCCTGACCCCGATCGGCGTCGCCGGTGGGCTGGTCATGGCGCTGCTGTGGACGGCGCTGGTCGTGCTGACCGTGATCCGCGGCCCCGGCGGCCGGATGGAGGACCACTCCCGCGCGCTGGCGGTCAACGCGATCGGCGCGCTCGGCGGCGCGATCCTGGGCGGTCTCGGCGGCGACTCCGCCGCGTTGCCGGCCGGGGCGTGGGCGGCGGCGGTGTTCGCGGCCGTCGCGGGCGGGCTGGCCGTGATCGTCCATTCGTGGCGGTCCCGCGCGATCCGCTGGGTCGACGAGGCCGGGCTCGACCTCGCCGAACGAGCGCTCCAGGACATGCAGCACCTCCTCGGGCAGGCGGTGACCGGCTGGTCCCGGCTGAACCGGCGGCTCGACACCGTCGACGAGCTGAACCGGATGCGGCAGGGGCTCGGCGGGGTGCGCACGGAGCTGACGGAACGCTGCGGCGCGCTGGACGCCGAGGTCCTCCCCGAGGCCGCCGGGTCGCTGGCCGGGTACGGCGACTCCGTCCAGGTCTGGCTCGTCGACCTGGTGTTGCAGGCGCTGCGGCCCACCCGGCAGGCCAGGGCGGACGGCGAGGCCGAACGGCTCGCGCGCAAGGAGACCGGCCACCTCGTCGACGAGTGGGAGAGCGCCGTCGAACAGGGCCTGTCGGCCGAGGCGCTTCCGTTCGTCACCGACGCCCGGCCCGCCGCCCGCATCGAGGGCGAGGACCTGGCCTTCCTCACCGAGCAGGTCGGCTACGACCCGGCGGGGGAGATGTGGCAGCTGTGCGCGCCGCGCGACCTCGGGTTGCTGGACACCGCGGCGGGGGCGCGCGCCGTCCGGTTCGGCCCCGTCACCCGCGACCGGGCCGACGGCGGGGCCTTCCCGCCCGAGACCGTCCCGGTGTCGTCGTCGGCGCACTGCGGGGTGCTGCGCCTCGTCCCGTTGCACGCGCGGGTCGTCGAGTGGACGTGGACCGAGGACGAGCACGAGGCGGGTCACGAGGGAGGCAGGGCGTGAGCATCAAGCTGAGCTACCGCGACGTCCACGGCGCGAGGGTCGAGGCGAAGGCCGTCGAGCTGGAGGCGGGCGAGCCGTACCTGGCGCCGCCGCTGGAGGCCGGGCGACTGGATCTGGAGCTGCCCGACCGGACGGTCGTCGTCCGCCGCGTCCGCCCGATCGACCGGGGGCCCGGTGGGCTGGCGGCCGGATACCGGCAGCTCGACGCCGAGATCCTCGCCGGGCTGCGGCTGGCCCGGCTCTGCGACGGCCGCCCCTATCCGCGGACGGTGTCCCAGCTGGTCGGGTACGACGCCGACGCCGCGGAGCCGTTCGCGCTGCTGGAACCGCTGCGCGGCGTCGAGGTCGGGACCCTCGCCGGGACCCTGCCGACCGACCAGCGGCGCCGCTTCCAGATCAGCCTGCTGCGCGCCGTCCGGCTGCTCGGCGCGGCGGGCGTCGCGCACCGCGGCATCGGGCCCGGCAGCGTCCGGTGGGACGGCGCCGACGTGCAGATCACCGACTTCTCGCAGGCCGCGCTGATCGGGTCGCCGCGGGCCGTCACCGGCGCCCTGCCGTGGCAGGCGCCCGAGCAGCGGCCGGACACCCCGCCGGGCTGGGACCGCGGCGACGTCGGCCCGACCGACGACATCTGGGCCGCCGGTCGGCTGATCTTCCACATCGTCACCGGCGACGACCTCGACGACACCGCCAAGCTCGCCGCGCGGCCCGATCTGGAGTCGCTGCTCGCGGGCGTCATCGACCGCCCGGAACGCCGCCCGGACGCGCAGGCGCTGCTGCGCCGTCTCGGCGAGGCCGACGCGCCGCCGCGTCCGCTGCCCGCCGACCCGGCGTTCACGCGGGGTCGCGCCGAGTTCTTCGCGCAGCGGCACCGCAAGCATCCGCACACGGCGCCGCAGGCCGCCCCCGAGGCGCGGCCCGATCCGGCGGCCCCGCCGCCGCCACCGCCCGTGGAGCGGCGGCGGCGCGACGGTTCGTGGCTGCTGTGGGCCGGTGCCGCGGTGCTGGTCGTCCTTGCCGTCGTCCTCGTCCTGGGGCGGTGACCGTGGCCGCGTCACTGCTGCATCAGACGCTGTACCGCTGGGGCACGGCGGGACGCCTCGGCGACACGGCCCAGCCCGGGCTCCGGCCGGTGGCCAGCTCGCTCGACCTGTCGTCCACCGACGAGCTGCGCCGCTGGGACGGGCTCGTCAACGAGTGGCTGCGGGTCGGCGACCGCGGCATCCCCGCGCCGAGCCTGTTCTACGCGGCGTTCGGCGACGAGGCCGCGTTGATCAGACGCAGCCAGCCGGGCGTCGCCGACAGCGCGTCCGCGCACCTGCTGTTCGGCTCCGCCGACGTGCTCACGACCCGGTTGGCGGTGGAGGTGCACGACTGGTCGTGGGCGCCCGACGACATTCCCGGCCGCGCGCCCATGGTCAACCCGAACTCGCTGACGCCGTTCCGGTCCGACCTCAACGGCCCGGCCAGAGCGGCGGGGCTGCGGGAAGCGCTCACGACGCTGCTGTCCCGCGTGCTGGCGGGGCTCGGCCCGATCGAGGCCCCGGCCGGTGGCGAGGCCATGGCGCTGCTGTGGGCGCTCGACGACATCTGCGCCACGATCGGTTCCGGGCTCCAGGACTGGCCGCACTGGCGGATCGCGTTCGAGACTCTCGCCGGTCGGCGCCAGTCCGCCGAACCGCCCGGGGTGTTCGTCCGGTTCCGCCGGGAGGCGCTGCGCCCGACGCCCGATCCCACCACCCGCGCGGCCGCCGCCGCGCTCGTCGGGATGTACGAGGAGGGCGGCGCCGACGCGCTGCGGGGGATGCGCGACACCGCCGAGCTGGCCCGGCTCGACACGATGGCGGCGCGCGTCGCCCGGCTGATCGAGACGGCGCCGACGGGGGCCGCGCCGACCGGCACGACGCCCCCGGCGTCCGACCCGAAGCCCACCACGCCCGCCGGGTCGGTCACCGAGCCGTCCACGGGCGAGGCGGTCTCCTGCCCCATCTGTCTCGGACGGCTCAACTGGGGCAGGCTTCCCCTCTACACCTACGACCGGGGGCTCAACCAGTACACCGAGCTGACCGTCCCGCACGACACCAACAACGACCAGCGGGCCAGGATGCTGCGCACGGCCTCCGTGCGCTGCCCGAACCCGGGCGGCACGACGACCGCGCACTACCTGCCCGCTGGATATGGGCGGTACGGGCCGCCCGCCGTGTACGGGTTCATCGGCGGCACCACGTCCGGGAAGACGCACCTGGCCGCCACGATGGTCGCGGCCATCGAACGCGGCGCGCTCGGCGCCTACGGGATCACCGCGCTGCCGGTGGACCTGGACCGGCACCAGACGTTCCTGCGCGACATGGTCCGTCCGCTGTTCAGCGAGTCGACCTGGTTGACGCCCACCCGCGAGGGCGAGGTCGCGTTCGCGGACGCCTTCGTCGTGTCGGGCGGCGGGACGCCCCGGGCGATGGCGCTGTTCGACGTGGCGGGCAGTGAGCTCGGCGACGTCGGCGACGCCAAGCGGTTCCTCGACATCGCCGACGGGCTGATCTTCGTCGCGGACCCGACCCGGTTCGGTCCGGGCAACCTGGGCGACCCCGCGTTCAACACGGTGCTGAGCCTGCTGCGGTCCTCGGGACGGTTGTCGCGGGTCAGCGCCGCGATCGTCCTGAACAAGGCCGACCTGTTCAAGTTCGACGACCCGATCGCGCGCTGGCTGGACCGTGACGTCGCCGTCCTGGACCCCGCCGAGACGCTGGAGGAGAGCGCCGACGTGTTCGCGTACATGCACCAGCGGGACGCCGAGGCCTGGACGCGCCCCTACCAGGAGTGCGACCGGGCGACCCTGCACGTCGTCTCCGCCACCGGCACCGACGCCGTCGAACGCGGCGTCCGCCCGCTGCGCGTGCTGCGGCCCCTCGTCTCGCTCATGGCGATGACGGGCCTGCTGACCTCCGCCGAAGCCCAGGACATGGGGATCTGAGATGACCGAGGCATCCATCGACCAGATCGAGTACCGCTGGGACTCCGGGGACGACCTCACCGGGATCGCCAGATCGTTCGGAAGCGTCGAGTTCGACCGCTGGAACGGCCTGCTGCGCCCGTACACCGGCGTCTCGGGACGCGGCAGGTCGGCGGCGGCGGACGCGCCGTCCAGCGCGGTGTACCTCACCCAGCCGGACGGGATGGCGGCGCTCATCCTGCGCAGCCGCGACCCGGCCGCGCGACCCCTGTACGACCGGGACGCGCCGCGCGCGCACGGCGCGGGCGAGGGCCGCCTGGACCTGGTGGCGCGCGCCTTGGTGGCGCCGTGCACGTTGTTGACCGCGGAGATCGCCATGCGGATCGTGGTGTCCCATCCGCAGGGCCTGCTCGACCCGATACCCGGGCAGGCGGCCCGGGGCATGCTGCCCCGGCTGCCCTGGCAGAAGTTGCAGGCGAACATCAATCCGGCGCACACCCTGGAGCGGCCCGCCAAGCTCGCGGCGGGCCTCGCGCCGGTGATCGCCGCCGTGCTGGCCGCCCCCGCGCGGCCGCTGATGGTGGTCATCGGGCCGGAGGAGATTCGCCGAGCGGCGTGGCAGAGCCGGGCGCTCCCGCTGCTGTGGGCGTCGCGGTTGCTCCTCGAACCGCTGCTCAGGGACCCCGACGACGGCCGCGAGCTGTTCGGGTGGCGGCCCAGCTTCTCCACCTGCGAGGCGCCGCTGAGTTCCGGTGACGGCCGCGAGGGGCTGTGGCTCACGTTCCGGGAGCGGGGCCCGGACGGGCCGCCGCTCGGCGAGGGGCCCATGGTGGTCGACCTCGGCCGTCCCGTCGCGCGGCAGACCGTCTTCGAGGACGCGGCCAACCGGCTCGCGGAGGCGTACGCGGCCGACGGCGAGGAGTGCGTCAGCCTCGTCGAGCGGGCGGTGCGCGGGCACCGGACGCTGGAGGCCAGGATCGAGGCCGTCGCGTGCAGCGAGGAGATCGCCCGCGTCCTGTCCACGCAGGCGCCCGCCGTCACGATGCGGCGGACGCCCGCGCCGCGCCAGGTGCCCGCCGCGCCCGTGCCCGTCGCCGAGCCCGTCCCGGCGGTCGGCGTTCACCGGCCGACCGCGCCGCCCCTCGAAACCGCACCGCCCGTCCACACCGTCCCGCCGGTCCCGGAGCCGGTGGCGCCGCGTCCGGAATCGGGGGCGCCCGGCGCCGACCCGTACCTTGTCGGGCTCTACCACCGGCTGGAGACGACCCGTGACCCGCGGATCTTCCGGCGCCAGGTGGCCTGGATCGCCGCGCGGGCCGCGAGCGGCGGCGGGCTCGACCCGGACGGCTTCACCACCGTCCTGCGGATCATGGAGCAGCACCGCTGGTTCACCGACCCGGTGCGCGAGCTGGACGACCCCGCCGAGCGGATGGCCGACCTCATCCACGCCCTCTTCACCTGCGTGGCCGGTGAGGGCAGGCTGGAGGAGCGGCTGGAGGCGTGGCACGCCAACGGCCCGCCCTCGGCGCTGGTCGCCGACGCGCTCGCCGTCCTCGCGGGGCGGCTGGAACCCGGCCGCGCCGACTGGCTCGCCCACCACTGCCTGCGGCAGCGCCAGCCGGTGGCGCGTGCGGCGCAGGGCGCCGTGCTGCTCACGCTGGTGCGGCTGCCCGCGACCTGGCCCGCCGTGGTCGTCGGTCCGCTCGTCTGGCTGTCGCTGGTGCTGCTCCCGGTCGTCGTCTACCTGCTGCTGACCTGACGCCGATGGTCGAGTGGTTCCGGAGGCACCGGATGAGAATCGCCTGGGGGGTCGCGGTCGCCGCGCTCGGGCTCGTCATCGCGCAGGTGGCGTGGGACGACCCGAAGGACCCGGGCGACGAGGCACGCGCGGACGCCAGGCGCCTGCACTGCCTGTCGGCGAGGCAACGGCCGGGGCTCGTCGAGGCCGCGGTGCGCCTCGGCGTGGCCGCGCCCGGCAGCACCGCCACCGGCACCGGCTTCCGGCCGAAGCACGGCGACCGCGTCACGGCGGCCACCACGCTGGACGCGTGGAACCGGACGTCCCGCGCCGACTTCGACTGGGCCTGCACGGCGCTTGCCGCGCTGACCGGCCCGAAGACGGTGCAGGATCCCGCGCCCAAGCCGACGCTGTGGCGGCGCGTCGCCGCCAACCCGACGTTCACGCTCGTCCTCGGCGCGTTCCTCACTCTCGGAACCCAGCGTTCGACCGAGCGGAGCGTCCGCCGCCAGGCGCTCGCCGACCAGCTCAACACGGCGGCGGCCGAGTACCTCAAGGCCGCGCACGCCGCCCGCCTCGCCCGCGCCGCGGACAAGGCGACGGACCGGGCCGGGCTGGAGGGCCGCCGCGTCGACCTCGGGTCGGCGATCCTGCGGGCCGGGCTGCCCACCGCGGAACGGCGGAACCTGGACGGCCTCCTCGGAACCGCGCACGACGTCCTGGTCGGGTCGGCGTTCCGGCCGCGACCGGCGGAGGAGGCGGTCCGGCGGCTGGAGACCGCGCTGGGACGGGCCGTCCGCGGCGAGAGCGTGGTCGAGGTGGTCGCGCCGTGAACCCGTTCGAGGGCGACCTCAAACGCATCCGCGCGTGCAGGGACGGCCATACCTGCCCGTACCAGCCCGCCGACTTCTGCCGTTTCGGCAACGCTCCGGCCGTCCTGCCGCTGACGCAGGTCCAGGGAGGCGTCGTGGTGATCGCGGGCTGCGCGGGGCACGGCAAGTCCGTCTACGGTCACCGGCTGTTGCACGAGTACCGCCAGAAGGGCCTGGCACCGGTCGACCTCCACGGCTCCGCGCCGTACCGGGCGTGCATCGCCCGGCGGGCGCAGGTGCTGCGCAAGCTGAGCAGCAGGAACGGTCTTCTGGACGCCGACGACGTGGCCGACGAGAAGGCCGATGACACCCATTGGCCCGCCAGGCTGCAAACCGTCCTGGGCCAGACGGGCGAGGAGATGGTCGTGCGGCTGCCGAGGATCGAACCGGAAGCGTCCGACGCGGGCACCAGGAACATCGCCTGGGAGATCGCCTGCTACGCGAACGCCGCCGAGGAGAGCAAGAGCGTCATCATCTACGAGTACAACGCGACGGACTGGCCCAGAGACTGGGAGTCCCTCCGCAGCGCGATCGACCAGAACTATGACGCCAACGTCCGTGCGTGCGTTCTCGATCCGGTCGCTCCCGCCGATCTGTGGGCCTACGCGCAGGGCGTCATGGACCGGTCGCCGCATCAGCGGTTCACCATGGAGGAGGGTGTCCCCGAGTGGCTGAGACGACTCTTCGGCACGTTCTCGGTGTCCCCCACGAAGGCCCACGACCTCATGCGCCGGGTGTTCGCCAACGCCATAGCCGCCCAGAGCACGAAGGTCACCCTGGAGCACCTGATGCCGGAGGTTCTCGAGCCGGCGGCATGGAGCGGGGCGGCATGAACGTCGGCGCCGCTCCACTGGAGCACAACCCGTTCCCCGCCCGGCTGCCCGACCTGGGCGTCCACGACGCGTACTGCGCGGGGCCCGAGGGGCGCGACGGGTACTTCGCGTTCGCGGACCGGCCGGAGCCGCCGGACGCCGACGAGGGCGGCGTCATCCTGATCGGCGGCCGTCCGCATCTCGGCAAGTCCGTGCTGGCCCACCGCTGCCTGCACCGCCACGCGGACGCGGGTCGCCTTCCGGTCGACCTGGCGGGACGGACATCCGACGGGCTGCCGGGCCCGGCGGAATGCCTGGCCCGGATGCGCGGCGTCCACCCGCTGCCGGACGAGGTGCGCGCTGCGCTGCGCGAGGTGCGGTCCGCCGACCCCGTCGAGGCCCATGACGAACTCGGCCGGGCGCTGGACGGGCGGCGCCTCACCGTCCGGTTGCCGCGCCCCGACCCGAACCTGCGTCCCGCCGCGATCGCCGACCGGGTGCTGGCGTACGCGCGCGCCGCCGTGGCCGCGAACACCGGCGTCTACCTGTTCGAGTACCCGTACTGGGTCGAGGACCAGTGGACGGAGGTCACCGAACTCGTCGAGCGCGACCCGGACGGGCCGCTCGTCACGCCCGTCGTGCTGGAGCCGTTCAGCGACCGCGACCTGATGGCGTTCATGCGCGCCCGCGTCGGCGGCGGCGACGCGCTCGACGCGCTGCTCGACCTCGACCCGAAGGTCCTGCTCCGGGCGCTCGGACGGCAGCGCGCCAGCCTCAGCCCCAACAACCTGACCTGGTTCAACGTGCTGTGCCACCAGGCGTTCGCCGCGGCCATCAGGGCGGGCGCGGCCAGGGTCGCGGTCCACCACTACCTGGAGGCGGCGGTCAGGGTCGGTGCGCCGTGAACCGTCCACAGCCACAACCCGAACCGCGCGGCTCCGCCCGCAACCCGTTCCCCGACGTGCCGGAGGTCCGGCTCGACGGGGACGGCGGATTCGTGCAGGTGGAGACCGACGCCGTCCGCGCCGTCCGGCTCCTCGCGCTGGACTTCCTCACCTCCCGCCCCGACGTCGGCGGGTACCAGGATCTGAGGCGCTCCGGGCGGGTCGCGGCGATCCTCGGCGACTACGGCGTGGGCAAGAGCCACCTGGCGCGGACGTTGATGGACGAGGTCGGCCGCATCGCCGGGACCCGGCCCGTCGTGCTCGTCGCGTCCGGGCAGCCGAAGGACACCGTCCTGTCCATCTACCGGCGGCTGCTCGCCCCGCCCGGCTCCGGGTCCGGCGGCCGGATCCGGCCCGTCGACACGGCGGCGGGGGTGCTGCTTTTCGGCGCCGTGGAGAAGATGGTGGAGGCGCTGAGCGTGGGCCCGCGCGGCGCCGCCGGGCCGGACGCGCCGCCGCCGACCGCGTCGGACGACCTGCCCGTCGACCGCGTCTGGGACCTGCGCGCGCGGCTCGCCGAGATCGTCGGTGAGGACGCGGACGTCGCCACCGTGCTCGGCCTGGTCTGGCACAGCTCCGCCGGGGCGGCGGCATGGCGGTGGCTGCGCGGCGACCAGGACCAGACGGAGGACGAGCGGCGGCTGCTCGCCGACCGCGGGGTGGAGTCCCCGCCCGTCGACACCTCCGAGCGCGCCATCCAGGTGCTGCGCGCGCTCGCCCGGCTGTGCGGCGCCACGGGCGGGCGGATGGTGCTCGTCCTGGACGAGCTGCACCAGATGAGGCCGCAGCGCGGCGACGGCCTCACCGAGACCGCCGTGACCCTCATGGAGCTGATCGGCTGGGCCGGGGACACCGGGGCGCTGCTGGCGGTCTGCGGGCTGCTCGACTTCTGGGAGGCGCTGCCGCAGAGCGTGCGGGGGCGGGTGCCGGTCGCCAGGATCGTCCCGTCCGGGCTCACGAAGGCGCAGATCGGCGCCTACATCGACGCCGCGCGGCACCCGGACGACCCCGAACCGGCCGGGGCGCCGGTGTTCACTGACAAGGCGGTGGAGGAGCTGTGGAAGATCGCCGAGGGGCATCCGCGGCGCACCATCACGCTCTGCCACCACGCCTACGACCTGGCCCGGGGCGGGCTGATCGGGCCACGGCAGGTCCAGGAGGCGGGCCGGGCCCTGTGCGCGCCCGACACGCCCGACCACGTCCGCGAGAAGCTGTTCCGCTGGTGCACCGAACTCGGCTACCACGTGCGGCGCGCCGCCCGCGACCAGCCGTCCCGCCGGGAACCCGACCTGCGGGTCGGCTCCCGGCACGGTGACGGCGCCTGCGCGCTGGTGGTCAGCGGCCCCGTCGTGGAGAAGTCGGAGCTGGACGACCTGCACGCGCGGGGGTTCGCGGTCGCCGGGCGCGGCGCGGAACCCGGGCGCGACGTCGTCCTGGTGATGGCGGGCTCGCTGGCCGCCGCCTACACCCGCGAGGTCGAGGACCTGTTCGCGCACGTCCTGTACTGGGACAGCGACACCTTCAGGGACGACCTCGCCGCGACGCTGCACTCCTACGTCTCGGCGGGCGACCTGGCGGCGATGAACGCCGGGCTGTACGACCTCGTCCTCGACATGCGCCGGGAGATCCGCGAACTGGGCGCCGGGGCGCCGGTCGCCGCTCCCGTCCCGGCGGACACGGCGGCGGGCACGGCGGCCAAGGTGTGGACGGACCCCGACCGCCGCGTCCGCTTCGAGGAGGCCGACCGGCGCTGCCGGGACGCCCTGGAGTTCCTGGGCGGCGCGCACGGCAAGGCGCACGAGTTCTGGCGCGGCCGGTTCCACATCGACGCCAAGGGCCCGTCCGTGCGGCGCGACGCCGCCTCGGGCGAACGGCCGGTCGCGCTCAGCGACGCCACCGGCATCGAGATCCGCCTGGCGCGCGGAACGCTGCTGTTCCTGGAGGACGCGGTGCGGGAGCTCGCCCAACTCGTCCACGACCTCCTCGCCGACGAGGCCAGGCCCCTCTGGGAGATCCGCGGCGACCTGCGGTATCTCACGACGAAGTTCGACCATTCCGTGCGCGACCTCATCCAGCTGTTCCCCGACCGGAACAGCATCGCCGGACGCTTCCTCGGGGTCAGCCAGCCCCGGCTCAAGGAACACCTCGCCGGGCTCGGCGAGACCGTCTACAGCGTCGTCGTCACCGCCCGATCCAAGGACGGCACATGAGCTACCGGACAGTCATGGCGGTGGACCTCCAGGGATACGGGTCCACGCCGCAGAACGTGCAGCACGTGCTCCAGGCGAACCTCGTCGACTGCCTGCGCGAGGCGGCGACGAACGCGCGTCTGGACGCCGACCGCTGGGAGGACCAGGGCAGCGGGGACGGGAAGCTGATGGTGCTGCCGCACGGCGTCGCCGTCGAGGCTCTCGCCGGACGGTTCGTCCGCGACCTGAACGGCGCGCTGCGCGCCCGGAACAGGCTGGCCAGCGTGGAGGCGCGGACGCGGATGCGGCTCGCGATCCACCACGGCCCGGTCGCCGAGGCGCCCAACGGGTACACGGGCAGCGCGCCCGTCGTCGTGACACGGCTGGTCAACGCGGACCCGCTGCGGCGGGCGCTTCACGCGGCGGGCACCGACCTCGCCGTCATCGTGTCCGCGTTCGTGTTCCGGGGCTCGATCGAGGCGGGCATGACCTCCCTGGACCCGACGGAGCTGCGCCACGTCCACGTGCCGGGCCTCGGCGCCGACTCCGACGCCTGGTTCTGGCTGCCCAACGGCCCCGACCCCCGCACCCTCGACCTCGGCGACGACCCGTCGGCCGACACGGAAGCCGGAGGAGACGCCGGAGGAGACGCCGCAGGAGACGACGGCCCGGCGCCGGAGCCGCCTCCGTCGTCGGGCGGGAACGGCGGAGCCTACGGAGCGAACGGCGTCCACATCAACGCGCCCGGCGGCACGGTCATCCTCCGTGACCAGAACAACACCCACTACTACGGAGACCGGTCATGAGCGAGCCGCCCGCGCCGCCCAAGGGCTCGCAGCCCAAGGCCCAGCAACCGAAGGCGGCGCAGCCCAAGGCCGCGCAGCCCAAGGCCGAGGAGCCGAAGGACGACGAGCCCAAGGCGCCCGAAGCGGCCCCTCGCGGTGGCGCGGAGGAGAAGCCGCCGTCCCGGACTGACGTCCTCAACGACCGCGGGCAGCGCGGCACGATCCAGGACCGGATCGGCACCGAACAGGACGCGCTGTCCGGCTACTACGCCCCCGGCGGCACGATCGTCGGCCGTGACCTGAACAGCGTCCACTACTACGGCGCGCCGGGCGGGACGCTCAGCCGGGTCGCGCCGCTGCGGCCCGAGGAGGTGCGGGAGGCGCGGGGCGCCTTCGTCGCGCCGGAGGACTTCGACGAGCTGTGCCGCATGGCGCAAGGCCGCCGCATCGTGATCCTCCAGGCCGACCGGGGCAGCGGCCGGTTCGCCGCCGCGCGCCGCCTGCTGTGCGTCCTCGCGGGGGCGACGGAGCCGAGCCTGTTCGGCGTCGACCCGGCGGTCCGGCTGGACGAGCTGACGAGCGACGACCTCACCAAGGGCGCCGGATACGTCTACCCGGACCCCCCGCGCACGGACACCCTCACCGCGTTCGGGCTCGACAAGGCCGCCGAGCTGCTGGAGAAGGCCGGCGCCACGTTGGTGATCACGGTCGACGCGGCGCGGCCGCTGCCCGGCGACCGCGCGGCCGAGCTGGTGCTGCGGCTCGGCCGCGTCCGCGACCGGCGCGAGATCGTGCGCGGCCTGCTCGTCCTGGAACTCGGCGCCGACCGGGCGGAGCTGGTGCTCGCCGAGCCGGACGTCCGCGATCTGCTCGACGCGCAGCTCGGCGAGGACGGCCCGCCCCGGCACGCCAGGACCGTCGCGGTCGAGCTGCTCGGCGCGTACCGGCAGTCGCTGCCGCTCGCCCGGACAGCCGAACAGGCGCTGCGGCTCCGGGACGACGAGCAGCGCGCCCAGTGGTTCGCGGGCCTGGAGACGCTGTCCTTGCAGTGCATGGCGGTCGCGACGGCCGTCCTCAACGGCGAGTCGTACGAGACGGTGGCGCTCGCGGCGATGAAGCTGAAGGACGGCCTGGAGACCACCAACCCGCACTCGGATTCGCTGCGCAAGCTCGACGGCGCGCTGACGCCGACCAGGCGCAAGTGGTTGAGCAGTCTCGGTGCGCGGACGGTCCGGTCCACGGTCCGGCTCCGGTTCGGGGCGACCGCCCCGGCCGAGGCGATCCGGTACCTCGACCGGTACGCGCAGGGGAAGGTCCTCGGCTACTTCTGGAGCGAGTTCGACGAGCAGCGGTCCGATCTGCTGGTCTGGTTGCGCTGGTGCGCCGAACATTCGCTGGAGAGCGTCCGGACGCGGACCGCCGTCGCCATCGGGTTCCTCGCCGCCCGCGCGTTCGACCTGGTTCGCGCCACCGTGATCGAGCCCATGGCGTACGACGAGGACCCCAGGTCCCGGACCGTCGCCGCCGCCGCGCTGCACGCCACGGTGACGCAGCGGCCCGCGCTGCGCGAGCCCGTCCAAGAGCTGCTGCGTTCCTGGGCCAAGCCGGGCGTGCTGGACAGGCTGCGTGCCACGGCGGCCCGGGCCTGGCGGGTGGCGTACGGCGACGACGACGCCGACGCGGCACTGGACTGGCTGGAGGAGCACGCCGCCGACGACTCCGTCGTGGTCACGGCGGCGGTGTGCGACTCCGTCACCGAGCTGTGGGAGACCGAGCAGGCGGGCGGGCGGACACCGGCGCGGCTGCTGGCGTGGATGTCCGGGAAGGACGAGACCCGCCGCCTCACCGCGCGGCTGGCGTTCCTCTGGGCCGCGGAGCAGCTCGTGCGGCGGCTGCCGGGCGACGACTTCGACTGGCCGGGCCTCCTGCACATCGCCGCGATGGACGCCGACCGGATGCGCGACGTCGCGGCGCTCTGGCGTGACGTCCTGAACGATCCGCTGGTGCAGGAGGACGCCCAGCAGATCCTGCGCGAATGGGCCCGCACCGTCGACGAGGCGCCGCTCGTCCGCCGCTGGTTCGTGCGTCTCGCCCGGGCCGTCGCGACCGATCCCCTGATCACCGGGCGGCTCCGCTACGCGGCCCGCTCGTGGACCGAGGGCGACCGCGCTCCGGCGAGTTCCGCCGACGTCCTGACCGCACTCAACGGAAGGTGACCGCCGTGGCCGAGAACCCCGAGGACCCCCGACACGCCGCCGACCAGCCCGACCCCGGGGCCGCGCCCGTCCCGGCCCCCGACCCGGGCGCCGGACCCGACCCCGGCGGGCACCCCCGTGCCGGGGTCGCCGCCGTCCCGGTTCCGGCGCTGCCCGAGGCGCTGCCCGAACGGTTCGCGCGGGTCGAGTCCGGACCGTCCGCGCCGCTCATCGTCGGACGGCAACAGGTCCGGGGCCCGCGGCCCGCGGCGGCGATGCCCGGCCGCGCCTTCGTGTTCTCCGACCGCGACGGCGGCACCGTCCATCTCGCCTCGCAGCCGCGCCGGTTCCCGGGGCTCGGCGGGCCCCGCTACGAGTGGCGGATCGAGGTCGACACGTCCCTGCGCTCCGACACGTTCGTGGACGCGATCCCGAGCCGGACGGAGGCGGCCCGGTTCATCGTGGCGGTGGAGGTCGAATGGTCCGTGACCGATCCGGCGTCGGTGGTCAACCGCGGCATCGAGGACGGCGCCAGAATCGTCCGGTCCCGGGTCATGAGGGTCGTGCGGGCGGCGGGCCACGACTACCGGATCGAGCAGATCTCGGAGCTGGAACGGATCCTCACCGATCAGCTGGCGGCCGCGTGCCGCGAGCTGCCGGAGGGGATCACCCTCCACCGCTGCTACGTGACCGCCGAACCCGACCAGCGCAGCCGCGCGATCCAGGAACGGATCGACGACGCGCGCGTCCAGCGGCGGCTCAGCGAGGAGGAGATCGGCGCGCTGCGCGCCTCCGTGAACAGCAGCTCCGACCTCTTCCTGCTCTACCTGGCGCAGGACCGCGACCGCGTCGGCGACCTGATCGTCGACATGCGCAAGCACGAGATGATCAAGGAGGATCGGGTCATCGACCTGTTCAACAAGGCCGTCGAGCAGAACATCATGCAGCCCGCCGAGATCAACGACATGTTGGGGCGGCTGCTCGGCCCCATCACGGGCGTGCTGCAACCGGGCGGCCGGACCGACATGTTCGGCACCCAGCAGATCCCGCAGGCCGCGGCGGCGCCACCGGCGATCCAGGGGGCGCTCGCGGGGTCCGGCGCCGATTCCGCCGACGAGGACGAGGACGTCATGCCCGCGGAGCTGCGGCAGCGCGCCGAGGACGGCGTGGACGGTTGGAGGCCGATGCCGTGGGATTCCTGAGCCGCCGCCGACGGCCCGTCCCGCCGGAACCACCGGATCCGGACGGCCCGTCCGCGATGGAGTTCCCGCGCCCGTTCGGCGCGGGCGCGCGGCAGTCCGGAGAGCCGTGGCGGCTGCCGGACGAGCCCGCGATCTCCGGCATCGCCGCCGACGCCGTCCGGGTCGGGTCGCTGACCGTCCGAGCCGCCTCGCTCGTCGGCCCGGGGCACCGCTGCGCCGAACCCGCCCAGCACCGGCAGGACGCCTACCGCCTCGGCCGCGACCCGGACCGGCGGCATCTGCTCGTCGCCGTCGCCGACGGCATGTCCGACAGCAGCCGCTCCCATCTCGGCGCGAACGTGGCGGTCACCGCGCTGATCGGCAGGCTCCGCGCCGACCTCGGACGCGGCACCTCGCCGGACGGGCACGCGCTGTTCCTGGACGCCGCCCGGCAGATGTCGGGCATGGCGGTCCAGCAGGGGCTGGCGGAGGACGACGTGCGGGCCGCCGCGCTCGCCGCGATCGTCCCGGTCGAGCCCGCCGCCGACGGCCGCCGCCGCGTCTGGGCGTCCTGGATCGCCGACGTCGGCGTCTGGGCCCGCGCCGACGGCGGCTGGGCGCGCCTCGTCGGAGCCGACAAGGGGGGCCTGGACGGGGACGTCCTGACCGAGTTCCTCCCGTTCCACCCGGACCGGGCGCAGACGGCGGAACTCACCCTCGAAGAGGGGGCGGTCCTGGCACTCGCCACCGACGGGATCGGCGACGTCCTCGCCGACGGCGGCGCGCCCTGGTTCGCCGACCGGTGGGCGGCGCCGCCGCACATCGCCTCGTTCGTCGCCGACGTCGGCTACGATGCGCGCGGCAGGCTCGACGACCGCACCG
The DNA here is from genome assembly GCF_039537545.1 of Actinomadura meridiana. Classification (NCBI taxonomy): domain Bacteria; kingdom Bacillati; phylum Actinomycetota; class Actinomycetes; order Streptosporangiales; family Thermomonosporaceae; genus Actinomadura; species Actinomadura meridiana. The sequence continues at coordinate 766,418 of NZ_BAABAS010000006.1, forward strand.
CCGTCGTGATCTGGTGCGACCGATGAGGGCCTGGTCGGACCGGCCGTTCGGACCGGTCACGCCACTGGCGGAGGTCCGTGCCTCGGGCGCCAGGATCGCCGGTGAGAACGGGCAGTCCACCGAGGTGTACGAGAGCGCCGCCCATCCGGGCTGGCTCGTCAAGCGCTTCAAGCCCGGGTTCCCCGACGAGGGACCCGACGTCCTGGACCGGCTGATCGGGCTGCCCGCCGCGATGACGCCCGCCGAACTGGCCGTGGTGGACGCGGCGACCTGCTGGCCCGTCAGCCGCGTCGTGTCGGACGGGACGACGGTCGGGGTCGTGCTGGCGAAGGCGCCCCCGGAGTTCTTCACCGAGGTGCGGACGCCGTTCGGGCCGCCCGAATGCGTGCCGCTCAGCCTGGACCAGCTCGTCCAGGACGACCCCGACTTCTACGCGGCCCGCGATCTTCCCGTCCCCGACCTGCGGGAACGGTGCCGCGTGGCGCGAAGCCTGCTGCGCGTCGGAGCGCTCTTGGAACGCCGCGACGTCGTCTACGGGGACTGGTCGTACGCGAACCTGTTCTGGGAGCGCGGCGAGGGCCGGGTCTTCCTCATCGACATGGACAGCTGCGGGCTCTCCTCGCGGCCCTGGGTGGAGTGCAACTCCTGGAACGACCCGGCGGTGCCGCAGGGGCAGCGGCTCACCGTCCGCACCGACCGGTACAAGGTCGCCGTGGCCGTCCTGCGCGCGCTGACCGGCGTCCGCGGCGAGGACCCGCACCCAGCCCTGGACGCTCTGGAGCCACGGCTGCGCACCGCCCCGTTCGGCGAAGCCCTGCGCTGTTCCCTGGACGACCCCCCTGACCTGCGACCCAGCTCCGGCGAACTCCTGGAACTCCTGGAAAGCGAACTGGACCCCCGCACCCCCAAACGTCCCACCACACCACTCGCCGCCCCCCCACCCCCACAGCCCGCACCAGCCCCACCGCCCACGCCATCGCCCGCACCAGCCCGACCCGCGCGTCCGACGGCCTCGGCTCCGGCCGTGTCGCGTCCGGTTCGGGAGCGTGAGGTTCCCGCGCCGCCGCTCGGGGAGAACGACCCGTTCGCGGTGGACTTCCATGGCGGAGGCGGGCGCGGGGCCGAACGGTTCGTCGTCCCACTGATCATCGCGTGTCTCGGCGCGCTGGCCCTGCTCCTGCTGATCGGCGTCGCCTCGGCGCTGCTGCCCTGATCCGCCGTCCCACGACAAGGACCCGACATGACCACCTCCACCGAACCGGCGCCCGGCCGCGGCAAGGGCATGCCGACCTACCTCGCGCTCGACGTCTCCAGGTCGATGCGGGAGCACGAGACGCTGCTCAACGAGACCCTCGCGGAGATCATCAAGACGCTGTACCTGAACCCCCGGGTCTCGGAGTTCGTGCACCTGTCGATCGTCACGTTCTCCTCGGAGCCCACGGTCGTGCTGCGGATGACGGAGCTGACGAAGATGCGGCAGATGCCGGTGCTGCGCTGCCGTGGCGGCACCAACTTCGGGCCGCTGTTCGAGCTGCTCCGCGATCGGATCGACATCGACGTCCCGCTCCTCCAGGACCAGGGCTACAGCGTCGTGCGCCCTGTCGTGTTCCTGCTGACCGACGGCGCGCCGACCGACCGTCCGACCACCGCGTGGCAGGAACCCCACCGCGCCCTGGTCGACCCGGAGTGGAAGCGGCACCCGCGCGTGATCTGCTTCGGGTTCGGCGACGCGGTGGAGGAGATCGTGCGCAGGATGTCCACCGTCCAGACCTATATGGCCGACCCGGCGCTCGGCGACGCCACGAGCGCGCTCCCCGAGGCGATGAACGGGATGCTGGGCAGCATGGTCGCCTCCGTCCAGGCGCGGGAGCTGCGGCTGCCGACCGAGGTGGCGGGGTACCGGGTGCTCTCCGAGGACTACGTCGAGCAGTGACACCCCCGCCGCTCAGGAGGCGAGGATGTGCGGTTCGACGCTCGGTTCGGTCCGGGCGGGACGGATGAGGCGGCGGCCGAGGCGTTGCGCGGGCGCCTCGATCCAGCGCTGCGACGCCCAGCTCACCGCCAGCAGGACCAGGAGGAAGAACGCCAGGCCCACGAGGTCCTCCCGGCCGGACACGTCGAGGAACTGGGCCGCCACCATCAGCAGCAGCGGGTGCAGCAGGTACACCGAGAAGCTGATCGTGCCGAGGCCGGTGGCCCAGCGGGGGAACCGGCGGCCTCGCGCCCACCAGGCCGCCGCGAACGTCGCCGCCGCCGCGAGGACCGTGGCGCACCAGGCGAGCTGCGCCTCCCGGCCGTAGGGCGCCGCGCGCCAGGCGCCGGTGCCGACCGTGCCCGCCAGCACGACCACGGCCGTGATCGCCGCCGCGCGCCGGGAGATCTGGCCGTGCTCGGCACGGTGCACGGCCGTCCCGGCGAACATGATCGCGAGCAGGGTCAGGCCCTCCCAGATCTGGACGCGCCCGTTCAGCACGACCAGCATGGCGGCGAGCAGCCCGCCGAGCAGGCCCCCCGCGACGCGCGGCGCGGCACGTCCCGACACCGCCGCCGCGATCGCCACCACGAGCCCGAAGGCGGCGACGGCCACGACGGCTCCCGTCCCCACGGTCCGCGACAGCAGCACAGAGGGTGAGTGATCACCCACCAGGATCCCGCCCGTGGTCAAGGCGGCAGCGATGAACGCCGCGACGGTGAGCCCGGTCGCCGCGGTCGCCGACCGCCGATGCCCGCCCACCACGAACATCGCGACGATCAACAGATAGAAGGCCATCTCGTACGAGAGCGTCCACAGCACGTTCATCACGTTCGGCACGGCCAGCAGGTCCTGCATCATCGTGAGGTGCGCGAGGACGGCGGTCGCCGGAGAGTACGACTCCAGCCCACCCCGAAGCCCGAGCACCCCGAGCAAGAACGGCAGCACGGCCAGAAAACACGTCACGGCCAGCAGCGGATAGATCCGGAAGAACCGCCCGACCCAGAACCCCCGAACGCTGCCGCGCCGCTCCAGCGACGCCGGGACGATGTAGCCGCTGACGAGAAAGAACACCAGCACCCCGTACATCCCGGGGTCGAACCAGTCGATCAGCTGGACCCGCAGCGACGGCAGGTAGATGTAGCTGGCGTGATGCAGCGCCACTGCCAGGGCCGCACCCCCACGAAGCGCATCAAGCCACCCAAGCCGGGATGTCACGGGGGAAACAGCCAAAGGGGGAGCCATCCCGACAGACTAGACGCCCGACGGCCCCCCGCCACGGGGTGCGCGAGTAAAGATCGCGGGTTGCGGGGGGCCGGGCGAAGCCGGGGCGGACATGGTTCAGGGCCGGTGCCGTGCTGGCGCAGGCGGCACCGGCCCTGACAAGGGAAGGGTCAGCCGCCGAGACCGTCGGACAGGGTCTTGGTCAGCACGCCCGGGTCACCGGACATTTCCCAGATCATGGCGCCGAGCAGGCCCTTCGACTTGAGCCACTCGACCTTCTTGCCGATCGACCAGGGGTCGTCGAACGACCACCACTGGCCCTTGTCGCCGGTGAAGCAGGACGTGGCGACCGCCTGTTCATCGTGGATGATCTTGCAGTTCGGCACGCTGGCGAGCAGGTTGCTGTAGCCGCGCGTACCGGCCTCCTCGGCGAACTGCCCGGGGGCCGCGCCGTTCGCGTCCTGCCATTCGCCGCTCTTGCCGCCGTCGCTGACTTCCTTCCAGCCGCGCCCGTAGTAGGCGAGGCCGATCGTCAGCTTGCGGGGGCTGACCCCGGCGTCGAGGTACGGCTTGACCGCGTTCTCGACGCTGAAGTGGAACGAGTACGGGTCGTCCTTGTCGGTGTACAGGTTGCCCGCGTGGCCGGTCCGCTTGGGCTCCCAGGAGTCGTCGCTGCCGGAACCGTGGAAGTCGTAGCCCTGGATGTTGAAGATGTCCATGTACTTGGCGACTTCCGCCAGCTCCCAGCCGGCCTCGATCTTGGCCGGGTCGGCGGGCGTGAACGCGCTGAGCAGGTACCGGTTGCCGGTCTCCTTGGTCAGAGCGTCGAGCTGCTCGCGGAACTCCTTGATCAGCAGGGTGTTGTTCTTCTTGTCGTCCGCGCCGATGTGGTTGCCCGGGTGCCCCTCGGCGCCCGGCCACTCCCAGTCGAGGTCGATGCCGTCGAAGATCCCGGCGGCGGCGCCCTGGCCACCCGCACCGTTGTAGCTGGGCAGGTTGCCCTTGATGTAGGTGTCGAGGCAGGACTTCACGAACTTCTTGCGGGACGCGTCGGTCTTGGAGACGTCGGAGAAGTACTTCGAGTATGTCCAGCCTCCGATCGAGATCAGGACCTTGAGGTTCGGGTACTTGGCCTTGAGCTTCTTCAACTGGTTGAAGTTGCCGCGCAGTGCCTCGCGCCCGCCGTCGGCCTTTCCGTCCACCGACTCGGCGGCGGTCATCGCCCGCCCGTAGTCGGCCTCGGCGTCGCCCGCGCCGTCACCCTGGCTCGGGTCCTGCGGGTCCTTCGTGGTGCCCTTCGTGACGCCCTGGAGGCACGTCAGGTTCTGCGGGTCGATGTTGCCGAAGGCGTAGTTGATGTGGGTCAGCCGCTTGGCGTTGCCAGTCGTGTCGAGGTTCTTCACGAAGTACTGGCGGCCGTAGATGCCCCACTGGACGAAGTAGCCGACCTTGGCGTAGCCGTCGCCCATCACGTCGTCGGTCGTCACCTTGACGGCCGTGCTGACGCCGGACAGGTTGTCGTACATGTCGCGGGCCCGGACGGTGAAGGTGTACTCCGTCGACGGGGAGAGCCCGGCGACGGTCGTGGACGTCCCGATGACGGTCGTCGCGACCTGCCCGTTCACCAGCACGTCGTAGTTGGCGACCTGCTTGTTGTCGGTGGAGGCGTTCCACGCGAGCTTGACGGTGACCGAGTCCTTGCCGGTGCTGTGCAGCCCGCCGGGGACGGACGGAGCCTCGGTGTCGTCGGCCGGGTTGTTGGTCTTGACGGTGAGCGCCTCGCTGGCGGCCGACAGGTTGCCCTTGCGGTCCCGCGACTTGACCGTGAACGTGTAGTCGGTGTTGGGCGTGAGGCCCGTGACCGTGGCGTTCGTCTCGGGCACCGTGGTGGCGAGCTTGTCGCCGTTGTACACCTCGTACGCGGTGATCGGCAGGCTGCCGGGCTTGGCCGCCTCCCAGGCCAGCGAGACGGTCTTGGTCGTCTTCACCGGCGAGGTCAGCTTCCCGGGCGCCGCCGGGGGAGCGTCGGCCGCGCCGTCGCACCGCACGTCGTTGACGCGGCAGGACGTGGGCTCGGCGCCCGACCTGCTGACCGTGAACGTCGGGCTGTACGGCTCGGTCGTCCTGCCGGCGCCGATGGTGGTGTTGTAGTAGGCGGGGGACAGGGTCACGGTCCGCCCGCTCTGGGTGACCGAACCGTTGTCGCCGCCGCTGGCGGTGACGCCTTCCGGCAGGTCGAACACGACCGACCAGCCGTTCACCGTCTCCGACGAGTTGTTCGCCACGACGAACTTGGCGCGCGAACCCTCGATGGAGTACGTGGCGATGACGCCCGCCGCTTCGGGCGGCGCCTCGCCTGTGCCGTCACAGTTCGCGCCGTTCAGCAGACAGCTCGTCGGCTGCGCCGCCGAGCTCAGCGAGAACGTCGGGCTGTACGGCTCGGTGTTGCCGCCGCTGCGGATGGTGTCGATATAGAACTGCGGACGGAGGGTGACCTTCGTGCCGTTCTGCGACAGCGTGGCGTTCTGCGCGTTGCTCGCGGTCACGCCCGCGGGCAGCTCGAACACCAGCGTCCAGCCGCTGACGGAGGACGATCCGGGATTGCTGACAACATATTTTCCGGTCGTCCCGGACAAGCTGAAGGTCGCCGTCAGTCGATCCGCCGCGCTGGCCGGGGCGACGGCGAGCGCGGCCACGACGACGATGGAGAGCAAGATTCCGATCATTCGGCGCATGCCGAACACCTACTTCCGGTGGGAGTCTTCCGGGGGTCGGGGTCCTTCCGGGGATTGGGGGCCGAGAATCTTCAACATCTGGTGGATCTGCGCCGACCGGGAGTGGTCGACGCGTTCCGCGAGCCGTTTCGTCCAGCCGTCCTCGCCCTTGCCGGTCTCCAGGCGGGCCATCTGGACCGCGTCGTCCTGATGGCCGATCAGCAGGTTGAGGAACTCGCGTTCGAAACGGTTCGGCGGGGTCTGGTCCAACGCCTCGAGCTCGGCGTCGGTCGTCTCGGGCACGCCGCCGTGCGCGGCATGCTCGTTCGTGTTCGCGCGCAGCGGCCTGCGCCATTCACGCAGCCGCCGCTGGATCTGTTCCGCCTCGGCGATCTGTGTGGTCTCGATCGCCGCGGCCAGCGTCCGCACCTCCGGGCTGACGGAATGCCGTTTCGCCAGCCGCACGAGCTTCACGCCCTGCTCCTGATGGGGAAGCATCATTTGCAGGAACATCACGTCGTCGCTGTTGAAGCCGTTTCCGCCTTTGGACGCTGGGGCGGGGCCGCCGGACGTTGAATGGTCGGCGGCCCCGCACTGGGCGAACACCAGGACGACACACGCGGCGAGGAGCGCCAGCGCGCCGTATTTGACTACGCCGCGCACAGCCGCCGGACGTTCCGCCGCGTCGCCGTCCGCCACAGGGGGTTCGGCCGCAGGGGAGTCGGCCGTATGGCGGTCGGACGAGGAATGGACGGGGGCCCGGGGGCCGGCCGCGGGAGGTACGGCCGCGGGGCGTTCGGTCACGTGGCGCTTCATGAGGTGCGACTCGTCGCGTGCGTCATCCGCCCTCGCTCAGACCTTCTGCCAGAGCGCGGCGGTGTTCGCTGGTTCCCAGCCCGTGAGCGCGGTGTGCGCTTGCAGGCACTTGTAGGTCGCGCCGTTGAACGTCACCTGGTCGCCCGCCTTGTAGGCGGTGCCGGTGGCCCAGGTGCCGCTCGACGGCGGATCGGTCGGCGGGTCGGTGGGGGGGTCGGTCGGTGGGTCCGTGGGTGGGTCGGTCGGGGGGTCGGTGGGCGGGTCGGTCGGGGGCGTCGTCGTGCCGCCGAAGTCGACGTCCGAGCAGGTGTAGAACGCCTCGTCGCTGTACAGCACGCGCTGCCAGATCGAGTACAGGATGTGGCGGCCGGTGCGCTGCGGGATGTTGATCGTCCACTTGGTGAACGTGGTCGGGTTCTGGGCCGTGAACGTCTGGATGTGCACCAGGTCCGACCAGCGCAGCGGTTGCGTCGGGTCCCAGCCCTCACGGGTGATGTAGAACTCGAAGTTGCTGCCGCCGTGCGGCGCGGTCGCGTGGTAGGTGATCGTCTGCGGCCCGGACGACATCTTCGTGGCGGGCCAGTCGGCGCGCTGTAGGTCAAGGCCCCGGTACTTGGCGCGTCCGGCGCTGCACAGTTGCCCGTCGGGGATGAGTTCGCGGTGCCGCCCGCCCGCGTTGAGCAGCGACACCTCGTTCCAGTCGTAGAACGCCTGGGTGCCGCTGGCCGCGACGGCCGCCTTACAGGCGTCCGACTGCGGGTGCTCGGGGCCCTCCTGGTCGCAGACGTAGACGCGGCTCGGCGGGTCCGACATGGTGCCGTGGGCGCTCGCGGCCGTCGCGCCGCCCAGCACGACGAGGACGGACGCCGCCGGGACGGCGACCGCCGCCGCGGCCGCCCTTCTCGATCGGGTCGATCTCATTGGGTTCCTTCCGGTGGGGGTGGGGGTCCGCCGGGAGCCCGGGGGCTCCCGGCGGGGTGAAACGTCTCGGAAAAGGCCCGGAAGGCCTGGGGAAGAGCTGGGAAGAGCTAGGGAAGGCCGTTGAGGAATGGTTCGTGGCTGTCCATGAATTCCCACTTGTAGTAGTTGTCCCAGTTGATCGACCAGGTCATCAGCCCGCGGAAGCCCGGGGACGTCCCGCCGCGCAGCGTGTACGAGCCGCAGCCCGTGCCCTTGACGAGGCAGTTCACGGCCTGCTGCACCTGCGCGGGCGGGGTGTAGCCGTTGCCCGCGCTGACCGCGGCGGGCAGGCCGATGGCGATCTGGTCGGGCCGCAGCCCGGGGAACGTGTGGCCGGTGTTCGCGACCGTGAAACCGGCCCTCACCATGTCGGTCATCGCGATGTGGAACTCGGCGCCGCCCATGTTGTGGTACTGGCCGTCCAGTCCCATGACCGGTCCCGAGTTGTAGTCCTGGACGTGCAGGACGGTCAGGTCGTCGCGCATCGCGTCGATCACCGGAAGGTAGGCGCCGGTGCGGCCGTCGCCGCCGCCCGCGCCACCGTAGAACTGGTGGCCGACCTGCACGAAGAACGTCTCCGGCGCCATTGTCAGGACGAACTTGGAACCGTATTTCGCCTTGAGCGTCTTCAGCGCGGAGATCAGGTTCACGATCACCGGGGTGGTGGGGTTGCGGAAGTCGGTGTCGCCGCTGTTGAGGTACAGCGAGTGGCCCTCGAAGTCGACGTCCAGACCGTCCAGCCCGTACTTGTCGATGATCGCCGAGACCGACCGGACGAAGGTGTCGCGCGCCGCCGTGGTGGTGAGCTGCACCTGCCCGTCCTGGCCGCCGATCGAGATCAGCACCTTCTTGCCCTGCGCCTGCTTGTCGCGGATCGCGGCGATGAACTCCTCGTCGCTCTCCACGTTCTTGCACTCGCTGACCGGGCACCGGTCGAACCGGACGTCACCGGACGTCGGCGACGTCGGTTCGCCGAACGCGAGGTCGATGATGTCCCAGGCGTCGGGTACGTCCGCCATCCGCACGTACCCGGACCCGTTGGCGAAGCTCGCGTGCAGGTAGCCGATCAGCGCGTGCTTCGGCAGGCCGATGTCGGTACAGCCGCTCGTCCTGCCGCTGACCTGCGCCGACTTGGCCGACTCGCCGACGTCGTTGTAGGCGGCGACCGTGTACCGGTGCGTGGTGCAGGCGTCGAGACCGGTGAGGGTGGCGCTGGTACCGGTCACGGTGGCCCGCAACGCGGAACCCTCGTAGACGCGGTAGCCGGTGACCGTCCCGGAGGCCGGTTCCCACGACAGGGCGATCGAGTCGTCGGTGACCGTCCCCACCTTGGGGCCGTCGGGTGCGCCCGGCACGCCCGGCTGGGGTTCGCCGCCGGGGCCGTCCAGCAGGACGTCGTCCGCGTAGTACGCGGAGTTGCCGTACCAGCCGTGCAGGAAGATCTCCACGGTCTTCTGGTCGGCGCCCGTCGTGAACGACAGGGACAGTTTGGTGTAGTCGGACGCGGACGGCGTCCACGTCTGTGTCCCGCCGGTCACGCCCATGTACACATAACTGCCGCGAACCCATGCCGACAGTGAGTAGGCCGTGTTCGGTTGGACGTTGACGGTCTGCGTGCACTGCCCGGTGCTTCCGGTGCTCACTCCGCCCGCGAGGGCGTACGAGCCCGTCCGCACCGGGGTGCTCACGACCGAGCCGCCCGCGCAGGTCCACCCGCTGAGCGACCCGCTCTCGAAACCGGCGTTGGCCAGGACGTTGTCCGCGTGCGCCGGGCTCGGAAGCCCGACGAGCAGCCCGGCGGTGAGGACCGCCGGGGCCCAGATCCTCTTCATGTCCGTCCCTCTACGGAAGCGTGTCCAGGTGGGGGCCGACGGTCCCCGCGAACCGGCCGCCGTTGGTGACGTCCCAGTTGATCGACCAGGTCATGGCGCCGCGGATGCCCGGGTAGGTCTTCGGCGGCTTGAAGGACCCGCAGTTGGTGGCCTTGGCCAGGCAGTCCAGCGCGTTGTTCACCAGGCTCGGCGAGACGACTCCGCCGCCCGCCGCACCGGCGCCCGCGGGCAGTCCCAGCGCGACCTGGTCGGGACGCAGCCCGTTCTCCAGCTGGATGCAGGCGAGCGACGTCATGAAATCCACTGTTCCCTGGGAGACCACTCCCTGGTCACAACCCAGCATCGTGCCTGAGTTGTAGTACTGCATGTGGACGACGGTGAGGATGTCCTTGATGTTCAGCGCGAGCTGGAAGTACGCGCCGCCGGTGGACTGCATGTCGAGCGTCTGCGGTGCCATCGTGATGATCAGGTCGTTGCCCGCCTTGGCGCGCAGGGCGCGGAGTGCCTGCCCCATGTACTGCGGGCTGATCCCGTTCTCCAGGTCGATGTCGACGCCGTCGAAGCCCCACTCGGTCATCAGGCTGGAGACCGAGTTCGTGAACAGGTCGGCGGCGCTGGCGTTGCCGACCCAGACCGCGCCCTTCTCGCCGCCGACCGACAGGATGACCTTCTTGCCCTTGGCCTGGAGCGCCTTGATGTCGGCCTTGAACTGCTCGTCGGTGTAGCCGCCGACCGCCTTGGCCAGACCCGGGTCGACCTTGAAGCTGACCTCGCCGAACCGGCTGGTGGCCTCGCCGAACGCGACCGCGACGACGTCGTACTCGTCCGGGACCTGGGAGAGCTTCAGCGCGCGGGCCGAGTTCACGAAGTCGTGCCAGTAGCCGGTGAGGAAGTGCTTGGGCAGCGGGCCGGTCGCGCACCCGTCGGTCGAGCCGGTGACGGCCGTGCTGGCCGGGGACTCACCGTCGTCGCCGTAGGCCTTGACCGTGTAGCTGTGCGTGGAGCACTTCTCCAGCCCGCTGATCGTGGCGGTGGTGCCGGAGACGGTCGCCCGCAGGGTGGAGCCCTCGTAGACGTGGTAGCCGGTCGGCGTGCCGGTGCCCGCCTGCCAGGCGAGCGTCAGCGAGCTCTCGGTGTGCGCGCTGATCGTCGGTGCGCTCGGCGCGCCGAGCCCGCCCGGATCGGGATCACCGTCGCCGCCGCCCGCGCAGGAGCCGCCGTTGAACGTGCAATTCTCAGGGGCGCCGGGACCGTTCCCAAGGAACCCGAATGTCACCGAGCCGCCGGAGGGTATAGCGGCGTTGTATTCCCTGTCCGTGAACGTGAGGTGTTGCCCGTCCTTGGTCATCAGGGCGTTCCAGTAGGATCCGACCGTCGTGCCGGACGGCAGGTCGAACTCGACCTGCCAGCCGTCGACCGCGGCGCCGGACCCGTTGGTGAGCGTGAACCGGCCCTCCCATCCGGAGCCCCAGTCGGACGGCTTGCTGAACGTCGCCGTCGCCGTGTCGGCGGCGTACGCGGGAGCCGGTAGGAGCAGTGCCAGGAGCAGGACGGCGAGGACACTGAGAGCAGAACGGGGGCGCAAGGGCTCCTCCATCGCGATCGGAAGCTTGGCGGATTCCCCCGAACCCCGAAATCCAGCGCTATTTGATAGGAAGGTTTCCTATCAGTTTTGGAAGCAAGGTAACCGCCCGCCGTGACCTGGGCAAGCCCCTCGCCCAACCTCGTCCACGCCCGCCGGGCAACCACCCCAGCTTGTACACCGAACCAGCCCGGGCCCCCGCGAATATCGGCACTACCTGCCAATGCCGGCGCCATTTCACAGGCGTTAGTCGACGATTAGCCCGTGTTAGGTGCCACCCGGAACAACCGGCGAGTGTGCCATTCGCGGTGTTCCGGACGCGTCGGCTCCCGACCCGGGCATGGCCCGTCCCGCCGCCCGGGGCACCCCGCCGCACCGGGTGTGGCCTGCGACGGCACGGGTATCGGCGGCCATGACGGAGCGGTCAGGAATCGAGAAGCACCGGTCGGGACGCCGTGGCTAGCGTGACCGCCACGAGCTTCGGGATCGCCCGCTCGGCGCGATCCCGTCCTGAACCGAGTGGAGGCGGACGATGACGCACGGCCAGCAGGCGGGCGGCCACGACAAGCGCAGGCCCGGCACGCCCGGGGCGGTCTCGCGGTGGATGCAGCACCGGATGAACACGCGGATGAACCGCAAGATCCGACGAGGGAACGGCACGTTCATGAGCATGGACGTCCTGATCCTGCACACCGTGGGCAAGCGGAGCGGGGAGCCCCGGGAGACGCCGGTGGCGTGGTTCGCCGACGGGGAGGACGCACGGCTCGTGGTCGCCTCGGGCGGCGGCAGCCAGCACCCGGACTGGTTCGCCAACCTGATGGCGCATCCCGAGCGGGCGTCGATCGAGCTGCCCGACAAGGACGCCGTCGAGGTCACGCCGGAGCGGCTGGAGGGCGCCGAGCGCGAGCAGGCCTGGCAGCGCATCGCGGCCGCCCAGCCGCGTATCGCGAAGTACCAGAGCAAGTCCGACCGGGAGTACCCCGTCGTCCGCCTGACCACGCGGTGAGGCCCGGAGCGGGCACGCGGAAGGGTGCGGCCCGCGTCCCCGGAGCTGGGACGCGGGCCGCGTGGGGAAGTGGCTAGAAGCCAGCCGTGATCTTGCAGAACTCCCACGGCTGCTGGTTGGTGCCGCTGTCACCCGGACGGTCGCGGTTGACCGCCCAGAAGGTGAACCGGGACAGGTTGTGAGACTTCGCCCAGTCGCGGATCTGGGTCCAGATCGCGGTGGTCGTCATCTCCTGCTGGTCCGACGCGCCGTTCATGCCGGAGATGCCCATGTGGGTGTAGGCCTCCGTGTCGGAGTACTTGAACGCCGACACCAGCGCCGCCTTCAGACCCTCGGACGCCTTGACGGTGTTGCCGTACATGTCCGAGCCGCCGCCGAAGTCGAACGGCATGATCGAGAAGATGTCCACCGGGACCTGGAGCTCGGCCGCGCGGTCGATGAGGCGCTTGCCCCACGAGTTCGGGCCGCTGGTCAGGGTGGGCATCGTCAGGATGGTCTGGATGCCGGGGTTCTTCTGCTCGACGATCTTGAGCGCGCCCAGGATGCGGTCCTGCACGGCCGGGCTCTCGAACTCGTCGGTGTTCTCGATGTCGACGTCGATGGCCTTGAGGCCGTAGGCGTCGATCACCTTCTGGTAGGCACCCGCGAGGGCCTCGTTCGTCTGGCAGTTCGGGCCGAGCTTGTTACCCGACCAGCCGCCGATGGACGGGATGATGTCCCCGCCGGCCGCGCGGATCTTCTTGATCGCGGTCTCGTCCACGCCGCCCTTGAGCGGACGCTGGCTGTCCCAGGACGGGTTGCACCCGTTCTGGGCCAGGATGAAGGCCATCGTGAACACCTTGATGCCGGACGCGCTCATCACCGTGGTCGGGTCCGGGGGGTTGCCCCAGCCGAGGTACAGGTAGGGCGCGGCGTGCCTGCCCACGTCCGGTGTGGTGCACCCGGACGTCGTCCCGCTCACGGTCGCGGCGGACGACTCACCGGCGGCGTTGTACGCCTTCACGGTGTAGGTGTGGCTGGAGCACTTGTCCAGGCCGGAGACGGTGGCGGTGGTGCCGGTCACCGTCGCGCGGACGTCGGAACCCTCGTAGACGCGGTAGCCGGTGACGTCACCGGACGACGCCGACCACGCCAGGGTCAGGGAGCTCTCGGTCTTGGCGGTCACCGACGGCGCGCCGGGCACGGAGGGCGCTCCCGGCGTGCTGTCGTCGCCGGTACACGACCCGTCGTTCAGCTCGCACCCGTCCGGCGCTCCGGAGCCGTTGACGAGGAAGCCGAACGTGACGGACGCCCCGGGCGCGATGCCCGCGTTGTAGTTGCGGTTGCTGAAGGTGGCGTGCTGCCCGTCCTTGGTGAGCAGCGCGTCCCAGTAGGAGCCGACCGTCGAGCCGGACGGCAGGTCGAACTCGACCTTCCACGACGCGAGCGCCGCTCCGGTCTCGTTCTTGATCGTGTACTTGCCCTCGTAGCCGGACCCCCAGTCGGAGGCCTTGGCGAACGACGCCGTGACTGTCCCGGCGGCGTTGGCCTGGACCGGGGCGACCATGGCGAGGACGAGAGCGGACGTTGCGGTCAGTGTGATGCCGGGGAGAAGTCTTCTTCTCAATGTCACTCCCGGGTAGGAGGGGTATGGACGAGCGGGAATCCCCCGAACCCCGAGTCGGTCGCGATGCGCGTGCTCAATCGGGTGGCGGGGGGCGATCGCGGCATTTGGGGCCTGCCTCGAATCTGATAGGAAACTTTCCTGTTAATCGACGTGAACGGTAATCGGCCCGCCGCCCTCGGGCAACCCCCGTCCGGGCGACGGGTGATCAGCCCAGTGCAGCTAATGGACCGAACCACGCCCTTGTGCGAAGAATGTCGGCACTTCTTGCCGACGCGAGACCTTTCCTTGGGCAAGATCAGGACAGTGGTGCAGGGAGCGGTCCTGTTTAGCCGACTCTCGTCTGCGCAGATTGTGAGGGAAGAGAGCCGATCTGTCACGGGGGGATGGCCGGTGCGGATTCATGGGTGCGGTCCCAGTCGTGTCGCGGGGCTCGGGGCCGTCGCCGGGTTGTGCCTGGCGATGCTGGCCGCGTGCGGGAGCTCCTCCGACGACCGGACGTCGCCGTCCCCGACCATGGGCGGCTCGTCGCCGGGCACCGGGGGGTCGCCGGGCGGGACGCCGCCGCCCGCCCCGGCGGGGGTTCGCGGCAAGGTCATCGTCATCGACCCGGGGCACAACGGCGGCAACGCCGACCATCCCGAGGTGATCAACAAGAAGGTGTTCGTCGGCAACGGCCACAAGCCCTGCAACACGACGGGGACCGCCACCGCCGAGGGCTACAGCGAGCACGCCTTCACCTGGGACGTGGCCCAACGCCTGGTGAAGGTGCTCCGGAGCCAGGGCGCCACGGTCACCCTGACGCGGCAGAACGACACCGGAGTCGGGCCGTGCGTCGACGAGCGGGCCGCGATCGGGAACCGGGCGCACGCGGACGCCGCCCTGTCGATCCACGCGGACGGGTCGACGGCGTCCGGCCACGGGTTCCACGTCATCGAGCCCGTCGCCGTGGGGAAGAACGCGGCGATCGTCAAGCCGTCCCGCAGGCTCGGCACCGCGATCCGGGACGCCTACCACTCCGGCACCGGCATGCCGTACTCCACCTACCGTGGCAAGGACGCGTTGGACCGGCGCAGCGACCTCGGCGGGCTGAACATGTCCACGGTCCCGGCCGTGTTCATCGAGTGCGGAAACATGGGAAACCCGGGTGACGCGGCGAAGATGTCCAGCGCCCCGTTCCGGCAGCGCGCGGCCGAGGCACTGGCCACCGGGCTCGGGAACTACTTCCGGTGACTCGTTCCCACGGAAAATATTCCGTGGGGCGTAGGTCAGGCGAGCCGCGCCGACATCCTGGTGAGCAGGACCTTGAGCAGCGCCAGCTCCTCCTGGCCCACCGCGTCCTGTACCCGGCGCCACTCGTCCTCGATCGCGCCGGTCAGCCGAGTGGTCGTCTCCTTGCCGTGTTCGGACAGGAACGCCAGCACCCTGCGCCGGTCGGCCTCGTCCACCCGCCGGAACACCAGCCCGGCCGACACCAGTCGGTCGACCACCTTGGTGAGGGTCGGCGCGGGGAGCAGCGCGAACTCGGCCAGTTCGGTCATCGTGTGGCCGGAACCGTCGGCGAGGAGGGAGATCACGCGCCATTCCTCGACGGTGGAGCCGGCCGCCTTGAGCGCCGTGCCGAGCCGGGCCGCGATGCCGCGTTCCACCTGCGCGAGCACCCGCGGCAGGTCCAACTCGTCCTGCGCAATACCTGTTTTAGTCATCGCGAGACCCAAGATTACCGTCTCTTCAAAACTATTTTGGGCGAGGATCCACTAACGTCCAGGACATGGACGACTTGGACGTCGCCCTGGTGGTGCCGCGACGGGGGCCCGCGGGACTCTTCGGGCCCTCCGCGGAGCTGTGCGCCCGGCTCGCGCAGGAGGAGATCAACGCCGAGGACGGCGTGCTCGGACGCCGGCTGCGGCTCACCGTCGTCGACGGCGGCGCCCCGCCCGCGCGGGTCGCCGACCAGGTCGCCGACCTGGTCAACGTGGGCGCCGTGCAGGCGGTCACCGGCTGGCACGTCTCGACCGTCCGGCAGCGGCTCGTGCCGCGCATCGCCGGGCGCGTCCCCTACGTCTACACCGCGCTCTACGAGGGCGGGGAGCACGCGCCCGGCGTCTTCCTCACGGGCGAGACACCCGAGGGGCAACTGCGTCCGGCGCTGCGCTGGCTGTCGTCCGAACTGGGCGTCCGCCGCTGGACGATCGTCGGCGACGACTACGTCTGGCCGCGCGGCACCGCCCGCGCCGTCCGGTCCTACCTGGCCGAACAGGGCGCCGTGCTGTGCGACGAGATCTACGTCAGCCTCGGCACGGAGGATTTCAGCGAGTCGCTGCGCCGGATCGACACGAGCGGCTGCGAGGCCGTCCTGATGCTCCTCGTCGGGGACGACGCGGTGGCGTTCAACCGGGCGTTCGGGGCGTCCGGGCTGCCCCAACTGCGCTTCAGCCCGCTGATGGACGAGAACATGCTGCTCGCGTCGGGAGTGGAGGGCACCCGCGGCCTGTTCGCCGCGGCGGGGTTCTTCGAGTCGCTGCCCACCGGTGACGGCCTGGACTTCAGCGCCCGCTACCACCGCCGCTTCGGCCCGCAGGCGCCGCCGCTCAACAGCATGGGGGAGTCGTGCTACGAGGGCGTCCGGCTGCTCGCCGAGCTGTTCCGCCGCAGCGGTGACCTGGACGTCGACAAGATGACGGCCGTCTCGGAGGGCCTCGGCTACGACGGTCCGCGCGGTCCGGTCGAGGTCCGCGACCGGCATCTGCGGCAGAAGGTGTTCCTCGCCGCCGCCGACGGGCTGGAGTTCGACGTCCTGTACCAGCTCACCCCTTGACCATTGATTCAAGACAAAATAGTTTCGGCAGGAACTAAGGGGGGCTTATGGCCACGACGTTCGATCTCGGCGACTTCGTCCTGCAAGGCGGCGCGACCCTGCGCGGGGCGCAGCTCACCTACGAGACCTACGGCGACCTGGCGGCGGACAAGAGCAACGCGATCGTCTACCCCACCTGGTACTCCGGACGCCACCAGGACAACGAGTGGCTCATCGGCGAGGGCATGGCGCTGGACCCGTCCCGATACTTCATCATCGTGCCGAACATGCTCGGCAACGGCCTGTCCAGCTCGCCCAGCAACACCCCGCCCCCCTACGACCGCGCCCGCTTCCCCAACGTCACCATGTACGACAACGTCGAGGCCCAGCACCGCCTCGTCACCGAACACTTCGGCATCGAACGCATCCCCCTCGTCACAGGCTGGTCCATGGGCGCGGGCCAGACCTACCAGTGGGGCGTCAGCTACCCCGACATGGTGGAACGCATCGCCCCGTTCTGCGGGTCGTCCCGGTGCAGCTACCACAACAAGGTGTTCCTCGAAGGCGTGAAGGCCGCGCTGACCGCCGACGGTGCGTTCGAGCACGGCTGGTACACCAGCCCACCCACCACGGGCCTACGCGCCGCGTCCCGCGTCTACGCGGGCTGGGGCTTCTCCCAGGCGTTCTACTGGGACCGCCTCTGGGAAACACTCGGCTACAGCTCCCTCGAAGACTGGCTCGTCGGCTTCTGGGAGGGCTTCTTCCTGGACGACCGCGACGCCAACAACCTCCTCACCATGTTGTGGACGTGGCAGAACTCCGACGTCGGCGCCACCCCCGGCTTCAACGGCGACACCAAGGCCGCCCTCGCGTCCATCCGGGCCCGCACGCTGGTCATGCCCGCCGAGAAGGACCTGTACTTCCCGCCCGAGGACGAGGCGTGGGCCGTCCAGCACATTCCGGGCGCCGAACTCCGCGTCATCCCCGGCGTCTGGGGCCACTTCGCCGGACACGGCAGCAACCCCGTGGACACCGCCTTCATCGACGCCGCCCTGAAGGAGCTCCTCGCCCGCTGACTTCGTCGGGAATTGCCAGTACCCCGCCAGTGCGGTGATCACTAAGTTTGGAGGCTATGAGACCGCGCTGGATCTTCCCCACGCTGGCCGTCGCCCTGACCGCCTCCCTCCTCCAGATGGGAGCCGCCGAGGCGTCTCCGGCGCCCTCCGTGGCCCGGTGCGTGTTCACCCCGACCCCCGACAACCCGCCCGCGAAACGGGTGCACCCACCCCGCTCCAGGGCGCGCTCGCACGGCAAGGTCGACGTCGCTCTGATCACCAACTACGGCATCGTCGCCATCCGCATGGACCGACGAAACGCCCCGTGCGCGGTGCACAACTTCGTCAGCCTCACCCAGCAGCGCTTCTACGACCACACCCGCTGCTGGCGGCTGACGAACTCGGCGCGACTCGGCGTCCTGCAATGCGGTGACATCTACGCGGCGGAAAAGGGCGGCCCCGGCTACAAGTTCGACGACGAACTGACTGGCAAGGAGACTTACCCGCGCGGCACAGTCGCGATGGGCAACTGGGGCCCGGACACCAACGGCAGCCAGTTCTTCCTGGTCCACTCCCGCGCCGACATCCCACCCGCCTACACCATCCTGGGCGAGGTCACCTGGGGCCTCCCCGTCCTGGACCGCATTGTCAAGGGCGGCATAACCCCGGGCCCCAACGGCCCCGAAGACGGCGAACCCACTCACCCCGTCAAGATCCACAAAGTCCTCATCTGGAATTGACCAACACCCGCCAAGCTTCCGCTCCCCTCGCGAACAGCACCCGCCCAACGAATTGTTCGTCGGCATTCCCACCACAAGCTTCCGCCCGGGAGGCGGCCTCCGCATCAGCAAACGCGTTTCGTCTGATCGCCCTGCCGAACCAGAGGGGTGCATTTTTCGGGCGCACGCGATTTCATTGACGGGCGGCGTTTCCGGAGGTTGTCTCCGCGCGTTCCGGAGGACGTCCCTGCCGGGCTGATCGGCCCGGTGCCGTCCAGCGGAAGGGCTGATGGTGGGCGTCGACCACACCAGCGGAACCGACACCAAGGTCGAGACCGACAAGCCACAGCCGCCCGACGACACCTACCAGCCGCCACCGGACCGTCCAGGCTCACCCGGCCAGCCGTCCCGCCTGGAAAGCAAGGCCGCAGCCCAGGCCCCCACGGAAACCAGCGACGACGATCCCCCGGCAGAGGAAAGCGGCCCCACCACAGAGTTACAGGCCAAGGACTTACCGGACGAGCCCGAACCCCCGGCAACCACCGAGCCGCCCACTCGAGACCGGTACCTCGACCCCAACGACGACCCAAACCGAGTAGGCACGCCGCGCGCCGACTCCTGGGCACGCGCAGCAGAGCGCAACGAGGAAACCACCGACCAGCGCGCCCCCGAGCCCACCGACCAAGCCTCGCCCGGCCCAGAGCAGCCCGCCGAATGGCCGGACGTCCCCTTGGGACCCCGCGCGGAGTCAAGAGCACGAGCAAGAGAAGCACAACAAGCAGCACTGACAGCCGACACCGACCAGCCAGACGCGCCGGACGCCCACGCTGAGGCGCAACCAGGCGCGAACACAGACCAGCCCACAGCGCCGGACACCACCGAGGCCACAACAGACCGTCCGGACCCAGAGGACGAGCAGCCCAACGACCGCGACGTCCCACCCCAGGACCAAAGCGCCGAGGCCGAGCCGCCGACAGACGACTACGACCTCCAGTCCCTGGACGACGCGGAAACCGAGCCTGACCCAGTCGAGCCCGAGCCCGAAAAGCCCGACACCGATCGCCCCGACGACCGAACGCACGACGCCTCCGCCGACGACGGCGAACGCTTACCCACCGACCGTGACGATCCGCGTCCGCTCCCAGACGGCACGGAAAGAAACGAAGAAATGCCGGACGGCACCGGCGACGGCAATGACACCCGTGGTAGTAATTCGGAGGACCAATCCGAATCCCCGGCGCCCGAAGAGAACGAAACCGACCAATTCGCCGGATTGCCGACCCGCGCCGACCTGGACCCCGCCTCCGCCGGAGAAATCACCGCAGAACGCGGCGAACCCCTCCAACCCATAAACGAAACCCAAGACCTCCGCGAACCCGATCCGGAGCGGGACTCGGACTGGAGGAAATTGCTGCGTAATGTCGGCAATGACGCCGACGACGCCCTCAGTACCAGTGATGGTATGAGCAGTACCACACTCAAGCTCACCAACCACAGACCGCCGACGGACCTCCGTACTGGCACGAGAGAAAACACTCCCGAAGTCGGCAATACGGACCACTCGGCCAATTATCCAAGTGCGGCAGTGGGGGCTTTGGCTGCTGTTATGGTGATGTACAGCTTTGTGCGGGGCCTTCGTGCGACCGGCCGTAAAATTATGAGGAGAAATAATGACAGTAGTGACTGATGATCAGGTGGCCGCCCTGCGTGCCCAGCTCGCTGGCCAGGGCGATGAACACCGACGACTACTGAACCAGCTCGACCCGAAGGCGGCCAACATCGGATACACGGCACTCGTCACCGGGGCCTTCTTCGAAGCCGTACGCCGCCGCTTCCTCAAGGATGGAAGGCCGGCGGATGATGGCGAGATCATTGACTTTGTCACCTCTGTGCGGCTGAGGCTCGAAGAGGAGGAGAGCAAGCTCGATCCGAACGTGGGCGAGATAATGATTAAAGTAGCCCTTGGTAAGCTTCCCGTTGAGGCCCGAAAGAGCATCAGCGGCGATGTCGGCCATGGAAGTCAGATCCTGTTGCTCGCCGGGATGATCGGGGACGCGGGGTTCACTCCGGATGAACTCGATGAATTCCTAAGGAAGGCGCGATTCTTCGCAGAGGAACTGCGATCGTGATCGACCTCTCCGAGTTGGTGCTGGGAGACGGGCATATCGATCTTCTCCGCCACCTTCTGAGTGAGGATGACGACGAGCCCGGGCAGTACGATGAGCCGACCGCCCCAAACGACATCGTGATTCACAACCTGATGGGCTATTCGGCGTTCGTGGTGGCGGTCCTGCGGAAATTCTCGCCAACCTTCTCAGTTTCGGAAATCATTCAGTACGTCTCAGATCTGCGGAAGTCCCTCATCGGGGACGAGTCGTTGCAGGTCAATCCCCGTGTCGCAGAAGGCCTGATTCGTGACGTTCTGCAAGACAAGACTTTCAAGGACACGCCACCGTTCGGGGCCGACAACGAGACCATGGCGAAGACCAGCTTCGTGATCCTGCTGGACCTCGTCCAAAATCTGCAGCTCGACGGGCCGGGGCTGGAGGAGTTCTTGCGGGAGTCGGTGGACTATGCCCGGCGTTGGCTTGTGGCGCAGCAGGCCCCGGACGTTGAGGAGCGGGCGGCCACTCCGTAATTGCGGTCGCGAGGGCCGCACGTGTGTCGCGGGTTCGGTATGGCGCGGGGTGGCGATAGCGGATGAGCAGGTGGCGGCCCTGCGAGCGCGGCTGCCGGGCGTTACGACGAGCACCGACAGATCTTGCAGCGGGTTGGACCGGCGTGTGGACAATGTCGCGTACAACGTTGGGTGACGGGGCATTTGGGATTGCCTTTGGGTACTGATTGGTTGTGTCCCTCATTGTGCCCGGCGGTGCCTCGGCAAGCTTCTGTCAGCGATCTAGCCTGCTGGGATGAACAAGATCATTTTTGTTGGTTACGACACCTTGAGAGCCCTGGCACGGTCTCGGCGCGTGGTCCAGGGCTTGGCCGCGGCGTTGATCGCGATGGCGGCCGTTGTGGTCGCCCCGGCCGCGCCGTCGGCGCGGGCCATCATCGGCGGCGACATCGCGGCGCACCTGTGGGGGCAGGTCCAGGTGGAGCAGGACGGGGAGTATATCTGTACCGGATCGCTCATCGCGCTGGACTGGGTCCTGACCGCCGAGCACTGCCTGGACGATGACGTTCCCATGTCCGTGCATGTCGGCTCCAAGATTCTGGGCAGCGGCGAGGCCAGACGGGTGGTCACCCGGGTGAGACATCGCAGCGCCGATGTCGCCCTGCTCCAACTCAACTCCCCGGTGACCCAGCCCAACTGGGTCATCTCCTACGACGACACCCGCAGGCCGCCGAATGCCAACAATGTCGGCATCCACGGCTGGGGAAACACCGTACCGGGCGATTCCGTGCCGTCGGCGGGCCTCAAGAGCGCATCTCTCAGGGTGGACCTCAATCGCGCCGACGCGCCGGGGGCCCCTCCCACGGGAGCCCTGGGGATGCGACCGCTCCATGGCATCCCCACCCAGGGCGACTCCGGAGCCGCAGTGGTCTATAACCATCGGGTCATGGGCGTCTATATCGGTTACCGGGACGACGCCACCCAACTACAGTTCGCGGTGGCCCTGGAGGCCATCCGCGGATGGATCGAGCAGCACACGGGGCGGCCGCCGGCCAACACAGCGCTCGCGACCAAGAACCTGCGGGTCATGCCACTGGGCGACTCCATCACCTACGGCACCGGCAGCTCGACCGGATCCGGCTACCGGGCCGAGCTGTGGCACAGCCTGGACGGCACGGCCAAGGACCTGGACCTCGTCGGTTCACAGCAGTCCGGGGATCTGCCCGATCGTGACAACGAGGGCTATCCCGGCGCGATGATCAACGATATCGCGCGCAGAGCCGATTCCGCGGTCCCGTTGTACGACCCCAACGTCGTCCTGTTGCACGCCGGGACCAACGACATGGACCGCGGCGACGCCGCCGCCGCCCCGGCCGCGCTGGGGTCGTTGATCGACCAGGTGTTCGAGGACGCTCCCAAGGCCACCGTTCTGGTGTCCACGCTGGTGCCCTCGAAGAACTCGGCGACCGAAGCCAAGATCGAGGCCTTCAACAAGCAGATCCCGGGGGTGGTCGACCAGCGGGCCAGAACCGGCAAGCACGTCGCCGTGGTCGACATGAGCGAGGTCACGACCGACGACCTGTCCGACTACCTGCACCCCAACGACCGCGGCTACACCAAGATGGGCGACGAGTTCGAGGACGCCATCCTCGCGGTCGCGCAGGAGGGGTGGATCGCCGACACCGACGACCAGACATGCACGGACACTCCTGGACGCTGGCTCCCGCGCGGGAAGATCGCCTCCGGCACCGGTCTCGCCGACGACGAGGAGGTCCAGTTCGCCGACATCGACGGCGACGGACGCGACGACTACCTGGTCGTCAACGACGAGTCCGGCGCGGTGAAGGCGTGGATCAACGCCGGCGGCGACCAGGACGGCAAACCCGGCTGGATCGAACGCGGACAGATCGCCTCCGGCGTGGACCTCGGTCAGAACGACCACATCGACTTCGCCGACATCAACGGCGACGGGCGCGACGACTACCTGGTGTACAACGTCGGGTCCGGGGCGGTGAAGGCGTGGATCAACATCGGTGGTGACCAGGACGGAAAACCGGGTTGGATCGAACGCGGACAGATCGCCTCCGGTGTGCCGGACGCCCCGGCGCGACCGGTGTTCGCCGACGTGGACGGCGACCGGCGCGCCGACTACCTGTTGGCCAACCCCAGAACCGGGGCGGTGAGGGCATGGATCAACGCCGGCGGTGACCAGGACGGCAAGCCCGGTTGGATCGAACGCGGGCAGATCGCCTCCGGCGTGACGCCGATGGGGGCCGGGCCCTACTTCGCCAACGTCGACTGCGACATACGCGCCGACTACCTGATAGCCGACCTCAAGACCTCGGCGGTGAAGGCGTGGCTGAACCGGGGTGGTGACCAGGACGGCAAACCGGGCTGGATCGAACGCGGACAGATCGCCTCCGGCAGTGTCCCGGAGGGCCACACCCTCGCCTTCGCCGACATCGACGGCGACGGACGTGACGACTACCTGGCCGTCAACGTCAAGGACGGAAGCGTGCAAGCGTGGATCAACAAGGGCGGAGACCCCGCCTGACAGCAGGCTGACCACCGTTACCGTCCAGGCGGGCCCCTGAAATCTGGATCAACACAAAGCAGCGCCCCCGTCCTTTCGGGCGGGGGCGCCTGGTGGGCACAGGGCGGGGACGTCACCGCTTCAGCGCCTTGGCAATGCGGACGCGGCGCGCCTGCTTCGCCTCCTGGCGCAGTACCGGCGGGGAGAATTAAGGAGTCGGATACTGCTTGATCCGCTCCACCAGCCTCCTGAACTGTGCGCCGCTCAGGGTGAGATGTCCACCGTCCCGGTCCATTGAGTCCCGCACACCGACACCTGAGGTGAGACGTCCCAGTTCAACGCACTGGTGGTCATTAGTGCCGCCGCTGTAGCTGCTCTTCCGCCACTGGCCGGGCATGGCTACCGATCCCGCTTGATCTGCTCCACCAGTTCCGTGAACTGGGCATGGGTCAGCGTGAGGTGACCGGTGCCCGGGGCCTTCGAGTCACGCACGCCGACGCCCGACGGGAGACGTCCCAGCTCAACGCACTGCTTGTCTTGGACGCCGCCGCTGTAGCTGCTCGTTCGCCAAAGAACTCTCATGAGTGCTGCTCCAAGTACCGCTCGATGAGGGCGCGCGAGGCATCCTCCGGGAGGGCTTTCGCGCCGATGCGTTCGAACATAGTCGAAAAGTCCCGCACCTCGCTGGGCCCTTCGATCAACCGCCCACCGTTCTGCGCGCCCGCGTACGCGACATCCCGGTCAGCCTGACAGATGACCTGGAACGGCCCGTCGAATCCGTAGTGCGCGCCCTCTGAATTCGGCACTATCCGCATGACGACGTTCTGCTGGCTTGACATGATCAGCAGGTGTTGCAACTGGGCTTTCATGATCTCTGGGCCGCCAACGGGGCAGCCGAGCACGTTCTCGTCAACCAGCATCCAGAGTGTGGGTTGGTCTGAACGTTCGAGAATCAAACTCTGCCCTGCCATGCGTTCGGCGACCTCGGCCTCGACGTCCTTGTACGGTCCCGCTTCGACCAGCGCGCGGATGTAGCCCTCCGTCTGGAACGGGCGGGGGATCGCCTTGCCGTGGTAGGTCTTGATCGCCGTGGACGTCTTCTCGTACTCCATGCACTGGCGCGCCCAGTCTGGATCATGGGCCATTCGGGCAAACCAGAGAATAAGCTGAAATAGAAGGCCCGTCCCGAAGTGCTTGTCGAGCAGGCGCATTTGATCGTCCTGTGGACGACGCCTGCCCGCCTCCAGGTTGGAAACAGTCGAGCGGGCAGCGCCCATGATCTCGCCGCACTGGGTGAGCGACAGGCCCGCCTTCTCCCTCATGAAACGCATGAAGAACGCCAGGAAGTGCCACATCGAGATCCGGGGGTCGAGAGGTTCGCGAACCGAGGGCATTCCGTCTCCTTCGTTTCAACCCTTGCGGGTACAACGGAAGCCTAGACATCATCCGTGATCCTTGTCACGAGAAATCGGAACCTCGGGCGAGGAGGGGAATGATGGTGATGACGGCGACAGGGGAAATGATCGTTCCCCTCATGGGCACACCGGCGTCGGTGGGGCTCGCAAGGACGCTTGCGGCCTCGCGGCTGTGCAATTGGGACTATTCCCGCATTCTTGACGATGCACTTCTTATCGTCTCCGAGCTCGTTACCAACGCGGCTCGGCAGACGCCGAATGAGGAGATCCGTCTCCAGATCAGTCGGGACGCGGGCGGCGTCATCATCGCCGTGTGGGACCGCGACTCTCAGTACCCGCAGGCCAAGCGGCATCGGCAGCCGCTCACTCTTGAGGAACTGGACCTGTCGAGTGAGGCGTTCGACGACAACGGTGGGTGGGGGCTGCACATCGTCCAGGCCCTGTCCCTGCGGTGTGGGGCTACGCGGGACCCGGCCGGGGGGAAGTGGGTCTGGTCGCGAATGCGTCCGTAGGGGGCGCTTTGTGCTGGGTCGCGGTGTGCGGCGTCAGGCGGGAGGGGGCGTGATGGCGGACACTGCGGCTCGCTCGGCGGTTAGTGGGGGCTGGTGATGGTTCGGCGTGCCCAGAATTGGGCGTGGCCGGTTTCGCCTTCTGGGATGAACTGTTGGTCGGTGACTTGTAGACCGCTGTGTGTTAGCCAGGAGCGGTAGGTGGTGGCGTCGGCCTGGCTCCACCACATGGTGGCGGGGCCGTCGAGCCAGTTGTCCTGGCTGCCGGTCCAGGCGTCCTGGCCGGTGGTCGCGAGGAGCCAGCCGCCGGGACGTAGCCACCGGGCGATGTTGTGTATGAGGTGGGGTTGCTGGTCGAGCGGCATGTGGATCAGCGCATAGAGGCAGATGACGGCGTCGAACGATTGGGGTGGGAGGTCGAGTGTTGTGGCGTCGGCGCGAATGAATGTGGCGCCGGGAACCAGGGATCGGGCCCTTTCGATCTGGACGTCGCTGATGTCCACGCCGGTTACCTGGTGTCCGGCGGCGGCCAGGCTCCGGGCCATCGGGACGCCGCAGCCGCAGCCGATGTCCAGGACGTTTCCACGCTCGGGGAGGCGAGCCAGGACGTCGGACAGCCAGCGGTCGTACTGTTCGGTTGTTTCGTCGTCGCCGCGGTAGTGGCGCGACAGAGCGTCGTAGCCGGAGCGGACCAGGTCGGTGGGGTCGGGATCCACGGTCGCTCAGTCGATGATGGCGGTTGCTTCGACTTCGACCAGTAGGTCGGGTTCGGCCAAGGCGGCTACGCCGATTCCTGTCAGTGGTGGGGCGATTGTGACGCCCAGCTTTGCGGCGGCGCGGGAGACGCCTTCGGCGAAGAGGGGGAGCTTGTCTGGGGTTAGGTCCACGGCGTAGACGGTCAGCTTCACTACGTTGTCGAAGGTGGCGTCTACCTCGGCCAGGGCGGTGTTGAGGTTGAGGTAGCACTGTTCGACCTGGGCGACCAGATCGCCTTCGCCTACCTTGCGGCCGTCCGCGTCGCGGGCGACCTGGCCCGCGATGAAGACCATCTTGGACCCGGTCGCGACGGACACCTGGCGGTAGAGATCGACCTTCGGGAGCCCATCAGGGTTGATCAGTGTGACGACCATGCTCAACTCCTTGTCGTAGTTGAAGCACACAACGGCCGCCACCCTGCGGCTGTTCCTTGATCACTGCTGGAACATGCAACCTTGCTCGGTGGGCTCTATGGGACGTCTGGGTCGGTGGACGATTCCACCAGCTCGGGCAGGTCACTGACGTCGGGTACGTCGAAGCCGAGTTCGCGCATCCTTTCCGCAACCTTGGCGATGGGAACGTCGGCCTGTACGGCCCCGGTCACTAGGTTCCACAGTGGCACTGGCTCCTCTTGGTCGAGCCACCAGCCGCGCTGGTCATGGCGGTGCAGGCGCCAGGCTTCGGGCTGTGGAAAGCGAGCGAGTCTGCGGCTCATGAGAAGGAGTTCGGTGGCGCCGACGGGTTCGTTAGGTGTCGGCGGCACCGTGAACCCCAGTTCCGTGAGGCGTTGGACGATTTGCGTAGGTTCGCGCTCAAGGTGCCGGGCGGCCGTAACAACATGGCCCAGTGGCACGACGCGGTCCGTGAGCCATGGCCATTCTGCGGTCAGATCCCTGCTGGTGAGCACTAGGTCGCCCGGCTGGGGAACGTCCAGGTGAGCGAGGGCGGACGGGACGAGGAGGCCGAGCTGTGAAAGGCGGCCAGCGGCTTGGCCGATCGAACATTCCAGCTTTTCCGCCGCCGCGATGATATGACCGGGCGGTACTTGTACCAGGCCCTCGTCATTTTCCCACTGGTCTAGGTAGGGAGCGTGTTCTTCCAGCCCCAGCCTGATGAGAAGGTGATCGTTCGGTTGGACGTCGCCCGAGTCAAGGATTCCTTCGGGCAAGTCGAAACCGAGCTCGGCCAGCCTGTGAGCCACTTGTCCCAACGGATGCCGGACCTTGATCGCAGCGTTGAGTACGTGGGAAGAACGAACGTGCTCCTCCACGCTCAGCCAGGGAGGTTCGCCATTCGAGTTTTTGCTCAGGATGCGCAGATCGGCGGTACGAGCCTCGGTGAGCGTGTCCGGGATGTGAAAGCTCAGTTCGACCAGTCGTCGGGCGACGTCGTCGATGCTCTTGCCGAGCCTCTCGGTCGCGAGGAGTAGGTGTCCGAGGGGAACCGGGTCGGCCCCGGACAGCATTCGCGGTCGGCCGTTAAGGCCCAGGCTGAGAAGCTTGCGATCGTCTGCGGCGACCTGGCCCCGTACGGGAATGTTCTTCGGTGGGGTGAAACCAAATCCTGTCAGCCGGTCGGCGACCTGGGTCCCCGTAAGGCCGAGTTGTGCCGCCGCGGACACGATGTGGCCCGGCGGGATCGGTACCGGATTCCCCTCGGCGTCGTGAGAGCGCAACCAGGGTCGGCTTCCGTCGAGATTCCTGCTCACCAGGATGCGGTCTGCCGGTTCGGCGATGCCCGCGTCCATGAGGATCCGCGGCACGCTGAATCCAAGGGCCGTCAGGCGCTCCGCCACCCTGGAGATCGGCCGACCGAGTTGGGCCGCGGCGGCGACGATATGCCCCGTGCTCACTTCGTTCGCGTCATTGCCCGGATCGCATTGGGGCAACCATGGCGAGGACGCGTCGATGTCCTGGCTGATGATCAGAAGATCCGACGTCTCGATCTCCCCGACACCGAGCAACTTCGGCGGTAGGCGATATCCCAGGTGGACGAGGCGCTTCGCCACCTCGCCAATGGAGTACCCGGTGCTTTCGGCGGCCCGGATGATTCTGTCGATGGCAGCCGTCTCGCCTAGGGGTGTCCGTTGTTCCCTCCGGCGAGCGCGGTCTTCCCTGAAGAGTTCTTCGATGATGCCGAGAACTATTTCATCTGAGGGTCTGGCCTTGGGGTCCGGGCTGGAAGAACGGGGGCCGCGCGACTGGTCAAGGCTCGAAAGCCGCCATCTCAGCATACGATCCGTGAGCCGTGTGTTGCGGCTCCTCCTCATCGCTCCCAAAGACTCAAGACGTTTCGATCTGTAGGCGGAAGGCGCGGGCCTGATCAGGAAGCGGTCGGGGGAGAAAAGGCCGGGCCGTGTCAAGTCGAGTTCCTGCTCGTTCACGGTGAAGACGTGGCCGACGTCGAGTGCCGTTTGAAAGATCAGATCTGCGATGACGGGCTGCTGTTTGACGAGTTCGGTGATCCAGTCGAATGTCGCCAGCGGGAGCTCGGGGGACGCGAACGCTTTTACCGCGCTCGACAGGACGCGAGTGACCATCCGTTCGTTCTTGGGGGAGGCGAGCAGCGATTTGCGGTCCACGGACAGCTCGGGTTTGTTCTCCCCGGTCAGGTTGACGATGTAGCCGAAGCAGGTCTCATCGGTGATCAGGCCGTCGGCCAAAACGGAACCAAGGCCATCGCACCACCAGACCGATGTTTCAGAAACTGGATAGACTTTGCGGTCGTACGTGTGCAATTTCAACTGGTGCGGCTGCCATGTCTCGGTGGCCGCGCCGTCCCAGGCCTCCACGTGAAACTCCGAGTAATGGAGCACCCGGCTCAGGGTCAGCCTGCTGGACACGGACGTCATTTCGCCCGCGGTGCGGAGGTGGAGTCGTACTGTGGTGCCCGCGTCCGTTCCGGGGCCGAGGGGTTCGATATGGAAGAGCGTGCCCGGACCGGCGATCGACACCCTGAGCTGGTCACCGGGTCTGCCATCGCGGCCGAGGCGGCAGGTGGTCACCGTAATGTCGTCGGCGAGCATGAAATAGCTGAGCACGCCGATGCCGAACCGGCTGTTCGGGTAGAACTTCACCGATTCGTCGAGCGATTCCCACTCGGCCTGTTCCTCCAGGAACTCGGGCAGTTCGGCGAAGCGGGCCCCGGCCTGTGCGAAGACGTCGCGCAGTTCCCTGACGCCCATCCCGATGCCGTTGTCCTCGCATTCGATGTAGGGGCGCCCCTGATCGTCGATGCCCTGGCTGAAACGGATGTGCCCGTCCCAGTCGGGCAATGACGTCCCGGTGCGCCGTAGGTACTCGGTGCGCGCCCGGCGGTAGCGGCAGGCGTCCAAGGAGTTCTGGTAGATCTCGCGGATGGCGAGGTCGGCGTCCCCGTAGAGGTTCTCGCCCATGAGCAGTTCCTGGACCCGGTCCTCGTCGAGTTGGAACCGGATACCCGCTGACGCGTACGCGGGGCCTTGTTCCGTTTCCGCCGCCCGCACCTGGGAGGCGTCCGCGTACCGGGGGAGCCGTTTGAGTCCCGCGAGGGACGGGTCCTTGGAGTTGCAGAGATCGGCGAGGAGCCGGTCGAGGGCGCTGACATGCTCGCGCAGTGCCACTTCCACGGCGGGATGGGAGCAGGCCGCGCGAAGCGCCCGTCCGGAGCCGCGCGGTTCCGGACGGGCTTCGTCCAGGGTTCGCAGCACCTCTGAGGGGACCACGGACTTCGGAATGCCAATGTGCTCCACGAGGACGGAGGGCAACCGGGTGATCTCGATCGCCATCCGGTGCGCGACCACGAGGAGATAGATCACCAGCCGTTCGCGCAACTCCTGTTCCCCGAGGCGCCCCGGAGCCACGATGAGCGATGGGGAAAGGCCGTGCGGACGGTCGGTGCGGGCGATGAACCCTTGGTCCGCGTACAGGAGCCGAACCATTTCGCTCAAGCGGCGGGTGCTCAGGACCTCCTCGGCGAGACGGCTTCCCGGCGTCCAGCCCGTGAGTGACCCGGTGAGCGCGGGGTCGCCGTAGAGCTCCGGACGGCCCATGCACCACTGGTGCAGAAACCACCAGCCGATCTGTCCCGCCACTTCGCGGTCGCCGGTGGCGTTGGCCGCCGCGGCACGGCGGAGGAGACGGGGCCGGTCGCGAGCATAGGACTCGAAGCTCTCGCGGGCCGGGGACGGCGCGGTCGCGGGCACGGGGTCGAAGGGGTCGACGGCTCTCGCCTCGGCGGCGGCCCGGGACCAGTGGGCCTCATGGACGAAGGGCATCGCGACCAGCAGCGCCGCCTCGGCGGGTGTCAGCAGCAGGTCGTCGAGGAGCGAACCGAGGATCAGGCTCATCCGCTCGTTCATCCGCAGGGCGAAGCGCCGGTCGTGCCACGGGTCGTCCGCGAGCATCGACGCGGACTCCCGGCGCGCGGCGGCGAGGTGCCGGACGAGGGACGTCACCTCGTCCTTCAACGAATCGCGGCCGTGGACGTTGGCGGTCTTCTCCCACGCGATGTGCTTCTCCGCCGCGGTGGCCCAGTCTTCGGTCTCGCTGTCGACCATCGAGCCCGGCAAGACGACGAAGGTGGTGCCGTCGGCCTCTCCGGCGACCCGTGTCTGCTGGGGTTCCTTGTTGTGCTCGGTCGTGAGCGCCGCCATGTTCGCGGCGATGGCGTTCGCGAAGTCCGTCAGCGTTCGTGGCGCGGCCCCGGCGTTGATCGCTTCCTCCACGGCGGCGGCGAAGAGGCTGAACGACCGTCCCTCCGGCTCGACCGTGGCGAACCGCGAGACCTGGCCGGGTGAGCACGGGAAGATCCAGGCGACGTTCCGGCGGTCGGAGTGGGCGACCTTGTCCGGCGACCACGCGGTGCGCGCGGCGATGGACATGGTCTGCTCGTGGAAGCCCTCCCGGCAGGCGTCGACGAGGAACACGATGCCGCCCGCCCTGCTGGACTCGATCGTCGACGCCCACCCGTTCAGCGGCACGGCGCCTTCGGCGAGCGGCAGCCACTCCAGGTCGATGTCGCTGGGCAGCAGATAGTCGACGCCCTCGCCGTGAGCGCCGTGCCCGCTCAGGTAGACGAGCAAGGTGTCCTGGGGCTCCGCCGTCTTGAGGAAACGGTTGACCTCGGCGCGGATCTTGGTGGGTCCCAGCCAGCCGCTGCCGTCCGGGAGCTCGGTGGAGTAGCCGCGCGCCTCCAGCGCGGCGGCGACCCTCGCGATGTCGTCGGTGACGAAGGGCAGCGGCAGGAGGGCGGGGGTGTCGTACTCGGCGACTCCCAGGAGCAGTGCCCGGAAACGTCCCACGGTCGTGCTTCTCAGTCGCCGAAGACCAGGACGATGTTCGCCTTGGCGCCGACCTTGGCGGTGCCGATGAGCTGGATGCCTCCCTCGGAGGAGATCTCCACGCCGAGATGCGCCTCCTTGAGCCGGAGGCCGTCCTCGCCGGTGGTCAGGCCGGAGAGGACGGAGCGGAGGGAGTCGGTGGTGCGGCGCAGGTTCTCGCGGAGGATGTCGATCGGGACGTGCCTCAGCGCCGCCTGACCGTCCCCGCCGGAGAACAACCCCATCGTGGTGTCCTGCTCCCTGACCGAAACGATGAAGGGAAGAGTGTCACCCTTCCCTTCGGTGTCGCCGTGTCCGTCAGAGTGAACCCGCTGCGCCGCGTCCCCGCCCACCGTCACATCACCGTCCATAATCCAGAAACCGCTACGTTCTGGCACAGAATGCTAACGTGCGCGGTCGTCCGGATCGGGGCAGTGGCCACAATGGGCGGGGCCGCCTGCCGGGGTTAGAGCGGGTACTGCGGCGGGGTGCCGCGCATGGTGATCCAGCGGGTTTCGGTGAAGGCCTCGATGTTGGCCGCCGCGCCGCCGAAGCGGGAACCGGTGCCGGACGCGCGGACGCCGCCGAACGGGGCGTTGGCCTCGTCGTTGACCGTCTGGTCGTTGATGTGGACGATGCCCGTCGGGATCTGTTCGGCGACGGCGAGGCCGCGCATGGCGTCGCGGGTCACGATGCCGAGGGACAGGCCGTACTCGCTGGCGGCGGCCAGCTCGATCGCCTGGTCGATCGACGAGACGCGCGTGACCGGGGCGACCGGGCCGAACACCTCGTCGGCGAACGCGGGGGCCGCGACGGGGACGTCGGCCAGGACCGTGGGCCGGTAGAACAGGTCCTCGTAGGTGCCGCCGGACGCCAGGGTCGCGCCCTGGTCGACGCTCGCGGTGACCAGGCCGTGGATCTTGTCCCGCTGGCCCGCGTCGATGACGGGGCCGAGCGCCACCTCACCGGTGGCCGGGTCGCCGACCGGGAGCTTCCCGGCCTTGGCGGCGAGACGCTCCACGAAGTCGTCGTAGAGACGGTCGGAGACGAGGTGGCGGCCGGTCGTCATGCAGATCTGGCCCTGGTGGAAGAACGAGCCCCAGGTGGCCAGGTTCACCGCTTCGTCGACGTCGGCGTCGTCCAGGACCAGCAGGGCGGAGTTGCCGCCGAGTTCGAGGTGGGCGCGCTTGAGGTGCTTGCCCGCCAGTTCGCCGATGCGGCGTCCGACCGGGGTGGAGCCGGTGAAGGAGATGACCCGGATGTGCGGGTCGGTGATCAGCGCCTCGCCGACGTCGGCGCCGCCGGGCAACATGTGCAGCAGGCCCGGGGGCAGCCCGGCCTCCTCGAAGATCCGGGCCATCAGGGCGCCGCCGGTGACGGCGGTGCGCGGGTCGGGCTTGAGCAGGACGGCGTTGCCTAGCGCGAGCGCCGGGGCGACGGAGCGGATGCCGAGGATGATGGGCACGTTGAACGGCGAGATCACCGCGACGGCCCCGGCGGGCATACGGCGCGCCATGGAGAGGCGCGGTTCCTCTGACGGGAGCACCTCGCCGATCGCGCGGGCGGGCAGCGACGCCGCCTCGTAACATTCCTCCGCCGCGACGTGCAGCGCGAACCCGGCCATGCCGGGGACCGCGCCGACCTCGCGGACGTTCCAGCCGCTGATCTCCTCGGCATGCTGTTGCCACAGGTCACCGGCCTTGCGCAGGACGGCGGCGCGCGCGGTGTGGGGGAGGGCGGCCCAGTCCCGCTGCGCCTGCGCGGCGTTCGCGGCGGCCTCGGTGACGTCCTCGGGGGTCGCGCGTCCCATCCGGCCGAGTTCGGCGCCCGTGGCGGGTTCGACGACGGCGTAGTCGCCGCCGTGCGACGCGGTCCACGCACCGTTCTTGAAGATGTTCCCTTGCCAGTCGACGCTGTCGAGCAGTCCCACGGCGGTTCCTCCCTGTCAGTGGTTCATTCGCAGTACGGGTTTGAGCACCTCGCCGCGTCGGCTGTCGTCGAGGGCGCGGTCGATGTCGGCCAGGTCGTAGAACTGGACGAGCCGGTCGAACGGGAAGCGGCCCTGGCGGTTCAGGTCGACGAGGGCGCCGATCAGGACGTGGCTGCGTCCGCTGCCGCCGAGGGTGCCGACGACGCGCTTGCCCCAGAGCGTGTCCAGGTGGTCGAGGGCGAACTCGGCTCCGGCGGGCGCGCCGCCGATCAGCACGCAGGTGCCGAGCATGCCGACGCTGTCGGCGGCCTGCCGGACGACCTTGATGACGCCGGTGCATTCCAGTGCGTAGTCGGCGGGGCCGCCGCAGATGCGGTTGACCTCGGCCACGGGGTCGGTCGCGTCCGTCTGGATGGGGTGGGTGGCGCCGAACTCGGTGGCCAGGGCGAGGCGGGACGGGTGCCGGTCCACGGCGATGATCGTCGTGGCGGGGGAGAGGCGGGCGGCCATGACGGCGGCCAGGCCGACAGCGCCGACCCCGTAGATGACGAGGCTGGAGCCGGGGGTCGGTTTGAGGGTGTTGAAGACCGCTCCGGCGCCGGTGGAGATTCCGCAGGCGAGGGGGCCGAGGAGTTCGAGGGGCGCTGTTGGTGGGACGACGACCAGCGCGTCCGCCCAGGTCAGTGAGTAGGTGGAGAAGGAGGATTGGCCGAAGAAGTGGCTGTGGACTGGGGAGCCGTCGGTGCGGCGGAGGGCGCTCTGTCCGGCGCGGGGGCCGAGGAGGCGTCCGCCGCCGCAGAGGGCCTCGCCGAGGCGGGCGCAGTAGCGCGGTTCGCCGTCGCGGCAGTTGCGGCACGATCCGCAGGACGGCCAGCCGATGACGACGTGGTCGCCGGGCCGGACGGCGGTGACCCCCTCGCCCACGGACTCCACCACGCCCGCGCCCTCGTGGCCGAGCACGCTCGGGAACGGCATCGGCAGGTCGCCGTGGCGGGTGATCTCGTCGGTGTGGCAGATGCCGGACGCGACGATCCGCACCAGCGCCTCGCCGGGGCCCGGCTCGTCCAGGTCGAGTTCCTGGACGCGGAACGGGCCGCCCAACTCGTCGACGACGGCGGCGCTCACTCTCATGACTCGTTGCTCCTCTGGCCGAGGTCGGGACGGGGCAGGCGCGGGGTCAGGCGCTCGACGAGGCGGGCGGCGGCGAGGACGGCGCCGTCGCGTCCGGCGGCCCCGGCGAGCTGGACGCCGACGGGCAGGCCGTCCGGCAGGGCCACCGGCAGCGAGATCGCGGGCAGCCCGGCGGCGTTGAACGGGGAGGTGAGACGGGTCAGCACCGGCTCGATCGGCAGCTCGCGGCCCGCGACGGCGACGGTCATCGCGCCGATCGGCGGCGCCGTGATCGGGACGGTGGCGCTCGCCAGCACGTCGTAGGTGGCGAGCGCCTGGGTCAAGAACGCCGTCATGCGCGCGGTCGCGGCCTCGTCGTCTTCCGCCTCGTCGGAGGTGCGGGGTGGCTGGTGCAAAAGGTCGGCCAGGTCGGGCGCGAACAGGTCGGGGCTCTTCTCGAACGCGCGGCGGTGGAACGCGCCTGCCTCGGCGACGATCCTGTTCAGCAGCGCTTCCGGGAGGCGCGGCTCGGCGGGGACGACGACGTCCTCGACTTGGACGCCGTGCTCTTCGAGGCGAGCACGGGTCGCGGCAAGGGCGGCGCGCACTTCGGGGGCGAGCACCGCGTCGAACCAGCCGCCGAGCCAGCCCACGCGCGGCACGTCGGACGATCGCAGAGGCGCCGATGGCGCGAGGGCGGAGAGGAGCAGTGCGGCGTCGTCGACTGTCGCGGCGAGGACGCCCAGATGGTCGAGAGACGGGGCCAGCGGCAGCACTCCGTCGAGCGGGAGCAGTTCGCGGGACGGCTTGAACCCGACGCAGCCGCTCAGAGCGGCGGGGATGCGTACGCTGCCCGCCGTGTCCGAGCCGAGGGCGCCCAGGCAGCTGCCCGCGACGACGGACGCCGCCGAGCCCCCGGACGACCCGCCGGGGATGTGTCCGCGCCTGTACGGGTTGTGCGTGGGGCCGAAGAACGCGCTGTCGGTGCGTCCTCCCCAGGCCAGCTCGTGGGTGGTGTGCTTGCCGACGATCACCGCACCCGCCACCCGCAGACGCCGAACGATTTCCGCGTCGCGTGTTGGGACGTGGTCGGCGAAGAGGGGCGAACCGTAGGCGGTCCGGACACCGGCCGTGTCGATCAGGTCCTTGATCCCAATGGGGATGCCGTGCAGCGGGCCGCGCGCGGGTTCGTCGGCCAGTTCGGTGGCGCGGGCGCGGGCCTCGTCCGCCATGACCGTGGCGTAGGCGTTCAGATGTGGCTCGCTGGCCTTGATCGTGGCCAGGGTGCGTTCGGTCAGGTCGACCGGCGACACCCGGCCGGTGGCGATGGCCTCGACCGACTCAGCCAAGGACATGGGGCCTCCCGCACGGACAGTTGAGGTGACCGTATGTGCCCCCTGACCGGCAGGGCAACCTGTCGTTCCGAGGGCTCGAACGCAATTCAGCTATTCGGAACTCATGGGGCGAAAGCCGAGGCGTCGGGAGATCTCGGTGGTGGTGCGTCGCAGGGGCGGTTCGATGCGTGTGGCCAGGGCCTCGATGGGCGCGGGGGCGACCGTCAGGTGGACGGCTACGTTCACCGCGGCGACGACCGCGCCCGAACGGTCGCGTACCGGTGCCGCGAACGAGCGCAGGCCGGGCGCCAGCTCCTCGTCGTTGACGGCGACACCGCCCTGGCGGACGCGGGCGAGCGCCGCCGTGAGCTGTTCGCGGTTCGTGATCGTCTTCGGGCCCCGGCGGGCCAGGTCGATGCGATCGAGGATCTGCCGTAGCTCTGCCGCGTCCTTGTAGGCCAGCAGTACCTTCCCCATCGCCGTGCAGTAGGCGGGGAGCCGTGAACCCACGTGCAGGTTGAGGTCCATGGCGAGAGTGCTGCGCCGTCCGCTGCGCCTGCGGTCGACGTAGACGACGTCGGGGCCGTCGCTCAAGGCCATGCTGACCGTGTAGCCCGTCTCGTCGGCCAGCGCTTGGAGCGGGGGACCGGCGAGGCGCGTCAGGTCCATGGAGTCGATCGCCGCGAAGCCGAGGTCAGCCGCGCGGGGGCCGAGGGTGTACTTCCTGGTCTCCGGGTCCTGCTGGAGGTAGTCGAGCCTGGTCAGCGTGGCGACGTAGCGGTGCGTCGTGCTCTTGGTGAGGCCCACGGCGCGGGCCAGGTCGGCGATCCCGAGCACCGAGCGGTTGCCGGTGAACGCGGACAGGACGCGCAGCCCGCGCTCCAGCGAGGCGGAGAACGATGGGTCGGTCACGTTATTCAGAATACGTGCTCAGAGTTCCAGATATTCGAACGTTTCGATGATCTTCGCGTCCGGGATGGCAGTCTTCTGACCGTAGGCGACCGCGTGAGCGAGGAGAACGAGCCCCATGGCCGGAGCGGGCCCTGCTGAGAGCGGCTGGCGCAAGCCGCGCGTCGGGCACTTCATCGGCGGCGACTGGACCGACTCCGCGTCCGGGCGTTCGTACCCGAAGCGTTCGCCGTGGTCGGGGGAGACGCTCAGCGAGGTCGCGGCCGGTGACGCCGAGGACGCCGACCGGGCCGTGGCCGCCGCCCACGCGGCGTTCGACGGCTGGGCGGCGGCGCTGCCGCACGAGCGGCAGCTGGTCTTCCTCCGCGCCGCCGACGTTCTGGAGCGGCGCGAAGAGGAGATGCTCGGCGCCCTCGCGGCGGAGACCGGGTGCGGACGCGTCTTCGGCGGCGTGCAGCTCGCGTTCGCGGTCCGGCTGCTGCGGCAGGCCGCGCAGCTCGCCTACCGTCCGGCGGGGGAACTGCTGCCCTCGGACGTCGCGGGCACCACGGCGATGGCGGTGCGGCGCCCGGTGGGGGTGGTCGCGGCGATCGCCCCGTGGAACGCCTCGCTGACCCTCGCCGGACGGGCGATCATCGGGCCGCTCGCGCTCGGCAACACCGTGGTGCTGAAACCGTCCGAGGACTCGCCCTACACCGGGGGCGCGCTGTGGGCGGAGGTTCTGCATGAGGCCGGGCTCCCCGCCGGGGCGCTCAACGTCGTCACCCACGCGCCCGGCGAGGCGGGCGGGATCGGTGACGCGATGCTGGCCAACCCGCTCGTGAAACGAATCAACTTCACCGGCTCCACGGCGACCGGACGCCGCCTGGCCGAGCAGGCCGGGCGGCACCTGAAACGGCTCGTCCTCCAGCTCAGTGGGCAGAACCCGCTCATCGTCGCGGCCGACGCCGACCTGGACTACGCCGTGGACGCCGCCGTCTACGGCGCGTTCATCCACCAGGGCCAGGTGTGCATGTGCGCCCGGCGTGTGTACGTCGAGCGGCCGCTGGCCGAGGAGTTCGCCGGACGGTTCGCGGCCCGCGCGGCGGCGCTGCCGACCGGCGACCCGTCCGACCCGGCCACCGTCGTCGGGCCGGTGATCAACGAGTGGGCGCTCGCGCTGATCGACCGGCGCGTCCGGGAGGCGGTCGGACTCGGCGCCCGCGTCCTGGCCGGGGGCGTGCCGAGCCCGCCGTGCTATCCGGCGACTGTGCTCGCCGACGTCCCGGACGAGGCCGAGATCGCCCACGGCGAGACGTTCGGCCCGGTGGTGGTGCTGGAGACGGTCGACTCGGCGGAGGAGGCCGTCGCCCGCGCCAACACCTCCGACCTGGGCCTGGTCGCCTCGGTGATCACGGGCGACCGGCCGCGCGGCCTCCGGCTGGCGGCCGCGCTGGAGGTCGGCATCGTGCACGTCAACGATCAGCCCGTCAACGACGAACCGCACATGCCGTTCGGCGGCGTCAAGGACACCGGGTGGGGACGGTTCGGGCTCGGGTTCGCGGCCGAGGAGTTCTGCGAACTCCAGTGGATCACCGTCCGCGACCAGGACCGCGAGTTCCCCATCTGATCTCCGCGGACGACCTCTCAGACGATCTGCACCGGATGCCGGACGACCGCGCCGAACAGGTACCCGAAGGTGTTGAACGTCGTGCGGTCGGGCTGGACGCGTCCGGCCGCGTCGGTGGCTCGTGCCAGCAGCGTCGTCGACCCGGTGTGGGTGGGACGCCACGCGATCTCCCAGCGGCGCCATCCCCGGTCCGGGCCGAGCAGGCGCGCGCCACGCCAGGACGCGCCGCCGTCCGTGCTGACCTCCACGCGATGGACGGGCCGACGCGGCGACCAGGACCGGCCGCGCAACACGACCGGACGCCGCGCGCGCACGGTCGCGGGATACGGCAACTCGAACGCGCTCTTGGTGACCTGCTCGCCGAGCGGCGCGCTGCCCTCCGCCGGGTAGTCGGGCCCGAAGAAGCGGTAGAACTGCGTGTTCCACGGCGAGAACAGCGGATGGTCGGCGACCTCGATCGACCCGAGCCACTTCACGCAGGACACCCCGATCCAGCCGGGCACCAGCAGCCGGACGGGGAAGCCGTGGTCGGGCGGCAGCGGCTCGCCGTTCATCTCGTACACCAGCAGCGCGTCCTTCAGCGCCTTGGCGATCGGCAGCGGGCGCCTGACCCGGCCGATGTTGACGCCGCCGCTGACGACCTCGGGGTCCAGTCCCTGCGGCAGGACGTCCACCGCCGAGGGAAGTAGCCCGGCACGTTCCAGGACGGTCGCCAGCGGCACCCCGCGCCAGCGCGCCAGTCCGACGCCGCCGAGATGCCACGGCGTGCCCTCGGCCGGGGTCCCCTGCTGGAGGTCGAAGAACGCGCGCCCGTTGCCCGCGCACTCCACGACGGCGCTGGTCGTCCGGGCGGGGAGGGCCAGCAGGTCCTCGTAGCTGAACGTCCTGGCCTGGTCGGCGGTGGGCGTGCCGTGCAGGCCCGAGCCGAACAGGCGAAGCCGCCAAGTGCGGGCGTCGACGAGGGGCGTGCGGGTGTGGTTGCGGACGAAGAACCGGTCGTTCGGGACGTAGAGGCCCTGGCCGCGCATGGCCTCCCAGCGCATCTCGGCGTTGGACCCGTGGTTGACGAACAGGTCCGGGGGCAGCGGCTTGACGATCGGGCCGTCCTCGGCGGCGGCGCGCGCCGTCCCGGAACCGGCGGCGAAGCGCCAGGTGGCGGCGGCGCCCCCGGTGACGAGGAGCGAACGCAGCAGGTCCCGGCGGCCGGGGACGCCGGGGGCGGCGAGAAGCTGCCGCGCCCGCGTCCGGTCGTAGTGGTGCTCGGAGGTCAGTTCGTCCTCGTCCATCCGATTTTCCCTTTATAGTCTACCTATTAACTAGGAATCTAGTCCGATCCTCTGGTCAAGGCAAGGAGACGAGCGACCGCCGCGCGTACGCTCGGACGTCTGCGTCGACGTCGGAACTGGCCCGGCGCAGCGCTTCGGCGGCGTCGGTCTCGGTGTCCGCCCAGCGGCCGAGGGCGATGACGGCGGCCTTGCGGACGTCCAGGTTCAGGTCGTCCAGGGCCTTCACCAGTGGGCCGACGGCCGACGGCGCGGATGCCGCCGCCAACGCGCGGGCCGCGCCGACGCGCACCTCCCAGGACGGGTCGCCGAGCGCCCCGGCGGCCGTCGCGTCCAGCGGCGCGGGGCAGCCGATCCCCGCGAACGACGCCAGCGCGGCGGCCCGCACCAGGTCGTCGGGGTCGTCCGCCAGCCCGGCCAGCAGGGGAGCGGTGGCCGGGTCGCCCGCCGAGCCGAGCCCGTGGGCAGCGGCGACGCGTACCTCACGGGACGAGTCGCGCGCAGCCGGAGCCAACTCCTCGGGCGCGCCGACCGAGACGAGCCCCTCCACGGCGCGCAGCCGGACCCGGTGGTCGCCGTCGTCCAGCGCCGCCGCGAAGACCGGACGCTCCGCCAGCCGCAGGACGCGGAGGACGTCGAGCGCGGCGGCCCGGACGAGCGCGTCCCCGTTGTCGAGCGCGGACGTCAGGTCGTCGCGCAGCCCGGACGTGGCAGGCAGCACCTCGACCAGTTCGCGCAGCGCGGTCGCGGCGGCGCGGCGCACCGAGGCGTGCCCGTCACCGAGCGCGCCCGCCAGTGCGCGGCCGAACCCCTCCGGCACGACCTCGGTCAACGTCGCCACCGCCGCCCGCCGCACCTTGGGATCGGGGTCGGCCAGGTAGGACGTGAACGCCGCCAGCTCCGGCTCCGTGTCGGCGAGACGCTGGACTTCGAGGATGCGCGGCGACCGGCCGAGCGCGGGCGCCGCCGCCGTCCCGATCCGGGCCGGGGCCGCCCCGCCGGGCTCCGCACCCCCAGCGAGGGGCCCCACCGGCCCGAGGACGACCGTCTCGCCGCCCTCCGGGACGGTGAACTCCTCCACCGGCACCAGATAGGGCGCGACCGGACGCTTCAGGAACTCCATCGCCCCGTCGCCGCGCCGCCGCAGGTTGAGATGGCAGAACCAGGAGTCGTCGTCGCGTCCCGGCAGGTCGGCGCGGTCGTGGTAGAGGCCCCAGCGGCTCTCGGTCCGGGCCAGGGAGGCGCGCGCCGCCATCTCGGCGCAGTCGCGGATGAAGCTCACCTCGACGCAGCGCATCAGCTCGTGCGGGGTGCGGGCGCCCATCGCGGCGATCTCGTCCTCCATCCGCACGAAGGACTCGACGGCGATCTCCAGCTTCCGCGCCGTCTTGGCCGGGGCGACGTAGTCGTTGACGAACCGCCGCAGCTTGTACTCCACCTGCGGTTGCGGCGGGCCTTCCGGATGCCGCAGCGGCCGGTAGACGAGCGCGTGGGCGGCGGCGATCTGCGCCTCGTCCAGCGAGCCCGGGGCGGTGTGGGCGGCGGCGTGCTCCCCGGCCAGGTCGCCGAAGACGAACGCGCCGATCATGTAGTTGTGCGGGACGCAGGCCAGGTCACCGGCCGCGTACAGGCCGGGGACGGTGGTGCGGGCGTGGTCGTCCACCCACACGCCCGACGCGGAATGCCCTCCGCACAGCCCGATCTCGGAGATGTGCATCTCCACGTCGCGTGTCCGGTAGTCGTGGCCGCGCCCGGCGTGGAACGTGCCCCGGGTCGGCCGCTCGGTGGTGTGCAGGATGCCTTCCAGCGCGGTGATCGTCTCATCGGGCAGATGGCTCAGCTTGAGGTAGATCGGCCCGCGGGCGGAGTCGATCTCCCGCTTCACCTCGGCCATCATCCGCCCGGACCAGTAGTCACAGTCGACGAACCGTTCCCCTCGGGCGTTGACCTGGTATCCGCCGAACGGGTTGGCGACGTAGGCGCAGGCGGGCCCGTTGTAGTCCTTGATCAGCGGGTTGATCTGGAAGCACTCGATGCCGCTCAGCTCGGCGCCCGCGTGGTACGCCATGGCGTAGCCGTCCCCGGCGTTGGTGGGGTTCTCGTAGGTGCCGTAGAGGTAGCCGCTGGCGGGCAGGCCGAGGCGTCCGCACGCGCCGGTCGTCAGGATCACCGCACCGGCCGCGACGGTCACGAACTCGCCGGTCCGGGTGTCGAAACCGACCGCGCCGACCGCCCGCCCCTCGTGCGTCAGGACCCGCACCGGCATCACCCGGTTCTCGATCGTGACCTTCTCGCGGATCGCGCGGCGCCGCAGTACCCGGTACAGGACCTTCTTGACGTCCTTGCCCTCCGGCATCGGCAGCACATAGCTCCCGGACCGGTGGACGCGCCGGACGGCGTACTCCCCGCGCGCGTCCTTCTCGAACTTCACGCCGTAGCCCTCCAGCCGCCTGACCATGGCGAAGCCCCGGGTCGCGGTCTGGTGGACGGTCCGCTGGTCGACGATGCCGTCGTTGGCGCGGGTGATCTCGGCGACGTAGTCCTCCGGCGTCGCGCGGCCGGGGATGACGGCGTTGTTGACGCCGTCCATGCCCATGGCGAGGGCGCCGGAGTGCCGGACGTGGGCCTTGTCGAGCAGCAGCACCGACGCGCCGCGCTCGGCGGCGGTGATCGCGGCCATGGTGCCCGCCGTGCCACCGCCGATGACGAGCACGTCGCAGCGCAGTTCGCGGCGCTCGGTCGGGTCGGGGACGCGCATCACGCGGCCCCCTCGGCGACGAGGCGAGCCGGGACGGCGCCCAGCTCGGCGAGGATCTCCGACCGGAGCCGATCGTGATCGTGCCGTCCCGTCACCGCGAACTCGGCGGTGATCCCGGCGGTGCCGAGCACCACCACGCGGTCGCCGAGCGTCAGCGCCTCGTCCACGTCGTGGGTCACGAACACGACGGTGGCGGGCGCGTCCTCCAGCACCTCCGCCAGCAGCCGCTGCATGGACCCGCGGGTCTGGGCGTCGAGGGCGCCGAACGGCTCGTCCATCAGGATCGCGCGCGGCGACGCGGCCA
This sequence comes from Actinomadura meridiana, assembly GCF_039537545.1. Classification (NCBI taxonomy): domain Bacteria; kingdom Bacillati; phylum Actinomycetota; class Actinomycetes; order Streptosporangiales; family Thermomonosporaceae; genus Actinomadura; species Actinomadura meridiana. The sequence goes on from NZ_BAABAS010000006.1 coordinate 809,064, forward strand.
GGGTGCGGGCGAGCTGGACGCGCTGCCGCATCCCGCCCGACAGCTCCCGGGGCAGCCGGTCGGCCGCGTCGCCGAGGCCGACCCGCGCCAGCCAGTCGTCGGCGGCCCGGCGCCGTTCGGCCCGGCGCGCGCCGCCGATGGCGGGGGCCAGCTCCACGTTGCGGCGCGCCGTCCGCCAGGGGAGCAGCGCGTCGTCCTGGAACACCAGCGCCCGGTCGCGGGACGGTCCCGTGACCGGCGCACCGCCCGCCAGGATCCGGCCGCTGGTTGCAGGCAGCAACCCGGCGAGGGCGCGCAGCAACGTCGACTTTCCGCCGCCCGAATGGCCGACGACGACGAGGAACTCCCCGGCGGGCACGGTCAGGTCGAGGCCGGTGAGCACCGGTTCGCCGCCGTAGCCGAGGGTGACGCCGTCCATCCGCAGGTCGAGTCCGGTGGTCATCGGTCACTCCCTTCCCGCCGGGGCAGCCAGCGGGTCGTCCACCGTCCGGCCAGCTCCACCGCCCCGGACGTGAGCCAGCCCAGCACCCCGATGGTGATCATGCCGACGAGGACGCCGGGATAGTCGACGATCGTGTACGCCTGCCAGGTGCGGTAGCCGACGCCGAAGTCCCCGGAGATCATCTCCGCGGAGATCACGCAGATCCACGCGACGCCCATGCCGACCGACAGGCCTCCGAACACGCCGGGCAGCACCCCCGGCAGGACGACCCCGAGCAGCACCCTGGCCCGTCCGCCGCCCAGGGTCCGGACCGCGTCCTCCCAGGCCGTCGGCAGGGCCCGCACCGCGTGCCGGGTGCTGACCAGGACGGGGAAGAACGCCGCCGCGAACGTGATGAAGACGATGCCCTGCTCGTTGGCGGGGAACAGCAGGATCGCCACCGGCACCAGCGCGATCGCCGGGATCGGCCGCACCACCTCGAACAACGGTTGGAGCAGGTCGGACGCCCACCGCGAACGGCCCACCAGAATGCCGAGCGCGATGCCCGCGACGGCCGCCAGCGCGAAGCCGGTGAGGATGCGCACCAGGCTCTGCGTCACGTCGGCGTAGAACTGGCCGTGCCGGAGCTGGCGGCCGAACTCCTCGGCGACCTCCGCCGGTCCGGGGAAACGGTCGAAACGGACCCACAGCCGCACGTTCGCGGCGGTCAGCAGTTGCCAGGCGCCGAGCGCGGCGGCGAGCGAGACGACCCGCAGCGCCCAGCGGGGCGCGGCCGCCGCCCGCCGCTGGGCGGCCCGGACTGTGGGACGAGCTGCCAGCACGGTCATGACCGCTTCACCGCCTCCGCGTAGGGCACATCCTTCGCGCCGGAATGGGCCGTGACGTATTTGCGGGCGCCCTCGGCGGTCGCGAACGGTTTGAACCGGTCGTCCTTGGCGGCGCCCGGATCCTCAACCCACGACATCCGGTCGGCGAACCATCGCGTGCCGGTCACGGCGTCGGGGATGTAGACCGCGCGGGTTCGCCTGCCGCCCGCCTGGACGGTGCGCAGCAAGCACACCGGGCTCGCCACCGGACGGATCGTGCTCTCGCCGTCCACCCACACCTCACCGGCGCGGGCCGGATCGTCGACCTTCGTTCCGCAGACCTGGTCGGTGCCGGTGATCGCGGCCGGGTTCGCCGTGGACGCGACCGCGCCGTCATAACCGGAGCCGTAGACCTTGCGCAGGTAGGAGTCGTTGACGAACGACTTCAGGTCGATCGAGTCGCGCAACACCCCGATCGACTTCAGGAACGGCACGTCATGGGCGAGCGCGGCACTCAGCCGGGGCTTCATCGTCGTGTCGAACGTCGCGACGCCGCCGCGCCCGTTGTAGAGGTAGATCGTCTCGACGGGCAGCCCGGTCACGGCGGCCACCGACTCGGACGCCTTCAACGGCTCGCGATGCAGGTAGCCGGTGGCGTCGATCTGCGCCCGCAGGAACGCCGCCAGCACCTTCGGCCGCTCCTCGGCGACCCGGTGCGGCACCACCACCCCGTGGAAGGTCGGGACGTCGAGGTCGCCGCCGTCGTACAGCAGCCGCGCCCCGTCCTTCTGCACCAGCAGCCCCGGCCAGGCCACGAACTGGGCGAGGCCCGCGACGCCGCCCGACTGCAAAGCCGAGACGCCGACCGACGGCGTCTGGTTCTCGATCTTGACGCCCTTGCCGGGGTCGATGCCGTACTTGCCGAGCGCCTGCACCAGCGTGCCGTGCCCCGCCGAGCCGACGCTCGCCGAGACGCTCTTCCCCTTCAGGTCGGCGAGCGTCCGGGCCCGCGAGTCGCCCGCCACCACGACCCCGTTCAGGGATCCGCGCAGGTTGTAGCCGGTCACCGACACGAACTCGGTGCGGGCGTCCGCGCCCTGCGCCTGCGCGCGGGTGCCGTTGATGAGCAGCGGATAGTCGCCCATCGACCCGATGTCGATCTTCTCGGCCAGCATCTGGGCGGTGATGGACGCGCCCGTCTCATAGTCCTGCCAGACGACGCGGTAGGTGCGTCCCTCCGACTTGCCCAGTTCGGCCAGCCGCTTCTCGAAGTAGCCCAGGGAACGCAGCAGCGTCCCGGCGGTGACCGTGTTGATGGTCTTGGACTGGTAGCCGACGACGACCGTCGTGGCGCCGTCCCCGCTCGCGGCGTTCCCGGCCACGGTGCAGCCGCTCGCCACCGCCACGGAGAGGGCGGCGACGGCGGCCCACCGGGTCGGTCTCGGTTCGCTCTTGGTTGTCATCGGATCCTCAACGCAGCAGGTAGGGCATGTTCACGGTCACGGCGCCCGTCGGGCAGCGGTCGGCGCAGGGCCCGCAGTACCAGCACTCGTCGACGTGCATGTAGGCCTTGCCGGTCTCGGGGTGGACGGCGAGGGCGTCCAGCGGACACACGTCGATGCACAGCGTGCAACCGTCGATGCACAGGGCCTCGTCGACCGTCACGGGGACGTCGGCGCGGTTCTCCACCAGCGACATGGGGATGCTCCAGAAGGTCGTGGGCAGGACGAGCGGGTCGTGGGCAGGACGAACAAGACGCACGGCGACGCGGGCGTCAGAAGCGAGGGGCAGGGGCAGGGGCTAGCCGGGCGACGCGCGGGGCCCGCGCCGCGACGTGCCGCGCAGGGTGATCCGGTCGCCGCGGAACCGGATGTACTCCAGGTCGACCGGGCGGCCGTCCGCCAGATGCGTCATCCGCTCGACCATCAGCAGGGCCGCGCCGCGCGGGACGTCCAGCGTCGCGGCCGAGTGCGGGTCGGCGTTGACGGCCTCCACGGTCAGTTCCGCCCGTCCGAGGGGCTGCCCGGCGATCCGCTCCAGCAGGACGAAGATGTCGTTGTGCGCCAGGTCCTCGGCCAGCAGCGGCCCGCCGAGGTCGCGGGCGACGTAGGTCAGGTCGAGCGAGAGGGGCCGCCCGTCCAGGCGCCGCAGTCGCTCGATGTAGACGACGCGCTCTCCCGCCGCCACCTCCAGCCGCCGCGCGATCTCCCCGGGCGGTTCGATCAGCCCGGTCGTGCGGACCTGGTTGGTGACCTCCCCATGTCCGCCCAGCGTCTCGGCGAGTCCGAGGAGAACCTCCAGCCCATGCGCGTACTTCTCCCCGGCGACCACGGTGCCGACCCCCGGACACCGCTCGACCAGGCCCTCGCCGCACAGCAGCCGCAGCGCCTCGCGCACGGTGTTCCGCGACGTGCCGAACTCGATCATCAGCTCGGGCTCGGACGGAAGCGCCCCGTCGGCGAAACCGCCGAACAGCACCTGCCGCCGCAGCACGTCCGCGACCTGCCGGGCACGGTCGGCGCGCAGCCGCCGTGCGTCGGTCAGGGAGAGGGGTTCCGCCACCGCGTTCTTCCTGGTCACTCGGTCAACATACTAAAGCAGTCGGAATAGTGGAATAGAGGACGTGTTACGCCACCCGGCCACTCCCGGAACCCCTCTCCCACCTGCGGTTTCACCGAACGGCGAGCCCCGCTCCGCCACCCCGTGACGGGCGGGCCGTCTCAGCGGAAGTCGTCGACGTGGTCGGCCGCCCAGGTGTCGAAACCGGTCGGGGGGTATCCCAGGACGTCCTGGACGGTGGAGGTCGCCGGGGAATTCCCAGCGGCCGCGTCATCGAAGAAGCGCACCACCGCTTCGGCGTCGGAATCGGACATGTCCTGTGAGAACGCCCGCAGTGCCGCCTCGCGCGACAGCTCCGTGACCGGGATCTCCGTGCCGAGGGCCCGGCCGATCGCGGCGACCTGGCCGCGCAGGGAGAGCCGGACCGGGCCGGTCAGCATCCCGCTCACCTCGGACGCCGCGGCCCCGGTCAGCGCGGCGCAGGCGACGGCGGCGACGTCCCGCTCATGGACCGGCGCGGTCATCGCCTGCGGCCGGTACAACTCCAGGCCCCCGGTGGCGCGGATCTCGGACGCCCAGCGCAGCGCGTTCGTGGCGAGGACGAGCGGACGGATCGGCACCACCGGCACGTCCGAGTCGGCGAACGCGGCCTCGACCTCACGGTGCTCCCTGGTGATGGGGTTGCCCGCCGAGGTCGGATGGATGACGCTCCCCGACGACAGCAGCACGACGCGCTCCACCCCGGCGGCACGGGCGGTCTCGACGACACCGTCGACACCCTCGCGGTGCGCGTAGAGGAACACCTGCCCGGCACCGTCGAACGCCGGGACGAGGCTCGCCGGGTCAGTCAGGTCGGCGGCGAACACCTCGACGCCATCCGGGAACTGGCCTGGCCGTGGCCGCCGGGCGGACGCGCGAACCGGGACGCCCTTGTCCAGAAGCCGCCTCAGAACGAACTTGCCGACACTTCCGCGGGCTCCCATGACCAGGGTGGGCTTGCGTAGAAGATCTGGCACAACCGGCTCCAATGCGTGAGTCGCGATGCGCCATGGAGACCCGGTCGGCCGATGGGGCGTTCCGACGCGGCACCCCACCACGGGTCAGCATAGCCCGCCAGGCCCGTGCCCATGACTCTGTACCTACTAGTATGTATAGTAGGTGTGTGAACGCGAGAGAACGGCTTGTTGAGAGCACCCGTGAGCTGCTGTGGGAGCGGGGCTACGTCGGGACGAGCCCGAAGGCCATCCAGCAGCGGTCGGGTGCCGGGCAGGGCAGCATGTACCACCACTTCGCGAGCAAGGAGGCTCTCGCCCGCGCCGCCATCGACCGCACCGCCGACGACCTGCGGACGGCGGCCGACGAGCTGCTCTCCGCCCCCGGAACCGCCATCGAGCGGGTCGCCGCGTATCTGCATCGCGAGCGTGACGTCCTGCGGGGCTGTCCCATCGGCAGGCTCACCCAGGACCCCGACGTCATGGCCACGCCCGCGCTTCGGGAGCCGGTCGAGGAGACCTTCGCCTGGTTGCGCGGTCGGCTGGCCGAGGTGCTGCGGGAGGGCGTCGACGGTGGAGAGCTGAGCCCCGCCCTGGACCCGGCCGCCACCGCGTCCGCGATCGTCGCCTGCCTCCAGGGCGGCTACGTCCTGGCCCGCGCGGCGGACACCACGGCCCCCTTCGACCAGGCGATCGAGGGCACCCTCGCGCTACTCCGCCTCCACGCCGTCGTCACGCACGGCATCGGGCGTGTGCAGGGCCGGGGCGGGGCCGTCTCGGCCATTCGGGCCGGTGACACCGTCCGCATCGCGCCCGGTGAATGGCAATACCGTCTTGCCGACGATGCCGAGAACGGTTCGCCGGTCGTTCGGTCGCCGGTTCTGGACCAGTTCTTGGCAGAGCCCCACAACACTCATCGGGTCGAGGTTCGGCGCATCACCATCGCTCCGGGGCACGCGGCCGGACGGCATGTGCACAATGGTCCGGTGTTCGGGAGCATCGAGACCGGCTCGGTGGTCTATCAGATCGAGGGTGTGACGTTTCTGGGCTACTTCCTGCTCGCCGCCGATGAGAAACCCGAGATCGAGTTCATCGAACAATGAGAAACTTAGGGCGCGTGACCGGCTGTGCCACCGCGATGCTGGCAGGCGTCATCGACCTTCCGGTGACGCCGCTGACGTCCCAGCTCGACCCGGCCAAGGTCCGCATGGGGAAGCCGAGGGTCCTCGGCCTGCGGACCCTCACGGAGGGCGCGGAGCAGTCGGTCGCCGACGACGCCGACGACCGGTCCGTGCGGTTGTCCGCCGACGTCCTGTTCGCGGTCGACAAGGCTGACCTGACGCCGCGCGCGGACGGATCCGATCCGAGTCCGCAGAGGATGGGGACCACCGGCGGCGTCACGCTCGTCGACTCCGCCCGGCAGACGCGCTACAACCCGCTGAGCACCCAGAATGGCCCCTGCACGTGCAGCATGATGGCTTTTCAGGAGGCCAAGCACGTTCTCGGGCCGGGCGAGAGCCTCGTCTTGTGGGACGCCTACAAGCCTCCGTCGGACGCGACGAACCTGGAGTTGCAGATCCCCTGGGAGAAGGGCGCCGACGCCGTGGTGGCACCGCACGAATACCTGGTGTCCCGGCGGATCGACGCGGCCCGCGCGCTGGTGAAGACCGGCCTGCCGCTGCCTGAGATCGCGCAGCGCACCGGATTCGCCGACCAGAGCCATCTGCACCGGCACTTCACCCGGATCGTCGGGGTCACGCCGGGTCGCTACCGCCGGGCCTGAGCCGGGACGCCTCGTCGGCGAGACGCTCCAGCAGCGCGATCACATCCTCGATGTCGCGGGCCGTGGTCTCGGGGTGGGTGACGCACAGGCGCAGCACCGGCCGTCCGTGGATCTCCGTCGTCAGGATCAGCGCGAAACCGTCCTCCAGCGTGCCCGCCGCGATCCGGCGGGTGAGGGCGTCGACCTGGTCTTTCGTCGCCCCGGGCACGCGCGGACGGAACGTGACGATCGCGAGCTGTGCCGGGCTGACGATCTCCCACCGGTCGCCGCCGAGCTGTTTCTCGGCATGCTCGGCGAGTTCGATGCCGTGCTCGATGGCCTGCTGGAACCCGTCCAGGCCGAACGTCTTGAACGACATCCACAGCTTGAGCGCCCGGAAACCGCGGGTGAGCTGCGGCCCGATGTCGTAGTAGTTCAGCGGGGCGGACCCGTGCCGCGTCTCCCGCAGAATCTCGGCGTTCATGCTGTAGGCGTCGAGCAGCGCGCTCTCGTCGCGGACCAGGACGCACCCCGCCTCGTACGGCTGGAACCACCACTTGTGCGGGTCGAGGGCGATGGAGTCGGCGCGTCCAAGCCCGCTGAGCAGCCCTCCGGCCCGCTCGGACAGAACAGCGGCGGCCCCGTACGCGCCGTCCACGTGCAACCACAGATCATGCTCCGCGCACAGGTCGGCCAGCTCGTCGAGAGGGTCGACGGCACCGGTGTTGGTCGTGCCCGCCGTCGCCACGACGCAGGTGGGCCACAGCCCGGCGTGCTCGTCCCGGGCGATGTGCTTCCGGAGCGAGGCGACGTCCATCCGCTGGTGGGCGTCGGTGCCGACGACCCTGATCTGGTCGGGGCGGAAACCGATGAAGCCGAGTCCCTGACGGATCGAGCCGTGGGTCTGGGACGTGACGTACACCAGCCCGTCCCCGTCCCCGTCCCCGTCCCCGTCCCCGTCCCCGTCCCCGTCCCCGTCCCCGTGCCCGTGCCCGTCGCCGTTCCGGGTGCGCGCCGCGTGAATCGCCACCAGATTGGCCATGGTGCCGCCGCTTACGAACAGCCCTCCGGCGGTCGCGGGGAAACCGCAGACCGTCCGCAGCCAGTCAATCGTGATCCGCTCCATGACGGCCGGACCCGCCCCCACCAGCCACTGCCCGGCGAACACGTTGAGCCCGGACGCGAGGAAGTCGGCCACCGCCCCCACATAGGTGCTCGGACCGGGAATGTACGCCAGGAAACGCGGATGGTCGGTGTGCACGATGTTGTCGCGCACCTGCCGCACGGCCTCCGACATGACCTCGAAGGCGTCGCCCGGCTCGATGGGGAGCCCGCCGTCGAGAAGAGCCTCGATCTCCTTACGGTCCGAGGGCCCCCCGACCGGCCGCTCACGCAAGGTCGCCAAATGGTCGACGACCTGGTCCACCGCCTGATACCCCAGTTCCCGCATGTCCGTGGCGGAAAGCCGCAAGGGAACGTCCACAGATCCTCCTCAAACGCACGTGAACGCAACCCTCGCAACGACCAGCCCAAACCGTCTTGAACGATCTGCTCAGACTGCGAAGGCGGGCGACGAGGAGGGCCCTATTGCGGCTGGCCACTCTGGACAGGGCCGCTCGCAGGGGTGGACGGTGTGCCCGAAGCGGTCAGTGACGCGGACGGCGTACGCATGGTCGCTGCCGGGAGTCAGCCCGGTATCGGCGTAGCTGAGGGTCGGCGGATTCCAGAAGTCAGAGGGCGAGCTGTCACCTATGTCATTTGGACATTTGTCCAATCGGGCCGCACCCGAAGTGTCGACCGGGACGCCGATAGTGTTGGCGGCGGCGCGGTCCAGGCGCCCACCATGCAGGCAGACCCACTACATTCCGAGCGTCCGAAAAGTCGCCGATCACGATCACGAACGCGCCGTTGACGGCAAGAGGCTGAAAGCTCGACCTGGTATGCCCGACCCGCCGGTCAGGCCAGGGCCAACGCTCCAAGCGGAGTGGCCGACAGCGTCGGCCGCGCAGGGTTCGCGCCTCGCCATTATTCGGATGACTTGAGCAAGTTGGCAGGCAATAATACCCATGTAAGTACGATGAGGTGAAGGTGGATTGCTGTGAGTGATCTTTCGAGGCGAGCGTCCCTGGCTCGATGGAAGTGGAAAGCAGCTAAGGCGCGTGTCGCTGTGGCAGACGTTTTCGAAGCTCACGGTCAGTATTTGACTGGAGACTGGTGTGACCATGGAGACTGCCTGAGCTTGACGCAAAGAGCCCAGCGTCTCGGTGGCTCTCCTGATCGCTTCATTCAGCGCTGGCCTGTCAAACGTCAGCTCATGGACGCGACGCAGTCGTGTGGACGCTCAATATGCGAGTTCGAGTATGTCTTTGTCTCCATCATGGACGAGCCGGATTCTGAGTGGATCCGTGTGTCGACGCCAATCATTCTGGACGAGCTCGTCCCGGCCGCATGCGAGTGGATGACTGATGGGTTCATCTCGCTCGAGGCAGTGACGAATTCCATACTGAGCGTGGACGTGGAGGAAAAGCGTGGTCGGTCGATCATTGAGACGACGCTGATCGGGCATGGCTTTGCGGAGCTTCTGAGTTGCCTCAGTGAATCTGGTCCGGCGCCGCAAACCATCGTTGATCAGGACCGGCTGCGTGAGCAGAGAGGGTACGGGGAGGGGCGTCATGGGCGTGCACGTAGTCCTGATGCGCGTTCAACAGCAAGGGACCAGCCCCAGGCGACGACGTTTGAGCTATGTGGAGTCCGCCTCGGATGAACGGGACAGGTTTGCCCGGCTATGCGAAGCGAGCGAGCTTCCGATGCTGAGCCGAGTGGACCCTTATCGAACGTTGATCCTTACGTCTCAAGAGATGGAGCAATTCATTTCTGAAATAGGGGTGGAGCTGGCGCGTTCGGGTGATCGGCAAGTTCGGGACGTTCTGGAGGAAATACTCCGGCTGGCTCGTGAATGCAAGGATGATCGCGCGACGGAACTTCATCTTCAAGGCGATTGATCCCGCAGGGGATTCTTCGTCAGGATTCTGCGTTGGGTGGGGTGCGGCGGAGGAGGTAGGTGTCCATGATCCAGCCCTTGCGGGTGCGGGCCTCGGTGCGGGCGGCGCGGATCTGGTCGGCCACCTCGGTGACCGGGCCGGAGATCAGGATCTCGTCCGGGGTGCCCAGGTAGGCGCCCCAGTAGATGTGGAAGTCGTCGGCCGCCTCGGTGAACGCGCAGGCCGCGTCCAGCATGACCAGGACGTCGTCGGCGGTGGTGCCCTCGGCTGCGAGGCGGCGGCCCGTGGTGATGTGGACGGGGCGTCCCACCTGGGTGAGGGGGACGCGGTGCCGGGCGGTGAGGGCCGAGACGCTGCTGATGCCGGGGATCACCTCGTGCTCGAACTCGGCTTCGACCTCGTCCAGGGCGGCGAGGGTGCTGTCGTAGAGGGCCGGGTCGCCCCAGACCAGCAGGGCGCCGGTCTGACCGTCGGCGAGTTCGTCGGTGATGAACGACTTGTAGATCTGCGCGCGGCGGGAGCGCCAGTTCTCGACGGCGGCCGTGTACGCGGGGGCGGTGCGGTCGCGTTCGGGGTCGCGGGCCTCGACGATCCGGTACGGGTCGCGGGCATGCGCGGCGATGAGGTCGTGCCGCAGCTGGGACAAGTCGTGTTTGGCCTCGCCCTTGTCGACCAGGAGGAAGACGTCGGTGGCGGCGATGGCCTTGGCCGCCTGGAAGGTGAGGTGGTCGGGGTCGCCCGCGCCGATCCCGATGAGCAACAGCCGCTTCACCCGAGTAAGTGTGACAGAACGGCACGGACCCTCTGTGGGGGACGACCCCCACACCCCCCAGAACGGCGTGTATAGGCTTGGCGCCGCATGTTGGGTTAGGAGGCCAGTGGACGCGCGGGTCATCACGGTCGTGGGCATTGGCGCGGACGGGTGGGACGGGCTCCCGGAGACCTCCCGGGCGGCGTTGCGTGAGGCGGACGTGCTGTTCGGCAGCTCCCGCCAACTCACTCTCGTGCCTGACTGCGGCGCCGAGCGGGTCGCGTGGCCGTCCCCGCTGTTGCCGGAGCTTCCCGGGCTGATCCGTCGGCACGAGGGGCGCGCGATTGTCGTCCTGGCCAGCGGTGATCCGATGTTCTACGGGATCGGGTCGACTCTGGCCGGGCTGGTCGGCGCGGAACGGCTTCGGGTGCTGCCGCATCCGTCGTCGGTGTCGTTGGCGTGTGCGCGGCTCGGGTGGCCGCTTGAGCGGGTGGACGTCCACAGTCTTGTCGGTCGACCGGCGGAGACGCTGAACGTGTCCATTGCTCCTGGGCGCCGCCTTCTTGTTCTCGGTGCGGGACGTGACGCCCCGGCGGTCGTCGCGAGGCTGCTCGTCGGGCGGGGGTTCGCGCCCAGTCGGATGACTGTGTTGTGCGACTTGGGGGCGGAGAGCGAGAGCGCGCGGTGCGGTGTCGCGGGGGAGTGGGACGAGCCTGCGGACTCCGCGTTGAACATCGTCGCCGTTGAGTGCCTGCCGGGCGCTGATGCGGCTCCGCTGCCACGGGTGGCCGGGCTGTCTGATGATCTTTTTGAGCATGACGGGCAGATCACCAAGAGCGAGATCCGCGCGATCACGCTGTCGCGCCTGGGGCCGTTGCCTGGTGAGCTGCTCTGGGACGTTGGCGCCGGGGCGGGGAGTGTCGCGATCGAGTGGGCGCGGACGCATCCGTCGTGCGCGGCCATTGCGATCGAGCGGGACGCGGAGCGGGCCGCCCGGATCGGACGTAATGCGCGGGCCCTCGGCGTGCCCGGCGTGCGCGTTGTGGAGGGCTCGGCGCCGGATGCGTTGGACGGCCTGCCCGCCCCTGACGCCGTGTTCGTGGGCGGGGGCCTCACCGTCCCCGGCCTGCTGGAGCGTTGCCTGGACGCGCTGAAGCCCGGCGGACGGCTCGTCGCGAACGCCGTCACCCTCGAATCGGAGGTCCGGGTCGCCGAGGCCCGTCGCGTTCATGGCGGCGACCTGGTCCGCGTCGGCGTCGAGCGCGCCGCGCCACTCGGCGGGTTCACCGGCTGGCGTCCCGCGATGCCCGTCACCCTCTGGACGACCTGGAAGGACCACCCATGACCGTGTACTTCATCGGGGCTGGCCCCGGCGCCGCCGACCTCATCACGGTGCGCGGCCTGCGGACCCTGGAGGCAGCACCGGTCTGCCTGTACGCCGGGTCGCTCGTCCCGCGCGAACTGCTGGACGCCTGCCCGGACGGCGCCCGGCTCGTCGACACCGCGAACCTGACGCTGGACGAGATCGTCGCCGAACTGACCGCCGCGCACCACGGCGGCCTCGACGTCGCGCGCCTGCACTCCGGCGACCCGTCGGTGTACAGCGCCGTGGCCGAGCAGATGCGGCGGCTCGAAGCGGAAGGCGTCCCGTACGAGATCGTCCCTGGCGTGCCCGCGTTCGCGGCTGCGGCGGCGTCGCTCGGGCGGGAGCTGACGGTCCCCGGCGTCGGGCAGACGGTGATCCTGACTCGGACATCCGCGCGCGCGACCCCGATGCCGGACGGCGAGGATCTCGCGACGCTCGGGCGAAGCGGCGCCACGATGGTGCTGCACCTGGCCGTCCAGCGCATAGAGCAGGTCGTGGCGGAGCTGCTCCCGAACTACGGCGCGGACTGCCCGGTCGCCGTCGTCGCCCGCGCCAGCCGTCCCGACGAGGTCATCCTGCGCGGCACGCTCGCCGACATCGCCGACCTGGTGCGGGAGGCCGGGGTGAAGCGCACGGCGGTGATCGTCGTCGGACGGGTGCTGACCGCGTCGGCGTTCCCCGGCAGCCACCTGTACTCCGCCGAGCGGGACCGGGGATGCGCCGCGTCCTGATCCTCGGCGGCACGGCGGAGGCACGGGCCCTCGCGTCCCGGCTCGCCGACGCCCCGAACGTCCAGGTTGTGTCGTCCTTGGCCGGACGAGTCACCGACCCGCGCCTGCCCGTGGGGGAGGTGCGCATCGGCGGCTTCGGCGGCCCAGACGGGCTGGCCGCGTGGCTGCGCGAGCACCGGATCGACCGCCTGGTGGACGCCACGCATCCCTTCGCGGAGCGGATGCGCGCGTCGGCAGCGGCGGCGTCACGGTCGACGGGCGTGCCGCTTCTGGCGTTCCGCCGCCCTGGCTGGACGGAGGAGGATGGGGACGACTGGCGGCGCGTCCCGTCCCTGCCAGATGCCGCCGCCCACCTCCCGGCGGGTGCCCGTGTGTTTCTCACGACCGGGCGGCGGAGCATCCCCTTGTTCGCCGCCCGGACGGACGTGTGGTTCCTCGCCCGGTCCGTCGATCCGCCGGAACCACCCGTCCCACCGAACGTGCGAGTGCTGGTCGCACGCGGCCCCTACACGGTGGACGGCGAGCGCGCGCTGATCAGCGAACACCGGCTCGACGTCCTCGTGACCAAGGACAGCGGCGGCGAGTTGACCCGCGCGAAACTCACGGCCGCCCGCGATGCCGCGATCTCGGTGATCATGGTCGACCGTCCGAGTCCACCGGATGGCGTCCGGACGGTCGGCGACCTCGCGGAGGCGGCACGCTGGGCTCAGGGATAGCGGCGCGGCGTGTAGACCACGCCCCGGTCGGTGATACGGGTCATCGACGATCCGACGATGAGCAGGCACCGCATGTCGACCTGCTCAGGGTCCAACTCGCCGAGCGTGGTCACGGTGACGCACTCCCCAGGGCCGCCGACGTCGCGTCCGACCACGACCGGCGTCTCGGGCGAGCGGTGTTTCAGCAGCAGGTCACGGGCGGCGGGGAGCTGGTGCCTGCGGCGGCTGGACGACGGGTTGTACAGCGCCAGCACCAGGTCGGCCTCGGCTGCGGCGGCGAGGCGGCGCTCCACCACGTCCCACGGCTTGAGCAGGTCGGACAGCGACAGGACGCAGAAGTCGTGTCCGAGCGGTGCGCCCGCCCGGCTCGCCACGGCCTGCGCGGCCGTCAGCCCAGGGACGACCCGCACCGGCACGTCGGCGAACTCGTCCTCCGCCGCCGCTTCGAGGACCGCCGCCGCCATGGCGAACACGCCCGGGTCCCCGGACGAGACGACGGCGACGCGCGCCCCGTCCCGAGCCAGTAGCAGCGCGTGCCGGGCCCGGTCGGCCTCCACCCGGTTGCCGGACGGGTGCCGCCGCTGCCGCGCGTTCGCGGGCACCCGGTCCAAGTACGGGCCATAGCCGACGAGGTCCGTGGCCGACGCCAAAACGTCCTGCGCCTCGGGAGTGAGCCAGGGACGCCCCGCCGGGCCCAGCCCCACCACCGTGACGCCGCCGGGCCCCTCCGGCCGCTCCGGCGGTGGCGCCTGGAACGACTGTTCCGCCGGGCTCGTCAGCAGCGCCAGCGACATATAAGGGACGTCTTCCGCGTCGACCTCTGCAAACGACGCGATCCGTTGCCGGTCGGTCGCGGCCCGTTCGACGTAGCGGGCGTCACCGAGGCGTCCGGCGTCCTCGAACGCCTGCCTGACCTTGGGGAACGTGCGCCCGAGCTTGAGGACCGCCGCCGAGTCCGCGCCCCGCAACCGCTCGGCCAGCACGTCGCCGGGCAGTGTCCCGGGAAGGACGGTGAGCGTCTCGTCCCCCTCCACCAGCGGATGGCCTGCGGCAGCCGACGCGGCGCTCAGCGACGTCACACCCGGCACCACCTCCGTCAGGTAATGCGGCGCGAGCCGTTTGTGCAGGTGCATGTACGAGCCGTAGAAGAAGGGATCGCCCTCGCTCAGAACGACGACGGTGCGCCCGGCATCCAGATGCTCGGCGAGCCGCGCGGCGCAGTCGGCGTAGAACTCCTCAAGGGCACCCCGGTAACCACCCGGGTGATCGGTTGTTTCGGTCGTCACCGGATACAGCAGCGGCTCCTCGATCTGACCGTCACGCAGATAGGGCGCGGCGACGGAACGCGCGATGCTGCGGCCGTGGCGCGCGGAGTGGTACGCGACCACGTCCGCCGCCTCGATCAGCCGCACCGCCTTCACCGTGACCAGCTCCGGATCACCGGGCCCGACACCCACGCCGTACAGCCGTCCGACCATCACTCCGCCCTACCTTTCCGGGAGGCGCGCCCCCGACCCCAGGAGGGGAGACGCCGAGATCCTCGCTCCACCGCCGTCATTGCGCCTCACTGGCCATGGCGTTGACCGCCGCCGCCGTCATCGCGCTGCCGCCGCGCCGTCCGCGCACGGTCAGATGGTCGAGCCCGCTCGCGGCGAGCGCGTCCTTGGACTCGGCCGCGCCGATGAACCCGACCGGAATCCCGATGACCGCCGCCGGACGTCCCGCGCCGTCCTCGACCAGTTCAAGCAGCCGGAACAGCGCGGTCGGAGCGTTGCCGATCGCCACCACGGCGCCGTCCAGCCGGTCGCGCCACAGGTCCAGCGCCGCCGCGCTCCGCGTGGTGCCGAGCCGCGCCGCCAGCTCCGGGATGCCCGGCTCGCCCAGCGTGCACACGATCTCGTTATCTGTCGGCAGCCGTGCCCGAGTGATCCCGGACGCGACCATCCGCGCGTCGCACAGGATCGGCGCCCCACCGAGCAGCGCCGCCCGCGCTCGCTCGACCACCCTCGGAGACCAGGCCAGATCGTCGACCAGATCCGTCATCCCGCAGGCGTGGATCATCCGGACGGCGGCCCGCGCCACATCGTCCGGCAGACCCGACAGATCAGCCTCGGCCCGGATGGTCGCGAAGGACCGCCGGTAGATCTCGGCGCCGTCCCGGACGTACTCCATCATCGCTCCGCTCCGCCCACCATCTTCAGAACGACCGGGCCGCGGGGCGTCCCGCAGCACCGTTCGCATCCCACCCAGTGCACGGGCGTCTCAGGGGCACCGTCCAACCCCCCGACCCACCCACGGGCCTCGCCCTGAACGTCGCCGCGTGACCGCGCACAACCAGGGCTCCCCGTGCACGCCGTGACACCGACCCACGGCGACGCGGCATCAGTCGCGAATCCCGCTGCCGCCAACCTCTCCGCAGTAGCCCGCACTTCGCCCGGAGCCAGGTCGCGCAGCACGACACTCCGCCACGGCGTCACCCGAACCTCCCCGGCGACCTCCGCGAGCACCTCGGCCTGCGCCCCCGACAACCGCCCCAGCGGCGGCACGACCTCAAGCGAAACAAGCCCGTCACGCTGCTCGATCACCCCGGCGAACGGCGACGCGCCCTCCGCACGTACCGGGCCCTCACCCGCCACCGTCCGGCCGAGCCGCGCGGCGACGACCGACGCACCGTTCGGCACCTCCGCCAGCCGCCAGGCGTCCCCTCGCACATCGAGGAACGCCCCAGCCGCAGCGAGCATCGTTCCCACCGGATCCTCCCCGCCCGCCAAATCAACCGGCGTCCCGCCCAACCGAAACCCGGCGGGGCCATAGGCGACATCGGCGTCCAACGCGGCTATATCGCCGGTGCCGTCGTCGAACGCGAACAGGAACCGTCCCGGCAACCCGGCCAACCGCGGGTTGGCGCACAGCCGCCGGTCGAGCGCCGCCACCAGCGGATCTGTCGCAAGCGTTCCGCGCGGCCCACGCCCGCCGAGCGGCGACGCGACGATGTTGCGCACCCGCTCGTGCGATGCCGAGGGCAGCAACCCGGCGTTCGCGAGAAGCACCGCTAGCCGCTCAGTGGCGCGCACGCCGCGCACCTGCATGTTGCCTCGCGAGGTCAGCTCGATCACATCCAGCCCCAGCTCACGTGCGGCGGCGCCAAGCACCGCGAGCTGCGCGGACGTCACTGCCCCACCCGGCGTACGCACCCGTGCCAACGGCCCATCGGCGGCGTCGTGCGTCCGCAACGCCCCGGGACAAGCATCGGGCCCCGACCGCCCCGCCCGGACATTAGTCACAGTTTCCACGCGGTCTCCGCTGTCGTACGCTTCTGCCCAGACGATGGCAATGGGAGGAAGCCGGTGAAAATCCGGCACGGTCCCGCCACTGTGACCGGGGAGCGAACCCCGCTTTAGGCCACTGTCCCTTGTGGACGGGAAGGCCGGGGCGAGCACTGATCCGGAAGCCAGGAGACTCCTGCCGTCGCGATACCCGCGACCGGGGCGAGGACCCCAGGGGGAGGATGCGCCGTGTCCGCTGAGGAGCGCGCGGTTCTGTTGCTTTCGACATCTGACACCGATCTGCTGAGCGCGCGTGCGTCCGGTGCCGAGTATCGGCTCGGCAATCCCGCTCGGGTTGCCGTGGACGACCTGGCGGAGCTGGTCGAAGGTGTTGATCTTGTTGTGGTGCGGCTGCTGGGTGGGCGTCGTGCCTGGGAGGACGGGCTCGACGCGTTGCTCGCGGGGCCCAGGCCCGTTGTTGTGCTGGGCGGTGAGCAGGCGCCTGACGCGGAGCTGATGGAGTTGTCGACCGTCAGTGGTGGTGTGTGCGCCGACGCGCATGCCTACCTCGCGCACGGTGGGCCCGCGAACCTGGTCGAGCTGCACGCCTTCCTGTCGGACACCGTGTTGCTGACCGGCCGTGGGTTCGCGCCGCCCGCGCCCACGCCGACGTGGGGGCGGCTTGAGCGCGATGTCCGTGACGTTGAGGGGCCCGTGGTCGGGGTGTTGTACTACCGCGCGCACCACATGGCCGGGAACACCGCTTTCGTGGAGGCGTTGTGCGCCGCGATCGAGGACGCGGGCGGACGGCCCCTGCCCGTGTTCTGCTCGTCGCTGCGCACGGCCGAGCCCGAGCTGTTCGGCACGCTCGCCGAGGCGGACGCGCTGGTCGTGACCGTGCTCGCGGCGGGCGGGACGCGGCCCGCGACGGCCGGGGCGGGCGGCGACGACGAGGCGTGGGACGTCGGGGCCCTCGCCGAGCTGGACGTCCCCATCCTCCAGGGTCTCTGCCTGACGACGTCCCGCGCCGACTGGGAGGCCAGTGACGACGGGCTCTCGCCGTTGGACGCCGCGTCGCAGGTCGCGATCCCCGAGTTCGACGGCCGGATCATCACCGTCCCGTTCTCGTTCAAGGAGACCGGCGAGGACGGTCTCACCGTCTACGCCGCCGACCCGGAGCGGGCCGCGCGGGTCGCGGGGATCGCCGTCCGGCACGGGCGGCTGCGGCACACGCCGCCGTCGGGCCGTCGTGTCGCGGTGATGCTGTCGGCGTATCCGACGAAGCACTCGCGTGTCGGGAACGCCGTCGGACTGGACACCCCGGCGAGCACCGTCCGGTTGCTGGCGCGACTCGCGGACGCGGGCCACGACCTCGGCGACGGCTTCCCCGGCGTCGAGGAGCAGGACGGCGACGCGCTCATCCACGCGCTGATCGCGGCGGGCGGGCAGGACGAGGACTGGCTCACCGAGGAGCAGCTCGCGGGCAATCCCGTGCGGATCTCCGCCGCGTCGTACGAGCGCTGGTACCGGACGCTCCCCGAGGATCTGCGCGCGGACATGGAGCGCCACTGGGGGCCGCCGCCCGGGGAGTTGTTCGTCCAGGACGGCGACATCGTGCTCGCGGCGCTGCGGTCCGGCAACGTCGTCGTCATGGTGCAGCCGCCGCGCGGCTTCGGGCAGAACCCCATCGCGATCTACCACGACCCGGACCTGCCGCCCAGCCACCACTATCTGGCCGCCTACCGGTGGCTCGGCGAGGAGTTCGGCGCGCACGCGATCGTGCATGTCGGCAAGCACGGCAACCTGGAGTGGCTGCCCGGCAAGTCGGCGGGCATGTCGGCGTCGTGCGGCACCGACGCCGCGCTCGGCGACGTGCCGCTGATCTACCCGTTCCTCGTCAACGACCCCGGCGAGGGGACGCAGGCCAAGCGCCGCGCGCACGCCGTGCTCGTCGACCACATGGTCCCGCCGATGGCGCGGGCGGAGTCCTACGGCGACATCGCCCGCCTCGAACAGCTCCTCGACGAGCACGCGACGATCGCCGCGATGGACCCGGCGAAGCTGCCCGCGATCCGCGCGCAGATCTGGACGCTGATCCAGGCCGCGCGGCTCGACCACGACCTCGGCCTGGACGACCGCCCGCACGACACCGAGTTCGACGACTTCATCCTGCACGTCGACGGGTGGCTGTGCGAGGTGAAGGACGCGCAGATCCGCGACGGCCTGCACGTGCTCGGCGAGGCGCCGCAGGGGTCCACCCGGGTCGACCTGGTGTTGGCCATGCTGCGCGCCCGACAGTTGTGGTCGGGACGGGAGACGCTCCCCGGCCTGCGTGAGGCGCTCGGCCTCGTCGAGGACGGCTCCGCGGCGCTCGGCGATGTGGACGCCGCCGAGTCCGCCGCCCGCGCCCTCGTCCAGGCCATGGAGGACGAAGGCTGGGCCGTGGCCGCCGTTCCCGAGGTCGCTCGGCAGGTTTCCGACGAGCGCCGTGACCTTGTGACCCGGGTCCTGGAGTTCGCGGCGACGGAGGTCGTCCCGCGCCTGGACCGGACCTCCGACGAGATCGACCACGTCCTGCACGCCCTGGACGGCGGGTACATCCCGGCCGGGCCGAGTGGGTCGCCGTTGCGGGGTCTGGTCAACGTGCTGCCGACCGGCCGGAACTTCTACTCGGTCGACCCGCGCGCCGTCCCGAGCCGCCTCGCCTGGGAGACGGGGCAGGCGATGGCCGAGTCGCTGCTGGCCCGGTACCGCGACGACCACGGCGAATGGCCGCGTTCGGTGGGCCTGTCGGTGTGGGGGACTAGCGCGATGCGCACGGCGGGCGACGACGTCGCGGAGGTGCTGGCGCTGCTCGGCGTCCGCCCCAGTTGGGACGAGGCGTCCCGCCGCGTCACCGCGTTGGAGCCCGTTCCGATCGCCGAGCTGGGGCGGCCTCGCGTTGATGTGACCGTCCGCATCAGCGGGTTCTTCCGGGACGCGTTCCCGCACGTCGTCGCCATGCTGGACGACGCCGTCCGGCTCGTCGCGGAACTCGACGAACCGGACGACGACAACTACGTCCGTGCCCACGTCCAGGCCGATGTCCGGGAGCACGGCGACGATCGGCGCGCGACCCTGCGCGTGTTCGGGTCCGCGCCGGGTGCCTACGGGGCGGGGCTGCTGCCGCTCATCGACAGCCGGAACTGGCGCGACGACGCCGACCTCGCCGAGGTGTACGCGGTGTGGGGCGGCCACGCCTACGGCCGCGACCTCGACGGCGTCCCGGCCCGCGCGGACATGGAGAGTGCCTACCGGCGGATCGCGGTGGCGGCCAAGAACGTCGACACCCGCGAGCACGACATCGCCGACTCCGACGACTACTTCCAGTACCACGGCGGCATGATCGCGACCGTCCGGGCGCTGACCGGTCGGGCACCGGAGGCGTATGTCGGCGACAGCACCCGTCCGGACGCCGTCCGCACCCGCACCCTGTCGGAGGAGACCGCGCGGGTGTTCCGTGCCCGCGTCGTCAACCCGCAGTGGCTGGCCGCGATGCGCCGCCACGGCTACAAGGGCGCGTTCGAGCTGGCCGCGACCGTCGACTACCTGTTCGGCTACGACGCGACGACCGGTGTCATGGCCGACTGGATGTACGACCGGCTCACCGCCGCCTACGTCCTGGACGAGGAGAACCGCGCGTTCATGGAGCAGTCGAACCCATGGGCGCTGCACGGCATCGCCGAACGGTTGCTGGAAGCGGCCGAGCGCGGCATGTGGGAGCACCCCGATCCGGAGATCTTCCAGGGCCTTCAAGACGCCTACCTCAAGTCCGAGGGTGACCTGGAGGACGACACCAACCGCTGAGCCGCCTCCGGATGCCCCGCCCAGTGCAGGTGCAGGTAGGACGCGGCGATCCGGGCGTCGCCGTAGCCGTCGCCGCCGTTCTGCCACCGGAACAGCGGCGGCGCGTCGGTGGTGAGGGTCGTCCGGTGGAACTCGTGCCCGTGGAACCGTTCGCCGGGACGGGTCAGCGGCGACTCCGCCACCGCGACGGCGTCCCGGTATCCGAGGGTCAGCCGGGACGTCATCGTGGCGCGTCCCGGCACCCGGCCGCACATCGTCTGACCGTCCAGCTCCTCGCACAGGTAGAGGAGCCCGGCGCACTCGGCGGCGATCGGCCCGCCGAACGCCGCGACCTGCTCGCGCAGCGGCGCGTTCGCGGCCAGCTCGGCGGCGTGCACCTCGGGGAACCCGCCGCCGAGGACGAGCGCGGCCGTCCCGTCCGGGAGCGCCTCGTCCCGCAGCGGGTCGAACACCGCGACGTCGGCGCCCGCCGCGCGCAGCAGCTCCACGTGCTCGGCGTAGCCGAAGGTGAACGCCGCGCCGCCCGCCACCGCGACGACCGGCCCGCTCGCCACCGACACGACCTGCTCGGACGGGTCCCACGGCGTGCCGGGCAGTGGGGGAGCGGTGTGTGCCAGCCGCAGCAGAGCGTCCAGGTCGCAGGATTTCCCGATCAGCTCGCCGAGCCGCTCCACTGCCCGCACGGCCTCCGTCCCCCGCTCCGACGCCGGGATCAGCCCCAGGTGCCGGGACGGCGTGACCACCGCGTCGTCCCGCCGGATCGCGCCGAGCACCGGCACGCCCGTCGCCTCCAGCGCGTCCCGGCACAGCTCCGCGTGCCGGTCGGACCCGACCCGGTTGAGGACGACGCCGCCGAGCCGCACGCCCGGTTGGAACGTCGCGAACCCGTGCACGAGCGCCGCGACCGACCGGCTCTGCGCCGCCACGTCCACGACCAGCACCACGGGCGCGGCGAGCAGCTCCGCGACGTGCGCGGTGGAGGCGAACCCGGTCTCGTCGCGCCCATCGAACATTCCCATGACGCCCTCGACGACCGCGATGTCGCAGCCGTCCGCGCCGTGCCGGAACAGTGGGACGATCCGTTCCTCGCCGACCAGCCACGGGTCGAGGTTGCGACCGGGGCGTCCCGCCGCGAGCGCGTGGTAGCCGGGGTCGATGTAGTCGGGGCCGACCTTGTGCGGCGACACCGTCAGGCCGCGCGACCGCAACGCCGCGATCAGCCCGGTCGCGGCCGTCGTCTTCCCGCTTCCGGACGACGGCGCCGCGATCACCAGCCGGGGTGTCACCACTCGATGCCCTTCTGGCCCTTCTGGCCCGCGTCCATCGGATGCCTGACCTTGCCCATCTCCGTCACCAGGTCGGCGGCGTCGACGAGCCGGTCGGGCGCGTCCCGTCCGGTGACGACGACATGCTGGTCGCCGGGACGGGACGTGAGCGTCTCCACCACGTCGTCCAGGTCGAGCCAGCCCCATTTGAGCGGATACGTGAACTCGTCCAGGACGTAGAAGCGGTGCGTCTCGGCGGCCAGGTCGCGTCTGATCTGCGCCCAGCCCTCGCGCGCGTCCGCCGCGTGGTCGTCCTCGGTGCCCGGCCGCTGGATCCACGACCAGCCCTCGCCCATCTTGTGCCAGGCCACCGGACCGCCCTCGCCGGTGTCGCCGAGCACCCGGAGCGCCCGTTCCTCACCGATGCGCCACTTCGCCGACTTCACGAACTGGAACACCCCGATCGACCAGCCCTGGTTCCACGCCCGCAACGCCATCCCGAACGCGGCCGTTGACTTGCCCTTGCCCGGACCCGTGTGGACGATCAGCAACGGCCGGTTGCGGCGCTGTCGAGTGGTGAGTCCGTCGTCGGGGACGGACGCGGGTTTCCCCTGGGGCATGTCAGGCCGCCTTCCTGCGCTCGTGTTTCCGGTGATCTCGGAAGATCCCGTCGAGATCGCCCAGCGGAATCAGCCGGGCCCCGAGTCGGACGGCGAGCTTCCCCGCCAACCCGAGCCGGACCGGGCCGTCCTCGCAGTCCACGACGATGCCCGCCGTGCCCGCGAGCAGACCGGCCGCCCGGTCCACGTCGCCGCCCGCCGTGGCGCGGCCGTCGGTCACGACCACGAGCAGCGGGCGCCGGGACGGGTCGCGCAGCCGCTCCGCGCGCAGCACCTCGGCGGCCCGCACCAGACCGGCGGACAGCGGTGTGCGGCCCCCCGTCGGCAGGGCCCGCAGCCGCGCCGCGCCCGCCTCCACCGAGGACGTCGGCGGCAGCACCAGATCGGCGTCCCGGCCCCGGAAGGTGATCATGCCGATCTTGTCGCGGCGCTGGTAGGCGTCCAGCAGCAGGCTCAGCACGGCCGTCTTCACCGTGGTCATGCGGCGGCGCGCGGCCATCGAACCGCTGGCGTCCACGACGAACAGCACGAGGTTGCCTTCGCGCCCTTCGCGGACGGCCTCGCGGAGGTCGTCCGGGCGCAGCACGAGCCCCGGGCCAGATCGGCCCCGCGCCCGCTGGTGTGGGGCGGCGGCCAGCAACGTGGCCAGCACATGCGGATGGCGGACGCGCGTCTCCGGCCGCCGCGCCCCGGTGACCCGCCCTCGCGACGTCCGCGACCGCGACCGGCGACCCGCCGCGCCATCGCCGACGCCCGGCACCTCCAACAACGGCACCGCGTGCGGGGCGGCAGCCGCCGCGACGCTGTCACCGCCACCCGGGCCGTCCACCTGCCCGCCGTCCGATTTCGTTTCGCCTCCACCGTCCGGCGACGGCTCATCCCCCTCCGGACGGGTGCCACCGGACGGCGGCGTGTCATCGGGCCCGCCGTCGTCCTCCGGGGAGGTGTTGTCGAGAAGCTCGTCGAGCAGCGACTCGTCCAGCCCGGGCGCGTCGAACGGGTCGCGGCGGCGGCGATGCGGCAGCGACAGCCGGGCCGCCGCGCGGACGTCGTCGGCCGTCACCTCGTCCCGGCCCTCCCAGGCCGCGTGCGCGAGCGCCGCGTTCGCCGTGACGAGGTCGGCGCGCAGCCCGTCCACCTCGAACCCGGCGCACACCGTCGCGATCTGCTCCAACCGCTCGTCGAGGAGCCGCACACCGCCCAGCCGGTCCCGCGCCCGCGCGATGTGGTCCGCGAGGGCCTTCTCGGCGTCGACCCAGCGCGCGGCGAACGCCACCGGATCCGCCTCGAACGCGAGCCGCCGCCGGACGACCTCGGCCCGCTCCCTCGGATCCCGCGACGCCCGCGCCTCGACGGTCAACCCGAACCGGTCGAGGAGCTGCGGACGCAGCTCGCCCTCCTCGGGGTTCATCGTTCCGACGAGCAGGAACCGGGCCGCGTGCCGGACCGACACCGACTCCCGCTCGACATAGCAGGTGCCGAGCGCGGCGGCGTCCAGCAGCAGGTCCACGAGGTGGTCGTGCAGCAGGTTCACCTCGTCCACGTACAGGACGCCCCGGTGCGCGGCCGCCAGCAGCCCCGGTTCGAATGCCCGGACGCCCTCGGTCAGCGCCCGCTCGACGTCCAGCGACCCGGAGAGCCGGTCCTCGGACGCCCCGACCGGCAGCTCCACCAGCGCGGCCGGACGCCGCACCGCCGGAACGTCGTGCGCGCCGTCGTGCGGGCCGTCCGGGCAGGACGGGTCCGGCGCGGCCGGGTCGCAGGCGAACCGGCACGCCGCGACGACGTCCACGGCGGGCAGTTGCGCGGCCAGCGCGCGGACGATCGTCGACTTCGCGGTGCCCTTCTCGCCGCGCACCAGCACCCCGCCGACGCGCGGAGACACGGCGTTCAGCAGCAGCGCCAGCTTCAGGTCGTCCATGCCGACGACGGCGCTGAAGGGAAAGGTGGTGTTCAAGCAGGAACCTTCCGATTGACGTGGGCGACCCGCCAGCCGCCCCCGGCGGAGGTGAGCCGGGTCGTGGACAGGGGCGCGAGGTCGAAACGATCGGCCGCCATGACGTCCAGACCGAGAACGTGGGCGAGCGCGGCCCGGATGACCCCCGCGTCACAGACCGCGATCCCCGACGCGCCGCTACCGAGCCAGTCGGCGACACGGTCCGCGAGGTCGGCGCGGCTCTCCCCGCCATGCGGGACGGCGCGCGGATCCGACAGCCACGAGGCGAGCGCGTCCGGCTCGTTCTCCGCGACCACCGCGTAAGGGACGCCCGCCCAGCGCCCGCACTCAGCTTCGGCCAGCGCCGCGACCGGCCGGGCGTCGAGACCGAGGGCGGCACAGGTCTCCCGCGCGGCGCGGGCGGGCGACGACCACGCCTCGGCGTCGCGCGGCAGCGTCCCGCCCAGAAGCCTCGCCCTGGCCAGCCCGCTCGCGTCGGCCGGGCCGTCGGCGGAGTCGTCGGCGGGGAAGCGAACCTCTCGCATCCCCGCCGACGTCGCGTGCCGGACGAACAGCACCTCGCTCAGGCGGGCACGGCAGGACGCCGGGCCCGGTCGCACACCCACCCGAACAGGACACCGAACGCCGCCCAGAACACCAGTTGCGTGCCGAAGGAGACGATGCGGAACTCCCACAACAAGCTCGCGGGGAACCCGTCCGGCACCTCGTTGACCCCGGGCAGCAGCAGCGACGCCACCACGACCGGGACGAGGAAGGCGACCACGGCGGCCGCGCCACGCTCCCAAGGCCCGGCGGTG
This sequence comes from Actinomadura meridiana, assembly GCF_039537545.1. Lineage (NCBI taxonomy): Bacteria > Bacillati > Actinomycetota > Actinomycetes > Streptosporangiales > Thermomonosporaceae > Actinomadura > Actinomadura meridiana. The sequence continues at coordinate 833,942 of NZ_BAABAS010000006.1, forward strand.
ACGCGCCTCGCCGCCGTCACGGCGGCCACCGCCGCGAACAATCCGACACCGACCATCGCCAGATAGAGCAGCGTCCGGCTGGTGATGGTCTCGGGATCGCCCACGGCGGGGGGATTCGCTGGATATTTCAGGAACGGGACGACGATGACCGCGGCGAAGGCCGTCCCGGCGGAGGCGAGCGCGAGCCCGCCGTCCGACCGGGGCCCGACCCGTCCGCGCAACGCCGCGTAGACGAGCGCGAACACGCCGCCGACGGTGAGCCCGTACAGGCCGGTGGCGAGGAAGAGCCCGGCCTTCTGACCGGTGCGGCTCACCTCCGCCTCGTCGCCGTGCTCATGCTCCGCATGGGCCTTGCCAAGGTCGTGCGCGTGGTCGTGGTCGTGCGCGTGCTCGGCCGCGGCGGCGTTCTCGAACGCGATCGCGTCATCAATTCTGGGCTCGCCCGCGGCGAACGCGAACGCGCCCGCGACGAGCCCGGCCAGCAGGCCCAGCAAAAGGCCCCTGACCAGCAGGGTTCGGATCACAGGGCGGCCCTAGTGGCAGGGGACGCCGAGCAGATGCCGCCCGTCGTGCATCAACTCGTGCAGGTACCCGCCGGTCTGCGAGACGGCACCGTTGTCCATCAGGACGAGGTAGCCGATCAGCAGCAGCACGGGAACCGCGAGCAGCCATGGAACGAAACGGGGAAGGGGAATGTTGCCTGGAGCCGACAGCGTGCTCACAGTGGTGCCTCCGCAGGGGATCTGGCGCGTCCCGGACAATGAGGTCGCGGCCGCCCGAGCGACCTGGCTCCCGGGATCGTCGTCCCGGATACAGTGGCGCGTCCGCACCGGCATCTCACCGGATTTCCCTCGGGCAACCGTGAATCACGCGAACCGTACGGTTCCGTCCGCGCGGTTGTCAAGGGACGATCCTGTTACCCCGGCGGCGGCTCGCAAAGATACGTCTGTGCTGGAGGCAAGGCTTCCGCCGGGCGGCTATCCGGCGCCCGGCGCGCGGGCATTCGCCGGTCATGAGCGAGCGGCGTCCCACCGGCGTGATCGTGATCCGTGGCGCGCGGATCTTCGACGGGCTGAGCGACCAGGTCCGGACCGGGCATGTGGTGACCGAGGGCACCAAGATCAAGCACGTGGGATCCGGGGACCCGCCGCCCGTCCCGGCGGACGCGACCGTGATCGACGGCCGCGGCCGGACGCTCATTCCCGGGCTCAGCGATGCGCACGCTCACGTCCTGCTAGCCGGTGCCACTCAGGAGGAACTGCTCCTCGGGGGCGCGGGCGTCGGCTACCTGAAGGGCGCCGCCGAGGCCGAGGCGATGCTGATGCGCGGGTTCACCACGGTGCGCGACATGGCGGGCGACACCGGAGACCTCAAACGGATGATCGACGCGGGCGCGCTGCCCGGCCCCCGGATCTATCCGAGCAACGCGGCGCTCTCCCAGACCGGCGGGCACGGCGACTTCGGCATGGTCTACGACGTGCCGACGATTCTCGGCGGAACCCAGAGCCGCGCCGAGAGCCTTGGGATGATGCGGGTCGCCGACGGGACGTCCCAGGTGCTGGCCGGTGCGCGCGAACAGCTGAAGAAGGGCGCGTCCCAGATCAAGATGATGGCCGGGGGCGGCGTCGCGTCCGCCTACGACCACCTGGACGTCATGCAGTACACCGCCGACGAACTGCGCGCCGGGGTGCGGGCCGCGTCCGACTGGGGCACCTACGTCTCGGTTCACGTGTACACGGGGGCCGGGATCCGCCGGGCGGTGGAGGCGGGCGTGCAGGTGATCGAGCACGCCCACCTGGCCGATGAGGACGACGTCAGGTTCATGGCCGACCACGGGATCTGGCTGTCCACGCAGCCGTTCGCCGAGTCCGACCACGCCTACGCGAACCCGGCGTCGGCCGCGAAGAACCGGGAGGTGTGCCGGGGCGTGGAGCGCCTCTTCGGCTGGGCCGCCGACCACGGGGTGCGGCTCGCGTTCGGCACGGACCTCCTTCTGGCCCCGTCCAAGTCCACCCTGCAAAGTGAGATGCTCACCCGTCTGGCCGGGCTGACCGGCAGCGCGCTGACCGGGCTGCGGATCGCCACGTCCGGCAACGCCGAACTGTTCCGCAAGTCCGGCCCTCGGGACCCTTACCAGATCCCGACCATCGCCGACGAGGCCGCGTTCGGGACGGCGCCGCACCTGGCCCGGCTGGGCGTCGTCGCCGAGGGCGCCTGGGCCGACCTCCTCCTGGTCGACGGCGACCCGACCCGCGACCTGAGCGTCCTCGGCGACCCCGCCACCACCCTCAAGGTCATCATCAAGGACGGCCGCGTCCACAAGAACACCCTGTGACCACGGCCGTCAGCGGAAGGAGCGGCGGTAGGCGGCCGGGGTGGTGCGCAGGGCGGTGTGGAATCGGCGGCGGAGGTTGACCGCCGAGGAGAGCCCGACGCGGGTGGCGATGGTCTCGACGGGCAGGTCCGTCTCCTCCAGCAGGGCGCGGGTGGCGGCGAGGCGGCGTTCCAGCAGCCAGCGGGCGGGCGGGACGCCCAGTTGGTCGGTGAACTGGCGGGTCAGGGTGCGGGCGGAGACCCCCGAGTGGGCGGCCATGTCCTGGACGGTGACCTGGTCGGGCAGACGGGCCAGGAGCCATTCGAGCAGCGGCGCCAGCGAGTCGGGCATGGGGCCGTTGGTCGGGAGGGGAGGGAACTGCCGCTGGCGGCCCTCACGATGTGGACCAGCGGCGAACTGTCGTCCGACCCGCATGGCGTGGGCCGCGCCGTGCTCTCGGCGGACCTGGTGGAGGCAGAGGTCCAGGGCGGCGGCCGAGGCTCCGGCTGTCGCGACGTCACCGTGGTCGATGTAGATGACGGTGTCGTCCGGGACGACGCGGGGATGGCGGACGGCGAAGTCGGCGGCGAGTTCCCAGTGGACGGAGGCGCTGCGACCGTCCAGCAGGCCGAGCGCGGCCGGGATGAAGATTCCGGCGCACACGGCGACGACACGGGCGCCCCGGGAATGGGCCCGTGACACCGCGTCGAGGATGGCGGGCGTCGGATGGATGGTCCAGCCCGCGATGAGCACGGTGTCGGCGTCGTCGATGGCTTCGAGCCCGTCGTCCACCTGGACGGGAACGCCGAGCGTCGTCGTGAGCGACCCGGGCCGCTCGGCGCACAGCCTGAAGCCGTAGTGCTGCGGAATGTCGGGCCCGTGGTACCCGAAGACGGCCGACGCCGACGTGACCGGATACAACTCCTGGTTCGGGGCGACCAGCGCGACCACACGATGCGGGTCCAGGGGCCGGGGCGGCGTCTCCCGGCAGTTCACGACAGCCATGGCGCAAATGTACCTAATGATGTCATCTGGGACACCGGCGGTCTGATCTGGAGAAATCCAGAATTGGGGCCATGTGGACGAGGACCTTCACCCTCTACTTCGCCGCCCGCACGGTCTCCCTGCTGGGCGACGCGATGATGCCCGTCGCCTCGGCGCTGGCGATCGGGGACGTGTACGGAATCGCGGGTGTCGGCTACGTCCTCGGCCTCTGGACCGCGTCCGCCGTGCTCGTCATGCTGTTCGGCGGCGTCGTCGCCGACCGCATCGGCGCCCGCCGCATAATGATCTTCGCGGACGCGGTCCGGATCATCACCCAGGGGACCGTCGCCCTCGCCTTCCTGGACGGAACCCCGCCCTACACGTTGCTGCTGGTGACGGCGTCCTTCTCCGGGATGGCCGCCGGACTGTTCGAACCGGGCGTCTTCGGCATGGTCCCCCTGGTCGCCGAGGACCCGCAGCGGGCCAACGCGACCCTGAAGATCTCCGAGGCGGTCACCCAGCTGGCGGGCCCCGCACTGGCCGGAGTCCTCGTCCTCGCCACCGGCCCGGTCTTCGTCTACGCGCTGGACGCCACGACGTTCCTGGTCAGCGGGCTGTGCCTGACCCTGATCCGGGTCGCCGTGCCGAAGCCGGAGCCGTCCGATGTGCTGAGCGACCTGCGCCGGGGCTGGGACGAGTTCCGCGCCAGGACCTGGATGTGGTCGGTCATCCTCGTCTGGGTGTTCTGGGGCCTGCTGGTGATCGGCCCGTCCGTACCACTGGCGTCCCAGCTCATCGGCGCCGACTACGGCTGGGTGATGGCGGCGCTCGGCCTCGGCACCGTCCTCGGCGGCCTGGTCGCGATCAGACTCCGCCCACGCCGCCCCCTCGCCGCCGGAGCGATAGCGCTGACCGGCTACGTCCCGGCCCCCCTGACGATCGCCCTCGACCTACCCCTCCCCGCCCTGATGGCCGGACACCTCCTAGGTGGCTGCGCGATGGCCTTCTGGTCCGTGATGTGGTCGACGACCGTCCAAACCCAGATCACCCCGGACGTAATGAACCGCGTCAACGCCTACCAGGTCGCTGGCTCAGTAACAGGAATGGCGATAGGCCAGGCCCTGGCAGGCCCAGCCACCAAGCTGGTAGAACCACGCACCTTCATGCTCGGCTCAACCCTAATAACAATCACCACGATCACAGCCCTACTCCTGATCAAGCCAATCAGAAACCTACGCCACACAACCCCAAAAGCCCCCGACCAACCCACTCCCACCCCGGCCGCCGCGTCCACATAGCCACGGAACGACCTCACCCACGGCCCACGTCCGAACCGCTGCGGCACGGTTCAGGGGCTTCTGTACGACGAGAGCGTCGAGCTGCCAGTCCTCCAGATCCTCGCTCGCAAGCGGAAGCTGTTCGACGTCTTCTCCGCGCGCGCAAGTGAGACGCCCCGAGGCAGTCGACCTTTGTCATTGCTCGAGAGGGTGGAGAGTAAGGAGAAGGGCTTGTTCGGCGGGATGGGAATCCCATGCCTTTGCGAGGCATTCGTGGACGTGTTTCCGGGCTCGTGGGTCGAGTTCGAGTGCTCGGGCGGTGTCGTGTAGGAGTGAGATCTGTTGGTTGAACGATTCGGGCGTTCGCGTTGCTTCAGCGATCTGATGTGCGTAGACGACCTGTGCGTGGGTGCTCATCGCGGGTATGGGCAGCGTGCGACGAAGCGGTGCGGCGGGTGTGTGGGCGCGCTGTCGGCACCGTCTCTGTGTCTGCGGCCGCCCTCCAGCCACCGCAGGTAGGCGGCACGACACTGAGGGGAGATCTCCGCGTAGGAGGGCCAGTAGCCCAGGTCCTTGCCCGTCCAGTCAGGCGAGCCGAAGTCGGCTGGGAGACGCGGATCGATCAGCGCCGGTTCGACATCCCGTCCAGAGACCGCGGGAAGGTCCGCGCCCACGTACAGCATGCCTCCCGGCAAGGTGCGCCCGGCGACACGGCACGCTTCTCCCGGCCCCCACCAACGGACGGCCGACGGCCGCCGCACACCCCCCTCCACGCCCGCCCACGACACGCTCGCGCCCCCTCACCACCCCGAACACCCCGTTCGAAGCTCACAGCCGATGCGCTAGTGATGACGCTTCTCTCCGGTGCTCGGATGACGTCCGCGTGGCCGCGAACTCGCTTGTGACGGCATCGTGACGTACGCGGCGGGGACGCGTTCGTGCGCGACGGCGTGGGTTGATGGGGCGTGGGTGGGGAAGCGGGGGTGTGGGTGGGTAAGGAGAGTGAGGGAGCCATGGCTGGGCGGGAGCACGCGGGGGAGAGTCGGGATCTGGAGATCAATCCGATTTTCAGTCGGGAGCCGATCCGGGTGCCGCGATTCGCCTTGCCGGACGGGGAGATGGAGCCGGGGACCGCTTACCAGGTCGTGCATGACGAGTTGATGCTTGACGGCAACGCGCGGCAGAACCTGGCGACGTTTGTTGCGACGTGGGCTGAGCCGCAGGCCAGGGAGTTGATGGCCGAGTGCGCCGAGAAGAACATGATCGACAAGGACGAGTATCCGCAGACCGCCGAGCTGGAGCAGCGGTGTGTGCGGATGCTCGCTCGGCTCTGGCATGCCGAGGATTCGCGGCACGCCATGGGGTGTTCGACGACCGGGTCCAGCGAGGCCGCGATGCTCGGTGGGCTTGCCCTCAAGCGGCGGTGGCGGGAGCGGCGGCGAGGCGAGGGGAAGTCGACGGACCGGCCCAATCTGGTGATGGGCATCAATGTGCAGATCTGCTGGGAGAAGTTCGCCGACTACTTCGAGGTCGAGCCCCGGTACGTGCCGATGGAAGGCGACCGGTTCCACCTCACTCCTGACAAGGCTGTCGAGCTGTGCGATGAGAACACCATTGGGGTTGTTGCTGTTCTTGGCTCGACGTTTGATGGCAGTTATGAACCGGTTGCTGACATCTGTGCCGCGCTCGATGATCTGTGCGCGCGGACTAGCCTGGATATTCCGGTTCATGTGGACGGTGCGTCGGGCGCGATGATCGCGCCCTTTCTCGATCCTGATCTGGAGTGGGACTTTCGGCTGCCGCGGGTCGCGTCGATCAACACGTCCGGGCACAAGTACGGGCTCGTCATGCCGGGTGTCGGGTGGGCGCTGTGGCGCGATGGGGACGCGCTGCCCGACGACCTGGTGTTCCACGTCAACTACCTCGGCGGCGACATGCCGACGTTCGCGCTGAACTTCTCCCGGCCTGGGGCCCAGGTCGTCGCCCAGTACTACAACTTCCTGCGGCTCGGCTTCGAGGGTTACCGGCGTGTGCAGCAGACCTGCCGGGACGTTGCCAAGCGGCTGGCCGCCGAGATCGCCGCCCTTGGTCCGTTCGATTTGGTCACCGATGGCTCGGAGGCTCCGGTCTTCGCGTTCCGGACGCGGGAAGGCATCACCGACTTCACCGTTTTCGATGTTTCGGCGGCCCTGCGTGAGCGTGGGTGGCTGGTGCCCGCCTATACGTTCCCCAAGAACCGTACCGATTTGGCGGTGCTGCGCATTGTTGTTCGCAACGGTTTCAGCCATGACCTGGCGGACCTGCTACTGGACGATCTGCGCCGCGTTCTGCCGAGACTGAGCAGGCAGGGGAAGCCGCACCGTGATGCCGATGACCTCGGTGGCTTCGCTCACGGGGCCGAGACCAAGAACCCGCGTCGGCCGGGGCGCCACTGATTCGTTCAGGGAGGAAGGTAGGAGATCATGTGCCGTCTTTTCGGTCTCAGCAGCGCACCGCAGCCGACGCAGGCCACCTTCTGGCTACTGGACGCTCCCGACAGTCTCAGCGCGCAGAGCCACCGCGACCCCGACGGCACCGGGCTGGGCTTTTTCACCGCTGACGGGACGCCGCAGGTGCACAAGGCGCCGATCGCGGCGTATGAGGATCGTTGTTTCGCGGCGGAGGCCACGCATGTCGAATCCACGACTTTCGTGGCGCATGTTCGTTACGCCTCCACCGGTGGGCTGCAAGCCCGCAACACGCATCCGTTCCAGCAGAACGACCGGCTCTTCGCACATAACGGGGTCATTGAGGGGCTGGACTTGCTTGATCGGCACCTGGGGTCGGATCGGTCGCTTGTTCAGGGCGATACTGATTCTGAACGGTTCTTCGCGTTGATCACCCGTGAGGCTCGGGCCCATGGTGGTGATGTCGGCGCTGGGATCGAGCGGGCCGTGCGGTGGATCGCTGAGAGTCTTCCTGTTTTCGCTCTCAACCTTGTTCTGACCACGCGCGACGAGCTGTGGGCGCTGCGCTATCCCGACACGCATCGGCTGTACGTGCTCGAGCGTGAGGCGGGCGGCCACCATGGTGACCGGCGCCTTGACCACAGCGGGACGGACGGGCACATCCGGGTTCATTCGCAGACCTTGACGGACGCCCCGGCCGTCGTGATCGCCAGTGAACGCATGGACGACGACACGCGATGGCGGCCGCTGGACCCCGGCGAACTGCTCCATGTCGACTCCGCCCGCCAGGTGCACAGCAAGATCATTTTGGCGCGGCCGCCGACGCATCGGCTCACCCTCAAGGACCTGCGGCCTGACGCCGCTGCCTCCCAGCAGGCCGCCTGACCAGGAGCCTTGTGGTTGTTCGAGTTAGTCCTCGGCGCGGACAAGGGCTTGGGCGACGATGACCCGGTCTCCGCTGAACGTGAGGGACGGGGCGCCGTGCAACTCGTATCCGAGGTCGAGCGCCTCGCTGACCCGCCAGCAGAAGGAATCGTCGTCGGGGCCGGTGAGAACGCGGTATCGGGGGAGTCGTCGATCGTCAGCCATGCGCCGATCCTACGGCGGCGGTGAGCCGTCCATGAGTGTGGTGGACGGCTCACCGGAGCGGGGGGGACGCGGTTCAGCGATTGCGCTCGTTTCGGGCGAAGAAGAATGTGCCCACGAGCACGAAGACTGCGAAGAACTCCAGCCCGCTGGTCGGTTCGTCGAGGAAGAGCGCGTCCGGCGAGCACATGAGCGAGCGGATGATCTCCAGGCTCCGCTTCATCCCGCCCGAGAATGTTCTGAGCGGCTTGAAGAGTTGGCCGCCGATGCCGATGCCGATGCCGATGAGCTCGGTGAGCTGGCCGACTTGATCACGATAGCTCCGGGGCATCACCCGGTAGAATCGTCGTGGTCTTTCCCGCGCCGTTCGGGCCGAGGAAGGCGAAGAACTCTCCGCGCCGCACCGAGAAGCTGATGTCGTCGACGGCGTTGCGATCGGCTCGGCGATATCTCTTCACCAGATTGGAGACCTGGACGGCAGGATCTCCGGGCATGTGGCCCCTGAGTGCGAATCCTACACTGTAAGACTTGAATTCTACGGCGTGAGATTAGCTATCGCGCGCGCGATGGAGTCAAGTCCGAGGAGGAGACCCATGGCACTGCAACGGCATGAGGTGGTCGACGCCGCCCTCCAGCTGCTGGACCGCGACGGTCTCGAAGGCGTGACGCTCCGCCGGTTGGCGAAGGAACTGGAAGTCCAGGCCATGTCGCTGTACTGGTACGTGCGGAACAAGCAGGACCTGCTCGACGAGATGGCCAACGCCATCCTCGGCGTTCAGTTCGACGACCATCCGGAACGTCGGGCGGACCAGCCCTGGCAGGATTGGCTCACCGATTCGGCTCACGCACTGCGTGATGCGCTGCTGTCCCGGCAGCATGGCGCGCGAGTGGTCGTCGGCGCGAACCTTGACCGGGCGGTGCGGTTCGCCGATATGTCAGAGATGTTGATCCGGACGCTCGTCGAAGCCGGATTCGACCTCCTGAGCGCCCGCAATGTGACGCTGACGGTCATCCATTACACGTTCGGCCAGGTCATCGAGGAACAGGCGTTCAACGAACTCTCAGGGGTCGATGAGGCGGCCATGAAGGAACTCAACGAGCGCGTTCCGACCGTCGCCGCGTCGATCGGCGAGGTCATGGCGAGCGGGCGGACGCCCAGAGACCTGTACGACGACGGCCTCCAGCTGATCATCAGAGGAGCCGCCCCCGTCCAGGCCGGACCTGAACGAACCCGCCCCCCGGCCTGGCACCGGTCGCCGCCCGAACATCATCGATATCCCGTGTAATCCGAGGGCGCCTTCTCCGACTTCTTGGCGTATCGCTCCGAGAAGAAAGGAGGTGGCGTGGACGAGCAAGAGGCCCGATTCACCCGCCTCTACGAGACGTACTACCGCAACGTGTTCGGCTACGTCGTGCTGCGGGTCCCGTCCAACGCGGCCGAGGACGTCACCGACGAGGTGTTCACGATCGCCTGGCGGAAGATCGCGGACATCCCGGAACGGGCGCTGCCGTGGCTGCTGGGCGTCGCGCGGAACCTCGTCCGGCGGTCGCACGCCGACGCCGGGCAGGCGCGGCATCTCGTCGACCGGCTGGCCGACCTGTCCACCGACACCGACCGGTACGCCTGGGACGCCGCCGACCACGTGGTGGCCCGTGACCAGGCGCTGGCCGCGTTGCGCACGCTGTCGGCCAAGGAAGCGGAGGCGGTGACGCTGGCCGCCTGGCACGGCCTCGATCCCGCCGACGCCGCCCGTGTCGCCGGGTGCTCCCGCACCGCCTTCGTCGTCCGGCTGCATCGCGGACGACGACGGCTGGCCCGGGCGCTCGACGCGTCCCCCGAGCCCGCCGAGCCCCGCGAGCCCGCCGAGTCCCCCGAGGCCCGTGGGCCCGCCGTGCGGATGCCCGAACCCACCCCGTCCGCCCGAGCCATTCCGGAGAAGCGATGAAGCAGAGCGAACTCGACCGAGTGATCCACGACCTGAAGCCCGTGTCGGCCGACGAACTCGCCGACGCCGCCTACGCGCGGCACTCCGACGCGGCGATGGTCCGAGCGCGCGCGGGACGGCCCGAGGCACGAGAGAGGCGACGGCCCGTCCGGCGGCTGGCGTTCGCCACCGGCGCCGTCGCGGCGGTGACCGCGACGGCGGTGCTGGCTACCGTCGCGCTGTCCGGAGGCGACCAGGGCGCCCATGACGGCAGGGCCAAGGGCCCCGGCGAGGTCGCGACGATCGACGCCCGCACGTTCCTGCTGGCCAGCGCCGAAAAGGTCGCCAAGGAGCCCGCCACCCACGGGACCTGCTGGTACACCCGGACGCGCACCTGGCAGGACCTGGCGCCCCGCAAGCCCCGTCCCGGCGAACCGATCTCCCGGGACCCGCGCCAGACGTTTCGAGCGCAGACCGCGAGCAGCGCGGAGACCTGGTCGTGCACGCTCCCGGGCGTCACCCGGATGAGGTTCCGCACGCGCGTGCCGCTCGACATCAAGGTCACCTTCCCGACCGAGGAGGACGAGAAGCGCTGGCGGGCAGCAGGGTCGCCCCCGATCTCCTTGGACGGCGGCGACACGACGTCCAAGCCGTTCACGACGACGTACGAGCAGCGCTCGCACCTGGTGAACCCCGTGATCGGCTCCCATGAGATCGAGTGGAAGAACATCGCGAAACTACCGGCGACGAAACAGAGCCTGAACAGCTACCTGCGGAAACTCTGGAACCAAGACCGCAAGGGTGGCGCGAACGGGTACACGGCGCCCGCCGACTACGGTCAGTACGTCTTCGTCAGCGCCTGGGATCTCTTCATGGCCCCGACCACCCCCGGCACGCGGGCGGCGCTCTACCGGATCCTGTCCGACGACCCGTCCATCCAGGTCACCGGCCGGATGAAGGACCGGGACGGCAGGTCGGGCGTCACCGTCACCGCGCGCGGCACCGGCGTCCGCCTCGTGATCGACCCGTCGACCGCCCGGCTCCTCGACTACCTGGAATTCGGCGACGGCGGTACGGTCAACGAGTACCTCGCCTTCGAACGCCAGGGCTGGGTGAACAAGATCGGCACCACTCCCGCGAGCTGACCGGCAGGACGGCTCTCCGGCCCGTCACGCCGTCAGGGAGGCGAGCCAGCTGTCGAGCGCCTGTTGGGAGCCCTGCAACTGGCTGATCGTCTGGCTGATGCGGGCGCGTTCGCGGCGCAGGTGGGTGACCATGCCGGGGCAGGGCGACGGGATCAGCCGTCCGCCGTCGTCGTGGACGCAGTCCAGCAGCTGGGCGATGACCGCCGTGGGCAGGCCCGCGTCGAGCAGCGCGCGGATGTGCCGGACCGCGTCGACGTCCGACTCGCTGTACTGGCGGTAGCCGTTGGGCAGGCGGGTCGGACGCAGCAGGCCCTGTTCCTCGTAGTAGCGCAGCAGCCGCCGGTTCACTCCCGTCTGGTCGGCCAGGTCGCCGATCCTCATGCGCGCGTCCTCTCGACCTGCTGGTTCCCGTGGTTGACCTTCACATGATGTGACGCCATAACGTCACGACCACCAGGGATCTTCCATCCAAGAAGGGGGCAACGATGTCCGGAGCCGTGGTGGTCGGGGCAGGTCCGGGGATCGGCCGGTCGGTCGCGCTCAGGTTCGCGCGGGAAGGGCTGCCCGTCGCCGTCGTGGCCAGGACGGCCGCGACGGTGCGGGCGGTCGCCGACGAGGTCGCCGCGCTGGGGGTCCGGGCCGTGCCGTTGACGGCGGACGTCGCCGACGAGGTGTCCGTGCGGGCCGCGCTCGACGCGGCGACCAGCGAGATCGGCCTGCCGGACGTCGTCGTCTACAACGCGGCGCTCGTCCAGCCGGACGCGCTCGGCGAGCTGACGGCGCGCGCCCAGCTGGACGCCTGGGCCGTCAACGTCGTCGGCGCGTTGACGGCCGCCGCGCACGTGGCCCCGGAGATGGCCCGGCGCGGCACCGGCTCGTTCCTGATCACCGGCGGGATGCCCGAGCCCAAGCCGCAGTACGTGAGCCTGTCGCTGGGCAAGGCCGGGGTGCGGACGCTGGTTCGCCTCCTCGACCAGGAGTACGGGCCCGCGGGCGTGCACGCGGCCTCGGTGACCGTGGACGGTCCCGTCGCCCCCGGCACCCCGTTCGACCCGGACCTCATCGCCGAGCACTACTGGCACCTGCACGGCCAGCCGCAGGACCAGTGGCAACAGGAAGTCCTGTACAGCGGGCTGAGCCCGGCGCACGACCATTGATCAGGCGTGCCGGTCACACGTCAGGATCGTCCAGCACCCACGGGTGTGAGGTGGCCGAGGGCCTGGAGGATGTCGTTGACCCGTTCCTTGGCGTCGCCGAAGAGCATCTGGGTGTTGTCGCGGAAGAACAGCGGGTTCTGGACGCCCGCGTACCCGGTGGCCATCGACCGTTTGAACACGATGACCTGCTGGGCGTTCCAGACCTCCAGGACGGGCATCCCGGCGATGGGGCTGGTGGGGTCCTCCTCGGCGGCGGGGTTGACGATGTCGTTGGCGCCGATCACCAGGACGACGTCGGCGGCGCCGAAGTCGTCGTTGATCTCGTCCATCTCCAGCACCAGGTCGTAGGGCACCTTGGCCTCGGCGAGCAGCACGTTCATGTGGCCGGGCAGGCGTCCGGCGACCGGGTGGATGCCGAACCTGACCTGGACGCCGCTGTCCCGCAGCCGCGCGGTCAGCGCGGCGACCGGTGCCTGGGCCTGGGCGACGGCCATGCCGTAGCCCGGAACGATGATCACTGAGGAGGCCGCGGCGAGCGCGCCGGCGGTCTCCTCGGCGGTGATCTCGCGGTGCCTGCCCTGGTCGCCGCCGGAAGCGGCGGGCGCCTCAAGCCCGAAGCCGCCCGCGATGACCGAGAGGAACGAGCGGTTCATCGCCCGGCACATGATCGCCGACAGGTAGGCGCCAGAGGAGCCCACCAGCGCGCCGACGATGATCAGCAGGTCGTTGCCGAGCAGGAACCCGGACGCGGCTGCCGCCCACCCCGAGTAGCTGTTCAGCATGGAGACGACCACTGGCATGTCGCCGCCGCCGATGGAGGCGACCAGGTGCCAGCCGAGCAGCAGCGCCACCGCGGTGACCGCGACGAGCGCCCACGCCTGGGGTTCGACGACGAAGACGACGGTGAGCGCGACGAAGGCGACGAGCGCCGCGACATTGAGCAGGTTCTTGCCCGGCAGCATCAGCGGCGCGGACTTCAACCTGCCCGACAGCTTCCCGAACGCCACGATCGAGCCGGTGAGGGTGACGGCGCCGATGAACACGCCGATGAAGACCTCGGCGCTGTGGATGCCGAGCATGTCGTCGCGGGCGAGCGCGGCCGCCTCCGACCCGTCCGGATGGCGCTCGACGTGCAGGTAGCCGCTCCAGCCGACCAGGACGGCGGCCAGCCCGACGAAGCTGTGCAGCAGTGCGATGAGCTCGGGCATCGCGGTCATCTCCACCGCCCGCGCCCGGTTCAGTCCGATCAGCGCGCCGACCGCGACCGCGGCCACGAGGAGCGCGAACGCGGGGACGCCGATGCCGTCGTCGATGGTCAGGGCGATGGTCGCGACCAGCGCCACGGCCATGCCGAGCATGCCGTAGGTGTTGCCCAGGCGTGCGGACTCGTGCCGGGACAGCCCGGCAAGCGCGCGAATGAAGAACAGTGCCGCGACGATGTACGCCGCGGTCGCCGTGGTTGCGATCGTCATCGGCTAGCTCCTGACGAACATGGCGAGCATGCGGCGGGTGACCGCGAATCCGCCGAAGACGTTGATGCTCGCGAGCAGGATCGCCGCGAGCGAGAGCACGGTGATCGCCGCGTTTCCGGAGCTGATCTGCACCAGCGCCCCGACCACGATGATCCCGGAGATCGCGTTGGTCACCGACATCAGCGGGGTGTGCAGCGCGTGGTGCACGTTCCCGATGACGTAGTAGCCGATCACGATGGCCAGCGCGAACACGGTCAGGTGCACCTGCAACGCCGCCGGTGAGAGGGCGATCAGCCCGAACATCGCGGCGGCCGCGACCGCGGTCCCGATCCGGCGCAACGCGGGATTCGCCGTGCGGGACGGGGCGTCCGCCTCGGCCTCCTGCCGAACCGGTTGGGCGACCGTGGGGGCCGCCGAGACCGACACGGGGGGCGGCGGCCAGGTGAGTTCGCCCTCGCGGACGACGGTCATCGAGCGTTGCACGACGTCGTCGAAGTCCAGGACGAGTTCGCCGTCCCGCTCCGGGGTCATCAACTGCATCAGGTTGACCAGGTTGGTGCCGTACAGCTGGGACGCCTGCGCGGGCAGCCGCCCGGCCAGGTCGGTGTAACCGAGGATGATCACGCCGTTCGGGGTGACCACCCGCTCGCCGGGAACCGTGCCCTCGACGTTGCCGCCGTTGGCCGCGGCCATGTCGACGATCACCGAGCCCGGCCGCATCGTCGCGACCATCTCGGCGGTGATCAGCGTCGGCGCCGGTTTGCCCGGAATGAGCGCGGTCGTGACGACGATGTCGACCTCACGACACTGGTCGGCGTAGAGCGCGGCGGCGCGGACGTTGTAGTCGTCCGACATCTCCTTGGCGTAACCAGTGTTCGGGGCGCTGTCGGGCTCGTTCTCGGCGACGGCGAGGTAGTCACCGCCGAGCGAGCGCACCTGGTCGGCGACCTCCGGCCGCGGGTCGGTGGCCCGCACGATCGCGCCCAGGCTCCCGGCCGCGCCGATCGCCGCGAGCCCGGCGACACCGGCCCCCGCGACCAGCACCTTCGCCGGTGGCACCTTGCCCGCCGCGGTCACCTGGCCGGTGAAGAACCGTCCGAACTCGTGCGCCGCCTCGATCACCGCCCGGTATCCGGCGATGTTGGCCATCGAGGACAGCACGTCGAACGACTGCGCCCGGGAGATCCGCGGCACCGCGTCGAGGGAGAGCGCCGTGATGGGACGCTTCGCGAGCTCCTCCACCAACTCGGGCTTGAACCGAGGACTCAGCAGACCGATCAGCGTGGCACCGGGCCGCAACGCGTCCAGCCGCTCAGGGGAAGGCGGGTTGACGCCCAACACCACGTCCGCGGCGTCCGCGTCACCGATGGCGGCGCCCGCGGCCTCGTACTGGTCGTCGGGAAAGCCCGACTCCGCCCCGGCCCCGGTCTCGACGACCACCTCGTACCCGAGCTTCTGCAGCTGGAGGACGGTGTCCGGCGTCACCGCCACCCGCCGCTCACCGGGTGGATCCTCCTTGAGAACCCCAACGATCATGACAAACACCTCACATCTCTTGCGCATCAGCGGCCAACGGACGCAGCGCGGGCACCGCGCGCCGGGCCGGGTCGCCCGCCTGTCAGGAGCGGGCGCGGACGAGCGGACGGCATCAGGTATCTCGGTATCAAGCTAATTCTGCCGCGCCCACACTCGCATCCGCTTTGCGCTGTGTGCCAGTCTTCGTCACCAAAGTTTGGGCACATGGGATAGTCCCGCTACCCACAGCGACGACGGGAATGCGCTCAGACTCACAACCGGCGAGTCTGTCCCCTTCACCGTACGTCCCCGTCCCAAGCGGGTGACGTGCCGCCGAGCGCGGCGGCCGAGGGGGGCCTTCGGGCGTCGCGGTGGTGGTGCTAGCCCGAAGATCGTTTGTGCGGGCAGCACCAAGGGGATTCTGGGTGATCACCGCAGTGTGTCCGGGTGGGGGCCGCTTCTAGCGTTCTCGCCATGACGACAACTGAATCGAGGCGGAGCCGTGCCGTCCGCGGGACGGTCGCGGTGCTGGCCGTGGGCACCGCGATCGGCGGCACGGTCGCGGTCCCGACGTCCGCGCGGGCCGCGCCGCCGCGCGGGTGCGGTGATCGCGTCGCCGTCCGGCAGGTCCTGAACCGGGTGACGGGCGTCCACGGGCTGACCGGCGCGGCCGTGCGCGTGGACGACCCGCGCTGCGGACCGTGGACGGCCGCGAGCGGAAAGGCCGACCGGCGCACCGGACGGCCGATGAGCGCGGACATGCGGGTCCGGATCGCCAGCATCACCAAGACGTTCACCGCGACGGCGGTGCTCGGGCTCGCCGCCGAGGGACGGATCTCGCTGGACGCCCCGATCGACCGCTACCTGCCCGGCCTGGTCGATCGGAACGGCTACGACGGGCGCACGATCACCGTGCGGAGCCTGCTGCGACACACCAGTGGGCTACCCGACCACATGGAGACCTTCGAGTCCACGGAGGAATACCGGTTCCGGCACTTCGAGCCCGAGGAACTGGTCGAGCGGGCCCTGTCCCTGCCGCATCCCCCGGCGGGCTGGAACTACTCGACCACCAACTACGTCCTGGCGGGGCTCATCATCGAGAAGGTGACCGGCCACCGCGCCGAGGACGAGATCAGGCACCGGATCATCGACCCGCTGCGGTTGCGCGACACCTACTGGCCGGGCGACCAGGTCCGGATCAGGGGCTCGCACGCGCACGGCTACGTCCGCCAGGAAGAGGGTGGAACGGTCCGATGGGCGGACTACACCGCGCTGAACTCCACCGTGGCCTGGACCGGCGGCGCGCTGATCTCCACTCCCCGCGACGTGAGCGTCTTCCTCGGCGCACTCCTCGGCGGGCGGCTGCTCCCGCCACGGCTGATGGCGGAGATGAAGCGGACCGTCGCCGCGGATCCCGACCGCGTGTGGGAGGGCGCCCGGTTCGGTCTCGGCCTGATCGGGACGCCGCTGCGCTGCGGCGGGACGTGGTGGGGGCACGCCGGTGACATCGACGGCTTCACCACGATCGCGGGCGTCGCGCCGTCCGGCCGCCGCGTCTCCATCGCCTTCAACGAGAACCCCTCGACCTGGGAGGCGTTCAACGAGGAGCTGAACCTCGTCCAGACCGCCCTGTGCGACCCCCGATGAACGGAGTGACCTTGAGCAGGTTCCGAACGGCGGCCTCGCTGGCCGCTGGTGCCACGATGGTCGCCACGGTGATGGTGTCGGTGGCGCCCTCGTCGACGGCCGCCGCCCCGAAGGCGGGCGATCTGGACCGTTTCTACCACCAGCGCCTGGACTGGAAGGCGTGCACGCTGGGCCCCGACGACCAGGTCGGCAAGGAACTGGACGCGGCCGGAGCCCGGTGCGCCGACGTGACCGTCCCACTCGACTACTCCAAGCCGGACGGCCGCACCATCAAGGTCGCGATCTCGCGGCTGAAGGCGTCCGGCAAGGCGCCCAGGCTCGGCATGATGCTCCTCAACGGCGGCGGTCCGGGACCGGCCCTGGACATGCCGCCCTACATGCGGCAGCTGATGGGACCGGCCGGGCCGCGCTACGACCTGGTCGGCATGGACCCGAGGTCGCTCGGCCGGAGCGCCGGGGTCGACTGCGGCTGGAACGTCGGCACCTGGATCAAGGGGGCGGGGCCGAACCGCCGATCGTTCAGGCGGGCGGCTCGCTTCGCCAAGGACCTCGCGGACCGCTGCGCCCGGACGAACCGGAGCGTGCTGCCCCACATCAGCACCCGCAACATCGCCCGCGACATGGACGTCATCCGGGGCGCGCTCGGCGAGCGGATGATGTCCTACAACGGCGCGTCGTACGGCACCTACCTCGGCGCGGTGTACGCGACGATGTTCCCGGGTCGGCTCGACCGCGTCGTCCTGGACAGCTCGGTCGCCCCCGACATCTGGGGTCCGCGTCTGATCGCACCCGCCGTGGACGCCAACGAGGAAGCGTTGGCGGCCTGGGCCGGATGGGCGGCGGAACACGACGACAAGTACGGGCTGGGCGACAGCAAGGCCAAGGTTCTCAAGCTCGTGCACCACATCATCGCGGTGTCCGCCAAACGCCCCTTGGAGATCGGCCAGTACCGGCTGGACGCCACGCTGGTGCCGGTCTTCCTGCTCGACAACATCAGCACCGATGAGGAACCGGCACGTGCCGCCCTCGCCGAGTCCGTGCGGCTGATGCGGGAGGCCGCGGCGGGACGACCCGTCCAGCCGTCCCCGGACTTGGCCGCGGAACTCGAGTTCCTGACGGCGGCGACCCGCGAGGACGGAGCGGGAGGCAGCGGACAGGCCGCGATCATCTGCGGGGACGTCGCCGCGCCCCGCGACCCGGCCGTCTACTGGCGGGACGTCCAGAAGCACCGGGCCGAAGCGCCGATCTTCGGTGCGGTGGGCTACGACATCGGGCCCTGCGCGTACTGGCCGACGCGCCCCGTGGAGCCGCCGACCAAGATCAACATCGACCTGCCCGCCCTGATGGTGGCCGCCACCGGCGACACCCGCACCACGTACGAGAGCAACAAGACCCTGCACGGGCTGCTGCACGGCTCCAAGATGATCACACTGGACGCCTATGTCCACGCGCCCTACCAGCGCGGATACCCCAACAACTGCATCCTCGACCGGGTCAACGACTACCTCGTCACCGGCCGCCTCCCGGCTGACGACCTGACCTGCGCCCCAGAGATGTAGGCACCTGACAAGGCCCGGGAAGCGCACCCCACACCAGGAACGCGCCTCCCGGGCCTTTTCACCATTTCAGACGGCCCTGCCTCCGCTCTACGAGCGCTGTCGGTCGTCCAGGAAAATGGGGTTGGTCATGGCCGCCATCGCGCCGGACCTGCGCACTTCCGCGCGCACCCAGCGGCTGTACCGGCGGTAGGTCGTCCAGCGCGTCGTCAGGGTGCCGGTGTCGGGGACGACCTCGGTGTGCTGCTGTCCGACCTGGTCAAGAAGCCGCACCTTGGTGCCCGGAACGCCGCTGACCGTGAGTTGGAAGGTGACCGGCGTGCCGATGTCCACGGGGAGTTGTTCGCCGATTCCGACGGTTCGTTTTCCGTCTGTTGCGGTGAAACTCAGGTTCACCTTGGACGATTCGGCCAGCCAGGAACGTCCGGCGCGCAGGCCAGCGATCAGCGAGTCGCGGCGCAGGTGATCGGCGAACACCACGGTCTGCGGGGAACCGACGGTGTTCTGCGGGTTGTGCGCGTCGGAGTTGCCGATCGCCGGAATCCACCGGCCAGAACGCAGGAGGCCGTCCCAGTGGTTGAGCGCCGCCTCCTCTTCTTCGCTCCAGTCCTGATTCCATACCTCGACGAGGTCCGCCAGTTCATAGGCGAATTCGTAGCTGCAACCGAAACAGCTGGCAAAGGGGTGCGCGGCGGTGACCAGACCGCCCGCCTTGTGGACCTGGTGGACGAAGCGCCGGTAATCGCGCGAGTCCCCGGCTCTGTAACGCCAGTCGACCCACATTCCGGCGGGCAGACCGATGGCGGGCCAGTGCCCGGAACGCGTAGTGACCTCTTCACCATTGAGGATCAGCAGGTCGTCGGTGGCGTGATAACCCCACTGCAAAGACGCCGACGAAGTGTTGTGCTCGGTGGAGGTGATGAAGTCCAGCCCGGCGCCACTCGCCGCGGCGACGAGTTCCTCGGGCGTCCGGCGGCCGTCCGAATGGACGGTGTGCAGGTGGCAGTCGCCGCGATACCAGGAACGGCCACGGTCCCGAGCCGGGGCGCTCTGCGGAGCCGGTTTGGGCTTGAAAGGTGTGCCGGCGGGACCGAACCGCAACGTGATGTCGACGCGGTAGGCCATGCCCTGCGGAGCGACGGTGTACGGACCGAGAATGACGTGCCACGTGCCCCGCTTGATTGGACCCGCCAGATACCCCGGGGTGGCGCTGGACGCGCTGATGGTGAAACGGTCCCGGAACCCGCCGGACCAGCCACGGAAGCCGCGCGCGTTGCCCAGCTCATGCCCCTCCGGCCCGAAGATCCCGATGTCGCAGGCGTTGCCGCGCGTGCCCGCCGGGACCGTGGGCCTGTCGTAGGAGTAGACGACCTCGATCTCCTTGACCCCGTGCGGCACGTCCACCGGCAGGTAGAACCAGTCGTCGATGCTCGGCGGGAGGGTGCCGGTGACCGTGCGGGTCCTGTCGCCCCCGGCCTGCTCGGCGAACGCCACCCCCGGCAACAGATTCGCCGCCGCGACGACACCCCCGGCGGCGAGAAGACCGCGTCTGCTCAACTGGTTCACACTGACCTCCGATTCATTTATGGCCAGAGGAAGTCAGCCAGCTCCCCGTAACCATTCCGGGTATGGCAGGTAAATGGGGCGCAGCCGGGCCGAGATACCTGCGCCATTGCGGGTCGACTCTCAGCCGCGCAGGTAGGTGAGGACGGCCAGGACCCGGCGGTGGTCTTCCTCGGTGCGTGGGAGGTCGAGCTTTGCGAGAATGTTCCCGATGTGCTTGGCCACCGCCGCCTCGCTCACCGTCAGCGCCCGCGCGATTCCCATGTTGGTGCGTCCCTCCGCCATCAGGGCGAGCACCTCCCGTTCGCGGGCGGTCAGCCGGGCCAGCGGGTCGTGGCGGCGGCGCAGCAGGCGCCGGACGACCTCCGGGTCGACGACCGTGCCGCCCGCCGCCACCCGCTCCAGCGCGGCGCGGAACTCGTCGATGTCGCCGACCCGGTCCTTCAGCAGGTAGCCGACGCCGTGGCCGCCGACGGAGTCGAACAGCTCGGCCGCGTAGGCGTGCTGCACGTACTGGCTGAGCACCAGGACCGCGAGCCCGGGGTGGGCCGAACGCAGCTCCACGGCGGCGCGCAGCCCCTCGTCGGAGAACCCGGGCGGCATCCGCACGTCCGTCAGCACCAGGTCGGGCGCGTGCTCGGTGACCGCGGCGGCCAGCTCCCCGGCGTCGCCGACGGCGGCCACCACCTCGTGGCCGAACCTGGCGACGAGGCCGATCAGCCCCTCGCGCAGGAGCACGCCGTCCTCGGCGATGACTAGGCGCAGTGGTCGCCCGGGTCGCACGGCACCTCCAGCCGGACGAGGGTGGGCCCACCGGGCGGGCTGGACAGGTCGAGCGTGCCGCCCACGACGGAGATCCGGTCGATCAGCCCGGCCAGCCCGGTGCCCCGCGCCACCGCCGCGCCGCCGATCCCGTCGTCGCCGATCTCGACGGTGACGCGGTCGCCGTCCAGCCGGGCCGTGACCCGGGCGCTGGACGCCGCGCTGTGCTTGGCCACGTTGGCGAGCGCCTCGCTGACCGCGAAGTACAGCGCGCTCTCCACCGGCTCGGGGAGGCGCCCCGGCAGGTCGAGGTCGGCCGTGACCAGGACGGGGGAGCGACCGGCCAGCTCGTCGACCGCGGCGGGCAGGCCCCGGTCGGTGAGCAGCTGGGGATGGATGCCGTGGATCAGCTCGCGCAGCTCGTCCAGCGCGCGCTTCGCCTCCGCGTGCGCCTTCGCGACCAGGTCGCCGACCTCGCGTCCCGCGGCCGCGCCGGCGAGCCCCAGCGTCATGGTGAGGGCGACGAGGCGCTGCTGGGCGCCGTCGTGCAGGTCGCGTTCGATCCGGCGCCGCTCGGCCTCGAAGGCGTCGACGAGCCGCGCCCGCGAACGGGTCAGCTCGTCGACCCGCTCGGCCAGCTCCGGCTCGCGCGAGGCCACCAGCAGCAGCCGGGTGAGCGCCGCCCGCGCCGCCGCGACCGCCGTCATCAGGTATGCCGCGACCAGCGACGCGACGGCGCCGAGCGGCACCATGGCCCAGGACTGCCAGGCGGCGGTGAGCGTCCACGTCTTGAGCAGCCGTATCTCGCCGTCCGACCCGGCCGCCGCCATGATGGCCGGGGCCGAGAGCAGCGCCCCGGGCACCGCCAGCCCCGCCACCAGGGCCGCCAGCTCCAGCGGCCACAGCACGGTCGCCGACAGCAGCGTGAACGCCAGGTCCCGCCAGGTGGCCTGCTCGCGGAAACGGGTCCGTAACCAGGGCCAGAAGCCGGGACGTTCCGGGACGCGATGCGGGCCGGGCGCGGGCTCACCGTCGACCAGCCGCAGTCGACGCCGCTCCGCCGCCGCGACCGGCAGGCCGGACAGACCCAGCCCCAGCAGCAGCGGTACGCCCACGAGCAGCACGGCCGACACGATCCCGACGCTGAGCGCGACGGTCAGCAGGACCAGCTCCAGCGCACCGGCCACCGTCCCGGTCAGCAGGTACGCCACCGCCCGCCACGGCCAGCCGCTGATCAGGAACCCGCGATCGGTCAGCGCCTGCCAGGCCGTGCGTGATCGCATGGGACCGACCGTACCGGCGTGCCCCGCCCGGCGCCCATGACGGAAGGACCACCACCGAGGTAGTACCAGGACTACCGCGAAGACTCGTATCAGGGCCAGTGCGATGACGGCGCCCGGACGGTTGGCTGACGCCATGAACGGTGCGGAGGCAAGCGGCACGGGGACGAATCCCGCCGGGACGAACACCACGGGGACGGTCGTGTCCGATGTGGCCGTGCGGCTGGACGACGTGACCAGGACGTACGGGTCCGGGGACGGCGCGGTGACGGCGCTCGCGGGGGTGACGCTGGAGTTCGCCCGCGGCACCTTCACCGCGGTCATGGGGCCGTCCGGCTCGGGGAAGTCGACGCTGCTCCAGTGTGCCGCCGGGCTCGACCGGCCTGACTCCGGACGGGTCGTCATGGCGGGCACCGACCTCACCGGCCTCCGCGAGACGAAGCTCACCCTCCTGCGCCGGGACCGGATCGGGTTCGTCTTCCAGTCGTTCAACCTGATGCCGTCCCTCACAGCCGAGCAGAACGTGGGGCTCCCACTGCACCTGGCCGGACGCCGTCCAGGAAAGGCCGAGATCGCCGCCGTGCTCCGGGACGTGGGCCTCGCGGACCGGGCCGGGCACCGGCCCAGCCGCATGTCGGGCGGCCAGCAGCAGCGGGTCGCGATGGCGCGGGCCCTGGTGACCCGGCCCGACGTGCTGTTCGCCGACGAGCCGACGGGCGCGCTGGACAGCTCCACCTCGCGCGACGTCCTGACCATGATGCGCGGCCTGGTCGACCAGCGCGGCCTGACGATCGTCATGGTGACGCACGATCCCGTCGCCGCCTCCTACGCCGACCGTGTGGTGTTCCTGGCCGACGGTCGACCGGCGGGCCGGTTGGACCGGCCGACCGCCGAGGCCGTCGCCGCCCACATGGCCCGCCTGGAGTCGGCGCCGTGCTGAGGATCGCGCTGCTGACCGTCCGCGCCCGCTGGACCGCGTTCACCGGGTCGTTCGTCGCCCTCACCCTCGGCGTCGGGCTGGTCGCGACCATGGGGCTCGCGCTGGCGGCGGCCCCCGAAACCAAGCCGACGTCCGCCGAGAAGGGAAGGGTGCGGTACGGTGCCGCGCCCGCCGTAGTCCGGGCACCCGGCAGCCTGAGCGTGCGGATCGGAGACAAGACCAAGACACGCGACCTGGAAGCGCCGCGCGGGCTGGACCCCACCATCGCTTCACGGGTCTCCGCGCTCGGCGGCGACACCGTCCAGGACCGCGTCTTCTACGCGCAGCCCGAGACGGGCGGCGGTCCACGGGTCACGATCGGCCGTCCATGGTCGGTGGCCCGCTACGCGCCCTACCGGCTGGTCGCGGGCCGGGCCGCCACCGCGCCCGGCGAGATCGTGCTCCCTGCGAGCGCGTCGCGTCTGGGTATGGCGGTTCCCGTCCTCACCGCTCAGAGCGTGACGACATACCGGGTGGTGGGGCTGGTCGACCCGGACGAGGCCGAACCGGCGGTCCTGTTCACCGACGCCGAGGCCGCCCGCCTCTCCCCACGGATCGACGCCGTGATCAGCAAGGCGCAGGCGGCGAGGCTGCGCGACGCCGTCGGCGGCTCCGCCGTGGTGCTCACCGGCGACCGGGCCCGGACGGCGAGCGCCGGAGTCGCGACGACCGGCGGCACGGACACGCTGGCCGGAACCAAGATCATGCTCGGCACGGCGGGCGGGATCTGCGGGTTCGTCGCGGTCTTCGTCGTCGCGTCCACCTTCGCGCTGGCGGTCGTCCAGCGGCGCCGCGAGCTGGCGCTGCTCCGCGCGATGGGCGCGACGCCCCGCCAGGTCCGGCGGATGCTGTCCGGTGAGGCGTTCGCCGTCGGGGTGATCGGCTCGACGCTCGGCTGCGCCATCGGGCCCGCCTGCGCCCCGGTGCTGGGCGGCTGGCTCGTCGACCAGCGCCTGGCACCCGCGTCGTACACCGTCCCGACGACGGCGTGGCCGCTGGCCGTGGCGTTCGCGACCGGCCTCACGGTCGCCCTGCTCGGGGCGGGGGCGGCGGCGCGGCGGGCCGGACGGATCCGTCCGGCCGAGGCGCTGCGCGACGCGGCGCTGGAGACCCGCGCCATGACCGTCGGCCGCTGGGTGCTGGGCGTCGGCGGCATGCTGGCGGGCCTGTGGATGCTGGCCTCGGTGCTCGGCGATCCCGGTGGCGCGACCACCCGCAAGCAGTACATCCCGGTCACGATGCTGCTGATCGTCGGCGTCGCGATGCTCGCGCCGATCGTCGTCTCACCGGTGGCCCGGCTGGTCGCCTGGCCGCTCGGCCTGCTGCCGGGCGCCGGGGCGATGGTCGTCCGGGAGAACGCGTTGACCGCCGCCCGTCGGACCGCCTCGACCGCCGCGCCGGTGCTCGTCACCGTCGGCCTGGCGCTCTCCCTGCTCGGCGCCACCGCCAGCGTCGACCACGCCGAACGGGCCGAACTGCGCGACCAGCACCGGGCCGACTTCATCGTGACCCCGGACGGGACGCCCGGCCTCAACCGGGCCGTGATCGCGGCCGTCGCGGCCGTGCCCGGCGTGGACACCGTCGTCCGGACGCCGACCGCCCTGTTCGCCCTGGAGGACGGCGAGGCCCTGGTGAAGTATCCGGCCCAGGCGGTGACGCCCAGGTCGCTCGCCGATGTCGCGAAGCTGCGCGTGGTGTCGGGCGACCCGTCCCGCCTGGCGGACGACTCCTGATGGTCGGCATCGGCGCGGTGCTCGCCCTGCTGGTGTCCGCGTTGGCCGTGGGCGGGGTGGTGTTCGGACTGCTGAACCTGTCCGGGCGTCTCGACCTCGCGGTGCCGTGGCCACCGATGGCCGGAATTGTCACCGCCTGCGCGGTCATCGCACTACTGGCCTCGACACTGCCCGCCCACGCGGCGATGCGGACCCGTGCCGTCGAGGCGTTGGGAACCCGTGAATAAACGGCGCGGCCACCATTCCGCTGCACATCGGACACGACCTGAAGGACGTGGGTGAAACCTTGGGTTGGTCGCCATCGCTTCCGACATCGACGTCCTAGTCCACCCGGCGAACCTGGCACGCGGCGGACGCGAAACGCCGAACAACAAGTGACCGACCGTAATCGGCAATGGTCACGTCTGTCGGAGTGGACGTGCAGAAGACGGCTCACATGAAAATGTTGTGGTTCGCGGCGACGGCAGTGGAATACCGGTAGCGTTCGTGATCACCGTATTCGAGGGGAATGCGGCTATGTCGCGTCGGGGGCCGTAGCGATGCCCATTTGGGGGATGTTTCTCTCCGCGATCGCGGAGATCCGTACCAGTAAGGTGCGGGTCGCCCTGTCGCTGATGTGCGTGTCCGCGCTCGTCGCCGTGGTCACGTTGGCGATCGCGTTGGGCGGAATGGCGCGGCAGGCCCTCGTCCAGACCTTCGAGCAGGAGGTCGGCCGTCCGGTCACGCTCACCGTGATGGCCCCGACCGACAACGGCCCGTCCGCGATGTCGGACGAGACGGTCGCCCGGATCGAGTCGGACATGCGCCGCTACCAGATCACGGGGAGTCCGCTCCGCGAGGCGGTGAACGTCTCCTACCGGCAGGTCCTGCCCGGCGGCACCCGTCCGATCAAGGGCGACGAGGACACCGGCGGCGAGATCCGGACGGTCGGCGCCAACCCCGGCCTCGACCGGATCCGCCGCATCCAGGTCGCGTCCGGCCGGTGGCTGGTCCCCAACGACAACGCCCGGCTCGAGCCCCAGCTCGTGGTCAGCGCGAAGTTCGCCGAGCAACTCGGCCCGCGGCCCGTCGGCGCGATCGTGGAACTCAGCGCGCCCCGGCTGTGGGTTCGGGCGAGGGTCGTCGGCGTCCTCAGCGGAGGCACGCCCTGGTCGCAGACCGAGATCTACATGCCGTACCGGACGATGGCCCGCTGGGGCATCGGCGCGGACCAGACCCAGTACGTCGTCCGCGTTCCGAAGGCCGACGCCCGGCAGGTCATGGAGCGGTTCCGGTCGGACGCCGCGACGTCCTGGGGCCTGGGCAAGGCGGAGATCTACCGCGAGGAGGGCGACACCGGGGCCATCAGCGGCACGTTCGGCAAGGTGCTGGTGGCGGCGGCCTTGTTCCTGCTGCTCCTCGGCTCGCTGCCGGTGCTGGTGCTCGGCCTGATGGCGGTACGGCAGCGCCGCAGCGAGCTGGGCGTCCAGCGTTGCTTCGGCGCCACCGGCTCCGACCTGTTCCTCGGCGTCCTGCTGGAGGGGCTGATCGTCTCCTGCGCGGGCGGGCTGATCGGCATCACCGGCGTGTACGCGATCAGCGGGCCGCTGTTCGGCCTCCTCAAGGACCGGGGGCCCTTCGCGAACGCCGATCTGGCCATGACGTTCCCGTGGCGGGCGGCGCTGCTCGGCATGGGCGTCGCGGTCTGCGTCGGCCTCATCACCGGCCTGATCCCGGCGATGCGCGCGATGCGCCGCTCGGTCATCCAGGCGATCCGGAGCTAGGAGACGATCATGTTCCGCGTGGGGAACCGCCTGGCCAAGGCCGGGATCATCGTGGCGGTGCTCGGTGTCGTCGGCGGCACCGGCTGGCTGGCGGGCAACGGCGCCGCCGAGCCCCCGGCGCCGTCCGACCCGCTTCCGTCCGTCGACCTGTCGGCCAAGGTCGTCACCGTGGAGAAGGGCACGATCGTCAGCCGCATCACGGTGGACGCGGTCGTCCGGGCCGACCCGCCGGTTCCGGTGCGGGTCACGAAGGCGGGCACCGTCAGCGCCGTCCGCCACAAGAACGGGCAGCGGGTGAACAAGGGTGAGCCCCTGCTGACGGTCAAGGTGCCCCCCGAGGACGAGAAGGCCAAGCCCACCACGATCGCCGTGACCGCGCCCACGTCCGGCCGGATCTCCGGCCTGAGCGCGACGGTCGGGCAGGAGCTCAACCCGTCCGACACGGTCGCGCAACTCGACCGCGGCCGCTACCAGGCCGTCGCCACCATCTCCAGCAAGGAGATCTACAAGCTCTACAACCGGCCGGAGTCGATCAAGATGGCGATCGACCACGGCCCGGCGCCGTTCACCTGCCGCCTGCTGGCCTACGGCGCCGGGGTCTCGAACACGCCCCCGGCCGGACAGCCGGAGGGCCCTCCCGGCGGCGGTGGCACGGACGACGGATCCGGCGGAGGCGGCGGGGACGACGTCGAGGTGACCTGCCGGATCCCCACCCGCCAGAAGGTCTTCGCCGGGATCCGCGGCAAGATGGCCATCACCACCGACTCGGTGACCGGCGCCGTCGTGATCCCGCTGTCGGCCGTCCTCGGCGAGGCGTCCAAGGGCAAGGTGACGGTGGTCGGCGACAACGGCGAGCGCCAGGTACGCGACGTCCGCCTCGGCATCAACGACGGCAAGCGCGTCGAGGTCGTGGACGGCCTGGAGCCGGGTGACAAGATCCTCGACCGGGCCCCGGACGACGCCGCGTTCGACGCGCCCGCCCCGCCCCCGGAGAACGGCGGCGGCGCCCCGGTGGAGGGCGGCCCGTGAGCGCGGTCACCCCGGAGCCCGGCGACGTCCGCGTGGCGGAGGCGCGGGAGCCCGTCCTGGCGATCAGCGGCATCACCAAGCGGTTCACGCTGCGCCGCCGCAAGGAACCGCTGACCGTTCTGGAGGACGTGTCGCTGACCGTCCACCCGGGTGCGACGGCCGCGATCGTCGGGCTGTCCGGTGCGGGCAAGTCCACGCTGCTGAACATCCTCGGCCTGCTGGAGCGTCCCGACGCCGGGACCGTCCGGATGTACGGCAGGGAGACCACCACCCTGCGCGAACGCGAACGCGCCCAATTGCGCGGCGAGACGATCGGCTTCGTGTTCCAGCAGCTCAACCTCCTGCAACGGCGCACCGCCCGCCAGCAGGTCGCGGCCCCGCTCCTGTACGCGGGCGGCCGCAGCCTGCGCCGCCGCTACGACCTGGCCGACGAGACGCTCCGCCGCGTCGGCCTGGGCGAACGCCTGCACGCCACCCAGTCCAGCCTCTCCGGCGGCGAACAGCAGCGCGTCGCGATAGCCCGCGCCCTCATCCGCGACCCCCGCCTGATCCTCGCCGACGAGCCCACCGGCGCCCTCGACCCGGTCACGGCGGGCCAGGTCATGGACCTCCTCTTCGACCAGGCCCGCGCCGACGGCCGCGCCCTCATCCTGGTCACCCACGACCACACCCTCGCCCGCCGCGCCGACGCCGTCTACGTCCTGGAGAACAGCACCCTCACCCCGGCCTGAGACGGGCGGCGGTGCCGAGGTCACGGCCTCCAATGTCGGGGCAGCGTCACCGCGGGGGTGTGGTCAGGTACACCTGCGTCCGGTGTTCAGGCCCATCGAGCGCCGGTGCCGCCAGCCCTAGCGTCGCGGGTATGACGAAATCCAAGGCTCGTACGCGGCGTTTCCGCTGGGCCATGCTGGGTGGTACCGGGATCGCACTCATCGCGCTCCCCGCCACCGTTATCACCCTCGCCACCGGAAGTCAGGACGACGGCCAGCCGGTCGCCGTGGCCGCTGCCTCGTCCGTCCAGCGAGGAAGTGTCGTGTCGGCGACGCGGGTCGCGCGGATGTCGGCGGCTGAAGCGGGGGCCTATCTCACCGAAATCGATCCCCGTTTCGGGTCGCCGCGCCCGCGCAACGGGGTGGACACATACCGCGTCGTCTACCGGACGATCTCTCCCACCGGGGCGCCAACAACGGCAAGCGGCGTGATCTCGTTGCCCCGGAATTCTGGGAAGGCGACACTGCGACCGGTCAGTTTCGCCCATGGAACCCACGTCTCCAAGAATTACGCGGGCTCGGTCGCCGAGGACGGCCAGGGCCGGGCCGTCGCGATCTACTACGCGGCGGCCGGATACGCCGGGGTCGCGCCCGACTATCTCGGGCTGGGGCTCGGCCCGGGCCCGCACCCGTATATGCATTCACCGTCCGAGGCGTCGGCGTCCTTGGACATGCTGCGCGCCGCCCGTTCGGTCGCCGCCGCGCATGGCGGACGGTTCGAAAGGCGGGTCCTGGTGACCGGGTTCTCCCAGGGCGGTGTGGCCGCCATGGCGCTGGGCCGGGAACTACAGCGCGGCGCCGACCCGTATCTGCGGCTCGGAGCGCTCGCTCCGATCAGCGGGCCTTTCGACCTGCGGCACGCGCAAATCCCGGAGTCGTTCCGCCCAGGGTCGACGATCGCGCCGAAGGCGTCGGTCTTCTATCTCGCCTATGCGACGGTGGCATGGAACCGTCTCTACGGGCTGTACGAGTCGCCGTCCGAGGTTTTCAGGGCCCCTTACGACAAAATCGTGGAAGGCCTCTTCGACGGCACCAAGGACCAGGACACCGAGGTCATGCCGCGCCTGCCCGACACGCCGCAGGAGCTGCTCACCCCGTCCTACCAGCGCTGGGCGCTCCATCCCTCCGGGAAGCTGCTGCAAGCCATTCGGTCATCGGACGGCACCTGCGATTGGCGACCGCGCGTCCCGGTCCGGTTGTCGGCCGGATCCCATGACGAACAGGTCGCCTCGTCCAACACCCGCAACTGCGCGGCGGCCCTGCGGGCCCACGGCGCCGCACCCCAGGTCATCGACTTTGGCCCGAACACGCAGCACATGGAGTCGTTGTCCCGTGGCGTCCCCGCCACTCTCCGCTGGTTCCGGTAGCTGACGAGAACGACCGGGAATTAGCCCGTCCCGGGAGCGGAAACAAGGCCATAGTGGGGGTCGCGCTCTAACGGGAGGTTCGGGGGATGGACGGCGACGCCCGGCGGGAAGTCATCCTGAAGGTGCTCGGCTGGGGAACGGTCGTCTACTTCCTCATCATCGGGTTCGCCTTGGACAAGCACGCGCTCTTCGAGTTGAAGTCACCGCCCGGCTCGGCACGCCTCCAGCAGGCGCAACTCGCCCACGCCGACGCGCTCGACTCGAAGTCCCGCGGCCTGACCGGGGCGGACCCGGTGGCGTCCGCCGACCTCAAGGCCCAGGCCGCCAGAATCCGTTTCGACGTGGCCACGGCCCGCGGCGACCAGTCGGACGGCCGCTACCGCGCGATCGGCCTCATCGCGGGCACGGCGGCATTCGCCCTCCTCTATCCACCGCTCATCTATTTCACCTACCGCCGCACAACCCCAACCTCGTCCGCCCCCACGCCGCCCGATCTGATTCCCCTCAAAACCGCCCTCGGCTATGGCGCAGTCATGAGCACCATCACCTTCATCGCCGGTTTCACCACCGCCTACCAATAAGCACCACCACCAGACGGACAGCACCCGGCCCCGCCACGGGGGACGGCGGCGATTGAGAGGCCGTCCGGGCTTTTGTGAACAGTGGGGTCGCGTCTCCGCCGAGGTGCCGTCGTCAGCACCGAGCGCTGGCGGCTCGCACGTCGTTCAGGATTCGCCGGGCGAGTTGGCCGAAGTCGTCGTCGTTGGCCGTGTCCCTCCAGCGCTCGTAGGCGATTTTCCAAGCGAGCGCGCCCAGTTCGGCGGCCACGCGCGCGGTCAGGTCGGGAACGCCGCGCCGCTTGAGCGCGTCGACCATCGACGCGGTGAGGCTGAGTTGCTTCAACGCGTCGCGTTCTCGCAGCTCCGGATTGGCGGCGATCACCGCCGACCTCCGGGCGCCGAACTCGCGACGGTCGGGGGTGAAGGCCTTCTTGCCGATCACGTCCAGTGCGTGCGCCACCGTTTCGAGCGGGCTGGCCCCCGCTGGCGCCGCGTCGAGCCCGTCGACGAGCAGTCCGGTCATCGTGCCCCCGCCGAAGAGCACCTCCCGCTTGTCCGGGAAGTGCCGGAAGAAGGTGCTCTTCGTGAGCCCGGCACGCTCCGCGATCTCGATCACCGTCGTGTTCTCGTAGCCTCGTTCCTCGAACAGCTCAAGGGCGGCGAGGACGAGTCGCTCGGACGCGTTGGGTTGCCATCGGGCCATGAGGACATTCTACGGGACTTGGTGCCGTCACTCGTGTACAGTGATGAGACCAAGTCCCATCACGCTCCGTTGGAGATGTTCATGAGCCGAGCCGTCGTCTTTGAGTCGTTCGGAGGTCCCGAGGTGCTGGAGGTGCGGGACGTTCCGGAACCGCATGCCGGGCCGGGCGAAGTCCGCGTCCGCGTAACGGCGGCCAGTCTGAATCCCATGGACTGGGGCATCGCCTCGCGCCCTGAGGTGGCGGCCCGGTTCGGCATCACCCTGCCGTCCGGCTTCGGATACGACCTTGCCGGGGTCGTCGACGAGGTCGGCGCCCACGCCACGGGTTTCGCCGTGGGCGACCGTGTCCACGGCGGCGCGCTGAGTAGAGCCGTTGCCGATTTCGTGGTGGTCAAGACCCCCACCGAGGCGACCGAGCCGCTCTGGCATACGCCGGACGGCATCAGCGACGAGGTGGCGAGCACACTTCCGGTGGCCGGAATGACCGCCGCCGCCGCGTTGGCGGCGATCGACCTGCGGCCCGGCGACACCGTCCTGGTCGGCGGCGCCGCAGGCGGCGTGGGCGTGTTCGTCATACAGCTCGCGAAGCTCATCGGTGCCCGAGTGATCGGGACCGCAGCGGAGGGCACGTTCGAGTTCCTGCGCCAATTCGGTGCCGAGCCCGTGACCTACGGCCCAGGACTGGCAGACCGGGTGCGGACCCTGGCTCCGGAGGGCGTGACCGCGGCAACCGACTTGTACGGACTCGAAACGGCCGAGACCGCGCTCGCCCTCGGTGTGCAGCCCGAGCGAATCTCCACGATCGCCGCAGGGCCCAATCCTCCCGGCGGCGTCCGCGCGACCGGTGGGTTCGACGCGGCAATGGAGGCCATGGAGCGCATCAGCGACGCGATCCTCGCCGGCACGATCACCGTGCCGATCGCCGCGACCTTCCCGATCGAGCAGATCCGCGACGCGGTGACCCTGCAAGCCGAAGGCCACGTCCACGGCAAAATCGTGATCACCGGCTCGACGACGGGCTGATTCGGCGGGGGCGCTAACCGCTGCGACCGTGCCCGGCTCTCGACGCCAATATGAGCGGCGGCCGTTGCTCTAGGACGGCTCCCCGAACGTGCACAGCGGACTAGGGCCGTGGACGGGTGGGTGGGGTGGTGCGATGCTCACAGGTATGGGCGTGTTCTCCGGAGATGCGGGTGGGCGAGTTCGGGGGCCGGTTTGAGCGATGGGGCGCGGACGCCGCTGCTGGTGCTGATGGGATCGGGTGAGACCGCCCCGACGATGGTGAGCGTGCATCGGGAGATCGCCGCGCGGCTGTGTCCCGCGCTGGCGGTGTTACTGGACACGCCGTACGGGTTTCAGGAGAACGTCGCGGAGATTTCGTCGCGTGCGCAGGCGTATTTCGAGCGCAGTGTTGGGCTTCGTGTGGACGTCCCGTCCGGCCTGCGCGGGTGCGCCGAGATCGGTGTGGACGCTCGCGAGGCCGGGACGCGCGCGGACGTGGGTTTGGCGGCGGTGCGCGGCGCGGACTGGGTGTTCGCGGGTCCTGGAAGTCCGTCGTACGCGCTGGCGCAGTGGCGCGGCGGGCCGGTGGGGGAGGCGCTGGCCGATCACGCCCGGACGGGACGCGCGGCGCTGGTGTTCGCTTCGGCGGCGGCGTGCACGTTGGGCGCGTACGCGCTGCCGGTCTATGAGATCTACAAGTCCGGCGTGCGCCCGCACTGGCTGGAGGGCCTGGACGTCCTCGGCCATCTCGGGCTGAAGGTCGCGATGATTCCGCACTTCGACAACGCCGAGGGCGGCACGCACGACACCCGGTACTGCTACCTGGGTGAGCGCCGGTTGCGGGTGCTGGAAGAGGATTTACCGGACGACGCGGCGGTGCTCGGCCTGGACGAACACACGTCCGCCATGGTCGACGTGGGCCGTGACCTGGTGGAGGTGCGTGGCCGGGGTGTCATGACCGTCCGGCGGTGCGGAGACAGCGCGGTCGTCCCCTCCGGTTCGTCGATGAGTCTGACCGAGCTGCGGGCGTTGGTGCGCGGTGAGGTCGCGCGGCGGGACGCCCGGCCCGAGGAGGAGATTCCGGAACCGGCGGTGCCATCGGTGACCTTGCGAGACACGGTCGTCGGATGCGAGCGACGCTTCGAGGTGGGTGTCCGCGAGGGCGACGCCGACGCGCTGGTGCGGGCCGTGCTGGAGATCGACGCCGCCGTGGCCGAGTGGGCCGGGGACACCGAGGAGGACGAGGGCGGCACCGACTGGGCCAGGGACGTGATGCGCAGCCTGGTCGTCCGGCTCGGCCAGACGGCGGGACGCGGCCTGGCCGACCCTCGCGACGTCCTCGAACCGGCGGTGGAGCCGCTGATCGGTGTCCGTGCGGAGCTTCGCCGCACCGGGGCCTTCTCGCTCGCGGACACCGTCCGCGACGCACTCCAGGCGGTCGGGGTGGAGGTGCACGACACCCCGGACGGTACCCACTGGCGGTTGGGTGCGTCGTGAGGAGGGTGCGGCGTGACGCACTTACTGCGCGTGAGATGCTGTTGCGATGGGGTTGCAACAAGCCGTCGTGGGGGGCTCCGCGGTCGTGGTGGAGGTGCTCGCCCTCCGCGTGACCGGTGACGGTGGTCTGGCCTTCCGAGTGTTGGCGGGCGAGCTGGGCCGCGAACGGCACCCGGACGAGGTCGCGCGGGAGTTGCTGGGCCTGTCCCGCGACACCGCCGCGTACCTGCTGCACTCGACGAGCTGGCGGCACGAGCCGTCCGGACGGGTGCTGCTCACCTACGCCTGCTGCCCCGACCCGCGGCCCGACCTCCCGGCCGTCCCGCTGACCGCCTGGACGCTGGCCCACGGCGACGGCCCGGCGAGCCCGTCACCGGACAGGCCGCGAGCCGAGCACGTGGCCGCCCACGCCGTCCGTCACCTGGCGTTCCTGCGGCACACCGATCCCACCGCCCGCCGGGTCATCGAAGCCGTCCCGGGGCTGTCGGGCATCCTCGCCTCGTGGTCACCGGCCCCCGCCGGCCAGTTGCCCGGCACGGGCGGCCAGGCAACTTTCGCGTCCCGCTGAGCCACGTCCCGCTGAGTCACATCCCGAAGCCCTCGTGCTCGCGGCGCTTGGCGCTCGTGCCTGTCGTCGGTACGGCCAGGTGATGGCGGGGTGAGCGTCGGGTGGAGAATGCGGAGCGGCGCCCGCCGGACCCGGGGAACGTGTTCTGAGCATGATCCGGGGTCCGGTGGGCGCCGCGGTTCGCGGGCCTGAACCGGTGTCAGGCGTTCTTGGCGGCGGTGAGACGGGCGCCGACGTCGTTCCAGTTCACCAGGTCCCAAAGTTTCTGGACGTAGTCGGGACGCACGTTCTTGTACTGCAGGTAGTAGGCGTGCTCCCAGGCGTCGAACACCAGCAGCGGCGTGGAGCCCATGCCGACGTTGCCGTGGTGGTCGTAGACCTGCTGGATGACCAGCCGCTGCCCGAGCGGCTCCCAGCCGAGGACGCCCCAGCCCGATCCCTGAACGGTCGCGGTCGCGGAGGTGAGCTGCTTCTTGAACGCCTCGAACGACCCGAAGTGCTCGTCGATGGCCGAGCCGAGCTCGCCGTCGGGGCGGTCGCCGCCGTCGGGGGACAGGTTGTCCCAGAAGATCGTGTGCAGGACGTGGCCGGACAGGTTGAACGCCAGGGTCTTCTCCAGGCCGACGAGCCCGCCGAGCTGGTCCTTGTCGCGTGCCTCGTCCAGCTTCTCCAGCGTGTCGTTGGCGCCCTTGACGTAGGCGGCGTGGTGTTTGGCGTGGTGCAGCTCCAGGATCTCCCCCGTGATGGCGGGCTCAAGGGCGGCGTAGTCGTAAGGAAGGTCCGGCAGTGAGTAGGCCATGACGTCCACTATTGCAAAAGACTTGCAACTGCATCAACAATGCAGCGATGTCGCCCCCCGGACTCGACCCGCCCGGATCACGCGCTGCGCCACTCCTGGGCGCTGTCACGGGTGCGCGGGGCCGGTCACCGCAGGACCCGTCCGCGCACCCTCATCCTGGCCGTCCTCGCGGAAGCGGACGGTCACCTGACCGCCGACGCCGTTCGTGAACGCGCCGTCGCCACGAGCGGCATGGACCCGTCCACCGTCTACCGGACGCTGGCGCTCTTCGAACGCCTACAGATCGTGCACACCCTGACGATCGGGAAACGTGTCACCTACGGCCTGGCCGACCATCCGCACGCGCACACCGTCTGCGACGGATGCGCCCGGGTCACAGCGCTCCGCGACGCTGAACTCGGCGACCTTCGGACGCTGGTGCGGCGCGACCTGGCCGGTTTCGCCGCCACGGGGATCGTCATCCGGGGTCGCTGCGCCGCCTGCCGACCGGCCCCGGACGACTGATCTCGCCCCGGTGAGGTCAGCGATCGACGGCGGTGTCGGCCAGGAGCCGGGCGAGGACGGTCAGAGCGGCCGGCGGATCGTCGGAGAGCCTGCCCTGGGCCAGCCGGGCGGTGCCGCCGCCTCGTCCCGCCAGGACCTGCTTGATCAGTTCACCGGCCGACAGGCCGAGGTCCTGGGCGGCCCGGTTGGCGGCCACCACGAACCCCGACGGCGACGTCACGGCCATGACGCCGGGGCGGCGGCCGGGCAGGCGGTCGATGACCAGTTTCGCGAGCCTGCGCGGGGGCGCGTCGGTGTGGGCGCAGGCGAACCGGCCCCCGCCCGCGTCGGTGGCCGGGGCCGCGACCTGGTCGAGTAGCCGCCCGTTGGCGCGCTCGGCCTCCCTGAGCCGTTCGACCAGGGCCACGACGCGGTCGGGGAGCTGGTCGCTCGGCGCGGGGCCAGCGGCAGAAGCCGCCCATCCGCCTGCGCGGCGGGGTTTCCGGCGGTCACCGGATGAGCGTGCTCATGGCGTGGCTGAGCGGGTGCGCGCGGTGAGTCACTGGGGGTGGTCGCGACAGGCCCGCGACATTCGAGCGAACACGGGGACATATCGGGACATAGTTTGGGATCTTGGCAATGGTAAGACCGCAGGTTGGGGGTGGCGCGCCCGGCAGGATTCGAACCCGCGACCGTCGGATTAGAAGTCGGCTATCGGTGCTGTCGGCGCGTTATTCCAGGTGCTGAAGCCCGTCAGTCTATCTCGTTCTGTATAGCCAACAGCGGCCAGCGCTGTCGCTTCGTACCGCTGGCTACCAAAGCGCTCCGCAACATTCGAGCAAACAACGAGCGAACACGATCCAACGCTGCGCAGGTTCGAACCCGGTGCAGGGCACGCAAAACATGGGAACAGGCTTGACCGGGCTGCTCATCGTGGAGGAGCGGTTCTCCCTGCCTGGTACGCCGCGAGGGAGGGGGAATGGCCGTGGCCGAGGGCTGGAGCGATCAAGCGATCCGGTGGGCGACCACCATC
Organism: Actinomadura meridiana; assembly: GCF_039537545.1. Classification (NCBI taxonomy): domain Bacteria; kingdom Bacillati; phylum Actinomycetota; class Actinomycetes; order Streptosporangiales; family Thermomonosporaceae; genus Actinomadura; species Actinomadura meridiana. The sequence continues at coordinate 870,358 of NZ_BAABAS010000006.1, forward strand.
AGCGTCATGGTGCTGGCCGCGATTCGCGGCCGTGCACGGGGCCGAGCCGGTCTGGACGTGCGGCGCGATGCACCGACGAAGGGGGCGAATTCGCGCGTCCGATAGATTCCGGCAATTCGCCACAAACGGACCGTTCGGCGCACCGATCGACCGTTTGGCGGACAGCCCTTGACCGCCCTCCTGACCAGCCGTCGTGATCATGCGATGCTCCGCCCGACGACGTCGAACGGTCGGTCGGGCGGCCCCGCCGCCCCGGCCAGGAAGGAGTTGCGGCGATGCGCGCGAGACGGCGGACGACCTGGGCGAACAGAAGAAGTCGCAGTTGGCGGCTGTCCCTTGTAGCGGCGGCCGTGCTGCTGCTGGGTGGCGTCGCCGCCGCGCCCGTTGCGGCGGCCGACGCCCCGCCGAAGGCGGAGGAATGCGAATTCAGCGTCCAGAAGGACGTCCCGGCCACTATGCGGGACGGGACGGTGTTGCGCAGCAACGTGTTCACGCCGAAAGGGGACGGCGAGTTCCCCGTCATCCTGATGCGGCTGCCCTACAACAAGGAGGGCGCCCTGAGCTTCGTCTATGGCCCTCCCGACCGTTACGCCAAGGCCTGCTACCTCGTCGTGGTGCAGGACGTCCGCGGCGAGTACAAGTCGGACGGCACCTTCTACCCGTACCAGAGTGAGGCCGAGGACGGCTACGACACCATCGAGTGGTCCGCCGCTCTGCCGCACTCCAACGGCAAGGTCGGCATGTACGGGTTCTCCTATCCGGGGCTCACACAGTGGCTGCCCGCCACCCTCACGCCCCCGCACCTGGTCACGATCGCCCCGGGGTTCACGTCCTCCGACATCTACGACGGATGGACCTACGAGGGCGGCGCGCTGTACCAGTCGTTCATCCAGGACTGGCTGCTGAGCTTCCTCACCGGAGGCGTCACCAGCAAGCTCCCGGACGGCGCGAAACTGCGGGCGGAGATGAACCAGGCGTCCAAGGACCTGCACGCCAAGTGGTACCGGCACCAGCCGCTGAACAACTTCCCGCCGCTGTACCCGGAGGACGACCGCATCGCGCCGTACTACTTCGACTGGATCGACCACCCGAGCTACGACGACTACTGGAAGCGCTGGGCGATCCGCGACCACTACCCGCAGGTCAAGGTGCCGTCGCTGAATTTCAGCGGCTGGTCCGACATCTTCCTCAACGGGACGGTGGAGAACTTCGCCGGGATGCGCGCCCAGGGCGGGTCCGAGGTCGCCCGGCAGGGCACGCAACTCCTCGTCGGGCCGTGGACGCACGGCGGCTCGGGCCGCAAGGTGGGCGACGTCGACTTCGGTCCGGAGGCGGTTGTCGCGTGGGGCGATCTGCACCTTCGCTGGTTCGACCACTGGCTGAAGGGGATCGACAACGGCGTGGACAAGGATCCGCCGGTGAAGGTCTTCGTGATGGGCGCCAACAAGTGGCGCACAGCTGACTCCTGGCCGATCCCCGGCACCGCCAACACCACGTACTACCTGCACAGCAAGGGCGACGCGAACACGGCGAACGGCGGCGGCGCGCTCGATACCACCGCGCCCGCGACGGACGAGAAGGCCGACCAGTACCAGTACGACCCGGCGAACCCGGTACCAAGCGTCGGCGGCCGTTTCCAGAGCTCGGTGCCCGGCGGCCCGCGGGACCAGCGGTCCGTCGAGCAGCGGCCGGACGTGCTGGTCTACAGCACCCCGCAGCTCACCAAGGACACCGAGGTCACCGGCCCGATCTCGGTCACGCTGTACGCCAGGTCCTCGGCGAAGGACACCGATTGGACGGCGAAGCTCACCGACGTCCAGCCGGACGGCACCTCGATGCTGATCAGGGACGGCATCCAGCGCGCCCGGTACCGGGTCTCGCTGGAGAAGCCGGAGCTGATCACCCCCGGGGAGGTCTACAAGTACACGATCAAGCTGTGGCCGACCAGCAACATGTACAAGGCGGGCCACCGCATCCGGCTGGAGATCTCCAGCAGCAACTTCCCGATGTACGACCGGAACCCGAACACAGGCGGGAAGTTCGGCGCCGACACGACCACGCAGCCCGCGTCGCAGACCGTCCTGCACGACCCGGAGCACCCGTCGTCGATAACGCTGCCGATCATGCCGGCGCCCGTCCGCTGACCCCGGCGTAACGGCTGGCCCGCGCCCCCGCCGCGGGTCAGCCGGAGGCCAGGCAGACCTGCTCGAAGTGGGCGTTGCCGAACGTCCGTCCGGAGAAGTCGTTCTTGGGCCAGCCGCTGGTCCGGACCTTGTAGGCGTTCTCGACGTTGGCGAAGAACGGATGATCCAGCCGCCGCGCTCGAACTGGATCCGGTACATCCGCTCGGTGAGCCGCAGCCGCTCGGCCTGGTCGCCGGTGGCCTGCGCCTTCTCGGAGATCGACCGCAGCTCGCGGAGGTCGGCCTCGGGCGGGTGGGCCAGCGTGGTGGTGTCGCTGAGGTCGGTCAGCGTCATCAGGGTCAGGTAGTCGCCCTGCGGCGTCCACTTCTCGACCGAGAACTTCCAGTCGTGGAATTTGGGGCCGAACAGCGTGGGGGGTGTCGACCTGCCGGACCTTGATGGTCATCCCGATCTCGGCGGCGTTCTTCGCCAGCACCGTACACATGGGCACGGCCTCGGGCGAGATCGGGCCGGTGACCAGCTCGACCGTGACGCCCTCCTTACCTGCCTCCTTGAGCGACTGACGCGCTCGGGCGACGTCCCGCCTGCGCACCAGCGACTGGGATAGCCGGGCGCGAACGGCTCGGGCAGGTCGTTCGCCACCACGCCGTGCCCGGACGTGCACGCCGTGAGCGCCTGCTCCCGGTCGTTGTCGTCGATCACCATCGCCTCCGACACCTACACCAGCGTCCTGCCCGATCTGGCCCGCCAATCGGCTGAGGACGCCGCTGCGGTCATCCTCAACGCCCGCACCCAACCGGACAGAACGGCAGCACCGGGCCGGGTCGTCCGAATTTCAGAGACGTCGAGGCGATGACCCGCGCGGGTTGACCATCGGATTCGCGACGTTGGCGTCCGCTCCCGAGCCGTTTGCGGGGGCGGACACCGGCGCCCGTATGGTCGCGCGGCCGACGGGGAGAAGCCCGCACATCCGCCTGCGCGGCGGGTTTCCGGTGGTTACCGGGTGGGCGTGCTCGGGGGGTGGGTGAGCGGGTGCGTGCGGTGAGTTACTGGGGGTGGTCGCGACAGGTCCGCGACAATCGAGCGAACATTGAGCGAACACAGGGACGTATCAGGACATAGTTGTGGATCTTGGCAGTGGTAAGACCGCAGGTCAGGGGGTGGCGCGCCCGGCAGGATTCGAACCCGCGACCGTCGGATTAGAAGTCCGATGCTCTGTCCAGCTGAGCTACGGGCGCTCGGCGCCCGGCGGGACGCCGGGACACAGTGTAAGGGGGGCGGTCGCTGGGCTCCACATCTATTTGGGGCGTTGTCGCGGGGGAGTGGATCAAGGGTTCTATCTTTGGTTGGTGTGGTGGTGAACTTTGAGGTCCCGCTCTTCGGTGGAGGTGTGTCGGAGGGCGTGGTTCGGGTCGGGGAGACGGTGCGGAGGCCGTTGCGGGCGCATAGTCCGGCCGTGCACGAGTTGTTGCGGTATCTGGAGTCGGTGGGGTTCGACGGGGCGCCGCGGGTGTTGGGGGTCGACGGGCGGGGGCGGGAGGTTCTGAGTTGGGTGCCGGGGGAGGCGCCACGGGTGCCGTTGCCCCCGTATGTGGGGTCTGAGGAGGTGTTGCGGGGTGTTGGGCGGTTGCTGCGGCGGTATCACGAGGCGGTTGCGGGCTATGAGGCGCCGGACGGGGCGCCCTGGGACGGGGAGACGTCGAACCTCGACGGGGAGCCGGAGGTCATCGGGCACTGTGACGTGACGCCGGAGAACGTGGTCTTTCGTGGTGGGGTGCCGGTGGCGCTGATTGACTTTGATCTGGCGCGGCCCACGACGCGGTTGTTCGACGTGGTGACGGCGTTGCGGCATTGGGGGCCGATCGCCGATCCTGCCGATCGGGACGCGGTGCTCTACCAGGTCGATGTGGGGAGGCGGCTGCGGGTTTTCTGCGATGCCTACGGGTTGGAGCGGGAGCTGAGGAGGGATGTCCTGCCGACGGCCCAGGTAAGGTTCGAGCGGTCTTATCGGGTGATGCGGGCTCGGGCCGAGAGTGGTGGGGGCTGGGCGCGGATGTGGCCGGGGTCCGGGCAGCGGATTCGGCGGGCGCAGGATTGGCTTGAGCGGAACTGGGATGAGCTTGATGCGTGTCTCTGGTGAGGGGCTGCTTCTCGGGGTGGCGTTGGACGCTCTGTTCGGGGATCCGAAGAGGTGGCATCCGGTCGCTGGCTTCGGGAAGGTCGCTTCGGCGGCCGAGAAGTGGGTTTACGGGGATTCCCGGTGGCGTGGGGTTGTGTATGCCGGGGTTTTGGTCGGCGGTGCGGGGGCCGTTGGGGTCGCGCTTGAGCGGGTCGCCGGGAGGAGTGTTCTGGTGACGGCGGGATGCACCTGGGTTGTGCTCGGGGGGACGTCGTTGGGGCGCGAGGGCCTTGTCATGGCGCGGTTGTTGGAGGGTGGGGAGCTTGAGGGTGCTCGGGGACGGCTTTCGCATTTGTGCGCGCGGGATCCGAGGGGGCTGGACGAAGCCGGTCTGGTGCGGGCCGTTGTCGAGTCGGTGGCGGAGAACACGTCGGATGCGGCGGTCGCGCCCTTGGTGTGGGGTGCGGTGGCGGGGATTCCGGGGTTGTTGGTCTACCGGGCCGTCAACACGTTGGACGCGATGGTCGGGTACCGGAGTCCGAGGTATGAGCGGTTCGGGTGGGCGGCGGCGCGGTTGGACGATGCCCTCAACTGGGTTCCGGCGCGGGCGACGGGCGCCCTTGTCGCGTTGTTCTCGGGGCGTGATTCGTGGCGGGTGTTGTGGCGGGACGGGAAGAAGCATCCGAGTCCCAATGCCGGACGGTGTGAGGCGGCGTTCGCGGGTGCGCTCGGGGTTCGGCTCGGTGGCGTCAACGAATACGGCGGACGGGTCGAGCGGCGCCCCGAGATGGGCGACGGGCGTGCCCCCGAAGCGCGGGACATCAGGAGGGCCGTGGGCCTTTCGGCGGCGGTGACGTTCGCTGCGGCGGCCATTGTCTGGAGTCTGCGGTGAGCGGGCTGCTCGTCGCCGGGACGACGTCGGACGCGGGGAAGAGCGTGGTCACGGCGGGGTTGTGCCGGTGGCTCGCGAGGCGGGGCGTGAAGGTCGCGCCGTTCAAGGCCCAGAACATGTCGCTGAATTCGATGGTGACGAGTGACGGTGCGGAGATCGGCCGGGCCCAGTACATGCAGGCGCAGGCGGCGGGCGTCGAGCCGAGGGCGGTGATGAATCCGGTGCTGCTCAAACCGGGCAGCGATCGGCGCAGTCAGGTCGTGGTTCTCGGACGTCCGGTGGGAGAGGTCGACGCCCGGCAGTACGGGGAGCGCAAGGCGTGGCTCGCGGGCGTGGTGGAGAGGAGTCTCGCGGAGCTTCGGGACGAGTATGACGTGGTGATCTGCGAGGGCGCGGGAAGTCCGGCCGAAATCAATCTGCGGGCGGGCGACATCGTGAACATGGGGCTCGCGCGAGCCGCCGACCTTCCCGTGGTCGTGGTCGGGGACATCGACCGGGGCGGTGTGTTCGCCTCGCTGTTCGGGACGGTGGCCCTTCTTGAGCCCGCGGACCAGGCACTGATCGCGGGGTTCGTCATCAACAAGTTCCGTGGCGCGCGGGAACTGCTGGAGCCGGGTCTCGACCAGTTGGAGAAGCTCACGGGCCGTCCGACGCTGGGTGTGCTGCCCTGGAAACTCGGGCTGTATCTGGATTCCGAAGACACCTTGGCTCTGGACGCGCCCCGACCCGACGCGAGAGGCCCGGTCGGAAAGCAGACCCTGCGGATCGCGGTGGTCAGGTTTCCACGGATTTCCAACTTCACCGATCTGGACGCGCTGGCCTGCGAGCCGGGTGTCGTCGTCCGCTACGCGGCCAGCGCCGGGGATCTGGCGGAGGCCGATCTGGTCGTCCTGCCGGGAACCCGCGCGACGGTGAACGACCTGGCGTGGCTGCGGGAGCGCGGAATGGCCGACGAGATCCTCAAGCGCGTCCGAGAAGGGCGCCCAGTCCTCGGCATTTGCGGCGGCTATCAGATGCTCGCCCGTGAAATCGTCGATGACGTCGAGTCGGGCGCCGGACGGGTCGCCGGGCTCGGGATTCTGCCCGCGACGGTGGAGTTCGGGAAAGAGAAGACCCTCGGACGTCCGTCCGGGCGCGCATACGGCGAAGACGTCCACGCCTACGAGATTCACCACGGCACGGTGACGGCGGAAGGAGAACCGTTTCTCGACGGCTGCCGTGAAGGCGCCGTCTGGGGGACGACCTGGCACGGCGCAATGGAGAACGACGGGTTCAGGCGCGCCTTTCTCAAGGACGTCGCGGAGGAGAGCGGCCGCGATTTCACGCCCGCGCCCGACGTGTGTTTCCAGGCGTTGCGGGAGGCGACGTTCGACGCGCTCGGCGACCTCGTCGAGGAGCATCTGGACACCGACGCCGTGTGGCGGATCATCGAGGGCGGCGCGCCGCGCGGCCTTCCCGTCGTGCCGCCGGGCGGGGCGCCCGCCGCGACGGTAGGGTGATCCATCCGAGACACCGGGCGCAGGCTTCAGGAGGACTCCCGTGACCGACCCGCGGTCCAGTCTGATCGTCCCGCTGATGAGGGCGCGGGTGCCGGCGGAGGTCCAGTTGGAGTTCCCGCTGCCGCCGGACGAGGAGCCGATCCGCGACCCGTTCGCCGCCGACCTGTACGCCACCTACGCGCTGGAGATCGTCGACGAGGGCGTCCCGTCCGGCCGCCGGCACGAGCATGTGGCGCGGCGGCACTGCGACGAGCTGGGCGTCCCGCCGGGGGAGCTGCGCCGCCGCGCGGTGCTCAACCTGCGGAACCTGCGTCCCGACCTGCGCCTGGAATGGTCTCCGGACGTGCGCGCCGTGACGGTGTCGCTCGGCGGCGGTGACGCGGCGGCGTCCATCGGCACCCTGGAGTCGGGCCTGCTGCTGGACGAGGGCTTCCTGGACAAGCTCGCGCAGGACGTCGACGGCGACCTCGTCGTCGCGGTCCCGGCGCGGGACGTGTTCGTCGCGTCCGGCACCGGCCACCCGGACGGCGTCGACAAGCTCCGCTGGACGGTGACGCAGGTGTGGGCCGGAGACCGCGCGGACCGCGGCGACCCCGGCGGCGACCCGGCATGGGACGTCCCCGCCGGAAGCCTCCTCACCCACGACCTGCTGGTACGGCGCGGCGACATCTGGAACGTCTTCCAGTCTTGATCACAAACGCCGCTCGACGCGCCGGTCCAGCCCGGGCCGTCTGGAGCGGTGGAGGGCCCGGAAATTCGGTGGGACGGGCGGGACGGGCTGCGTAGTGTCGCGGGCATGGTGTCGATGCATCAAACGCTCGCGTTCGCCGTGATGGCGTTCGCGATCATTATCATTCCGGGGCCGAACGTGCTGTTCGTCGTGGGGCGCGCGCTGGCGCACGGTCGCCGGACGGCGCTCGCGGGCGTCGGTGGCGGGGTGCTCGCCTCGCTCGTGCTGACCGTCGCCGTGGCGATCGGCGTCGGCTCGATCGTGGAACGCTCCGCCATCGTGTTCACCGCGTTGAAGGTGGTGGGTGCCGTCTACATCGTCTATCTCGGGGTGCAGGCCTTCCGGCACCGCCGGTCCCTCCAGGAGACGATCGCGGCGGACGAGGAAGGCCAGGGCGGCGACGGGCGAGCCCTCCTGCAAGGGTTCGTGGTCGGTGTGACGAACCCGAAGACGACCGTGTTCTTCGCGGCCGTCCTCCCGCAGTTCGTCGTCCGGGAGCAGGGGCACGCGCCCGTGCAGATGATGGTGTTCGGGCTGGTCTTCGCGGTGATCGCGCTGCTCAGCGACAGCGTGTGGGGCATCGCCGCCGGGACGGCCCGCGAATGGTTCGCCCGCTCGCCCCGCCGCCTGGCCGCGATCGGCGGCACTGGTGGGCTGATGATGATCGGCCTCGGCGTGACCGTCGCGACGACCGGGCACAAGGACTGAGGCCCCTCGGAGGGCCCCGCCGGGCTCCGGTCTGTACCGTTCAGTCACGGTGACGTCTGTGACGAGGGAGGCGGCGTGGAGGCGACGACGGATGTGCTCGGCCCCGGGTACGAGGCGATCGAGCTGCCGCTTGGCCGGGACGCCGAAGGGGAGGTCGTCGCGACGCTGGTCCGGCGGCGCGGTACTGAGCCGTCCCGGCGTGCGGTGCTGTATCTGCATGGGTTCATCGACTACTTTTTCCAGAAGCACCTGGCCGACTTCTATCTGGGCCTGGGTTTCGACTTCTACGCGCTGGACCTGCGCAAGTACGGGCGGTCGCTGCGTCCACACCAGACGCCGAACTACATCGAGAGCCTGTCGGACTACTTCCCGGAGATCGACGAGGCCGTCCGGATCGTCCGGGACGTGGACGGGCACGACACCCTCCTACTGAACGGCCACTCGACGGGCGGGCTCATCGCCGCGCTCTGGGCCGACAAGGCGAAAGGGCAGGGCCTGGTCGACGCGGTCTTCCTGAACAGCCCGTTCCTCGACATCGCGGAGCCGCTGCTGATGCGCAAGCTAGGCGCCGGTCTTGCGCGGGCCCTGCGGCCACGGTTTCCGAAGGCGAAACTGCCTGCGAGCGTGTCAGACCGCTATCCGCGCAGCCTTCACCGTGACCACGATGGCGAATGGGACTTCGATCTGGGTTGGAAGCCGATCCCCGGGTTCCCGGTGCGTGCGGGGTGGTTGGCGGCCGTCCGGCGTGGTCAGCTGCGCCTGCACAAGGGTTTGGACGTTGATGTCCCTGTGCTGGTCATGGCGTCCACGCGCAGCGTCCGTCCCACGCGCAGGGTGCCCGACGTGACGGGCGCCGACGCCGTCCTGGACGTGGAGCACATGGCGCGGTGGGCGCCCAGGATCGGACGGCACGTCACGCTCGTCCGCATCGACGGCGGCCTGCACGACCTGGTGCTGTCGGCCGAGCCCGCCCGGTCGCAGGTGTTCACCGAACTGGCCCGCTGGACGAGCGGCTACCTGCCCGCAGACGACGGCGAGGGCTAACCGCGAATCTTCGACATGTCGAAGTCGTCGAACTGGGCGCTCACCTGCTGGGCCTCGTTGCCGCCCCGGTCGACCTCCATCCCGACCCAGCCGTTGCCCAGCGGCTGGTCGGAGTCGGTGGTGTCGATGACCTGCTTCCCGTTCACCCACAGGCGCAGCCGGACCTGCTTGCCGCCCTTCCCCTCGCAGGCGATCTGGAGCTTGTTCGGGCCCTTGTCGGAGTAGCCGGGAACCGAGTCGGGCGCGGCCAGTTCCTTGATGCCCTGGTCCCCGTTGGTCTTGCGGAGCACCGCGCCCTTGCCGTCGTTGCGGACCATGAACAGGTACTGGGAGATCTTGCTGTTCTGGTTGTTTCCCCGGCACAGAAGCCCGAACAGCGCGTCATCGGGGCCCTGCGTGACGTTCACCGTCACGGTCGCCAGGACCGGGTCGGGGAAGGCGTTCACGTTTTCCTTCGGCACCCACCGGGTGACGGACGCGGTGTAGGTGGCGGTCTGCATCCAGTACTTGCCGTCGCGGTAGCCGTAGTCGGTCCCGATGTTGCCCCAGCCGGAGTCGTCGTTGGAGAAGTCGTCGCTGAACGTGGTGGCGAGGTTGTCGGGCGGGCCGTCCGGGCGCAGCACGGTGAACCCGACGACGGCGAGGACCGCGAGCACGGCCACCGCAGCCCCGGCGATGATCAGCGGACGGCGGGGCGCCCCACCGGCTCGGCGGCGGGGGCCTCCGGTGTCGCGGCGCGTGACGTCGGCGCCGAGCATCGCCGTCGGGCCCTGCTGGAACGCGGTCTGCCCGGCGGGCGGACCGGCGGCTGGTCCGGAGGGCTGCCCGGGGTGGGCCTGCACGGTCGGGTCGGTCGGGGTCGCGTGCCAGCCCGCCTGGACGGTCTCGGCGAGCGTCGCCGGGTCGGCCTTGCCGTTGCCGACGAGCCGTCCCAGCAGGTCCTGGACGGACGGCCGGTTCCGTGGGTCCTTGTCGAGCGCGGCGGCGACCACGTCCCGCAGGCCGGGGTCGAGCCCGTCCAGCTTCGGCTCGTCGTGCGCGACGCGGTAGAAGATCTCCGGGACGGTGTTGCCCGCGAACGGCGCGCTGCCCGTCCCGGCGTAGGCGACGACGCAGCCCCACGAGAACACGTCCGACGCGGGTGTGACCGGTTCGCCGCGCAGCAGTTCGGGCGGCAGGTAGTTGGGCGTCCCGACGAACTGGCCGGTGCGTGTGGGCCCGTCGGCGGCGTCGAGCGCGCGGGCGATGCCGAAGTCGATCACGCGGGGGCCGGTGGACGACAGCAGCACGTTCGCGGGCTTCAGGTCCCGGTGGACGATCCCGGCCCCGTGGATCGCGGCGAGCGCCGTGGCGACCCCGACCGCCACGCCCTCCAGGTCGGAGCCCGGCAGCGGGCCGCGCTCGGCGACCGCCCGTTCCAGGCTCGGGCCCTCGATGTACTCGGTGACGACGTACAGCGGGTTCTCGTCCAACTCGGCGTCCAGCACGGGCGCGGTGCAGAACCGGCGGACCTGCCGGGCCGCCGTCACCTCGCGCCGGAACCGGTCGCGGAACGCGGCCTCCCCTGCCAGCTCCCGGTTGATCACCTTGACGGCGACGCGGCGACCGGTGCGGTCCGCGCCGAGATAGACCGTCCCCATGCCGCCGCGGCCGAGCCTGCCGACGATCTGGTAGGGGCCGAGTTCCGTGGGGTCGTCAGGGCGCAGCGCCTCGCCGTTCTCTCCCGCGTGCGTAGTCATCGTGGTCCTGAACTGGATATCGGCAGTCGTTTCCGTGGAAACCCTAGTGGGTGCGCTATTTCGGACGCACAAAACGGTCAGCGCGTTCGACGTTCCGGGGGAAGAGACCGGAACGGCGGGAGTTTCTCGCCGGTGAGACCGAAGGCGTACGCCACCACGCGGCCGGACCAGCGCTGCCAGCCGACGACCAGCCGGTACAGGCCGCGCGGGTAGCGGCCGGTGAACGGAATGACCAGCCAGCTCAGCACCATCACGGCGACCAGGATCGCGAACATGGCCGTCATCAGCATCAGGTGCGGGAGGACGAGCAGGCCCCTGATCAGGGTGAACCAGCGCCGCGGCCCCTGCCACTGCGCCGGGTACGGCAGGTCGACGACCACGGTGTCGGTGTCCGCGGCGGGTCCGCTCCGGGCGGGGGAGGGCGCCTGCGTCGGGGGCGTCGAGGGTGCGTCGGCCGTGGTCGACCGGTCCGCCTCCGGGGCGAACCTCGGGCGCGGTACGTCCTTTTCCGGCGCCGGGTCGGGGGCGGGTCCCTTCCAGGTCGCCGTGATCGTCTCCACGGCGTGCTCCGGGCTCTCCTGGCCGACGAGCCGGGTGAGGATCTGCCGCGCCGTCGGACGCTCGCGCGGGTCCTTGACGAGCGCGGCGGCGACGATCTCGCGCAGCCGCGGGTCGAGACCGTCGAGATCGGGTTCCTCGTGGCTGATCCGCTGGAACGTCTCCGCGACCGACTTGCCCTGGAACGGTGGACGGCCCGTCCCGGCGTAGGTGACGACGCAGCCCCATGAGAAGACGTCCGACGCCTGCTCGACGGGCTCGCCGCGCAGCACCTCGGGCGCGATGTACGCCGGGGTCCCGACGAACTGGCCGGTGCGGGTCGGGCCGTTCGGCGCGTCCAGCGCGCGGGCGATGCCGAAGTCGATGACGCGGGGGCCGGTGGACGACAGCAGCACGTTCGCGGGCTTCAGATCCCGGTGGACGATCCCGGCCCCGTGGATCGCGGCGAGCGCCGTGGCGACCCCGACCGCGATGCCCTCCAGGTCGGAGCCGGGCAGCGGCCCCTTGCCCCCGACGGTGCGTTCCAGGCTCGGACCGTCGATGTACTCGGTGACGATGTAGGGCGGATCCTGGTCGAGCCCGGCGTCCAGCACGGGAGCGGTGCAAAAGCGATGAACGCGACGGGCCGCGGTCACCTCCTGCCGGAACCGGGTGAGAAACGCCTGCTCCCCGGCCAGTTCACGGTTGACGACCTTGACCGCGACCCGGCGTCCGTCGGGCTCCGCGCCCAGGTAGACCGTTCCCATGCCGCCGCGGCCGAGCCGTCCGAGCAGGCGGTAGGGCCCGAGGACGCGTGGTTCGTCCTGCTCCAGCGGTTCGGCGGCGTATGCGGTCATGGCGGGCGGTCTCCTCGAAGATCGTCTATACGAGGCCAACCCTAAGGGAGCCGCCGGGCCGCGGCGGACGGTCAGGGAATCAGCAGGAGCTTGCCGGTGGTCCGCCGTCCCTCCAGATCGGTGTGCGCGGCACCCGCCTCGGCGAGGTCGTAACGGCGCCCGACATGGACGTTGAGGTCGCCGGACTCCACCCACCGGTAGACGTCGGCGGCACGCTCCAGCAGCTCGTCGCGGGCCGCGACGTAATGGGCCAGTGTCGGCCGCGTGAGGAACAGCGACCCGCCCGCGTTGAGCCGCTGCGGATCGAACGGCGGCACCTTCCCGCCCGCGGCCCCGTACAGCGCGAGCATCCCGCGCGGACGCAGGCTCGCGAGGCTCCCCTCGAACGTGGGCGCGCCGACGCCGTCGTACACGGCCGCGACGCCCGTCCCGCCGGTCAGCTCCCGCACCCGGTCGGCGAAACCGTCGTACCCCATCGTGACGTCGGCGCCCGCGTCCTTGGCGAGCTTCTCCTTCTCCGGGGTGGACGCCGTCGCGAGCACCGTGGCGCCGAGGGCCTTGGCCGTCTGCGTGAGCAGCAGACCCATGCCGCCCGCCGCCGCGTGCACGAGGACCGTGTCGCCCTCCTGGATCGGGTACGTCGACCGTGTCAGGTAGTGCGCCGTCATGCCCTGCAACAGCGCGGCGGCCGCGTCGTCGAGGCCCACCCCGTCCGGGACGGGGACGACCCTGTCCGCCGCCGCGATGGCCTTCTCCGCGTACGCGCCCGTCACGTTGGCACTGGCCACGCGGTCGCCGACCGAGAACTCCGTCACACCCTCCCCGACCGCCGCGACCGTGCCCGCCGCCTCCATGCCCGGCGTGTACGGCGGCGTCCGCGGGTACGCGCCCGTCCTGAAGTACACGTCGATGAAGTTGACGCCCGCCGCCGCCACGTCGATCAGCACCTCCCCGGGACCCGGCTCCGGGACGGGAGGCTCCCCGATCACCAGCACCTCGGGGCCGCCGTTCTCGGTGATCACGATCGCGCGCATGTCGTTCTCCTACCGGTCGGAAGATCGCTCTCGCGGAACCTGCCCGCCCGGCGGCCTATTCCACCCGGCGCTCAGACCCAGTCGCGCATGGTCTCCCCGACCAGCGCCACGGCGGTCTCGACCCGTTCCGCGACCGTCGCCGGATCCCAGATGTCCAGCCGGGCGCAGTCCTCGAACGCGATCTTGGTGGCGGACATGAAGAACGCGACGACGACCCGGGGGCGCAGATCGTCCAGTGGGTCCACGCCCTCGCGCCGCGCGATCTCGGCGGCCAGCGCCTCCGTCGACGCCGCGTACCGCGCCATCTGCGCCGCCATCAGCGACGGCGTCGCCTCGATCACCTGCCGGACGCGGCGGAACCGGACGCTGTCGGCCGGGTCGCCCGTCGCGATCGTCCGCAGGATGGCGCGGAGCGACTCGTACAGCGCGGTGAACGGCCGCTCCCCGGCCGGTCTTGCCGCCAGGGCGTCCTCCATCCCCTGGTCGTGCTCGCCGAGGAAGCCCGTGACGACGTCCTCCTTGGTGGCGAAGTAACGGAAGAACGTCCGCTGCGACACGTCCACGGCCGCCACGATCTCGTCGATCGTCGTCTCCTCGTACCCCTGGGAGACGAACAGCTCCAGCGCCGCGTCGATCAGCGCGAGCCGGGTCCGCTGCTTCTTGCGCTCGCGGAGCCCCGCCAGCGCGGGATCAGACGGGTCGCCGGGCGGCACGGCGCTCATCGGCTCGCTCCTAACTCTCCGCGTCACGCGGACGGGTGAACGCCCGTCCTTTGAGAGGCTTTTATCACGGACGTCACCTCCGCATGAGCGACGGGCCACCCGATTCCGCGGGTTTCCCTGCGCGGCCCGACGATCCGGGTCATGCTGATGCTGGTCACCAATTGTCGCCGGACGATCGCCCGTGGTCATTATCCGGCGCCCCGGACCACTGAGGCGGCTGATGTGTCTGTAGTCGGTGGGCGGGAGATCGCCGAGACGCGCCGGCGTCACCTCGCGGCGCTCGCACGCGAGGTCGAGGCCCGCGGCCTCACCTGGCGGCTCGCCGGCCCCGAGGAGTCCCTGCTGAGCGTGTCCGGCGCCCGGACGCGCCGCCGCCTCATGGTCGTCGCCACCCCGTCCGGCGACGGCTGGTACTACCTCTGGCCCGGCGGCGGCATGGCCGACGTAACCCAACCAGAAACAGTCGCCGCCCGCCTCGCCCAAATGCTGTGTTGACCCAGGGGGGCGACCCCCTGGAACCCCCGTCGCGACGCAGGCGATCCTCACGGCGCTGTCGCGGTTTTTGGGGCCTGTCGCGGTTCGTTTGCGTCGCTGCGGTCGCCTGCGTCGTCGGGTTGGGTGGCCGGAGGCGCTGGGGCGCCTCCGGCCACCCAACCCGTGATTGTGGTCGCGGTTTGTCCACGTGGTGGGGTGCCTTGCTCCCGGGGTGGGGCGTTCCCTAGACTCTGTGCGAACGTTTGTTCGAATAGGCCGCATGCTCTCTTCCCCTCGTGCGGTGAGGTCGAGGGGGAGGCAGATGACGCGTGTGTTCGGTGACCCGGTGGACGTGTGGGTGAGTGACGGGCGTCCCGTGCGGTTCGTGTGGGGTGGACGGCTCTACACCGTGCGGCGGGTGTTGGAGCATTGGGTCACGACGCGTGACTGGTGGCGGGAGCGGTATCCCGACGGGGAGGCCAGCGGGGAGCGGGAGTTCTGGCGGGTCGAGGCGGCTCCCGGGCGGGAGGTCGGCGTTTACGAGCTGCGTTACGACGTGGTCGCCGACAGCTGGTTGCTTTCCCGGGTATGGGACTGACGTGCACCTTCATGTCGCCTCGTGCTACTCGCTGCGGTACGGCGTCGCGCCGCCCGCCGCGCTGGCCGAGCGGGCGGCGGGGCTCGGGATGGAGACGCTCGCGTTGACCGATCGCGACGGTCTGTACGGTGCCGTCCGTCACGTTCGGTCATGCGCGGAGGTTGGGATCGGGGCCGTTGTCGGTGTCGATCTGCGGGTCGCGTCCACCGGCGAGGAGCGGATCGTGGTGCTCGCCGAGGGACGGGACGGGTGGCGGTCGCTGTGTCGGCTCGTGACGGCGGCGCATGCTGTGGGGGAGCGCGGAAAGCCCGTGGTGACGCGGCAGATGGTCGGGGCCCATGCCGAGGGGCTGGTTGTGCTGCTCGGTCCGGAATCTGATGTGGGACGTGCTGTCGCGGGGCGTCGGCCTGACTTGGCGGAGGGGCTGTTGGGGCAGTGGCGTGGGGTGGCCGAGGTCGTGGTGGAGATCGTGAACCGGTTCGACCGGGGGGATGGGCACCGGGCGGCGCGGATGTTGGCGCTCGCGCGGGCGGCCGGGGTGCCTGCCGTGGTCGGCAACGCCGTCCGGTATCTGGACGCGGCCGATTATCCGGTCGCGCAGGTCTTGGACGCGACGCGTCGCCTTGCTCCGCTGGATAGGCGGCACCTCGACGATCGGACCGGGCATGCCTATCTGAAGTCGATACCTGAGCTGCGGCGTGCCGTGGAGTTGGGGTGCGGGCTTGATGAGGCGGACGTGTTGTTGGCCGAGACCCGGCGGCTGTCCGAACGCTGCGTCGTCGATCTTGACCTGGGTGGCCTTCACCTGCCGGATGTTGATGGCGATCCGTATGCCCTGCTCATGGCTCGGTGTGCGGACGGGATGGTTCGGCGGGGGCTTGTCGGGTCGGGGGAGGCGGGTGCTCGGCTTGATGACGAGCTGGGTGTGATTGGGAGGAAGGGGTTGGCTTCCTACTTCCTGACGGTTGCCGATGCCGCCGCGTTGATCAGGGGGCGGGGTATTCGGTGTGCTGTACGTGGGTCTGGTGCGGGGAGCCTGGTCAATTACCTGCTCGGGATCGGTGACCTTGATCCGTTGCGGCACGACCTCGTCATGGAGCGGTTCCTCGCCGACAGTCGTGAGGGGCTGCCCGACATCGACCTGGACGTGGAGTCGGCGCGGCGGCTGGAGGCGTATCAGGCGCTGTTCGACCGGTTCGGGGCGGAGAGCACCGCCTGCGTGTCGATGATGGAGACCTACCGGGCGCGCAGCGCGATCCGGGACGTCGGCAACGCGATGGGGCTGCCGCCGCTGGAGATCGACGCGATCGCCAAGGCGTTTCCGCAGATCAGGGCGAACCAGATCCGGGCGGCGCTCGACGACTTGCCCGAACTGCGGCAGAGCGGTCTGGGGAGTGCGCGGTTGGAGGTGCTCTTCCGGATCGCCGAGCGGCTGGACGGTCTGCCCCGGCATATCGCGATGCACCCCTGTGGCGTCCTGCTGTCGAATCCGACGCTGCGCGACCGGACGCCCGTCGAGCGGGCCGCGGTGGGGTTCCCGATGAGCCAGTTCGACAAGGACGACGTAGAGGCGTTGGGCCTGCTCAAGCTCGACGTGATCGGGGTGCGGATGCAGTCGGCGATGGCGCACGCCGTGGCGGAGGTCGCTCGGCTGTCGGGGGCGGAGATCGCGTTGGAGGACGTCCCGCGCGACGATCCCGCGACGTTCGAGCTGATCCGCACATCCCGGACGCTCGGCTGCTTCCAGATCGAGTCGCCCGGCCAGCGGGAGCTGATCGGCCGCCTTCAGCCGCGTGACCTGGACGATCTGATCCTCGACATCTCGCTGTTCCGTCCGGGGCCCGTCAACTCCGACATGGTGTCGCCGTTCCTGGAGGCGCGCGCGGGCGCCCGGGAGCCCGCCTATCCGCATCCGGACCTCGAATCCGTGTTGCGGGAGACCCTCGGCGTGATCATCTTTCACGAGCAGGTGCTGTGGGTCTTCGACGTCATGACCGGGTGCGGCCTTTCGCGGGCGGAGGCCGCGCGGCGGAGCCTCAACCACGAGCGGGGGCAGGCCGTGGTCGGCGCGTGGTTCCGGAAGAGGGCGCTGGCGCGGGGGTACGAGGAGGCGTCCGTCGAACGTGCCTGGCGGATGCTGACCGCGTTCGGGGCGTTCGGCTTCTGCAAGGCGCACGCCGCGTCGTTCGCGCTGCCCACCTACCAGTCGGCGTGGCTGAAACGGCACCACACCGCCGAGTTCTACGCGGGCGTCCTCACCCACGACCCCGGCCTGTACCCGAAGCGCGTCATCCTGGACGACGCGCGGCACTTCGGCGTGCCGATCCTGCCCCTGGACGTCAACCGCTCGGCCGCCGACTGGCACGCCGAACCCGTCTCCGAGGGCGGCCCGACCGGCATCCGGGTCGCGTTGAACGAGGTCAAGGGGATCTCGGACGCCGAGGTCAGCACGATCGTCGAGTCCCGTCCGCACACGTCGCTGACCGATTTCTGGCGCAGCGCCCGGGTGTCCAGGCCGACCGCCGAGCGGCTGGTCCTGGCCGGTGCGTTCGACGCCGTGCACGGTGGCGTGGGGCGGCGCGACCTGCTGTGCCGCGTCGGTGTCCTGGACCGGCTCGGCGCCCGTCCCGCCCGCGTCATGGAGGGCCAGCTGCTTCTGGACGACGACGTGGTGCCCGGCCTGGAGGAGCACATTCCCGTGGGCGAGCTGCCTCCGATGACGCCCGCCGAGATCGTCGAGGCGGAGCTGGACGTCCTGGGCATGGACGTCAGCCGTCACGTCATCACGTTCTACGGAGACCTGCTCGCCGACCTGGGCGTCGTTCGTGCCGTCGAGCTGCCCGGCCGTCCCGACGGAAGTGAAGTCCTCGTCGCGGGGGTCAAGGTCGCCACGCAGACCCCGGCGGTCCGGTCGGGGCAGCGGGTCATCTTCGCCACGCTGGACGACGCGACCGGCCCCGTCGACCTCACGTTCTTCGAGTCGGTGCAGGACCGGTGCGCCGCGACCGTCTTCGGCCACTGGCTGCTCGTCGCCCGGGGGCGCGTCCGCCGCGCCGGGGCCCGCGCCGTGTCGATCACCGCGAACGCCTGCTGGGACCTGAACGCCCTCCACGAGGAATGGCGCCGTGGCGGACGGGACGCCCTCCGCGCCGCGATGGCCGTCGCGTCCCCGCCCGCGCGTCCGGTCGGACGACGGATCGTCCAGCCGACGGGGTTCGCGATGTCCCCGTACTCCGACATCGGGCACGCGGGCGGGGCCGTCAAACGGCCGCCGTCGACGCGGCTGTGGCACACCAGCCCGGGCAGTTCGGGCTCGTAGGTCAGGCGTTTCCGGGCGTCTGGGCCGAGGACGACACGGGCAGGCACTGGAGGCGGGTGATCTGGAAGACCGTCGCCATGCACAGGGTGGCGGCCAGGGCCTGGAACGCGGCGGCGGCGACGCCGACGTGGACGTCGAAGCGGGCGTCGGCGAGGGTCTCGACGCTGCCGTGGGTGAACGCGCGGCCGAGGACGAGGCCGAGCAGCGAGCACGCCCACCAGGCGGCGACCACGAGGCCCGCCGCCTGCCGTTCGGCCGTCCGGTACCGGCCACTGTTGACCCACACCTCGTACACCATGCGGGGCGGCAGCCACAGGTTGACGACGGGACAGAACCAGCCGAGCAGGACCCAGGCGCGACGATGCCGGTGCGGGCCGGGCGACTGCCGGTAGGCGCGCCACAGCCACGTCAGGTACAGCGCGCCGGTGACGACCGCCATGATCGCGCTGATCGTGAACACGTCGGCGTAGGGCGAGAGGGCGTCGCCGGTGACGGTGGCGCTGTAGCCGTCGTGCGTCTCACCGCGCAGGGGATGGGCGAGGCGGAGCAGGCTGATGCCGGAGCCGAGCGCGACGAAGGCGTTGAACCCGAGCAGCATGAACACGGCGACGCCGACGGCGCGGAAGTCGCGGCGCCGCGCCCAGGCCCCGCACGCCGGGCAGCGGGCGACCTCAGCCGGGATGATGTCGCCGCACAGCGCACACGGCATGGTTCACCTCCGACGGCCTTTGCGTTCCCCTGCTCTGGATACTACGTACGTTTGACTGACGCCTTCCAACACAGGTTCGCCCCGGTACGTGTGGATCTTCACACCCGGAAGACGAGCCGGGCGGTGGCGTACGTGACGGCCGCGGTGAGCGCGGCCCAGGCGGCGAGACGGCCGAGGCCGCCGGTGCTGAGGAGCCGTTCGGGACGGAAACCGGTGACCAGCAGCAGCGCCCACCATTCGGCGGTCAGCGCGATCGTCGCGTACAGCGACCCGAAGCCGATCAGCGAGAACGTCAGCACGACGCCCGGAAACGTGATGGTGTGCGCGAACAGGGACGGGCCGCGCGCCCGCCCGTGGACGCCGTTGCGCAGCCCGGCGAGGACGGCGCCCCACCCGGCGGCGCACAGCACCCAGAGGGTCACCACCACGACGGGCAGGCCGTTCAACGACTCCGGTGCCAGCGCCTCGTCCTTCCCCCGTACGTTCGTTCGTCTCCCCGTGCCCTTGTGGGGGACGACCCCCACACCCCGGAACGGCCCGATTCAGGCCATGAGACCTGACTCCCAGGCCCAGGCGGCGGCCTCGACCCGGTTCCGGGCGCCGAGCTTGCGGTGGACGCTGCCGAGATGCGTCTTGATCGTGGACAGCGACACGTGCAGGTCCCCGGCGATCTCCTCGTTGGTCCGGCCGCGGGCGACGAGCCGCACGACCTCCAGTTCCCGGTCGGTGAGGGCGTCGCGGGGCGGGGCGGGCGCGGCGGGCCGACGGGCCAGGTGCTCCAGCAGCCGGACGGTGATGGACGGCGACACCAGCGACTCCCCGTTCGCCGCCGCGCGGACGGCCTCGACCAGCAGCGCGGGCCCGCTGTCCTTGAGCAGGAACCCGACCGCGCCGTCGCGCAGGGCCCCGTACACGTACTCGTCCAGGTCGAAGGTGGTGACGATGACGATGCGCGGCGGGTCGGGGACGCCGGGACCGGTGAGGGCCCGGGTCGCCGCGAGGCCGTCCAGCTTCGGCATCCGGATGTCGAACAGGCACACGTCGGGACGGAGGCGGCGGGCCAGCGCGACGGCCTCGGCGCCGTCGGGGGCGTCCCCGACCACCTCCATGTCGGGCTGCGAGTCGACGATCATCCGGAACCCGGTGCGGACCATCTCCTGGTCGTCGGCGATCAGTACGCGGATGGGCACGACGCCGATTCTGTCAGGTCTGCCACATTCGTCGGGTCAGCCGTCCCCGGTGGGCAGCACGGCGACGACCTCCCAGCCGCCCCCGGCGCGCGGGCCGGCGCGCAGCCGCCCGCCGAGCGCGCCGACCCGTTCGGACAGGCCGGTCAGCCCGAACCC
Organism: Actinomadura meridiana; assembly: GCF_039537545.1. Lineage (NCBI taxonomy): Bacteria > Bacillati > Actinomycetota > Actinomycetes > Streptosporangiales > Thermomonosporaceae > Actinomadura > Actinomadura meridiana. Next base: position 890,829 of record NZ_BAABAS010000006.1, read on the forward strand.
GCCGGACGGGAGGCGGCGGCCCCGGCCCCGCCCGTCGTCGCGGACCGCGACCTCGACGTCGCCGCCGAGGCGCGTGAGCGTGACCTGGACGATCTCGGCGTCGGCGGCGTGCTTGCGGATGTTGGTGAGCGCCTCCTGCACGACGCGGTGCGCGGAGGCCGCCACCTCCGGCGGGAGCGCGCCGAGGTCGGACGCGAGCGTCAGCGCGGCGGGCGGGTGGGTGAACCCGGCGACGAGGTCGTGCAGCTGCCCGAGGTCACCGACCGGATGGGTCGTGACGGTCCCGTCCGCGCCGCCGGTCCCGTCGCCGTCCCCGGCGACGTGCTGGGCGTCGCGCAGCAGTCCGACCACGCGGCGCATCGAGGTGAGGGCCTCGGTGCCCGCCTTCTCGATCTCCCCGAACATGGCGTCGAGCTGCCCGGCCGTGGGCGGCGCCGCCCCCGACCGGGCGACGAACCGCGCCGCCTGCGCCTGGACGACGATGCCCGTCACATGGTGGGCGACGAAGTCGTGCAGGTCGCGGGCCAGGTCGAGCCGTTCGTCCCGGCGCGCGGCGGCGACGGACCTGGTCCGCCGCGCGTCCAGTGCCCGCAGGTACAGCCCGACCCCGACGGCGACCGCCCCCGCGATGCCGAGCGGTGCGGTGAACATCACCGCAGTGATCGGCGACCAGCGCAGCGGCGTCGCGAGGATCGCGGTGGCGAGCAGGGCCGCGATGGGGACGAGCCGCCGCCGCTCCGCCTTCCACGCCGTCCGGGCGAGGAGGATCAGCAGGGCGCCCGTCTCCGCGACCACGCTCTCCACGGGCGAGATGAGGCCGCCCGACATTCCGAGGGCGAGGGTCGTGAGCGCCGACAGGGATCCGGCGGTGACCGTCCACACGACGAAGCGCCGCCCGGTGACCGCGGCGACGTTGGCCACGGCCGCGACGAACACCATCCACAGGTTGGGGTGGTAGCGGAGGTCGGCCACCAGGCAGACCAGCAGGAACAACCCGGCGAACGCCGCGTACGCGGCGCGCGCCAGGCAGCCGCCCACCAGGTGGACGCGGTCGAGCCGTGTGCTTACGTCGCTCACGCCAACGCAGCGTACGACCCGTGGCCGACTGGCGGATCGACCGTTCGGCTGATATCGCCCCGCTGGAAACGACCTCAGGTCCGATGTGAGGGCCAGGTGGTTCCGCGCACGCTGGAGCCATGAATGCGATCTATATACCTTTCATCCTCGTGTTCGCCGTGTTCTTGATCTACGGCGGCGTGGTCATGCCGGTCATGGAGATCGTCGACTCGTTCCGTGGACGCACCTCCCGGGCCGTCGAATAAGGGTTCGAGAATGTCAGTGGTCGTGCGTAGCGTTGACCATGTGATTCGGGCGACACCGGGGAACATGTGTCGAACCGAGTGGCTTGTAGTGACGTAGTTACGGGTACGTAAGTAGTCGGTGGTGACCGCAGAGGCGCGGCCCACCGGGCTAAGGAAGGGGTGTCGGCATGAGCGCAGCGACTGGCACGTTCCATCTCTCCCACCCGCGGTTCGACGGGTCCGCCGAGCGGACCGTCGTCGAGCCGTGGCTCACCGAACTCTCGCACGCGGTGCTGAACGCCTACCCCGAACCCGCCCCCGCGCTGGCCGCTGTCGAAGCGCTGCCCATGCGGACCGTTCCGAGGCGCGTGCCCGCCGCCATCGCCGCGGCGGCCTGACCCGCGAGCACCGCCACCGACGAAGACAAAGACGAAAGGGACCGGGACGACCCGGTCCCTTTTTCTTGCTCCTCTTTTCTTGCTCCTCGTCTCATATAATGAGATTGATTTCTCAAAATATGAGAAGAGATCGTAGGGTGGGGGCACGGCACAGAGAGGCGATCCGATGTCCCCGAACGCGACCTACACCCACGGCCACCACGAGAGCGTCCTGAGTTCGCACACGTGGCGGACCGTCGAGAACTCCGCCGCCTACCTGGTCGAGCATCTGCGTCCCGGCGCCTCGGTGCTGGACGTCGGCTGCGGCCCCGGCACGATCACCGCCGGGTTCGCCCAGCGGGTCGCCCCGGGCCGGGTCGTCGCCGCCGACTCCGCGCAGACCGTCCTGGACGAGGCGCGCAAGAACACCGAAGGGCTGGGCAACGTCGAGTTCGCGGTCGCCGACGTCCACGCCCTCGACTTCCCGGACGGGATGTTCGACGTCGTCCACGCCCACCAGGTCCTCCAGCACGTCGCCGACCCCGTGGGGGCGTTGCGCGAGATGCACCGCGTCGCCAAGCCCGGCGGGATCGTCGCCGCCCGCGATGCCGACTTCGGCGCCATGATCTGGTACCCGAACCCGCCCGGCATGGACGCCTGGCTGCCGATCTACTACCGGGTCGCCCGCGGCAACGGCGGCGAACCCGACGGGGGCCGCCGCCTCGTGTCCTGGGCCCGCGCCGCCGGGTTCACCGACATCACGGCGTCCTCCTCGGCGTGGTGCTACTCCACCCCGGAGGAGCGCGAATGGTGGAGCGAGTCGTGGGGTGGGCGACTGCTCCGGTCGTCGGTCGCCGACCGGGCCGTGAGCGGCGGCTACGCGACCCGCGCGGAACTACGACGCGTCTATGACGGCTGGAAGGCGTGGGCGGCCGCCGACGACGGGTGGTTCAGCGTCACCCACGGCGAGATTCTGTGCCGAGCCCGGCGGAGCGGCGATCAGGACGAAACGTAGAATGGAACGGTGCCCGACGCTGACCTGCTGATCGTCGAAGACGACGCGGAAATCGGCTCCGATCTGGTCGCCATTCTGCGCGCCGAGGGATACGCGGCGACGCTGGCGCGCGACGGCGGGCAGGCGACCGAGACGGTGCTGCGCGGCCGCCCCCGGCTCGTCCTGCTCGACCTCGGCCTGCCCGACATGGACGGCGTCGTCCTGTGCCGGTGGCTGCGGGCCAGGCTGCCCGAGGTGGGCATCCTCGTGGTCACCGCCCGCGCCCGCGAGGTCGAGATCGTCATGGCGCTGGACGCGGGCGCCGACGACTACATGATCAAACCGTTCCGGCCGGGGGAACTGCTGGCCCGGCTCCGGGCGCTCGGCCGCCGCCGGTCCGAGATGTCCCCCGAACTGATGAAGGTCGGGGCGCTCACGCTCGACGTCGCGGCCCGGCAGGTGTTCCTCGCCGACCGCGAGCTGAACCTGCGGCCCCGCGAGTTCGACCTGCTGGCGGCGCTGGTGCGCCGGGCCGGGCGGCCCGTGCCGCGCGACGTGCTGATGCGGGAGGTGTGGGGCGAGAACTGGTTCGGCGCGACCAAGACGCTCGACGTCCACGTGTGCGTCGTGCGCCGCAAGCTCGCGGCGCACGGCGACGACACGGGCCGGATCGTGACCATGCGCGGCCACGGCTACCGGTACGACCCGCCCGCCTCAGCCGTCCCGGACGTCGCGGTCCCCGCGCCGCGGCCCCCGGGGCGGGCCGGGCACCGGCGGCTCGGACCCGGGAGCGGCCCGGAGCACGAGGCTGAACACCGTGGGCCCGGACCCGGAGAGGTGGAGGCACCCGCCCTCGGCCCGGGCGAGTGACCGCGCGAGCGCGAGCCCGATCCGGTGCCGGACGACCGCGCCGTCGTCGGGCACGCGCCGGAAGACGTCGTCGTCCGGGTCGGGGCCCGGACCCTCGTCCATGACGTCGACGGCGACCCCCGACTCCACCAGGTGGGCGGTGAGGGTGATCGTCCCGGCGCCGTGCGCGAGGGCGTTGTCGATCAGCACGTTGAGGATCTGGATCAGCGCGGTCGCGGAGGCGTGCACCGGCGGCAGCGGCCGGTGCACCGCGACGGCGAGCCGCCGTCCGGCCGCCGCGACGTCGGGGGCGCGCCGCCGGTAGGTCTCCTGGACGAGCCGCGCCGGGTCGAGCCGCTCCCGGGGCTGGGTGTCGCGGGCGAGGTGCAGCATGTCCTCGACGATGTCGGCGAGCGACCAGCCGCGGTCGAGCGCCGTCCGGATCGCCGTCCGCGGATCGCCCGGCCGCCGCGTCGCCGCCTCCAGGCCGAGCAGCAGCCGGGTGAGGGGCGTGCGGAGCTGGTGCGCGACGTCGCTGCTGAAGGCGCGCTCGCGGTGCAGGGCGTCCTCGAGCCGCTGCGCCGTCTCGGCCGCGAGGCGCCGCACCGGGCGCACCATCCGTCCGGCCACGAGATGGGCCGCGGCGGCGGCCAGCAGGAGCAGGACGAACGCGACGCACCCGATGAGCGCCCACGCGCATTCGGTCTGGTGGTGGATCCGGGCGGACGGGATGCCGACCCGCACCACCGTGATCCTCCCCGCCGGGTGCAGGAGCGGCGCGGTCGCGGTGTACTGGCCGTCCTCGACGGTGTCGTGCATGCGGCCGTCCTGACACAGCGACGCGGCGGAGGAGACCGGCGGGCCCTGCCCGAGGACCAGCCGGCCGTTCTGCCCGTACATCCCGACGATCGCGGACGCGGTTCCGAGCGGCGCGTCGCGGTCCATGCTCGCGGCGGGCCGGGACGCTTGGAGGGCGCGCGCGACGTGGTCCAGGTGGGTGATCGCCTCATCGTTGTAGAAGCGCTGGACGGCGAAGGTCAGCGGGACGGCGCAGACCAGCACCGCCAGGGCGGTGATGCCGACCACCCAGCCCAGGAGGCAGCGTGACAGTGGCGTGCTCATGCTCGCGGCGGGCAGCCGGTCAGGCCCGCTGATGCTGTCCATCACGACCGTGCGCGCCGCGTGACCGGTACACGATGTAGGGGCGCACCAGGTAGCCGACCGGGGCCGCGAACGCATGCACGAGGCGGCTGAAGGGCCACAGCGCGAACAGCGCCATGCCGGTGAGCGTGTGCACCTGGTAGACGAGCGGCGCGTTCCGCATGGCGTCGACGTTCGGGTCCAGCTCGAACAGGCTGCGGAACCAGATGGACACGCCGAGGCGGTAGTCGTAGTCGCCCGACACCCCGCTCGGCAGCGTCGCCGCCAGCCCCGCCGCCAGGACCAGGGCGAGGATCGGGTACAGGACGCGGTCGCTCGGCAGCGACGCGGCGCGCACCGCCCGGGTCCGCAGCCGCCGCCAGATCAGCACGGCGAGCCCGGCGGCCGTGGCGAGGCCCGCGGCACCGCCGACCAGCAGCGCGTTGGCGCGGTAGAAGGACTCGGAGACCTGGAGCCGTTCGGTGACGCTCTCGGGCACGAGGAGCCCGACCAGATGGCCCGCGATGACCATCAGCAGGCCGACGTGGAAAACAGGCCCGGCGACCTTCAGCAGCCTGCTCTCGTGGAGCTGGCTGGAGCGCGTGGTGATCCCGAAGCGGTCGTAGTGGAACCGCCAGGCGCTGCCCAGGACGAACAGGGCCAGGACCAGGTACGGCAGCACCCCCCACAGCGTGATGTTCAGATGTTTCAACGTCGTGATCCTTCCCCTGGGGCGCGGACAGGGCCGAAACCACTTTCCAGACCCACCGTCTCTGTCGGGGGGCCCGTGCGCGCGAGTTCGCGCGCCTCCTTGCGATCCCGTGGGCTGGCGCCGGGCAGGACGGCGCACAGGGCGCGCAGCACGGCCGCGTAGCCGCTCTTCGCGTCCTCCAGCGCCAGCCGGAGCAGTTCGAGCCCGGGACGGTGATCGGTGAGCAGCGCGACGCCCGGTGCGGGGACGCGGGCGGCGAACTCCAGCATGACCGGTAGGAAGTCCGGGAGTTCGCCGTCGTCGCCGAGGCCCCATCCGTGCGTGCGGTAGAGGGCCTTCATGTCCGCGAGCCGGGCGCCGCGCGCGCGGGTGTCGCCGTCGGTGTAGTAGGTCATGAACAGGGTGCGGCGGCGGCTGCGGTCGAAGGTCGCGACGTACCGTTCGCCGAGTTCCAGGGCGGGGACGGCCGCGATGTCCGCGCAGAAGTCCGCGAGGGTTCGCGCGGGTGTCTCGCGGGAGTCGGCGAGCGACCCGGCGACCAGCGACAGCGTCTCGGCCCAGCCCTCGCCCGGGTAGGTGAGCAGCAACGACGCGGACTGGCAGACCAGCCGGACCGTCACGCCTCCTCCCCGGTGCGCGGCGGGAACAGACCCGAGGGCCGCCCGTCGCCGTTCCAGTTGAGCAGGTTGATGCGGCCGGGACCCGGGCCGCCGCCTGCGGCGCGGGCGGCGGGCACCCCGGCGCGCGGGGTCGGCACCGGCGGCGCGTGGAAGGCGTCGGCGAGGGCGCCGTCGTCCAGCATGCCGGGGCCGCCGAGCCCGTCCAGGCTGCACGAGTCGATGTCGTGGGAGTGGCCCGAGGCGGTGTACGCGGTCGGGATCACGTAGCGGTCCTCGTACTTGGCGATCGCGAGGAGCCGGTACATCCGCTCGATCTCGGCGGGTTCCATGCCGACGCTGCGCGCGATCTCGGGATCCTCCGCCTCGCCGAGGTTCACGCGGCGCATGTGGGAGCGCATCGCCGCGAGCTTGCGCAGCGTGTCGCGCACCGGCGCCTGGTCGCCCGCCGTGAACAGTTCGGCCAGGTAGGACACCGGGATCCGGAGCGAGTCGATGGCGCCGAACAGGTTGTCCGCGTCCTCGCCGTCGTTGCCGGTGCCCGCGAGGGCGTCCACGATCGGCGACAGCGGCGGGATGTACCAGACCATCGGCATCGTCCGGTATTCCGGATGCAGCGGCAGCGCGACCTTGTAGCGGCTGATCAGCGCGTGGACGGGTGAGCGCTGCGCGGCCGTCACCCAGTCGTGCGGGACGCCGGACGCCTCGGCGGCCGCCGCGACCTCCGGGTCGTTCGGGTCGAGGAAGCAGCCGAGCTGCGCCGGGTAGAGGTCCTTCTCGTCCTCGACGGAGGCCGCCTCGCCGACCCGGTCCGGGTCGTAGAGGATGACGCCGAGGTAGCGCAGCCGCCCGACGCAGGTCTCCGAGCACACCGTCGGCTCGCCCGCCTCGATCCGCGGGTAGCACAGCGTGCACTTCTCGGCCTTGCCGGTGTTGTGGTTGAAGTAGACCTTCTTGTACGGGCAGCCGGACACGCACATCCGCCAGCCCCGGCAGCGGTCCTGGTCGACGAGGACGATCCCGTCCTCCAGCCGCTTGTACATCGCCCCGGACGGGCACGCCGCGACGCACGACGGGTTCAGGCAGTGCTCGCAGATGCGCGGCAGGTAGAACATGAAGGAGTTCTCGTACTCCAGCCGCACGTCGTCGCCGACCTTGCGGAGCACCGGGTCGTCGGCGACGTGCGCGGGGCCGCCGCCGAGGTCGTCGTCCCAGTTCGGGCCCCACGTGACGGCCTGCGGACGCCCGTCGATCAGCGAGTGGGGCCGCGCGGTCGGGACGTCGTCGCCGAGCGGCGCGGACGTCAGCGTCTCGTAGTCGTAGGTCCAGGGCTGGTAGTAGTCGTCCAGCTCCGGCAGGTCGGGGTTGGCGAAGATCCGGGCGAGGCGCGCGAACCGTCCGCCCGCCCTCGGGACGAGCCGCCCGCGCCGGAGCTGCCAGCCCCCGCGCCAGCGGTCCTGGTCCTCGTAGCCGCGCGGATAGCCCTGGCCGGGCCGCGTCTCGACGTTGTTGAACCAGACGTACTCGGTGCCGGGACGGTTCGTCCAGGTCTGTTTGCAGGTGACGGAGCAGGTGTGGCAGCCGATGCACTTGTCGAGGTTCATGACCATGGCGATCTGCGCCAGCACGCGGCGGGGTACGGGCATCAGTAGCGGACCTCCTGGGAGCGGCGGCGGACCACGGTGACCGCGTCGCGCTGGTTGCCGGTGGGGCCGTAGTAGTTGGGAGCGAAGGACAGCTGGGCGTAGCCGCCGATCAGATGGGTGGGCTTGACGAGCAGTTTGGTCAGCGAGTTGTGGACGCCGCCCCTGCGCCCGGTGGCCTGCGATTTCGGCACGTTCACCAGGCGTTCCTGGACGTGGTACATGAACACCGCGCCGTGCGGGATGCGGTGGGACACGATCGCGCGGGCGACGACGACGCCGTTGGCGTTGACGGCCTCGACCCAGTCGTTGTCGGCGACGCCGATCGCCTCGGCGTCCGGCACGCTCATCCAGATCACCGGCCCGCCCCGCGCCAGGGTCTGCATCAGCAGGTTCTCCTGGTACTCGGAGTGGATGGACCACTTGGAGTGCGGCGTGATGTACCGCACCGTCACCTGTCTGCCGTCCTGCCCGTCGGGATGCTCCGCGCCGCCATGACCGGGGACGGCATGGTCGGAGACGCGGTCGGGACGGCTCTCGCCGAGCGCGGTCATGTCGAGCGGCGGCCGGTAGATCGGCAACTGCTCCCCGTACTCGATGATCCAGTCGTGGTCGAGGAAGAAGTGCTGGCGGCCGGTGAGCGTGTGCCATGGCTTGTGATGTTCGACGTTCACGGTGAACGGCGAGTAACGGCGGTCGGGGGCCTCCTTTCCGGACCACTCGAAACTCGTCCCGGCCTGGACGGGCCCGTTCTGCGTGTCGGAGAACACGGTCCGGCGTTCGGCCACCCCGGTGGCCAGTTCCGCGAGGCCCGAACCGGGCCCGCACTTGCGGTCCAGGTGCCGCAGCCCCTCGGCGGCGACCCGTCCGTTGGTGGTGCCGGACAGGGCGAGGACGGCCTCGCACAGCTTCACGTCGGTGTCCAGCAGCGGCCGTCCGCGCGCGGGCCCGTCCTCGGCGGTGCCGCAGCGGGCCGCCAACCAGTCGTCCTCCGGGCCCGTCCGGACGCGGACGCCCTTGACGAACATGCCCTCGTCGCGCGGCAGCGGGCCGAGCGCGGCGAGCTTGTCGGCGATGGCGGTGTAGTCGCGTTCCACCAGCGTGATCGTCGGGAAGTCGACGCCCGGCACGGGACGCTCGCCCCCGGCCGGGACGGCCCCGCCGGGCTGCGCGGTCTCGGTGGCCGTGTCGTGCTGCAACGCGGTCGCGACCAGGTCGTGGACGGTGTCGAGCCGCCCCCTGGCCAGCTCGCCGAGCCGCCGGGCCAGCGCGTGGAAGATCTCGAAGTCGGTGCGGGCCTGCCAGGGCGGCGCGATCGCGGGGGAGAAGGCGTGCACGTACGGGTGCATGTCCGTGCTGGACAGGTCGTGCTTCTCGTACCAGGTCGCGGCCGGGAGGACCAGGTCGGCGAACAGCGTCGTCGACGTCATCCGGAAGTCCAGCGCCATCAGCAGGTCGAGCTTGCCCCGGGGCGCCTCGTCGGTCCAGGCGACCTCGCGCGGCCGGTCGCCGGGCGGGGCCTCGGCGGCGCCGACGGCGTCCTGCGCGCCAAGCAGGTGCCGCAGGAAGTACTCGTTGCCCTTGGCCGACGACCCGATCAGGTTCGCCCGCCACACCGTCAGCACGCGCGGCCAGTTCCGCGGGGCGTCGGGGTCGTCGCAGGCGAAGCCGACCCGTCCGGCGGCGACCCGCTCGGCGATCCAGTCGGCGGGGCTGCCGCCCGCCTCCCGCGCCTCCCGGCCGAGGTCCAGCGGGTTGGCCGCGAAGGTCGGGTAGGACGGCATCCAGCCGAGCCGCGCCGACTGGGCCACGAGGTCGGCGGTGTGGCGTCCGGCGAACGCGCCGGGACCGGTCGGCGACGACAGCGCGTCGGCGGAGAAGCTCTCGTACCGCCACTGGTCGGTGTGGATGTACCAGTAGGGCGTCCCGGCCATCTGGCGGGACGGACGTTCCCAGTCGGCGGCCGTGGACAGCTGCTGCCATCCGGCGAGGGGCCGCACCTTCTCCTGCCCGACGTAGTGGGCCCAGCCGCCGCCGTTCACGCCCTCGCAGCCGGTGAGCATCAGCAGCGACAGGAACGCCCGGTAGATCGTGTCGGAGTGGAACCAGTGGTTGGCGCCCGCGCCCATCACGATCATCGACCGGCCGCGGGTGCGCTCGGCGTTCTCGGCGAACTCGCGGCCGATCGCCGCGGCCCGCTGCGCCGGGACGCCCGTGATGCCCTCCTGCCACGCGGGCGTGCAGGGGAATCTCGGGTCGTCGTACCCGTCCGGCCATTCTCCGGGCAGGCCGGGACGTTCCACCCCGTACTGGGCGAGCAGGAGGTCGAACACGGTCGTCACGGTCCGGCCGTCCACCCGGCGGACCGGGACGCCGCTGCGGATCGTTCCCGTCCCATCGACGCCGTCGAAGCGGGGCAGGACGATCTCCACGCTCTCGGCGCCGTCCTGGTGGAAGGTCAGCAGCGGGTCCAGGTCGCCGAGGTCGAGGTTCCAGCGGCCCTCGCCCTCGGCGCCCCAGCGGTCGGCCAGCGTCCCGGCCGGGGCCCTGGGCGCGCCGGTCCGGGCGTCGAACAGCACCGGCTGCCAGCGCCGCCGCGCCGGGGTGGCATCCGTTTCCAACCCCAGCGCGGCGGCCGTCACGAACTTGCCCGGCGCGAACCCGCCGCCCGGCAGTTCCCGCAACTCCACCAGGAACGGAAGGTCGGTGTACTTCTTGATGTATTCGTCGAAATAGGGCGTTGTGCGTTCGACGAAGTGCTCCCGCAAGATCACGTGGCCCATCGCCATGGCCAGCGCGCCGTCGGTTCCCGGATGCGGGTGCAGCCATTCGTCGGCGAACTTCGTCGCGTCGGAGTAATCGGGGGAGACGACCACGACCTTCTGCCCGCGATAGCGCGCCTCGGTCATCCAGTGCGCGTCCGGGGTGCGCGTCACCGGGACGTTGGAACCCCACAGCATGAGATATCCGGCGTCCCACCAGTCGGCCGACTCGGGGACGTCGGTCTGGTCGCCGAACACCTGCGGCGACGCGATCGGAAGGTCGGCGTACCAGTCGTAGAACGACAGCATCGGCGCGCCGATCAGCGCCATGAACCGGGCGCCCACCGCGTGCGAGGCCATCGACATCGCGGGGATCGGGGAGAAGCCCGCCACCCGGTCCGGCCCGTGCTCCATGATCGTGTGCACATGCGCGGCGGCGGCGATCTCCAGCGCCTCGTCCCAGCCGATCCGCACCAGGCCGCCGCGTCCGCGCGCCGACTGGTAGCGGCGGCGCCGCTCCGGGTCGCCCGTGATCTCCGCCCACGCCGCCACCGGGTCGCCGAGACGGCGCCGGGCCTCCCGGTACATCTCGACCAGCACGCCGCGTGCGTGCGGGTAGCGGATGCGGGTGGGCGAGTAGGTGTACCAGGAGAAGGACGCTCCGCGCGGACACCCCCGGGGCTCATATTCCGGACGGTCGGGCCCCACGCTCGGATAGTCGGTCTGCTGCGTCTCCCAGGTGATGAGGCCGTCCTTGACGTACACCTTCCACGAGCAGGACCCGGTGCAGTTCACGCCGTGTGTGGAACGCACCACCCGGTCGTGTGCCCAGCGCTCCCGGTACGGCGCGTCGTTGACCTTCTGGTCGTCCTGGTACACCGTCCGGAGGTCGGTCGAGGTGCGGGCGGGCCGCAGCAGCCTGCCCGCCTCCAGCAACCGCGCCTCGGCGGCCGCCACCATCCGCTCGGCCTGCCCGCGATTTCCGCCAAAGACCACGGCAAACCCCTTTGTGAGAATTTCAGAGGGTCGGCGGTGCCCTGCGGACAAGTCGTCCTCGGGAAGCCGTCCATCGAGAAATCTCACGCGCCTTGACCGCCCAAGTCAATCTTCTTTGCCATGCTCTAATCTTGGGCGAGTCCGCCGTATCAGTTCCGATAATGCGGGTGGCGGTCGAGTGGCGGCGAAAATCTGTCCGCTTCGACGGGATTTCGCGGTATTTATTGCTGGCGTACCTCCTTGCCGGGAGCTTGTGAACCTCGTCACATACCCCGCGCGGTGTCGACCGCGCGGTCGGTAAGGGCTTCCAGTCAGCGGTCCGGTCAGAACGGGTCGGTGAGGTCGCCCAGCTTGTCCGTCAGTTGGAGGTTGTGCGAGTAGTCGACCGGGACGGCGATGACCGACACCGTGTCGTCGGCGAGCGCCTTGCGCAGGGTCGGCAACAGCTCGTCCGCCGACTCGATCCGGTAACCGCGGGCACCGAAACTCTCCGCGTACTTCACGAAGTCGGGATTGCCGAACGTGATGTTGGAGCTGGTGCCGATATCGAGGTCCATCTTCCAGCCGATCAGGCCGTAGGCGGAGTCGTCCCAGATCAGCACGGTGATCGGAATGTTCTCCCGGACGGCGGTCTCCAACTCCTGCGAATTCATCAGGAACGCACCGTCACCGGTTGCCGCCAAAACCCTCCGGTCGGGATGGGCGAGCTTGGCGGCGATCGCGCCCGGAACCGCGAACCCCATCGACGACAGCCCGTTCGACACCAGCAGGGTGTTCGGCTCGTACGTCGGGTACATGCGCGCCATCCACATCTTCACCGCGCCGGTGTCGGCGAGGACGATGTCAGCGCGTCCCATCGCGGCCCGGATGTCGGAGACGATGCGTCGCGGCGACAGCGGATACCCGTCCTCGACGGCCCCCTCCGCCAGCTCCTCCCGGATCATCTCGCGGATCCGGCTATGAGTCGAGCGGAGCTCGTCCGTTGAATGGTGGTGGGTGGGGGCTGGAGGACGGTGAGTCGAGCGGAGCTCGTCCGTTGAATGGTGGTGGGCGGGGGCTGGAGGACGGTCCGTGCCGTTGACGTCGAAGCGGCGGTGGACGGAGTCGGCCAGGACGTGCAGCGTCCGGGAGATGTCGCCCTGGACGCCGACCTCGACCGGGTAGTGGTCGTCCACCTCGGCGGGGAACTGGTGGATGTGGATGATCTTCTTGTCGGCCTGTGGGTTGATCTTGGTCGGGTCGAACTCCTGGAGCTCGTAGCCGACCGCGATGAGGACGTCCGCCTCGTCGAAGCCGAAGTTGACGTAGTCGTGGCGCATGAAGCCGACCGCGCCGAGCGCGTTCGGATGGTCGTCGGGGAACACGCCCTTGCCGTTGAACGTGGTCGCGACGGGCAGCCCGAGCCGCTCGGAGAAGTACCGCAGCGCCTCGCTCGCGCGGGCCCGGGTCGCACCGTGCCCGGCGAGGATGATCGGGCGGCGGGCGAGGGCGAGCACGTCTGCGGCGCGGGCGATCTGCGACGGCGACGGCTCCTGCGTCCGGACGACGTTGACCGGCAGCGGCCGCAGCCCCGCCGCGACCTTCGCGGACTCGACGTCCTCGGGGATCGCCAGGTAGACGGCGCCCGGACGCTCGGTCTGCGCCGTCTTGAACGCCTTGCGGACCATCTCGGGCAGCGCCTCGGCGGTCGGGGCCAGCTCCGACCACTTGGTGATCGGGCGGAACAGCGACACCAGGTCGACGATCTGGTGCGACTCCTTGTAGATCCGGTCGAGCCCGACCTGCGCGGAGATCGCCACGACGGGGGTGCTGTTGGTGGTGGCGTCCGCCACGCCGAGCTGGAGGTTGATCGCGCCGGGGCCGAGCGTCGCCGACGCCACGCCCGCCTTGCCGGTGAGGCGGCCGTAGATCTCCGCCATGAACGCCGCGCCCTGCTCGTGCCGGACGAGGACGTACCGGATGGACGACTCGTTCAGGGCGTGGACGAAGTGGATGTTCTCCTCGCCCGGAATCCCGAAGACGTACTCGACGCCCTCGGCCTCAAGGGCTCGGACGAGCAACCGTGCGGCGTCCTCCTGTGTGGCGTCCTCGTGCACGGCGCCTTCCTGCGTGGACATCGTGTGTCCCATCTCCAGACATCTGATCGCTGGGTGCTGTCCGGTGCAGCACCCGGTGCCCTACCTCCATTCCGGGCGTTGATGTGCGATCGGTCTCACCGGGCCGCGCGGGCCGTCACGTCGCGGGCCTCGGTAAAGGAGCGTTTCGGTTTTCGGGAAAAGGCGAGGGCCGCGGCGTGTCACGCCGCGGCCCCTGAACCGTAGCTCCGTCGCTAGGCCTCCTTGATCGCGCTCAGCAGGTTCCGCCAGGCGGACGGCGTCAGCACCAGCGCCGGGCCGCCGGGGTCCTTGGAGTCGCGCACCGCGCGAAGGTCGCTGGACAGAGGCGCCACCTCGACGCACTGGTCGCCGCTCCCGCTGTGGGACGACTTGCGCCAGACGGCACCGGTGAGTTCGCGCTGCGGGTTGGTCACGGGCTGCTCCTTGCTGCCTCGGCTATGAGGTGCGCGGATTCCTCGGGGGACAGGGCGGCCGCCTCGATGCGATCGAAGCGATCCCTATGTTTTGCTATTGCCTCAGCACTCTCAAGGTAAACGTCACCCATGGTCCCCTCCACATAGGCGATATCCGGGTCTGCGGGGTTCGGGTACGACAATATGGTGAATCGTCCGTCAAGGCCCGCATGCTCCCTTGTCGTATATGGAAGTACCTGAATCACGACGGATGGGCGGGTTGTCGCGGCGGTGGCGAGGGCCTCCAGTTGGGCGCGCATCACCTTCTCGCCGCCGATCGGACGGTGCAGCACCGCCTCGTCGAAGATGACGTGCAGGCGCGGGGCGTCCGGCCGGTCCAGCAGCGACTGCCGGATCTTGCGGGCGGCGATGCGGCGCTCGATGTCCTCCGGGCTGGGCAGCAGCCGGCCCGCCGTGATCACGGCGCGGGAGTACTGCTCGATCTGGAGCAGGCCGTGGACGAGTTGGGGGTCCCAGGTGCGGATGTGCGAGGCCTCGTCCTCCAGCGCGACGTAGCTGCCCGTGAAGACGTCCTGGTAGGCCGTCCACCAGCCGCGCTGACCGGCCTGCCGGGCCAGGGTGATGAGCGCGTCGCGCGCCGGGCTCGGCACGCCGTACAGGTCGAGGATGTCGGCGATGTCGCCGGGTTTTGGCCTGGTCTGGCTGGTCTCCAGGCGGGACACGGTGGCCCGCGACCAGTCGAGCCGGTCCGCGACCTCCTGCAAGGTCAGGCCCTGCTCCTCGCGCAGCTTGCGCAGTTCCCGCGCCAGGCGGCGGCCACGGACGGTGGGGCGGTAGGTCATGGCAGTGGAGTCTTACGACTCTTGACGCTTGTCACAACGCGATTGGCGAACCCGGCAGGAAGGGCAGAGCAATTTCGCGAAGGCAGTTGCGGACGTGAGAATCTCACGACACGCTTGGGTTCCGTGACCACCGGGGGACCGACAGTGACACGCGCGCCCGTGCACGCCGACCGCGGGAGGAACCCGTGAAGAGCACGACAGCCGATCTGACGGCGGAGACCTTCGCCGACGCGATGGCCGACGGCACCGGTGGAGCCGACACCTCCGCGGGCACCATGCCCGGCTGGGTCTGGGCCCTGCCGGGCGGCGCCGGATGCGCGGGCCACGCCCGCCGCGTCCTGCGCGAGGCGCTCGCCGCCCTCGACGTCCCGCGCGACGCGATCGCCGACGCGCAGCTCATGGTGAGCGAGCTGGCGACCAACGCGCACCAGCACGCGGGCGAGCACGGCCCGCACGAGCTGTGGCTGTACCGGGGCACGGGCCAGCCCGTCGCGGGCTCGACGGCCGGTGCCGCGAACGGTCCACCGGGTGAGGTGCGGTGCGCCGTCTTCGACGCGTTCGCCGACGCCGCGCTGCCCGGCTACTCGTGGACGTCGGGCGACTGCGGGCGCGGGCTCAGCATCGTCCGCGAGCTGTCCGGCGGGCGCTGGGGCACGCGGCGGACGCGCTCGCGCCTCGGGCCGCCGGTCCGCGGCAAGGCCGTCTGGTTCGCCATCCCCGGCGCCGCGGGCGCGCTCGGCTGACCTCCCTCTTCACGAACGGCGCGCCGACCCGGCGCGCCGTTCGTGTTGGACGACATGGCCTCGCGGCTCACGCTGGGTTATCGTGCCGCGGTGTCGGCCGACAAGATCGGCGCCTGCGGAGGGGAGCGTGCGTGAGGGCCTTCGAGGGCAACGTCCGGCTGGAGGGTGCACGGCTCGTCCTGCGCCCGTTCGGCCTCGACGACGCGGCCGCGCTGATCGAGGTGATCCGCGCCAGAGAGGACTTTCTCCCGCCCAACTTCCCCTGCGGGCTGGAGGCCGAGCCCCTCGCCTGGTTCCTGCGCGAGGGCGTCCACAAGCTGCAGCGTTTCGGCTTGGGCATCCACCTCGCGGTGGTCGGCCGCGACACCGGCGACCTGGTCGGTACCATCGGCCTGTTCAAGGTCAGTTGGGAGCATGGGACGAGCGAGGTCGGCTACGGGATGCGGCCCGGGGCCCGGGGGCGCGGCTACGCCACCGAGGCGCTCTCCCTCGTCTCCGACTGGGCGCTGAACGGCTGCGGGATCCACCGCGTGGAGCTGCGCGCCATGGTCACGAACGGGGCGTCCATCCGCGTCGCCGAGAAGGCGGGCTATGTGCGCGAGGGCGTCGCTCGGGGCGCCGAACGTGATTCCGACGGCGTCAACCAGGACATGATCGTCTTCAGCCGGTTGGTGACGGACCCACCGGCCGGGGACGGGGGACAAGAGTGATCGAAGCGGACGAAACGCTCGTCATGTACGGGGGCGGGGCGCACGAGGTGGCCCGGCGCATGCTGCCGGGCCTGCCCGACTCCCGCTTCGTCTCCGTCGCCGCGCAACCGCCCGAACGGTCGGGGGCGGCGCGGCTGCGGGAGGCGTTCGAGACGGCCCTCAAGGACGCGCCCGCGCGGGTCGTGCTGGTCGCGGGCATCGACGAGCAGGCCCTTCTCCTCGGCGGCGACCGGGGCGTCGCGGGCGTCCTCGGCTCGATCACCCTGGACATGGACGGCGGCGTCGCGCTCGCCGCCGAGGTGACCGAGGCCCCGACGACGCGCGCCGCCTACGAGGCGTGGGACGCCGCCGGGAAGCTCGGCCCCTGCGGCCGGGAGCTGTGCCGCCGGACGGCCGGTGAGCTGGAGCGTCTCGCCGCCGCGGGCGCGGGCGCGTCCACCAGCCCGGTCGCCGCGCAGGTGGTCCTGCTCGATCCGGCCTGCGAACGCATGGTCGGCATGTACGGGCGAATGGCCCGGTAGGCGACTGGCGGTGTAGGCGATGCTGACTGTCGTCGGTCGCGACGGCTCCCCGCTGAGCGAGACGGCCCGTGCGGCGCTGGAGAGCGCCGCGCTGGTGATCGGCGAGCCCGGACTGCTGGACGGACTCCCCACCGCCCCGGACGCGGAGACGGTCGCCGCCCACGATCTGGTGGAGGCGTTGCGCGGCGTCGACGTCACCGACCAGGACGTCGTGCTCGTCGTGAACGGCGATCCCGGCTGCTTCGGCGTCCTGCGGATGCTGCTCGAACAGGGTCACGCGCCAGAAGTCCTTCCTGCCGCACCCCTGGTGGCGCGGGCGTTCGCCCAGGCCGGGTTGCCCTGGGAAGACGCGCTGGTCGTCTCGGCCCGCGACGGACACCTGAGGCAAGCCGTGAACGCCTGCCGAGCCCACCCCAAGGTGGCGGTGCTGACCGGGCCGGGTGCCGGGCCCGCGGAACTGGCGCGCGCGCTGTTCCCCGTCACTCCGCGTTCGTTTGTCGTCTGTGAAGACTTGGACGGGCCCCGGGAACGGGTCGTCTACGTCCGTCCGGCAGAGGCGACCACCCGTCCGTGGAACGACCCGCATGTGGTGCTCGTCCTGGACAACCGTCACGCGCTCGGCGAGACGACCTGGATCTCCGGGGCCGCGCCGGGCCCGGCGGGCTGGGCGCTGCCCGCCGACGCCTTCGGCGAGCGCGGCGGGCTCCGGCCCGACGTGCGGGCCTTCGTGCTGGCCAAGCTCGGCCCCCGGGTCGGCGACATGGTGTGGGACGTGGAGTCCGGCGACGGCTCGGTGGGCATCGAATGCGCGCGGTTCGGCGCGGCCGTCGTCTGCGTCGACCGCGACTACGCGACGTGCGAGCGGATCCGGGAGAACGTCCGGGTGCACGGTGTGAAGGTCGCGATGGCGTCCGGGGACGTGCGGTCCACGGGCCTCCACCTGCCCGAACCCGACGCCGTGTTCATCGGCCCGGGGCTCGCCGAGCCGGACGCCGTCCGCGCGTGCGCCGTGCTGAAACCGTCCCGGTTGGTCGTGCTCCCCGATGCGGCCACGGCGCGGGAGACGTTGGACGTGTTGACCGAACACGGATTCGTTGCCGACGCTGTCCAGCTTGGTGCCGCCCCGCTGGGCGCGGAGGTCGAACCGTCCGACAACCCCGTGATCGTCGTGTGGGGTGAGCGGGACATTCCCGCGACCGGGCGGCGAGCGTCCCGGACGATCCGTTCCATCGAGACCACCCCCGGACTTCCCGGCGACCCGGACGAGCCTGGCGCATAAGGACGTAATACCCCGCAAGCCATGAAACCCTGGTGGCGGCCCTGGAAGCGACGCGGGAGGCGCAGGTGACCGTCCGTCCGTTCCTTACCGGTTCCCAGGACATCGCCCTGCGGCACCATGACATAGATCTGCGGCACCACGGTGACTCCGAGGTCGGCGACGGGCTCGTCGACTTCGCCGTGAACGTCCGCACGGGAGCCCCGCCGCCCTGGCTGGCCGAGCGACTGCGCGCGTCCGTCGCCGACCTCGCCGCCTACCCCGACCCGCGTCCGGCCCGGCGGGCGGCGGCGCGGCGGCACGGCAGGTCGGTGGACGAGGTGCTGCTCACCTCCGGTGCGGCCGAGGCGTTCGTCCTGCTCGCCCGCGTCCTCGCGCCGCGCCGGGCGGTCGTCGTCCACCCGCAGTTCACCGAGCCGGAGGCCGCGCTGGAGGCCGCCGGGCACCCGGTGGAACGGGTGATCCTCGGCAAGGACTTCACGCTCGACCCGGCGGCCGTCCCCGCCGACGCCGACCTCGTCATGATCGGCAACCCGACGAACCCGACATCGGTGCTGCACCCGGCGAACGTGATCGCCGCGCTGGCCCGCCCCGGCCGGACCGTCGTCGTCGACGAGGCGTTCATGGACTGCGTCCCCGGCGAGCCCGAGACCCTGACCGGCAGGCTGCCCGTCGGCGTGGTCGTCGTCCGGTCCCTGACCAAGACCTGGGGGCTCGCCGGGCTCCGCGCCGGATACGTCCTGGCCGACCCGCACCTGATCGCACGGCTGGCCGAGGCGCAGCCGCTCTGGGCCGTGTCCACGCCCGCGCTCGTCGCGATCGAGGCGTGCTCGGCCCCCGGCGCCGTGGCCGAGGCCGAGGCGTGGGCCGTCGACCTCGCCGCCGAACGCGACCGGCTCGCGGCGGAACTCGCCAGGCGCGGCCTCTACGTCGTGCCCGAGGCGCGAGCGTCCTTCCTCTGCCTGCGCGTGCCGGACGCCCTCGGCATCAGGGCGTTGCTGAGGGAACGCGGCTACGCCGTCAGGCGCGGTGACACCTTCCCGGGGCTCGGCCCCGACTGGCTGCGCATCGCCGTGCGGGACAAGACGTCCAACGACACGCTGCTGAACGTGCTCGGCGAGCTGGGCATCTGAGGTGGGCTGGGCATCTGAGGGAGAACACGTGGATCTGATCGACGAGACCATCGCCGCCATCGCGCCGCCGGACGAGGCGGCCATGCGGGACGCCCGTGACCACCAGGCCCGCCTCACCAAGCCGCCCGGGTCGCTCGGCGTCCTGGAGGAGGTGTCGATCCGGCTCGCCGGGCTGGCCGGGCACTGCCCGCCGCCGCTGCCCGTCCCCGCCGCCGTCGCGGTGTTCGCCGCCGACCACGGCGTCCACGCCCAGGGCGTCACGCCGTGGCCGCAGGAGGTCACCGCGCAGATGGTGGCCAACTTCCTGGCGGGCGGCGCGGTCGTCAACGCCTTCGCCGCCCAGGTCGGCGCCGAGGTCACCGTCGTCGACGTCGGCGTCGCCGCCGAGCTCGACCCGGCCCCCGGGCTGCTCCGACGCAAGATCGCGTCCGGCACCGCCGACCTGACGCTCGGCCCCGCGATGACCATGGACGAGGCCCGCCGCGCCGTCGCGGTCGGCATCGAGGTGGCCCGCGACCGCGTCTCCGCCGGGGCGCGCTGCCTGCTCACCGGGGACATGGGCATCGCCAACACCACCGCGTCCGCCGCCCTGATCGCCGCGTTCACCGGCCTGCCGCCCGAGCGCGTCACCGGCCGGGGCACCGGCATCGACGACGCCACCCACGCCCGCAAGGTCGAGATCGTCGCCGCGGGCCTGGCCCGCCACGGCCTCCCCGCCGGGGACGGCGCCGACCCCCTTGAGGTGCTCGCGGCGGTCGGCGGGCTGGAGCACGCCGCGATCGCCGGGTTCGTGCTCGGCGCGGCGGCGCTGCGCGTCCCCGTCGTCCTGGACGGC
The DNA here is from genome assembly GCF_039537545.1 of Actinomadura meridiana. Taxonomy (NCBI): domain Bacteria; kingdom Bacillati; phylum Actinomycetota; class Actinomycetes; order Streptosporangiales; family Thermomonosporaceae; genus Actinomadura; species Actinomadura meridiana. Next base: position 910,810 of record NZ_BAABAS010000006.1, read on the forward strand.
GTGATCGCCGGAGCCGCCGCCCTGGTGGCCGCGGCCCTGTGCCCGGACGTCGTCGGGGCCTGCGTCGCCGGACACCGTTCCGCCGAGCCCGGCCACACCGCCGCGATCGACGCGCTGGGCCTGCGCCCCCTCGTCGACCTGGAACTCCGGCTGGGCGAGGGGACCGGCGCGCTGCTGGCGTTGCCGCTGGTCCAGGGGGCGGTACGGGTGCTGCACGAGGTGGCCACGTTCGACTCCGCCGGGGTCAGCGGCAAGGACGCCGGAGACCTGTAACTAAACGATCACGGAATGAGTCGCGATCGGCTATCGACTGCCCGGCGGGCCTCTCCATGCACTCCCGAACCCGAGTACCGTTGTTCCACGAAGACGCTTGTCCGTCACCGGCGACCGCAAGCTGATCCGCACACCCGATCGAGAGAAACACCACGTGCCCCCGTACCTGCTAGGACTGCGACTCGGCGGCCGGCGCGTCCTCGTCGTCGGCGGGGGCCGGGTCGCCCAGCGCCGCGTGCCCGCGCTGCTGGACGCGGGCGCCGACGTGGTGCTGGTCTCCCCGAGCGTCACCCCCACCCTGGAGGACCTCGCCGCCCGCGGCCGGATCAGCTGGCATCAGCGGCCCTACCGGCGTGGTGACTGCGCCGACGCCTGGCTCGTCCAGGCCGTCACCGACGACTCCAAGGTCAACGGGGACGTGGTCGCCGAGGCCGACGAGGCGCGGATCTGGTCCGTCCGGGCCGACGACGCCGAGTCCTCGCCCGCCTGGACGCCCGCCAGCGGCCACGCGGGCGACGCGACCGTCGGGGTCCTGCTCGGCGGCGACCCCCGCCGCGCGGCGGGCATCCGCGACGCGGTCGTGGCCGGGCTGCGCGACGGCGGCCTCGAATCCCGGCACTCCCGGCGCAAGCCCGTCGGCGTCGCCCTCGTCGGCGGCGGCCCCGGCGACCCCGGGCTGATCACCGTCCGGGGGCGACAGCTCCTCGCGATGGCCGACGTGGTCGTCGCCGACCGGCTGGCCCCCGGCGGCCTGCTGGACGAGCTGGCCCCCGACGTCGAGGTCATCGACGCCGCCAAGATCCCCTACGGCCGGACGGTCGCACAGGACCGCATCAACGAGCACCTCGTCGAGCACGCCAAGCAGGGACGGTTCGTCGTCCGGCTCAAGGGCGGCGACCCGTTCGTGTTCGGGCGCGGCGGCGAGGAGGCCCTGTACTGCGCCCGGCACGGCGTGCCCGTCACGGTGGTGCCCGGCATCACCAGCGCGGTCGCCGTCCCGTCCGCCGCGGGCATCCCGGTCACCCACCGGGGCGTCGCGCAGGAGTTCCACGTCGTGTCCGCGCACGTCCCGCCGGACCACCCCGCCTCCACCGTCGACTGGGAGGCGCTCGGCCGGGGGAAGGGCACCATCGTCCTGCTGATGGCGGTCGAGCGGATGACCCTGATCGCACCGGCCCTCATGCGCTATGGTCGAGCGTCCGACACGCCGGTCGCCGTGATCCAGGACGGCACCCTGCCCGGCCAGCGGGCGCTGACGGCGACGCTGGGCACGGTCGCGGGCGAGATGGCCGCCGGAGCGGTCCGGCCCCCGGCGATCGTGGTCGTGGGCGACGTGGTCGATGTGGCACGAGAGTTCGACACGATTCGAGCGGACATGGGACGGGATCCGTGACACCCCCCGCAGAGCAGAGCGCTGTCCACGACGAGGAGGCCGGCACCGGCCAGGGACGCGGCGGCAAGGGCCCCGCGCCCCCCGCCGACGCCGCCACGCCCGGAACCGAGCCCGAGGGCCGCGCGGACGACGAGGGCACCGGCGAGGGCCCTGGTAAGCACGCGGGCAGAGAGGTGTCCAGGAAGGGCGCCCGGGCCGGGGTCCGCAAGGGCGTGCGGCCCGGCAGGCACGCCGGGTCCGGCGGTGGCGGGACGGTCCGGCAGGGCGAGCTGACCCGGGCGGTCACCAGCCTGCGCGACCATCTCGGCGCGTTCAACCTGCTGCTCGACGTGCCGGGCGTCCAGGAGGCCCGCGAGGCCCGCGACGAGCTGCGCGACCAGCTCCAGGACTACGTCCTCCCGCGCATCCAGGCCGCCGGGGCGCCGATGCTCGTCGTCCTCGGCGGATCCACCGGCGCGGGCAAGTCGACGCTGGTCAACACGCTCGTCGGCGCCCGGGTGAGCGCCACCGGCGTGCTGCGCCCCACCACCAGCAGCCCGATCCTCGTCTGCCACCCCGACCACGCGCGGTGGTTCCTTGAGGGGCCGCTGCTGCCGGGCATGGGACGGGTCCGCGGCCCCGCCCCCGACGCCATCGCCGGTGACCAGCTCGTCGTCATCACCAGCGACGTCCTGCCGCCCGGCCTCGCCCTGCTCGACAGCCCCGACTTCGACTCCGTCTTCGAGGACCACTTCGAGTTCGCGACCAAGCTGATGGCCGCCGCCGACCTGTGGCTGTGCGTCACCACCGCCGCCCGCTACGCCGACGCGCAGGTGTGGCAGATGCTCCAGCGCGCCAGGGAGAACGGCGCCACGATCGGCGTCGTGCTGTCCCGCGTCCCGCAGGGCGACGGGACGCAGAGCGACGAGGTCGTCGAGCACTTCGGCGAGATGCTGGACGAGCACCAGGTCGGCGACGCGCGGCGCTTCACCATCCCCGAGACCCGCGTCGAGAACAGCCGCCTCCCCGTCGAGACCGTCGAGGACGTGCGCGCCTGGCTCACCGGCGTCGCCGAGGACGCCGAGGACCGCGAGATCGTCATCAGCGACACCCTCGCCGCCGTCCTGGACAGCTTCCGCACCCGCGTCCCCGAACTCGCCCGGCAGGTCGAGGCGCAGGTCGAGCAGCGCGCCGAACTCGCCGGACAGGTCGAGGCCGGGTACGGCACCGCGCTCGCCGAACTCGACGAGGCCACCCGCAACGGCTCCCTGCTGCGCGGCGAGGTCCTCGCCCGCTGGCAGGAGTTCGCCGGCACCGGCGACCTGCAACGCTCCCTGCGCGTGCAGCGGTCCAAGCGCGGCCGGTCCGCGCGGCGCCGTAGCCGCAGCCCCGCCCGGGTCCGCGCGCTCAAGGCGGCGCTGCGCGGCGGCCTCGAATCGCTGATCATGGCGTCCGCCGAGCACGGCGCCGACCAGGTCATCGTCCGCTGGCGCGACCATCCCGCCGGACGGCAGGTCCTCGCCGCCGCCGACGCCGAACTCGGGCACGTTTCGCCGGAGCTGTCGCGCCGCGTCACCCGGGCCGTCAGCGCCTGGCAGGACCACGTACAGGAGCTGATCCGCACCGAGGGCGTCACCAAGCGCTCGGTCGCGAAGCTGGTGTCGTTCGACACCGAGGCGGTCTCGCTCGTCCTGATGATCGGGCTGCTCGGCTACGGCACGTCCGACGTGGCCGTGGAGGGCGGCACCAGCGCCGTCCCGCAACGGCTGCTGAAGGCTTTGTTCGGCGCCGAGTCGCTGCGCGGCATGGGCGCCAAGGCCCGCGCCGACCTGCGCAGCCGCATCGGGATGCTGTTCGACGAGGAGGCCATCAGGTTCGGGCAGGTGCTCGACTCCGCGGGCATCCCGGACGAGACCGTCCCCGTCCAGCTGTACCAGGCCACCTACAACCTCGAGGTCGCCCGATGACCACCTCGGCCATCCCCCCGGCACTGGGCGCGTCCGAGCGGGGCGCCGCCGAGCCCGCGGTCCCGCCCGGGCTGACCGCCCGGCTCGACGGCCTCGACCGGGTCGTCCGCGCGGGCACCGGCAGGCTCGACCGGCCCGTGTTGGACGAGGCCGGGGCACTGCTCGACCGGGCCGGGCAGCGGCTCCGCCTCTCCGGCGAGCACACCGTCGTGGCACTGGCGGGCGGCACCGGCAGCGGCAAGTCGTCCCTGTTCAACGCCATCTGCGGCCTCGAACTGTCGCCGACCGGGATGCGCCGCCCGATGACGTCGCAGGCCCACTCCTGCGTCTGGGGCCTGGACGGCGCCGGGCCCCTCCTCGACTGGCTCGACATCGACAAGCGCCACCGCTACGCCCGCGCCAGCGCCCTCGACCTGGAACGCGCCGACGCGAGTTTGCAGGGCCTCGTCCTCATCGACCTGCCCGACCACGACTCCATCCAGGCGATGCACCGCGCCGAGGTCGACCGGTTCGTCACCATCGCCGACCTGCTCGTCTGGGTCGTCGACCCGCAGAAGTACGCCGACGCGGCCCTGCACCGCAACTACATCGTGCCGTTCGCGCGGCACACCGGCGTCACCCTCATCGTCCTCAACCAGGTCGACCGGCTCGCCCCGCACGAGATCGACGACTGCGTCGCCGACCTGCGCCGCCTGCTGGAGGCCGAGGGCCTCGCCGACCCGCGCATCGTGACGTCCTCCGCCGTCGCCGACGATGGCGTCCACGGCTTCCGGGACGTCCTGGTCGACTCCGTCGCCGCGCGCCGGGCCCGCAGCGAACGCCTCACCGCCGACGTCGACCGCATCGCCGAACGGTTCACCGGGTACCGCCTCGACGCCGACCCGCCCACCACCGTCGACGACGGGCGGCGCACCGACCTCGTCCAGGCCCTGACCGACGCCGCCGGGGCGCCCGCCGTCGCCGAGGCCATGGAGAGCGCCTACGAGCTGCGCGCAGCCGACTTCGTCGGCTGGCCCCTCACCGTCCTCGCCGCCCGGCTCCGCTCCGACCCGCTGCGCCGGATGCGCCTCACGGAGCTGCGCGAGGAACTCCGCGACGCCTTCACCGGCCCGGTCGGCGCCCAGCAGGGCGACGTCGACAACGCCCTCCAGGCCGTCACCGAGGGCATCACCCCGGAGCTGCCCCCGCACTGGGGACGCTCCGTCCGCGACGCCGCCCGCTCCCACGCCGCCGAGATCCCTGAGGTGCTCGGCGAGTCGCTCAAGGAGGCCCTGCCCACGTTCAACCAGGTGCCGCGCTGGTGGTGGCTGGTGAAGACGTGGCAGTACTTCCTGGTCCTGGTCGCCGTCCTCAGCGTCGTGTGGATCGGCCTGCTCGTCGCCTACGGCGTCCTGGACGCGGGCGGCGACAACCCGAACGACCTGGTGGGCGAGGCGGGCCTCATCCCCTACGTGGCCGTGCTGGCGGTCTGCGCGCTGGGCATGGGCTGGCTCACCTCGTCGGCGTGCCGCAACCTGGTCGCGCTGTCGTCCGCCAAACACGGCGACAAGATGGAACAACACATGCGCCAGGGCATAGAGCGGGTCGCCAAGGACAAGGTCATCGTCCCCATCGAGGACGAACTCCAGACCTATGTCCGCTTCCGCCAGGACGTCGATCTGGCCGCGGGCCGCACCCAAGTTATCCACAACTGACCAACCGCCCGCGCCGCCCGCCTCCGCCGCGTCACCGTTGATTCGTACGCACGAGACAACGGAGGACCGCGATGAACGAGGCGCACATCACCATCACCGGCTGGGTGGCCGCCGAACCCCGCTACGCCGTCACGACGAACGGAACCCCCTTCCTGTCCCTGCGGGTCGGCTGCACACCCCGCCGCTACGACCGCCAGACCTCCCAGTGGCAGGACGTCGACACCCTCTTCCTCACCGTCAACTGCTGGCGGAACCTGGCCGACAACGTCAACGCGTCCGAGTTCCAACGCGGCACCCCGGTCCTGGTCACGGGCCGCCTCCGCATCCGCCAGTACGAACGCGACGGCCAGTGGCGCTTCTCCGCCGAGGTCGAGGCCACCACCCTCGGCCCCGACCTGTTCCGTGGCACGGCCGACTTCCGCCCCGTCCAACGCGGCGGCCCCCTCAGCGACGAAGACCGCCGCATGGCCGAAGACGCCGCCGACGAATGGGCCCTGGCCACCCCAACCCCCGACGAAGAACCCAAAGCCGCCTAGCCCCACCGGAGGGAACGGCCACCCAAGGCCCACGATCGCCGGGCAACGCGGCGTGGCACCGCGGCGGCCGTGGGCCGGCGTCAGTGTCGCCCGGGACGGCCGTCGGCCCGGTGCGGTGCCTCGGCGTGGCGACCTCGTGAACCGGGAGGGGGGATTCCCGTCGTCGCCACCGAACTCTGCGGCCTGGTCAGATCCAGGAAACGCCGCGCATGCTGGTATCCCCCTCAGGAAGGTGCGTGGAGCCCCGCGTCCGCGGGCCCTGATGCGTGGTGACGCCGCTGGTCACGCGCATGTGCTTTCCCGAACGTACCTGTTTCACGCCCCTTCCGCACACCTTGCAACTATCGTGTTACGCAACGTGATGCGCGTAAGGGGGAAGGATGACGGCAGTGCAGTCGTCCGCCGAGGACCGTGGTGGGGAGTTGGCCCGTAGACCACCCAGGCGTCGAGTGCGACTGGGACGTCCACCCCAGCTCCTGATCTATGTGCCGGCGGTCGTGGCCGTCGACCTGGGCCTCATCGGCGCGGGGTTGCTCGGGACGCCGTTCCGCGCCGGCGACCTGGTGGCCTTCCTGGCCCTGTTGGCGTGCGGCGCGGTCTGCATCGAGGCGACGCGACGGCTCGGCATGCCCGCGGGCGTCGGCCGCGACCTGCTGTCCGCGTGGTGGCTGCCGGTCGCGCTGCTGCTGCCCCCGATGTACGCGCTCCTGATCCCGGTGCCGATACAGGCGCTGCTCCAGTTCAGGGTCCGCCGAACCCTGATCTACCGCCGCGCCCTCGTCGCCGCCGCGCACGGCATCGCCGGGGCGTGCGCCTCCATGGTGTTCCACCTGGTGGTGCCCGAACCGTTGCAGGGCGCGCCGCAGTGGGTCGTCGACGGCTACCCGGGCATCCCGGCGGCGGTGGGGTGCGCCGCGCTGTACACCGTCATGAACACGGCGATCGTGGCGGTGGCGGCCCACGCGGCGAACCCCGAGAGCCGCTGGCGGGACGTCCTGTGGACGCGCGAGATCCTCCTCCTGGACGTCGTGGAACTCTGCGTCGGCATCCTCGTCGCGATCACGAGCGCGCTGTCGCTCACCCTGCTGATCCTGGCGTTGCCCCCGGTGGTCCTCCTCCAGCGCAGCCTGATGCACCAGCAACTCCAGGCGGCCGCGCGAACGGACGCCAAGACGGGCCTCCTGAACGCCGCCGCCTGGCAACGCGAGGCCGACACCGAGCTGTCCCGCGCCCAACGCACCCACGGCGCGGTCGCCCTCCTGCTGATCGACATCGACCACTTCAAGCGCGTCAACGACACCCACGGCCACCTGATGGGCGACCAGGTGCTCGTGGGAGTGGCCAGCACGCTCTGCCACCAACTACGCGACTACGACGTCGTGGGCAGGTTCGGCGGCGAGGAGTTCGTGGTCCTCCTCCCGGGCGCCGACACCGTGGAGGCGTGCCGGGTGGCGGAACGCCTCCGGGGCCGCGTCCGCCGCCTGGCCGTCCCCGCCGAAGAGGGAACCGTGACGGTCACGGTCTCCGTGGGCGTCGCTCTGTTCCGCACCCACGGCGACGACCTCCTCGAACTCCTGACGGCCGCCGACCTGGCCCTCTACCGAGCCAAATCGTCCGGACGCAACCGCGTCTGCCTCCCCGCCCTGGACGGCCCGACCGCACCTGCCGCCTGACCCTGGGTCAGGGCGTCAGGGCTTTGGTCAGGGCGGCGTTCAGATGGTAGGCGGTGCGGACCTCGGTGATCACGCGGTCTTGTTCTTGTTCGTCCCAGGGGGCGGTGTCGAGGAGGGTGCGGTAGCGGTCCTTGAGTCGTTTCGGGGGTTCGTTGAAGTGGTAGAAGCGGACGCCTTCGGTGTTGTCCAGGTTGTAGGTCTGGGCCAGGCGGCGGCCGATGACCTGGCCGCCGGACAGGTCGCCCAGGTAGTGGGTGTAGTGGTGGGCGATGTAGCCCGCCGGCCAGGTCGCGCAGACCTCGTCGAGACGTTCGCGGTGGCGGCGGGTGGCGTCGGTGGGCTGGATGTGGGACGGCCAGTCCGGGCCCCAGTAGAACTCCAGATCGGCCTCCAGGGCGGTGCGTCGGCGCAGGCCGGGCAGGTCGAAGCGGGCCACGGTCGGGTCGTCGCGCAGGCGGTCGGCGGCGTCCTCCAGGGCGGTGTAGACGATGTGCAGTTGGCCCAGGAGCGTGGCGTACTCGTCGCGGGGCAGGTCGCCGTTGAGTAGTGCGGTCATGTAGGTCGATTGCTCTGTGTCGCCGTGTTCGGGGCGGGTCGCGGCGCGGAGGCGGGCGGAGAAGCGTTCCTCGGGTGGCAGGTCGCGGAGGCGGGTCGCCTCGGTGTGCATCCGGACGACCTCGGCGCGGACCTGGGTGCGTTCCGTCAGCCGGTGGCTCCAGGGGAGGTGTACCTGGACGGTGCCGCTCTTCACCTCGGCGGTGAAGGTGGCACGGTCGGCGTTGACCCCGGTCATCTTCGTGGACGTCGCGTCCGGCACGCCGCCGAGCAGCCGGACGATCAGCAGTGAGTCGGCCGGATGGTCGTCGTTCATGTGCCGGGCGATGGCGGCGACGACGTCGGGGGTGAAGGGGTCCTGCGTCATGGGGTCTCCTTGGTGGGGGGCCGTTCGGGCAGTACGAGCGGCCGGTTCGTGCGGGGGTGGGGCAGGACCTCGATGTCGTGCCGGTACACGTCGGTGAGCAGCGCGGTGGTCAGCACGTCGCGGGGCGGGCCGCAGGCGGCGACGCGGCCGTCCGCGAGGACGGCGACACGGTCGGCGTAGGCGGCGGCGAGGTCGAGGTCGTGGACGACCGCGAGCACCGCGCGACCCCGGGAGGCCTGGGCGCCGAGCAGGGCGAACACCTGTTCCTGGTGGCGGATGTCGAGCGCGGCGGTGGGCTCGTCGAGCAGGACGGTCCCCGCGTCCTGGGCGAGGACGCGGGCCAGCGCGACCCGTGCCTGTTCGCCGCCGGAGAGGGCGGTGAAGGGGCGGGTGGCGAACGCGGCCACGTCGACGTCCCGCATCGCCCGTTCGACGATCAGGTCGTCGGCGTCGGACGCGGCGGTGCCCGTCCAGGGGGTGCGGCCCATTCGGACGACGTCGGCGACGGTGAACGCGAACGCGAGGGTGTGGTGCTGGGGGAGCATCGCCCGCCGCATGGCCTGCTCGCGGGGCGTCCAGCCGTCGAGCGCGCGGCCGTCCAGGGTGATCTTGCCCGAGGCGGGGCGGATGTCTCCCGCGAGCGCTGCGAGCAGGGTTGATTTGCCCGCGCCGTTGGGCCCGACGAGGAGGAGGATCTCGCCGTGCCTGACGTCCAGGTCGACATCGTCCAGGGCGGGTCTGCCGCCGCGCCGGACGGTCACGTTCCGCGCGGCGAGCGCCACGGTGCCGGGTTCCGTGGGGCTTGGTGGGCGGGGGCGGCGGACGCCGATCACTGCCAGCCCCCGGACTGGTTGCGCGCGCGCCGCAGCAGCCAGAAGAAGAACGGCCCGCCGACCAGCGACGTCAGCACGCCGAGGGGGAGCTCCTGGTACGGAATGGACGTGCGGGCGACGATGTCCGCGACCGTGACGAGCAGTGCGCCGCCGAGCGCGGACGCCGGGATGAGGACGCGGTGCCCCGGCCCGGCGGCCATCCGGACGAGGTGCGGCACGACCAGCCCGATGAACGCGATGATGCCGCTGAAGGCGACGGCCGCCGAGGTGGTGAGCGCGATGACGGCGATGCCGGTGAACCGGAGCCGTTCGACGTCGACGCCGAGCTGCCGGGCGGGCCGTTCGCCGAGCGCGAGGACGTCGAGGCGGCGCGCGCAGGCGCAGGCGACGGCGATGCCCGCGGCGGCGCACGGCGCGACGGTCGCGACGGCGGGCCAGGTCGCGGACGCGAGGCTGCCGAGCTGCCAGGACGTGATGGCCCGCAGCGCGTCGTTGCTGGACGCGAACATCAGCAGCCCCAGCGCCGCCGACGTGATCGCGTTGACCGCGATGCCGGTGAGCAGCAGGGTGACGACCTCGGTGCGGCCCGCCGTCCGGGCCATCGCGTAGACGAGCAGGGTGGTGGCGAGCCCGGCGACGAAAGCGGCGAGCACGATCGTCCAGCTGCCGAGCGCGGTCAGCCCGAACACGATGACGGTGGCGGCGCCGGTCGCGGCGCCCGCCGAGACGCCGATCACGCCGGGTTCGGCGAGCGGGTTGCCGAAGACGCCCTGCATCATCGCGCCGCCGCAGCCGAGGGCGGCGCCGGTCACGACGGCGAGCGCGACGCGGGGGAAGCGGACGACCCACAGCGTGTTGTCGGCCTGTGGCCCGGACGGCCGGGGCCCGATGTCCAGCCCGAGGTGGTGCGCGAGGGAGCCGAGGACCTCGGCGGGCGGGACGGTGACCTGCCCGAGCCCCGCCGCGATCACGACCGTGACGGCGAGCGCGACCGCGAGCCCGCCGATCAGGAGGGTTCCGCGCAGCCTGACGGCGCCCTTCGTTGGGGCGGTCGTCGGTGCGTCCCGGACGGTGGTCATGAGGCGCAGGGCCGGTGCACGGCGGCCGCCAGCGCCTTGATCGTCTTGCCGGTGCGGGGGCCGAACGTCAGGAGACTGCCGTCGTCGGCGTCCACGACCCGCCTGTTGCGACCGGCCGGGGTCTGCGCGACGCCGGGCAGCCTGACCAGGCCCTTCACGCCGCCGACCGACTCCAGGCCCTTGGTCATGACGAGGATCACGTCCGGCGCCGCGTTGATCATGCCTTCGCTGGTGAGCGGTCGGAATCCGGTGAGGCCCGCGGCCGTCCCGGCGTCGGTGGCGCCGATGGCCTGGATCAGGGCGTCCGATCCGGCGCCCCGGCCGCCGATGAGGTAGACCCCGGAGGTTCCGCGCAGGTAGAGGAACGCGATGCGCAGCGGGGTGGCGGACGCCGTGGCGGCGCCGCGTCCGGCCGCGATCTCCGTGTCGATCCGCTTGCGAAGGGCCTTGCCCACCGAGGGGACGCCGAGCGCGGCGGCGACGGCCGTGACGTGCTCGCCGATCGCGGGCGGCGTCTGCCTGTCGTCGATCATGACGACGGGGATGCCGGACGCGCGAAGCTGGTCCAGCACCGCGGCCGGGCCGATCCCGGCGTCGGTGAGGACGACGGTCGGGTCGAGCCGCAGGATCGCCTCGGCCGACAGGTCATGGCCGTGCGTGGTGACCAGCGGCAGGTGCGCGGCGCCCGCGAACGTGGTGGACGCGTCGCGCCCGACCATCCGGTCGCCGAGCCCGAGGCTGTAGACGATCTCGGCGAGCGACCCGTACATGTTGAGCGCGAGGATCCGGTCGGTGCTGCGAACGGTGACGTTCCTGCCGTCCGCCGACCGCACCGTGACGGGAAGCGCCGGTTTCGGCTCCGATCCGATGGGCGTGACGTCGCGGGTTACCTGGACCGTGGACGGCCCGCACTTCGCCGCCGGGTCGTCGCGGTCGGCCTTCCCCGCCGACGCGGTCCCGGCCGCGCAGCCGCCGAGCGAGAGCGCGGCGAGGACGGCGAGCGCACCGACGATCCGTGCCCTGACCGTGGCATTCACGCCTTTTCCCGCTGACCGGCGCCCCTGCGGCGGAGCACGAACACGCCTCCGGCGACGACGGCGGCGGCGGCTCCCGCGCCCGCCGCCGGCGGCGGCGCGTCCCGCACCCTCCGGGTCACGTTGCGCAACGACGGCACCACCGCCCTCACGGACGTGCCGCTGGCCCTGACCGTCGGGCGCGGCCCCGAGCCCACCGACCTGGTCACCGCCCCCGCGCTGGGCACCCTGGACCCCGGCAAGGAACGCACCTACGACATCCCGTTCACGTTGGGCGCGCCCGCGTTCGGCCGCTACACCGTCCGAGGCGAGATCAGCGGGCTGGACGAGCCGATCGGCTTCACCGGCCACACCGCCAGCTACCCATGGGCGTTCCCCGTGCTCGGCGCGCTGCTCGTCCCGCTGCCGCTGATCCCCCGCCTCAGGAGGCCAACCGCCCGTCCCGGCGCCACCCGTCCCGCCGCCCGTCCCGCCGCGACGGACGGCGCGCCGCGCACGATGAACCAGCACGTCAACGCCAACATCGCGTAGTGGATGCGGACCCGCGACCTGACCCCCGATGCGCTGGCCGCCGCCCTCACCGAGCGCACCGGCCGTCCCCACACGGCCGCCGACCTGCCACCGGACACGACCGCGTGCGCGTTCGACGCCGACACCCTGGACGCCGTGAGCGCGATCCTCGCCGTCCCGCTGCCCGCGCTCCTGCACCCGAGCGTCCCGGAATCCACATCCGGCGTAAACACACCACCTTCCGGGACCCTCTACGCTTGAAGATATGCCCGAGTACATCTACACGATGCAGCGTGTGCGCAAGGCACATGGCGACAAGGTCGTCCTCGACGACGTCACCTTGCACTTCCTTCCCGGCGCGAAGATCGGTGTCCTGGGCCCGAACGGCACCGGTAAGTCGACGCTGCTGCGCATGATGGCCGGTCTGGAACAGCCGTCCAACGGGGACGCGCGCCTCATGCCGGGCTTCACCGTCGGGATGCTCCAGCAGGAGCCGCCGCTCAACGAGGAGAAGACCGTCCTCGGGAACGTGCAGGAGGGCGTCGCCGAGACCAAGGCGTTGGTCGACCGGTTCAACGAGATCGCCGAGAAGATGGCGACGGACTACTCCGACGAGCTGATGGAGGAGATGGGCAAGCTCCAGGAGCAGCTCGACCACCGCAACGCGTGGGACCTCGACAGCCAGCTCGAACAGGCGATGGACGCGCTGCGCTGCCCGCCCGGCGACGCCGAGGTGACGAAGCTGTCGGGTGGTGAGCGGCGGCGCGTCGCGCTGTGCAAGCTCCTGCTCGAAGCGCCCGACCTGCTGCTGCTGGACGAGCCCACCAACCACCTCGACGCCGAGAGCGTCCAGTGGCTGGAGCAGTTCCTCGCCAAGTACGAGGGCACCGTCCTGGCCGTCACCCACGACCGGTACTTCCTCGACAACGTGGCCACGTGGATCCTGGAGCTCGACCGGGGCCGCTGCTACCCGTACGAGGGCAACTACTCCACCTACCTCGAGAAAAAAGCGGACCGCCTGAAGGTCGAGGGCAACAAGGACGCCAAGCGGAAGAAGCGCCTCCAGGACGAGCTGGAGTGGGTCCGGTCGAACCCGAAGGCCCGCCAGACGAAGAGCAAGGCCCGGCTGGAGCGGTATGAGGAGATGGCCGCCGAGGCCGACAAGCACCGCAAGCTGGACTTCGAGGAGATCCAGATCCCGCCGGGGCCCCGCCTCGGCAACACGGTCATCGTCGCCGACAAGCTGAGCAAGGGCTTCGACGACCGCGTCCTGATGGACGACCTGACGTTCAACCTGCCCCCGAACGGCATCGTCGGCGTCATCGGCCCGAACGGCGTCGGCAAGACCACGCTGTTCCGCATGATCGTGGGCGAGGAGCACCCGGACGCCGGTGAGCTGCGCCTTGGCGACACCGTCAAGGTCTCCTACGTCGACCAGGGACGCGGCGGCATCGAACCGAAGAAGACGGTGTGGGAGGTCGTCTCGGACGGCCTCGACTACATCAACGTCGGACAGGTCGAGATGCCGTCCCGCGCCTACGTCGCCGCGTTCGGTTTCAAGGGCCCCGACCAGCAGAAACCGGCGGGCGTCCTGTCCGGGGGCGAGCGCAACCGGCTCAACCTGGCGCTGACGCTCAAGCTGGGCGGCAACGTCCTGCTGCTGGACGAGCCGACCAACGACCTCGACACCGAGACCCTGTCCAGCCTGGAGAACGCCCTCCTGGAGTTCCCCGGCTGCGCCGTGATCACCTCCCACGACCGGTGGTTCCTCGACCGGATCGCCACGCACATCCTCGCGTGGGAGGAGGGGGCGAACTGGTTCTGGTTCGAGGGCAACTTCGCCGACTACGAGAAGAACAAGATCGAGCGGCTCGGCGCCGACGCCGCCCGCCCGCACCGCGTCACGCACCGCAAGCTCACCCGCGACTGACCCCGGCTGGGCCGCCGCATCACGTTCGATCCGGCGGCCCACTCGGGCAGTCCGCTCTGGGGCGGCGTGAGCGGGGCCACGCGGGGGCGTCCAGGGCTGGGAAGGGCGCTGACGGTAGCATCGGCCCGGACCGGTTTCCGTACCCCCAGGCGAGGACATGCAGCAGACCGACCTGCCCGCGGCCGAGTACCGGCACGTCTACGAGTTCCATGTGCGGTTCGGCGACATCGACTCCCAGGGACACGTCAACAACGTCAAGTTCCTCGGCTACCTGGAGGACGCGCGCCTGGAGATGTTCCACGGCGACCCGGTCCGCAAGGGGGAGAAGCCCGTCCGCGGCATGGTGATCTCCCGGCACGAGATCGACTACCGGCGGCCGCTGCTGCCGACCGTCTACCCGATCCGGGTGGAGACCTGGGTGACCGAGGCCCGCGCGGCGTCGTTCACGCTGGCCTACGAGGTGCGCGACGACGACCACGTCTACGCCGAGGCCATCTCGAAGCTCGTCGCGTTCGACCCGAAGACGAACCGGTTGCGCCGGTTCACCTCGGCCGAGCGCGAGTTCATCGAACGCTACGCGGCGCCCGCCGCATGACGGCGCTCGCCGGGCAGCCGCCGCCCCTGCTGGACGAGGGCAGGCGGCCGGGGGTGCGGCTCCGCGTCGTCCAGATGGCGGACGCGGAGGGGCTCGCCGCGCTCTACGAGGCGAACCGCGACTACCTGCGTCCCTGGGAACCGGAACGCGACGACTCGTACTTCACCGTCGACGGCCAGCGCGACAACCTGCACGGCCTGGTGGCGGCGCACGCGAGGGGCGAGATGTGGCCGGGCGTCATCCTGGTGGACGGCCAGGTCGCCGGGCGGATCACGCTCAACAACGTCCTGCGCGGCCCGTTGCGGAGCTGCTTCGTCGGCTACTGGGTGGCGCGCGCGCACTCGGGGCGCGGTGTCGCGTCCGAGGCGCTGAGGCAGGTGCTGGACGTGGCGTTCGACGACCTGGGCCTGCACCGCGTCGAGGCGTTCACGCGGGTCGACAACCACGCGTCCCAGCGCGTCCTGGAGCGGAACGGCTTCACGGCGGTGGGGACGTCCCGGCGCCACATCCACGTGGACGGACGCTGGCACGACGAGCGGTTCTTCGAACGCCTCGCCCCTTGGGACGACGGCGTCACGCTCGCCCCTCCCGGCTGACGCCCGCCCGGGCTGACGGCGTCCGGCTGACGGCGTTTTGCGGACAACGACCGGCTGATGGCGGTTCGGGCGACTAGGGATCATTCTTACCGGGTATTACCGGAAAGAAGGAGTCAGCCCCCGCCAGAGAAGGCGCCACATGTCCCCCTATCTCGCCGCATGGATTCTGTGGATCCTGATGTTCTTCGCCATCGAACTGCCCGCGGTATTCAACCGGCAGTCCGATGACACGCTTTCCGAGCTGGTATGGACCGTTTTCGCCGTTCGCGGCAAGCCCGTCGGCTGGCAGCTGCGCCGGCTCGCCCTCCTCGTCGGGCTCGGCTGGCTGGTCGCCCATTTCCTTACAGGTGGTGCTGTCTGACCCGTTGTCCACCTGAGTGCCCGGTGACAACCGAGCTGTCACGGATAGATAACAAGCGCAGCAGCAATCCGTTTTCAGCCCACGTCTCGCTCTAGGGTCGCGACGCGAATGTGGAGATCCCACGCAGAAGGGACACAAATGCGGCGCATCTCACGAGGAGCGGTGGCACTGCTGCTCGCCGCGGGCGTGACCGGGGCCGGCGCCACCGCGGCGCAGGCGGTGACCGTCAAGGCGGGTGCCGTCCAGGCGGGCGACATCCTCGACCAGCTCAAGGCCATCCCCGGAATGCAGGTGACGGAGAAGACCTCGACGTTGCCCGGCTACCGCTGGTTCTGGCTTGAGTACAGGCAGCCGGTCGACCACCGCCATCCGCGGGGACCATGGTTCGAGCAGCGCATCATGCTGCAACACAAGGACGCCGACCGGCCCATGGTCCTCTACACCAGCGGCTACAACACACCCGAAACGATGTTCACGTCCGAGCCCACCGCGCTCGTCGACGGCAACCAGATCTCGGTCGAGTACCGCTACTTCACCCCGTCCCGTCCCGAACCGGCGGACTGGCGCAAGGACGACATCTGGCAGGCCGCCACCGACGAGCACCGGCTCATCGGCGCGTTGAAGCGGATCTACCACGGCAAGTGGATTTCGACCGGTGCCAGCAAGGGCGGCATGACCGCCGTCTACCACAAGCGTTTTTACCCCCGTGACGTGGACGGCAGCGTCGTCTACGTGGCTCCGAACGATGTGAACAACAACGACGACCGCGCCTACGACAAGTTCTTCAAGACGGTCGGCAACGACCCCGAATGCCGCACCCACGTGAAGGCGCTCGCGCGGGAGTTCCTCAAGCGTCGTCCCGCCATGCTCGAACGCTTCAAGGCCGCCGCCGACAAGGGCGGTTGGACGTTCGACATCCTGCGCACACAGGACCGCGCGTTCGAGAACTCCGTGATGGACTACGAGTGGGCGTTCTGGCAGTACAGCCTCCAGGCCGACTGCGCGACCCTCCCGGCCGTGGACGCCTCCGACGACGCCATCTACCAGACGCTCGACACCATCTCCGGTCTCTCCTTCTACAGCGACCAGGGGCTCGCACCGTACATCCCGTACTACTACCAGGCGGGCACCCAGCTCGGCTGGCCCACGCCCCAGTTCACGAACCTGCGTCCGCTGCTGCGGTACGAGAGCAGCTACGAGCCGCGCACCTACGTTCCGCGTGACATCCGCATGCGTTTCGACCACGGTCGCGCCATGCGCGACATCGACCGCTGGGTGCGCGGGGACGCGAACCACATGCTGTTCCTGTACGGGGCGAACGACCCGTGGGGTTCCGAGCCGTTCCGCCTCGGCTATGGCAGCCGCGACTCGGCCGTGTACGTCGCTCCCGGCATGAACCACAGCGCGCGCCTCATCAACGCGCTGACCGCCGACGAGAAGGCCAAGTCGATCGCCTTCGTCAAGCGCTGGGCCGGTGTCGACGCCGACGCGCCGACGCTCAAGGCCGCTCCCGCCGCCGACGACCCGCTCCAGCTCCAGCGCCCCCCGCTGTAGCCGCGAACGCGATCTGGCAAGACCGGCACTCTGGCAAGACCAGCGGTGTGCCGGGCCCCGTGCGCTGACCCCTGGCACAGGCCCGGCACACCGCGTCTCGTTTCCGGACGCGCATACCGACGTGCGAGTGAGTCCCCGGATCGGCAGCCAACGTGAAGTCAGCCGACGGTGAGGTCGGCCGGGCATGGGGTCGGCCGGGCGTCAGGTGGGGGAGTTCACCATGCTCTGGGCGGCCATCGTGAAGTAGTCCCAGAGCTGCTTCTCCAGGGGCTCGGGCAGCTCCAGATCGTCCACCGCGTCGCGCATGTGGCGCAGCCAGGCGTCCCGCTCGGCCTGGCCGATGACGAACGGAACGTGCCGCATCCGCAGCCGGGGATGCCCGCGCCGCTGACTGTAGGTGGTGGGGCCGCCCCAGTACTGGATGAGGAACAGCCGCAGTCTCTCCTCGGCGGGCCCGAGGTCCTCCTCGGGATAGAGGGCGCGAAGGTCGGGGTCGTCCGCGACGCCCTGGTAGAAGCGGTGGACCAGCCGGTGGAAGGTCTCCTCGCCGCCGACCGCTTCGTAGAAGGTCACCTGTTCAGCCATAGCGCCCCCACCCTATGCGAGCGGGGCCCCGCGCCGTCCGCCGATCCCCGACCTGATCCACTACGGGGTGGGGGTGGCGACCGTCACACCCGCCTCGTCGAACGCCAGCTTGACCCGTTCGCGCAGCTCACGGGCGATGTCGCCCTGCCTGCCCGGGGCCGTCTTCAGCACGACGCGGATGACGAGGGCGTCGCCGGCGAGCGCCTGCACGCCCCACACCGACGGCGCCTCCAGGACGAGATCCTTCCACCGCTCGTCGGCGGCCAGCTCGTCGGCGGCGTTCTGGAGGATGTCCTTGACCTTCTCGACGTCCTCCTGGATGTCGACGGGGATGTCCAGGACGGCGCGGCCCCAGTTCTGCGACTCGTTCCCGACCTTCTTGATCTCGCCGTTCGGGACGTACCAGACGATGCCGTCGACGTCCCGCATCCGCGTGACCCGCAGCGTGACGGCCTCGACAGTCCCCTTGGCGGTGCCCACGTCGATGAAGTCGCCGACGCCGTACTGGTCCTCCAGCAGCATGAACAGCCCGGCGAGGAGGTCCTTGACGATGTTCTGCGCGCCGAAGCCGACCGCGACGCCGATGACGCTCGCGCTCGCCAGGATCGGCGCGAGGTTCAGGCCGAGGGAGCCGAGGATGCTGAAGGCCGCCGTCCCCATGATCAGGACGGACGCGATCGAGCGCAGCACCGACCCGAGCGTCTGGGCGCGCTGGGCCCGGCGCTTGTTGAGCAGGGCGGGGCTGCCCTCGAACACCGTCCGGGACCGTTCCCTGGCCCGCTCGGTCATCGTGCCCTCGGCCATCCGCAGCGTCACCCTGGTGATCATGCGGTGCGCGATGCTCTTCAGGACCAGCGCGATCACGAACGTGAGGACGATCAGGAAGACGGTCCTGAGGGGCCCGTCGAGCCAGGTCGAGTAGAACCGGGTGAACCCGGTGTTGTGTGAGATGTTCCAGATGAGCCTGCACGCGGCGGTGGGCTCCTGGTCGCCGCGACAGGCTTTCTCGGCGGAACCGTCCTGCGCCCAGGGCAGCAACGGTGCGACGGCGAGTGACATACGTGAAGACCCTCCCCGGCCATTGTGGTGCCTGGACACCGCGCCGTGGACCCGCAGCCGGTTCGAGTCGATCGTAGGGGACGATATCGACCGATTCGTACCGCGACCCGCGAGGACGCCGCCCCGCGAGGTGCCCTGGCGGCCGGGGAGGGTTGGCCTGGCGGGCGTGTCCCGTGAATGGCCGTGGCCGCCGCGCCGGTTTCGGCCATGGCCACGGGACACGCCCGGTCTGGGGGGCCGCCCACGAGGGGGCCTCAGTGACGGAGCGGCTGGAGGACGTGCGCCAGCTTCAACGCGGCGCCACCCACGTCGTCGACGTGGTGCATGCGCTCCCCCCAGGACCACCAGAAGTAGTGGTCCTTGGTCTCCGGAACCGGTGCGCACGTGACGTCCTCCGCGAGGCTGGCGGCCTCGGGATTCACGACGCGCAGGAACGCCGGACCCGAGCGGGTCCTGACGACACGGGCGACGAGCCCCTGCGTGTCGAGCTCGTGCTCCAGTTCCTCCAGGTAGCTGAGGCGTCTGTCGCTGACCACCCTTCGCACCCCCTCTGTGGGCGAGTACCGGTCAACTCGTCAACTCTGTGAATCCGGTCGGTCACTAGGGGCGAGACTTGCAACTCTCACCCTGCCGGGTCAAGTGACCGGGCGTTCGCCGAAGAACCGGATTACCCCACCTCAGGGGAAGTCTGCACCCTTGTGGAGGAAGAATCTCTACCCGGGGAGTGCGGGACGCGTCCCGGCCGCCGTTTCTTCCCCGAAACCGCTTGGCGGGCAATGTGACGAGGGTTACGCTGCGTGCGCAAGAGATTATCTGTCGTGGCCATGACCAGCGACCGGTCGCCGTGGCAGGGACGATCGCCCTCCCCCCAGGGGACCGGAGTCCCGGCCCGCCAACCGGGAGGAGGCCGGAGTCGATGTCGGATCCCCCCCGCAGAGAAACAGAGGCGGCCCGCCGGATCCGTGCGCGCGCCCTGGCCCAGGGCCGGGCGCCGGTCGACATCGCGAAGGACATCTACGAACAGTGCGGGCCGCTGTACGGCACCAGCCGGATCAAGGCGCACAGACTGGCCCACGGCGTCGCGCTGTCCGACATCGTGGCGCAGGTCAGGGCCCTCTACGAGGTCGAGGGGAAACCGCCCCCCCGCCTCGGTGAGACGCTGCTGTCCGCCTACGAGAGCGGCTACAAGAGGCCCGGCCCCGAGTACCTGCACTACCTGTGCGCCGTGTACCGCGTGGAGCCGGACGACCTCGACTACCAGAGTCCCTGCATCTGCGGACACGGCCACACCGGCCGCCCGGGCGCCACGAGCGTCCCCCAGCCGCGCCCCGCCGAACGGCGCGCGGCACCCGGCTCCGACGCCCTCGTCGGAGCGATCGTGCCCAGGTCCGAGGAGCGGCCCTGGGCGACCATCAACGACCACCGGGGCACCGACCGCGCAGACGGCCCCCTGAACATCGATGTGGGTGAGGAGGACATCGTGCTTCGTAGAACCCTTCTGCAGCTTCTGGCCGGAGCGGGCGTGGCGCTCGACGGTCAGTTCCTGGGAGCCGTCGACAACCTGCGCCGCAAGATGGACGACACGCTCGTCGGCGCCACCGTGTCGCCGACCATGCTCGACCAGTGGGAGGAGACCACCTACGGCTACGGCCGCCAGTACCAGGCGACGCCGTCGCTCCGCATGCTCTGCGACGTCCTGCTGGACTTCAGCGAGGTGCGCCGCATGTGCGACAAGCGCCAACCCGTCGAACTCCAGGAACGGCTGTGCCGGATCGCGGCGCAACTGTCCGGGCTGTCCGGCCTGATCATGATCAACCTCGGCGACCACCGGTTGGCCCGCTCGTTCTTCCGCACCGCGCGCACGGCCGCCGACGAGACCGGCGACCGACAGCTGCGCGCCTGGGTCACCGTCCGCGAGTCGCTCGTCCCGATGTACTACGGCGACCCCCGCGAAGCGCTGCACCTGGCCCGCAAGGCACAGGACCTCGCCGGACGCACGCCCGGCGTCGCCGCCGCGATGGCCCCCGCCGTCGAGGCCAGGGCACTCGGCATGCTCGCCATGCGCGGCCGCGGCGACGCCGCGCCCAGCGCCCGGCGCGCCCTCGTCCGCGGCCGCTCGGTGTTCGACCAACTCTCCAAGACCGACACCAGCGACCTGGTCTACGGCTTCACCGACCGGCAGATGGCCTTCTACGAGGGCGACACGTTCACCAGCCTCGGCGACCACAAGCACGGCGACGAGGTCCTCAGCCACGCGCTGACCCTGTACTCGCCCACCGACCGGGTCGACCTGACCCTGGTCCGGCTCGACCGGGCGATGTGCAAGGTCCACGCCGGAGAACCCCAGGCCGCCCTCACCGCCGGACAGGAGGCCATCCTCGAACTGCCGGCCGACCACCGCTCCGACATCCTCGTCCACCGCGCCCGCCAGATCGGCGCGGCGGTCAACCTGAGATTCGGCGAGGTCTCCGGCCTCAAGGACTTCAACGAGGCCCTGGCCGGGCCCTGGGTGACGAGTCCCACCCAGGAACGTCCGGCCGTCCCGCCGTCCGAGCAGGTCTGACCCGGCATGGGCACCTTCGACAACGCGCCCTGGCAGGGTCACCGCGCCCTGGTCCGGATCCAGGACGAGCCCCCGGTGTGGAGCTTCGGAACGCTCCGACTCCGCCGCTACCACGCCGCCGACCACGGCACGGTCCTCGCCCTGCACCGCACCGGCCTGGCCCAGGTCGGCCTGCGTCCCGGCGACGGCGTCTACTACGACCACGACTTCTTCCGCATGGACGATATCTACCTGCGCAACGACGGCGAGTTCCTCGTGGGCGAACTCGACGGCCAGATCGTCGCCATGGGCGGCCTGCGCCGCGCCGACCTCGTCCCCGGCGGCCGGGCCCGCGCCTTCGGCGGTTACGCCCCCGGCGCACCCGTCCTGGACGCCGCCGAGATGGTCCGGCTCCGCGTCCTGCCCTCCGTCCAACGCCGCGGCTACGGCACCGCCGTCGTCCAGGCCCTGGAAGAACGCGCCGTCGAGTTCGGCTACCGCGTCCTGCGCGCCGACACCACCGAACTCCAGGGCCCCGCCCTGGCCCTCTACGGCAAGTTCGGCTGGACGGAAACACGCCGCGAGACCATCGGCGGCATCGTCAACATCTACATCGAGAAACAACTCCGCTGAGCACCCGAGCCGCGGGTCGTCCCGCCGGAGGCGCGGCCCGGCGAGACACCCGCGGCTCGGGGTAGGTTTCAGGCGGCGGGTTCGCTTACGTAGGCGGCCCATTGGGGGTCGCCGTCGTGGATCAGGCCGATCAGACGCCAGTGGGCGCCGCGGGGGACGCCCGGGGTGATGCTCAGGGTCCAGCCGAGTTCGTCCAGGAGGCGGTCGGCCTTGCGGTGGTTGCAGGTCATGCAGGACGCGACGCAGTTCTCCCAGACGTGCTTGCCGCCGCGGCTGCGGGGCTGGACGTGGTCGATCGTCTCGGCGCGGCGGCCGCAGTAGACGCAGCGGAAGTTGTCGCGGCGCATCAGCGCGGCGCGGGTGAGGGGGACGCGGGTGCGGAACGGGATGCGCACATAGCGGCGTAGGCGGATGACGGACGGAACGTCGATCGTCATCGCGGCCGAGTGCAGGACCGCGCCCGAGGTGTCATGGTGGACGATCTCGGCCTTCTCCCGAAGCACGAGGCAGACCGCCCGCCGGAGCGGGAGTGTGGTGAGTGGTTCGTACGTCGCGTTCAGGAGGAGGACCTGTCTCATCTCAGACGCCCTCCACCGGGGTCCGTTGTTCGTCAGCCTCGGTGGGCGCGACTGGGCGCGCCTCGCACCGAGGCCCGATTATCGTCTCCGGTACCTGCGCTCTCGCCATGAGGACCTCCCCGGGGCGAACCGACCAGATCAGTGTGGCGTCTGAGGGAGGCCGCCCGCTACCCCAATAATCCCCCTTCGGACGGCCGATCGAACGCGAAGCGCTCTGGCGGCCGTTCGCAGTGTACGGGACGGCCGGTCCGGAACGACCAATACAGTGCAACCTATGACGCCGTATCCGTCCGCGAAGCGCCAGGACATCGTCGAGAACATCCAAGGTCAGCGGGTCGCCGACCCGTATCGGTGGCTTGAGGACGCGGCCACCGACGACACCGGAGCGTGGCTCGCCGCCCAGGACGACCTGTTCCACAAGGTCACGGACGCGCTGCCCGGACGGGACGCGCTGCGGCGACGGCTCGGTGACCTGCTCGGCGCGGGCAGCGTCGGCGCGCCGGTGTGGCGGGGCGAACGCCGGTTCTTCACGCGCCGTGCCGCCGACCAGGAGCATCCGGCGCTGTACACGGTGGATCCGGATGGGGCGGAGCGCGTCCTCGTCGACCCCATGGCCCTCGACCCCGAGGGGACGACGACGCTGGACGCCTGGCAGCCCGACAAGGAGGGGCGGCGCCTGGCGTACATGATTTCGAGCGGCGGGGACGAGGAGTCGCTCCTGCACGTCGTCGACGTCGCGACCGGCGAACGGGTGGAGGGCCCGATCGACCGGGCGCGGTACTCGTCGATCGCGTGGCTGCCGGGCGGCGAGGCCTACTACTACACGCGCCGTCTCGCCGCGCGGGACGTCCCGGTGGGGGAGGAGCAGTACCACCGGCGCGTCTACCTGCACCGCGTTGGCACCGAACCCGACACGGACGACGTCCTGATCTTCGGCGCCGGGATGGACAAGACCAACTACTACGGGGTCGGGGTCAGCCGGGACGGGCGCTGGCTGACGATCTCCGCGTCTCAGGGCACCGCACCCCGCAACGACCTGTGGATCGCCGATCTGTCGACGTCGCCATCCCAGAAGCCTGCTTTTCGTGCCGTCCAGGAGGGTGTGGACGCCGGAACCGGCCTCCACGTGGGACGCGACGGCCGCGCCTACATCTTCACCGATCGCGACGCGCCCCGCTCCCGGCTCTGTGTCACCGACCCCGCCGACCCCTCCTACGACACCTGGCGGAGCCTGATTCCGGAGGATCCGGAGGCCGTCCTCACCACATACGCGATCCTGGACGATCTCGACCGTCCCGTGCTGCTGGCCGGTTGGCAGCGTCATGCGATCAGCGAGATCACCGTCCACGACCTGGAGACCGGCGAGGAGTTGGGCACCGTTCCCACCCCAGGGCTCGGCTCGATCGGCGGGATCACCGAGCGCCTCGAGGGCGGCCACGAGGCGTGGTTCGGCTACACGGACAACGTCACCCCATCCTCAGTGCTCCGCTACGACGCCCGCACCGGAGAGACCACCCTGTGGGCATCCGCGCCTGGAAGCGTTGAGGTTCCGGAGATCGAGACCCGCCAGGTCGTCTACCCGTCCCGCGACGGGACCGAGGTGCGGATGCTCGTCGTGTCGCGCCCCGACGCGTCCGGCCCGCGTCCCACCATCCTGTACGGGTACGGCGGGTTCAACATCTCCCTCACACCGAGTTACTCCGCGAGCATTCTGGCTTGGGTCGAAGCAGGCGGCGTCTACGCGATCGCCAACCTGCGCGGCGGTTCTGAGGAGGGGGAGGAGTGGCACCGCGCCGGGATGCGCGACCGTAAGCAGAACGTGTTCGACGACTTCCACGCCGCCGCCGAGAAGCTCATCGCGGACGGTCTGACCACCCCCGCGCAACTCGCGATCTCCGGCGGCTCCAACGGCGGCCTTCTCGTCGGCGTGGCCCTCACCCAGCGTCCCGACCTGTACCGGGCGGTGGTGTGCTCGGCACCGCTCCTCGACATGGTCCGCTACGAGCGGTTCGGCCTGGGGGAGACCTGGAACGACGAGTACGGCACGGCCGACGACCCCGAGGAGTTCGGCTGGCTCATCGGGTACTCCCCGTACCACCACGTCCACGCGGGCACCGCCTACCCGGCCGTCCTGTTCACCACCTTCGGCAGCGACACCCGCGTGGACCCCCTCCACGCCCGCAAGATGTGCGCCGCCCTCCAACACGCCACCGCCTCGGACGTCCCG
Organism: Actinomadura meridiana; assembly: GCF_039537545.1. Classification (NCBI taxonomy): domain Bacteria; kingdom Bacillati; phylum Actinomycetota; class Actinomycetes; order Streptosporangiales; family Thermomonosporaceae; genus Actinomadura; species Actinomadura meridiana. The sequence continues at coordinate 935,363 of NZ_BAABAS010000006.1, forward strand.
ATCCTCCTCCGCAACGAGTCGAACGTCGGCCACGCCGCCCGCTCGGTGACCCGCTCCGCCGACCTCCTGACAGACACCCTCTCTTTCCTAGCCACCCAAACCGGCCTACCCCTCCACCCAGCAAGCCGCTAGGCGAGCCCACCAACCACACCCGAACCAGCCACTGAACGAACCCCAGCCACTGAACGAACCCCAGCCACTGAACGAACCCCAGCCACCCTCCGCAACCACGCAGAGACCCAAACCACTGCGATCGCGTCCGAAGGCTGGTGCGAGCGAAGCGAGACCCAGATCGCGAAGCGAGCCGCTAGGCGAGTCGAGAGCGATGCAGCGATCGCACGCGGTGCACGACGATGGAGGGCGTTCAACGCCCGAAGGAGGAGTGCACTGCAATCAACACAGCGGAGTGAAATGCTATAAAGACACAGTGCCTCGTTATGACTATCGTTGCCGCGCTTGTGGGTCGACCTTCGAGGTCTCTCGCCCGATGATCAATGCGTCCGATCCGGCTGTGTGTCCGGACGGGCATGAGGACACCGTCAAGCTGCTGTCCACGGTCGCCGTCACCGGGACGGCGCGGGGTGGGATGGCTGCGCCGAAGCCCGCGGGTGGGGGCGGGTGTTGCGGCGGGGGTTGTTGCTCCTAGCCCGCCTGGGCGGTGCGTAGGGTCGCGGCCATGGCGGTCGAGTCGTGGGCTCCTTCGGTGGTGGGGCCTTTTCGGGCCCCACCACGCCTTCCCTCGGGAAACGGAGGCGACTGTCCGCGGGGTGAAGCTCAGAGGTTGTCGAGTTGGGAGACGTCGCGGGCCGCGCCGGTGGCGGCGGACGTCGCCATGGCGGCGTAGGCGCGCAGGGCGGCGCTGACGGGACGGTGCCGGTCGCGAGGGCGGTAACCGCCGAGGTCGGCGAGGAGCTTCTCGCGGCGGACCTCCAGCTCGTCGGCCGGGACGTCGAGTTCGAGGGTCCGGTTCGGGATGTCGATGACGACGCGGTCGCCGTCCTCGACGAGGGCGATGATGCCGCCGCCCGCGGCCTCGGGGGAGGCGTGGCCGATGGACAGGCCGGAGGTGCCGCCGGAGAACCGGCCGTCGGTGATCAGCGCGCACGCCTTGCCGAGGCCGCGGCCCTTGAGGAAGCTCGTCGGGTACAGCATCTCCTGCATGCCGGGGCCGCCCTTCGGGCCCTCATAGCGGATCACGACGACGTCGCCCGCCTTGACCCTGTCGCCGAGGATGCCTTCGACGGCGTCGTCCTGCGACTCGAAGACGACGGCGGGGCCGGTGAACGTCCACAGCTCCTCGTCGACGCCCGCGGTCTTGACGATGGCGCCGTCGGGGGCGATGTTGCCGCGCAGGACGGCGAGGCCGCCGTCGGCGGTGTAGGCGTGCTCGACGGAGCGGATGCAGCCGTTCTCGCGGTCGAGGTCGAGCGACTCCCAGCGGGCGCTCTGGCTGAACGCGGAGGTGGTGCGGACGCCGCCGGGCGCCGCGTGGAACAGCTCCAGGGCCTCCGGCAGGACGTCGGGGGAGCGGACGTCCCACTTGGCGAGGAACTCGTCCAAAGACGCGGAGTGCACCGAGTGGGAGGAGCCGTGCAGCAGCCCGGCGCGGTGCAGTTCGCCGAGGAGGGCGGGGATGCCGCCCGCGCGGTGGCAGTCCTCGACGTGGTACTTGGCGCTGGCCGGGGCGAGCTTGCAGACGCACGGGACGCGGCGCGACAGCGCGTCGATGTCGGACAGGCCGAAGTCGACGCCCGCCTCGGTGGCGGCGGCCAGCAGGTGCAGGATCGTGTTGGTGGAGCCGCCCATCGCGACGTCCAGGACCATGGCGTTGGCGAAGGCGTCGCGGGTGGCGATGTTCAGCGGCAGGACGGACTCGTCGTCGCCGTCGTAGTAGCGGTGGGCGACGTCCACGACGGTGCGGCCCGCGTCCTCGTAGAGGCGGCGGCGGGCGGTGTGGGTGGCGAGGACGGTGCCGTTGCCGGGCAGGGCCAGCCCGATCGCCTCGGTGAGGCAGTTCATCGAGTTGGCGGTGAACATGCCGGAGCAGGACCCGCAGGTCGGGCAGGCGCTCTCCTCCAGCGCGAGGAGCTTGTCCTCGGCGATGGACATGTCGGCGGACGCGATGATCGGGTCGATCAGGTCGAGCTTGTTGCCGCCGAGGACGCCCTCGACGGGCTTGCCCGCCTCCATCGGCCCGCCGGACACGAACACCGTCGGGATGTTGAGCCGCAGCGCCGCCAGCAGCATCCCGGGCGTGATCTTGTCGCAGTTGGAGACGCAGACGAGGGCGTCGGCGCAGTGCGCGTTGACCATGTACTCGATGGCGTCGGCGATCACCTCGCGGGACGGCAGCGAGTACAGCATGCCGTCGTGGCCCATGGCGATGCCGTCGTCGACGGCGATCGTGTTGAACTCGCGGGGCACCCCGCCCGCCTCGCGGACGGCGCCCGCGACGACCTTGCCGACCTCGTCCAGGTGGACGTGGCCGGGCACGAACTGGGTGAAGCTGTTGGCCACCGCGACGATCGGCTTGCCGAAGTCCTCGCGTTCGACGCCGCTGGCCCGCATGAGGGCGCGGGCGCCCGCCATGTTCCGGCCATGGGTGACGGTGCGTGACCTGAGCGGTGGCATGGGATCGACCTCTCGAACGTGGGCGTTGCGTCGCGGCGGTCGCCGGGGGCCGCGCGTGGTTCGGCGCGGCGGAGGGCGAGTCGCGTGTCGCGGGTGCGCGCAGCGGCGGATCGCGGCGCTGCCGCCGGCTCAGCGGAGATCGCGCACGGGCCGGCCGATGTCCTTTGATGCTACCAACCGTTTCGAGGGCATGGACAAAGCCGAGCAGGCAGAGCAGGGAGAAGGCCGGGCAGGGGAGAAAGCCGGGCAGGGAGAAGGCCGGGCAGGGAGAAAGCCGGGACGCGACGTCCCGGCCTCCGTGGCGGCGTGCCCGCGGCCTGGTACCGGTACGCGGGGCGTACACCGGTCGCTCGTGGCCGTCGTCGGGCGGTGGGCGGCCCGGGGAAGCGGGGCCGCCCGGGACCTCAGTCGGGGTACTTCGGTGGCAGTGCCGACTCGGCCGCCTGGAAGATGTCGCGGACCTCGCCGTCGTCCAGGATCTTCGGACGGCGGCGCAGGTACGCGCGCGCCCGGTTGCCCGCGTAGACGTCGACGTCGCGGACCCGCATGACCTTCCACGGGATGGACGGCCCGTAGATCGCCACGGACGGCTGTACCGGCACGTCGAACCCGACCCGTTCGCCGAGGATGTTGCTCGCCATCTGGGCTTCCCAGCGCGCCTCGTCCAGCCGGTCCTTCTTGTTGAAGGGGCCGTGGAAGAGCTTGAGGTGGGACATGGTGCGGACGGGGAGTCGCTTGTCCCACTTCTCGGAGTCGATGGCGTAGACGCCGCTCGGCCCGATCACCAGGTGGTCGATCCGCCCGTCGCTGACGCCCTCGTCGTCGCGTGGCACGGCGCGCGCGTGCAGCACGAGGTACCCGTTGCGTTGCAGGGACCTCAGCTGCTTCTCGGTGCGCCGTTCCGCGGCCGAGGACTTCTGCCAGGCCGTGACGGTGGAGTCGGTGCGGGACCGGCGGACGATGTCGCCGACGACGACCAGGACCGCGACCGCGACGCCGAGGCGCCAACCGGCGAGGCCGAGCGTCACGACCCCGGCGGCGACGGCGACGCCGCCGCGCCACAGCCAGCGGCGCGTGCGCGGGTCGTCGAGCGCCGCGGTGACGGCGCCCTCACCCCCGTCGCCGAACCCGTCGCCGTACCCGTCGCCCAGGCCGTCGGGCGGGCCGCCGGTGTCCTTGTCGGGACGCTCCTTCACCGGACCATGGTGATGGTACTCACGCGTTTCCTCCGACCCCGTCGCGTTCGGCCCCGTTGTCTTCGAACCGGCCCGGGGCTGGCCCCTGGCCGCCTGTGTGTTGCCCCGCTCCATGATCGCCATGAGTGACGCTCCGTATTCCTTTCCCATCGGGGGCATGATCCTCCGTGCGCAGAGTAATCACCCGCGAGGTTCCCGACTAGTCATGCCGGGTTAATGTTTTGTCGCCTCCCGTCGGTGATTCACTGACGCCGAGGGTGGGTACGTAAGTATTCTTCTCCCTTCCGCCGCTGCGATCCACCCTGCCCTCTTTGAAGCCCGCGCACACGGCGTCTAGCGTTCGACTTCGTGACACAGACCCATGACCTCAGCGCGACCGCGATGGCGGCCGCCGTGCGCACCGGGGAAGTATCCCCGGTCGAGCTGACCGAGCATTATCTGGCACGCATCGAACGGCTCAACGAGCAGGTCGGCGCCTACGTGACCGTCACCGCAGAGCGCGCCCGCGAGGAGGCGCGCCGCGCGGAGAAGGCCGTCGCGGAGACCGCCGACCCGGCGGAGCTGCCGCCGCTGCACGGGGTCCCGGTCCCCATCAAGGACCTGAACATGGTGGACGGCGTCCGCACCACCTACGGGACGACCGTCTACTCCGACCTCACCGGCTTCGCGGACGACAGCGTCGTCGCCCTGCTGCGGCGGGCCGGGTCGGTGCTGCTCGGCAAGACCGCGTCGCCCGAGCTGGGGCTGACCTGCTACACCGAGGGCGACGTCTCGCCGCCCGCCCGGACGCCCTGGGACCTGTCGAGGTCGGCGGGCGGATCCAGCGGCGGCGCCGCGGCGGCGGTCGCGTCCGGTCTCGCCCCGGTCGCGCAGGGCAGCGACGGCGGCGGCTCGATCCGGATCCCGTCCAGCGCCTGCGGCCTCTTCGGGCTCAAGCCGACCCGGGGCCGGATCTCGCAGGGACCGCTGCTCCCCGACCTGTTCGGGCTGTCCACGAACGGGTCGATCGCCCGCACCGTCCGCGACGCGGCCCTCCTGCTAGACGTGATGTCCGCCCACATGCCCGGCGACCTGTACGCGGCACCGCCCGTCGAGGGGACGTTCGCGTCGTACGCGGACCGTCCGCCCGGCAGGCTCCGGATCGCGCGCAGCAAGGAACCCGCCGTGGCGGACGTCGTCGTGCATCCCGACTGTGTGGCCGCCTACGACGCGGCGTCCGAACTGCTGGAGGAGCTGGGCCACGAGGTCGTGGAGCTGCCCCCGGTGTTCGGCCCCGACCTCATCCCGCGTTTCGAGACGCTCTGGGGCGCGATGGCCGCGTTCTCGCCCATCGCCGAGGAGAGCGAGCGTCTCCTCCAGCCGCTGACCCGCTGGCTCCGGGACCGTGGCCGGTCGACGACCGCCACGCAACTGTTCGGCGCCCAGGCCGCGTTGCAGGGGGCGCTGCGGGCGGCCTTCCCGGTGATGGACGAGTTCGACGCGATCCTGCACCCGACGCTGGCCGAGCCGCCCGTGCCCGTCGGGTACTTCCACGACCAGGAGCCCGCCGAGAACTTCGAGCGGCAGAAGCGCTTCACGCCGTTCGCGGCGATGTACAACATCTCCGGGCAGCCCGCGGTGAACGTTCCGTTGCAGTGGAACGATGCGGGGCTTCCTATCGGGGTCATGCTCGCCGGGCGGCTTGGCGGGGAGGGCACGCTGATCTCGCTGTCCGCGCAGCTGGAGGAGGCCCGTCCCTGGATCGACCGCAAGCCGGACATCTGGACGGCGTGAGCCCGGCCCTGATCAGGGCATGGGTTGGGACGTGGCCGATGACAAGAGCGTGGCCGGTGACAAGAGCGTGGCCGATGGCAAGGGTGTGGCTGACGGACTGAGCGAGCTGGCGGCGGCGCACGGGGTCGCGACCCGGTACTCCGACTGGCGGGGGCATGAGGTCCGGGTCTCGCGGGCCACGGTGGTCGCGGTCCTCGGGGCGCTCGGCGTGGACGCCTCGTCGCCGGGCGCCGTCCGCCGGGAGCTGGCGCGGCACCGGGAGCGGCGGGACTCCCGGTTGCCGACCATCATCGTCCGGCGACCGCGGGACGGGCGCCGCGCGGCCGACCGCGTCCTGGACGTGCTGCGGCGTCATGTTCCGGCGAGTTCCGAGCTTGAGGTGGGCGTCGACGTGGGCGCGCTGGAGGTCCTGGCGCCTCCGCGCGACTTCGTTCCTCCGTCCGAGCAGCGGTTCCAGCCGTTGGACGGGTTCGACGAGCTGCCGCTCGGCTGGCACCGGCTCCGGGTCCGGTGGGACGGCCGGGAGGCGTTCACACGGCTGCTGGTGGCCCCGGCGGCACTGCGGCCCCCGCCTCGGACGTGGGGGTTCACCGCGCAGCTGTACTCGGTGCTGTCCCGGGGGTCGTGGGGGCTCGGCGACCTGCGCGACCTGGCGGATCTCGCGGACTGGAGCGGACGGGAGCTGGGCGCGGGCTTCGTGCTGGTGAACCCGATGCACGCGACCGAGCCCGTCCCACCGGTCGGTCCTTCGCCGTACGCGCCGATGAGCCGCCGCTTCGCCTCGCCGATCTACCTGCGCGTCGAGGACATGCCGGAGTACGCGGCGCTGCCTCCCGAGGAGCGTGAGCGGTTCGCCGACCTCGCGGCGGGGCTGCGGCTGCGCGCACGCGAGGGCACTCTGGACCGGGACGCCGTCTGGACGGTCAAGAAGGCGGCCTTCGAGGCGATGTACCGGCTGCGCGGCGACCGTCCCGACCCGGCGTTCGACGACTTCCGCAAGCGTGAGCGGGGCGCGATCGAGCGGTTCGCCACGTGGTGCGCGATCAGCGAGGAGCAGGGCACGGCGGACTGGCGGCGCTGGCCGCCCCACCTGCGCAACGCCGGGGGCCGCGCCGTCGTGGAGGACGCGGCGTACCACGCCCGCGCTCGGTTCTACGAATGGCTGCTGTGGCGCCTGGACGAGCAGCTCACGGCGGCACAGCGGGCGGCCAAAGACGCGGGCATGCCGATCGGGGTCGTCCACGACCTGGCGGTCGGGGTGCCGCACGGCAGCGCCGACGCCTGGATGTTCGGCGGCGCCCTCGCGTCCGGGGTGAGCGTCGGGGCGCCGCCCGACGAGTTCAACCAGCGCGGCCAGGACTGGGGGCTCCGGCCCTGGCGGCCGGGCGATCCCGCCACCGAGGACTACCGGCTGCTCCGCGCGACGGCGGCGGCCGCGCTGCGGTACGGCGGCGGCATCCGGCTCGACCACGCGATGCAGGTGTCGCGCCTGTGGTGGATCCCCGAGGGCGCGTCGGCGGCGGAGGGCACCTACGTCCGGCATGACCGCGACGCTCTGCTCGCCTGCATGACCTGGGAGGCGGAGCGCCACGGCGGCATGATCGTCGGCGAGGACCTCGGCACCGTCGAGCCTGGGCTGCGGGACGCGCTGGCCGACCGGGGCGTCCTCGGCACGTCGCTGCTGTGGTTCGAGCTCGGCGCGGACGGGCGGCCGAAACCCGCCGAGCGGTGGCGCGAACTGTCGCTCGCCACGGTCGGCACCCATGACATGCCGCCGATCACCGGGTTCGTCCACGGCGACCACATCGCGCTTCGCGACCGCCTCGGCCTGCTGACCCGCGCCCGCGCCGACGAGGAGGCCGACCATCGGCGCCGTATCGCGGACTGGCTGGACGTCCTGTACGCCGAGGGTCTCCTCACGCCCGCGCCCGAGGAGGTCAGGAGGGCGCTGGAGGACGGCTCCGACGCCTACGACGAGCAGATCGTGACGGCCCTGCACGACTACCTGACCCGCACTCCCGCACGTCTCATCGGCGTCTCCCTCGCGGACGCCGTGGGGGAGCGGCGGACCCAGAACCAGCCCGGCACCACCGACGAGTACCCGAACTGGAGGATCCCGCTCGCGGGCGCCGACGGCGTCCCCGTCCTGCTGGACGACCTGCGGGACGGCGCCGCCCTGCGCCTGTTCAGCCGAGCGTCGCCGTGATGCGCCGTGTCACGTCGTGCAGGAGCGTGTCGGGCCGCAGCTCCGCCGCCGCGACCGCCGAGAACAACGCCGGAAGGCCCTGGAGCGGGTAGGGGTCGTCGTCGGCGCCCTCCAGGGCCGCCTTGCCCAACGGCTGGTGGGCGAGCGACGCGCGGGCGCGGGCCCAGGCGTCCTGCACCTCCTCCGGCGACGGGACGCCGAAGCCGTGCCCGACCGGCGCCGCGTGCCGGAGCTTGACGAGGGCGGCGTCGGTGAAGTCGACGGCGAGCCTGCACCGCTCGGACAGGTCGGCGCGGACGAGACCGTCCAGGCGGCTCATCACCGTGCACGGCGTCCGGCAGCGGACCGCGCAGTCGCCGAGCGCGGACGCGACCTGGCTGTGGAAGCGGTCCAGGTAGGCGCGCCAGCCGCGCGGCGGCTCCTTGGCGACACGCAGCGCCCGCTCGCAGGCGGACCGTTCCGGACGGGTATGCGCGCACATACGCGGCGCCCCCGGCTCCACCGGCACCCCGAACCGGGTGCCCTCCCCGCCGACTGCCGAGCGGATCAGTGCCGGATCACCGGCGTGACCGAGGACGGGTTCCCAGGCCAGCATCGGCAGGTACTCGGACGCGATGTGGATGGCGGCGACCAGCGCCGCCATGTCCCGCCGTCGCCAGCGGATCTCGATGACCTCCAGCAGCAGCGCGTAGGCGGGACGCAGGCTGGCGAGCGCCCCGCGCGGCTGCTCCTTCGACGCCTGCGGCATGCGGCTGGCGCGGGCCCGGTCGAGAAGCTCGGGAGGGACGTCGCCGACCGCCTCCGGCATGCCGAAGTCCTCGGCGTCCAGGTCGAGGACGCGCTGCCCGAACGCGCACAGGGCCGCGACGGCGTCGGACCCGCCGTCCGGGACGAGCGCGCCCATGGTGATCAACGCCTCCAGGTCCCCGAAGGCGTAGCGCCGCGCCAGCGCGGTCAGAACGTCCCTGGCCGTCTCCACAGTCCGACTCCTCCCCGTGACCGTGCAACGATCGCACGGTCACGGTGCTCGTGCACAGAGTCAGTCCGTACCGGTCAGGACGCGGCGGCGTCCTTCGCGCGGGCGCGCAGAGCGCGGGCGACGCCGTCGCGGCCCTCCGACAGCAGGCGCGCCAGCGCGGGCGGCGGCTGCTCGTCGGCCAGGTACGACTCGGTGCGGTCGATCGTCGACTGCTCGATCACCAGGAAGGGGTAGGCGACCTCGGCGAACGTCTGGGACATGTCGCTGGTCCACTCCTTCCAGATCCGGCCGACCTCGGCGAAGTACCGGTCGACGTACGGACGCAGCAACTCGGCGTGGTCGGCCTCCACGAAACCGCCGAACGTCGCCCGGTAGACGGCGTTCGGAAGGTCGCCGGACACGATCCGCTCCCACGCCGCGGCCTTCGCCTCGGCGGACGGGACCGCGGCCCCGCACGCGGCGGCGTGCCGTTCGCCCGCCGCCGTCCGGTCGCGCTCGTGCTCGGCGTCGATCTCCGCCTGCCCGGCCCGGCCGGTGACGACCAGCCTGCGCAGCAGCGACCACCGCAGGTCGGTGTCGACGGTGAGGCCGTCGAGGACCTGCGAGCCGTCCAACAGAGCCTGGACGAACGCCAGGTGCTCGTCCGACACCGCCGACGCCGTGAACGCCTGCGTGTAGGCGAGCTGGAGGTCCGAGCCGGGCTCGGCGGCGCGGGCCAGGCCCGACAGCGTGTCCGCCAGCAGCGCCAGCCCCTCCGTGTGCCAGGCCGGGTCGGCGTACTGGTGGACGGCCGTGCGCGCCTGCCGCAGCAACGTCTGCGTGACCGAGATGTCGGTGACGCCGCCGATGCCCTTCGCGACGAGCCGGACGTAGTCGCGGGTCGCCATCTCGGCGTCGCGGGTCATGTCCCACGCCGCCGACCAGCACAGCGCCCGCGCCAGGCTCTCCCGCACCTCGCCGATGTGCTCGATCAGCGTGCTCAGCGAGTGCTCGTCCAGCCGGACCTTGGCGTAGGTGAGGTCGTCGTCGTTGACCAGCACCAGGTCGGGACGCTTCTGCCCGACGAGCTGCGGCACCTCCGTGCGGGCGCCGACCACGTCCAGCTCCACCCGCTCGCGCCGGACGATGCCGTCGGCGGTCCGGTCATAGAGGCCGATGGCGAGGCGGTGCGAACGCAGCGTCGGGTAATCGGGCTTGGCCTCCTGGAGCACGGCGAACGACGTGAAGTTGCCGTCGCCGTCGACCTCGTACTCGGGCCGCATCGTGTTGACGCCCGCGGTCTCCAGCCACTCCTTCGACCACGCCGCCAGGTCACGGCCCGACGTCTCCTCCAGCGCGCCCAGCAGGTCGGCCAGGACGGTGTTGCCCCAGGCGTGCCGGTCGAAGTACCGCCGGACGCCCTCCAGGAAGTTGTCCAGCCCCACATACGCGACGAGCTGCTTCAGGACGGACGCGCCCTTCGCGTACGTGATCCCGTCGAAGTTCACCTCCACCGCGCGGATGTCGGGGATGTCGGCGGAGATCGGGTGCGTGGACGGCAACTGGTCCTGCCGGTACGCCCACGCCTTCTCCAGGTTCGCGAACGTCGTCCACGAGCCCGTCCACTTCGTGGCCTCCGACTGGCACAGGACACTCATGTACGTGGCGAACGACTCGTTCAGCCACAGGTCGTCCCACCAGCGCATGGTGACGAGGTCACCGAACCACATGTGCGCCATCTCGTGCAGGATCGTCTCGGCGCGCCGCTCGTAGGCCGCGTCGGTGACCCGGGACCGGAAGACGTAGTCCTCCAGGAACGTCACGGCGCCCGCGTTCTCCATCGCGCCCGCGTTGAACTCGGGGACGAACAGCTGGTCGTACTTCGCGAACGGGTACGGACGGCCGAAGACCTTCTCGAAGTAGGCGAAGCCCTGGCGGGTCACGTCGACGATCGCGTCCGCGTCGAGGTGCTCGGCCAGGGACGACCGGCAGTACACGCCGAGCGGGATGACGGTGCCGTCGGCGCGGCGGTACTCGTCCCGGACGACGTGGTACGGCCCCGCGATGAGCGCGGTGATGTAGGTGGAGATCCGGGGCGTCGGCGGGAACCGGAACACCCCGCCCTCGGCCGACTCGCTCTCATCCTGGGGGGACGACCCCCCAGACCCCCCGGTGATCTCGGGGGCCTCGTTCGTGACCACCTCCCAGTTCTCCGGTGCCTTCACGGTCAGCCCGAAGGCCGCCTTGAGGTCGGGCTGGTCGAAGCAGGTGAACATGCGGTGCGCGTCGGCCGTCTCGAACTGCGTGTACAGGTACACGCTGTCGTCGACAGGGTCCACGAACCGGTGCAGGCCCTCACCCGAACGCGAGTAGGCGGCGTCGGCCTCGACGCGGAGCTCGTTGTCCGCCGCCAGACCGGGCAGCGGGATCCGCCCCTTGTCCGGGTCGTAGGACGCCGGGTCCAATGCCCTCCCGTTCAGCGTCACGCCCCGCACGATGGCGCCGTGCAGGTCGATGAACGTGGACGCGCCCGGCTCGGCGCACCCGAAGCGCACCACAGTGGTGGAACCGAACCGCGCTTCCTCACCCGTCGTCAGATCAAGCTCGACCGTGTACGACTCGACGGTGAGGAGCCGGGCCCGTTCCCGCGCTTCGTCGCGCGTGAGGTTGCCTGCCACGTGAACTCCTTGGTCGGGTTATTCGTCTTGTGCTCCCCATGTCTACCAACCGGACGCCGGTGGGGTCCGTCCGCCACGGCCTTCGGCATCGTCGCGCCACCGGGGAATCGCGAACCGCGACCCCGGGAATCACGAACGGCGACCCCGGGAATCACGGACCGCGACCCCCGGTTGTCGCAGTCATCAGGCCCCGTGATGCCTTGGAGGCGACGTTGTCGGAGAACGCGCTCACACCCGTGGACTTCTGGTTCGATCCCCGCTGCCCCTGGGCCTGGATCACCTCCCGCTGGATTCTGGAGGTGGAGAAGCTGCGGCCGATCCAGGTTCGCTGGCACGTGATGAGCCTCAGCGTCCTCAACGAGAACAAGGACGTCTCCGAGGACTACAAGCGCGGCATCCCGAAGGGCTGGGGACCGGTCCGCGTGTGCATCGCCGCCGAGCAGAAGTACGGGCCCGGGGTCCTCGGACGCCTCTACACCGAGATGGGCACGCGCCGCCACCACGAACGGCAGGAGATCGACCGGGCGTTCTTCGAGGCGTCGCTGAGCGCGGCCGGGCTTGACCCGGCGCTCGCGGACGCCGCGGAGGTCACCGACTTCGACGAGGCCGTCCGCGCGTCCCACAAGGACGGCATCGACCGGGTCGGCCAGGAGGTCGGCACCCCGGTGATCGAGGTCGAGGGCAGCGCCTTCTTCGGCCCCGTCGTCACTCCCGTCCCGCGCGGCGAGGCCGCCGTCAAACTCTGGGACGGCGTGCTGGCCGTCGCGTCCACCGACGGCTTCTTCGAACTCAAGCGAACCCGCACCCGCGAGCCCTCCTTCGACTAGCACGCCCTCCGGAGTGCGGTGGCTGTCGGTGGTGAGCCAGCGACGTTCCGTACTGTTCCGAAGAAGCTACCAACTTCTTGCTATTGCGAGGATGTTGCAACTACTGAAGAGTGCCCGCAAACTGGCCCTACAGCCAGAAGAGGTAGGGGCGGTGGGAAGACGTGCATGTACCGGACGGTTTCATTGACGCGCCGGTGTCGATCGCGGCGGGCGCGGTGGCGGTGGCCGGAGTCGGGATCGCTCTGCGCGGCGCGCGACGGGAGCTGGACGACCGCACCGCGCCGCTGGCGGGGCTGACCGCCGCGTTCGTGTTCGCCGCGCAGATGCTCAACTTCCCGGTGGCCTCCGGGACGAGCGGCCACCTGCTCGGCGGGACGCTGGCGGCGATCCTCGTCGGGCCGTACACGGGCGTGTTGTGCGTCTCGGTCGTCCTGCTCATCCAGGGCCTCCTGTTCGCGGACGGCGGCCTCACGGCCCTCGGCGTCAACATCACCAACATGGCGCTGGTCACGGTCGTCGTCGGATACGGAACGTTCCGGCTGCTGCTGCGGGTGCTCCCGAAGACCAGGGCGTCGGTGGCCGGGTCGGCGTTCACGGCGGCCGTCATCTCGGTGCCCGCCGCCGCCGTCATGTTCACGCTGATCTACGCGCTCGGCGGAACGGCGGACGTGTCGCTCGGCAAGGTCGCCGCCGCGATGATCGGCGTCCATGTGCTGATCGGCATCGGCGAGGCGCTGATCACGGCCGTGACGGTGTCGAGCGTGCTCGCCGTCCGGCCCGACCTGGTGTACGGGGCGCGCGGCCTGATCAAGCCGCTGGAGCTGCGCACCGCCGAGTCCACCGAGCCGTCGCGGGTCTGAGGAGGACGACATGACCACCAAGCGGTTCTTCATCGGTTTCCTGGTCGTCTCGCTCATCCTGGCCGGGATCGTCAGCTACTACGCCAGCTCCAACCCGGACGGCCTGGAGAAGGTCGCGTCCGACAAGGGCATCAGCGCCAAGGAGAAGGACCACTCCATGAAGGACTCCCCGTTTGGCGACTACGGCGTCAAGGGGGTCGACAACTCGCGGCTGTCCGGCGGGCTGTCCGGAGTGATCGGCGTCGGCGTCGTGCTGCTGGTCGGCGGCGGGCTGTTCTGGGTCGTGCGTCGGCGCGGCGCGTCCGCCGCCGCGGCGGCCAAGGGCGAGGCGGGGTCCGAGAGCGAGGAGAGCGCGGCACCCGAGGCTTCTGAGCCCTCCGGCAAACGCTGATGGGCGCGGGCCACGCGGGCGGCGCGGCGACCCGGCTGTACGTGCCGGGCGCCTCGCCGGTGCACCGGCTGCCGCCGCAGTGCAAGCTCGTCGCCGTCCTGGCGTTCGTCCTGCTGGTCGTGGCGACGCCGCGCGAACGGGTCTGGGCGTTCGGCGTGTACGCGCTGCTGCTGGCGGCCGTGGCGATCACGGCGAGGATCCCGCTCGGCACGGTCGTGCGGCGGGTCGTCATCGAGGTCCCGTTCGTGGCCTTCGCGCTTCTCCTTCCGTTCGTCGCGAACGGCGAGAAGACCACCGTGCTCGGGGTGGGGCTGAGCGAGAGCGGCCTGTGGGGCGCCTGGAACATCCTCGCCAAGGGCACACTCGGGGTCATCGCGTCGATCCTGCTGGCCGCCACCACCGAGCCGCGACTGCTGCTGCTCGGCATCGAACGGCTGCGGATGCCGCAGCTCATCACGCAGATCGCCACGTTCATGCTGCGGTACGGGGACGTCGTCGCCGCCGAACTCGGCCGGATGAAGGTGGCGCGGGCGTCGCGCGGCTTCGAGGCCCGCGACCTGCGCGCCACCCGCGTCCTCGCCAAGTCGATCGGCGCGCTGTTCCTGCGCTCCTACGAGCGGGGCGAGCGCGTCCACCTGGCGATGCTGAGCCGTGGTTACGACGGGCGCATGCCCGTCACGCACGACGTGGGCGCGACGGCCGCGCAGTGGACGGCCGCCTCGGCGCTGCCCCTGGCGGCCGCGCTTGTCACACTCTCCGCGTGGACGATCTCATGACCGGGGTGGAGGCACAGTCCGTGGAAGCACACCTGGAAGTGCCGTCCCTGGAAGTGCGGGGCCTCGCCTACGCCTACCCGGACGGCACGCAGGCCCTGTACGGCGTCGACCTGACGATCGGACGCGGCGAACGTGTCGCGCTGCTCGGGCCGAACGGCGCGGGCAAGACCACGCTCGTCCTGCACCTGAACGGCATCCTGCACGGCGGCCTCGGTGAGGTCAGGGTCGGCGGCCTCGCGGTCGACCCGAAGGACAAGGCGACGCTGCGGGAGATCCGCCGCCGCGTCGGCATCGTGTTCCAGGACCCCGACGACCAGCTGTTCATGCCGACCGTCCGGGAGGACGTCGCGTTCGGGCCCGCGAACCTCGGCGTCCGTGGCGCCGACCTCGACCGGCGGGTGCGCGACGCGCTGGGCCGTGTCGGCATGCTGGAGGTGGCCGACCGTCCGCCGCAGCACCTCAGCTTCGGGCAGCGGCGCCGCGTCGCCGTCGCGACCGTCCTGGCGATGGAGCCGGAGATCCTGGTGCTGGACGAGCCGTCCTCCAACCTGGACCCGGCGAGCCGCCGCGAACTCGCGGAGATCCTGTTCAGCCTGGACGTGACGGTCCTGATGGTGACGCACGACCTCCCCTACGCGGCGGAGCTGTGCCCGCGATCGGTGATCCTGTCGGGCGGGGTGATCACCGCCGACGCGCCGACCTTCGACGTCCTGACGGACACCGGCCTCCTGCGGACCCACCGCCTGGAACTGCCCTTCGGCTTCGACCCGACGGCCACGGCGCGCTGACCGCCGCCCTCACGGAGGCCGCCCTCGGGTGCCGTTGACAGGCGGCCGGACTCGTGAGGTCAGCTCTTGTTAACAGGCGCGGCCCGCCGATGGTGGACGTTCGCGGGCCTTGCTCACCCTGAGTGAATATTCGGTTCGGGTTTCGGGTTGCGCGGGTCCTGCCGCCTTGCCACACTCGGGATGGAGACCAGGAATGGTAACGGTTTTCATCTCCGAAATGGGGCATTCGTGAAGGTTGCGTTCGTTGGCAAGGGCGGCAGCGGCAAGACCACCCTGTCGACGCTGTTCATCCGGCACCTCGCCGCGCGGGGGCTGCCGGTGGTGGCCGTCGACGCCGACATCAACCAGCACCTCGGGGTCGCGCTCGGCCTGGACGAGGCGCGCGCCGCCAAGGTCCCCGCGCTGGGCGACCGGCTCACCGAGATCAAGGAGCATCTGCGCGGCGACAACCCCCGCATCTCCTCGGCGGCGGCGATGGTGAAGACCACGCCGCCGGGACGCGGCTCGCGGCTGCTGCGGTTCCGCGGCGACGATCCCGTCCACGAGGCCGGGCAGGAGGTGAACGGGGTCACGCTCCTCGCCACCGGCCCGTTCAACGACGACGACCTCGGCGTGGCCTGCTACCACTCCAAGACCGGCGCGGTCGAGCTCTACCTCAACCATCTCGTTGAGGGGCCCGGCGAATACGTCGTGGTCGACATGACCGCGGGCGCCGACACGTTCGCGTCCGGGCTGTTCACGCGGTTCGACCTGATGTTCCTGGTCGCCGAACCCACCCGCAAGGGCGTCAGCGTCTACCGGCAGTACACCGAATACGCCCGCAATTACGACGTGGCCATCCGCGTCGTCGGCAACAAGGTGCAGATCGACGAGGACGTCGCCTACCTGCGCGAGCATGTCGGCGGCGATCTGCTGACCTGGATCGGGCAGTCCGCCGCCGTCCGCGCGTTCGAACAAGGGCGCGACGGCGTCCCACTGGAGGACGCCAACACGGCCGCGCTCGACCGCCTCCGCGCCGAGGTGGACGCCCGCGTCAAGGACTGGGACGAGTACCAGCGACAGGCCGTGGAATTCCACCTCAAGAACGCCCGGAGTTGGGCGAACAAGGCGACTGGCGAAAACCTGGAAAAGCAGGTTGATCCGGGGTTCCGATTCCCCGTTCCGTTCGCCGGGTGACGAATGGCTGTCGGTCGGCCGAGATCGGCACTACCCTTCCGGCATGACGATGCGGCGGATGTTCACGATGGCGGTCGGCGCGGTGCTCCCCGTGGCCGTGCTCGCCCTGCTCCTCGACAACCAATGGGTGGTCGACGCCATCAGGGACAGCGACTTCAAGTACAACAAGGGCATCGGCCCTCTGGTCTCGTGGTCGCAGACGCTCGCGTGGCGGTTCAACCCTCCCCACGGGGGGAAATGGAGTGTCGTCCTCGCCATGGACTTCACCGTCCTGCTTTTCTTCGTCCTGCTGGCGGTGCTCGTGGTGGGCGGCGCGCGGATCATCGACGAGACGCGCGGCCCGCTCGGCGCGGTGATCGTCGGCTGGTGGGCGGCGATCGTCGCGGGCGGGGTCGCCGGGCTCGTCGGCGGCGCCCTCAGCTACTGGGCGCTCGAGTTCAGCGACCACGTGTCGTTCTCGTCGATGGTGTTCTCCTTCGCGGAGCAGGGCACGGGCGCCGCCTTCGCCTACGGCTGGGTCGCGGGGCTCGGCGCGCTGGGCGGCTTCGCCCTCTCCCGCACCCGGACGGCGTCGCCGCAGCAGCCGTACGGCGCGCAGCCGCAGCCCTACGGCCAGCCGCAGCCTTATGGTCAGCAGCCGTACGGCGCCCAGCAGCAGTACGGCCAGCCGCAGCCCTACGCCTCTCAGCCGCAGCCCGGCATGCAGATGCCCCAACAGCAGATGCCGCAGCAGCCGATGCAGCCGCATCCGTCCGCGGTGCCGTACGTCCCGCCGCAGGGCCAGCCGCAGCAGCAGCCCCAGTGGGGCGCGCCCCAGCCGCAGCCCGGAATGCCCGCACAGCCCCAGCAGCCCGCCGCCCCCGCCCGGCCGCAACCTGGCGTTCCCGGCGCGCAACAGCCCGGCGCGCCCGCTCAGCCGCAGCCGGGGTCGCCGGTGCCGCAGCAGTTCGGCGCGCCGCCCGTCCCGCCGCAGCAGCCCGAGGCCGGGACCGTAGCCGACGACCCGGAGCCGGAGCCGGAGCCGGAGGCCGACCCGCCGACCGAGGCCCAGGCGGCGGACGACACGTCCGACGGCGGCGGCGACGACCTGGACCTCGCCGACCGGACGATCGTCGACCGCAGGCGCGACGAGGACTGACCCCGACCGACGACCAGGCCCCCCGAAGAGCGACATCTCCGACCTGCGAGAATCAGAGCCATGCGCGTGTTTCTTGGGACCGACCATGCCGGCTTCGAGCTGAAGGAGCACCTGGTCTCCTGGCTGCGGGAGAACGGGCACGAGGCCGTCGACTGCGGCGCGTTCGAGTACGACGCCGTCGACGACTACCCGCCGTTCGTCCTGCGCGCCGCCGAGCGTACGGCCGCCGAGCCGGGCACGCTCGGCGTCGTGATCGGCGGCTCCGGCAACGGCGAGGCGATCGCGGCCAACAAGGTCAGGGGCGTCCGGGCGGCCCTGGTCTGGAACGAGGACACCGCGCGGCTCGCCCGCGAGCACAACGACGCGAACGTCATCAGCCTCGGCGCCCGGCAGCACGACGCGGCGACCGCCACCCGGTTCGTCGAGCTGTTCCTCGGCACCGCCTACTCCGGTGACCAGCGTCACACCAACCGGATCCGCATGATCGGCGACTACGAGGGCACCGGCGAGCTTCCGCCGCTGCCGTCCCCGGCGGGCTAGGCCCCGTTCGGGGGAGTGGGCCTCTGGCCGCCGCGTTTGCCGAGGCGGCGCCGCTCGTTCTTGGCGGCCCGCGTCCGCCTGGCGGGCTCGGACGTCGGCGCGCCCGCGCCCGGTCCTGCGCCGTTCGCCGGGCCGTTCCCCGGCTCCTGTTCGCCGTCCGGTAGGGGACGGGAGACGTCCCGTGCCCGCATCGCCGCGTCCACCGTGATCCGCATGCTCGGCTGCACCATGCGCCGCCACCCCTCTCACCGGGCCATACCCGGATAATACGGAGGTGGACCGATGCAACAGGTCATCGGTGGTGCGGATGCCGACGCTCGGCGGCGAATGCTCGGTACAGTGCCGGAGTCATGCTTCAACGACTGGTTCAGCTGCTCCCGCCGCGAGTGCGTGCCGTGCTGCGCAGGATTCCGATCCTCGTGGTGCTGTACCGCTGGCTGCGGCGCGGCAAGCTGACCAGGGAACGGTACGTCTTCGCGGCGCTCGCGGTGTCCGCCGTCGCGGTCGGGTTCGCCACGGCAAGCGACACGCGCGGGCTGGCCCCGTCCGGGGTGCTGGTGCTGATCGTCCTCGGCGGCGGGCTGCTGCTGAAGGTGCGCACGCTCGTCGCGCTGCTCGGCATCGTGGTCGCGATGGTCGGCTACAACGCCTGGAAGGACGTCCCCGCGATCGGCCCCGGCATGATCGCCACGCTGACGATCACGGCGGTGCTCGCGCTGACCCTCGCCCGGACGCGGCAGAAGCTCGGCGTGCAGGGCCTGCGCGGCGACTCGATGCTGCTGGAGCTGCGCGACCGGCTGCGCCGCCAGGGCGAGCTGCCCGAGCTGCCGGACGGCTGGAACTCCCAGGTCGTGCTGCTCCAGGCGGGCGGGTCGTCGTTCGGCGGCGACTTCGTGGTGTCGTCCTGCGACGGCGACGTCCTGGAGGTCGCGCTCGTCGACGTGTCCGGCAAGGGCACCGACGCGGGGACGCGCGCGCTGATGCTGTCCGGCGCGTTCGGCGGGCTTCTTGGATCGGTCCAGCCTGATCGTTTCCTGCCCGCCTGCAACATCTACCTGCAACGTCAGCGATGGGACGAGGGGTTCGTCACGGCCGTGCACGTCGTCGTCGACCTGCGGACGGGGGAGTACACGGTCGAGTCGGCGGGCCACCCGCCCGCCGTCCAGTTCGACGCGAGCGGCGGCGTCTGGCGGGTCAGCTCGGCCAAGGGCGTGGTGCTCGGCGTCGTCCCGGACCTGAACTGCGTCCCCGAACGGGGGACGCTGCGTCCCGGCGACGCGCTGCTGCTCTACACCGACGGGCTGGTGGAGTCCCCGGGCAGCGATCTGGACGCCGGGATCGACCGGCTGCTCGGCGAGGCGGAGCGGCTCGTCCCGCGCGGGTTCGCCACCGGCGCGAAGGAGCTGGTGGCGACGATGGCGGCGGCCCGCGACGACGACTGCGCGCTCGTCGTCATCTGGCGCGCCTGACCGTCCTAGCCGTAGGAGCGGCGGCGGTCGCGCCTGGTCCGCGGCCCGCGCTGCTCGCCCCAGCCGGAGATGATCGCTCCGAGCAGCACGCTTCCGGCGGCCGCCCCGGCGGCGGCCAGCAGGCGCGTCCGGATGGACGACGGGGGCGCCGCCATCCCGACCGGCGTGAACTCGGCGGTGTCGGCCTCGCAGCGGTCGGCCGGGCCCGGCGGCGCGGCGGCGGGGGCCGGGTCGGCGGCGGGCCAGGCGTCGGCGGGCGGCTGCTCCACCAGGGCGAGCAGCAGGTCCGACGCCGTCGGACGGTGCGCCGGGTCGGTCGCCAACGCGGATCGCACCGCCGGGACGAGCGACTCCGGCAGCCCGGACAGGTCGGGCCGGTCGGACGCCGTCCGCAGGGTCGCGGGGTCGCCGCCGATGGGCATCCGTCCCGACCCGGCGTGGGCGATGAGGCAGCCCCAGGCGAACACGTCGGCCGCCGGTGTCGCGGGGCCGCCGGTGAGCACCTCGGGCGCGATCCAGCCGGGGGTGCCGAGCACCTGGCCGGACGGCTGCCGCTCGGCGCGGCCCGTGCCGAGCGAGTCCTGGCCGCTCGCGATGCCGAAGTCGATGACGCGGCAGCCGGACAGGGTGAGCATCACGTTGGCGGGTTTGAGGTCGCGGTGCACGAGGCCCGCCGCGTGGATGGCGGCGAGCGCCGACGCGACGCCGACCGCGACGCCGTGCAGGTCGGCGGCCGGGAGCGGGCCGTCGTCCACGAGCCGGTCGTGCAGCGACACGCCGCCCACGTACTCGGTGACGAGGTAGGGGCGACCCTCCTCCTCGCCGGTCGCGAGGACCCGCGCCGTGCAGAACGACGCGACGCGCCCCGCCAGGTAGGCCTCGTCCTTGAAGCGTTTCCGGTAGGAGGGGTCGCCCGCGAGGTGCGGGTGGATGGTCTTCACCGCGACCCGTCCGCCGGACACCGGATCGGCGCCGAGGTACACGGTGCCCATCCCGCCCGAGCCGAGACGGCCGAGCAGGGTGTGCCCGCCGACCTCGCGCGGGTCGGCGGGTTCGAGCGGCCTGATGTCTCCGTCCATTCCGTCACCCGGATCTCTTCCTCGTCTCGTGTCCGTCCATCCCCGCTCGGCGGCGGATAATCGCCTGAGACGGCATGAAGTGCGTAAACGCGACGTCCGTTCGGTGTCGCGGGCCGTGCGGACGCCCCGGCCCGTCCGGTATGTGGCGATGTTTTGCGGGGCCATGACTCGGTTACAACCTGTCGTGCGTGCACCCCCCAGGCGCTGGGACGCGACACGGGCCCCGGTACAGCGTGGGAGCCGGAAAGGGGGGAGGGCGCCGGGGTGCGGATGTTCGGGGGCAGGCTGACGCCGTCGTACTGGTCGGTGCGGACCCGCGTGACCGCCGCCGCGACCCTCCTCGTCCTGATCCTGCTGGCGTCCGGCTCCATGCTCATGTACCGGGCCGTCACCGGCACCGTGTACGGGAGCCTGCACGACCGCGCCGACTCCGTCGTGGCGGAGCTGGCGGTGCTCGTACGCGACACCGATCCGCACGGCACGGTGCCCATCACGGACGCCGACTTCACGCTCCTCCAGGTGGTGAACGAACAGGGCACCCTGGTCGCGGCCAGCGAACCGATGCTCGGCTCCCCGCCGCTGGATGTGCCACGGCCCCGCGAGCTGGGACGGCCCGTCTACGACACCGTCACCGTTTCCGGGAGGGGCGCGGTCTATCTCGTCTCGGAGAGCATCGAGACTCCGATGGGCGTCCGGATCGTGCACGCCGGTGCGTCCATCAACGAGTTCACCCGGCACGAGGGGTTGTTCGTCGGCCTGCTCTCGGGCGCGGTGGTGCTCGGCACCGTCGCGGTCGCGTGGATCGTGTCGCTGTCAGTGCGGCGGGCGCTGCGGCCGGTGCGGGAGATCAGCGCCGAGCTGCGCGGGATCACCGGCCGGAGCGCGGGCATCCGGGTGGCCGTGCCCGCCTCGAACGACGAGATGTCCGAGCTGGCCGAGGCGGTGAACGTCGCGATGGGCCGGTTGGAGGCCACCCTGTCCCGGCAGCGCGGCTTCGTCGCGGACGTCTCGCACGAGCTGCGCAGCCCGCTCACCGGCCTGCGGGCCGAGCTGGAGGTCGCGCTGGAGAACCCCGACACCGAGGACTGGCCGGGCGTCGCCAGGGCCGCGCTAGCCGACGCCGACCGGTTGCAGGGCATCGTCAGCGACCTGCTGATCCTCGCCAAGCTCGGCGCGGGCGTGCACGTCGCGCGGGAGCGGGTCGACCTCGGCGAGCTGGTCCGCTCGGAGGCGGCCCGGCGCCCCCGGCGGGTCCCGATCGAGATCCGAGCGGACGAGGGGATCACGGTGCGGATCACGGCGCACCATATGGTCAGGCTGCTGACGAACCTGCTCGACAACGCCGAGCGGCACGCCGACTCGCGGGTGTGGGTGTCGGTTCGGACGGACGGCCCCGACGCCGTCCTGGAGGTCAGGGACGACGGCGCGGGCATCGCGCCCGAGGACCGGGAGCGCGTTTTCTGGCGGTTCCAGCGGCTGGCGGAGGGCCGCGAGCGCGACCGTGGCGGCACCGGGCTCGGGCTGACGATCTCCCGCGACATCGCCCGCGCGCACGGCGGGACGCTCATGGCCGCCGACAGCGACAAGGGCGCGCGGTTCGTGCTGCGCGTCCCGCTCGACAAGCGCTAGGCGATCTTGGTTGGCGCTACGCGAGGGGAGGCCGCCGCCTCGCGTGCCGGGTGGCCTGCTCGAAGGCGTGGCCGATGCGCAGGACGGCGAGGTCGGCGTGGTGCGGCCCGACGATCTGCAATCCGACCGGCAGCCCGTCCCCGGTGAACCCGGCGGGGACCGACAGCGCGGGCGATCCGGTGGCCGAGACGAGGAAGCAGGACCGCATCCATTCCAGGTAGTCGGGCATCGGCTCCCCGGCGACCTCGGACGGGTACTCGATGTCGGCGTCGAACGGCGGCACCTGGCTGACCGGCAGCAGCAGCGCGTCGTAGTGCTCGAAGAACGTCCGGACCCGGTGGAAGAGCGCCGTGTGCAGCGTCTCGGCGCGGCCGATGTCGGCGCCGGTGAGGACCCGTCCCGCCTCGATGTTGTCCACGAGGGACGGTTTGAAGTCGGCGCGCCGCTCGTCGAGCAGCGCGCCGAGTGCGGTGTCCCAGTGCCAGGCGCGCAGCGTCCGGAAGACCTCGTTCGCGCCGGACAGGTCCGGGCACGCCTCCTCCACCGTGCAGCCGATCCGCTCGAACACGGCGACCGCCGGTTCGAGGACGCCGGTGACGGCGGGATCGACGGGGACCATGCCGCCGAGGTCGGGCGACCAGGCGAGCCGCAGCCCGGCGACGTCCCCGCCGAGGGGCGGCGCGAACGCCGATCCGGGCGTCTCCAGGGCGATGGGGCTGCGCGGGTCGGGTCCGGCGAGCACGGAGAGCAGCAGCGCCGCGTCGGCGACCTCGCGGGCCATCGGTCCCTGGACGCCCATCGTCGCCCAGCCCGCCGTGACCGGAAACGCCGGGACCCGTCCTGGCGAGGGACGGAACCCGACGACGTTGCAGAACGAGGCGGGGTTGCGCAGCGAGCCACCCATGTCGCTGCCGTCCGCGATCGGATGCATGCCGCACGCCAGCGCGGCCGCCGCGCCGCCGCTGCTGCCGCCCGCCGACCGGGACGGGTCGTAGGGGTTGCGGGTGGCGCCGAACACGGGGTTGAACGTGTGGGACCCGGCGGCGAACTCCGGCACGTTCGTCTTGCCGATCGTGATGGCCCCGGCGGCCCGCAGCCGTTCGACGATCAGGTCGTCGGCGGCCGGGACGTGGTCCGCGAAGATCGGCGAACCGGACGTGGTGCGGATCCCCGCCGTGGCGTGCGTGTCCTTGTGCGCGACGGGCAGCCCGTGCAGGGGCCCGGTCGCCGCGCCGGAGGCGAGCCGTTCGTCCGCCTCGCGGGCCTGCGCCAGCGCCTTCTCGGCGACCAGTGTCACGATTGCGTTGACGTGCGGGTTCGTCCGCTCGATCTGGTCGAGATGGGCCCGCACGACCTCGCGCGCCGACAGCTCACGGGCGCGGATCCGGCGGACGAGCTCCCGCGCCGACGCGAAGTGGATCTCCTGCACATTCCCGACGTTATCGCTAAGGTCGCGGCTCATGACCGAATCCGAGACCCGAGCCGGCTATGACGCCGTGGCCGTCCTGTACGCCGACCTCTTCCGCGACGCGATGGACGACCAGCACTTGGAGCGCGGGCTGATCGCCGCGTTCGCCGAACTCGTCCGGGGGCCGCTCCCGGTCGCGGATCTGGGCTGCGGGCCCGGCCGGGTCACCCCGCTGCTGGCGTCGCTCGGGCTGTCGGTGTTCGGCGTGGACCTGTCGCCGGGGATGATCGCGCAGGCCCGCGAGGAGCACCCGGAGTTGCGGTTCGAGGTCGGCAGCATGGCGTCCCTCGACATCCCCGACGCCAGTCTGGGCGGTGCCCTGGTCTGGTTCTCGACGATCCACACCGCCCCGGACGACCTGCCCCTGATCTTCGCCGAGTTCCACCGCGTGCTCGCGCCGGGCGGGCATCTCCTGACGGCGTTCCAGACCCGCGAGGGCGACGCGCCGGAGGCGTTCGACCACAAGGTCACGCTCGCCTACCGCTGGCCGATCGAGGCGCTGTCCGTCCTGCTGCGCGAGGCCGGGCTGGTCGAGCTGGCCCGGGTCCGCCGGGAACCGCTGCCGGAGGAGCGGCTTCCCACGGGCTACCTGCTGCTTCGCAAACCCTGATCGCGGGTGGTGCAAAAGTCGTTTGGGGGCTTACGATCTGAGGAGCCGTAGGGAAGGGGTTCTGTGCGCGCGCTCGTCGTACAGCATGATCATGTCTCGCCGCCCGGGCCCGTGGGGGACCGGCTGGCCGAGCGGGGCTTCGAGGTCGTCGAGCTGGTTGTGGTGCCGGAGGACCGGCACCAGACGCCGGACGTGCCGGGCGACTTCCCCGACCCGCGCGAGTGGGACCTCATCGTCCCGATGGGCGCGCCCTGGTCGGTGGACGACCCGAAGGTCGCCTCCTGGGTGGGCCCCGAGCTGCTGATGCTCGCGGACGCGCACGACGCCGGAGTCCCGATCCTCGGGATCTGCTTCGGCGGGCAGGCGCTCGCCGCCGCGCTGGGCGGCGGCGTGGAACGTTCCCCGCGTCCCGAGATGGGCTGGGTCGAGATCGAGACGGACGACCCCGCGCTGGTCGGGCCCGGGCCGTGGTTCCACTTCCACTACGACCGGTGGATCCTGCCGCCCGGGGCCGAGGAGATCGCCCGCGACGCCGTCTGCTCTCAGGCGTTCACGCTCGGACGGTCGCTGGGCGTCCAGTTCCACCCCGAGATCACTCCCACGGAGTTCGGCCTCTGGATGGCCGAGGGGGGCGACGCCCACCTGCGGGCGGAGGGCGTCGACCCCGACGCGGTGATGGTGGAGATCAAGCGGACGGAGGCCGACTCGGTCAGGCGGACCCACGCCCTTGTCGACGCCTTTCTGGACCGCGTGGCCGTGCGGACGCCTGGATCAGGGCGTTGAACAGCACCTGCTGGGCGGGGTCGGTGGCGGCCGTGTCCTCGGGATGCCACTGGAGGGCAAGGAACCAGTGGTCCGCCCCTTCCGGATCGGTCAGCTCGGCGGCCTCGACGGTGCCGTCCTCGCCGTAGGCGGTGGGGGTCAGCGCGGGGGCCAGGGTCTCCACCGACTGGTGGTGGTAGCAGGACGCCGTGACCCGCTGCGCGTCGAGCGTCTTGGCGAGCAACGTGCCGGGCTCGACCGTCACGGGGTGGACCTTGTGCCGGTGGTCATGCTCCATGTGCTGGTCGAGGGTCCCGCCGAGGGCCGCGTTCACGACCTGGAGGCCCCGGCAGACGGCCAGGGTGGGCAGGCCCGTCTCCAGGGCGTGGGCGGCGAGGGCCAGGTCGAAGCCGTCCTGGTCGTCGTCCATGTCGTAGAGGGCCTCGTGCTCGGTGTCCGCGCCGTAGTGGCGGGGGTGCAGGTCGCCCCCGCCGGGCAGCAGGAGCCCGTCACAGCGGTCCAGCCGGGACGGCTCGAACGGCGCCGCCGGATGCATGACGAACGGATCGCCGCCCGCCCGGTACACCGCCTCGACCAGCGCGCGGGCCGCCACCTCGGCCTTGTAGCGCAGAGCGGAGGCCGACTCGGAGAAGCGGGCCGGAAGCGCGATCAGCGGACGGGTCACAGCTCGATCCACGTGGTCTTGAGGTCGGTGTACTTGTCGAGGGCGTGCAGGGACTTGTCGCGGCCGTGGCCCGACTGCTTGACGCCGCCGAACGGGACGCTCAGGTCGCCCTCCTCGTAGCAGTTGACCCAGACCGTCCCCGCGCGGAGGGCACGGGACACGCGGTGCGCCGTGGACAGGTTCGACGTCCACACGGCGGAGGCCAGGCCGTAGTCGGTGTCGTTGGCCAGGGCGATCGCCTCGTCCACGTCGTCGAACTCCAGGACGGCGAGCACGGGCCCGAACACCTCGTCGCGTGCGATCCGCATCCCCGGCTTGACCTGGTCGAACACCGTGGGGGACAGGTACTGCCCGTCCGGCCGTCCGCCGGTGCGCAGCCGGGCGCCGTCGGCCCGCGCGGCCTCCACGTGCGCCAGGACGCGGCTGTGGTGCTGCGACGAGACGAGCGGGCCCATCTCGGTGGCCGGGTCCAGCGGGTCGCCCAGCCGGAGCGACTCGGCGCGGGCGACCACGCGGTCGACGACCCGGGACGCGATCGACCGGTGCACCAGCAGGCGGGACGGCGCCGTGCACATCTCGCCCGCGTTGAAGAAGATCCCCCAGGCGGCGGTGTCGGCGGCGGCGTCCAGGTCCGGGGCGTCGGGCAGGATGATGTTGGGGCACTTGCCGCCGAGTTCCAGCCAGACGCGCTTGAGGTTGGAGTCGGCGGCGTACCGCAGGAAGTGGCGTCCGACGTCGGTGGAGCCGGTGAAGGCCAGGACGTCGACCGACGGGTGCTCGCCGAGCGCGCGGCCCGCGATCTCGCCGGGCCCGTTGACGACGTTGAACACGCCGGGCGGCAGCCCCGCCTCGGCGGCGAGCGAGGCCAGGTGCAGCGCGGACAGCGGCGATTCCTCGGCGGGCTTGAGGACGGCCGTGCAGCCCGCCGCCAGCGCCGGGGCGATCTTCCATCCGGCCATGGTGAGCGGGAAGTTCCACGGGACGACGGCCGCGACGACGCCCACGGGCTCGCGGGTCACCAGCGCCAGCGACGAGGAGGCGGTGCGGGGCGCCTCGTCCAGCTGCTTGTCGGCGGCCTCGGCGTACCAGCGGAACGTGTTGATCACGGCGCGGAGCTCGATGTCGTGCGCCTCGGAGATCGGCTTGCCCATCTCCAGGCTGATCAGGAGCGCCAGCGTCCGGCGGTCGCGTTCGATGAGGTCGGCCCAGCGCAGCAGGGCCGCCTTGCGCTCGGCTGGCGCCATCCGGGGCCACGGGCCGGTGTCGAAGGCCCGGCGGGCGGCGGCGACGGCGGCGTCCACCTCGGCCACTCCCGCCGTCGCGATCTCGGCGATCACGGCGCCGTCGCGGGGCGCGATGACGGGCGTCGAGCCGGTGCCGGTGAACACGCCGTCGATGTGGTGGCCGGTGTGCGGGACGAGCCCGTCGGCACGGGCGCGCCATTCCTCGTACGGGACGTCGGTCACGAGCCCTCCTCCTCGACTGTCGGTTGACTCGACTGTCGTTTGATCCCGAACAGTATCCCCCACGGCTTGACCGCCGCCATCCTGGTTCCTAGATTATTTGGGACCAAACAAAATGGAGGTGGAGCGATGGCAACCGTCGCGGGCGTCCCCGTCGAGCCCGGGCACTGGATCGGCGGAGAGCGCACCGGCTCCCACGCGACTTTCGGCAGCGTGTCGCCGATCGACGAGCGGCCGATCGCCGAGGTCGCGCGGGGCGGGGCGGCGGAAGTCGACGCCGCCGTCGCCGCCGCGCGCCGAGCCTTTCCGGCCTGGGCCGCGACGAGCCGGGAGGAGCGGGCGCGGCTGCTGCACGCCATCGCCGACGGCGTGGAGAAGCGGATCGAGGAGCTCGCCCAGGTCGAGACCGCCGACAACGGGGCGCTGATCCGCTCCCACCGGCGCGGCGTGATGCCCCGGGTCGCGCACAACTTCCGGTTCTTCGCCGACTGGCTGCTCCAACTCGGCCACGCGGACTTCGAGACCCGAGGCCACACCAACCACGTCAGCTGGGACCCGGCGGGCGTGGCCGCGCTGATCACCCCGTGGAACGCCCCGCTGATGCTGGCGACCTGGAAGATCGCCCCGGCGCTCGCGGCGGGCGACACGGTCGTGCTCAAGCCCGCCGAGTGGACGCCGCTCACCGCGTCGCTGCTGGCCGACATCACCGCCGAGGCCGGGCTTCCGGCGGGCGTGTTCAACGTCGTCCAGGGCTACGGGGCCGAGGTCGGCGGGCCGCTGACCGCGCACCCGGACGTCAACCGGATCAGCTTCACCGGCTCGGTGCCGACCGCACGGGCCATCGCCGCTGCCGCCGCCCCGCATCTGACGCCGCTGTCGCTGGAGCTCGGCGGCAAGTCGCCGCTGATCGTCTTCGCCGACGCCGACCTGGACCTCGCGGTCGACCTCGCGGTCGAGCAGTACGACAACGCCGGGCAGGTCTGCCTGGCCGCGACGCGGCTGCTCGTCGAGTCGTCCATCGCGGACGAGTTCACCGACCGCTTCGTGGCCAAGGCGTCGCGGCTCACGCAGGGCGACCCGCGCGAGGACACCACCGACATCGGGCCGCAGGTCCACCGCCGCCACTTCGAGCGGGTGGACGGGTTCGTCCAGCGGGCCAAGGACGCCGGGGCGCGCGCCCTCATCGGCGGCGGCCCGAACGACGACCTCGGCGGCCTCTACTACCGGCCGACTCTCTTCACCGACGTCCCCGAGGGCGCGGAGATCCTCCGGGACGAGGTCTTCGGCCCGGTGCTGACACTCCAGACGTTCGACAGTGAGAGCCAGGCCGTCTCGATGACGAACGGCACCGACTACGGTCTGGCCGCCACGGTCGCCACCGGCGACCCGGAGCGCGCGCGGCGCGTCACCGAGCGGCTCGTGGCCGGGACGGTGTGGGTCAACTGCTTCTTCGTCCGCGACCTGAAGGCCCCGTTCGGCGGTTCCCGCCAGTCGGGCGTCGGGCGCGAGGGCGGCGACTGGAGCTTCGATTTCTACTGCGACCTCAAGAACACGGTGACTGCGCCATGGGCGAAATAGTCGGCGCGGGACTCCTCGCGCACGTCCCCACGATCGTCCTGCCCGAGGTCACTCGGCGCGAGCTGAACGGCGGGGAGGACACCACGCTCGTCCCCGGGCTGAAGAGGCTGCGTGCGGACGTCTTCGAGAGGGACGACTACGACACCGTCGTCGTTCTCGACTCGCACTGGGCGACGACGGTCGAGTTCGTCACGACCGCGCAGGAGCGGCGGGCGGGGCTGTACACGTCCGAGGAACTGCCGCGCGGCATGTCCCGCATGCCGTACGACATCCCCGGCGACCCCGAGCTGGCCCGCGCGGTCGCCCGCTACGCCGACAAGCACGGGACGTACATCACGCCGATCGACGACCCGTACCTGCCGATCTACTACGCCACCGTCAACCTGTGGACGCACCTCGGCGTCCGCGACAACCCCTACCTCGACGAGCCGGGCAAGAAGTGGATCTCGATCGGCGTCTGCCAGACCGCCGACACCGAGGACTTCCTGCGCCTCGGCCGCGCGCTCGGCGACGCGATCGCCGCGACCGACCGGCGGGTGCTGCTGATCGCCTCCGGCGCGATGTCGCACACGTTCTGGCCGCTGCGGGTGATCCGCGACCACGAGGCGTCCGGCCCCGAGCACATCTTCACGCCGCAGGCGCGCGCCGCCGACGAGGAGCGCATCGGCTGGCTCCGCGCGGGCGACCACGCCCGGATGCTCGACACCATGCCGGAGTTCCTGACCTTCAAGCCGGAGGCCCGCTTCGGCCACTACCTGATGATGATCGGCGCTCTGGGGGAACATGCCTGCAAGGCCCCCGGACGCCTCTACAGCGAATATGAGAACTCCGTCGGGACGGGCCAGGTGCACCTCTGGTTCGACCGCCTTGAGAACGGATGGACCGCGTAAATGCCTGAATATCGACGGATCCTGCTGGAGGGCGCCGCCACCCAGGTCATCCGGGACGGCGACGACCTCGTCAGCGCCGACGGCCGCCGCGTCCGCGCGGGCGACGCGGTCCACCTGCCGCCGTGCGAGCCGTCCAAGGTGATCGCGGTGCACCTCAACCACCGCAGCCGCGTCGAGGAGTTCCAGACGACGCTGCCGCCCGCGCCCACGTTCTTCCACAAGCCGACCTCGGCGCTGAACGGGCACGGCGGCGCGGTCGTGCGTCCCGAGCGGTGCAAGTACCTCAACTACGAGGGCGAGATCGCGATCGTCATCGGGCGGACGGCGCGCAACGTCGCGCCGAAGGAGGCGGGCGACTACATCGCGGGCTACACCGTCGCCAACGACTACGGCCTGCACGACTTCCGCGACACCGACGCCGGGTCGATGCTGCGGGTGAAGGGCTCCGACACCCTCTGCCCGCTGGGCCCCGGCCTCGTCACCGACTGGGACTTCCACGGCAAGTACCTGCGGACGTACGTGAACGGCGACCTCGTCCAAGACGGAAGTACCGACGAGATGGAGTGGGACATGCACTATCTCGTCGCCGACATCGCCCGCACCATCACGCTCTACCCGGGCGACGTGCTGCTGTCGGGGACGCCCGCGAACTCGCGTCCCGTCCAGCCGGGCGACGTCGTGGAGGTCGAGGCGGAGGGCCTCGGCCGGCTGCGCAACCACATCGTCGCGGGGCCCGTGCCCATCCGCGACGACTGCGGCGCCCAGCCGACCGAGTCGGAGGAGGTCATCTCCACCACGTTCGGCGGCGACTGGGAGTTCCGCGGCATCCGGGCCCCGCGCAGGTAGGGGCTCAGGAGGTCAGGGCCTCGCCGCGCTTGACGACCTCGCGGCAGAACGCGGCGACGCCGTCCGGGTCGTCGGTGAACTGGGACGGCTTGATGCAGAACGTGGTGAACCCCTGCGCCATCTGCTCGGGGATGCTCTCCAGGGCCGGTTCGAGCGGGGACACCGAATCATCGTCGGGGAACACGGGACGGCAGCCGCCGATCATCTCCAGGTCGGCGGCGTCCCGCCCGGCGGCGGCCATCGCGGCGCCGAGCCGCTCGACCTCCTCCGGCGTCGGACGGCCCAGCGGGTGGAAGCCGTGCCCGTACTTCACGAGCCGGTCCAGGAGCCGGTCGTGGAGGTGCTGGCCGCCGAGCCACATGCGCGGCCCGTCCTCCCGGTAGGCGCGGGGCTCGAAGTAGACGTCGTCGAACGAGAAGTGCGTCCCGTGGTAGCTGACGGGCGAGCCGCGCCACAGCAGGTCCCAGATCTCCAACTGCTCGTCCAGGATCCTGCCGCGCTTCTCGAACGGGACGCCGAGCGCCGCGTACTCGTCCCGGCTCCAGCTCACCGTCGGCTGGACGACGAGCCGCCCCTCCGACACCAGGTCGAGCGTGCTGATGTCGCGGGCCAGCGCGAGCGGGTGCCGCAGCGGCGCGAGGACGGCGGCCGCCGCCAGCCGGATCCGGGACGTGACCGCCGCGATCGAGCCGAGCAGCAGCAGCGACCCCGGCCACGGGGTGTACGGGTCCTGGTTGCCGGGATAGGCGTAGTCGCGCGGGTTGCCCATCACGCCCTTCGCGCCCGCGTCCGGGCCGAGCACGACGTGCTCGCTGATCATGACGGCGTCGAACCCGGCGTCCTCGGCCTCCCGCGCCCAGCGGACGAGGGTCGGCAGATCGCGGCCGGTGGTCAGGGTCCAGTTCTCGCTCAGCACGAGCACGAAGCGTGGCGTCATCCCGTTATCGTATGGGCCCAAACGAACACCGGCAAGGGTGTCGGGCGCACGAGGGCGCCGGGCGTCGTGGGCGGCGTCAGGAGCGGGAGCGGCGGCCCGAGCGGCGGGGCGGGGGCGGCGACTCGGCCCGCAGCGCGGCCCGGCGGCCGTCGCCCTGCTCCTCCAGGTGCTCGATGATCGACCGGAGCGTGCGCGCGAGCCTCCGGTTGTCGTCCTCGTCGAGCCGCTCGACCACGAACGCCTCCTCGGCGTTGAACGCGGGGAACAGGCCCCGCATCAGCTCCTGGCCCTTGTCGGTGAGCCGCAGCAGGACCAGGCGCCCGTCCGTCGCGTGCGAACCGCGCTCGATCAGGCCGCGTCCCTCCAGCGTCTTGGCGACGCCGGTGAGCGTCCCCTTGGAGATCCCCGCCTCCTCGGCGACGTGCCGGGTCTCCATCTCGCCCCAGATCCACACGACCCAGAGCACGACGAACGCCGTCCAGGTCACGTCGGCGCCGCGCAGCACCGAGCTCTCGAAGTGCTGACGGATCGCGGCGGCGGCCCGGTAGATGTTGGAGACCGCCATCATCGCGTCGTGCCGCAGCGGCACGTCGCCGAGCCGCTCCTGGATGGCCTGCTCGGTCTCTTGCAGTGTGTGGTGACCCGTCACGTGCGTCCTTCCAGGAACCCGGCGCTGACGGCCCGTTCCGGGGCCGGAAGGCGAATCTATCGCTGCTCACGCCCTTGCCGACCGTGGTTCCACTTCGTACGATCCTCGCGACCGACTTTTCGTGCGGGCCCAAACGATACCCGCCGGGCCCGCTCCGGCAAGGGAGCCGCGCAATGGCCGTCCCCGACGAGGTCGTATCCGCCGCATCCACCCTCCCGTCCCGCCGCCGCATCGGCGCCCCCGAGATCGTGTTCTTCGTCGTCGCCGCGTCCGCGCCGCTGACCGTCGCCGCCGGGGGCCTGCCGACCTCCTTCGCCGTCACCGGCGTCGTCGGAATCCCGCTGCTGTACGTGGTGCTCGCGGTGCTCCTGACCGTCTTCACCGGCGGATACGCGGCGATGAGCCGGTCCGTCGCCAACGCC
Organism: Actinomadura meridiana; assembly: GCF_039537545.1. NCBI lineage: Bacteria > Bacillati > Actinomycetota > Actinomycetes > Streptosporangiales > Thermomonosporaceae > Actinomadura > Actinomadura meridiana. The sequence goes on from NZ_BAABAS010000006.1 coordinate 967,788, forward strand.
GGGGCCTTCTACGCCTACGTGGCGAACGGGCTCGGCCGGATCGCCGGGGTCGGCGCTGCCTTCATCGCCCTCATCTCCTACAACACGATGCAGATCGGGCTCTACGGGCTGTTCGGGTTCACCACGGCCGACTTCCTCAAGGCCAAGCTGAGCATCGACCTGCCCTGGTGGACGGTCGCGCTCGGCGGCGTCGCGGTCGTCGCCGTCCTCGGGTTCCGCCGGATCGACCTGAACGCCCGCGTCCTCGGCGTGCTGCTGACCGTCGAGTTCCTCACCGTGCTGATCTTCGACCTGGCGCAGCTGGCGGACGCCCCGTCCGGCGTCTCGGCCACGTCGCTCGGCTGGGACGCCGCGAACACGGGCGCGGTCGGCGCCGCGTTCTGCTTCGCGATGGCCAGCTTCATGGGCTTCGAGGCCGCCGCCCTGTACAGCGAGGAATGCCGCGACCCGCGCCGTACCGTCGGCCGCGCCACCTATGTCGCGGTCGCCGTCATCGGCGTGTTCTACGCCTTCACCGCCTGGGCCATGACCGTCGGGACCGGCGCGTCCGAGATCGTCGGACGCGCCCAGAAGGACGGTCCGGCGCTGGTGTTCGTCCTGTCCGAGGAGCACGTCGGCAAGCTGTTCGCCGACGTGGCGCAGCTCTTCCTCGTGACGAGCCTGTTCGCGGCCCTGCTGTCCTTCCACAACGCGGTGGCGCGGTACTTCTTCTCGCTGGGACGCGAGGGCGTGCTGCCGTCGCCGCTGAGCCGCACGCACGTCCGCCACGGCTCGCCGCATGTCGGGTCGGCGACGCAGACCGTCCTGGCCGTGGCCGTCGTGGTGGTCTTCGCCTTCTCCGGCAAGGACCCCGTCCTGACCCTCTTCAATTGGTTCACGAACCTGGGCGCGCTCGGCGTGATCCTGCTGCTGGCGCTGACGTCGGCGGCCGTGGTGGGCTACTTCGTCCGCGACCACCGGGGCGAGAACGCCTGGAACCGTCTGGTCGCGCCCGCGCTGGCCTGCGTTGGGCTGGGCGCCGTCTTCGTCACCAGCCTGCTCAACTTCGACGCCCTCCTCGGCGCCGACAAGGGCTCCGCGCTGACCTGGGTGCTGCCCGGGTTGATCTTTCTGGCGGCGATCCTCGGCGTGGGTTTCGCGGTGTATCTGCGCGGAGCCCGCCCGTCCGTCTACGCGCGGATCGGCGCGGGCGACGGCGGTTGACGGTCAGGCGAGGTGGCGGCCGCCGTTCCAGACCACGCCGACCTGGCGGAAGTAGGCGCCGATGGGCTCCTCGACGGTCAGGAGCGACAGTTCCTCGGTGGGGGCGTCGAGGTAGGTCAGCTCGGCGTCGCCCCGCCAGGCCTGGCCTCCCTCGACGCTGGCCGCACCGGACTCGATCAGCTCGTTCAGGGCCGGGGCCCCGCCCGGCTCGATGGACGGCAGGAACCGGTGGTGCGCCATCGGGTGCCCGTTGACGAAGCCGTTCGTCTCGGACGGCTCCCGGAGCGTCACGACCGTCTCGGCGAGGCGGCGGTCCGCGGCGGCCAGCGTGGCGCCGAAGCGGGCACCGGCGGCCAGGCGCGGCGCGGGGCCGTACGGGTGCGGACGGGTCTGGTGGATCGACCCGAGCTTCTTCGGATACCCCTGGTGGAGCCCGCGGCCGATGGCGAAGTCCTTGTCGACCCAGATGTAGACGCAGCGGGTGTACGTCCGCCCCTCGAAGGAGCACCGGACGACGACGAAGCACTCCTTGTACTGGGACCGGACGGGGTCGAGGAGCTCCTCGCCGGACTCCGAGCACGACTGCCAGTCGGCCCAGATGATCGCGACCGCGCCGGGGTCGTCGGGGGCGGGGGACAGGGGCTCGGGGAGCAGCTCGGCGACGCGCGCGGGGTCGGTGCGATACTCGACGGTGAGCAGGTCACCCGAGTAGTGCCAGGGCGGGTTCGGGATCAACGACGAACGGCCCGTCGCGGTCTTGGGGTACAGGAAGCCTCGCACGGTCGCCACCACGTTCCTCCCGGATTATCGTTTGGGTCCGTACGATAGTTCCTCGCGGACGGATCCGCCACTCCCGGCCCCCTCGGTGGCCGGGGCCTACCGGCCGGGAGTCTTGTCAGGACCTTCCGGCCGCCATATGGTTTGAGTCCAAATGATCTGAGGGAGTGCGCGTGAGCCGTCCGGTCGAAGACGTTGTGCGTGACCTGGTCGCCGACGGGATCGACGTAGTCCGGGTGTCCTACCCCGACCTGATCGGCATCGAACGGGGCAGGGACGTGCTCGTCGAGCAGCTGCCCGGGGCCGTCGCCCACGGGCTGTCGTTCTGCCGGGCCGTCTACCACACGACCCCGCAGGGCGACACCGTCGAGGTTCCCGGCGGCCTGGACGCGGGCCTGCCCGACATCCGGGTGCGCCCCGACCTGTCCACGCTGGCGAAGCTGCCCTGGGAGGACGGCGTCGCGTCCTGCCTGGGCGAGGCGTACGAACCGTCCGGCGACGACCTGTGCCCCGAGGCGCCCCGTGAGGTGCTGCGCCGCGCCCTCCTCAAGCTGGGCGACGTGGGGCTGACCGCCGTCGCCGGGCCGGAGTTCGAGTACTACCTGTGCGAGCCCGACCCGTCCGCGCCCACCGGCTGGCGCCGGTACGCCGACGCGCCCGGCAACGTCTACACCTCCGGCCGCAAGGGCGACCCGGACGGGCACGTCCTGCGCGTCCTGCGGCACCTGCGCGACCTCGGCCTCGGCGTCACCATGGGCAACCACGAGTTCGGCGGCGGCCAGTTCGAGATCAACCTCGACCACTCGGCCGCCCTCGACGCCGCCGACCGGGCGTTCCGGTTCAAGTCGGCCGTCCAGGAGATCGCCCGCGTGGACGGGATGCTCGCCACGTTCATGGCCAAGCCGTTCAACGACCAGGACGGCTCCGGCTTCCACCTCCACCTCTCCTGCCTGGACGCCGAGGGCCGCAACGTCTTCGAGGGCACCGAGCCGGATGGCCTCTCCGACACGGCCCACCACGCCATCGCCGGGGTCCTGGAGCACGCTCCCGCGCTCGCCGCGCTGCTCAACCCCACGATCAACTCCTACAAGCGGTTCGGGCCCGACAGCCTGGCCCCCTGGCTGATCGACTGGGGCCTGGACAACCGCAGCGCCATGGTCCGCATCCCGCCGGAGCGGGGCGCCGCGTCCCGGCTGGAGGTCAGGCTCGGCGACGCGTCCGCCAACCCGTACCTCGGCATGGCGGGCCTCGTCGCCGCCGTCTACCTGGGCGTGCGCGACAAGTTGTCGGCCCCGGCGCCGCTGGAGGGCTACGGCTACGACGCCGCCAAGGCCCCGATGCTGCCCGGCGACCTGCCCACCGCGCTCGACGCCCTCGCCGCCGACACGGCCCTCATCGAGGTCCTCGGCGAGCCGTTCGTCACCGCGTTCCTCACCTACAAGCGCGACGAGGTCGCCCGTTTCGGCCGCCACGTCACCGACTGGGAGTTCCGCGAGTACTCGTACCACCTCTGAGAAGCAGGAGGCCCGTTGCCGAACGAGACCCTCGCGGTCGACCTCGCCGACCTCGACAACTTCATGGACGACGCGACCCCGTGGCGGATGTTCGAGGCGCTGCGCCGCACCGAGCCCGTCCACTGGAATCCCGAGCACGACGGCGGTCGCGGCTTCTGGTCCCTCACCCGGCACGCCGACATCGTGGCCGCCGACCGCGACGCCGCGACGTTCACGTCCGAGAAGTTCGTCAACCTCGAAGAGGTCGACGAGCGGCAGGCCGAGATCCGCCGCTCCATGCTGGAGACCGACGGCCCCCGCCACATCGCGCTCCGCCGCGTCATGCAGCGCGAGTTCACGCCCCGGGCCATCGCGGGCTACGCCACGTTCCTGCGCGGTCTGACCGCCCGCACCCTGGACGCGGCCCTCGCCAAGGGCACGTTCGACTTCGTCGCGGAGATTGCCGCCGACTTCCCGATCAACGTGCTGGCCCGGATGCTGGACGTCCCCGACGACGACACCCGCCGCCTCATCGACTGGGGCAACCGGATCATCGCCAACACCGACCCCGAGTACGCCGACGTCCTGCTGCACAGCGCGGAGAGCGAACGCTACCGCGACCTGCCGTTCCGCAGCCCCGCGTCCCTGGAGGTCTTCGAGTACGGCCGCGAGCTGGCCGCCCGCCGCCGCGGCGGCACCGGCACCGACCTCATCAGCCGCCTGGTCAACCAGACCCCGATCGACGGCGAACCGCTGTCGCCCCGCGACTTCGACAACTACTTCCTGCTCCTCGTCGTCGCCGGGAACGAGACCACCCGGCACGCCATCACCCACGCCATGCGCGCCCTGATCGACCATCCCGACCAGGCCGAGCGCCTCCGCGACAACCCCGACCTCATGCCCACGGCGGTCGAGGAGTTCCTCCGCTGGGCCTCGCCCGTGTACCACTTCCGGCGCACCGCGACCCGCGACACGGAGGTGAACGGCACGCCGATCCGCGCGGGCGACAAGGTCGTGCTGTGGTTCGCGTCCGCCAACCGCGACGAGGCCGTCTTCGACGACCCGCACCGCTTCGACGTCACCCGCACCCCGAACGACCACATCGCGTTCGGCAAGGGCGGCCCCCACTACTGCATGGGCGCCGCCCTGGCCCGACTGGAGATGCGGATCATGTTCGAGGAACTGCTTCCGCGCCTCTCCTCGATCACCTTCGCGGGCGACGTCCGCCGCGTCCGCTCCAACTTCGTCAACGGCATCAAGCAGATGCCCGTCACCGCGACCCTCGCCTAGTCCGCCAGGACGAGCGGAAGATCGAAGTACCCGAACAACCGCTCGTCCATGAAGCTCGATATGTGGACGATGCCCGAACGGGCGACGGCGAGCTCCTGCACAGAATGCGCGTGCAGGAGGCCGTCCCGCTGACGCATGTACATGCCGAAGGCGGGCTGTCCGTTCGCGCTGGTGGGCACGAGCCGGTTGCCGCCCGGGCCGGGTGACAGCCGCGCCCGGAGCAACCGGGCGATGTCGTCGCGTCCCGTGAACCAGGCGGGGACCGGCGGCATCTCCCAGTTCGCGTCCTCGGTGAGCAGCCGGGTGATCGCGGGGATGTCGGCCGCCTCGAACGCCCGGGTGTACCGGTCGAGCAGCTCGCGCCGCACCGGGTCGTCCGGCTCGGTGATCTCGTCGCTGGCCGGGACGAGCCGTTCCAGCCGCGCGCGGGCGCGCAGCAGCGTGCTGTTCACCCCCGCGCCGGTCATGTCGAGCAGTTCGGCGACCTCGGCCGCCGACCAGGCCAGCACGTCCCGCAGGATCACCACGGCCCGCTGCCTGCCCGGCAGGTATTGCAGGGCCGCGATCAGCGCCAGTCGCAGCCCGGCCCGCGCCGCCACGATCGCCGCCGGATCCTCTGGCACACGGCCGATGAGCCGCTCCGAGAACGGCTCCAACCAGGTCACCTCCGGGGCCCGCAGACCGGGTGGCGGCGGATCGTCCGACGCCGCGCCGATCCCGGACGGCATCACCCGGCGGCTGCTGTGCTCCAGGGCGTTCAAACAGGTGTTGGTCGCTATCCGGTACAGCCACGTCCGCAACGACGCCCTGCCGTCGAAATCAGCGTAAGAGCGCCACGCACGCAGATAGACCTCCTGGACCAGGTCTTCAGCGTCATGCACGGACCCCAACATCCGATAGCAGTACGCCAGCAGCTCGCGCCGGAACGGGTCGGCCAACCGCGCGAACTCCTCGGCCCCGGCCCGTGTTTCCTCAGTCTTCATCGGGGCCTTCCTTCGTGGATATCCTCGGCTTCAGCCTGGGGAGGAAACGAAGCTCCTGCGGAGCAGGGCAGGAAAGCTGGTTGGCCGCCAAGGCGGACCGGCGTCCACCGTCCACCGGCCGACACCTGCTTCTCACACAGAAACCGGTAGGGTTCGAGGTGTGGCGCGGCAGGTCAAGCGGGCGTTCAAGTACCGCTTTTACCCCACCGACGAGCAGGCGGCTGAGCTGTCGCGCACGTTCGGCTGCGTCCGCCTGGTGTACAACAAGGCGCTGGAGGAGCGCACCCGGGCTTGGTACGGCGAGCAGCGCCGTGTCCGATGCGGCCTGGACGGACCTGCGCTCCCTGTTGGAGTACAAGTGCGCCTGGTACGGGCGCGAACTTGTCGTGATCGACCGCTGGTTCCCCTCCTCCAAACTGTGCGGGGCCTGCGGCATGGTCGCGGCGAAGATGCCGCTGAACGTCCGCGAGTGGACGTGCGACTGCGGTGCCGTGCATGACCGCGACGTGAACGCGGCACGCAACATCCTGGCCGCCGGGCTGGCGGCGTCTGCCTGTGGAGACGGTGTAAGACCTCAACGGGAGTCCTCCCGGACGGGGCAGTCGTCGGTGAAGCAGGAATCCCAGCGGGCGACCGCTGGAATCCCCCGCCTCTAGGCGGGGGAGGAAGTCAACAGGACGCACCTCCCCATGTACTGACCGGGGACGGCGCCCGAAGTCGTCGGGTCCCGCCCGCTGAATATCGCGGCGCGGGCCGGTTCGTACTCACGACCGATGAAACCCGAGAAACCCAAGGACCGCGCATGGCGCAAAGGACACGCGGTTGGCTGCTCGGCCTGACCGCGACCGCATCGCTGATGGTGGCGCTGGACGCGACGGTGGTGGCGACGGCGCTGACCCGGATCCGGCTCGACCTGTCCGCCACCCTCGAACAACTCGAGTGGACGGTGAACGCCTACAACCTGACCTTCGCCGCACTGCTGATGACCGGCGCCGCGCTCGGCGATCGTCTCGGCCGCAGACGGATGTTCGTCGCCGGCCTCGGCGTGTTCACGGCCGCCTCGGCGGCGTGCGCGCTGGCCCCCGGCATCGGCTGGCTGATCGCCGCCCGCGCCGTCCAGGGCGGCGGGGCCGCGCTGGTGATGCCGCTGGCGATGGCGCTGCTCAGCGCCGGGTTCCCGCCCGAACAGCGGGCCAAGGCCCTCGGCGTCTTCTCCGGGTTGACCGGCCTCGCGGTGGTGGCCGGGCCGGTCGTCGGCGGGATCGTCACCGAGGGCCTGGCCTGGCAGTGGATCTTCTGGCTCAACGTGCCGCTCGGGCTGGCGGTCGTCCCGCTGGTGCTGCGTCGCGTCCCGGAGAGCCGTGGGGACGGGGCGTCCTTCGACGTCGGCGGCGTCCTGCTGGTGACCGGCGGCGCGCTCGGCCTGGTCTGGGGCCTGATCCGCGCCGACGCGGCGGGCTGGGGCTCGGCCGAGGTGGTCGGCGCGCTGGTGGGGGGAGCGGTGCTGCTGGCGGCGTTCGCGGCCTGGGAACTGCGCGTCCCACAGCCGATGGTGCCGATGCGCCTGCTGCGCTCACGCGGCTTCTCGGCGGCCAACGCCGCCGGGCTCTTCATGTACGCGTCGCTGTACGGCTCGCTGTTCTTCCTGACCCAGTTCCTCCAGATGTCCCTGGGCCAGGGGCCGATGGCGACGGGGCTCCACCTCGTCCCCTGGACGGCGACCCTGACCGTGGTGGCGCCCATCGCGGGAGTACTGGTCAACCGTGTCGGGGCCCGCCCCCTGATCGCCGCCGGGCTGACCATGCAGGCCGCCGGGATGGCCTGGATCGGGCTCATCGCCGACCCGACGATGCCGTACTGGCAGCTCGTCCCCCCGATGATCCTCGCGGGCGCCGGAGTCAGCATGGCGATGCCCCCCGGCCAGACCGCTGTCATCAACGCCGTCGCGCCACCCGAGATCGGCAAGGCCTCCGGCGTCTTCAACACGATCCGGCAGTTCGCCGCCGTGTTCGGCGTGGCGATCCTCGCGGCGGTCTTCACCGCCAAGGGCGGCTACGGCACCCCGCACACCTTCTCCACCGGCTTCGCCCCGGCGATAGCCGTGAGCGGCGCCCTGTCCCTGGCCGGAGCGCTGGCGGGTCTCTTCATCCCCCGTCCAGTCGAAGCGCCCACGCCTACCCGAACCGCGTCCAGCCCGCGCCCGACTCCCGAACCGACCCGCTGAGCCGCCCTCCCGGGGCCCGGACGCTACGCTCGACCGCGTCGACGGGCTCCGGGAGGGACCCCGCGACGGTGACGGCGGGTTCAGGGTGGGGGTGGACGTGTGTCGCGGTTGACCGAGATGGTCCCGCCTCGGGTGGGAAGCGGCGCTCTACGCGCGGTGTTCGGGTTGCCCAGGCCGGTCAAGCGGCTGATCGTGGGGGCGCCGGTGCGGGCGGACGGCCAGGAACTCGACCTGGACGTGCAGCTGTTGCTCCTGATGACGCGGCTGGAGAACGGCGACCTGGCGGCGCGGACGGTGGAGCGCGCCCGGCGCGGCCTCGAACGCGGACAGATCTACCTCGACCGCAGGCCGTCCAGGCCGGTACGGACACGGGACGTGGACGCCGGGGGCGTCCCGGCCCGGCTCTACACCCCGCAGGGCCTGCCGCCGGGGTCTCCGCTGCTCGTCTACTACCACGGCGGCGGCTGGGTCGTCGGCGGCATCGACACGCACGACACGGTGTGCCGCTACCTGGCGGTGCACGCGGAGGTGCGGACGTTGTCGGTGGGATACCGGCTCGCGCCCGAGCACCGCTATCCCGCCGCCGCGGACGACGCGCTGGCCGCCTACGAGTTCGCCGTGACCGGGGCGGAGAAGCTCGGGGCCGATCCGGAGGCCGTCGCGGTCGGGGGCGACAGCGCGGGCGGAAACCTCGCGGCGGTGGTCGGGGCGCTCGCGGCGCGAAGGCCCGCCTTCGCGCTGCTGCTCTACCCGGCGACCGACATGACGGTGCGGCGGCGCTCGCGGGAGCTGTTCGCCGACAGGTTCTACCTCACCGACCGCGCGATGACGTGGTACGCCGACCACTACTGCCCGGACCGGGCGCGGCGCGCGGAACCCGCCGCGTCGCCCCTGCTGGCCGACCTCCGGGAGTTCCCGCCGACGTATCTGGTGACGGCGGGGTTCGATCCGCTGCGGGACGAGGGGGAGGCGTTCGCGGCCCGGCTGGCGGACGCCGGGGTGCCGGTCGCGGCGCGGCGGCAGGCGGACCTCGTCCACGGGTTCGCGAACATGTGGCCGCTCGGCGGACGGTTCGTGGAGGCGCTCGCGGAAGCGGCCGGGGCCCTGCGCACGGGTCTGTACGCGGGGCCCCGGGGACGCGGAACTACAGGGGGAGGCCGGTGAAGATGAGGACCTTCTCCTCGGTGTAGTCGGCCATGGCGGAGCGCAGGCCCTCGCGGCCGACGCCGGAGTCCTTCACGCCGCCGTAGGGCATCTGGTCGGCGCGGTAGGACGGCACGTCGCCGATCACGACGCCGCCCACGTCCAGCTCGCGGTGGGCGCGGAACGCGATGTCGATGCTGCGCGTGAACACGCCTGCCTGGAGGCCGAACTTGGAGTCGTTGACCAGGGCGAACGCTTCGTCGACGCCGTCCACGGGCTGGACGAACATGACCGGGCCGAAGATCTCCTCGCGGGCCACCTTCGCGTCCTCCGGCACGTCGGCGAGGACGGTCGGCGCGTACGCGGCGCCCTCGCGGGTGCCGCCGGTGAGGACCTTCGCGCCCGCGGCGACGGCCTCGTCCACCCAAGCCTCGACGCGCTCGGCGGCCTCCTCGCTGACCAGCGGGCCGACCTGGGTCTTGTCGTCCCACGGGTCGCCGGTGACGAGGCCGCCGACCGTCTCGACGAGCTTCGGCACGAACTCGTCGTAGACGGAGCGGTCGACGTAGACGCGCTGGACGGCGATGCAGCTCTGCCCGGCCTGGTAGTTGGAGAACAGGCCGACGCGCTTGGCGGCCCAGTCGAGGTCGGCGTCCGGCAGGACGACCGCCGCGCCGTTGCCGCCGAGTTCGAGCGTGACGTGCTTGCGCGGCGCCCGGTCGTTGATCGCCCAGCCGACCGGCACCGAGCCGGTGAAGGACACGATCGGCAGGCGCGGGTCGTCGACGAGGTCGGACGCCCGGTCGTTCGGCACGGTCAGGATCGAGAACATCCCGGCGGGCAGGTCGGTCTCGCCGAGCAGCTCGCCGAGCAGCAGCGCCGACAGCGGCGTGGCCGGGGCGGGCTTCAGCACGATCGGGGTGCCCGCCGCGATCGCCGGGGCGATCTTGTGGGCGGCCAGGTTCAGCGGGAAGTTGAACGGCGAGATGCCGAGCACCGGGCCCTTCGGCACGCGGGTGATGTAGGCCATCCGGCCCTCGGCGGCCGGGTCGGTGTCCAGGCGCTGCGTGGTGGCGCTGAAACGGCGGGCCTCCTCGGCGGCGAACCGGAACGTGGAGATCGCGCGGGTCACCTCGCCGCGCGCCCACAGCAGCGGTTTGCCGTTCTCGGCGGTGATCAGCCGGGCGACCTCCTCGGCGCGCTCGACGAGCCGCGCGGACACGTGCGCGAGGGCCTCGGCGCGGACGTGCAGCGGCAGCGCGGCGGCCTGGGCGCGCACGGCGTGGGCCGCGGCGACGGCCTCCTCCACCTGTCCGGGGGTCGGGACGGCGACCGTCCCGACCACGCGGCCGTCGTAGGGATGCGTAACGGTCAGCTCACCGTCACCGGTCTCGGGCCGGCCGGCCAGCCAGAATGGGCTCACGTTCATACATTCACGCTATCCCCGGCCGTGGGGTTTGCGAGTCTCCACGATGTCCAATCCGTTCGTCCGGACTGGACGTTATGGCGAGTGCCATCCACAGTTCCGCGCGGACGGCGGGATCGTCGGGGTCGCGGCCCAGAATCTCGGCGGCCTTGCGCATCCGTGCCCTGAGCGTGTGCCGGTGGACGCCCAGTGCCCGCGCCGCCGCCTCGCCCTGGCCGTTGGCCGCCACGTAGGCGCGGATCGTGTCGACCAGGTCGTCGGCGCGGAGCGGGGCCAGGAGGGCGTCGGCGAAGCCGTGCGCGGCGTCCGGGTCGAGGAGCCGGAGGAGACCCTGACCTGGGAGCGCGGAGTAGTGGAGGGTCTCGCGATGTGAGCGGACGGCCCCGGCCAGCGCCTCCTCGGCCTGCCGCAGCGCGGTCTCCAGGTCGTTCACGGCGGGGTCGCTGACGCCGACGGGGCCGATGGCCGCCAGGAGGGGTTCGACGGTGCCGGTCGCCTCGTCCGGGACGATCACCGCCACCTGCCCGTCAAGCGGCAGGGCCAGGCAGCGGGCGCCGGCGGGATCGGACTCCAGGGCGTCCAGGACGGCGGGCCCGCCCGCGCAGGCGAGCACCCGCACCGGGCCGCGCGGCACCGCCGGGCCGTCGCCGGGACGGCCGAGCAGCAGCGCCGCGAGCGAGGCCCGCAGGTCGCGGCCGGTGCGCGGCGTCTCGGACTGGAGGGTGAGGAACGCGACGGCCGCGCCCACGATCCCGTGCGCGACGTGGGGGAGCGGGGCGGCGGTCCCGACCGCGAGGAAGCCGCGCGGGCGTCCGCCCAGGCCGATGCGCTGCACGACGATGTGGTCGTCGGGCACGGCCAGCGCCACGCTCGCCGCCGTGCCGCCGTCCGCCGGGCGGTGCCGATCCGACCGTCCCAGCCGGGCCAGCTCCGGGGCGAGGTCGGCGGCGCGGTCGCGGGCGGCGGACGGCTCGGCGTGCCGGACGTCGCCGGACGCGTCCAGCAGCAGCGCCCACCCGCCGACCAGCCGCGCGAGCCGGGTGACGAGCGCGCCGGGGCCGGTGAGCGCCGCGCGGGTCAGCTCCCGCTGCGCCTGAAACGCGCGGGTGACGTCCTCGTACCAGTCGGCGGCGAGCATCCGCGAGACCGCCTTGCCGATGGCGATGAACGGGGTGGGGCGCGGCACCTCCAGCAGGACCAGGCCCTGCTGCCGCGCCGCCGCGACCAGCTCGGGCGGAACGTCCTCGTGCAGCACCCCGACCGCGAACCCGAGCCCGGAGACACCCCGCGCGACCAGCCGCGACACGTACGCCGCCGAGTTGGCCCCGGTCAGCCGCATGCCCGTGGTGAGGACGAGTTCGCCGCCCTCCAGGAACGGCGTCGGGTCCTCCAGTTCGCTGACCGCGACCCACACGACCGGCGCGTGCGGCAGGGGGCCGGTGAGCGACCGGAGGCCGAGCTGCGGGAGGGCGGCCACGGAGGCCAGAGTGGGCGGCATCGCAATCCCTGTGCAAAGTGTCTATCCGGAGGGGCGGATTTCGCCGCCCCGTACGGTTCATCGTAGGCGGCCGGCAACTTATCGTCAGGCCATGACCAGCCAGGACCCCGCCCCGACGGACCCCGCCTTGACAGGCAACGCGCGCCTGCCGCAGGAACGCCGTGTCGTGACCGAGATCCCCGGCCCGCGCTCCCGGGAGTTGCACGAGCGCCGGATGGCGGCGGTGCCGCCCGGCGTCGGCAGCGTGCTGCCGGTGTACGTGACCGACGCGGACGGCGGCGTCGTCGTCGACGTGGACGGCAACTCGCTGATCGACTTCGGTTCCGGCATCGCGGTCACCACCGTCGGCAACGCCAACCCGCGGGTCGCCGCGCGGGTGAAGGCGCAGGTCGACCGGTTCACTCACACGTGTTTCATGGTCGCGCCGTACGAGTCGTACGTCGCGGTCTGCGAGAACCTCAACCGGATCACGCCCGGCGACCACGAGAAGCGGTCGTTCCTGGTGAACAGCGGCGCGGAGGCCGTGGAGAACGCCGTCAAGATCGCCCGGTACGCGACCGGACGGCAGGCGGTCGTGGTGTTCGACCACGGCTACCACGGCCGGACGCTGCTGACGATGACGCTGACCGCGAAGAACCTGCCGTACAAGCAGGGGTTCGGCCCGTACGCGCCCGAGGTGTACCGGATGCCGCTCGCCTACCCGTTCCGGTGGCCGACGGGCCCGGAGAACTGCGGCCCGGAGGCGGCGGCGCAGGCCATCGACCAGATCAGCAAGCAGATCGGCGCGACGAACGTCGCGGCCGTGCTGATCGAGCCGATTCAGGGCGAGGGCGGGTTCATCGAGCCCGCGCCGGGGTTCCTGCCCGCGCTCGCCGAGTTCTGCCGCGCGAACGGCATCCTGTTCATCGCCGACGAGGTGCAGACGGGCTTCGCGCGGACCGGCGACCTGTTCGCCTGCGAGCACGAGGGCGTCGTCCCGGACCTCGTCGCGACGGCCAAGGGCATCGCGGACGGGCTGCCCCTCGCGGCCGTCACCGGCCGCGCCGACATCATGGACAAGGTGCACGGCGGCGGTCTCGGCGGCACCTACGGCGGCAACCCGCTGGCCTGCGAGGCGGCGCTGGCCGTGCTGGAGGAGATCGAGGAGGGCAAGCTCACCGAGCGCGCCCGCCGCATCGGCGAGATCATGTTGCCCCGGTTGCGCGCCCTGTCCGGGGAGTATCCCGCGATCGGGGACGTGCGCGGCCGCGGCGCGATGATCGCGATCGAGCTGGTGCGGCCCGGCACGAAGGACCCCGACCCGGAGCTGACCGCCACGATCGCCCGGCGCTGCCACGAGCGCGGGCTGCTCGTCCTGACGGCGGGGACGTACGGGAACGTGCTGCGCTTCCTGCCGCCGTTGGTGATCTCGGAGCCGCTGCTGACCGAGGGCCTCGCGGTGCTTGAGCAGGCATTCGCGGGCTGACCTGCGCGAACGACGACCGCCGGTGTCCTGGGGGAGACCGGCGGTCGACGCGTGCCCGGGGACCTGTGAAGGGCATCACTCCGTTACGCGCCCGTTATTGACCCTGCTTATCGGGCCCCGTACGTTCGCAATACGTTTGGGCCCAAATTTTCATCAGGGTGCGGACTGATCGAGGGGCGAGAACGGAGAGGGCGAGGCACGGACACATGGCACACTCGGACGCGAACCCGGACCTGGTACTGCTGAACGGCGAGGTCCTCACGGCCGACGCGGAGTTCTCCGTGGCGCAGGCGCTGGCCGTCACCGGCGGCACGATCACGGCGGTCGGCGGCACCGAGGAGATCCGGGCGCTGGCCGGGCCCCGCACGCAGGTCGTCGACCTGCGCGGGCGCACCGCGCTGCCCGGCATCAACGACTCGCACCTGCACGGGTGCGCGTTCGGCGCGACCCGCCCGCCGCTGGCCCTGGACGTCGGGTTCCCCGCCGTCCGGTCGATCGCCGAGATCCAGGCGTCGGTGAAGGAGGCCGCGTCCCGGATCCCCGAGGGCGAGTGGATCCGCGGCAACGGCTGGGACCCCGGGTATCTCTCCGAGTGCTCGGGCTCCCCGAGGGGGGACGCCCCCCCACGCCCCCCGGGCGCTTCGCGGGTGGAGGGCGGCCGGATGCCCGACCGCGCCGACCTGGACGCGGTCTCCCCGGCCCACCCCGTCTACCTCCAGGACTTCAGCGGCCACCTCACCTGGGCCAACTCCCGCGCCCTGGAACTGGCCGGAGTCACCCGCGACACCCCGACCCCCGAGGGCGGCGTCATCCACAAGGACGCCACCGGCAACCCGACCGGGCTGCTCGCGGAGGGCGCGCAGGCGCTGGTCCAGGGCAGCCTGCCCGCCTACACCCGCGACGACCTCGTGCGGGCCATCCGGGCGAACATCGCCGTCCTGCACCGCGAGGGCATCACCAGCTACACCGAGCCCGGCCTCGGCCCCGGCGGCAAGAGCCTGTTCGCGGGCACCTGCGACCAGCCCACGCTCGACACCTACGCCGAGCTGGCCCGCTCCGGCGACCTCGGCGCCCGCGTCAGCGTCCTGCTGCTGCTCACCGGCATGGGCGGCTCGGTCGACGAGATCACCGCCGGCCTCGCCGCCGCGCAGGTCCCGGCCGACGTCGACCCGCGCCTGCTGCGCGTCATCGGCGTCAAGCTGTTCGCCGACGGCACCCCGCCCAACAAGACGGCGTGGATGCGCGACGAGTACTCCGGCGGCGGGTTCGGCTGCCTGTGCGTGCACGGCGCGACCGACGCGATGCGCGCCACCGAGCTCAACGAGATGGTCCGGCTCGCGCACATCGCCGGGCACCAGCTCGGCATCCACGTCACCGGCGACCGTTCCCTGGACGCCGTCGTGGACGCGCTGGAAGCCGCGCAGGTCGCGCACCCCCGCGACGACCCGCGGCACTACGTCATCCACGCCGACCTCCCCGGGGCGCAGAGCCTCCGCAAGCTCGCCGAACACCGGTTCGGCGCGAACATGAACCCGGCGATCAAATGGACGATCGTCGACATGCTGGAAGAGATGCTCGGCCCGGAACGGGCCGCATACCAGTACCCCGTCCGCTCGGCGATCGAGGCGGGGATCCCCGTCACAGCCAGCTCGGACGCCCCCGTCACCTACCCCAACTGGCGTCAGGGCATCACGGCGATGCTGCTCCGCGAGTCCAAGGCCAGTGGCCGCGTGTTCGGTCCGGAGGAGCGCGTCGGGCTGCCCGACGCCGTCCGGGCCTACACCTCCAACGCCGCCTGGCAGGACTTCGCCGAGGACTGGAAGGGCACCCTCGAACCCGGCAGGGCGGCCGACGTCGCCGTTCTCGACGGCACCATCACTTCTCTCGACCCTCACGACCTCCCGGACGTTCCCGTCGCGATGACCGTTTTCGACGGGCGGGTCGTCCACAGCACCGAAGGTCTCTGACATGCGAATCGCACACATTCTCGCAGCGACCGTCCTGGCGCTGCCCCTGGCCGCGTGCGGCTCGGGTTCCGATTCCGGCTCCGACTCGGGGCCGATCAACATCGGTTCGGTGTCGTCCCTGAGCGGCGCCGTCACCTTCCCCGAGGCCTCCGCGGCGGCCCGCGCCGTCTTCGACGAGGTCAACGCCAAGGGCGGAATCAAGGGACGCAAGATCGCCTACACCGCGGCCGACGACAAGGGCGACCCGGCCAGCGCCGCGCTCGCCGCCCGCGACGTCATCCAGAACAAGAAGGCCGTGGCCCTGGCGGGCGGCGCCAGCCTGGTGGACTGCCAGGTCAACGGCCCGCTGTACGAGCAGAACAAGATCACCGCGGTGCAGGGCATCGGGGTCGACCCCGGCTGCTTCAACTCGCCGAACATCTCGCCGGTCAACACCGGGCCGTTCTTCGGCTCGACCGTGACGCTGTACTACGCGTCCGAGACGCTGAAGCTGAACAAGATCTGCGCGTTCTTCGTCATCATCGGCGGCACCGCGAACGCCTACAAGGAGGGCGTGGACCGCTGGTCCCAGATCACCGGCAAGAAGCCGCTGATCACCGACCTGAGCCTGTCGGCGTCCACCACCGACTACACCCCCTACGTCCTGCGGGCGCGCGCCGCCGGATGCCAGGCGGTGCTGTTCAACGGCGTCGAGCCCATGTCCATCGGCTGGGTGAAGGCCGCCAAGGCGCAGAACATCACCAACATCAAGTGGCTGTTCCTCGCGTCCACCTACACCGCCGAGGCCGCCAAGGCGCTGGGCCCGGACGGCAAGAACGTCGTGGCTTTGTCGGAGTTCGAGCCGTACACCGAGGCCGCCTCGCCCGTCAACAAGGACTGGCGGGACACGATGACCAAGCACAAGGTGCCGCTCACCTCGTTCTCCCAGGGCGGCTACGTCGCCGCCAAGCACCTCGTCACGGTCCTGGAGAGCATCAAGGGCGACATCACTCGGGAGGCCGTGACGAAGGCCATGAAGGACCTCAAGCCACTGCCGTCCGACATGACCGGCATGCCGTTCGCGTTCGGTGGCGGCAAGAGTCACGCCTCCAACCTGGCCGCCAAGTTCGTCAGCCCGGACGGCAAGGGCGGCTGGAAGGTGCTGACCAACGACTGGATCAAGCTGCCCAATGCTTGAGGGAGCCATAGCGGGGCTGGCCGGGGGCGGCGCGTACGCCGCTCTCGGCCTGTGCCTGACGCTGATGTTCCGGCTGGTCAGGGTCGTCAACTTCGCGCAGGTCGCGATCGGCGTGATCGGCGTCTACACGATGTCGGTCAGCGCCGACCACGGCTGGCCCTACGGGCTCGCCGCGCTCGCCGGGCTGCTCGCGGCCACGGTCTGCGCGGCCCTGCTCGGCTGGGTGATGGGCAGGTGGTTCGGTGAGGCGGGGCCCGACCAGCGTTCCGCGATTTCGATCGCGTTCCTGGTCGCCCTGCTCGCCGTCTCCTACCTGGCGTACGGGACGGACCCGCGCCGCATGCCCGGCAAGTTCGGCGGGTCGCTGTTCACCGTGGACGGCATCACGATCACGCAGGCGTCCGCCGTCTGCGTCGTCGGCTCGATCGTCGTGGCGGCGGGCGCGTGGCTCGTCCTCACCCGGACCGTGCTCGGACTGCGGCTGCGCGCCCTGTCGGAACGTCCGACGACGGCGGAGCTGCACGCCATCCCGTCCCGCCGCCTCGGCGTCGGGATGTGGGCGGTTACCGGGCTGCTGTCGGCGGCCGTGCTGCTCGTCATCGCGCCGCAGCAGACCAGCGACCAGACCTCGCTCGCGCTGATGATCATCCCCGCGGGCGCGGCCGCGCTGGTCGGCGGCTTCCGCAGCCTCGGCCTCACGGTCGCGGGCGGGCTCGGTCTCGGCGCGCTGCAAGGGGCGCTCGCCCACGTCTCCGAGTTGCAGCAGTACCGCGACACGGTGCCGTTCCTGGCGATCCTCGCCATCCTGATCTGGTCCCAGCGGAGGGAGGTGTGGGATGCGGCGCGTTGACCTGACCAAACTCGCGAAGCGCCCGGGGGGCGTGGGGGGTCGTCCCCCCACAATGGCACTGTTCGGGCAGCCCGTGGTGGCGCTGGTGGTCGTCGTGGTCGCGGCGATCGCCGTCCCGCAGTACTGGCTGTTCCTCGCCACGTCCGCGCTGGTCTCGGCGGTCGCGCTGCTCGGCCTCGGCATCGTCGGGCGCGCCGGGATGAACTCGCTGTGCCAGCTGTCGTTCGCCGCCGTCGGCGCGTGGACGGTCGCCCAGCTCAACGTGTGGGAGGCCCCCGGAACGCTCATCGCCTGGACGGTCGTCGGCGGCATCGTCGCGATGCCGTTCGGCGTCCTGATCGGGCTTCCGGCGCTGCGGCTGCGCGGCGTGCACCTCGCCGTCGTCACCCTCGGGTTCGCGGCGGCGGCCGATGTCGTCGTCTCCGCGGTCAACTTCCCGGGCGTCGACGACTACCAGCAGGTCATGCGGCCCACGTTCATCGCGACCGACCGGCAGTACTTCGTGTACGCGGGGCTGCTGTTCGTCGTCCTCGCGGTCGCCGTGGAATGGCTCGGACGCACCCGGATGGGCGCCGCGTGGCGGGCCGTCCGGTTCTCCGAACGCGCCACCGCCGCGGCCGGGACGAGCGTCGCCCGCGCCAAGCTGTCGGCGTTCGCGCTCAGCGCGTTCGCGGCGGGCGTCGCGGGCGGGCTGCTCACCGGGCAGGTCGGCATGATCACCGCGCAGAACTTCGGCACGATCAGCTCGCTCGCCCTGTTCGTCGTCGCCGTGATGGCGGGCAGCGAGTACGTGTTCGGCGCCATGTTCGGCGGTTTCCTGATCATGTTCGTGCCGGAGTTCTTCCGGCGCGCCGGGATCTCCCAGGACTGGGCGAACGTCATGTTCGGCGTCGGCGCCGTCCAGGCGCTGTCGCAGGGCAGCAGCATCAGCGAGGGGTTCGCCCGGCGGCTGCGGGCGCGCCGTCCGAAGCCGGTTCCACCGCCGCGCGAGGCGCTGGACGTCGGCGCCCCGCCGCTCGGCACCGAGCCGCTGCTGAAGGCGGAGGGGCTCGGCGTCCGGTTCGGGCAGGTCGCCGCGCTCCAGGACGTCGACCTCGTCGTCCCCGAGGGCACCGTGATGGGGCTCATCGGGCCGAACGGCGCGGGCAAGTCCACGCTCACCGACGCGCTGTCAGGGTTCATCAAGGACGCCGCCGGAACCGTCACGCTCGGCGAGCGCCGCCTGGACGGGCTGCCCGTCCACCGCCGCGCCGCCGCCGGACTGCGCCGCACGTTCCAGCAGGACCGCGTCCCGACGGGTCTCACCGTCGGCGCCTACCTGCGGTTCGCCGCGCACCGGTCCGTCACGCGCGACGAACTGGAGGAGGTCCGCACGTTCCTCGGCTGCCCGCCCGCGAACGCGCACGTCGTCGACCAGGACGTCGGCAGCCGCCGCCTGCTGGAGGTGGCCGCCGCGATCCTCGCCAGGCCCCGGCTGATCGTGCTGGACGAGCCCGCCGCCGGGCTCGCCCACGCCGAGTCGCTCGCGCTCGCCGACCGGCTCATCGAGGTCCCGGCGAAGTTCGGCGCGTCCGTCCTGCTCATCGAGCACGATCTGGACATGGTCCGGCGGGCCTGCGCGACGATCGTCGTCCTCGACGCGGGCACGGTGATCGCGTCCGGGCCGCCCGCCGAGGTGCTCGCCCGGCCCGAAGTGGCCCGCGCCTACCTGGGGGATGAGGTGGCCCTCACATGAAGGAACTGAAGGTGGAGGACGTGTCGGTCGGTCGGGGCGGCGCCCCGATCGTCCGGGACGTCAACCTGACCGTCACGACCGGCGAGGTCACCGTCCTGCTCGGCCCGAACGGGGCCGGGAAGACGACGCTGCTCGAAGCGATCGGCGGCGTCCTGCCGATCATGTCAGGGAAGCTGTTGGGCGACGGGCAGAACCTGGCCGGGCTCGACCGGGTGTCGCGCGCCAAGCGCGGCATCGCCCTCGTCGAGCAGGGCCGGACCGTGTTCAGCGGCCTGACCGTCGCGGAGAACCTGCGCGTCGTGCGGCGCGGGACCGGGGGCGACCGCGCCCTCGAACTGTTCCCCGAGCTGGAGAAGCGCATGGACGTGCAGGCGGGCCTGCTGTCCGGCGGCGAGCAGCAGATGGTCGTGCTGGCCCGCGCGCTGTCCATGTCGCCGACGGTGCTGCTGATCGACGAGATGTCGCTCGGCCTCGCCCCGGTGATCGTGAAGCGGCTGCTGCCCGCCGTCCGGGCCCTCGCCGACCAGGGCGCCGCCGTGCTGCTGGTCGAGCAGTTCGCGACGCTCGCGCTGGAGATCGGCGACACCGCGCACGTCCTGGCGGGTGGGCGGCTGACCCACAGCGGCCCGGCGGCGCCGCTGCGCAAGTCCCCGGACGTGCTGCACGCCGCCTACCTTGGAGAGCCCGCGGGCCAGAAGTAGAAGGAGTCGAGAAAATGCAACGGGTTCTGATCGTCACGGGCGGGGGCAGCGGGATCGGAGCCGCGGTCGCCGCGGCCGCCGCCGACCGCGGCGACCGGGTCGTGATCTGCGGCCGCCGCAAGGAGGCCCTCGAACGGGTCGCCGCCGAGACCGGGGCCGAGCCCCGCGTCTGCGACGTGTCGTCGCCGGAGGCCGTCGCGGGCCTCGTCGCCGACGTCGTCGCCGCGCACGGGCGCCTGGACGGCGTCGTCGCCAACGCGGGCACCATGCGCGAGGGCGGCATCCTCGACCTCACGCACGAGGAGTGGGACGCCACCGTCCAGACCAACCTGACGTCGGTGTTCCTACTGGCCAAGGCCGCGCTGCCGCACCTGATCGAGTCCAAGGGCGCGTTCGTGTCGGTGTCGTCGATCGCGTCGCTGCGGGTTCCGCTCGGGTGCGCGGCGTACGCCACGTCCAAGGCGGGGCTGACGATGCTGACGCAGACGATCGCGGTGGACTACGGGCCGTCCGGCGTCCGCGCCAACGTCGTGTGCCCCGGCTGGATCCGCACCGAGATGTCCGACAAGGAGATGGCCGTCTTCGGCGAACCCCACGGGCTCGGCCGGGAGGAGGCCTACAGCGAGGTCACCCGGCTCGTCCCGCAGCGCAGGGCCGGGACGCCCGCCGAGGCCGCGGCCGCCGTCGTGTGGCTGCTCGGCTCGGAGGCGTCCTACGTCAACGGCGCCGTGCTGAACGTGGACGGCGGCACCATCCTGCTCGACCCGGGCACCGTCCCGTTCGAGTTCCAGGTCAGGCCCCGCTAGCGGCCGCGTCGCCAGGGGCCAGGTCCTCCTTGTACAGGTCGGCGAGGATGTCGTAGGAGCGCAGCCGGTCGGCGTGGTCGAAGACTTGGGTCGTCACCATGACCTCGTCCACGCCGGTCCGGCCGATCAGCGCGTCCAGCTTCGCGCGGACGGTCTCGGGGCCGCCGATCACCTGGTCGGCGAGCCGCGAGTCGATCATCTGGCGGTCCATCGGCGTGTACGGGTACGCCGCGGTCTCCTCAGGTGTCGGGAGGAGGCCCGGCGTGCCCCGCCGCAGCCGCAGGAACGCCAGTGCCTGTGGTCGCGCCAGCTCTTCCGCGTGGGCGTCGGTGTCGGCCGCCGTCACCGACACGCCGATCATCGAGTACGGGCGGTTCCGGGGGGTGTGGGGGGTCGTCCCCCCACAAGGGACAAGCTCGTCCAGCGCGCCCGGACGGAACGACTCCCGGTACAGGTTCAGCGCGGGCACCGTGTTCTGCGCGCTGAAATGGTGCGCGAACGCGAACGGCAACCCGAGCAGCCCCGCGAGCCGCGCGCTGTATCCGCTGGATCCGAGCAGCCACACGGGCGGCTCGTTGCCCGCGGCGGGTGTCACCTTGCTGTCCGCGCCGAAGTAGCCGCGCAACTCGATGACCTGCTCGGGGAAGTCGTCCACCGACAGCGCCTCGGGTGAGCGGCGCAACGCCAGCGCGGTGGCCTGGTCGGTGCCGGGCGCGCGGCCGAGACCGAGGTCGATGCGCCCCGGATACAGAGCCTCCAGCGTCCCGAACTGCTCGGCGACCACCATCGGCGCGTGGTTCGGCAGCATGACCCCGCCGGATCCGACCCGCATCGTGGCCGTCGCCGCCGCGACCTGCCCGATCAGCACGGCCGTCGCGGAACTGGCGATCCCGGGCATCGCGTGGTGCTCGGCCAGCCAGTACCGGTGGAACCCCAGCCGTTCGACGTGCCGGGCCAGATCGAGGGTGTTGCGCAGCGCCTGGCCGGACGTGGAGCCGCTGACGACAGGGGCGAGGTCAAGGACGGAGAAGCGAACGCTCATAACCAGCGACAACCCGCGCGGCGTCCGCCCTCTTCCCGCTAACCCAGCTGTTTGGCGAGGAGCAGCGCCAGCCCGACGACGACGGCCACCAGGGCGGGCAGCCCGGGGACGGTGATGCTGACCCACGACCAGTTGGCGAGCTTGCGGGCCCGCGCCGGGTCCTCGGCGAACACGTCCTCCGAACGGAGATACAGCTTCGCGGCGACCACCACGAGCGGCAGGAACACGAAGGTCGTCAGCAGGCCGAGGACGAACGCGGCCACCTGGCCGAACCGGGTGTACGTCCCGTCCGGGCCGATGCCGAAACCGGGGCGGGCGGCGGGCACGGGGACGGAGGCGGCGGAGACGGCTTCAGTCATGCGAGCACCGATCACTAGCGAAAGTGACCTGGATCATACGCTTCGTGATCGTCGCGCAAAAGGGATCGGCGGCATCTTTCAGGACGGCGGACACCACGCCGCCCCGCCCCCGATAATCGGCGGGACGCGCGTAGCAACGGGCACAACAGAAGAGCGGCACAACAGAACAGGGGAGGAACGGGACGTGGCCGAATCGCCGGTCGGATCGGGGTACGCCCGCACCCGCGACATCGTCGTCGTGTTCGCCGTCCTGCTGGTCCTCACGGCGGTGCTCGTGATCGTCCTGGTCCAGGTGTGGCCGCCGGGACCGCGCGTCACGGCCGACGGGCACACCGAGCTTGACCCGGTGTCGAAGACCGTCCACCTGCCGGGCTGGTCGCCGACCGTGTCCCGCGAGACGAGCCTGTTCATCGTCGTCATGGCGGCGGGCGCGCTCGGCGCCATCGCGCACGTGCTGCGGTCGTTCTACTGGTACGTCGGGAACCGCGCGCTGCGCCGCAGTTGGCTGATGATGTACCTGCTGCTCCCGTTCATCGGGGCGCTGTTCGGGCTGGTAGTGTACCTGGTCGTGCGGGGCGGGCTGACCTCCCCGCTGGGCGGCGCGTCCGACGTCAACCCGTACGGGGTCGCGGCCATCGCCGCGCTGGTCGGGCAGTTCTCCCGCGAGACCGCCGAGAAGTTCCGCGCGGTGTTCTCGACCCTGCTGGCGCCCGCGCGGACGGGACGCGACCACGCGCTCGCCCCGGCCGTCACGGAGATGGAGCCGGTGCGCGGGCCCGCCGGGACCGAGGTCACCCTGCACGGCACCGGGCTCGGGTCCGCGACGGGCGTCCGGTTCGGCGGCGCGTGGGCCAGCGTCACCGACGTGACGGACACGCTCGTCCGGACGACCGTCCCGGCGGGCGCCGCCTCCGGGTTCCTGATCGTGCAGACCCCGGGCGGCCCGGCGGCCAGCCCGGAGCCGTTCACGGTGGAGTGACCGGCTTTGCCCTACTCGGCGTCCCGCCAGTGCTCGTGCCAGATGTCGTAGGCCGCGCCGGGGAACACGCGCGGCAGCTCCGAGGTGGGGAGCCGCCCCAGTTCGGCGCCCGTCCGCGCGACGCCGAACTGGCGCTCGGTCGCGTACGCGGTGCGGTTCAGGCTCTCCGGCCCGGCCACGAGGCAGGTGTAGCGGGAGCCGCGGACGTCCTTGTCGTCGTCGGGGATCGCGGCGCCGACGGCGAGGCTGTTGGACACCGTCACCCACGTGCCGAGCGTCCCGACCTGCCGTTCGGCGCCCTGCTCCTCCCAGCGGTGCTCCAGGATCGGCTTGGAGAAGATCGGGACGAGCAGATGCGAGACGCCGCACGCCAGCAGCTCCCGCTCCCAGCCGATCGAACGCCCGAGGTCTTCGCAGATCAGCACGGCGAGGCGGCCCAGCGACGAGTCGAGCACGCTGACCTTCGTGCCGGGCCTGGCGTACTCCACGGCCGTGCCGGACGACGGCGCGTCCGGCAGCCGCCACAGCCGCATCTGCGCGGCGTCCAGCGTGAAACCGGAAAGCTTGTCCTGGACGAGCAGCTCCTGCCCCGTCCAGCGGTCGAGCAGGACGGCGCGGTTCGGCGGCGGGTCGCCGCCTCCGAGCGGGCCGCTGCCGAGCAGCAGGAACCGCAGTGGGCGCCGGTCGCGGTCGCGTCCGGCGGTGTCGAACGCGACCTCCTTCCACAGCTCCAGCAGCGAGTCCGACAGGGACGCCTCCGGCATCACGGCGAGCTGCGCGCCGGACTCGTCCAGCCGCCGGACGATCGCCTTGACGCGGCTGCGCAGCCCGGAGGAGTCCATCGGACGGAGCCGGTAGACGGTCGTGCCGTGCCGCTCCTCGAACTCGATCTCGACGTCGTCGAACGTCTCCAGGACCGGCGCGCACCCGACCGCGACCGGCTCGTCCCGGCTGAAGTGCGGGTCGTTCACGGCGGGCAGCACCCGGTGGTCGATCTTGTTCCATTCGGCCTGCGGGATCCGCTGGACGCCGAAGAACTCGGCCTTCGTCCGCAGCCCGAGCGGCCGCCCGGGGAACGCGCAGCGGGGGAGCAGCGCGCCCGTCGTGCCCGGCCCGTTCAGCTTCCCCTCGGTGAGGTAGGTGACGAGCGTCCCGGCCAGCGCGGGCGTGTCGTAGTACGGCCCGTACGGGCTCGCGTGGGCCAGCGCGCTGTCGAGCCCGAGCATGAGCACGAAGCGGCCGAGGTCGTCGCCACGCTCGGCGATGATCTTGGCGGTGACGGCGGGTTCGAGCACGCCGAAATCGAGCACGGTGTCGGCGATCTCCGCCGCCTGCTGTCGGACCCGCTCGTCGGCGTACCAGCGCGTGGCCGTCCAGCCCTGGAACACGTCGTCAGCGATCGAGTCGTAGAGGCGGACGAAGAGATCAGCTGGATCGGCCGGGTAGTCGGCTGCCGCCAACCGATCCGTCATAAGCGCCCCCGGGGTTGACACGCTCGGCTACAGGTGGTGGCTCGATGCTAACCGTCGCGCGCCTCCGTTTCAGTGTCGTTTTACTCGGACGGTTCGGCGCCGAAGTCGGCGCATGCCCAAAGCGTGATCTCTTTCGCATCTGGCGAGGATGGTGTCGTCGAACGGCCTGCGTTGGCATTTCGATGTGAAGACCGAACGCGCGTGCAGAGTACGTACAGCGCTGCGTCCCTTGCAGATATCTAGGGCCCAAGTATCACCGTCGTAGCATAACGTAATGATACGGTTACGAAAATGAAGATCGTTGTGCAGGTCAAGCTGATGCCGGACGCTGTTCAGGCGTCGGCGCTTGAGCGCACCCTGCACACGGTCAACGAGTGCGCGACCTCGGTGTCGGCCGCCTCGTTCGAGGCGTATCGGTTGAAGGGATCGGTCAGGGATCTGCGGTCGATGGCCTACGGCGACCTCAAGGCCCGCGGCCTGGGCGCCCAGGCCGCGCAACATGTCATCAAACGCGTGGTGGACGCCTACACGACCTTGCGGGCAAGTATTCGGGCCGGGGACCTGGGCGGTGAGCGGTCAGGACGCCGCCGCGCCGCCGAGTTCAAGCCGATCGTGTTCCGCGCGGACGCCGCGCACACCTACGACGACCGGTGCCTGTCGTGGAACTACGATGCCCGAACCGTGTCCATCTGGACGATGGACGGGCGCCTGAAGAACATCCGCTTCGCCTGCTCTCCCGGCGCGATCAAACAGCTCACCGAGTACCGCCGGGGTGAGTCGGACCCGATGTCGCGGGATGGCATGTGGTTTCTGGTCGCCACCCTCGACATCCCCGAGCCCGAGGCGTTTGAGCCCAAGGACTGGATCGGGGTGGACCGGGGCATCGCCAACCTGGCCACCACCAGCGACGGCGACAACCATTCGGGTCGGCGGCTGGACCGGTACCGGCGCTGGCAGGCACGTAAGAAGGCTGAGATCCAAGCCACACGGACGCGCTCGGCCAAGCAACTCCTCAAGAAGCGCGCACGCCGTGAGTCCCGGCACGCCGCTCACGTCAACCACACGATCTCCAAGACGGTCGTTGCTGTCGCCCAACGCACCGAGCGTGGCATCGCCCTGGAACGGCTCCAGGGCATCCGCGAGCGGGTCACGGTTCGACGCGACCAGCGAGCACGACTGTCGTCGTGGCCGTTCCACCAACTCGGCGCGTTCATCGCCTATAAGGCCCGCCGCGCTGGGGTGCCGTTCATCGAGGTGGATCCGGCCTTCACCTCGCAGCGCTGCCCGCGCTGCGGTCACACCGAGCGCGCCAACCGGCCCGCCCGGGACCTTTTCCGCTGTCGCCGGTGCGGCCTCGCTGGGCCCGCCGACGTCGTCGCCGGGGTCAACGTGCGTGACCGCGCAGGCTCGGCGTGGGTATTCGTCAACATGCCCCCACCGGCCCCCGTCTGAGCGGGAAACCGGCGATGTGACCCGTCACCGCCCCACCGTCGAGGGCAGTCGGGAGCATGAACAGAGCCTTCCGGGCCGAGCCAACAGGCTCGGTGCTATCAGAGCCGAGTAGTTGACTGTCGTCCGCAACAGATGGGGGACCTTCGTCACTTGACATTCACTTGGCATGGACGCATGCTGGGACGAGTCCGGCGGTTCTCTCCGACCCTTGGGAGCGTGACCATGAGCGCTGTTACCGCCTCCGCCCGTGACCGCCGGACGGAGGTCCGGCGCCTCATCGACGCGATGGAACACGCGAAGATCATCAGCGATGGCCACTTCAGCTCCCTCGGGATGCTGATCACCGACGCCTCGCTCAGCGCCGACGAGCCCGCCCTGGTCGAATGCCAGGACGGGCTCCAGTGGCTGCACCGCCACTACATCGACGTCAACGCCCTGGACGGCCCGCAGCGCGAGCAGCGCGGCCGAATACTCGGGCTGATCGACGTCGTGCACTGGGCGCTCAGGCGGTTGCCGTCAGGTCTCCAGCTCGCGCTCCAGCCCGACGGTCACGCCGCCCGCTTCCTGCTCGCCGTGTTCCGGCGGCAGGGCCTGTCCAACAAGGACCTCGCCACCGAACTCGGCACCGACGAGACCGAGATCAGCCGGGTCGGACGCAAGCTTCTGTCCGCCGGGGTGGTGGCGCGCCGCAAGGAATGGCGCCAGAACGCCTGGGACCTCACCCCCCGAGGCCGCGACTACCTGGAGACCTCGGGTCTCCTCCCCGACGAGCCCGCCCCCGGGGGGAACGCCCGCCCGCCCGAGTCCACCTCCCGGTCGCAGGACCACGCGCCCGACGACCTCCCGCGCCGCCCCGACCCGCTGCCCGGCCACGCACGCACCAGCCACCCGTCCCACTCCCCAGAACCGCCGCGCCGCCCCTCCCGCGGCTAGAACCGAGGCGTCCGCGCCGTGACCTTGACGGCCACGGCGCGGACGGCGAAGCGGGTGCGGGGTCAGATGCGGTCGGCGGCGATCAGCAGATACTGGAAGCTGCCGCCCTTGTAGGCGTCGAGGAAGGCCTTCTCGATTCCGGTGACCAGGGTCGACTTGGCGCGCAGCTCCCAGTACGGGATCGTCGAGGCGGTGAGGTCGACCACGTTCACCGGGACGAGCCGGTTCGCCGCCAGTTCCCGGAAGTACGTGCTGCGGGGATGGATGTCGCAGATGTAGTGCGCGTTGATCTCGCTCACCGCCCGCGACGGCAGGCCGTAGGCGTCGTTGTAGCAGCCGGTGACGCACACGTACCGCCCGCCGCGTCGCAGCAGGCGCGCGTGCTCGGCGAACAGCAGGGACAGCTCGACGTACATCGTGCTCTCGTTGTTCCAGATGGCCTGGAACGCGCCGGTCTCGAAACCGGTGTCGAGCATGTTCGTGAAGTGGAAGTTCACCTTGTCGTCCACGCCGCGCCGGGCCGCCTGGTCGCGGGCGAACGCGACCTGCGACTCGGAGATCGACACGCCGTCCACCCGGCTGCCGAACCGCTGGTGGGCCATCAGGCTGGAGCCGCCGCGCCCGCAGCCCGCGTCCAGCAACCGGTCGGACGGCTGGGGTGTGCCCAGATGGTTCATCAGCAACTCGGCCTGGGCGGTCTCCAACCGGTGCAACTCGGCGATCGTCCGCTGCTCGCGGGTGTCGGCGGGGCCGTCCAGGACGGACCAGTCGACCGCGCCGATGCCGTAGTGGTGGTGGTAGATCCCGTCCACCTCGCCCAGCCGCAGGTTGACCGGGTTCCTCTCGGCGTTCCAGTAGTCGGCGACCGAGTGCTGGTACAGGCTGGTCAGAACCGCGGAACCCTGGGTGGAGCCCATAGTGGTGATCCTCTCTCGACGTGTCGTCAGTTGTAGCGGCCGGAGGTCCCGTGCCAGTCGAATCCGCCCGCCATCCAGCCCTGGACGCCGAGCAGGAAGCGCTGGAGCTCCTGGGACGGGACCGCGGCGAGTTCCTTCTGGCTGGCCTCGAACCCCCGGACGAAGTGGTTGTGCATCGCGACGGCGGTCTCGACCGCCTCGCGCAGGGGGCAGCCCTCCTCCTCGGCGATCAGCAGGACGACGTTGCAGTCGGGCAGGTCGTCGGCCGCCTCCTTCTCCGCGGAGAACAGGTCGTTCACGATGACGGCGGCGGTTCCGGCCTGCATCGCCGCGCGGTGCACGCGCGGCTCGTAGAAGAGGTTCGCGTCCAGCTGGTAGCCGCCGACGATGTCGACCAGCGTCATCGAGGTGTAGAAGCTGTCGTGCTGCCGCGCGGCGAGGTACCGCCACACCGGCGGCGACGTGCCGAGGTGCCGCCAGGCCGCGTACGCCGCCCAGCTCACGTACATCTGGGACGTGGTGGTGCAGATCCGCATGACCTGGGACGGCGTGGCGAGGCGCCGCAGATGTCCGGCGGCCGAGCGCAGCGCGACCAGGACGGGGTCGGCGGCGATCGCCTCCTCCAGCTGGTCGGTGTATTTCCCGGCGGGGGGCGGCGGGTCCATCGCCGACGTCACCAGCGCGAGCCGGGGCGGCAGCTCGGTCGGGGCGGCG
Source organism: Actinomadura meridiana (assembly GCF_039537545.1). NCBI lineage: Bacteria > Bacillati > Actinomycetota > Actinomycetes > Streptosporangiales > Thermomonosporaceae > Actinomadura > Actinomadura meridiana. The sequence goes on from NZ_BAABAS010000006.1 coordinate 996,394, forward strand.
CCGAGGTCGCTCTCGTCGGCGTAGTAGTCGTCGCTGGCCCACCACGCCGCGTTCATCTTGGCCCCGAACAGCAGCGAGTCGACGTCGTCGGTCTCGGGATGGGCGAGGACGGCGAGGCGCCCGAACCCGGCGTCGCGGAACCGGTCGAGCCGCCCCGGGTAGATCCCGACCTCCTCGGCCCACTCCACCAACCGGTCGTTGACCTCGCGGGACAGGTCGTCGTCGACGCGGGCCGTCAAGGGGCAGTACAACGGCGGGAACGAGCCGTCGCCCCACTCCCGTTCGGCGTAACCGGGGGAGAAACGACCGCCTCTGCGTCCAGGACTCGGCGGCGAGGACGACGGGACCGGCCCCCGGGGGAGCGGCACGACCGGACTCGGGCGCAGCGCGTCCGCGACCCGCGCCGCCGAGGTCCCGAGACCGGTCGGGCCCGCCAGGAGCCGGTTGACCCTCGCCGCCAGCTGTTCGTCCATCGTCGGTCCCCTCGCCGGATCAAGGCGTCGCCAGAGAGCCGTGTGGCTCCGGGGAACAGTTACTCACAGCTTTGCCTCAGCTACAACCGGCTATGACCTTCCCTGGCGGTGACAGCATGTGACCCCCCGGTTGCCCCTCCTATACCGGCACGGTGAGCAGCAGGACGGCCGCGGCGGCACCGGCCAGCCCCGCCGCCTGCGCCACCGACAGCCGTTCGCGCAGCACGGTGACGCCGAACAGCACGGGCACGACCGGGTACAACGACGACAGGACGACCGCGATCACGACGAGTTGTTCCCGCGTGGCCAGCAGATAGCAGACCAGTGCCGCCGCCGCGACGCCCCCGGTCGCCGCCGACCGGAACGTGATCCCGCCGGAGGGCCGGTCGCGTCCCGGCGGCCACACCAGCGGGACGATCACGAGGACGGCCGCGACCCGTCCCGCCGCGACGGGCCAGATCCCGGCGCCGTCGTCGGCCTGGGCGAGCGCGAGGTACTGGAGTCCGATCCCGGCGCCCGCGACGAGCCCGCCGCCGACCGCCGCGCGTGCCCTGCCGTGCTCGTCCGAACGCGCCCGGGACACCAGCCACAGCGCGGGCACGACCACCACGATGCCGATCCACGCGGGCACCGACGGACGGTCGCCCAGCAGCACGACCCCGGCGACGACCGGCAGCGCCACGCCGCCGACCGCGCTGACGGGGACGACGACGCTCATGTCGCCGTGGCTGAGCCCCCGGTAGAGGAACACCATCGCGAGGCCGGTTCCGGCCCCCGACAGCGCCCCCCACCCGAGGTCGGCCGCGTCCACGCCGTGGGCGGGCACGAACAGCGCGGCGACGACCGCGCACACGAGCCCGCCGACCTGGCCGAGGAGCGCGACGGTCCGGAAGTCGGCGCGCCGGGACAGCAGCCCGCCCGCGACGTCGGCGACGCCGTAGGCGAGCGCCGACGCCAGTGCGAGCGGGACGCCCGTCACGCGCTCCCCGTCGCGTCGCGTTCGGCCTGGCCCACGGGGCATACCGCGCCTTCGACGCAGCGGTGCCGGTCGCACAGTCTGCACATGGTGTCCGCGTCTCCGATCGTCGCGTACAGGCGGGTCAGCAGCTTGGCGAGGAGGTCGGTGAGGGCGGCCCGTTCGGTGTCGTCCAGGGCGTCCAGGACCTCGGTCAGCGGTGCGCCACGGGCGGCCAGCATCTCGCCGACCGTGTCCTCACCCGCCGGGGTCAGGCGCACGTGGACGGCGCGTCCCTCCGTGCGGTGGCGCCGGGCCAGGCCCGCCGCCTCCAGACCGTCCAGCATCCGTGCCGCGGCGGACTGCGTCAGCCCGACGCGGCGCCCGAGTTCGGTGACGCCGAGGCCCGGCGCGTCCGCCAGGACGACGAGCGCGGCGGCGCCGCTCGCGCTCACCCCGGCGGTACGGGTCGCCCCGGCGAGGACGAGGTCGGTCACCGCCAGCGAGGCGGCGCCGAGCAGATTGGCCAGTCGCTCATGCATGACTCATGCATGATACCTCCATGACATGCTTGGCGGATAGCGAGTGAGCCCCGGAGGTCGCCAGATGGAGCAGCAGGTCCCGCCCGCCGACGGGCGGCGGCGCATCGCCCGCACGGACGTCCTCCTCGCCGATCCCCGGCTCGTCGAGGCGGCCGGACGGCTCGGTCGCGGCGTCGTCAAGGCGGCCGTCGTCGCGGCGCAGGGCCGGGCCAGGGCGGGGGAGATCGCGCCGGAGACGGTGGCCGACGCGGCGGTGGAATCGCTGCCGCCGACCGCGTCCGGGCTGCGGCCGGTGATCAACGCGACCGGCGTGCTGCTGCACACCAACCTCGGCCGGGCCCCGCTGTCGGACGCCGCGCGCGACGCCGTGGCGGTGGCGTCCGGCGCGACCGACGTCGAACTCGACCTGGACACCGGCCGCCGGGCGCGACGCGGCCGGTCGGTGCTGGCCGCCCTGCTGGAGCGGGTGCCGCAGGCGGAGGCGGCGCACGTCGTCAACAACGGCGCGGCGGCGCTCCTGCTGGCCGCGACGACGCTGGCCGCCGGACGGGAGATCGTGATCAGCCGTGGCGAGATGGTGGAGATCGGCGACGGCTTCCGCATCCCCGAACTGCTCGCGGCGACGGGCGCGCGGCTGCGCGAGGTCGGCACCACCAACCGGACCTCCGCGGACGACTACGCGGCCGCGATCGGCGACGAGACTGGCTTCATCCTGAAGGTCCATCCGTCGAACTTCCTCGTCACCGGCTTCACGAAGGGCACGGACGTGGCCGAGCTGACCGGCCTCGGCGTGCCCGTCGTCGCCGACATCGGCTCCGGCCTCCTCGCCCCCGAGCCGCTCCTGCCGGACGAGCCCGACGCCGCGTCCATGCTCAAGGGCGGCGCGCACCTCGTCACGTCCAGCGGAGACAAGCTGCTCGGCGGGCCGCAGTGCGGGATCGTCCTCGGCCGCGAGGACCTGGTGCGGCGGCTCGCCCGGCATCCGCTGGCCCGCGCGCTGCGGGTCGGCAAGCTGACGCTCGCCGCGCTGGAGGCCACCGTCCGCGGCCCCCGCACCCCGACTGACGAGACCCTGCACGCTGATGTCGACGTGCTGCGCGAGCGCGCCGAACGCCTCGCCGCGCGCCTGCGTGATGGTGGAGTGGACGCCCGCTTTGTCGAGTCCGAGGCGGCGGTCGGTGGCGGCGGCGCGCCCGGCGTCGTCCTGCCGAGCGCGGCCGTGTCGCTGCCCGAACCGTTCGCGGCGCCGCTGCGGCGGGGGACCCCGGCCGTGATGGGACGGGTGGACGACGGCCGCTGCCTGCTCGACCTGCGCTCCGTCCGGCCGGACCAGGACGACGCCGTCGCCGGGGCCGTCCTCGGGGTCGGCGCCTAGACCTCGGTGCCCGTCTGGTCGGTGATCCCGGCCCGTTCCCGGTACGCGCGGACGAGTGTGTCGGCGGCGGGGCCGCGCGGTCGTCGTCCCGGCCGGATATCGCACGACAGGGCTTTCGCCTCCTGGATGTGCGTGTTCGGGTCCAGGGACAAGTGCAGCAGCTCGTTCGCCGCGTCGCCACGGCTGTAGCCGTTCGGGCCCCAGTGGTAGGGCAGCCCGATCTGGTGGAGCGTGCGGCCGTCCACAATCAGGGTGGGGATCCGCTCGGTCACCAGCACCCGTGCCTCGACGGCCGCGCGCGGGCTGACGATGGTCGCCCAGCCACCGTGCTCCAAGCCGCGCAGCGCCGCCAGTTCCGGTGACACCTCGCAGAAGAACTCCGGTTGGAGTTCGGCCAGGTATGGCTGCCACCGCGACATGCCGCCTGCCGTGTGGTGTTCGGTCAGCCGATACGTCGTCGTGACGAACGGGTACACGTCCGCGCCCGGTTCCGTGCCGCTCGGCGCGTACCGGTTGTCGGGGTGGGGCGGAAGCAGATGCCGGACGGGATTTCGTTGCTGCTCGTACAGCAGGTTCGTGAACGGCGATTCCTGCGGTTCGTAGTGCGTGGGGAGCGGACCGTCGGTCAGCCCTGCCGGGACGTACAGCCATGCTTTTCCGTCCGCCTGCATGATGAACGGGTCGTTTCCGGCCAGGGCGTCAGGGCCGGTCGCGTCCTCCGGTGGTTCGTAGTCGGGTGGACGGTCGGCGATGAAGTCGGGCACGTCGTGGCCCGTCCAGGTGCCCTTCTTCGCGTCCCACCAGATGAGGGCCTTGCGTTCGCTCCAGGGTTTGCCGTCCGGGTCGGCGGACGCGCGGTTGTAGATGATGCGTCGGTTCGCCGGCCACGCCCACCCCCACTCGGGCGCGACCCAGCTCTGCTCTCTGCCGGGCTTGCGCCGGGCGGGCTGGTTGACACCGTCCGCGTAGCAACCGCAGTAGATCCAGCATCCGCACCGAGTGGATCCATCGTCCTTGAGTTGCGTGTAGGACGACAGCGGCTTGTTCTCGGCGTCGAAGCCGTTGATCTCGGCGAGCACCGCCTCGGCGTCGGGCTCGTCCAGGTCGCCTTCGGTCGGATAGCCCCAGGTCAGGTCGAGCAGCGGACGGTCCATCTCGTCGGACGACCCGGCCAGCCTTTCCCGGATGATCCGGCCCAGGTGGTAGGTGAACCACAGGTCGCTGCGGGCGTCCCCGGCGGGGTCCACCGCCTTGTGGTGCCATTGCAGCATCCGCTGCGTGTTGGTGAAGCTGCCGCCCTTCTCGGTGTGCGCGGCGGCGGGCAGGAAGAACACCTCGGTGCCGATGTCCTCGGTGCGCAGCTCGCCCGTCTCGATCTCCGGGCCGTCCTTCCACCACGTCGCCGACTCGATCAGCGAGAAGTCGCGGACGACGAGCCAGTCCAGGTTCGCCATCCCGAGCCGCTGGATCTTCGCGTTCGCGGACCCCACCGCCGGGTTCTCGCCCATCAGGAAGTAGCCCTTGCACACACCGTCGATCTGCGCCATCGCCGTCTCGTACGTGCTGTGCGAGCCGGTCAGGCGTGGCAGGTAGTCGAAGCAGTAGTCGTTGTCCTCCGTCGCCGCGTCGCCCCAGTACGACTTGAGCAGGCTCACGGTGTAGGCGCGCATGTTGCCCCAGAACCCCTTGGTCGCCGACTCCGCCTCCACGAACGCGTCCAGATCCTCGTTCGAGTGCGCGTGGGGCATCGGGATGTAGCCGGGCAGCAGGTTGAACAGGGTCGGGATGTCCGTCGAGCCCTGGATGGAGGCGTGACCGCGCAGCGCCAGGATCCCGCCGCCGGGACGGCCGATGTTGCCGAGCAGCGTCTGGAGGATCGCGGCCGTCCGGATGTACTGGACGCCCACCGAATGCTGCGTCCACCCCACCGCGTAGGCGAACGCGGTCGTCCGGTCCCTGCCGGAGTTCTCCGTCACCATCTCGCAGACCTTCAGGAACTGGTCCTGGGAGACGCCACAGATACGTTCGACCATGTCGGGGGTGTACCGCGAGAAGTGCCGCTTGAGCACCTGGAAAACACAGTTCGGATGCTCCAGGTCAGGGTCATGCTCCGGCTGACCCTCGCCGATCGCCGCGCCACCGGACCCGTGCGCCTCACCCCGTCCAGCCTCCGCCACGGCCTCAACGCGAGACCCCCACTGCATGTCTCGCTGACCCGCCGCGGACTGGACGTTCATACCCGCGTACTGCCACGTGCTGTGGTCGTAGCTACGGGTGTCCGGGTTCAGGCCGGAGAACACACCGTCCAGGTCCTCGGTGTCACGGAACTCGTCCGAGACGATGACCGAAGCGTTCGTGTAGGACACCACGTACTCGCGGAAGTACTTCTCGTTCCGCAGGACGTAGTTGACGATCCCGCCGAGGAACGCGATGTCACTCCCGGCCCGCAACGGCACATGCACGTTGGCAAGCGCGCTGGTCCGCGTGAACCGCGGATCGACATGGACGAGCTTCGCTCCCCGCGCCTTCGCCTCCATCACCCACTGGAACCCGACCGGATGGCACTCGGCCATGTTCGAGCCCTGGATGACGATGCAGTCCGCGTTCTGCAGATCCTGCTGGAAGGTGGTCGCGCCACCGCGTCCGAACGAGGTTCCCAGACTGGGAACGGTGGAGGAGTGTCAAACGCGCGCCTGATTCTCGATCTGCACCGCGCCGAGCGCGGTGAACAGCTTCTTGATCAGGTAGTTCTCCTCGTTGTCGAGGGTGGCGCCGCCGAGGCTCGCGACGCCCAGCGTCCGCCGCACCCGCAGCCCGTCCTCGCTGTCCCACTGCCAGCCGCTCCGGCGCGCCTCGATCACCCGGTCCGCGATCATCTGCATCGCGGTGCCGAGGTCGAGCGACTCCCAGTCGGTGCCGTGCGGCCGCCGGTACAGCACCCGGTGCTCGCGGGCCGACCCGGTGGTCAGCTGGAGGCTGGCCGAGCCCTTCGGGCACAGCCGCCCCCGGCTGACCGGTGAGTCCGGGTCGCCCTCGATCTGGGTGACCTTGCCGTCCTGGACGTACACGTCCTGCCCGCAGCCCACCGCACAGTACGGACACACGGACTTCACGACCCGGTCGGCGGTGCTCACCCGCGCCTCGATCCGCTCGGTCCCCGCGCTCTTCGCCGCGGCACCCCGTCCCAGCGGATCGCCACCGGTGAACTGGCGGTAGACGGGCCATGATCCGATCCATGTGCGAACGCCCACGTCACACCACCTCCCACCATCGGCGCGCCGTCCACCTACCCGACGTCCACCCCGCAAAACGCACCCGCGAACGCCTTCCGCATCGCCACCGGCCCGTCGGCGCGTGTCGACCTGCCCTCCTGAGACCGTTGTCACATTCCGGGCGGTCGGCCCACTGACCAGGGTTTCTCGGGGCGTCAAGGGTCCTGTGGTGATCGCCATATCGCTAAATCGGACCTTCAAATTCCGATTCACTTATGATCAAGACGTGCACCTGACCCAGTCGACCGACCTGGCCCTGCGCGCGCTGATGCTGCTGGCGGCGCGGGACGAGCGACGCTCCGCGTCCGACCTGGCCGAACTCCTGAACGTCGCCCCCCAGCACATGGCGAAGATCGTGCAGCGGCTGCGGCGGCTCGGCTTCGTCGGGACGTCCCGTGGCCGGGGCGGCGGCGTCGTCCTCGCCGACGGGATGACCGACCGGCCCGTCGGCGAGATCGTCCGGGCCCTGGAGGGCCCGGGGGAGGCCGTCGACTGCGACCACCCGCCCTGCCCGCTCAGCGGCGGCTGCCACCTGCGCGTCGCCCTGCGGACGGCGCAGGAGGCGTTCGTCGCCTCCCTGAACCAGACGCGCCTCAGTGACCTGGTGGCCGGTCCGGTGCTGCTCTCCCTGGCGCTACCGGCATCCGCCGCTCCGTCTCCCCCAGAGGAGTGCCCATGATGCTCTCGTCCGACCACGCCGAGATCGTGCGGGCCACACTGCCCGCCGTCACCGCCCACGGCCCCGAGATCACCGGCGAGTTCTACACCGCGATGTTCGCGGCGCACCCCGAACTGAGACACCTCTTCAACCAGGGCAACCAGGCGAACGGTGAACAACGCCGAGCGCTCGCGGGCTCGGTGACCGCGTTCGCCGCGCACCTGGTCACACCGAACTCCGACACACCGTTCCAGCAGATGCTCTCGCGCATCGCGCACAAACACGCCTCCCTCGGCATCCGCCCCGAGCAGTACACGATCGTGGGACGGCACCTTCTGGACGCGGTCGCCACGGTCCTCGGCGACGCGGTGACGCCGGCGGTCCATGCCGCCTGGTCCGAGGTGTACTGGTTGTTCGCGACGCTCCTGATCGCGGAAGAGGCCCGCCTCTACCAGGACGCCGCCCTGGACCCCGCGGCCCCCTACCGCCCGTACCGCCTGGTCGAAAGACGAGACGAGGCAGAAGACGTCTTCTCTCTCGTCCTGACACCCGCAGACGACGGCGAGGTACCCATCCACCGTCCCGGCCAGTACGTAACGGTCGCGGTGACACTCCCGGACGGCCTACGGCAACCCCGCCAATACACACTGTCACGCACGGCCGGGAAAACCATCCAGATCACGGTTCGCCGAGTCCGCAGCGACGACGCCACACCCGACGGAGCCGTCTCAACATTCCTGTCCAACGGCATATCCCTCGGACAGGAACTGGAGGTATCAGCACCATTCGGCGACGTGGTGATGGAAGACGGCGACGACCCGCTCGTCCTCGTCACCGCCGGAATCGGCATCACTCCCGCCGCCGCGATGATCGACCATCTCGCCATCGTCCGTCCCGACCGTCACATCCTGGCCGTCCACGCCGACCGAACCCCACAAACCCACGCCCTACGCGGCCAAATAGCCGAGGCAGGACGCCTGATACCCGGATTCCACCAGATCACCTGGTACGAAGACCCCGCCGACGAACCCCTCAACGAAAACGTCCGGCAGGGCCGAATCGACGTGAGCGCACTCCCACTCCCGCCCAAACCCCGCGTATTCATGTGCGGCCCAATCCCCTTCCTGCGCGAAGTCCGTCGCGGCCTCCTCGCCGCAGGTGTCTCCGACGAGCGCATCCACTACGAGGTCTTCGGCCCCGACCTCTGGCTCCGCTGACCACCCCTCGCTCCCACCCCACCACGGGGTGGGAGCACCGACCATTCGTCCGGCGCCCCGTAGGTCTCGTAATACTCCTCGGTGGTCCCCGAGCGGAAGGCGTCCTCCCACTCCTGCAAAGAGCACGCGACGTTCGCCAGACGGCCCGGCCCTTCCAGGGTGACCTGGCGTTGGACAAAGCTCTCGTCGTCAATCTCGAAGTAAAACCACAGATCCTCGTCGGCCCAGTGATCGTGCGCCCACCGCGTCATACGTTCATGATGACGGGCAGGTTCCGACCCTCGCCAACCTGTAAACGGACGGACCGACCCCAGAAATACTTCCCAACACCAGGGGCCTGTCCCGAGCTCGACGACCGCACGGGAATCAAACAGACGGAGTACGCGGCATTCCTTCCGAATCGCCTGCCGGACGCGGCTGAGCCCAGGTTGGTCGAGGACACGATGGCGGCCGCTGAAACAGAACGCTCGGAACAGAAGTACGTCCAGTCGTTCGCCTTCGCGACGGGCCTTGTGGACACCGCCCCCGGACAGGGCGGCAGCGCCTCCGAGTGACCCGCACGGCCCCGGAACCAGGGGCCATTAGCCCACGTAATGGCCGTGTTGCCAAGATGGCGCGGGACATCCATCGGGAACAACGCCGGTCTCTTCGTTGTCCCCCTGCACGGGGTGATATCGGCACGCCGACTACCCTCCGTGAGGGCGACGGGCCAGGAGCGGACCACGAGGGACGGGCGCGGCCGTTTCCGGTCATTCTCCGGCTCACAAACCGCCTGCTCATCGCCTCGCGCAATGCCTGAAGGCTGGTTGGAACGATTCTTGTCAAAGAGCCGGTATTGACGCTCGATAATAGAATGATCAAGCTCAGTGAAGCGCCATGCGCCGCTCAGTTCGACCGAATCGCAAAGTTGAAAACCATTGATTGACAATGTTTTACTAAAGGGTTAATCTTCGTTCAGTTCCCGACCTATCGCCATTGGCGGCGTCCAGACAATCCAGGCACCCGGTCCCCGCCTCTTCGGCCAACGAAGGAACAGCAGAACCCACCGTCGAGCAGAGGATTCGCATGCGTAAAGGGATCGCCATTTCGGGCGCCGCCGCCGCGCTCGCCACGACCGTGGTGTCGGTCACGCCGGCCGCCGCGTCCGTGGAGTACCTCCAACGAGGTCCGGACGGGGTCACTATTGAGGTCGCGACGGTCAACGGCAGCGGATGTCCGATCGGCTCCACCGCGATCGCCCTGTCGCCCGACAACGACGCGTTCACGATCACGTACAGCAAGTACCTTGCCCAGGTGGGTGGCAATTCCCAGCCCACCGACGACCGTAAGAATTGTCAGATCAACCTGAGGGTGCACGTCCCGCAGGGCTTCACCTACGCCGTCTCGTCGACGGACTACCGCGGTTTCGCCTCATTGCAGACCGGGGTGACCGGCACCCTGGCCGCCAGCTACTACTTCCAAGGTTATCCGGGTACCAGGCACTACTCGTATGACTGGCCCGGCCCCCTTCGCAAGAACTGGCAGCAGAGCGACCTCGTGCCGGTGCAACAGCTCGTGTTTAAGGAGTGCGGCGAAGAGCGGCTTTTCAACGTCAACACGGAACTGCGCCTGGACCCGGGCGAATCGGACCCGGCGAAGGTCAGCTACATGAGCATGGACTCCACCGACGGCAGCATCAAGACCACCTACCATTACACCTGGAAGACCTGCCCATAACCGGGACGTCGACCCCGGAAAGGCCAACGTGTAGCGGACGCCGCCCAACTAACCGCGCGTCCGCTGCATGCGGGCACCACCTGCTGACGCCAGCTCACCGGACGACACGACAGGCCAGAAGGGGCCCGCCCCCAAAAAACGATGGAGCGGGCGACGGGAATCGAACCCGCGTAGCCAGTTTGGAAGACTGGGGCTCTACCATTGAGCTACGCCCGCTTGGATGAGGGTTGTGGGCCCTCGATCGCCAACCCGTAGCGTACAGGGTTTCGATGGCGGGCGTGTCATGGCGGGTCGCGCGGAGCGGGGCCGATCGGGACTAGACTTCTCGGGTCATCGTGCGTCGCGCGGTGGTGTGCGGGCTGTAGCGCAGTTTGGTAGCGCACTGGCTTTGGGTGCCAGGGGCCGTGGGTTCAAATCCCGCCAGCCCGACCAGAGGAGAGGCCCCATCCCGGAGTAGCGGGATGGGGCCTCTCGCGTGTTCGGGAGATGGAGCGCCTCTAGGCCAGGAGCTCGCGGGCGTTGGTGGCTGCGGTGTGGATCGCTCTCGGCAGGTTTTCGGGGTTGCGGCCGCCTGCGTTCGCCACTGGGCCCTTGCCGCCCGCGCCGCCGCCCACCTCGCGGGACGCGGCGGTCAGGAGGTCGCGGGCCTGGATGTTGGGGTTTGTCGCGGCGACGAGGGCTGCCTTGCCGTTGGTTTCCGTGCCGAGGATGACGATGCCGTTTGGTAGGTGGGTGAGGGTCTTCGTGGCGATGGTGCGGAGGTCTGCGGGCGTTTGGTCGGGGATGAGCTGGGCCACCAGGTGGCCGCCCGGGAGTGGTTCCGCCTGGGACGCGAGGTGCTTCGCGTGGGTTTCCAGCTCGGTTTGGTGGAGGGTCTCTAGGTGGCGTTGGGTTGCCGCGAGGGTTTCCAGGCGTTGTTGGAGGCGGGTTGGCGCCTCGTTCGGGGTGGTGTGGAGGAGCTTGGCTAGTTCGTGGAGGAGATTCTGTTGGTGGTCGTAGTGGTGTAGGGCGTCGGCTCCGGTGAGGGCTTCTATGCGGCGTAGGCCGGTGCCGATGGACGACTCGCCGACGATGTGGACGGGCCCCGCTTGGGAGCCGTGGCCGACGTGGGTGCCGCCGCAGAGTTCGCGGGAAGCGTCGCCGATGTCCACGATGCGGACCTCGTCGCCGTACTTCTCGCCGAAGAGGGCGAACGCTCCTGCTTCCTCGGCATTGGCGCGGGTGGTTTCCCAGACGCGGACGTCCGGGTCGTCTAGGAGGTAGTCGTTCACCAGGGTCTGGACGGGTCCCGGGTCGACGGGGGAGAAGTGGGCGAAGTCGAAGCGCAGGCGGCCCGGTTCGACGCGGGAGCCGCGCTGGGCCGCGTGGTCGCCGAGAAGGCGGCGCAGCATCGCGTGGAGGACGTGGGTCGCGCTGTGGGAGCGGGCGGTCGCGGCGCGGCGGTCGGCGTCGACTACTGCTTCCGCCTCGTCACCTGGGCGCGCCTCGCCGGTCAGGACGCGGGCGGTGTGCACGTGCAGTCCGTCCAGGCCCAGGTGGGTGTCGAGAATTCGCAGCGTCGCGCCGGAGGTTCGCAGGGTGCCCGTGTCGCCGACCTGGCCGCCTGATTCCGCGTAGAACGGGGTACGGGAAAGGACCACCTCGATTTCGGTGCCCTCGGGTGCGGTCGGCATGGGGCCGGTGTTGTCGAGAAGGGCAAGGATGGTTGTTTCCGCTGTGGTGGAGGAGTAGCCGACGAAGTCGGTGGTGCCGTGTTCGGCGGTGATTCGGCGGTAGGTCTCCTGGCGTGCGACTGTGTCGTTCTTGTGGCCTCGACCTGCATGTTGTGCTTGGCGGCGCTGTCCTTCGAGGAGGTTCGCGAATTCGTTCTCGTCGACGGTGAGGCCCGCCGAGCGCGCGGCGTCGATGGTGAGGTCGATGGGGAAGCCGTAGGTGTCGTGCAGGACGAACGCGGTGCGTCCGGGAATGGTCGTGGTCGCGCCGTCGATCGCCGATTCGAGGAGCTGGGAGCCCTGGCGCAGGGTTCGCTCGAAGTTCTCCTCTTCGGCCGTGACCACCTGCTGGATGAGGGTGGTTTGGCGGGTCAGCTCCGGCCATGTCTCGCCCAGATTGCCGATGACGCTGGACGTCAGGCGGGGGAGGGTCAGATCGTCGATGCCGAGTTTGCGTGCGTGACGGATGGCGCGGCGCATCAGGCGGCGCAGGATGTAGCCTCTGCCGTCGCGTGCGGGCAGGACTCCGTCGGCGATGAGGTATGCGATTGACCGGGAGTGTTCCGCGACGATGCGGAAGGAGGTCGAGTCTTCGCTGCCGTCGCGTCCCGGATACTCGCGGCCCGCCATTTCTTGGACGAGTCGGAGAGTGGGTGCCAGGAGGTCGGTCTCGCATACGGTGTCGACGCCCTGGAGGATCGTTGCGAGACGGTCCAGACCCAGGCCGGTGTCGATGTTCCGCGCGGGGAGTTCGCCGAGGACGGGGTATCCGGTTTTGCCGGTTCCCTCGCCGCGAAGGTTCTGCATGAAGACCAGGTTCCACAGCTCCTGGTAGCGTTCGCCGTTCTCCGCTGGTCCGCCTTCACGGCCGAAAGCCGGGCCCCTGTCGTAGTGCAGTTCGGAGGACGGTCCGCAGGGGCCCGGAACCCCCATCGACCAGTAGTTGTCCTCCATGCCGAGGCGTTGGATCCGCTCGGACGGGACGCCCGCCCGCCGCCAGAGCCGTTCCGCCTCGTCGTCGTCCAGGTAGACGGTGACCCAGATGCGCTCGGGGTCGAGGTCGTAGTGGCGGGTGAACAGCTCCCACGCCCACGAAATCGCTTCTGCCTTGAAGTAATCGCCGAAGGAGAAGTTGCCGAGCATCTCGAAGAATGTGGAGTGGCGCGTGGTGCGCCCCACGTTCTCGATGTCGGAGGTCCGGACGCACTTCTGAACGGACACCGCGCGGGAATGGTCCGGTGCCGTCTCGCCGAGGAAGTACGGCTTGAACTGGTTCATGCCCGCGTTGGTCAGCAGCAGCGTCGGATCGGACGGGATGAGCGGGCTGGACGGCACGACGCGATGGTCGCGCTCCTGGAAGAAGTCGAGGAAGGTCGAACGAATGTCAGTCGAACGCATGGGACGGCCTCACGAGGTCGATGGGATGACGGCGCACACCGCCGAGCCGGGCCGGGCACGACTGCTCGTCCCCCAGCTCGGCGCGGCTAGCTCGCCGTCCCACCTCGTGAAAGTCCATCGCCACAACGGTACCGCGCCGCCTCCCGTGACGGCACACCGATTCGCCGGGGCTCCGGCGGTGCGGCCGTCACGCCCGCCCGCGCATACGTTCATGAGATCTTTTTCAGGGCCTCGATTTCGGCGGCCCGCAGGTCGTAGTCGGCGCGCGCCGCGTCGATCTCGCTGATGTGGGTTTCGGCCCAGGACACCAGGGTGTTGGCCGCCTCCATCAAGGTCGCGCCCATTGGCGTGAGCGAATAGTCGACATGCGGGGGCATCACCGGGTACACGGTGCGGCTGACGATTCCGTCGCGTTCCAGGCCGCGCAACGTGACGGTGAGCATGCGCTGGCTGATGCCGTCGATCTCGCGTTTCAGCTCGGTGAACCGCTTGGTCCGTTCGCCCAGGAGCGCGATGACCTGGAGCGACCATTTGTCGCCGACCCGGTCGAGGATCTCGCGGGCCCGGCAACTCGCCGAGTGCGGGTGCAATCCCATGGTTCTCTCCAAGTGACCAGGGCAGGAAAAAGTGCCTTCTTGTGCCGACTCCAAGGGTGTCCGCACCATGGTGACGGTTCCGAACAGGAACCGTCTTACCGTTCATAACCTTAGGAGACACGATGACGACCGAGCTTGTCGAGATCCCCGGCTACGTCGCGGGGACCTGGACGATCGACCCCGTCCACTCCGGGGTCGGCTTCGTCATCCGGCATCTGATGGTCAGCAAGGTCCGTGGCCGGTTCGGGACGTTCGAGGGGACCGTCGTGACCGGCGCCGACCCGCTCGGCTCGGAGGTGACCGCGTCCATCGACCTGGCCTCGATCGACACCGGAAACTCCCAGCGCGACGAGCACGTCCGGGCCGCCGACTTCCTCGACGTCGCCGCGCACCCGACCATGACGTACCGCTCGACCGGGCTGCGGCACGAGGGGGAGGGTCTCGTCCTGGACGGCGAACTGACCCTGCGCGGCACGACCAAGCCCGTGGCGCTGAAGCTGGAGGTCGACGGCTTCGGCCCCGACCCGTTCCGGCAGGACGACCCCTTCAAGGGCGCCCGCGTCGGGTTCACCGCGACCGGCGAGATCAACCGGCTGGACTTCGGTGTGGGCGACCGCGGCACCGTTCCGGGCGGCGCGCTGGGGCTGGGGGAGAAGGTCGAGATCGTCCTGGAGATCCAGGCCGTCCTGCGGACCGAGCCGGAAACGGCGTGAGAAAGGGGCGGGCCCCTGACCGGCGTCCGGTTGGTCAGGGGCCCAATGTCTCGGCTGTCTGAAGGGGCTGGGAGGGTCCCCTCTGCGAACAGCTCAGCCGAGACCGTTCTTGATGGCGGAGATGAGCTCACCGTTGGGGGTGTCCCCGCTGAGCTCCCAGAAGAAGGAGCCGCCGAGTCCCTCGGAACCGGCCCAGTTCATCTTTCCGCCGATGGTGGCCGGCGTGTCGTAGCTCCACCACTCGTTCCCGCAGTAGGCGTAGGACGTTCCGGCGACGGTGCCGGTCGGCGGGCACTTGGACTTGATGTCCTTGTAGTCCTCGATGCCTGCCTCGTACTTGCCGGGCGCGGGAGCGGTCGCCTTCCCACCGGGCTCCTTCTGCGTGACGCCCGTCCAGCCGCGTCCGTAGAAGCCGAGGCCCATCAGGAGCTTGCTGCCGGGAATGCCGAGGCCCTTCAGCTTGGCGATGGTGTCCGCCGTGTTGAAGCCCTCGTGCGGGATGCCCGGGTAGGACGTGAGCGGCGAGTGCGGGGCCGTCGGGCCCTCCTTGTCCCACCCTCCGAAGTAGTCGTAGGTCATGGGCATGAACCAGTCGACGTACTGCGAGGCGCCCTTGTAGTCGGTCGCGTCCATCTTGCCGTCCTTGGCGGCGTCGGCGGTGATCGCGGCCGTCACGAGGTTGTCGGACCCGAACTTGGACCGCAGCGCGGACAGCAGGTTCTTGAAGGCGTCCGGACCGCTCGTGTCACAGGAGAGACCGCAGGCGTTCGGGTACTCCCAGTCGATGTCGATGCCGTCGAACACGTCCGCCCAGCGCGAGTCCTCGACCAGCTTGTAGCAGGAGTCGGCGAACGCGGCCGGGTTCTGCGCGGCCTGGCCGAAGCCGCCGGACCAGGTCCAGCCGCCGAACGACCACAGCACCTTCAGGCCGGGGTGCATCTTCTTCAGCTTGCGGAGCTGGTTGAAGTTGCCGCGTAGGGGCTGTTCCCAGTTGTCGGCGACACCGTCGACGCTCTGGTCGGCACCGTACGCCTTGTCGTAGTCGGCGTAGGAGTCGCCGATGGTGCACTTGCCGCCCTGGACGTTGCCGAACGCGTAGTTGATGTGCGTCAGCTTGCTCGCAGAGCCGCTGGTCTCGATGTTCTTGACGTGGTAGTTGCGCTGGTAGACGCCCCAGTCCACGAAGTATCCGATGACCTTGTCACCGGCGCCCTGGCCGCCGCCGTCGTCGGTGGTGACCGACACGGACTCGGAAGCGGACGAGGCGTTCCCCGCGGCGTCGGTCGCCTTGACCGTGAAGGTGTAGGCGGTCTTCGCCGAGAGGCCGGTGATGGTGGTGCTGGTCCCGGTCACCGACGCGGCCTTGGTGGTGCCGCGGTAGACGTCGTAGCCGGTGACTCCGACGTTGTCGCTTGACGCGTTCCACGCGAGCGTGACGCTTGTGGCGGTCTTGCCGCTGGCGCGAAGTCCGGTGGGAGCCGTGGGAGCGGCGTCGTCGTCCTGGTCGCCGGGGCCACCGCCACCGTCGCAGGACGCCCCGTTGATCTTGCAACCGGTGAAGAAACCGGAACCGGTGCCGTTGAAGCCGAAGCTGGTCTTGGCGCCGGCTCCGAGCGAGGCGGCCCAGGTCGGGTTGCTGAAGGTGTAGTGGCTCCCAGACACGGTCTGGGTGGCGTTCCACACCGACACGGACGTTCCGGATGGCAGATCGGCCTCAAGTTTCCAGCCGCTCAGCGCCGAGTCCGTTCCGTTCGTGATCGTGCAACTGCCGCCGAAGCCGGAGCCCCAGTCCTGAGTCTTCGTGCACTCGGCGGTCACCGTTCCGGCCGATGACGCCGGGGGCGCCGCCAGCAGGGCGGTGGCGACCGCCAGGGTTGCTGCTCCGGCGAGCGCGATGGCCCGCCGTCCGCCCGGTCTTGACATGATTCTCCGTTCGTTCGGCCCCCGAGCAAACAGGAATCCCCGCGTACTCTTAGGAAACTTTCCTAAGAATTGGGTGGATCGTAACCGGGTGGAACGTTGCCTTCAAGAGCTTCGAGACCGGTGGACGGTTGAAACGGCGGTGGTCTAAGCGGCTGCCTGGGCACATACGGGCTGGCCGGAAGAAATAATTTTCACGGTGAACCGAACCAGCCCGGTGCGTCGAGCCTCCACGGATCGCCGGGCGTGACCTGCCGGAGATCCTGTTCCAGCGCGCGCACGCGGTCGGCACCGAGGAGCCTGACCCAGTCGTCCCGAACCCGGTCGAAGATGCGCGCCGAACGCGCCAGGAAGTCGACGCCCTTGGCGGTCAGTCGGACGATCTTGCGCCGCGCGTCGGACGGATCGGCGGCCCGCTCGACATAGCCGGTGCGCTCCAGCGACTCGATCATCTTGCCCGCCGCCTGCTTCGACACGCCGAGGCTGCGGCCGAGTTCCACGGCCGTCGTGCCCCTCGTGCCGATGGCCTGGAAGACGAAACCGTGCATCGGCCGCAGGTCGGTGTGCCCTTCGCGGGCCAGCTCGGCGTGCACCTCGTCGATGATCACACGGAACGCGAGGAACAGGCGCAGCGGCAGCTCGAAGCCGGGGGCATCGCTTGACATAAAAGACAACCTCATTGACTATATGGACAACCACATTGTCCAACTTAGGGGATCGAGACCGATGACGCTCGTCCGCGACGCCGACAGCCGCCGCACCGAGACGCCCAACGGCGTCATGACCACCTTCGCGACGCCCACCCAGGGAGGTACCGACGGCATCGCCGTCTGGCGCGTCGACATGACGCCCGGACGGACCGGCCCGCTGCACGCCTTCGACACCGAGCAGGTCTGGACGTTCCTGGACGGCACCGCGACCGTCGACCTGGACGGCCGCAAGCTGGACGTGGGCGCGGGCGACACCGTCGTCCTGCCAGCCGACCTGCCCCGGCAGATGACGACCGGCGACTCGGGCTTCACCGCCGTCGTCGCGGCCCACGCCGGATGCCTCGCCTACGACCCGAAGGCCCGGGTCGACGACGACAAGTGCGAGATCGAGCCCCAGGGCACCGACCGGATCGTCCCGCCCTGGGCCCAGTGAACGACCTCCAGCCACCCAGACAGTCGCCCAGGCGGGGGAGCGGTGCTCAGGTGCCGAGGTAGGCGAGTACCGCGAGGACGCGGCGGTTGTCGTCCTCGGACTGGGGGAGCCCCAGCTTGCCGAAGATGCTGTTGGTGTGCTTGCTGATCGCCTTCTCGGTGACGAACAGCTTTCCGGCGATCGCCGCGTTCGAGCGGCCCTCCGCCATCAGCCCGAGCACCTCGCGTTCGCGGGGAGTCAGCTGTTGCAGCGGCTCCTCGCGGGCGTGCCGGGTCAGCAGTTGCGCGACCACGTCCGGGTCGAGCGCGGTGCCGCCGTCCGCGACCCGGCGTACTGCTTCGACGAAGACCTTGACGTCCGACACGCGGTCTTTCAGCAGGTAGCCGATGCCGCCGGTGCTGTCGGACAGGAGTTCACGCGCGTACAACTGCTCGACGTGCTGGGACAGCACCAGCACCGGCAGCCCGGGGATCTCGCGTCGAGCCTCCAGCGCCGCCCGCAGGCCCTCGTCGGTGAACGTCGGCGGGAGCCGCACGTCCACCACCGCCACGTCCGGACGGTGCGTCGTCAGCGCCCGCTGGAGGGACGGCCCGTTGTCCACGGCCTCGACGACCTCGAAACCGAACGCGCCGAGCAGTCGGATCAGCCCGTCCCTCAGGAGGGCGAGATCTTCGGCGATGACAACGCGCACGGCAGCTCCATGGTCACGACGGTCGGCCCGCCGGGCGGGCTCGTCACGGCCATGGTCCCATCGAACGCCGCCAGCCTGCGCTCGATCCCCCGCATTCCGGACCCCTGCGCGGGGTCCGCCGAGCCCGTCCCGTCGTCCCCGACGATCATAAGCAGTCGCCCGCCCGCGTGCTCGATCTGGATCCAGGCGCGGTGCGCGCCCGAGTGCTTGACGATGTTGGCGAACATCTCGGCGACCGCGAAGTAGGCGGCCGACTCGACCGGCGCGTCGGGACGTCCCGGCAGGTCGATCTGGACGTCCACCGGCAGCGGCAGGCTCAGCGCGAGCGCCCGGACGGCCCCGTCCAGCCCCCGTTCGGCCAGCACCGGCGGATGGATGCCGCGGACGAGGTCGCGCAGCTCGGTCAACGCCGTCCCGCTGGCGGCGCGCGCCTCGGCGAGCAGCCGCAGCGCGGTCTCCGGGTCGTCCTTCATCATCTCTTCGGCGAGCCCGATGTTCATGCTCAGCGCGACGAGCCGGGCCTGCGCGCCGTCGTGCAGGTCGCGTTCGATGCGGCGCAGTTCGGCGGCGGAGGCGTCCACGGAGTCCGACCGTGTCTCCGTCAGCCGCTGGACGCGCTCGGTCAGCGCCGCCCGCGTCGGCGACAGCAACGTCTGGCAGAACAGCGCGTGGGCCTTCAGGAAGAACGGCCCCACCGGAACCGACACCGCCACCAGCGCCGCACCGAGCACGACGGACCCGACGATGCCGAACACGCCGTAGTCGTCCAGCGGCCAGAACGGGCCCCAGCCGTAGCCCGTGATCTGCCCGAGCCACGGCGACACGAAGACGCCCTCCAGCCCGTAAAGCCCGAGGCCGCCGCCGAGGACCCCGAGGACGAGCGCGGTCGGCACGTTCAGGAACGTCCACAAAAGGTCACGCCACGTCGCCGGGTCGGACAGCACCCACCCCAGCCGCCGGAACACCCCGAGCCCACCCGAAGGCTCCGGGCGGTACGGGACGGGAATCTCCACCCCAGCCCACTCGCCCGCCCATGCGCGCTGCTGGTTCGCGACCCCGCGAATCGCCTGGAACACGGCGGGCACCATCACCACCCCGACGCCCAACGGGATGAAGACGATCGACAGCACCGCGAGAATGAACAACGGAAGGCCCGCGGCGAACGCCACCACGATCTGGATGACGGCGCGGACGAGACTGGTGAACGCCCGCCGTCCGTACACGGCGAATAGCGGCCCTATGGCCAGTTCGCGGTCGCTCACGTGCGTCCTCCACTGCTGCTCTGTCCGGTGGGTCCCGACTCGTTCATTGTGGTCGACACCCCGTCCGCCTCTCAGTGGTGTTAGGCCCCCCATCTGCGACGGTAAAGGTGGACCTAGACCCACCCTGCCCTCACGAACGGGACCGGCCGCTCGAACTCCGTGAGATCTTTGAGAGGACCATGCGGGCGCCGGACGGACCGGGCATCCTCGTGTGGGACAACTCAGACTGAAAGCGGAAACGAGCTGTGACAGCGACCACCAGTCAGACCTCCGCCGGGCATGACGGCCCGCCGCCCATCACCCAGCGCATCGCCGCCGAGATCGGCGTCGGTGAGGGGCAGGTGCGGGTCGCGGTGGACCTCCTGGACGGCGGGGCGACCGTCCCGTTCATCGCCCGCTACCGCAAGGAGGCGACCGGAACGCTCGACGACGCGCAGCTGCGCGCGCTGGAGGAGCGGCTGCGCTACCTGCGCGAGCTGGACGAGCGCCGCGCCGCGATCCTGGAGTCGATCGAGTCGCAGGGCAAGCTCACCGACGAGCTGAGGGCGCAGATCATGGCCGCCGAGGCCAAGGCTCGGCTGGAGGACATCTACCTCCCGTACAAGCCGAAACGGCGCACCAAGGCGCAGATCGCCCGCGAGGCCGGGCTGGAACCCCTCGCCGACCTTCTGCTGGACGACCCGTCCAACGACCCGAACACCGCCGCCGAACCCTATGTCGACGGGGAGAAGGGCGTCGCCGACGTGGCCGCGGCCCTGGAGGGCGCCCGCGCCATCCTCGTCGAGCGTTTCGGTGAGGACGCCGACCTGATCGGCGCGCTGCGCGAACGCATGTGGAACCAGGGCCGGATGATCTCGCGCGTCCGGGACGGCAAGCAGGAGACGGGCGCCAAGTTCTCCGACTACTTCGAGTTCGCCGAGCCGTTCGCGAAGCTGCCCTCGCACCGCGTCCTCGCGCTGTTCCGCGGCGAGAAGGAGGAGGTCCTCGACCTCGACCTGGAGCCGGAGGAGGAGCCCGCCGACGGCGCGCGCAGCTCGTTCGAGGTGGAGATCGCGCGCCGGTTCCAGATCGTCGACCAGGGCCGTCCGGCCGACCGATGGCTGCGCGACACGGTCCGCTGGGCGTGGCGCACCCGGATCCTCGTGCACCTCGGCATCGACCTGCGCACCCGTCTCCGCCAGGAGGCCGAGGACGAGGCGGTCCGCGTGTTCGCCGCCAACCTGCGCGACCTGCTGCTCGCCGCGCCCGCCGGGACCCGCGCCACCATGGGTCTCGACCCGGGCCTGCGCACCGGCGTGAAGGTCGCCGTCGTGGACGCCACCGGCAAGGTCGTCGCCACCGACACGATCTACCCCCACGAACCCCGCCGGAAGTGGGACGAGTCGATCGAGACCCTCGCCAGGCTGGCGCGCGAACACAAGGTCGACCTGGTCTCCATCGGCAACGGCACCGCGTCCAGGGAGACCGACAAGCTCGCCGCCGACCTCATCTCCCGGTACCCCGACCTCGGCCTCACCAAGATCATGGTGTCGGAGGCGGGCGCGTCGGTGTACTCGGCGTCGGAGTACGCGGGCCGCGAGCTGCCCGGCATGGACGTGTCGCTGCGCGGCGCCGTCTCCATCGCCCGCCGCCTCCAGGACCCGCTCGCCGAGCTCGTCAAGATCGACCCGAAGTCGATCGGGGTCGGCCAGTACCAGCACGACATCTCCGAGGTGAAGCTGTCGCGCTCGCTGGACGCCGTCGTCGAGGACTGCGTGAACGCCGTCGGGGTGGACGTCAACACGGCTTCCGCGCCGCTGCTCACCCGCGTGTCCGGAATCGGCGAGGGGCTCGCGGAGAACATCGTCGCGCACCGCGACGCCAACGGCCCGTTCCGCAGCCGGGGCGGGCTCAAGGGCGTCCCGCGACTCGGCCCGAAGGCGTTCGAGCAGTGCGCGGGCTTCCTGCGCATTCCCGGCGGCGACGACCCTCTCGACTCGTCCAGCGTGCACCCGGAGGCGTACCCGGTCGTCCGCCGGATCCTGGACGCGGCGGGCGGCAACATCACCGCACTGGTCGGCAACGCCACCGCGCTGCGCTCGCTGAGGCCCGCCGACTTCGTCGACGCCACCTTCGGGCTGCCGACCGTCACCGACATCCTCGCCGAGCTGGAGAAACCCGGCCGCGACCCGCGTCCCGCGTTCAAGACGGCGACGTTCAAGGAGGGCGTCGACAAGCTCGCCGACCTCGAACCCGGCATGGTCCTGGAGGGCGTCGTCACCAACGTCGCCGCGTTCGGGGCGTTCGTGGACGTCGGCGTGCACCAGGACGGGCTCGTCCACATCTCCGCGATGTCCGACAAGTTCGTCGAGGACCCGCGCGACATCGTCAAGCCGGGCGACATCGTCCGCGTGAAGGTCCAGGACGTCGACCTGCAACGCAAGCGCATCTCGCTGACGCTCAGGCTGGACGAGGAGAACCGCGACCGCAACGACCGTGGCGGCCAGAAACCACGCGGCGGCCAGGGCGGCCAAAGCGGCCAAGGCGGGCAGGGCGGACAGAAGAACCGTGGCGGAGGACGCGGCCAGAACACCGGCCAGGGCGCCGGACGCGGTCAAGGAGCAGGACAGAGCCAGGGCGCCGGCCGAGGCCAGGGGGCGGGACGCGGCCAGGGCGCTGGACGCGGCGGCCAACGCGGCGACGGCAGGGGCGACAGCGGAGGCGGCGGCGCCATGGCCGACGCGCTCCGCCGCGCGGGCCTGGACAAGGGCCTCCCCGGCAAGGACGGCAAGGGTCGCTGACCCCGCGAAACCTCAGTCGCCGAAGCGCCACCGGCCGTCGGCCCCAGTCTCGGTGGGGGCCTGCGGCCGGACCGGACGCCGCGGCGTGGCGGGTTCCGCGTCGCCATACGGAGCGAGGGCGTCTCGCACATGCGGAGAGAGCTGCGGCGGCACCGCGGCCCGTTTCCGCCGACCAGCGGGCCAGAGCTCCGCTCCGTCCTGCCCGGGATCGCCGAAGGGATCAGCCGCCGCCGCCGCGTCCTCGGACTCGTGCGGCTCCCCGGCGACGGGCCGGTGCCGCGGGAACTGCACGACCGCGATCGCACCGAGCACCAAGGCGCCCAGCCGCATCGACGACCGCGCCCCGTCGTCCGGCCAGGGCTCCCCGTACATGAACGTGCCCATCGTCAACAGGTACGACTTCGCGGCGACCGTCATCACCGTCGACACGATCGCGACCCGGCAGCGCTGGAACGCCGTCACCATGATCCCGAACCCGATCGCCGCCGACAGCACCGTCAGATACGGCCACGGCGTCGCGGCGATCTGCGCGCCGGTGGCGTTCGGGTCGTCGCTCCACCCCTTGACCGCCAGCTCCGCCGCCCCGACCGGGAAGCCCGCGCCCAGCCCGTAGGCGATGCCGGTGACCGGACGCGCGTGCCGCCCGTCCGGCCGGTGGTCGCCGAACACCATGATCAGCACCGGCACCGCGATCGCCGGGGCGACCACGACCGCGATCTTCCAGAGCGGCACGTCCGCCGAGGTGATCGGGTCGTCCCCGGGCAGCGAGGCGGCGAGCAGCAGGATCGCCCCGCCGATCAGCAGCGGGCTCAGCCACTCGCGCGGGGTGAGCCGCTCGCCGAAGACCAGCAGCGCGATCAGCAGCAGCGGGACGATGCCGGACATGAAGATCGGCGCGGCCGTGGACAGCGGCAGCCCGCCCAGGGCCCTGATCTGGAGACCGAGCCCGCCGAGCACGAACGCGAGCCCGATCAGGAAGACCCAGTCGGTCAGGATCGTCCACGTCATGTGCGGGATACGGTTGCCCCGGAGAGGGGCCATTCGGTCCGCCGCCAATTTGAAGACGGCGAACCCGAGGTAGTAGAGACCGGTAGCGCTGAAGGCCGCGGCAATCTCGCTCATCCCGGACGAGTATGGGCCTTCTGGGTGCTCGATGTCACTGACTGTGCCGGATTGTTAACTCGAATCCGCACGTCTCGACGGCATCCGATGTCCGCAGCCGGGGCCGCTACCCCATAGACTTGGCCGCGCGAAGGCGCGGAGCCGTGTTCGGCGTGCCCGCGCCGCTGAGAGACTGACCGGCCGGGTGACGACGCGGACGGGCCCCGGAAGGCCCGGTCGCGGGCGGCCGAGGGCTCGCAGAGCACCGAAGAAGCAGCAGCGTCGAACGCCGCGGCGAGACAGCGCCCGATCAAGGAGACCGACCCCAGTGAAGACCGATGTCGAGGAGCTGACCCCCACGCGGGTCAAGCTCACCGTCGAGGTTCCGTTCGACGAGCTCAAGCCGAACCTCGACAAGGCGTACAAGGAGATCTCGCAGCAGGTGCGGATCAAGGGCTTCCGGCCCGGCAAGGTCCCCGCCCCGCTGATCGACAAGTACGTCGGACGGGGCGCTGTCCTCCAGGAGGCGGTCAACGACGCGCTTCCCGAGCTGTACGGCCGCGCCGTCGAGGAGTCCGAGATCTTCGTCCTCGGACAGCCCGACGTCGAGGTGACCGAGCTGGAGGACGGCACCCAGTTCGCGTTCACCGCCGAGGTCGACATCCGGCCGAAGTTCGAGGTGCCCGACTACGACGGCCTCGAGGTCGTCGTCGACGACGCCGAGGTCACCGACGAGCAGATCGAGGAGACCCTCGGCAACCTGCGCGAGCGCTTCGCCTCGCTGACCACCGCCGAGCGGGCCGTCGAGGAGGGCGACTTCGCCACCGTCGACCTGGTCGCGACGATCGACGGCGAGCGGGTGGAGGACGCCTCCACGTCCGGCTACTCCTACGAGGTCGGCAGCAAGTCGGCCATCGAGGGGCTCGACGACGCGCTGGTCGGCCTCGCCGCGGGTGAGGACGCCACGTTCACCGGCGCCCTGGTCGGCGGCGAGCACGCCGGCGAGGACGCCGAGATCACGGCCACCGTGCAGAGCGTCAAGGTCAAGAACCTGCCCGACCTGGACGACGAGTTCGCCCAGCTCGCCAGCGAGTTCGACACCATCGACGAGCTCCGCGACGACGTCCGGACGCGGCTCGGCCGCCAGGTGAAGGCCCAGCAGCTGTCCGACGCCCGCGACAAGGCCCTCGAGGCCCTGCTGGAGAAGATCGACATCCCGCTCCCCGACAAGGTCGTGGACGAGGAGATCGGCCGCCGCAACCAGCAGCTTGAGCAGCAGCTCCAGATGGCGGGCATGTCCAAGGAGGACTACCTCAAGGACGAGGAGAAGTCCGAGGAGGACTTCGACAACGACGTCGCCAACGCCGCCCGTCTCGCGGTGAAGGGCGGCTTCGTGCTCGACCAGCTCGCCGTCCAGGAGGAGCTGAACGTCGAGAACGAGGAGCTCAGCGAGTACGTCGTCTCGCAGGCGATGCAGATGGGCGTGCAGCCGCAGCAGCTCGCCGAGTACCTCACCCAGAACAACCAGCTCCCGGCGATCGTCTCGGAGGTGCTGCGCACCAAGGCGCTGAACCTCGTGGTCGAGCACGTCGTGGTCAAGGACGAGTCGGGCAACGTGATCGACGTCGAGGCCGTCCAGCGCGAGCTGAACGGCGAGACCGTCCAGGCGGAGTCCGACGCCGCCGACGAGACCGACGCCGCCGAGGCCGTCGACGAGACCGACGAGGCCGCCGAGACCGAGGAGACGGCCGAGACCGGGGAGACGGCCGAGACCGGGGAGACGGCCGAGACCGGGGAGACGGCCGAGACCGGGGAGACGGCCGAGACCGGGGAGACGGCTGAGGCCGCCGAGGACGCGGCTGAGACGGCCACGGACGAGCCCGCGGCCGCCGAGGCGAAGGACGCCCAGGACAAGGACGCCTGAGATCTTCCTGACGTTTCCGAGGGCATCCGGCACGCCCCGCATCCGTACATCGGATGCGGGGCGTGCCGCTTATTCCGTGACACGCCCGGTCGTGCCGGGGTACGCCCCTGGCGAAAAGGCGGGCCCCCGGGCTTAAGCGGGCCCGTGAGCGCGTTAATGTCCAATCATCCGAACCGATTAAAAGGACCGGAGGAACACCCGGTGAGCATGCCTCCGACTTTCGACGAGTCGTCGCGGATCCAGGGACGGGTCGCCGAGGCGCCCTTGTCGCCTCTGGGCGACCAGCTCTTCCAGCGGCTGCTGCGCGAGCGGATCGTCTTCCTCGGCCAGCAGGTCGACGACGACATCGCCAACCGCATCTGCGCCGAGCTGCTGCTGCTGTCCGCCGAGGACGGCCGCCGCGACATCACGATCTACATCAACTCGCCAGGTGGCTCCGTGACCGCCGGCATGGCGATCTACGACATCATGCGGTACGTCCCGAACGACATCGTCACGGTCGGCATGGGGCTCGCGGCGTCGATGGGCCAGTTCCTGCTGTGCGCGGGGACGAACGGCAAGCGCTACGCCCTGCCGCACGCGCGGATCATGATGCACCAGCCGTCCGGCGGCATCGGCGGCACCGCCTCCGACATCAAGATCCAGGCGGAGCAGATGCTGTACGTGAAGCGGACGCTGGCCGAGAAGATCGCCGAGCACACCGGCCAGGAGCTCGACCAGATCGAGCGCGACTCCGACCGCGACCGCTGGTTCACCGCGGACGAGGCCAAGGACTACGGGCTCGTGGACCACGTGGTCCTCAGCGCCGACCAGGTGCCCTCCGAGGGCACGGTCTCCTGAGGGGTTCGGGTGACCGCGGAGAGCGCCGGCGAGCGAGGATCGCCCGAACCACCCCTTCGGGGGCCTGGGGATCGGCCCCCAGAAGACACTGACCACACTTCCCGGAGGCACACAGTGAGCGACCTCATTCGACCCGGCTTCACCGGTCTGGTCCCGCACGGCGTCCAGGCGGGCGGGTCCCCGGTCGAGAGCCGGTACATCATTCCTTCGTTCGTCGAGCGCACCACGTACGGGGTCAAGGAGATGAACCCGTACAACAAGCTGTTCGAGGAGCGGATCATCTTCCTCGGCGTGCAGATCGACGACGCGTCCGCCAACGACGTGATGGCGCAGCTGATCACGCTGGAGTCCATCGACCCGGACCGCGACATCAGCATCTACATCAACTCGCCCGGCGGCTCGTTCACCGCCATGACGGCGATCTACGACACGATGCAGTTCGTGAAGCCCGACATCCAGACGGTGTGCATCGGCCAGGCCGCGTCCGCCGCGGCGGTGCTGCTGGCCGCCGGGACGCCGGGCAAGCGGGCCGCGCTGCCGAACGCGCGGCTGCTGATCCACCAGCCCGCGACCGAGGGCACCTACGGCCAGTCCAGCGACATCGAGATCCAGGCGCGCGAGATCCTGCGGATCCGCGAGCTGCTGGAGACGATCCTGGCCGAGCACAGCGGCAAGAGCGTCGACGAGGTCCGCCGGGACATCGAGCGCGACAAGATCCTCACCGCCGCCGAGGCGAAGGACTACGGTCTCATCGACGACGTCTTCGCCAGCAGGAAGCGCAAAGCAGAGGTAGTGTCGTCCTGAGACGACTTCAGGACGCGGGAAATCCCCGAGCCCGGGCGTCAGAGTTCCGGGCGAGGGGCTTCCCAAGTCCGTTGGAGGCGGTAACGTCGAATCCAACGTCGACAGCCTTCGGGATGCAACCGAGCTGCGCCGCGGCCTTCATGGCGGCCGGCCCCACGAAAAGGAGACAGTTGGGTGGCACGCATCGGCGACGGTGGTGATCTGCTCAAGTGCTCGTTCTGCGGAAAGAGCCAGAAACAGGTCAAAAAGCTCATCGCGGGTCCGGGCGTGTACATCTGCGACGAGTGCATTGATCTCTGTAACGAGATCATCGAGGAGGAGCTCTCCGAGACCTCCGACCTCAAGTGGGACAACCTGCCCAAGCCGCGGGAGATCTACGAGTTCCTCGACTCCTACGTGATCGGGCAGGACACGGCGAAGAAGGCGCTTTCCGTCGCCGTCTACAACCACTACAAGCGGATCCAGTCGGGCGACTCCGGCCGCGACGACCCGGTCGAGATCGGCAAGTCGAACATCCTGCTGCTCGGCCCCACCGGATCCGGCAAGACCCTGCTCGCGCAGACGCTCGCCAAACTCCTCAACGTCCCGTTCGCCATCGCGGACGCCACGGCGCTGACGGAGGCCGGATACGTCGGTGAGGACGTCGAGAACATCCTCCTCAAGCTGATCCAGGCGGCCGACTACGACGTCAAGAAGGCCGAGACCGGCATCATCTACATCGACGAGGTCGACAAGGTCGCCCGTAAGAGCGAGAACCCGTCGATCACCCGGGACGTGTCCGGGGAGGGCGTCCAGCAGGCCCTGCTGAAGATCCTGGAGGGCACCACCGCGAGCGTCCCGCCGCAGGGCGGCCGCAAGCATCCCCACCAGGAGTTCATCCAGATCGACACCACCAACGTGCTGTTCATCTGCGGTGGCGCCTTCGCGGGCCTGGAGAAGATCGTCGAGTCGCGGGTCGGCAAGCAGGGCATGGGCTTCGGCGCCCAGATCCGCTCCAAGTCCGACTTCGACGAGTCGTCCGCCATCCTCGGCGACGTCATGCCGGAGGACCTGCTGAAGTTCGGCATGATCCCCGAGTTCATCGGACGGCTCCCGGTCATCACCTCGGTGCACAACCTCGACCGCGAGGCCCTGATCAACATCCTCACCGAGCCGAAGAACGCGCTGGTCCGCCAGTACCACCGCCTCTTCGAACTCGACGGCGTCGACCTGGAGTTCACCGACGACGCGCTGGAGGCCATCGCCGACCAGGCGATCCTGCGCGGCACCGGAGCCCGCGGCCTGCGCGCCATCATGGAGGAGGTCCTCCTCTCGGTGATGTACGAGGTCCCGAGCCGCCAGGACGTCGCCCGCGTCGTCATCACCCGCGAGGCCGTCCTCGAACACGTCAACCCGACCCTCGTCCCCAGGGACCGCCCGAAGCGCGAGCCCAGGGAGAAATCCGCGTAGGTGAGGTGTGCCCGCCGAGAGCGCGGGCCTTCTCGCGGATTTCGTGTCTTCTGGGGGGCGACCCCCAGACCCCCGGTGTGGGGGGCTCCGCCCCCCACGCCCCCGTTTTGGGGCTCTGCCCCTTGCCCCGCTTCGGGCCTTCGCCCCTTGCCCTCGTTTTGGGGCTTCGCCCCTCGCCCCCTTTGGGGCTTCGCCCCACGCCCTCGGCTCCGGCCCTCGCTCCCGGTTCTGGCCCTTGCTCCTGGTCAGGTTCGGGATGATTTGCCGAGGCCCGCCTCGCGGGCTACGACGATGGCCTGGGAGCGGTCGGCCACGTGGAGCTTCATGAAGATGTTCGAGACGTGGTTGCGGACGGTCTTCTGGCTGAGGAAGAGCGTTCCGGCGATGTCGCTGTTGCTGCGGCCCTGGGCGATCAGGGTGAGGACCTCGCGTTCCCGGTCGGTGAGCTCGGGGAACGCTGCGCGTTTCGGGTCGGGCATGTCGGTGAAGTAGGTGAGGACGCGGCGGGCGATCTCGGGGCCGTAGATGGCCTCGCCAGCGGCGACGGCCTTCACCGCGCGGGCGATCTCCTCGGCGCCGGACTCCTTCAGCAGGTAGCCGCGGGCGCCCGCGCGCATCGCCGCGAAGACGGAGTCGTCGTCGCGGAACATCGTCAGCACCAGCACGCCGATCCGCGGGCTCGTGCGGGTGATGGTGCGGGTGGCCTCGATGCCGTTGCCGCCCGGCATGTGCAGGTCCATCACGACGACGTCCGGCTGGAGTTCCGCCGCCAGCCGCACCGCGTCAGGCCCGTTCTCGGCCTCACCGACGACGTCCACGCCGAGCGCCTGCAACAGCCCCTTCAGCCCCTGCCTGAACACCGGGTGGTCGTCGGTGATGAGAACCCGGATGATCTCGGTCATCTACGCCCGCCCTTCCCCGTGGAAGGACGATGGTACCCGGCGGCGGCGAGCGGAAGGTGTGCCGTGACGACGGTGCCGCCCCCGGTGCGGGACGTGATCTCGCAGTTGCCGCCGACCTCAGCCGCCCATTCCTTCATCGCGGCCATGCCGCGCCGTGGCCTGGGCTGGCCACCGTTGCGGGGCGAGTCGGGCAGACCCGGGCCGGTGTCGGCGACCATCAGGTGCAGCTCGACGTCACGGGCCAGCCGGATCAGCGCGGTCCCGTCCGGGGCGTGCAGCCGGACGTTGCTGACCGCCTCCTGGGCGATGCGGTACGCCGCCACCTCGATCGCGGCCGGAAGTTCCAGGTGTTCGCCGTCGAACCGGATGTCCACCCGTTCGCAGCAGCCCTCGGCGAACGACTCGATGGCCGCGACGAGGCCGAGGTCGTCGAGCGCGGGCGGACGCAGGCCGTGCGCGAGGTCGCGGATCTCGCCGACGGCGGTGGCGAGCCGGTCCCGGACGTCGGCGAGCAGTGGATCGGCACGTTCCGGTTCGCAGGCGAGCGTGATGCGGGCGGCGTCCAGCGACATGGCGAGGCTGGCGAGCGTCGGCCCGAGCCCGTCGTGCAGGTCGTGCCGCAGCTGGCGGCGCTCCTCCTCGCGGCTGGCGAGGATGCGCTCGCGGGAACGTTGCAGGTCGGCGGTGAGGCGGCGGAGATGCGGGATGGTCGCGGCACGTGCCGCCACGGCCCCCGCGGTGAACGCGCCGGCCAGCACGGCAGCGCGTGCCAGTGCCGCTCGCATCCCGTCCCTCTCCGTTGACCCCGCCGTCGCGGGTGTTCACCGCCACCCTTTCCGGCGGGGCGACCCGATGTCAGGTGACCTGTGTCCCGACCGCGGCGGGAACCGCCCTCAGCTCTCTACGTCGTCGCGGATGTCGCACATCGTGTCCGCCAGATCCTTGTGCCGGTCCAGCTCCGGATCCGAGGTGATGTCGATCTGGGTGACGATCGCGAAGGTGGTCCTGGTGGACCACGCGACGAGAGTGGTGGTCGAGTTGGTGGAGCCTGTCGGCATGTCCCTCTGGGCGTAGATCTGTGTGACGAGGCCGACGCCGTCACCGCACGCGTCCTGGAGCTTCGACGTCGACGGGCGGTAGGTGACGTTGTTGCCGTCCTTGAACTCCGTGGAGACGCCGCCGTTGAAATACCCCACCGGGTCGTTCATCTTGTGGGTGCCGGTGACGCCGACGAACAGGTACCTCTCGCCACCGTTCCCGTAGACGGCGCTCACGGTCCCGTGGACCTCCCAGTTCGTGGCGGCGGCGTAGATGATGTTGGTCAACTTCTTGACCGTTTCCTCGGCGCCCGCCTCGGCCTCCCGGTCCCGGCTCATCCCGTCCGCGGCAGGCGGCGTGGACAGCTCGTGCGAGGTTCGCACCATGTAGACGCCGTACCCGCCCACGGACAACACCAGGGCCAGTACCGCGGCACCGGCCAGCAGGCCAAGGATCTTGCGCCCGCCGCCCCTGCGACGCGGCGGCCCATAGAACGGCCCCGGAAACGGCCCGCCGGGTGGGGCGTGACCACCGGGTGGGATCGGGGCGCCGGGTGGAGCGAATCCGCTGGGTGGGACGGCGCCGCCGGGTGGGGCGTGTCCGCCGGGAGGTACTGGGGCGCCGGGTGGCGGGTATCCGCCGGGTGGGATGGGGGCGCCGGGTAAGGCGTGGGGGGTGGGAGGTGGCGGGGGGTGTGGGACGCCGTGGGGGTGGGGTGGGGGTTGCCAACCGCTCAATGTGTTTCCTTTGTCGTGCTGGGAACGGCGAGGTGGCTCGGCGGGGTGCTCGCCGGTAGAGATTGTTGCGCACCCGCGCACGTCCGTGGGCGTTCAACTCCTGACGTCCCCGTAGAATCGTCAGCCGTGACACAGCCCAGTACTCAGCGCGGCCAGGGGGCCGTCGCGGACGTTGACCTGCCCACCCAGTACCGACCGGCGGACGTCGAGGGCCGTCTCTACGATCGGTGGGTATCGGCGGGGCTGTTCACCGCGGGGGCGGACGGGCCACCGTTCTCGATCGTGATCCCGCCGCCGAACGTCACCGGGTCGTTGCACATGGGGCACGCGCTGGACCACTCCATCCAGGACACCCTCGTCCGGCGGCGGCGCATGCGGGGGCACGCGACCGTGTGGGTGCCGGGCATGGACCACGCGGGCATCGCGACGCAGAACGTGGTGGAGCGCGAGCTGGCCAAGGAGGGCGTGTCGCGGCACGACCTCGGCCGGGAGGCGTTCGTCGAGCGGGTGTGGCGGTGGAAGGCGGAGTCCGGCGGACGGATCCTCGGCCAGATGCGGCGCCTCGGCGACAGCGTCGACTGGTCGCGCGAGGCGTTCACCATGGACGACGACCGCGCCAGGGCCGTCCGGACGATCTTCAAGCGGCTGTTCGACGACGGGCTGATCTACCGCGCCGAACGCATCATCAACTGGTGTCCGAGGTGTCTGACCGCGCTGTCCGACATCGAGGTCGAGCATGAGGACGTCGACGGGGAGCTTGTCTCGATCCGGTACGGGGCGGGGGACGACGAGCTGGTCGTCGCGACCACGCGGGCGGAGACGATGCTCGGTGACACCGCCGTCGCCGTCCACCCCGACGACGCCCGGTACAAGCATCTGGTCGGGCGCGAGGTGGAGCTTCCGCTGACCGGCCGCCGCATCCCGGTCGTCGCGGACGAGCACGTCGACCCGGAGTTCGGCACCGGCGCGGTGAAGGTGACCCCGGCGCACGACCCCAACGACTTCGAGATCGGGCGGCGCCATGCGCTGCCGTCCCTGTCGGTCATGGACGAGCGCGGTGTGGTCACCGCGTCCGGGCCGTTCGAGGGCCTGGACCGGTTCGAGGCGCGGCCCGCGGTCGTGGCCGCGCTGCGGGAGCAGGGCCGGATCGTCAAGGAGATCCGCCCCTACCAGCATTCGGTCGGGCACTGCCAGCGGTGTGCCACGGTGGTGGAGCCGCGCGTGTCGCTCCAGTGGTTCGTGAAGGTGGAGTCGCTGGCGCGGGAGGCGGGCGACGCCGTCCGCGACGGCCGCGTCACGATCCACCCGCCGGAGATGGCGGCCCGCTACTTCGAGTGGGTCGACAACATGCACGACTGGTGCATCAGCCGCCAGCTGTGGTGGGGGCACCGGATCCCCGTCTGGTACGGGCCGGACGGGAAGGTCGTCTGCCCGGGTCCGGACGAGGAGCCGCCCGCCGGGTGGACGCAGGACACCGACGTCCTCGACACGTGGTTCTCGTCCGCGCTGTGGCCGTTCTCGACGCTGGGCTGGCCCGACCAGACCGACGACCTGAAGCGGTTCTATCCGACGTCGGTGCTGGTCACCGGGTACGACATCCTGTTCTTCTGGGTCGCGCGGATGATGATGTTCGGGCTGTACGCGATGGACGGCGTCCAGCCGTTCGACACGATCGCGTTGCACGGGATGGTCCGCGACCAGTTCGGCAAGAAGATGTCCAAGTCGTTCGGGAACGTCATCGACCCGCTCGACTGGATCGAGGAGTACGGCGCCGACGCGACCCGCTTCACGTTGCTGCGGGGCGCGAACCCGGGCGGGGACGTGCCGGTGGCCGAGCAGTGGGCGCAGGGGTCGCGCAACTTCTGCAACAAGCTGTGGAACGCGACGCGGTTCGCGCTCATCAACGGCGCGCACGTCCGGGGCGACCTGCCCACCGAGGTTTCCACCGTGGACGCCTGGATCCTGTCGCGGTTGCAGGCGGTCATCGCCGACGTCGACGCCCAGCTCGACTCCTACGACTTCGCCAAGGCGTGCGAGACGCTCTACCACTTCGCGTGGGACGAGGTCTGCGACTGGTACGTCGAGCTGGCCAAGGTCCAGTTGGGCGACGAGCGGGTGGAGACGACGCGGCGGGTGCTGGGCGAGGTGCTCGACAAGCTGTTGCGGTTGCTGCACCCGGTGATCCCGTTCGTGACCGAGGAGCTGTGGACGTCGCTGACCGGCGGCGAGACGGTCATGACGGCGCCCTGGCCGTCCGCCGAACCCGAGCGGGCCGACCGGGACGCCGAGGCGCTCGTCGAGTCGTTGCAGCGCCTGGTGACGGAGGTGCGGCGGTTCCGCGCCGACCAGGGCCTCAAGCCGGGACAGAAGGTCGCGGCGGCGCTGGAGTGGGACGGCTCGCCGCTCGCGCCGCACGAGGAGGGCGTCCGCGCGCTGCTGCGGCTCACCGAACCGGGTGACGGTTTCGCGGCGACCGCGTCGCTGCCGGTGGAGGACGTCGTCGTCCGGCTCGACACCGCCGGGGCGATCGACGTCGCCGCCGAGCGCAGACGGCTGGAGAAGGACCTCGCCGCCGCCCGCAAGGAGGTCGAGCAGGTGGGCCGCAAGCTCGGCAACGAGGCGTTCATGGCGAAGGCGCCGGAGGCGGTCGTCGCCAAGAACCGGGACCGGCTCGCGCAGGCGGAGGCCGATATCAGCCGGTTGGAGTCCCAATTGACCGCGCTGCCCACGGGCTGACCCCGCCGCACATAGACCATCGGGAGCGCAATGGCCGATTCACCATCTCGGTCCGATCCGCAGGACCCGGCGTCGCCCTGGGGCGATGGCTCGCGTCCCTGGTGGTCGACCGACGCGGGCGGCGGGACCGGTCCGCACGCGCCCGTCCCGGACGGGACGGGCCCGCAGATCATGATCAGACGCGATTCCGGCGCGCTTCCGATGATCCCGGACGGCACGGGGCCGATTCCGATGCTTCCCGGCCCTCCGCCGCCGGGGGCCATGCCGTCCGGGCCGCCTCCTGTGGCGCCCAGGCGGCCACCGAGGTTCCTGCTGGTCGCCGGTGCCGTGATGGTCGGGGGCATCGTCCTCATGGCCGGGGTGCTCGCGTTCCGAATGGACCGTGGCAGTGGCGGTGGTGGCGGCGGCCCTGTCGACCAGCCGCGCGCGGGCGTCCCCGCGTCCCGGACGGTGATCAACGCGGGTCCGATCGCCGGTGGCCTGCGCAAGGACGGGCTGACGGCGCCGCCCGCGAGCGCGGCGTACCCGTTCGTCGCGGGCGCGATCCGGGCCGCCGGGGCCACCGTCGCGGCGCGCGGCCAGGCCGTCTACACGCAGGAACCGGCGCGTCCGGTCAACGTGCTGTTCGTGGGCGGGACGGGCTCGCTCGGCGACCCGGCCGGGTTCCTCCAGAAGGCGCAGCCCACGACGTTCATCGCCGGGCAGGACGCCGACCCCGGCAGGCGGGGCGGCAAGGCGGTCTGCGGCACGTTCGCCGTCCTCGCCGAGACCCACACGTACTGCGCGTGGGCCACCGAGGACTCGTACGGCGTCGTCGCGTCGAACCGTCCAAGCCTGAACCCGCACTTCACGCTGATGGCCGACCTCATGCGGCGGATCAGGAAGGACGTCGAGAGGCCGGGGTGACGAACAGCCGTTCGGTGTCGGCGTCCACGGCGTCGAGGACGAGCCCGGTGAAGTAACCGGTGCCGAGGGCGACCACGTGGTGTCCGAGGGCGGCGAGGGACGCGGGCGTGACGGCGTCCGCATCGACGACGTCCCAACTGGTCGGCAGCGGGTGCTCGAACCGCAACCGCCGGTACGGCAACCGGACGAAGGTCACCGGCGACCCCGCCAACTCGGCGATGGCACCGTCCACGTCCTTGTGGTCGGGCAGGCAGACGACGGCGTGGTCGATCGCCCCCCAGGCGTTCCGGGCGGCGGTGAGGGCGGCGGCGACGCCCGTCCGGTCGACGGCGGCGTCGACGAGCAGCCGCGTCGCTGAGCCGGGCACGTGATGCCATGACAGCCGCCCGGGGAGGACGACGGACGCCAGCACGTCCGCGAGCGCCCCCTCCGTCGGCTGGGGAACGCCCGGCAGGCGGCGGGCCGCGACGACGCCGAGTTCGGCCCCGCCCCGCGCCAACCCAACCGGGAGCAGCCGACAGGGGAGACCGCTACCGCCCTCCCCAACCCGCTCCACACCCCCGAGCACCGCGCCGACCTCGGCCGTCTGCGGAGCGGACACGACGACCGTCTTCGGCCCCGCCACCCCGAGTTTCTCCTCCGCGATCTGCGCCGGAGTGCCCCCAAGGACCCCGGCGTGCTCCAGGAAGATCGGCGTGATCGCGGCGACGGCCGGAGGGAAGATCGACACCTCGTCCGACCGTCCGCCCATGCCCGCCTCCAGGACGATCACGTCCGCGCCGACCCGCCCCGCGTGGACGACCCCCGCGAGCGTGAACAGCCCCGACGGCGACAGGTAACCACCCGAGGGAGCAGGCAACACATCAATGCCCGCCTCGACGACGTCCGCCAGACAGGCCAGTTCCTCCTCCGACACGGCCCGCCCGTCCACCCTGATCCGGTCACGGTCGTTGCGAAGGCCGGGGCTGGTGACGGTGCACACGCGAAGACCGGCCGCCGCGAGGAACGCGGAAGCGTACGTCGCCGTCGTCCCCTTCCCCTTCGACCCCACCACGGTCAGGACCGGGACGCCCGGATCGAGGACACCCAAGGCGGCGGCCAGGGCGCGGGCCCGTCCGATGTCACGGGTCTCCCCGGGGCCCCGCCGCCTCCACTCCCGGTAGAACACGTCCATCCCTTCAGTGTGGGGCCGGACGGGACGGCCCCAACCGCCGAGTAGGCTCTGTGACCGTGAGTCAGGTATCCGAGCCGTCCGACTACCAGCGCGCGGTCAGCGCGATCATGGCCCGTGGGGTCGAGTGGGAGATCGATCCCACGCTCGACCGGATCCGCGACCTGGTCGACGTCCTGGGAGACCCGCAGCGCACCTACCCGGTGATCCACATCGCCGGGACGAACGGCAAGTCCAGCACCGCCCGGCTCATCGAGGCGCTCCTGCGCGAACGCGGCCTGCGGACGGGCCTGTACACCAGCCCGGAGCTGACCACCCTGCGGGAACGGATCGCGATCGACGGCGCCCCGCTCACCGAGGACCAGTTCGCGGCCGCGTACGAGGACGTCCTGCCCTTCGCCCAGATCGTCGACGGCAAGCACGAGGTGCGCCTGTCGTTCTTCGAGATGCTCACGGCCATGGCGTTCGCGGCGTTCGCGGACGCCCCGGTCGACGTCGCGGTCGTCGAGACCGGGATGGGCGGCACCTGGGACGCGACCAACGTCGCCGACGGCACCGTCGCCGTGATCACCCCCATCGGCCTGGACCACACCCGCTACCTCGGCGACACCGTGGAGGAGATCGCCGGGGAGAAGGCGGGGATCATCAAGCCCGGGTCCGTGGTGGTGCTGGCGCAGCAGCCGGTGGAGGCCGCCGAGGTGCTGCTCCACCGGATCGTGGAGGTCGGCGCCACCGCCGCCCGCGAGGGCATCGAGTACGGCGTGCTCGACCGCGACGTCGCGTTCGGCGGCCAGCAGCTGAGCCTCCAGGGCCTGCACGGCGGCTACGACGACATCTTCCTGCCGCTGTTCGGTGAGCACCAGGCGAGCAACGCCGCGACGGCCCTCGCCGCCGTGGAGGCGTTCGCGAGCGGCACGCCGACCGGGGGAGAGCCCAACCTGGAGGCCGCCACCCGCGTCGCGCCCGGCGACCCCTACCTCGGCGGCAACGAGGGCCAGCTCGACCCGGCCCTGGTGCGCAGCGGCTTCGCCAAGTCGGCCTCGCCCGGCCGCCTGGAGGTCGCGCGGACCGGCCCGACCGTCCTGCTGGACGCCTCCCACAACCCGGCCGGGATGGCCGCGACCGTCGCCACGATCACCGAGTCGTTCGGCTTCACCCGGCTCGCGGCGGTCCTCGCGATCGCCGCGGACAAGGACGTCGCGGGCGTCCTCGACCAGCTCGAACCCGTCGTCGCCGAACTCGTCGTGACCCGCAACTCCTCGGCCCGGTCGCTGCCGCCGGAGGAGCTGGCCGAGATCGCCGAGGGCGTGTTCGGCCCGGAGCGCGTCCACGTCGCGGACCGGCTGGACGACGCGATCGACCGGGCCATGGGCTTCGCCGAGGAGACGGGGGAGTACCGGGGCGCGGGCGTCCTGATCACCGGCTCGTCGGTCACGGCGGGCGACGCCCGGATCCTGCTGCGCGTCGAGGAGGGCAGGGCGTGAACCCCGCCCGCAGGCTGCTCGCCACGGTCCTCGGCTGCGAGGCCATCGTGATCGCGCTCGCGATCCCGGTGGCGGTCACCGTCGGAGACGTCGACGGCGCGACCGCGGGCGGCGTGTGCGGCGGGCTCGCCGTCGTCTGCCTGCTGGTCGCGGGCCTGCTGCGCTTCCCCTGGGCGATCGGCGTGGGCACCGTCCTCCAAGTGATGATCTTCGCCACCGGATTCATGGTTCCGGCCATGTTCTTCCTCGGCGTCGTGTTCGGGGCCCTTTGGGGAACGGCCATTTGGATGGGACGCAAGGCGGAGAGCGCCCAGCCGCGCTAAATTCGCGGGGACGCATTCATCCGTCCGCCATTCCGGGCAATCGGATCAGCCGATGATTCCGGCATTCTTCCTTTTTTGGAATTGACCCGGCTAAGGAGTTGGCCGTGTCCCTGCACGCACCCACGACCGCCCCCGCGACGACGCTCCCGCCGGGCCGGGCGCACCGCCGCCGCGCCGCGCTGGGCACGCTGCTGCTGACGCTGACCGCGCTGCCCGCCGCCGTCCTGGTGGTGCCGGACGCGACCGTGAACGTCGTCCCCGCCGCGGCGGACGCCCTCGACCTCCGCGACCCCGAGGTCCCGGGGCTGCTGCGCGCCACCGGCCTGTCCCTGCCCGCGCTCCTGGTGGCGGTCCCGCTAGCGGCCGTCGCCGCCCGCCGTTACGGCCCGTGGCCCGTCCTAGCCCTGGGCCTCGCCGCCCTGCTCACGGGCCTGGGCGCCGTCCCACTCGTCGACTCGGTGCCCCTCACGGGTACGGTCCGCACCATCCAAGGAGCAGGGGCCGGAACGATCCTGCCCGCCTGCCTCGTCCTGGTCTGGGAACGCCGAAGCCCAATCCTGACCGCAGCCTTCGCGGGCGCCCTCACAAGCACGCTCCTCCTAGCCGCCCCGCTCACATTGGCGGCCGTCCCACCACCCGCCCCCGACTGGCACAGGGCACTGGCCCCCTACCAGTGGCCCGCCGTGGCCGCCGCCGTCGCCACCCTCGCCCACCTTCTGCTACGCGGACGCGGACAGTGGACGCTGCCCCCGTCCAGGCACACCGAACGCGGCCAGCTCCTGCTCCCCCTCGTCCCGTCCGCCGGATTCGCGTTCCTGGCCGTCGTAGCGGCCCCTGACTGGTCCCCGGGCGCCCAACTAACGGTGGCCGCCCTAGCGATCATCGCCCTACTCGGCCTAGCCCTGACCGCAGCCCGCGACACGACGGCGGGCAGCCCCTCCGGCTGCGCCCTGGTCATGATCGCCACCGGCCTCCTCACCCACCCCACCACCGGCCCCCTGGCAGCCACCGAAGCCACCACACTCCCCTTCGTCCTGGCAGCCGCAACCGCACTACTGGGAGCCCTCACCTCCCCCTTCATCTCCGCCCGCCAAGCCATCCCCACCGGCTACGCCCTGGCCATCACAGCCATCACAGCCATCCTCCTAGCAACCCCGGACACCCCTTGGACCCTCGCCGCCCCCCTGGCCTTCCTGGGCACCGGCACCGGCCTCACCCTGGCCGCCTCCCTACGAGACACAAACGTCAGCGCTGCCCTCTTCAGCCTGTCCCTCTGCTTCCCCGCCGTACTGGCCGGTCAGCTCGCCGTCCTGTCCCTCCAGGCGGCACAACTGGAGGCACAGCACCCACAGACCGACGCGCAACGCCTCGACGCGCTCCAGGACGGCTTCCACGTGTGGCTCGCCGCCGCCGGGGCCATCGCCGTCGTGCTCGCCGCGGCCACGCTGAGACATGCCCGCAAGGCCGCCGCGAATCCCCAACCCAGGTAGGATCTGCGCGCTGCACAAATCGACATTCCCAAGGAGAACCACCCGTGTCCGAGCGCACTCTCGTCCTTGTCAAGCCCGATGGCGTCAGCCGGGGCGTCGTCGGTGAGGTCATCTCCCGTATCGAGCGCAAGGGCCTGAAGCTCGTCGCGCTGGAGCTCCGCACCCTCGCCCGCGAGACCGCCGAGGCCCACTACGAGGAGCACGCCAGCAAGCCGTTCTTCGGCGAGCTCGTCGAGTTCATCACCGGCGGCCCGCTCGTCGCCCTGGTCGCCGAGGGCCCCCGCGCCATCGAGGCGTTCCGCTCCCTCGCCGGCGCCACCGACCCGGTCAGCGCCACCCCCGGCACCATCCGCGGCGACTTCGCCCTGGAGATCGGCGCCAACATCGTCCACGGCTCCGACTCCACCTACTCCGCCGAGCGCGAGATCAAGCTCTTCTTCCCCGAACTCGCCTGAGGCTGTGTTTGCCCAGGGGGGCGACCCCCTGGAACCCCCGTCGCGACGCAGGCTGTGTTTGCCCAGGGGGGCGACCCCCTGGAACCCCCGTCGCGACGCAGGCGATCCTCACGACGCTGTTTAGGTCTCTTTGCCTGTCGCGGTTTCTGTGCGTCGCTGCGGTCGCCTGCGTCGTCGGGTCGTGCGACCTCCGGCGCTGGGGCGCCTCCGGTCGCACGACCCGTGAGTGTGGGCGGGGTTGCGGCTCATGGGGCGCCTCCGGTCGTGCGACCCGTGGGTGTGGCCGGGGTTGCGGCTCAAGGGCGGTTGGGGAGCCGTTCGCGCCTGTTTGGTGAATGGGGGGGCTGCTCAAGGGGCGTTTTTTGATCGACTCGCGGGCCGCGGGTGACTGCCCGAGGGCGTCCGCGCACGTTACGATGGACGCGCCGCTATACACGCCCGTCAATTATGAAGGGCTCCCTTTCTTCATGGGTAACAAGCTGTCGTTTCTTGGCCGTGACATGGCGGTCGATCTCGGAACCGCCAACACCCTGGTGTACGTGCGCGGGCGTGGCATCGTCCTCAATGAGCCGTCGGTGGTGGCGATCAACACCAACACCGGGAAGATCGTCGCGGTGGGCATCGAGGCGAAGCGGATGATCGGCCGCACGCCCGGGAACATCGTCGCCGTCCGCCCGTTGAAGGACGGCGTCATCGCCGACTTCGACGTCACCGAGCGGATGCTCCGTTATTTCATCCAGAAGGTGCACAAACGTCGGCACTTCGCCAAGCCG
This sequence comes from Actinomadura meridiana, assembly GCF_039537545.1. NCBI lineage: Bacteria > Bacillati > Actinomycetota > Actinomycetes > Streptosporangiales > Thermomonosporaceae > Actinomadura > Actinomadura meridiana. The sequence continues at coordinate 1,036,950 of NZ_BAABAS010000006.1, forward strand.
CGGATCGTGGTGGCGGTGCCGAGCGGGATCACCGGGGTGGAACAGCGCGCGGTGAAGGAGGCCGGCTACCAGGCCGGCGCCCGCCGCGTCTACATCATCGAGGAGCCCATGGCCGCCGCGATCGGCGCCGGGCTGCCCGTGTACGAGCCGACCGGCAACATGGTCGTCGACATCGGCGGTGGCACCACCGAGGTCGCGATCATCTCGCTGGGCGGGATCGTCACGAGCCAGTCCGTGCGCGTCGGCGGCGACGAGCTCGACCAGGCGGTCATCTCGTTCTCCAAGAAGGAGTATTCCCTGATGCTCGGGGAACGCACCGCCGAGGAGATCAAGATGGCGATCGGTTCCGCGTATCCCGGCGGCGAGGATGAGCCGCACGCCGAGATCCGCGGCCGCGACCTGGTGAGCGGGCTGCCGAAGACCGTCGTGATCTCCGCTGAGGAGGTGCGACGTGCCATCGAGGAACCCGTCAACGCCGTGGTGGACGCGGTGAAGACGACGCTCGACAAGTGCCCGCCCGAGCTGTCCGGCGACATCATGGATCGCGGGATCGCGCTCACCGGCGGCGGCGCGCTGTTGAAGAACCTCGACGAGCGCCTCCGCGAGGAGACCGGCATGCCGATCCATCTCGTGGACAACCCGCTCGACTCGGTGGTGCTCGGCACCGGCAAGTGCGTCGAGGACTTCGAGGAGCTGCGACAGGTCCTCGTGCCGGAGCCACGGCACTGAACTGATTCGTCCGGCCTGTTCGCGAGGTGGGGGTTCCCCCGGCGGACCGGGTAACGAAAGGTCGGTGGGGTGAAGGACACCCGGCACACCCGCGTCGTCCTCGGCGTGCTGCTCGTCGTGGCGCTCGCGATGATCACCATTGACTATCGGGGCGGGGACGACTCCGCGCTGCGCGGGCTGCGCGACGTCGGCGCCGCCGTGTTCGGTCCGGTCGAGCGGGCGTCGGCGGCGGTGGTGCGGCCGGTGGGCGACACCTTCGACGCGATCACCGACGCGCCCGGCGAGCGCGGCCGCGCCGACCGGCTCGAACGGGAGAACCAGAAGCTGCGCGAGCAGGCGCGGTCCATGCGCCTCGACCGGGACCGGTCGGCGCAGCTCCAGCGGCTGCTCGGCACCGCCGGGATGGGCGGCTACAAGATCATGGCCGCGCAGGTGATCTCCGCCGGGCAGGGCTTCGAGGACACCGTCACCATCGACGTCGGCAGCCGCAGCGGCGTGAAGCGGGACATGACCGTGATGAGCGCGGACGGCCTCGTCGGCCGCGTCACCCGCGTCGGTCCCGCGACCGCGACCGTGCTGCTGGCCACCGACCAGACCTCGTCGGTCGGGTCCCGGCTCGAAGGCTCCAAGGAGATCGGGATCGTGCAGGGCGGTGGTCGCCGCGGCCTCGGCGGACGCGGTGCGACACCGTTGCGGTTCCAGTTGCTGGACGCCGCCGCGCCGATCCAGGTCGGGCAGCGGATCGTCACGCTCGGATCGCAGGGCCAGCGGCCGTACGTCCCGGGCGTCCCGATCGGCGTGGTCGAGCGGATCGACCGCTCGTCCGGCGGCCTGACCCGCACCGCCTATGTCCGGCCGTTCGTGAAGTTCACCAGCCTGGACGTCGTCGCCGTCGTCGTCGCCCCGCCGCGGACCGACCCGCGCGACGCGGTGCTGCCGCCGAAACCGCCGCCACCGCCCGCGCCGCCGTCCACCAAACCGTCGGCCACGCCGTCGGGGTCGCCGTCGCCGGGCGGCGGCCGCCACCCGGAGGCGCGCCCGAGCGGCTCCACCAGCCCGACCACCAGACCGAGCCGGGGGGACTGACGTGCTGAACCCGCCCGAGTCGCCGCCCGCGGGCCGCATCGCGGTGGCCGCGGTGGTGATCGCCGTGACGCTGATCCTCCAGGTGTCGGTGGCCAACCGGCTGCCGCTGCCCGGCGGCGTCCAACCCGACCTGGTGCTGCTCGCCGTGGTCGCGCTAGCGCTCGTCGCCGGGTCGATGACCGGCATGGTCGCCGGGTTCCTGGCCGGGCTCGCCGCCGACATCATCCCGCCCGCCGACCACACGCTCGGCCGGTACGCGCTGGTCTACTGCGTCATCGGCTACCTGTGCGGCGTCGCGTCCGCCGAGATGGACCGGCAGTCGGTCGTGCCGTTCTTCGCCGTCGCCGCCGGGGCGCTCGCCGGGACCGTCCTGTATGCGGGGACGGGCATGATCCTCGGCGATCCGCGCGCCGAGTGGGCGACCGTGTCCAGCATGGTCCCGCTCCAGGTGCTGTACGACGTGATCGCGAGCCCGTTCGTCGTGTGGGCGGTGCTGCGCGCCACCCGCCGGTACGAACGCGGCGAACGCGCCCGGGGCGGCGACGGCCTGTCGGTGCCCGCCGCCCGCTACCGCGCGATGTCGGGGCGGGGCGGGAACCTGTGAACCCGCGCACCCACTTCCGCCTCGTAGTCCTGTACGTGCTGGTCGGAGCGCTGCTGCTCGTCCTCATCGGCCGGATGTGGACCCTCCAGGTGCTGGAGGGCGAGCACTACCAGGACGTCGCCGCGCAGAACCGGACCCGTGACATCGTCGTCCCCGCCGTCCGCGGCATGATCCTGGACGACCGGGGCAAGCCGCTCGTCCGCAACACCAGCGCGCTCGTGGTGTCGGTCGACCGGACGACCCTGTCCCGGCAGGACGACGGAGGCGACGCCGTCCTGAACCGGCTCGCGGGCGTCCTCGGGATGAGCCGCGACGACATCTCCAAGCGCATCAGGCTGTGCGGGCCCGGCATCAAACGGCCCTGCTGGCCCGGCTCCCCGTACCAGCCGATCCCCGTCAAGGACCACGTCGACCCGAAGCGCGCCCTCCAGATCATGGAGCGTCAGGAGGACTTCCCCGGCGTCACCGCGCAGGTCCAGGCCGTCCGCGACTATCCGCGGCCGGACGGCGCGCGTCCCGCGCAGGTCCTCGGCTACCTCCAGCCGGTCACGCAGGAGGAGCTCGACAAGCGCACCGGCCTGAAGGTCACCGGCTACAGCGGCGTCGACCTCGTCGGCCGCGCTGGTCTGGAGGCGCAGTACGACGCGGCGTTGCGCGGCGAGCCCGGGTTCCGCAAGGTCCTCGTCGACAGCAAGGGCCGCGTCACCGGCACCGCCTCCGAACGGGCGCCCGTTCCCGGAAACCACCTGGTGACCAGCATCGACGCGGGCGTGCAGGGGGCGGCGGAGAACGCGCTCGAGAAGGCCGTCGAGGGGGCGCGCAAGCAGGGCCACCCGGCCGACGCGGGCGCCGCCGTCGTGATGGACGTGCAGACCGGCCGGATGGTCGCGATGGCCAGCTACCCGACCTACGACCCCGGCATCTGGACGGGCGGCATCTCCCAGGAGGAGTACGACGCGCTGCTCGGCAAGAAGCAGGGCGAGCCGCTGATCTCCCGCGTCACCCAAGGCCAGTTCGCGCCCGGCTCCACGTTCAAGATCTCGTCGGTGGCCGCCGCCGTGAAGGACGGCGCCAGCCTCAGCGGCATCTACGACTGCCCCGGCTCCTACATGGTCGGCGACCGCGCGTTCGGGAACGCCGGCGGCGCCGCGTACGGGCCGATGAACCTGCACACGGCCCTCGTGAAGTCCTGCGACACGGTGTTCTACAAGTTCGCCTACGACGAGTGGAAGCGCGACGGCGGGACGCACCCGAAGAAGAACCCGTCCGACCCGATGGTCAAGATGGCCCGCGGCTACGGGTTCGGGACGCCCACCGGCATCGACCTGCCCAGCGAGAGCAGGGGCCGCATCCCCGACCGGACGTGGAAGAAGGACTTCTGGGAGGCCACCAAGGAGGCCAACTGCAAGGGCGCCAAGGAGGGCTACCCGAAGGTCGCCAAGACCGACCCGGCGCGCGCCTCCTACCTCAAGGCCGTCGCCACGGAGAACTGCACCGAGGGTTACGTGTTCCGCGCCGGGGACGCGGCCAACTTCTCGGTCGGGCAGGGCAACGTCCTGGTGACGCCGTTGCAGCTCGTCCGCGCGTACGCGGCGCTCGCCAACGGGGGCAAGCTGGTGGTTCCCCGGCTCGGGACCGCGGTCGTGCGGCCCGACGGCACGGTCGTCCAGCGGCTCGACTCCCCGGCCCCGGCGAAACTGCCCGTCGACGCGAAGGTGCTGAAGTACGTCCGTAACGCCCTCGCGGACGTCCCGAAGGAGGGCACCGCCGCGGGCGCGTTCTCCGGGTTCGACTTCAAGCGGGTCGACGTCGGCGGCAAGACGGGGACGGCGGAGGTGTTCGGCAAACAGGACACCTCCTGGTTCGCCTCGTTCGGCCCCGTGAAGAACCCGCGTTACGCGGTCGTCGCGATGATCTCGCAGGGTGGCTTCGGCGCCTCGACGGCGGCGCCGGTCGTCCGGCAGATCTGGGAGGCCATGTACGGGACGAAGGACCGCAAGGCGCTCCTCACGGACGGCAAGCTGCCGTCCGAGGTCCCGCCGCTGCCCGGTCAGGGGGCCGCGCCGTGATCACCGGTTCGGGGGTCGGCAGTGTCGAGGGCTACGCGGCGCGGCGCGGATGGAGCAGCCGCCTCGCGGTGCTCCGGCGGCTCGACCTGCCGCTGTGCCTGGCCGTGCTGGCGCTGTCGGTCATCGGCGCGCTGCTGGTGCGCGCCGCCACGTTCCAACTGCTGACCGAGCGCGGCGAAGACCCGGAGGGCTTCCTCAAACGGCACATCCTGAACCTGTTCATCGGGTTCGGGCTCGGCGGGTTCGTCACCGTCCTGGACTACCGGCTGCTGCGCGCGTACGTCCCGATCCTGTACGGGGCGGCGTGCGTCGGGCTGGTCGCCGTCCTGTCCCCGCTCGGCGAGACGATCAACGGGTCGCACTCGTGGATCGTGATCGGCGGCGGCTTCCAGGTGCAGCCGTCGGAGTTCGCCAAGGTCGGGCTCGTGGTGCTGCTCGCGATGATCCTGGGCGAGCCGCGCGACGGGGAGATCGGCCCCGGCCGCCGCGACGTGCTGCTCGCGCTGGCCCTCGCGGGCGTGCCCGGCGTACTGATCATGCTCCAGCCCGACCTCGGCACGTCGCTGGTGCTCATCGCGGTGGTGCTCGGCATGCTGGCGATCTCCGGCGCCGGGAAGCGGTGGCTGGTCGCGCTGGTCGGCGGCGGGGTGACCGCCGCGTTCGCGGTGTGGTTCTTCGGCCTGCTGGAGGACTACCAGATCGACCGTTTCACCGCGTTCCTGAACCCGGAGGCCGACCCGCGCGGCGCGGGCTACAACGCGCAGCAGGCCCGGATCGCGGTCGGGTCGGGCGGCGCGTTCGGCAAGGGCCTGTTCCACGGCCAGCAGACCGGCGGGCACTTCGTCCCCGAGCAGCAGACCGACTTCATCTTCACGGTCGCGGGGGAGGAGCTCGGCTTCGTCGGCGGCGCCGTGATCGTCGCGCTGCTCGGCGTCGTGCTGTGGCGCGGACTGCGCATCGCCACCCAGGCCGCCGACCTGTTCGGCACGCTCGTCGCGACCGGCGTCGTGTGCTGGCTCGGCTTCCAGTCGTTCCAGAACGTCGGCATGTCCCTCGGCATCATGCCGATCACGGGCCTGCCCCTGCCGTTCGTCTCCTACGGCGGCTCCGCCACCTTCGCCAACATGATCGCCTTCGGCCTCCTCCAGGCCGTCCACGTCCGGCGGAGACCGTTCGACTGAGCGTCGACCGGAGCGGAGCGCCAGCGGAGTGGAGGGCGGCGTTCAGTCGAACGCCTCGGGGGTCTGGGGGTCGTCCCCCAGAAGACCGATTGACTAGCCGGACGCCGGTAGAGTGGGCGTTTCATCTCACGTCCCCTGCACGGAGGGTTCCGTCATGCCGGTCGAGTCGCTCTTCCCGCGTCTGGAGCCGCTGCTCCCGCGTGTGCAGAAGCCGATTCAGTACGTTGGCGGCGAGCTGAACTCCCAGGTCAAGGACTGGGACGACGCCGAGGTCCGGTGGGCGCTGATGTACCCGGACGCCTACGAGGTCGGGCTGCCGAACCAGGGCGTCCAGATCCTCTACGAGATCCTGAACGAGCGCGACGGCGTCCTCGCCGAGCGGACGTACTCGGTGTGGCCCGACATGGAGGCCGTCATGCGGGAGCACGGCATCCCGCAGTTCACCGTGGACGCGCACCGTCCCGTCGCCGCGTTCGACGTGTTCGGCGTGTCGTTCTCCACCGAACTCGGCTACACCAACCTGCTGACGGCCCTCGACCTCGCCGGGATCCCGCTGACCGCCGCCGACCGCACCGGCGACCACCCGATCGTGATCGCGGGCGGCCACGCCGCGTTCAACCCCGAGCCGATCGCCGACTTCGTCGACGCCGCCGTCCTCGGCGACGGCGAGGAGATCGCCCTCGGCATCACCGAGGTGATCCGCGAGTGGAAGGCCGAGGGCGGGCCCGGTGGCCGCGACGAAATACTTCTGCGCCTCGCCGCGACCGGCGGGGTGTACGTCCCACGGTTCTACGACGTGACGTACCTGCCCGACGGGCGGATCCAGCGGGTCGCGCCGAACCGGCCGGGCGTGCCGTGGCGGGTCGACAAGCACACCGTCATGGACCTCGACCAGTGGCCGTACCCGAAGAAGCCCCTCGTGCCGCTCGCGGAGACCGTCCACGAACGGTTCAGCGTGGAGATCTTCCGTGGCTGCACGCGCGGCTGCCGGTTCTGCCAGGCCGGGATGATCACCCGTCCGGTGCGGGAGCGGTCGATCACCACGATCGGGGAGATGGTCGACCAGGGCCTCAAGGAGTCGGGGTTCCAGGAGGTCGGGCTGCTCAGCCTGTCCAGCGCCGACCACAGCGAGATCGGCGACGTCGCCAAGGGCCTCGCCGACCGGTACGAGGGCACGAACACGTCGCTGTCGCTGCCGTCCACCCGCGTGGACGCGTTCAACATCGAACTCGCCAACGAGTTCTCACGCGGCGGCCGCCGCTCCGGCCTGACGTTCGCCCCGGAGGGCGGCTCCGAACGCCTGCGCAAGGTGATCAACAAGATGGTCACCGAGGACGACCTGATCCGCACCGTCACCACCGCCTACGAGAACGGCTGGCGCCAGGTCAAGCTGTACTTCATGTGCGGCCTGCCCACCGAGGAGGACGAGGACGTCCTCGCCATCGCGGGCATGGCCAAACGCGTCATCCAGGCGGGCCGCGAGGCGACGGGCCGCAAGGACATCCGCTGCACCGTCTCCATCGGCGGATTCGTGCCCAAGCCGCACACCCCGTTCCAGTGGGCCGCCCAGTGCGACCACGAGATCGTCGACCGCCGCCTCCAGGCCCTCAAGGAGGCCCTGCGCGGCGACAAGGAGTACGGCCGCGCCATCGGCCTGCGCTACCACGACGGCCAGCCGTCCATCATCGAGGGCCTGCTGTCCCGAGGCGACCGCCGCGTCGGCGAGATCATCCGCGCGGTCTGGGAGGACGGCGGCCGTTTCGACGGCTGGAGCGAACACTTCTCCTACGACCGCTGGTCGGCCGCCGCCGACAAGGCCCTCGCCGCCGAACCGGTCGACCTCGCCTGGTACACCGTCCGCGAACGCGACGAGGTCGAGGTCCTCCCCTGGGACCACCTCGACGCCGGCCTCGACCGCGAATGGCTCTGGCAGGACTGGCAGGACGCCGTCGACGAGACCGAGGTCGAGGACTGCCGCTGGACCCCCTGCTACGACTGCGGCGTCTGCCCCACCATGGGCACCGAAATCCAAACAGGCCCCACCGGCAAAAAACTCCTCCCCCTATCGGTCGTGTAAGCCTGACCGGAAATCCGGCATCGGCCCTGGTCATGGTGTCAACCCCCCTCGGCCGCTGTCCGCTTGTGGCCGCACGGGTTGATGACTGTCCGAGTTCGGCTCTGTCGCCTCCCATGTCAGCGATCTTCTCCGCGATGGTCGCGGGACGCGGGACGCCTCCGTCCGCCGCGGGCGCCCGATGATCGCTCTTAACTAGCTGATCTTGCTCGCTTAGCATCCTGGGCATCGTCTCTGGACCCCGGAGGGTCCCGGTGGAGGTGCGCGATGCGAGACCAAGGATGGCGCGGGACCACGGGTATAACGGTCGCATTGACGCTGGTCATCGCGTCGGTGCTCGTTTGCTTGGGACGTCCCGCACCGGCGCGGGCGGAGAATCCGGCGGTGCCCGCGGCGGCGGGCCAGTTATACGGCGCGCGGACCCGCGTGACGAACGACGTCACCATCGCGGCGGGCGCGACGGCGACGGTCCAGATCGCCGGGGTCGGTGACCTGCCGGACACCGGGTTGGCGTCGGTCTGGCTCAACGTGGCCTCACGTGCCCAGGCGGACGGCAACGGATCCCTCATCGTGTACCCGTCGGGGACGAGCGTCCCGTCCGTGACCAGCGGGCGGTACCAGCGCGGCGGCTGGAACCACGACCTGCTGCTGGTCAAGGTCGGGACCGACGGCAAGATCAAAATAAGGAACGAGGGGCCGAGAGCGACGCCCGTGGTCGTCAACAGCGACGTGTACGGCTACACGCTCACCGCCGCGGGGTCGTCGGCCGGTTCCTCCTATGTCGGCATCAGCCCGGCGAGGCTCGCGAAGGGCCTGACGGTCGCCGCCGGGGGATCGACCACGTTCGAGGTGCTCGGCAAGGGCGGCCTGCCCGCGTCCGGGGTCTCCCACGTGGTCTTCACTCTGACCGCCAACTCCACGGGCACCACCAAGCTGGTGGCGCACGCCTCCGGTTCGCCCGTCTCCACCCAGCAGACCAACCTGGACCTCTGGACGGACACACACCGCGAGAACCTGGTGATGATCCCGGTCGGCGCCGACGGCAAGGTGGCGATCTCCAACATCGGGACGTCCCCGGCCACGTTCTTCGCGGACGCCTCGGGCTACTTCGCGTCTCCCACGGCCACGCTGGCGGGGTCCGTCACGCAGGCCGTGCGACCGGTCCGGCTCGGCGGCACGGTGGACATTCCCGCGGACGGCTCGTACACGTTGGCGCCGCTGGGCCAGAACGGGATTCCGGCCAGCGGCGTCACGGCCGTCGCGCTCAACCTGACGCTGCGCAGCGCCGCCACGGGTTTCGTCCGCGTCTACCCCTCCGGCGAGGAGACGCCCGTGACCAGGACCGTCACCTATCCGGACCCAGGCCTGGCCAACTCCGGGTTCGTCGCCGCGAAGCTCGGTTCGGACGGCAAGATCGTCGTGAAGAACTGGAAGAACGTGGCGGTCACGGCGGAGTTCGACGTGTTCGCGTACTTCACTCCCTCCACCGGGTGCACGCAGGCCACCGCAGCGGCGGCCGGTGCCGCTCCGGTGCCGCCGGCCCGGGACGTGGAGATCGAGAAGAAGTCCCCGATGGCGGTAACGCAGGCGACGCTCGCCTCCGGTGAGACCGTGCGGGCGCTGGAGTACGCCTACGTCAACGACATCGGTCAACTGGTCCACGGGCAGCAGCCCCAGCCGGACCAGTTCGGCGACGTCCAGTGGGAGACCATCTCCGGAAACGAGGCGTTCACCGGGCGGCCCGGACTGGCCGAGCAGGCGGACGGGAGACTGCACGTGGTCGCGCACCACGCGGACGGCACAGTCTGGGCGCGCACGCAGAAGACCAAGGAACCACCGGCGTGGGACGCGTGGGTGAACTACCCCAAGGCCATGGCCTCCCACGCGACCGTGACGCGGTACGGGGACACCCTGGTCACCTTCGCCGTGGACGCGGACGGCGTCCTGTGGGCGTTGCCGCAACGGGATCCGAACGGCGCCTACGGTTCGTGGATCAAGCTGGGCTTCAGCGGCCTGGTGGGGACGCCGGTCGCCGTGGAGGTCGGCGACGGCGTCCAGGTGTTCGCGCTGAACTCGTCCGGCACCTGGCAGACCGCGCTGTACACGGGTGGTCTGCTCTCCCGGTGCGCGAGCCTCGGCGGAACGGGCTTCGCGGGCACGGCCGCCCTGGTGCCCTACCCCGGCAGCAAGATCCGGGTGGTGGCGGCGACGGCGGACGGCACCGTCAAGACCACGATGCAGGGTTCGGACGGCGCGTTCTCCGGCACCTGGGACACGGTGGGCACGCAGACCGTGCAGGGATCGCCGACGGCTCTGCTGAGCCCCGCGGGCAAGGCCGAGATCGTGGCGCGCGGCACTGACGGACGCCTCTACGCCACGGGTGAGACCGCGCAGGGCTCCGGTGCGTGGCGCTCTTGGGCCGTGGCGCAGGACCCGGGCGACACCTTCGTCGCCGCGACCGACCCCGTCGCGTTCGCCTACACCGTGGCGGGCGGTGCGAAGTGGGCTTTCGTGGCGCGTGACGCGGACCAGGCCGTTCGCTTCTTCCAGGCGAAACCGGCCGGTGTCAGGGCGGGGACGGCGGCGGACTCGCCGACGCGCTTCACCCCGCACACCCTGCCCAAGCCCCCGGTCAAGTAGCGCGCGGCGACCATGTCCAGGCTCCCCATCAGCGGGCGCCGGTCTCGTACCGGTGCCCGCGGAGCGGCGACGCCCGCCGCCCTCGCGCCGCTGTACGCGCTGTTCGGCCACCTCAGACCACACCGGCGCGGGATCGTCACGCCGCTCGGTAAAGCGGTGCTGCTCGTGTGCGGTCTCGCGCTGCTCGCCGGGCTCAACGGAGACGGCATCGGCTTCGCGTCGCTGACGCGTCCTGCCGATGCCGAGCACCATCCGCGGAAGAAGCCCGAGCAACGGTGGGGATCGGCGGCCGACCAGGAGCATGTCGTCGCCTCGCCCGGCAACCGGACGAGGCCGAAGACGCTGCGCTCGAAGTACCCGCTCCGGCGGCCGGACGGGGCAGCCCCGGCACGGAGGCGCAACGCGGCATGGGTCGCGGCGCCGCCGGAGACCGCGGCCACCGGATTCGACGCGAGGACGAGCAAGGAGGCGCCGAACCGGCGGACGGCCCGCGAGCGCGTCTTCGTCAACGCCGACGGGACGGAGACCACCGAGTTCTCCGCCACCCCCGTCAACTTCTGGAACGGCACGACCAGGTCCTGGACGCCGATCGACCCGCGGCCGACCGGGGCGCCCGGCGGTTGGCGGAACCGCGCCGACACGGTCGACGTCCGCCTGGCCGGGCGCGCCGACGCCCCGGGGCTGGCATCGCTCACGCTGGACGCCGGGCACGCGGTCGGTTTCGGCGCGGCGGGCGCCGCCGCCGTGTCCGGCCGTGCCGACGACACCGGCGTGACCTACCAGGACGCGCTCCCGGGCGGCACTGACGTGCGGTTGGAGCCGAGACCCGGTGGGCTCAAGGAGACGCTGGTGCTGTCCTCGCCGGACGCGCCGCGCCGCTACCTGTTCCCGCTGCGGCTCACCGGGCTGACACCCCGGATCGAAGGGCGGCAGGTGACGTTCGTGGACGCGGCGGGCCGCCGCCGCGCCACCGTCCCCGCGGGCTACATGTGGGATTCGGCGAAGGCCCCGGCGTCGTCCACGGGCGTCACCTACAGCCTGGCCACCTCCGGCGGCGCGCCCGTGCTCCAGGTCGATCTGGACGAACGGTGGCTGAACGACCCCGCCCGCGAGTTCCCCGTCTCGGTGGACCCGACCGTCACCTCCGACGGCGCCGACTCCAGCCTGGTCGTGCACGGGAACGGCTCCCACTCCGGCGGCAGCGAACTGCTCGTCGGCAACCGGGACGGCTCCGCCGCCGCCTCCTACATCAAGTTCTCCGGGCTCATCGACAAGCTCCGGTACCACCGGATCTTCGGCGCGCAGTTGCAGATCTACGGGTTCGACGCGGCGTCCTGCTCGCCCCGCAAGATGACGGTGCACCCGGTCACCCAGTCGTGGTCGCCGAGTTCCGATGTCGGCTACCCGGGGCCGGACGTCGGCAAGGCGCTGGCCGGTGACACGTTCGCCTACGGCTATATCGGCTCCGGCCAGTCCAAGTCGTCCTGCCCGGCCAAACCGACGCTGTTCAACCTCGGCGCGTCCGGCCGCAAGCTCGTACAGACCTGGGCGGACGGCGGGACGAACAACGGCCTGTCACTGCGGGCGTCGGCGTCCGACAAGCTGGGCTGGAAGCGCATCACGGGCACCGGCACCCCGAACCCGCCCACCCTGTTCGTGACGCACAGCCCGTACAACGCCGACTACGCGATTCCCGACCCGGTGCCCGAGCCGCCGGTGATGCAGAACCAGGCGGGCAAGGTCAAGATCACCGTCACGAACCTGGGGGCGGAGACCTGGACGCCGGGCACCTACTACCTGGCGTACCGCGCCTACGACGCGCGCACCGGCAAGGCCGTCACCCAGCGGCGCGCCGCGAACCTCACGAGGGACGTGGCGCGCGGCGCCCGGGCGACCCTGGACGCGACGATCCAGCCGATGGCGCCGGGCCGGTACTTCCTGGACTTCACGATGGTCCGCAACGGCGGCAAGGTCTTCACCGACGAGCAGGTGCCGCCCGGACGGATCGTCCTGGAGGTGTTCGACGTCCCGCCGGTGCTCCAGGAGTTGTATCCGCAGAACGGCTACCAGGCGCAGACCCTCACCCCGCAACTGTGGGCGCGGGCCGTGGACATCGACGCGCCGCCCGGCTCGTCGCTGAAGTACAAGTTCGAACTGTGCGACCAGGACTCGGCGGGCAAACCGGTCAACTGCTCGATGACCCCGTACCAGTCCAGTCCCTCCTGGACGCCGCCCGCCGGGAAGCTCGTCTGGAACAGGGCGTACCAGTGGCGGGGGTTCGTCAAGGACGCCACCACGGAGGTCCCGTCCCCGTACGCGACGCTGCTCACCCAGGTGCCGCAGCCCGCGATCACGTCCAACATCGCGGGCGCGCCGTACGCGTCGCGGGACCGCGAGTTCGACCCGCAGGCCGGGAACCTGTCGACCGCGGCGGTGGACGCGCCGGTGGCGAGCGTGGGTCCCGAGCTGAACCTGCTGCGCACCTACAACAGCCTCGACCCGCGCCGCGCCGGGATGTTCGGCGCCGGGTGGACGACCCGCTACGACATGAAGATCACGCCTGACGACGACGGTTCGGGCAGCGTGGTCGTCACCTATCCGGACGGGCAGGAGGTCCGGTTCGGCAAGAACCCCGACGGCGCCTATGTGCCGCCGCAGGGCCGCACCGCGTCGCTGACGTTCAGCGGCACCGAGTTCGTCCTCCGCGACAAGAGCGGGACGACCTACCGCCTGTCCGGCTCCGGAAAGCTGACGAAGATCACCGACTCGGGGGGCCGCTCGGTCGTCCTCACCTACGACTTCCAGAACGGGCTGCTGTCGAAGGTCCAGGTGTCCAACAGCCAGACGAACAAGGAGGGCCGCGCGCTCACCTTCGCCTGGACCGGGTCCCACGTGACCGCCGTCAGCACCGACAAGGTCGACGGCGCCCCGCTCACCTGGAACTACACCTACACCGGCGACCTGCTCACCAAGGTCTGCGCCCCCGGCTCGACCTGCACGAACTACACCTACGCGCAGAACTCGCACTATCACAGCGCGGTACTGGACGACCGTCCCGAGTCGTACTGGCGGCTCGGCGAATCGGAGGGGACGGGCGCCGGAAGCGACGTCGCCGTCAACCTCGGCAAGGACCACGGCACCTACAAGAACGTCAAGTTGCTCGCCCACGGAGCGACACCGGGTTCGGTCAACACCGCCGCCACGTTCGACGGCGAGACGTCCACGGTCGAGCTGCCCAAGGGCGCGCTGAAGAAGAGCCGCGACGCCGCCGTCGAGCTCTGGTTCAAGGCCGACACCGCAGGGCCGGGCGGCCCCCTCATCGGCTACCAGGACAAGGCGCTCGGCACGGCCGCGTCCACGGGCGTCCCGCTGCTGTACCACGGCGAGGACGGCAAGCTGCGCGGGCAGTTCTGGAACGGCACGATCGCGCCGATCACGTCCGCCAAGGCCGTCAACGACGGGTACTGGCATCACGCGGTGCTGTCGTCGATGAGCGGCACACAGACCCTCTACCTGGACGGCGCGAAGGTCGGGACGGCCCCCGATCCGTACGACACCGACACCGACACGCTGACCTACGACCAGATCGGCGCGGCGAACGTCCACTCGCCGTCCTCCTGGGCGGGTTGGGGCGCGGCACCGGAACGCCACTACAAGGGCGACATCGACGAGGTCGCCGTCTACACCCACCCGCTCGGCCCGGCCGCCGTCGCCGCGCACCACCGCTACGGCCTCGCCGCGACCGACCAGCTCACCGAGGTGACGCTGCCCGGCGGCGGGACCGCCGCGCGGGCCGAGTACGACCCGGGCACCGCCCGGATCACCGAGTACACCGACCGCGACGGCGGCACCTGGAAGATCGGCGCGTCCGCCGTCTACGGCGGCGACACCGACCTGCGCCGCGGCGTGGAGGTGCGCGACCCGTCCGGGCGGCCGTACCTGTACGAGTACGACGCGCTGGCCGGGCGCATGATCCGGTCCGGTTCGCCCACCGGCATCAAGATCCGGGACGAGGACCGCGCCGACCCCGCGCCCAGCCCGTCCCCGTCACCGACGCCGACCGAGGTGTGCAACTCGCCCGACCCCGGCGACACCAGGTTCTGCACCGAGATCCCGCCGGACGCCGACGGCCCCGTCTTCGACGGCCACGACCTGGACGGCATGGCGATCCGCACGTTCGAGTACGACGACCATGGATTCCAGAAGACCATCAGGAACGAGGTCGGCGAGCAGATCGACTTCGCGTACGACGACCGGGGCAACGTCACCTCGCAGAAGACCTGCCGGTCCGCGACCGAGTGCCACACGGAGTACACCACCTACCCCGCCGCGCCGAAGGACCCGTTCGACCCGCGCAACGACCTGCCGACCGAGAAGCGGGACGGCCGCTCGTCCGGCCCCACCGACAACCGCTACCGGACGACCTACACCTACCACTCGACCGGGCAACTCCTCACCCAGTCGGGCCCGGACGGCAGCTTCGTCAAACACACCTACACCGACGGCGCCGAGTCCGCTCCCGGCGGCGGGGCGATGCCGCCGGGACTGCTGCTGACCACCACCGACGCGCTCGGCGCCGTCACCAAGTACCTGTACTACGACAACGGCGATCTGGCCCGCGTCACCGCTCCGTCCGGTCTCGTCACCACCTACACCTACGACGCGCTCGGCCGCAGGACGTCCGAGACCGAGGTCAGCGACGCCCAGCCGGACGGCGTCACCACCACCTACACCTACGACGCCCAGTCGCGACCGCTCACCAGCACCGAACCCGCGACCACCGACGCGGTCACCGGTACCCGGCACCAGCGGCGCACCACCAACACCTATGACGCCGACGGCAACGTCCTGACCACCGAGATCAGCGACCTGCTGGGCGGGGACGCGCCACGTCGGACCACCAACGAGTACGACGAACTCGGCCACCCCGTCCGCGTCACCGACCCGGAGGGCAACGAGACGTCCTACGGTTACGACCGGTTCGGCAACAAGACCTGGATGGTCGACGCCAGAGGCAACCGCCACGAGTACGGCTACACCGCCCGCAACATGATCGCCGAGGTGCGGCTGCGCGACTGGAAGGGCGACCCGGACGGGGTGGCCGACCCGTCCGACGGCGACTACCTGGTCACCGACTCCTACGCCTACGACCTCGCCGGCCGGATGGCGCGGCAGACCGACGCGATGGGCCAGCGCGTCGAGTACACCTACTACAAGGACGGCCTGCTCCAGAAGACTACGCTCAAGGACTTCGTCGACGCCGACGGCACTAAACGCGACTACGTCCTGGAAGCCAAGAAGTACGACGGTGCGGGCAACCTGATCCGCGAGGAGTCGGCGAACGGCAAGCGCGTCACCGAACAGACGTACAACCCGTCCGGCACCGTCGCCGCCACCGTCAACGACCCCGACGGTCTCGCCCGCCGCACCGACTTCCGCTACGACGCCAACGGCAACGTCACGAAGACGTCGGTGACCGGTGTGCCGTCCAACGTCCCCTGGATCACCTCGACGGCGCCCGAGGTCGTCGAGATGTCCTATGACCCGACGGGCAACCTCACCAAGGAGATCCAGACCGACGGGCCCACGTCCCTCGTCACCTCGCACACCTACGACCAGCGGGGTCTGCGGACGTCCACCACCGCGCCGCGCGGCAACGTGCCGGGCGCGGACCCCGCCGCGTACACCAGCACCTTCGGCTACGACGAACTGAACCACCCGACGACGGTCACTGGTCCGGAAGTGGCCGCGGAGAGCGCCGGCTCCGCTCCCAGGAACGTCAAACCCACCCAGACGACCGGCTACAACACCTTCGACGAGGCCGTCGCCGTCAAGGACCCGCTCGGCAACGTCACCCGCACGTCGTACGACAGGAACGGCCGCGCCACCACTGCGACCGCCCCGTCCTACACGCCTCCGGGTGGCGCACCCATCACCCCGGTCTCCCGCACGGCCTACGACCCGCTCGGCAACGTCACCGAGACGACCGACCCCTCCAACAACGTCACCCGCTACACCTACGACCGCCTCAACCACCTGACCAAGCGGGACGAACCCGCCCGCGACAACGGTGACCGCGCCGTGTGGAACTACACCTACACGCGCACCGGTGAGGTCCTCTCCGTCACGGACCCGACCGGCGCGCGGGTGGAGTCCACCTACGACGCACTCGACCGCCAGGTCACCCAAACCCAGGTGGAGCGGTACCCGCGGACCGACAACTTCACCACCCGCCACCGCTACGACGACGCCGGAAACCTGGTGACGACGACGTCACCGACCGGCACCGTCTCCACCAACACCTACAACAGCGTCGGCGAGGTCACCCAGACCCAGGACGCCGACGGCGTCGTCATCAAGCTGGGCTACGACTACTCCGGCCGCCGGATCCGCGAGAGCGACGGCCTCGGCCGCACGTCCCGCTCCGACTACGACCGCCTCGGACGGCTCGTCAACGAGTCCGACGTGCGGCCCGACGGGACGACGCTGCGCGAGCAGAGCTACACCTACGACCCCGACGGCGACCTCACCGCGACCAAGGACCCCTATGACCGGGTCACCGCCTACGCCTACGACGCGGGCGGACGGCTCGTCCGCCAGGTGGAACCGGTCTCCGACACCAAGTCGATCACCACGTCCTTCGGCTACGACGCGGCAGGGAACCGCACCCGCTACACCGACGGCCGCGGCAACCCGACGATCTACACGGTCAACAGCCTGGGCCTGCCGGAGTCGGTCGTCGAAGCGTCGACGCCGTCCAACCCGGAGCCGTCCGACCGTACCTGGACCGCCACCTACGACGCGTCCGCACGCCCGGTCAGGCTGACCGCCCCCGGCGGCATCACCCGCGAGCGCACCTTCGACCCGCAGGGCCGCATCACCGCCGAGACGGGCGCCGGAGCCGAGGCGAGCACCGCCGAACGCACCCGCTCCTACGACCTGACCGGACGGCTCCTGAAGGCCAACGGCCCCGGCGGCACCAACCTCTACACCCACGACGACCGCGGCGACCTGCTGAAGTCCGAAGGCCCCTCGGGCAACGCGGCCTTCGCCTACGACGGCGACGGTCAGATGACCAGCCGCACCGACGCCGCCGGCACGTCCACCTACGGCTACGTTCACGGCCGCCTCAAGACAGCCACCGATGCCATAACGAACACGACGCAGACCCTCGGCTACGACGCGGCCGGTATGCCGAAGACCATCGACTACGGCGCCGGACGAGTCCGCACCTTCGGCTACGACGAGTACGGCCGCCTCAGCTCCGACAACATGGAGAACGGCGCCGGGACGACGATGGCGTCCGTCGGCTACGAGTACGACCTGAACAACCGGATGACCCGCAAGGTCACCACCGGGACCGTCGACGCGGGCGAGAACACCTACACCTACGACCACGCCGGACGCCTGACCTCCTGGCAGACCGACGGCAAGACCGTCCCCTACGACTGGGACGACTCGGGCAACCGCGTCCGCAACGGCGACAAGACCGCCACCTACGACGCCCGTAACCGCCTGATCTCCGACGGTGACTACACCTACACCTACAGCTCGCGCGGCACCCTGGCCACCAGGACGAACTCCGGCCTGACCGAGAAGTTCTCCTTCGACGCCTTCGACCGTCTGATCAGCGGCAACGACGAGACCTACACCTACGACGGCCTGGACCGCGTCGCGTCCCGCGACGACGTCTCCTTCCAGTACGCCGGACTGGAGGACGCCCCCGCCTCCGACGGCACGGCCTCCTACGCCCGCGACCCGTCCGGAGAACTCCTCGCCGTAGCCGACAGCGGCACCGAACGCCTCACCATCTCCGACCAGCACGGCGACGTCACCGGCACCCTGGACCCCACGTCCGACACCGGTCTGGCCGAGTCGACCGCCTACTCACCGTTCGGCGAGGTCCTCGCGAGATCACCGAACGCCACGCCCGGCAACGTCGGCTACCAGGGCGACTGGACGGACCCGGGCACCGGCCAGGTGAACATGGGCGCCCGCTGGTACAACCCCGGCACCGGCGCCTTCGACTCCCGCGACACGGTCAACTACACCCGCGGCGACTCCATCCTCGCGAACCGCTACACCTACGCCGCCGGGACGCCGCTCACCTACGACGACGACACGGGCAACTGGCCCTCCTGCGGCTGGTGCAAGAAGGCCACCTCGAAGGTGGTCACCGGGGCCGCGAAGTGGGTCGCCCACCAAGCGGTCCGCTACGTCGTCCGTCCGATCGTCTCGGCCGTCCGTTGGGCCGCCCACAAGGTGGTGAAATACGCCAAGTCCGCCTGGCACAGGGCCCAACAGGCCTGGCACACCGTCAGCAACGCCGCCCGTTCGCTGGGCAACTGGGCGGCGCAGAAGGCGGCCGAGGCCAAACACGCGGTGGAGGCCCGTAACCGGGCCATCATGCAACGGGCCAGAAACCTGGCCACCAAGATAGCGAAAACAGTGAAGGTCCCGGCCCTGATAGCCGCGACCAAACCCCTGTTGGCCAAGGGCCTGAAACTGGTCTCCGCGGCGGCGAGCCTCCCGGCGAACCTGGTCTCGATGACCCAGAACGTGATCCACGACGTGGCGAAAACCGTCGATACGGTCTACCACCGGGCCATAGAAGCCGCCGGACCCGTTCTGGAGACCGTTTCCCACGCCTATCAAGCGGCGTCGGAGTTCGCCCAAGACCACGCGGCGGCGATCGCCGGAATCGCGACGGGCGTAGTCGTCGGCGCGGGCTGCGGCGCCCTGATCGGCTGGACCGGCGTGGGCGCGGTGGCCTGCGGCGCCCTCGCCGGAGCCGCGGGCGCCCTCGTCGAGGACCTCGTCGAGGGCGGCCACAACTGGAAGGAAGTACTGACCGACGTCGCCGTCGGCGGCACGATCGGCGCCATCACCGCCGGCCTCGGCTCCATGGCCGGCACGGGCCTCAGAGTGGGCGCCCAAGCCCTCCGCAGCGGCGTAGGCGTCAGCGGCGCCGCCCGCCTGGCAGGAGCAGCCGCAAGACTCGAAGGCCGCGCCATAGCAGGCTTGTGCCGCAACAGCTTCGCCGCCGGAACTCCCGTCCTCATGGCCGACGGCACCCGCAAACCGATCGAGAAGGTCAAGGTAGGCGACAAGGTCAAGGCCACCGACCCCACAACCGGCAGGACAACGACCGAACCGGTAACCGACACCATCACCGGCAACGGCTTCAAGAACCTCGTCCACATCACCGTCGACACCGACGGCGACAAGGGCACAAAGACCGGCACGATCACCGCCACCGACGGCCACCCCTTCTGGACGGTCCGCGACAAACAGTGGCACAAGGCCGCCGACCTCAAACCCGGCATGTGGCTCCGCACCGCGGCGGGCACCCACGTCCAGATAACCGCGACAACCCACGAAACCAAGCCAGCCCAGGTCCACAACCTAACCATAAACCGCACCCACACCTTCTACGCAGGTGCAGGCCCAGTACCCGTCCTCACCCACAACTGCGGTTTCGTGATCGGACAGAAACATACGGGCTCCGCCGCGCTCGCATCCATGCTCCGGAACGGGGGAGGTAAGGTTGATGATTACATCAATGCCGCTGACGGCACATGGCAGGGGCCGGTGCAGAGCGCGATCCGCGATTCGAAGGTCAAGCTGCATATCAACCTTCCCGGCGGAGACTTCATCGGCGGAGCTCAGCGAGGGCTCATTGGAGAAGGTAATGCTACGGAGCTGGAACTAAGCTGGGTGGCGCGGGCCGTGGCGAACGGTGAAAGAAAGTGGAGCTCCATAAACTTCTGGGCACCGAATGTGAAGGGGGGATTCGATACTCAGGCAGTAACCGAACCTGACTGGGGATCGACCTTCTATAGAATGGTTGGCGGAAAAAAGCTGACAGCGCGTCCAAGGTCTTTCATTAACGATGACCCTCCCTACTGTGAGTGTCGTGGCTGAAGAGGAAGTTGTGTCAGAGGACTCCCATGAAGGCGAGCTAGGCCCGTTCGGTCAGGTCGATGTGGGGTGTTATCCCGATCTCGTTCGACAGGGCGGCCTCGTGAACGCCCTTCGAGCGGTTGTCGACGAGCGTCAGATGGATATCGGTTCGGTCGATGCGCCCTACGGAGGGAAGACGGAGGGGCATGTCAACGCCAAGATAGAGACGGGGCGAGGAATAATACTCGCCCGTATTCATGTGGCCGAACGGAATTTTTCGGTAAACATCCACGACGCTGACGTCTGGATCGCGGGCGGTACGACGGCTGACATTTCCCAGGTTCTGGACGTGGCGGCGGCCTGGCGAGAGGGAAT
Source organism: Actinomadura meridiana (assembly GCF_039537545.1). Taxonomy (NCBI): domain Bacteria; kingdom Bacillati; phylum Actinomycetota; class Actinomycetes; order Streptosporangiales; family Thermomonosporaceae; genus Actinomadura; species Actinomadura meridiana. The sequence goes on from NZ_BAABAS010000006.1 coordinate 1,057,611, forward strand.
TTCGCTCGACTCACTGGAGAACCGGTTTCCGTTCATGAAAGTCACCGATCTCGCACGGGTACTGGCGAGTCCGGATCCGGTACGTGCGCAGTGGGACTATTTGCGCACGGCGCCCGTTTTTCATGACGATCGGGTCCTGGTCGATGCAGCCTTCGGCAACGCCGTGCTCCGCTCCTTCTTCCCGGATCTCAGCCACCGGACCCTTCAGCTGTCCCGCTCGTTCCGTGATCGACAGGGTGCTGTGCGGATCGCGCCAGGTGAGGACGGGTACTCCGTCAGCCGGTCGGGAGGCACCGAACCACATGGTCCGCTGGAGTCGCTCGACCGGGCCATCGCGGTGGCAGCCGAGCTCCTGGGAGGCTAGGAGGCGGCCAAATGGTGACGCGGTGGGGCGATGTGGACGCCCGTTCCGTCGTCACGGCCGTTGCCGCCCGCAGGTTTGGGGGCTGGTCGGGACGCTGGGGAGCCGGTTGGGTACCGCTCGCCGCGTGGTTCTCTGACCCGGCACTCGGCTCAGGCGGCGGTTGGGCCCATGTGAGGGCACTGGCGATCATGGTCGGCGGGGTTCCGGTACCGGTCAGGTGGGCCGGAAGGGCTGTGGTGTAAGGGGTTTGGGGGTGGTGGGCATGGTAGTGGGCGCGAGGGGGGCGGGGGACCCGTACTCTGTAGGGAGACCTTGTTTTTGACTCGGCACGAGTAGGAAGGACCAGAACCCTGGCACCCATGCCGGAGGGTCCGGCGCCGGCCCCAGTGACCCAGCGACTGCGCGTCCGCTATGCCAAGCGGGGCAGGCTGCGGTTCACGAGCCACCGCGACATTTCCCGGGCCGTGGAACGCGCCGTAAGGCGCGCCGGGATCCCCGTCGCGTTCAGCGGTGGATTCACCCCGCACCCGAAGATCTCGTACGCGGGTGCGGCGGCGACAGGGGTTGCCAGTGAGGCGGAATACCTGGAGATCGGGCTCACCGAGACCCGCGACCCTGCGCGGGTGCGGGCCGATCTCGACGCGGCTCTGCCCCCCGGGCTCGACATCGTGGACGTCGTGCCGGTAGGGGAGGGACGCGCCGGTGACGCGCGGCCGAGAGCGGGCGCGTTCGCTGATCGGCTCGAGGCGTCCGAGTGGCGGATCCGGCTGGACGGCGTGTCATCCGACGATGCCACCGCCGCCGTGGCCGCCTTCATGGCCGCCGGGAGCATCGAGGTCGAGCGCCTCACCAAGAAGGGGCTGCGCCGTTTCGACGTGCGCGCCGCCGTGTCCGCGTTCGAGCCGGACCGGCGCGTCGCCGAGGCGATCGATGCCCCATGTGCGATACTTCGAATGGTTGTTCGGCATTCAACACCCGCCGTACGACCCGACGACATCCTCACCGGACTGCGCCAGGTCGCCGACCTCGCGCCGCCGTCACCCCCGCTGGTGACCAGGCTGGCGCAGGGGCCCCTCGACGCGGACACCGGTGGTCTCGCGGATCCTCTGGATCCCGACCGGGAGTTCGGTCCGGCCTTCGGCGACGACGCCGAGACGGCCCGCGGCCAGGAGCGGCCGCGTCCCGGGGACGCCGCGAGCGTGGATGCCGTCAGCGCCTGATCGTGGGGCCGAAGCCGTGGCGACGCGGAACCGGCCCGGCAGGGAACGGCTGGCGCACCCCCGACGACTTCGTCGTCATGGCCGGACACGGTGTCCGGTCGCGACGACGCCGACGACTGACGGAGCGCTCTCGCGCGGCGCACCGCACCGATCCGCCCCCTCGGCGGAGCGGGCGGACGCGCCCGGGAGCCTGACGGGAGATTGCCCGCATGCTTGAGAACGAAGCCGATTCGGCCGCCGCCGAAGGCAACGACACAACTGACAACGACACCAGCACGGAGGCCACGTCGCGTCCGCGACGGGCGAGCCGTCCCGCGGGGCCGCCGCCGGAGTCCGGTGGGGCTCCCGCCGAGGAGGAGACCGCCGAGGCGCCGAAGCGTACGACCAGGACGCGTACCCGGACGAGGAGCGCGAAGGCCGCCGAAACGCCCGAACCCGTCCCGATGACCGGCGCGGAGACGTCCCCGGACACCGAGACCGAGCCCGCCGAGGAGGCGCCGGCTCCCCGCACTCGCACCCGGACCCGTCGGCGGTCCACGGAGGCGACCGTCCCGCAGGTGCCGGAGGTTCCGGCCGCGCCGAGCGGGACGGAGCCGTCCGCCGCCCAGGGGTCGGAGACCGAGCCCGCCGCGGGCGTCGGCATCCCCGGCGTGACGTTCCAGCCGCCGATGGTCGTGTTCCAGCCGCCGCAGCCGCGGAACGACCCGCCCGCCCGTCCGAAGGACGAGCGCGAGGACGACGACGAGGACGCCGAGCACGACGCCACCGACGAGGAGCGCGACGAGCAGGGGTCCGACGAGGACGGCGACGACGACCGTCCGTCGCGCCGCCGTCGCCGCCGTGGCGGACGCGGCCGGGGCAGGGGCGGCCGGGAGGGCGCCGACGACGAGGCGCAGCCGGGGGAGGCCGAGGCCGAGGACGACGAGCCCGCAGCCAAGCCCGCGAAGAAGGAGCAGACGGCCAAGAAGGACCAGGCCGCCAAGAAGGACAGCAAGAGCCCGAAGAAGGACAAGCCCGTCAAGGGCAAGGCCAAGGACGCCAAGGCCGAGCAGGACGCCGAGGAGGCGTCCGACGCCGACGAGGACGACGAGGGCGCCTCCGGTGGGACGAGCCGTCGTCGGCGTCGGCGGCGGCGCCGTTCCGGGGCCGATGGCGACGGGACCGGTACCGACGACCCGCCGAACACCGTCGTCCACGTCCGCAGCGCGCGGGAGGCCCGTGCCGCCGCCGAGGACGAGGTCCAGTCCGTGCGGGGCTCGACCCGTCTTGAGGCCAAGAAGCAGCGCCGTCGTGAGGGACGCGAGCAGGGCCGTCGCCGCCCGCCGGTGATCACCGAGGCCGAGTTCCTCGCGCGCCGCGAGGCCGTCGAGCGGCTCATGGTCGTCCGCCAGGAAGGCGAGCGCACCCAGATCGCCGTTCTCGAAGACGGTGTGCTTGTCGAGCACTACGTGAACCGCGCGACGCACCAGTCGTACGTGGGCAACGTCTACCTCGGCAAGGTCCAGAACGTGCTGCCGTCGATGGAGGCGGCGTTCGTGGACATCGGCAAGGGCCGCAACGCCGTCCTGTACGCGGGCGAGGTCAACTGGGACGCCTCCGGCCTGGAGGGCCAGCCGCGCCGCATCGAGTCGGCGCTGAAGTCGGGCCAGTCGGTGCTCGTCCAGGTCACCAAGGACCCGCTCGGCCACAAGGGCGCCCGGCTGACCAGCCAGGTCTCGCTGCCCGGCCGCTACCTGGTGTACGTGCCGGACGGCTCGATGACCGGCATCAGCCGCAAGCTCCCCGACAAGGAGCGCAGCCGCCTCAAGTCGATCCTGAAGAAGGTCATGCCGGAGAACGCCGGGGTGATCGTGCGGACCGCCGCCGAGGGCGCCACGGAGGAGGAGCTCGCCCGCGACGTGTCGCGCCTGTCGGCCCAGTGGGAGAGCATCCAGAAGAAGGTGAAGACGGCCTCCGCGCCGTCCCTGCTCTACGGCGAGCCCGATCTGACGATCCGGGTCGTCCGCGACATCTTCAACGAGGACTTCACCAAGCTGGTCGTGTCCGGCGGCGACGCCTGGGACACCGTCTCCGACTACGTCCAGTACGTCGCCCCGCACCTCGCCGACCGCGTCGAGCGCTGGACGGCCGGGCAGGACGTGCTGTCGGCGTTCCGCATCGACGAGCAGATCGCCAAGGCGCTCGACCGCAAGGTGTGGCTGCCGTCCGGCGGCTCGCTGGTGATCGACCGCACCGAGGCCATGACGGTCATCGACGTCAACACCGGCAAGTTCACCGGGCAGGGCGGCAACCTGGAGGAGACGGTCACCCGCAACAACCTGGAGGCGGCAGAGGAGATCGTCCGCCAGCTCCGGCTCCGCGACATCGGCGGCATCGTCGTGATCGACTTCATCGACATGGTGCTGGAAAGCAACCGTGACCTGGTGCTGCGCCGTCTGGTGGAGTGCCTGTCCAGGGACCGTACCAAGCACCAGGTGGCCGAGGTGACCTCGCTGGGCCTGGTCCAGATGACCCGCAAGCGCGTCGGCCAGGGCCTGGTGGAGGCGTTCTCGGAGACCTGCGAGTCCTGCGGTGGACGCGGCATCCACGTCCATCTGACCCCGGTCGAGCCCAAGCCCGACAAGGCGTCCGGCAAGGAGAGCGGCCGCCGCCGCAAGCGCAAGGGCGAGGTCGAGCGGGCCGTGGAGGAGAAGCTCGCCGACCACGAGACCCGCACCAGCGAGCCCGCCGAGCCCAAGCCCGCCGAGCCGGTCGCCGCCGAGGCGCCGTCGGAGCCCGCGGAACAGGCGGAACCGGTGCGGCCCGAGCCCGCCGCCGAGCCGGTGCGGGCCCGGCGCCGCAGGTCGGGCCCGGCCAAGCGTCCGGCGGGTCCGCCGCCCGAGCTGGACGGCGACGAGTCCCCGGCGCAGGCAGCGGTCGAGGCGGCCGAGGCCGAGGCGGAGACCGTGGGCACCTCCCCGGCCGCGCTGGACTCCGCCGACCCGATGCCGGTCACCGCCAACGGCACGATGCCCATCGACGCCGAATCGAACGGCGCCGACCTCAACGGCTCCGCGGCGGTCATCCCCGAGTCGAACGGCGTGGAGCCGAACGGTGGCGTGGCCGAGGAGGAGCCGGTCGTGCGACGCCGCGTTCGCCGCGCCGCGGCCACGTCCCGGACCTCGGACGCCGACGCGGACTGAGCACTCCCGGTGGGCGGGCGTCGAACGCCCGTCCACCGGCGCCCCGCGCGATTTGCCGGGGTGCCCGGTGCCTGTACAATTCAGGGGTTGGGCGCGTCTTGACGTGTCCGGCGTCGGCGCGTCGCAGGGCGCGTCACCCGAACCCGCACCGCGAACCCCTTCCGGGGCGTTCGGTGCACGCCTCGCCGATCCGGTGAGGTCAAGCAGAGAGCGCCAGGGCTTCCTGGTGTGCCGCTTTCGGCCCGGTGCCGGAGGTAGGCCCCCATCCGGGGGCTGGTACAGCCACGCGCGGGGCCGGTTCAGTCCGGAAGCGCGCGATGACGAAGGGTTTCCGCGGTGTACGCGATTGTCCGCGCAGGCGGCAGGCAGGAGAAGGTCGCCGTCGATGAGGTGCTGACCGTCGACAAGCTGACCGGTGAGGTCGGCTCGACCGTCACGTTCCCGGCCGTGCTGGTCGTGGACGGCGAGAACGTCGTCAGCGGCTCGGCCGACCTCGCGCGTTACGAGGTGACCGCCGAGATCCTCGGTGCGGTCAAGGGCCCGAAGATCAACATCATGCACTACCGGAACAAGACCGGATACAAGCGGCGGATGGGTCACCGCCAGCCGTACACCGAGGTCAAGATCACCGGTATTCAGGCCGGGAAGTAAGGGAGAGCGATCACATGGCACACAAGAAGGGCGCATCGTCCAGCCGGAACGGTCGTGACTCCAACGCCAAGCGCCTCGGCGTGAAGCGCTTCGGTGGCCAGGTCGTCAAGGCCGGGGAGATCATCGTCCGGCAGCGCGGCACCCACTTCCACCCCGGCCCCGGCGTCGGACGCGGCGGCGACGACACGCTGTTCGCGCTGGTCCCGGGCTCGGTGAAGTTCCGCCGTTACCGCGGCCGCAACGCCGTCAGCATCGTCCCTCCGGCGGAATAGCCCGCCTGGGTAAACAAGCTTTGAAGGGGCGGACCGATTCCGGTCCGCCCCTTCGCCATTTCATTCGAGGAGAAGATCACCGTGGCCGCTGGAGCGGGGTCGGGTGCGCAGTTCGTCGACCGGGTGGTGCTGCATGTCGCCGCCGGGAACGGCGGCAACGGGTGCGCGTCGATCCACCGGGAGAAGTTCAAGCCGCTCGGCGGCCCGGACGGCGCGAACGGCGGGCGTGGCGGCGACGTCGTCCTCGTCGTGGACGGGAACACCGCGAGCCTTCTGGAGTACCACCGCCGCCCGCATCGCAAGGCGGGCAACGGCAGGCAGGGGCAGGGCGGGCACCGGACGGGCGCCGACGGCGGCGACGTGATCCTGCCCGTCCCGGACGGCACGGTCGTCATGGAGGGCGACCAGGTCGTCGCCGACCTGGTCGGTGAGGGCACCCGGTACGTGGTCGCGCGCGGCGGCGGTGGCGGGCTGGGCAACGCGGCGCTCGCGACCGCCAAGCGCAAGGCCCCCGGGTTCGCGCTGCTCGGCGAGCCTGGCGAGTCGCAGGACGTCGTCCTGGAGCTGAAGAGCGTCGCGGACGTCGCGCTCGTCGGATTCCCCAGCGCGGGCAAGTCGTCGCTGATCGCCGCGCTGTCGGCGGCCAAACCGAAGATCGCCGACTATCCGTTCACGACGCTGGTCCCGAACCTCGGCGTGGTCGAGGCGGCCGAGACGACGTTCACGGTCGCGGACGTCCCCGGGCTCATCGAGGGCGCCAGCGAGGGGCGCGGCCTCGGCCTGGACTTCCTCCGCCACATCGAACGGTCGTCCACGCTCGCGCACGTCCTGGACTGCGCGACGATGGAGCCGGGACGCGACCCGGTCAGCGACTTCGAGGTCATCGAGCGGGAGCTGCGGGCCTACGACCGGGTGCTGGGCGACCGGCTGCTGTCGGACCGGCCGCGGATCGTCGTGCTGAACAAGGTCGACGTCCCGGACGGCCGCGACCTCGCCGAGATGGTCAGGCCCGAGTTCGAGGCGCGCGGCCTGAAGGTGTACGAGGTGTCCGCGGCGACGCGGGAGGGCCTGCGCGAGCTGTCGTTCGCGATGGCGGCGATGGTCGGCGAGTACCGCGCGTCGTTGCCTCCCGCCGAGCCGACCCGCATCGTCATCCGGCCCGAGCCGGTCGGCGGCGACACCGACTTCGAGGTCCGCGCCCTCGGCGACAACACGTACCTGATCACCGGAGTGAAGCCCGTCCGGTGGCTGCGGCAGACCGACTTCGCCAACGAGGAGGCCGTCGGCTACCTCGCCGACCGGCTGGCGCGGCTCGGCGTGGAGAAGGCACTCGGCGACGCGGGCGCCGAGGCGGGCGCCACCGTCATGATCGGCACGATGGACGACTCGGTCGTCTTCGACTGGGAGCCGGAGGTCCCGGCGGGGGAGGGCGCCCCCGGCCCGCGCGGCACCGACCGCCGTCTGGGCGGACGGCCGTGAGCGACCGCGCGGCGATGGCGAAGGCCCGTCGCCTCGTGGTGAAGGCGGGATCGTCGTCGCTGACCACCCCGGAGGGGACGATCGACGCGAACCGCATCGACGCGCTGGTGGACGTCCTCGCCGCCCGCCGCGCGAACGGCACCGAGATCGTGTTCGTGTCGTCCGGCGCGATCGCGGCGGGCCTCGGTCCGCTGGGGCTGACCCGGCGGCCACGGGACCTCGCGACCCAGCAGGCGGCGGCGTCCGTCGGGCAGGGCATGCTGTTCGCCCGGTACACCGCGTCGTTCGCGCGGTACGGCCTGACGGTTGGGCAGGTGTTGCTGACCGCCGACGACATGATGCGCCGTTCGCACCACCGCAACGCGCAGCGCACGCTCGCGCAGCTCCTCGCCCTGGGTGTGCTGCCGATCGTGAACGAGAACGACACCGTCGCCACCGACGAGATCAGGTTCGGCGACAACGACCGGCTCGCCGCGCTCGTCGCGCACCTGACCCGGGCGGACGCGCTCGTCCTGCTCTCCGACGTCGACGCCCTCTACACCGGCGATCCGCGCAAACCGGGCGCGCGCCGCATCGAGGACGTGCACGGCCCCGACGACCTGCGGGACGTCGAACTCGGCGGATCCGGACGGGTCGGCACCGGGGGCATGGTCACCAAGGTCGAGGCGGCCCGGATCGCGGGCATCCCCGTCGTGCTGACGAACGCCGCGTCCGCCGCGCGGGCACTGGCGGGCGAACCGGTCGGGACGCTGTTCCATCCCGCGCGGTCCCGCCGCATGTCGACCGAGGACCTGTGGCTCGCCCACGCCACCACCGGCCAGGGCCGCGTCATGCTCGACCCGGGCGCGGTCGACGCGGTGGTGCGGCATCACAAGTCGTTGCTGCCCGCCGGGGTGACGGGAGTGTCCGGCGAATTCGCGGCGGGTGATCCCGTCGACCTGTGCGATCCCGGTGGCGGTGTCGTCGCGCGCGGCCTGGTCAACTACGACGCCTTCGAGATCCCCGACCTGATGGGACGATCCACGCGCTGGCTGGCCCGCGAACTGGGCCCCGAGTACGAACGCGAGATAATCCACCGCGACCACCTGGTGGTCCTGGAGGGGGGACTGTGATGAGCGAGGCCGAGGATTTCCTGCTGGTGGCGCGGCGCGCGAAGGAGGCCGCGGCCGGGCTGGCCCCGCTGCCGCGCGCCGCCAAGGACGCGGCGCTGCATCGGATCGCGGACGCGCTGACCTCCGCCGCCCCGGAGATCGTCGACGCGAACAAGGGCGATGTCGAGCGGGCCCGGGAAAGTGGCACGTCCGAGTACATGATCGACCGGTTGAGCCTGTCGGAGTCGCGGATCGCGGCGATCGCCGACGCCGTCCGGAAGGTCGCGGCGCTGCCCGATCCGGTGGGGGAGACGGTGCGCGGGAACGTCCTGCCGAACGGGCTGGAGTTGCGGCAGGTGCGGGTGCCGCTCGGCGTCGTCGGGATCATCTACGAGGGCCGTCCGAACGTGACCGTCGACGCCGCCGCGCTGTGCCTGAAGAGCGGGAACGCGGCGCTGCTGCGCGGCTCGTCGTCGGCGCACGGCTCGAACACGAAGCTCGTCGCCGTGATGCAGGACGCGCTGACGGAGACGGAGGTCCCCTCTGACGCGGTGCAGCTCGTCCCGGGCACGTCCCGCGAGTCGGTGAAGCACCTGATGCGGGCGCGCGGCCTGGTGGACGTGCTGATCCCGCGCGGCGGCGCCTCGCTGATCAACTCGGTGGTGGAGGAGTCGACGGTCCCGGTGATCGAGACGGGCGTCGGCAACTGCGCCGTGTACGTCGACGCCGCCGCCGACGTGGACATGGCCGTCGACATCCTCCTGAACGCCAAGACACAGCGCCCCTCGGTGTGCAACGCCGCCGAGACGTTCCTCGTGCACGCCGATGTCGCCGACGCCTTCGTCCCGCGCGCGCTTGCGGCGTTGCGCGATGCAGGTGTCACGGTGCACGGCGATGACCGGATCCGGTCGTACGGCGACGATGTCGTGGCGGCGACCGAGGACGACTGGCACGCCGAGTACCTGTCGCTCGACATCGCGGCCCGCGTCGTCGACTCCCTGGACGACGCCGTCACCCACATCCGCGCGTACGGGTCCGGCCACACCGAGGCGATCGTGACGGCATCGCAGCCCGCCGCGAAACGGTTCGTGGCGCTGGTCGACTCGGCCGCCGTGATGGTGAACGCCTCGACGCGCTTCACCGACGGCGAGGAGTTCGGGTTCGGCGCGGAGATCGGCATCTCCACGCAGAAGTTGCACGCGCGCGGCCCGATGGGGCTTCCGGAGTTGACGTCCACCAAGTACGTGGCCGTCGGCGACGGACATGTGCGCGGCTGACGCACCGACCGTTGCGACATTTTGCCGTTGATGGGCGTCCCGGGGGCGTGGTGTGATTCACGACTGTGACCCGTGAATACACCCGCCGCCGCGTCCTGAAGGGCGGCGCCGCCCTGGGCGCGGGCATCGCCTCCACCGGATTAACCGCGTTCCCCACCCGTCCAGCCGCCGCCTCACCCCCGCTGCGCGGCCCCGCCGTCGGCACCACGCTCGCGGAGACCTATGTGCTCGGCGCCGCCGGTACCGGCGGCTACCGGCCCGTGATCACCGGGCCGGGCGAGCCGCATGTGCTGCGCCGCGACCTCGGCGGCGCCGCGTCCGCGCGCCGCGCCGCGACCCGCCGGGGCGTCCTCGCCTTCGGCCACCTCACCGACGTGCACGTCGTGGACGCCCAGTCCCCGGCCCGCGTCGAGTTCCTCGACCGTTTCAAGGACGTTCTGGACGTCCTGCCCGTCCAGGGCGCCTACCGCCCGCAGGAGATCCTCTCGACGCAGGTCGCCGACGCGATGGTCCGGGCGATGAACGACGTCGGGCGGGGCCCGGCGACCGGGCTGCCGCTCGCCTTCACGATCAACACCGGGGACGCCGCCGACAACGTCCAGTACAACGAGGTCCGCTGGGCCATCGACCTGCTGGACGGCGGCCGGATCCGGCCCGACTCCGGCGACCCGAACCGGTACGAGGGCGTCATGGACGCGGCGTCCTACGACCGCGCGTTCTGGCATCCGGACGGCCCGCCGGCCGGCTCCGACACCGACATCCCGATGTCCCGGTACGGCTTCCCGCGCGTGCCGGGCCTGATCGACGCCGCGCGCAGGCCGTTCCTGGCGGCGGGGCTCGACTCGCCGTGGTTCGCCGTGTTCGGCAACCACGACGGGCTCGCCCAGGGCAACCTGCCCGTCAACCCGCTCATCTCCGGGCTCGCCACCGGTCGACTCAAGATCGGCGTCCCGGCGGACGACGAGCAGGCCGAACGCCTCGCCCGCGTCCTGATCGACGCCGACATGATCGAACTGCTGCGCCTCACCCGCGAGGAGGGCGGCCTGTTCCGCAGGGTGACGCCCGACGCGCGCCGCCGGATGCTGTCACGCCGCGAGGTCGTCGCCGAACACTTCACGACGACCGCGTCCCTGCGCGGCCACGGCTTCACCAAGGACAACCTGCGGGACGGGACGGCCTACTACGGCTTCGACCGGGGCGTGGTCCGCGGGCTCGTCCTCGACACCGTCAACCCCCACGGCTATTCGGAGGGCTCGCTCGACCGGAAGCAGTTCGCATGGCTGGAAGCGCAGCTGAAGGCCGGGAGCAGCCGCTACCTCGCCGAAGACGGCTCGGTCACCGGGCATTCGGTCAAGGACAGGCTGTTCGTCCTGTTCAGCCACCATCCCGTGGGCTCGCTGGACAACGCGCTCGGCGGTGACCGCGTCCTCGGCGACGAGGTGCGCGACCTTCTGCTCCGCTACCCGAACGTCGTCCTGTGGGTGAACGGCCACACGCACCGCAACCACGTGATCCCGCACGCCCGCGAGGGCGGGGGAGGGTTCTGGGAGGTGAACACCGCCGCGCACATCGACTTCCCGCAGCAGAGCCGCGTCGTCGAACTCGCCGACAACGGCGACGGGACCCTGTCGATCTTCGCGACGATCCTGGACTCCGCCGGGCCCGCCTCCCACGGCGGCCGCCTCACCGACACCGTCCGGCTGGCGTCGCTGTCGCGCGAACTGGCGGGCAACGACTGGCAGGAACGGGAAGAGAACCGGGCTGTTCCGGGGGATGTGGGGGGTCGCCCCCTCACAATGGGACGCCGCGGCGAAGTGGCCGATCGCAACGTCGAACTCCTCATCCCGGCCCCGTTCTGAACGCGAAGGCCGTTCTGAACGCGCGAGTTGTTTGAATGCGAAAGGGCCGCCGCGTCCGTGTCGCGGCGGCCCCGGCTTCGCCGGTGTCCGACCCGGTGGGTTCAGTTCTGGTCGGTCGTCGGGCCGTTGTCGCGCCGGGTGAACCTGTCGAACAGGCCGCCCGCCGCGCCCGCCGCAGCGTCCGCCATGTCGCGGACCTTGCCGACGAACGGGTCGGCCGTCCGCTCCCACGACTCGCGGTAGGAGCGGGCCGCGTTCCTGATCTCGTCGCTGACGGACGCGTCGCCGTCGTCGTCGCGGCGCGGGTAGTCACCGGCCAGGATCCGCTCGTACTCGCCGCTGCGCGCCCACTGGTCGATCTCGGCGAACCGGATCACCGCGTACGGGTGCGACTGGCCGAGCAGGTTCAGGAACTTCAGCAGCCCGTCGCGGACGTCGCCCGCCGCGTCGTACTCGCGGGCCTGCGCCAGGAACGCCTCGCTGCTCATCTCGCCGAGCCGCGTGCCGCCCGCGAGCTTCATGTTGACGCGCTTGGCGGCGTCGAGGTCCTGCCCGACGAGCAGCCCGGCCCGGTCGGACGACAGCTCCGCCTTGCGGAACCACTCCCGCAACCCGATGATGATCGCCGCGATGCCGATGTTGCCAAGCGGCAGCCACGCGAGGCGCGACCCCAGCTGCAACAGGATCTGCATCATCGTCTGGTACACCGCGTGCCCGGACAGGATGTGCCCCACCTCGTGGCCGACGACGAACCGCAGCTCCTCGTCGTCCAGCAGGTCGATCAGGCCCGTGTTGAGGACGATGAACGGGTGGTCGGAGCCGAGCGCCATCGCGTTGGGCGTCGGGTCCTGCTTGACGTACAGCTCCGGGACCTCGGGCATGTCCAGGGCGTAGGAGGCGTCGCGGACCATGTCGTAGATGTTGCGGAACTGGTCCTCGCCGACGCGCACCGTCCCGCCGAGGAACATCAGCCGGAGCGACCGCTCGTTGACCAGGCCCGACAGCTTGCGCAGCACGACGTCGAACCCGGACAGCGAGCGCAGCGCCACCAGCGCCGAGCGGTCAGCCGGGTGTTCGTAGGCCCGGGAGCTGATCCCCGGGAAGCGCGTCCGTGCTCGATCCGGTGTGTTCCCCGTCATATCTGCCATGGTAGTTCCGACGATCTACCTTGTCGCGAGGTTCCCGCCCGCGACTTCGCCGACCGGCCCGCCGACCGCGGCACGGGCCGTGCCCCGAGGAGGCGACCCATGTTCGACCCGCGAGCCGAGGCGATGTCCCTGGACGAGCGCGCCGCCCTCCAACGGCACCGCCTGTGGGGCCTCGTCGACCGGCTGCTCGCGGCGGACGGCGTGCAGGGCGGACGCCTCAAGGAGGCCGGGGTCGGCGGCGGCTCGGACGTCACCCTCGCGGGGCTGCGGGACCTCCCGTTCACCACCAAGCAGGATCTCTGGGACAACTACCCGTTCGGGCTGCTGAACGTCCCGCGCGACCAGGTCGCCGCCGTCCACGGGTCCAGCGGGACGCGGGGACGCCCCACGCTCGTCGCCTACACCCGCGCCGACCTCGACCTGTGGGCGGCCATGTGCGCGCGTTCCCTGTCGTGCGCGGGGGCGTCGCCGGGCAGCGTCGTCCACAACGCCTACGGGTACGGCCTGTTCACCGGAGGGATCGGCATCCACCAGGGCGCCGTGGCGCTCGGCGCGACCGTCGTGCCGATGTCGGGCGGCATGACCGGCAGGCAGATCCGGATGCTCACCGACCTCGACGCCGACATCCTGACCTGCACCCCCGCCTACGCGCTGCGCCTCGGCGAAGCCGCCGCGGAGGCGGGCGCCGACCTCAGCTCGCTCAAGGCGGGCCTGTTCGGCGCCGAACCCTGGTCGGAAGAGCTGCGTACCGCGATCGAAGCCGTGCTGCCGATCAAGGCGATGGACATTTACGGCCTGTCCGAGATCATCGGCCCTGGCGTCGCCACCGAATGCCTCGAACAGGACGGCCTGCACGTCAACGAGGACCACTTCATCGTCGAGGCGGTCGACCCCGCCAGCGGCGAACCCGTCCCGGACGGCATCCCCGGCGAACTGGTGTTCACCACCCCGACGAAACAGGCGCTGCCGCTGCTGCGCTACCGCACGGGCGACATCGCGGCCCTGGCCCGTGGCGAATGCCCATGCGGGCGGACGCTCGTCCGGATGAGCAAGGTCCTCGGACGCGCCGACGACATGCTCGTCGTCCGGGGCGTCAACGTGTACCCGAGCGAGGTCGAGCGCGTCCTGCTCGGCTCCGGGCTCGTCCGGCCGCACTACCAGCTCGTCGTGGACCGGCGCGGCCCGTCCGCCCGGCTCCTCGTCGCCTGCGAGGCCCTCACCGGGAACCCGACGGACGCGCTCGTGCGCGACCTGCACGAGTCGCTGGGGCTGACCGCCGAGGTGTTCGTGCTGCCAGGCGGAGCCGTGCCGCGCGTCGAGATCGGCAAGGCCGTCCGCGTCGTGACCTGGGAGGACGGCGGCCCGCCACTGCCCGGCCTGAGCTGAACCCGGGCGTCCGGCCCCGGCCGTGCCGGGCCGCGCGGACGCTGGCTATTCTCGTCGGTATGACGCAAAAGCGGCGACTGGGGATCATGGGCGGCACGTTCGACCCGATCCACCACGGGCACCTCGTGGCCGCGAGCGAGGTCGCGCACTTCTTCTCCCTGGACGAGGTCGTGTTCGTGCCCACCGGCCTGTCGTCCCACAAGGAGGACCGCAAGGTCGCCGCCGCCGAGGACCGCTACCTCATGGCCGTGATCGCCACCGCGTCCAACCCGCGCTTCTCCGTCAGCCGCGTCGACGTCGACCGTCCCGGCGCCACCTACACCGTCGACACCCTCCGCGACATCCGCCGCGTCCAGGGGCCCGACACCGACCTGTTCTTCATCACCGGCGCCGACGCCCTGGAGAAGATGCTGACCTGGCACGACACCGACGAACTGTTCGAACTCGCGCACTTCGTCGGCGTCACCCGCCCCGGCCACCGGCTCGCCGACCCCGGACTGCCCAACGGGCGGGTCTCCCTCATGGAGGTGCCCGCGCTGTCGATCTCGTCCACCGAATGCCGCGAGCGCGTCCACTCCGGCGAACCCATCTGGTACCTGGTGCCGGACGGCATCGTCCAGTACATCAACAAGCGTGACCTTTATCGCGGCTAGCGACACGTGGGCGCGGCCCGCCCGACCCGCCTCCGCCGCATACCCTGGAGGTGGCAGGGCCGTGCGAAGAACGCGGCCGAACAGCGACAAAAGGGGTGGGTGCGTTGACCGTCACACGTGAGATGGTGGTAGCGGAGACGACCCCTACAGGGAGGATCGCGAGCGCACCGTGACCGCATCCGAGAGGGCGGCGCAGCTCGTCCGGATCGCCGCAGAGGCGGCGGGCGACAAGCTGGCCGACGACATCCTTGCCTACGACGTGAGCGAGCAGCTCGTCATCACCGACGCCTTCGTGCTCTGCTCCGCGCCCAGCGACCGCCAGGTCCGCGCCATCGTCGACGAAGTCGAGAAACGCCTCCGCGAGGACGCGGCCGCCAAGCCCGTCCGCCGCGAGGGCGAACGCGAAGGCCGCTGGGTCCTGCTGGACTACGCGGACATCATCGTGCACATCCAGCACGAGGACGACCGCATGTTCTACGCCCTCGAACGGCTCTGGAAAGACTGCCCCCTCATCGACTTGCCGGACCACGTCACCGCCCACCAGAACGAGCGCGCCCGCGCCGTCGGGAGCGCGAGTGAGTGACGCCCGCGCCGCCCGCGAACCCGGGAAACGGCGGCTCATCCTCTGGCGGCACGGCCAGACCGTCTGGAACCTCGAACAGCGCTACCAGGGCCAGACCGACGTCCCCCTCGACGAAACGGGCCACGAACAGGCCCGGCGGGCCGCCAGCCTGCTCGCCGGGCTCCACCCCACCGCCATCCTCGCGTCCCCGCTCCGCCGCGCCGCCGACACCGCCCAGGCCCTCGCCGACCTGACCGGGCTCCCCGTCGGCTACGACCGGGATCTCATCGAACGCGGCGGCGGCGCCTGGGAAGGCCTCACCGGCCGCGAAATCCGCGAACGCTACCCCGCCGAACGCGCCGCCTGGCAGCCCCCCGGCGGCGAAACCAGCGCCCAGGTGGCCAAACGCGTCGGCGCCGCCCTGGACCGCGCCCTGGACGACCTCCCGCCCACCGGGCAACTCGTCGTCGCGTCCCATGGCGCCGCCCTCCGCCTCGGCATTTCCCACCTCCTCCGCCTCCCCGAAGAAACCTGGGAACGCCTCGGCGGCCTGTCCAACTGCTCTTGGTCCGTCCTGACCGAAATGCGGGACGGCGGCTGGCGCCTCACCGAACACAACGCCGGGACCCTCCCCGAACCCGTCCTCAGCGACGACCGCCCCGACACCGGCCCCTGACCAAACGATTCGAACCCCACCCACCCCGTCCTATACACTGACCACGCGCCGCGGGACGCAAATCCACGCGGCTGCGGGGCTATGGCGCAGTTGGTAGCGCGCCTCCATGGCATGGAGGAGGTCTGGGGTTCGAATCCCCATAGCTCCACTTGGGGGAGGTGTGCCCGCGGAGAGCGCGGGCCGGGTCTTCCCATCTACCCGGGGGACGACCCCCGGACCCCCGATGTGAGGGGCTCCGCCCCCCACGCCCCCCTGTGGCTGAGGTCCGTCGTCCTTCACCTGGCCCGCTTTGGCCAAGGTTCGTACTCGCTCGTCGGCTGGGGCCGACTTCGTGTGGGGCTTCGCCCCTTGCCCCCCGTGGTTGAGCCTTGTTGGTGTTTATGCGTCCGCTTCGGTTTGGGGTTCGTGCTTTGCTCGTCGGCTGGGGCCGAGTTCGGTGTGGGGCTTCGCCCCCTTGCTCCTTGTGGTGGAGCCTGGTTGGGGTTCGTGCTTGCTCGTGGGCCTGGGGCCGAGTTCGGTGTGGGGCGTCGCCCCCTTGCCCCCTCTGGCTGGGGTTCGTTGGATCTTCGCGGTCCGCTCTGGGTTGGGGGGTTAGGTGCGGTTTGCGTTTAGGTAGGTCAGGGCTGCCAGGACTCGGATGTTCAGGTGCGGGCGGCGTGGGTCGTTGGTTGGGGGTGTGCCCAGCTTGTTCGCGATTGTTGAGATGTGGTGTTCGGTGGTGCTGATCTTGGTGTTCAGGCGTTGGGCTATGCCCAGGTTGGAGTAGCCCTCGGCTATCAGGGCCAGGACTCTTAGTTCGGTGGGGGTCAGGCGGTCCAGGGGGTTTTCGGTGCGGCGGCGGGCCATGAGTTTGCTGATGATCTCGGGGTCTATGACGACGTCGCCTCGGACGATGCGGTGGCACGCCTCTACAAGTTCGTCCAGGTTGCCCAGTCGTTCCTTGCCCAGGTAGCCGATGGCTCTTGGGACGTCCTCGATGGTGAGAAGTCGTTCGGCGTAGGCGGGTTCCAAGAAGGCCGAGAACGCTAGTAGGGCGACGTCGGGGTATTGGGCGCGGGCCAGTTCGGCCAGGCGGAGTCCCTCGTCGTCGGCGGTGTCGGTGAGGCGGATGTCCAGGACCGCTAGGTCGGGGGCGGTCTCGTCTATGACACGCAGGGCTGAATCGGGTTCGGTGGCTCGGCCTACGACGTCTATGCCGCGGCTGCGTAGTGCGTCGGTGAGGAGGTCCAGGTAGAGGCCCTGGTTCTCGACGATGACGACCTTCATGGCTGCTCCGTGGTGTGGTGGCGGGGGATCTCTACGCGGAGCGTCGTTCCGCGTCCTGGGAGGCTTTCGAGGGTGACGGTGCCGCCTACTGCGTCGACGCGGTGGCGTAGGCCGGTCAGTCCGAGGCCCGTGGTGGGACGGTCGATGCCGTTCCCGTCGTCGCTGACGGTGGTGACGAGGCGGTCTCCGTCGGCGTGGATGTTGATGCGGGCGTGGGTGGCGGCTGAGTGCTTGTAGACGTTGGCCAGGGCTTCGCTGACCACGAAGTACGCGGTCATCTCGATGTGGTCGGGCCAGCGTTCCGGGGTGATCTCGAAGTCGACGGGGATTGGCGCCTGGTCGACGATGGTCGCGATGGCGGTGGCCAGGCCGTGTTTGTGCAGGACGGTCGGGTAGATGCCCTGGGTCAGTTCGCGAAGGGTGCGTAGGGCTGCGGTCAACTCGGTGTGGGCGAGGCTTACTGGCTCTGCTGAGGGGTCATGATTTTCGGTGAGTGTGCGCCGGACCTGGTCTAACAGCATCAGGACGGTCAGGAAGCCTTCCTGGGTTCCGTCGTGGAGATCGCGTTGGATGCGTTGACGTTCGTCGAAGGCGGTCTGCGCGAGGCGGAGGCGGGAGTCGCGGAGCTGTTCCAGGTGGGCCTGCATGCGGGCGTATAAGTGGGCGTTGTCGATTGCTAGGCCCGCTGCGGCTACTGCGGCGTTGGTCACCTTGGGTTGTTCGTCCAGGGCGACGTCATGGGTGATCGCCGCGATGATCTCGCCGCGGCGGCGTACCAGGGTGACCGAACGGCCTGGGCTGTTCGTCAGGTCGGCCGGTTGTCCGTCGATGCCTACGTATCCGCCGTCGGACAGGCGGTAGGCGACGGTGAGGGTGGGGTCGCCCAGGGTGCGGCTGAGGGTTTGTTGCAATGTGGCCGGTTCGGCCAGGACGGCCAGGTCGTGTCTGAGTGACAGCAGTAGTTCCACTACGCGTCGGTGACCAAATCTGAGTTGGACGCCGCGGATCGCGATGATCATCGGCACGATGAGGATGGCGACTACGGTGAACAGCCAGGCCAGGGCGAGGATGACGGAGTCCGGGGCGTGGAAGACGCTGACGGCCGCTTCGGCGATCTTGACCAGGGCGGCGACCGCGATTCCGCCCCAGACCGGGCCGGATGGGAGGAGTCGCACCGGGCTCGCCCGTCTGCGGCGTATGGCGAGTGCGACTGCTGTCAGGCCGATGACCAGGGCGGCGGCGCTGCCGATCGTGCCCCATTGGCTGCCGGGGGAGCCGATCTGCGGGCCCCACGGGGGACGCGGGTGGTCAACGTGGTAGCGGATCACCTGTGTGCCGATCGCGACCACGTACGACACCACGACGAAGGTCCGGGTGATTGGGTCGTCGAGGCGTCCCGAGGGCCATGCCAGGAGTACGTGTTCGGCGATCGCCGTCCACGCGTAGGCCAGGCAGAATCCGATGGTGAACAGTAGACCCCCTGTGGCGCGCAGGAACTGTAAGTAGTAGGTGGCGCTGCCCAGGACGATCAGTTGGCCGACCCGGGGCGACGGTAAGCGGATCCAGACCGCTATGCCCGCTGCCAGCATCACCGCGCCCGCCAGTCGGGGTGGGGCCTCCCGCCACCAGGACGGAGCGGCCACCGACCAGGAGACCGTCATCGTCCACACGGCGATCGCGGTCGCGGCGGCCGCGCCCAGTGCGGCCGAGATCATCCGGGGCGGGACACGCCTCGCCGCCACTGCTTCGGCCGCCAACTGATCCGCCCTTCGTCCGTCCCGTCCTATTCAGCACCCACGACGGCGCCGGGACGCAACCAAGGTTTCCCGACTGTGACGTCCAGGTCGCCCGGAGGCGCGGCGGCACCCGGGCCGCTGAGAATCGGAATCCATCGTCCAGCGGGATCTGGGAGCGTCATGAAGGTCATCTGTCGATTAGTGTCATTGGCCGCCCTTGTGGGGGCGAGCCTCTTCGGTTCCGGCGGCGCGGCGATGGCCGAACCGTGGGCGACCCCACGCTCGACCTGCGGATCGACGGTCTCCTCGACGGTGGATTCGAGTGGCAGTGGGGGAGGGCCATCGGCGCCCCATGGTTCACCGAAGGGCCCGACGCCAAGGGCGTCGACGTCAGGAACGGTCTCGCCAGGAGCGGGGTCAACAATGCCTGGATCCGCACCGGGAGCCAGAACTGGAACGCGATTCTCCAGACCATTCCGGTGGATCCGAACCGCGACTACGTCCTGCGCGGATTCGTCCGGACGTCGGGGCACGGAAACGGCGCCGATGTGAACACCGTCTTCTTCGGCGTCCGTCTCCCGGGCCAATGGCCGCCGGTTGAGCAGCACATCGGTCCGAGTCCTGCTGGCAGGTACCAGGAAGTCGTCCAGCCCTTCAATCCCGGCGACCGCACTTCTGTCACCGTCTTCTGCGGGTTCTGGGGAGTGGGCTCCGACGGGTGGATCCAGATCGACCAGCTCTCCGTGCTGGCGAGATGAGGCGATCATGAGCGAGTCCGGATTACGCGCCGACGTTCACGGGGATGTGCACGGACCGGTGGTCATGGGTGATCGGAACATCACCGTCACCGGTGGTCATGTGGCCTTCACCATGATGGGGCCGGGCGAGCGTCGGCCACGGCCACGGCTTCGCGAGGACGCGACGCTGCTGCCCCGGCGGCCACACAGTGTCGTCGGACGGGATCGGCAGCTAGACGTGCTGGCCGAGATGGTGCCGCGTGGTGGGGCGGTGCAGGTCCATGGTGACCCGGGGATCGGCAAGAGCACCCTGCTGAGGGAGGCCGCGCACCGTCTGTCCGCCCAGGGACGCAAAGTGGTGTACGTGCCCGCGACTGGGCTCGACGCCGGGGACGTCCTCCAAGAGGTGTTCGAGTCCTGTTACGACGCGCCCGGATACCGCCCGGGGCAGGGTGAATTGCGGCGGCTGTTGGGCAGGGTCGGGGTCTGTCTTCTGGTGGACGATCTGGACGTCCCGGAAGACGAACTCGAACGGGTGCTGGACACCGCTGCCGCCGCGACGGTGCTCTACACCGCGCGGGAGCGGGCCTCCCGGAGTGAAGGGCACGCGTTCCGCCTTGAGGGGTTCGGTCGGGACGACGCCTTCGCGCTCCTGGAGGAGAAGCTGCGGCGTCCGTTGTACGCGCGTGAGGTGACCACCGCCGACGCGCTCTGGCAGGCGAGCCGGGGTGCGCCGTTGCCGCTGGCCCGCGCGGCCGCTGTCGCCGATCGTCCCGACAAGGAACTGCCCAGACCGGCCGAGCTGGAGTCGCTGCTTCCGCTGGTCGTGGCGGGTCTTGATCCTGTGGAGCGGTACGTGGTCGCGGTGCTCGTGCTCGCGGGAGACGGTGGGGTCGACGGCCGGGCGCTCGCGGCGCTGGTGCCCGATGGCGCCGCTGCGCGTCTGCGGCTCGCCGCCCTCGGGGTGTTGGTGCCGACCGAGTCCGGGCATTGTCTGGCCCCGGACATGGCGCCGTTCGTCGACGCGTTGCGTCCCGGCCCGGCGGAGACGGCGGAGCTTGCCGGACGGTTTCGTGCCTGGCTGTCCGCCGCCGACCGGGTGCCCGCCGATGTCGCCGCGCACAGCGGACTCGTCGCCGGACTGGTTGACGCGCTGGCGGCGACCGGCCACGCGCGGGAGGGCGTCGCGCTGGCCCGCGGCGCTGCCCCGCGTGCCGCGCTGGCGCTGCGGATGGCCGCGTGGGGACGCATCCTCAACCGGGGGAAGGACGCGGCCGAAGGGTCGGGCGACCGGCGTGGGCTGGCCTACTTCACCCAGGAACTGGCCGTCCGGGACCTTCTCACCGGCCGTCTCGCGGCGGGCGCGGCCGGGTTCGCGGCGGCCGCCTTGCTCTGGCGTGCCCTCGGCGAACATGGCCGAGCGTCCGTCGCCGAGCAGACCGGGTCCCAGATCGGCCCCGGCCAGGTCGCCTCCGGTCCGGGTGGTGCGCCGGGCACTGGGGGAAGCGAATCGGTCGGTTCCGGGCAGGGGGGCCTGGACGGCTCGGGCGGCCATGGCGGGTCAGGCAGTCATGGCGGGTCGGGTGGCCATGGGGGGTCAGGTGGGCATGGCAGCCCGGACGGATCTGGTGGGCCCGGCGGATCTGGTGGGCTCGGTGGGTATACGGGGCTTGGGCTTACCGGGAAAGTCGTGTTGGGTGGCGGGTTGCTCGGGTTGGCGGCCGGTGGTGTGGCCTGGGGTTTTCGAGCCGCGGGGGCGGATACGGTGCCGGTCCATATTCGGGTGGAGAGCGGGATCATCAGTGTTCAGATGCCGGGTGAGCCCGAGGGGCGGTGTGTGCGGGGCGTCGGTAAGACGGACTGCACCACCGTGATCAAACCGAAGAAGGGCGAGCGTGGGCCCGTCACTGTCGAGCCCGACGGGCCGTTGCCGGACGGGGTGCGCTTCCTCTACTACGGCTGCGAGCAGGGCGGCGCGGCGGCGTCCTGCACGGTTCGCGCCGACAAGGAGAAGACCGTCTGCATCACCAGCACCAGTCGCAAGGACGCCGCCGCCAGGGATACCTGTGCACGCCTCACCGCCCAGCAGCCTGCGGGAGGTCGCGAATGGCCGTTCGCGGTGGAGTTGGCCACCGGATGGAAGGTGTCCGTCACCGGCGCTCCGGTGCAGTGTCCTCCCGAACGGAAGAAGGACGACCCTCCTGCGCGTGGCTGCGAGTTCAAGTTGGTGGAGGGGCAGAAGATCACGCTTACGGCGAAGCTCAGCGGCCCCGATCCCGACCCGATCGCCCGCGCCGGGGGGCGCGGGTTCGACCCGATCTGGTACGGGTGCGACGAGCCGGGGCCGCACCGGGTGACCTGCACTGTGACCATGAGCCGCGCGCGTGTTCAGGCGGCCGAGCGGCTGCGTTCCAACGGGATCGGGCCCGACTCCGTCAACCCGTTCTTCGCCTGCGTCACCACCTGGGACTTCTACGATTCCGGCGGCATGTCGGCCTGCACGCGGGCCGCCGGGGCCAAGCCGCCTTCCAAGCAGGAACAGCGACGCGCGAACGGAGTCGGCGAATGAAAGAAGACGCCGTGCCGGAGAAGCGCCAGTTGAACATCGGCGGCAATGTCCACGGTCCCGTCGTGTTCGGCGACAACAATGTCACCCACACCGCGCCCGTCCCGGCGCCCGTGGACGAGACCGAGTCCGTGGGGCCGCTCGGGGCCGAAGACCCTGCCCGGATCGGGCCGTTCCGGTTGGCGGGGTGGCTCGGTGAGGGCGCGATGGGACGGGTCTACCTTGGCCGCACCGGCGGCGGACGGCCGGTCGCGGTGAAGGTCGTCCGGCCGGAGATGGCCCGGCGGCCCGGGTTCCGGGAGCGGTTCGCCCGCGAGGTGGATGCGGCGCGACGGGTCGGCGGATTCCACACCGCGCAGGTCGTCGACGCCGATCCGGGCGCCGCCGCGCCCTGGGTCGCGTCCGCCTACATCAAAGGCCCTTCCCTGGAACGGACTATCACCGATCACGGGCCACTTTCCGAGGGACGAGTACGCCTTCTGGGATCGGGTCTGGCAGAGGGGCTGGCCGCCATTCACGACTGTGGACTCGTCCACCGCGACCTCAAACCGTCCAACATCCTTATGGCCGAAGATGGACCCCGCGTCATCGACTTCGGGATCGCGCGATTCGCGGACGGTACGAGACTCACCGACCCGGGTGTCCTTATCGGGACACCCGCCTACATGTCTCCAGAACAGGCGAGCGGCGCGCGGGTCGGATCCGCGAGTGACGTGTTCTCACTGGGAACGGTCCTCGCCTATGCCTCACTCGGCGCGAACCCCTTCGGCGAGGGAGGTCCGGAAGAGGTGATGGCCCGCATTCGTGCCGGTGACGCCGACCTCGCCGGGCTTCCGAGCGCGACGCGGCAGGTCGTCGCGGCGTGTCTGGCGGCCCGCCCCGGCGATCGTCCCGCCGCTCACGACCTCGTGCGGGTGTTCGACTGACGAACTCGTGCGCGGTCCCCGGCTTCGTTATTTGTCGCCGATTTCGGGCCCCTGTTCGGCGATGGGTGGGCGCCGTCGGGCGCTTTCTTGCGGGGGACGGCCCATTACCGGGGCCGGGAAATGATTTCATGCCTGGTATGGGAAGACACCGCAGGGGGGCGCGCGAGGTCACGGTGGCCGACCTCATCGACGAGTTGCGCAGGTACGAGCCGGGGATGGAGGTGCGGTTGGCGATCCAGCCGCGGATGCCGCAGGAGCACGGGATCGGTCCGGTCGCGGAGGCCGACGGGATCGTGTGGATCGGGGACGGGGGGGCGCGCGGCTACGCGCCCGAGGAGGTCCGCGAGAGCCTCGGTTGGCTCTGACCGCTCCCAGCGTGCACTAAGCTTTACTCCGACCGAGGGGCTATGGCGCAGTTGGTAGCGCGCCTCCATGGCATGGAGGAGGTCTGGGGTTCGAATCCCCATAGCTCCACGGATCTGGTGGAAGGGGCGTGCCCGTGTGGGCACGCCCCTTCTTCGTCGTTCTGGGGACCCGTGTCCTGACTCCGCCGTTGTCGTAGTGTCGGGCGGATCACGGAGAAAGGACGCCGTTGTGCAGGACGAGTCAGCCGATGCCCCCGGGCTCGATGTCACGGTCCCGAACGTCGCGCGCATCTACGATTACTTCTTAGGCGGGAAGGACAACTACGGTCCCGACCGGGAGCGGTGCACCCGGACGCGAGGGTCGTGTACGTCGACAACGACCCGCTGGTCTGCGCGCACGCGCGGGCCCTGATGGTCGACCGTGAGCTGGTCGACATCGTCGAGGGCGACGTCCGCGACGTGGACGGCGTCCTCGGTCATCCCACGACGCGGCGCCTCATCGACGTCGACGAACCGTTCGCCGTGCTCCTGGTCGCCCTTCTGCATTTCGTCAGTGACGCCGACGACCCGTGGGGCCTTGTCCGGCGGCTCTATGACGCGCTCCCACAGGGCGGCTATCTGGTGCTCTCCCATGTGAGCCACGAAGGGGCTTTGCGGCGGATGCCGCAGGTCGTGCGCGAGAACGAGCAGATATACGAGAACAGCAACGCTTCCCTCTTCATGCGCACTGTCGCGGACATCACCCGCCTCTTCGACGGCATGCCGCTCGTCGAACCGGGGCTCGTGTTCGTCCAGGAATGGGGGCAGGAGGCGCCCGGCAACCTGCCGGACGCCATTCGCGACGCCTGGCTGGGCGGGGTCGCCCGTAAGTGACGGCCATTCCCTCTCAGGCCGTGTAGCGAAGGACGGCGCCCACCTGGAGGTCCGCCTCGGGTGGCAGGACGACCAGTTCGCCGTCGGTCGCGGCCGCCGCCCTGACCAGCGCGGCGCCCGCCGGGGCACGCTGCGGGGACGTCACGCCGAACTCGTCGCGCAGCTCGTCCGGCGTCATGGCGATCTGGCCGGGCTCGGGGCCGACCCACAGCCGCTCGTCGGAGTCGGGGGCGTCCTCCAGCAGGAGCGTCTCGACCTGGCCCTGGCGGACCGCCTCGGTGGTGGCCACCATCCCGGAGACGGCCCGCTGGCCGTTGGCGAGTTCCCGTTCGAAGCGTTCGGCGACCGTCATCACCCGCTCGGCGGTTTTGAGGCGCAGGATGCGACGGAGTTCGGCGCCCAGGTCGGGATCGTTGACGGTGGTGTTCTTGTCGGTCTCGACGGTGTGCTCCAGGACGTTGTCCGACACCTCGTCCAGCACGGCCGTTCGGACGCGGGTGTCACCGGCGATCACGATGGCCTCGGCGCCGCAACGGTCGGCGGCACGGTCGATCTCGTGGGCGACCTTCTTGGCGTTCGTCTTCCACACGTTCTCCGACGAGCGCTGGAACCTTGACTGGTTCCAGTCGCCCGCCTTCGTCTTGCGGATCGGATAGTCCTCGTCCCCCTGGACGTCGATGTGCCGGTGCCCGCCCTCGGCGGTGACGTAGTCGATCTCGCCCCCGCGGCGATCGACGACGGCCACGAGGTGCGGGAAACGCTCGCCGCGTTCGGCCAGGTAGGGCAGGACATCTGGGAGCGGGGCCACGGTCGCGCGGGCGGTGCGGGGCGGGCCGGGGAGCCGGTCGACGTACACCACCTCGCCGTCCGCCGCGAAGATCACCAGCCCTTCGGAGCGGCGCGCCATGGTCTCCTCGTCGATGGTCTGCTCGATCGCGCGGATCGTGGCCTTCGGGGCGTCCCGCGCCTCCAGGTCCGCGCGCAGCGCCCGCCACCGTAGCTCCACGGCCTTGAGCGCGTCCTCAGTCGTCCGGGTGAGATCGGCGTACACCGAGGCGAACGGCCCCGGCCGTTGGTACAGCGTCTTGAGGAATGACAGCTCCATGGGAGCGCCGTACCCATCGCCTCTGGGGCAAACGTAAAGAACGTGACGATTGGGACGAGTCACCGCGCCACGGGGTGATCAGGGCCGCCCACCCGGCCCGCGCGGTCCATTCATCGGCGACAATGGCACCCGGAAAGGGGATCTGTGCGAATCGGCATCCTGGGCCCGCTGCACGTGCGGGACGAGGCCGCCCGGCCCGTGGCGGTCAGCGGCCCGCGGCTGCGCGCCCTGCTGGTCCGGCTCGCCATCGAGGCGGGCCGACCGGTGTCGGCCGAGCGGCTGCTGGACGACCTGTGGGACGGCGACCCGCCCGCGGGCGGCGGGAACGCGCTCCAGGCGCTCGTCTCGCGGCTGCGCGGCGTCGCCGGACGCGACCTCGTCGAGCACGGCCCCGCCGGCTACCGGCTCGGCATCGACCCCGCGCAGGTCGACGCGGTCGCCTTCGAACGCGGCGTCGTCGCCGCCCGAGGCGAGAGCGACCCCGCCCACCGCGCGGACCGGCTCCGGGCCGCGCTCAGCCTGTGGCGCGGCCCCGCCCTCACCGACGTCGGCGACGCCGAGTTCGCCATCGGGACGATCGCCCGGCTCGACGAGCTGCGACTCGCCGCCGTCGAGGACCGCGTCGACGCCGAACTCGCCGCCGGGCTGCCCGGCCCCCCGGTCGCCGAACTCGAACCCCTCGCCGCAGCTAACCCGCTTCGCGAACGGCTCCGCGGCCACCTCATGCGCGCCCTCTACGCCGCCGGACGGCAGGCCGAGGCCCTGGAGGTCTTCGACGAGACCCGCCGCGCCCTCGCCGACCGGCTCGGCGTCGACCCGTCGCCCGAACTGTCCGCCGTCCACCTGGAGATCCTGCGCCGCGACGCCCCGGCCGCCGAGCCGCCGCTCCTCCCGCAGCCCCCGCTTCTCCCGCAGCCGCAGCCACCGGACGTCCCCGCGCCCCCGCGCACCAACCTGACCGCCCAGCTCACCAGCTTCGTCGGACGGGAGGAGGAGTCCCGCCGCGTCGGCAAACTCCTGCGCGAGACCAGGCTCGTCACCCTCATGGGCCCCGGCGGCGCGGGCAAGACGCGCCTCGCCGGAGAGAGCGCCGCCGCGCTCGTCGACGAGATGCCGGACGGCGTCTGGTTCGTGCCGCTCGCCCCCGTCAGCGACCAGGGCGACGTCGTGCAGGCCGTGCTCGCCGCGCTGCGCGTGCCCGACTCCGTCCGCGCCACCGAGGCCCTCGTGGTCTCCCGGCCCCTCGACCGGCTCAGCGACTTCCTCGCCGGAAAGCGGATGGTCGTCGTCCTCGACAACTGCGAACACGTCCTCGACGCGGCCGCGCGGCTCGCCGGGCACGTCCTCGAACAGGCGCCGGGCGTGCGGATCCTCGTCACCAGCCGCGAACCCCTCGGCATCACCGGCGAGTCGCTGTGCCCGGTGCCGTCCCTCCCGCTGCCGGACGACGACGTCACCGACCCCGCGGGCGCGCTCGGCTACGCCTCGATCCGGCTCTTCGCCGACCGGGCCGCCGCCGTCCGCCCCGGCTTCGCCATCGACGCCGACACCGTCGCCGACACCGTCGCGATCTGCCGCGCCCTCGACGGCATCCCGCTCGCCATCGAACTGGCCGCCGCCCGGCTGCGCTCCCTCACCACCGGCCAGATCGCGGCGCGCCTCGGCGACCGGTTCCGCCTCCTCACCGGCGGCAGCCGCACCGCGCTGCCCAGACACCGCACCCTGCGCGCCGTCGTCGACTGGAGCTGGGACCTGCTCGACGACGTCGAACGCACCGTCCTGCGCCGCCTGTCGGTGTTCGCGGGCGGCGCCGCGCCCGACGCCGCCATCCACGTGTGCTCCCTCGAAGCACCCGGCGCGCCCGAACCCCACGACGTCATCGACGTGATCGCCGCGCTGATCGACAAGTCGCTGGTGATGGCGGACGGCGACAACGACGTCCGCTACCGGCTGCTCGAAACAGTCCGCGTCTACGCGGGGGAGCGGCTGGAGGATTCCGGCGAGGCCGGACGAGTCCGTTCCGCGTTGGTCGCCCACCTGGTCGACCTCGCCGAACGCGCCGAACCCGAGCTGCGCCGCTCCGACCAACTCCGCTGGGCCGAACGGCTCGCCGACGAACGCGGCAACGTCACAGTCGCGTTCCGGCACATCATCGACACCGGCGACCGTGAGATGGGGCTGCGGCTCGCGGCGTCGCTCGTGTGGTTCTGGGTCCTGCGCGACCTGGAGATCGAGGCCGGCCACTGGGCCGTCGGCATCCGCGACATGGTCGGCGACGCCGTCCCGCCCGGCCTGGAGGAGCAGTACGCCCTGTGCGTCGTCTCGGCGGGCCTCATCACGCAGATGACCGGCGACATCGGGCCGGAGCCGGTGGCGATGAGCGAGCTCTTCGACGTCGTCGCGCGGGTCACCCCCGGACGGCCCGCGCACCCCATCCTCGCCCTCATGGAACCGGCGTCCAGCATGTTCAGCGGGGACGACGAGGAGATCCGGCGGCGCCTGCGCGTCCTTGACGACCACCCCGACCCGTGGGTCCGCGCGATCTCCCACGTCCTCCTCGGCCACCTCGGCCTGAACGTCGGACGAATCGACGAGCCCGCCGTCGAGACCGCCGAGGGATACCGGCGTTTCCGCGAACTCGGCGACCGCTTCGGGATGATCCTCGGACTCGCCGGGATGATGCAGGTCGCCATCGCCCGCGGCGAGCACGCCGAAGCCGTCCGGTACGGCGAGGAGGCCTACGGCTACGCGACCGGCGGCGTCAGCCCCGAACAGGGCGCGGGGATCCTCATCGCGCTCGCGCAGGCCCACTCGCTGCTTGGCGACGCCACACGGGCACGGGACGAAGCCACGCTCGCCATGACGCAGATGGACCGCATCGGCGAATTCGTCGAAGCCGCCAGGGCCTCGCTCCTGCTGTGCGAGCTGGCCCTGCTGGAGGGCGACCGCGAGGCCGCCCTCCAGCACGCCGACCGCGCCCACAAATGGATCGAGCCACGCCAGCACCGTCCCGACTTCGCGCAGGTCGTCCGTTGCACCCACGGCCGCCTCGGCTCCCTGGCCGAGGAGGACGGCGACCTGGACGCGGCCCTCGCCTGGCACGTCCGCGCGTTCACCGACCTCAAGGACGACGCCCTGATGGGCAACCAGTGCCTCGCCACCCTCGCCGAGGGCCTCGCCGCCTTCGCCGCCGCGCGCGGCGCCCCCGTCCGCTCCGCCGAACTGCTCGGCACCGCACACAACCTGCGCGGATACCGCGGCGAGGGCTGCTACGACGTCCGCCGGGCCGTCGCCGCCGGAACCGACGCCCTCGGGCACGACGCCTTCACCGCCGCCTACGACCGCGGCCTCCGCGTCACCCGGAAGGACTTCTTCGCGGCGGGAGTCGACCTCGTCCACTCCACCTCGCCTGCCTGACCCACACCTCATGGCCGGAACCGGCCTCCCGCTGAACAGCCGACGGGGCGCGTCGGCCCGGACCTCCAGGCCGACGCGCCTCCCGTCGCGGCGAACCTCAGGCCCTCCGCGAGTACATCCGCATCGCCAGCGGGAACGTGACGACCACGATCCCCGCCGCCCACGCGAGCGTGTACCAGACGTGGTTCCCGACATCTCCGCCGACCATCAGCGCGCGCAGCGACTCCGCCAGATGCGTCACCGGGTTGACCTTCGTCCACGCCTCCAACCAGCCCGGCATCGTGGACGTGTCCGGCACGAGGATGCTGCTGCCGAACGTCAACGGCATCACCCAGATGAACGCCAGCCCCTGGACGGTGTCCGGCGAAGGCGCCACGAGACCCACCAGAACGGAGATCCAGCACACCGCCAGGTAGAACACGTACGCGAGAGCGAACCCGGCCAACACCGACAGCGGATCGGTATGGAATCGGAACCCCAGCGCGGATCCGAACCCGACCAGAACGGCCATGACCGTGACGAACCTGGCCGTGTCCCCGAGAACCGACCCGATCAGCGGCGCGGAACGGGCGATCGGAAGGCTGCGGAACCGGTCGAACACACCCTTGTGGATGTCCTCGTTCAACGCCGTCCCGAGACCCATCGTGGCGAACATCGCCATCTGCGCGATCAGCCCCGGCAACAACTGCTGCAAGTACGACTTGGTGTCGCCCGCCACCGCCCCGCCGAACACGTACAGGAACAGCAACAGGAACACGATCGGCATCAGCGTGGTGTCCAGCAGCTTCTCCGGAGAGTGTTTCAACTGCGAGATGTTGCGCCAAGCCAACGTCAGGCCATGACGCAGCGTTCGCTGCGGGCTGATGCGCGCGGGCGGCGGCTCCGCCGACCGGCGAGTGCCAACGGTGATCGCGGTCATGCCACGCTCCCTTCCGGGACGAGTTCGGTGGTGGACTCTTCGGCGAGGTGACCCGTCAGTGTGAGGAACACCTCGTCCAGGCTCGGCAGCCGCAGCGCCAGCTCCGCCGCGACGATGGACGCGTCGTCCAGGCGCCGCACCAGCGCCGACAAGAGCTGCGGATCGCGCACCGGCGCGGTGACCAGCCCGCTCGACTCCAGCACCTCGGGCTGCTCCCCGGTCAGCTCCGCGACGATCGAGGCGAGCTGCGCGGTACGGAACGACTCCGACGCCCGCACCGCGAGGGTCTGGCTGCCGATCCGGCCCTTCAGATCGTCGGACGTGCCCTCCGCGATCACCTGGCCGTGGTCGAACACCGCGATACGGTCGGCGAGCGCGTCGGCCTCGTCCAGATACTGCGTGGTCAGCAGCACCGTCGCCCCCTCGGCGACGACACCGCGGACTGTGTCCCACACCTCGTTACGGGCCCGCGGGTCCAGCCCCGTCGTCGGCTCGTCGAGGTAGATGATGTCGGGACTGTTGATGAGGCTGGCCGCCAGGTCGAGCCGCCGCCGCATCCCACCCGAGTACGTCTTGACGGCCCGCGACCCCGCGTCGGTGAGCCGGAACCGGTCCAGCAGCTCCCGCGCTCGGGCCTTCGCGTCGCGCCTGCCGAAGTCCAGCAGCCGGGCGATCATCACCAGGTTCTCGGTGCCGGTCAACTCCTCGTCGACCGAGGCGTACTGCCCGGTCAGCCCGATCATCGCCCGCACCCGGACCGCGTCCTTCACGACGTCGTAGCCGCAGACCTCCGCGCGCCCGGCGTCCGGCTTGAGCAGCGTCGCCAGCACCCGGACGGCCGTGGTCTTACCGGCGCCGTTTGGGCCCAGCACCCCGAGAACCGTCCCTCGTCGCACCGAGATGTCGACACCGTCCAGGGCCTTGGTGTCCCCGAAGTGTTTACGCAGCCCCTCGGCGCGAATCACGTCATCCATCGATTCGCCTTTCGCATGTCTTCGTTCTGACATCCACAACCGTCGCGGACCGCGCTGACACGGCCCCGACATCGCCCGCATCAGCGCTGACATCACGCTGATACGCCACTGACGCCGTCCGCCTGAACCGTCCGTGACCAGGCGGTATCCACGTCGAAACCGGGGAGTGGACGCGCCGATTTGACGGGCCGTCCGGGTCTGCCTAATCTTTTGCCTGCCCCGAGGGATGCGGGACGCCGGAAGGCGGACGGCCCAGGGGTGAAGCCAACAGAGGAAAACCGGTTCGCAGCTTGCTCCGAGCCGGGGTAATCTGGAAAGGCAAGCCCAGCCGGAGTGCAGGACGCCGTAAGGCGGCCGACCCGCAGGGCGCCCCCCACGAGCTGATCTTTGGTAGGTTTTCGCGGCCTGCCGGGTGTTGGTGTGGGGACCTGGTTCGCTTCCGTCCGTCAAAAAGATCTTCCCGGATCCTCTTGACAACAGCGGCGAATCGGGTAAGTTAGAAGGGTTGCCCCGAAGCCAGGGACGCGGAAGCGGGTCTGGTC